>SECP01000009.1 GCA_004193285.1 Myxococcales bacterium | reverse complement strand
TGCTCGGAGTGGGCGGCGGCGGCGGGGCGCCCGGCTTCACGGGAGCGGGTAGGCCGAGCAGGGTCTTCTGACGGGGCGCCGAGGGGGGCGGGACAGGACCGCGGCTGCTGGGCAAAGGGGCAGGAGCGGAGCCGCTCGGGCGAGATTTTTTCGCTGCCAGTCCATCAAACACGTCGAGGTCCGAACTCGCCTTGTCGCTCATCGATGCTGCTCTCTCTGCTCTCTTGCTCTGACCGTGCTCGGGCGCCGGGCTTGGAAACCCCCGCATGCCGCCTTCGCTCTTCGTTCATTGCAGCGAAAGTGCGACGGCCCGTGGTCCGGATTTAGACCCGAACGAGCTCGCGGTGAAATTTCGTGGCGTAAAGATACCTCCGCGATCCTGAGTTGGCGAGAAGTATTGGTGGAATTTCCGACCACTTTACCCTCGTTTGTGGGCGTGGCGGGGTACGCCTACGTAGCCAAACGTAGTCAGCCCGAAGGGGTGCGGTGGCGCCACCCCAGAGTCAGATGCCGCCTTTGTACCTGACGCGCTTCTGCTGCAGGGGCGCCCACTTCGTGGGCTTCACGATGGGCGTGTCCGGGAACAGGCGGCGAGCGCCGGGCCCCTCACTCCGCACCAGCTTCACGCCGAGGCCGGGCGCGTTGGACGCCTCACCGGCGTTACCAAACAGGGTCGCGAGCGGTCGGGGCAAAAACAGCAGCGTCTGGCAGCCGAGGCTCGTCAGCAAAGCCGCCAGTCGCTCGCCGTCGCCGCTTTCGCGGAGGCCGGCGGTGCCGCGCGCGTACAGCAGGGCGCCCTTTTCGTCGATGCCCATCACCGCCGCCGCATCCTTCGCGCCCGCCGCGTCGGCGGAAACTCCGGAGGTCACCCGCTCCGCGCCCTTGGCCCGGGGCTCGTACGCGATCTGAAAACCGGCGCCGGCCTCGTGGAACAACGTGAGCTGACCCGGCTCGGTCGTGCCTTGGCCGCGCAGCTCCACCACTACCTTGGGATCGACGTCGCCCGCTTGCGCCACGCGCAGGAGGCTGGGGTCGAGCTTGATCAAGCCGACTCGAAATTCCGGATCCAGCGCGTCGGCTCGCACATTGGTCGTCGCGACGGCGTAGGGCCAGCCGTGCTGCGGCAAGCCTTCGACGCGCCACGCACCTTCGCCGGGCTCCGGTGGCTGCAGCCGAGACGCGACGGGCTCGCCGGGCAAGATCGGGCGCAGGGTCAGGTAGAAGAAGTCGCGCGCCTCCACGTTGATGTAGCGAGGAAAGTTCATGAGAGCCATGAACCGCATCATGCGCCTGGACATGAACTCCCAGCCGGCCATGCCCGGAACGTTGCCGCGCGCCTCCCACTCGCCGTCCAACTTGCGCGGGATGGTGGGGAGCGTGCCTTTCGGCGCGGCGCGATAAAACTCGAGGCCGGTGTGGCCTGGGTTCATGTCCAGGTGAATCCCGTAGCTGCAGCGGGCGCGCTGCATCGCCAGGCCCAGCACGTCCGGGTCCACACTACCGCCGTAGAAGTAGCCGATGAAACCCTCTTTGGTCATGCACAGGCCGCTTCGAACCGTGCGGCTTTCTTCGGTCCAACCAGGCGGCAAGCCTCCCCACCAGTGGCGTTTCCACGGGTTCAAATCGCCGTTCTCGACCAGCGCGGTCATGTTCTGGCGGAAGGACACGACATTGGAAGGCACCTCTGCCTCTTCCGGCCAGCTGCCAAACGCGGTCGACCCGTCGTCCAGCTCGGCCACCGTCGCCGCGTAGGGCTTGGGCGGCAGATACAGGGTGCGCTCGGCCATCATCCCGAACTCGCCGTGGATCGCTTGGAAGCCGCCGTTGAAGCCGCCGACTAGGCGCTTCATCACGAGCGGGTCTCGCGGCACTTGTCCGGGCCCGGTCTCACCGGTGGCGCTGATTGGCTCGACGGTGCCGCTCATCGCGTGCAGCTCCACTTGGCGGGGATCCCACAGCGTGACGAACACCTGCGAGTAGATGCGCTTGCGATCGGTACGGATGAAGGAAAAGACGAACGGCGAAGGCGCGCCCGGGTTCTTCATCACGAAGGGGTCCTTATCGAGCGACCCCCACTTGCCCTCGCCAGCGATCGGCGGATCGAGCATCGGGTCCATCGGCGGCGGCGGCCAGCCCGTCTCCGGGTTGGTCTGCACCACGCCGCCATTTTTGAACAGGTCGCCGAGCTCCTCCTTGACCGTCTCGGAGCCGTCGTCGCCAGTCACGCCGCTCACGATCTGCTCGATTTGATCGCGCCCGCCGAAGGCGACGGCCTTGAGCCAGATCATGCGCTCGTCGCCGAACCAGGGCAGCGCTCGCACCCGATCCACCGCCCAGGTGACCAGGTTGCCGGGGCGCGCCTTGGCCGGCGTCACCTCTTTCACGTAGCGCTCACCCTCCACCGGCTTGCCGCGCTCGGCGATGCTGATTTTGTGCGAATCCGCGTCAATCAGCAGCATGCCCTTCGAAAAACCGAGCACGACTTTGTACGCGGGGGGCTCGAGCTTGAACGAGCGCCTACCCACTCCTGCGAGCTCGCCCGTCTCCTGCAGGTTCGTGATCTTGTTCTGCCAGATGCGCGGGCGGTTCCAGCCGGGGCCGCTCGGCGGCGCCTCGCCGCGGAAGTCCGCGAACTGCACGGAAGCCACCGTATCCTGAGTGCCAATCGCCCAGGCCGCCTGCATCCCGCGCACGACCAAGTTCTGCTCGTCCGCCGCCGAGCTGTCGCTCAGGTTGTACAGCGCGTCGATCTCCAGCAGCGTGCCGCCCGGCGCGACGCGCGTCTCCACTACGAAGATGTCGGACAGCTCCTGATCTTTGTGAGCTCGCACCACCGCGCGCGCCCG
Source organism: Myxococcales bacterium (assembly GCA_004193285.1). Taxonomy (GTDB): domain Bacteria; phylum Myxococcota_A; class Polyangia; order Polyangiales; family Polyangiaceae; genus PMG-095. The sequence continues at coordinate 192,841 of SECP01000009.1, read as the reverse complement.
CTCGATCGAAATGTCCCAGGGGTAGGGCGCCTTGGGCACGAAGTGCACGTCCTGCGCGGTCGTGATGAGCCCTCGCGAGCGCAGCGCCACCGCCAGCGCCTTGGAGGGATTTTCCTCCAGCCGCGCGGCTCGGGGTGCGCCGTCGTTCCAGTGCAAGTACAGGAACGCTGCGCTCAGTAGCGGCAGCGGCCTGAGCAAAGGCCGAAAGCGCTCGAGCTGCCACGAATTGAGCATCTGCTGGTACTCGTTGCCGGTACCAAGATCTGGCGCCGGCGGCCCAGTATTTCGAGGTGTGCCGGTCAGCCTACCGCAACGGAGTTGGCACGCCTGCTCAACCAGGTTGACGCCAGCCAGCGGGAAGCTCAGGGCCTCCGTCTGTAAAATAATAAACAACACAGAGACTTAGCTCGGTAGTGCTCAGGTCCCGAGGTCCCGGCCCTCAGGCACGTTCTGTGCTAAACGTAGCCCGCCATGCTCCGCGTCCTGCGACGGCTGCTCCTCCTCAGCGCCGGCCTCACCCTGGCCAGCTGCCTGTCGCCGACGCTGCCGCTGCCCCCTCCGAGCCGGCCAGACGTGAGCGCGCCGGACGCCGGCGGCCTCGTGCGTCTTCAAGGCACCGCGGCGCCCCATTCGGAGGTCATCGCGTGGAATCACGACAACGACGTGATCGCCGGTCAAGTCACGCGCGACACGGCCCGCTACGACTTCACCATCCAAGGCGAGGTCGGGGACTACATCGAGCTCTGGTACATTCAGGGGGACGACGAGTCACAGACCGTCCGCGTCACCGTGCCCGAGGAGTGAGGCCTCTACGGGCAGCCGACGCGCTCGGTGTTGCTCACGGCTACGTCGTCGACCCAAAGCTTGAAAGCGGTGTTGGGCGATAGCTCGGCGATCTGCTCGCCGACGCTGACCGATTCGAAGCTGGCGGGTGCCTTCCACACGCCGTTACCTTCCAGGCAACCGTCGCCGGTGCCGTTCACGCTGCGGAGCAGCGCGCCATCCAGCCAGTATTCGACCGCGTTGTTGGCGCTGTCGAAGCTCCATTCCCAGCACATCCACGTTTGGTCCGGCACCTTCTTCTCTGGTTTTGGACGAGCCCAGCAATCGGTGGCTCGGCTGCCGGCGTAGTAGTTGAGCATGATCGAGTCGTGCTGCTCGCCCACGTTGTAATTGGGACCGCCGTTCGCCGCCGACCCGCGGATGAGGTCGGTGTGGCCGTCCGGCACGCCTTCGAAGTACACCATGACTCGGCCCCACATCTTTTTGCTCGGCAGGGGGAAGAGCGGCGCGCCGTGATTCTCAATCATGCCCCCGCGCTGGTTCGCGGGCGTCGTGATCAGAAGCGAGCGCTGGCCGTGGCGAGCGTGCGCTCCGTCCACCGTGATTGTTCCTCCGGATTCTTTCTTGTTCCAACCCGGGTAGTCGCCGCTTTCGAAGTCCAAGCACACCTGAGCGTGGGGAGGACAGAGGTTGCCGGAGCCGGCAGCTCCGGCCGCCCCGCTCACGCCGCCGCCCGCCGAGCCACCTGCGCCCGTCGCGCTACCGGCCGAGCCCGCGGCGCCCCCTTGAACGCTCGCGCCTGCCCCGCTCGGTGCGCCGGCGTCGCTACCCGCCGCGCCGCCAGTGGCGGCCGCTCCGCTCGCGTTCGTACCCCCGGGGTTGACGGCTCCTGCGCCGGCGCCCCCGAAGAGCGCGCCGCCTTGCGCGGCTCCGCCCATTCCCGCCGACGCATTGGCGCCGGCGGAGGGGAGCGAGACGCTGGGCGGCTCCGCGTCGTTGGACGAGCAAGCGCAGAGTGAGCTTGCCAAGTAAATGGCGATGGTGCGCTTCATTCAGCCGAGACCCGTGAGCGGGCCGGAGTTCTTGTCGCGGTCGCCGAAGCTGGTGATGTCTTGACCCATCATGCGCGCGATGGAGACGAGCAGCTTCGCGTGCGGCTGGCCGTCCACGTTCAGCCACCGCCCTGGCTTCATGGCTCCCGCAGCTCCGCCAGCCAGGATGAACGGCGCGCGCTCCATGCGGTGCGCGGTGCTGCCGAGCTCGCGGCCGATCACGACGAGGGTGTTGTCGAGCAAGGTGCCGTTCCCTTCTTTCACGCTGTCCAGCTGCTGCAGCAGGTAGAGGGCCTGCTTGGCGTACCAATTGTCGATCGCGGTGAGCTCTTTGCGGCGGTCCGAGCCATCGTGCGAGTAGCCGTGGTGGTCGCCCAAACCGATCCATGAGTGCTTGATGTGGCTAAAGGCGTAGCTCCACTGGATGCTCATGACGCGGGTCACGTCGCAAGCCAGCGCGGCCACCGCGATGTCGCTCATCTGCTTCAGCTTCGCGTCGTAGCCGACGCCGGCCGGCGCGGTCGGTACCTGGCAGCTCAGGCCGCCTCCGCCGCCTCCGCCGGGCTGCCCAATTCTGCGCTCCAGGGCCGCCAGTGCCTCCAGGTGGCGATCCACCTTCTCGAAATCTTCGGAGCCGATCCGCGTGCGCAGCCGCTTGAGGTCGCCCGACACGAGATCCACGACCGCCTTTTGACGGGCGGCTTCTTTGACCGCGGCCGCAGCGCTAGCGGCTTCATCCATGGTCGGGCCCGTGGAGGGCTGCACGCCCTTGAAGAGCCGGTCGAACGCGGACTTGGGGTTCACCTCGGGGTGCAGGGGCTGATCCTTGCCCGCGTAGATCATGCGGTTGAGGCTGCTCGGATCTCCAGACTCCACCCCGAGCTGCACGGAGCGGAAGAGGGTCTCCGGTGAGGCGTCGTCGGCAGCGCGCTGATACGGCGCTCCGACGCCGAACGCCTTCGCTACCACTTGGTCGATGGACGGGCCGCTGCCCCAGCCCGTCCGGTGACCGTTACCGCCGTCGAAATTCGCGCCCGCAGTCGGTTCCTGCAAGGTCGAGCCGGTCCAGAGCCCCGCCATGCCGAAGGCGTGATTCTCCCCCGCGCCGCCCGCGGAGAGCTTCAAGCCCCAGGGTACGACGAGCTTGCTTTTGATGGCCTCCAGCGGCTTGTGGATCTCCGAAAGCGTGAAGTCCGTCTCGCTGCCTTGTGGCTGCCAGCTGACCACCGTCTCGTAGTCCTTGGCGGGCGCGCCGTCCGGCTCGAAGATCAAGAGAAGCCGCTTGGGGAACGAGGCCTCCGCGCCGGTGGCGTTGAGGATCGGCATGAGCGGCAGCGCGGAGGCGCCGAGCCCCAAGGCTTGCAGCAGCTGACGTCGGGGCAAAGCGAGCAGGCGCCGGGAATGACTCATTGCGTACCTCCAGTCGAACGAACGAAACGAAAGGCTTCGCTGGCAGTGATGCCCTCCAGCAATTGGGGAATGTCGCCGCCGGAAGCGGTGAGCTCGGTTTGCAGCTTGACCGTGGTGCAGGCGTCGTCCGCGCTCTCGACGCGGCCGAGCGCGAAGCGGAACCACTGCCGCGAAACGCAGTCCGCAACGTCCTCGGATTTTGCGAGCGCCTGCGCCATCTGCACCGCCCCGACGAACGTGCCCTGCAAGTCCGGACGCACGTTGGTGAACGCGCCGGAAGCGTCGACATCCCCCAGCCCGTCGCGGGTTCGGTAGGCGCCCACCGCGTCGTAGTTTTCGAAGCCAAGGCCCAGCGGGTCGATGTCCTTGTGACAGGCGCCGCAGACCGGGTTCGCGACGTGCTCCGCAAAGCGCTCGCGAGTCGTGGTCGCTTCGTTGACGGGTGGTACGGTCACGTTGAAGGAAGGAGGCGGCGGCGAGATGTGTCCGCACAGTAGGTTCTCTCGCACGACGATGCCGCGATGAACGGGCGAGGTCTGGTCGGGGTGCGCGTGCCGCATCAAAAAAGCGGACTGCGTCAGCAGCCCCGCGCGCTGGGCCGGGTCCAACGTGACCGGCGTGCCCGGTACGTACCCGGCCGGCTGCGCGACGCCGTAAATGTCGAAGAGGGGGCCGCTCGGGAAGCCCAGGTTGGAGCTCAGGAGCGTGCTCAGCTTGCCGCCCCCCTGCCGCAGCACGTAGTTGCTGAAGGCCTTCGTCTCAGCGGCGGCCGCGGCGACGAGGGCAGGGCCGAACGCGGGGAAACGGGCCGCATTGCGGTCCACGTTCGCCAAGTCGCCTACCGCCAGCCACTGTGAGTGGAAGCGCCCCACCGACTCTTCGGCGGCGGGTGTGGCGAACAGGCGGCGCGCCTGCGCGGCCAGCTGCGCGGCGTCACTCAGCTTGCCTTCACCCGCGAGGGTGAGCAGCTCCGCGTCCGGGGTGGAGCCGAGAAAGAAGAAGGAGAGCCGAGCGGCGAGCGCGTAGCTACTGAGCGGGAGGGGAGTCGCGCTGGGGTGCTGCGCTGCGCTACCAACCCCGACGTAGGTGTCGTCGTGGTACAAAAAGAAGGGAGACTGCAGCATCGCCTCGACGACGGTGCGAAATCCCAGCGCGGCGTCTCCTGCGGCCTTGCCCGCCTCGAACACCGCTAGCAGCGCGCTCTGCTCGGCCGCCTCCAGCGGTCGTCGGTAAGCTTTGAGCCCAAAGCTGCTCACGAAGCGCGCGGGGCAATCCGTGCCCGCGGCCAAGTCACAGCCGGCTATTTCCGCCATTCGGGCCGCCGCCGCGGTCGCGACGCGGCCGGCCAGCTCTTGGTACTGCTGCACGCCGAGCTCATCCACCGGCGCGATGGCGTTGCTATAAAAGGGCCCCATCTTCTCGTCCGGCGTGACGGTGCTGGCAGCGTCCGCTTCCACTCCGAGCAGCGCGCGGACCGAGTTGTCGAGCTCGAAGCGCGTGAGTCGGCGCAGCGGAGTGCGCCCCGTGTCCAGCACGCCGGCCTTGGCCTCGCAGGCGGCCGCCAGGTCGTCAACTCCGGGGGGATTGGTGGAGCCACCGGCGGAGCCTCCGACCGAGCTGCCAGCTGAACCGGGCACTTGGCCCGCGGCGGCCGCTGTCCCTTCCGCGGAGGGGGCGTCCTTGATTTGCGCGGTGCAGGCGGCGAGCGCTCCGCAAGCAAGCATCGTCGTAGCCCGTCCGGCACGCGGAGAGAGGTAGCTCATGGGGTGGTACGCACGGGGTGGAGGGAGTGCGTGCCTGGGTATGCCGAGCCGGGCCGGTTCCCTTCTATGCGAGCGAAACGAATTCCACGCACACTGCTCTTGACGTGAGGCGCGCCATGCGGCGAGTTGTTCCGGTGTATCGAGCGACCGCAGTCTCGGTGGCGATCGCGCTCCTGCTCGCGTCGGGCCGCGCTTCCGCGCAAGACTCGCCCGTCTTGGGGCTGGAGGTGGACTCGGCGTGTCCCAACCAGAGCCTCGTAGAACAGGCGCTCGCGCCTCTTCTGACCGACTACCGGCTCGTGCCCGGTCCCGCTCCGCTCGTGGCGCGCATCCGAGATCTCGGCGAAAGCTATAGCGTGAGCGTCAATGGCGCCTCCCGCGTCGTGGCGGACGCGGAGCGGCGCTGTTGGGAGCGCGCGCGCGTCGTCGCCGTGTTCGTGTTGCTCAGCCTTTCCGAAGCCGCGCCGGAAGCGGAGTCGGGCGCGGCTCCGGCGGAGGCCGTAGAAGCGCCGCCGGCGCCACCAGCGCCCGCAGCGCCCGCGCCGGCCCCGACAAAGCCCCCGTACTCGCTCGCCTTGCGCTCTTTCCTCCGCGTGGAGTCCGCTCCCGGCGCGAGTCTGGTCGTCACCAGCGCCGGCGTCGGGGCCTCGTTTCGACGTGGCTCGTTGGGGCTCAGCTTGCTCGGCAGCATCGCGACTCCGACCCATCCCGGGCAGGCGGACGGCGCTCCCTCGCCACTGAGATGGTGGCGGTTCCCGTGCAGCCTCCTCCTGGGGTGGGAGACGAGCCCGGGGCTTCTAGGCTTCGCGGTGGAGGGCGGTCCAGCGTTCGACCTTTTGCATTTCGAGGGCGAGCAGGTCCCGCGCGCCTCTTCCGGGACTCGTCTCAACGTGGGCCTGGGTCTGAACGCCGCGCTGCGCCTCCGGGCGAGCTCGCACCTGCAGGCCGATCTGGGCCCGACTTTCAGCTACTTTCCGCGTACTTACCTGGCGCGCGTGGAGCCGGGGCAGGTCGTGGCGGAGACCCCACGCTGGTGGGTGGGGCTTAGCCTGGGTCTTCGCATCCCCGTTTGGGAAAAATGATCTTTGTTGGCGGCCTCGTGGAAGGACGAAGCGCTCCCGCGACATACCCAGACGTGCGTGCCTCGACAGCACTGATCGAGGGGGCGCCCGAAGCAGGCGTCAGGGGCGAAGGTGCGCCTTTTCTGAGCGCACGGGATTTCGAGCAGCTTTACGCTGGTTACTTCCACCATGTGACACGCTGGGTCAGAGCCCTCGGCTGCCCAGCCGCGGATCTGGACGACTTGGCGCAGGAGACCTTCCTCATCGCGCGTCGGCGGCTGAGCCAGTTCGAAGGCGGCAACACCGCCGGGTGGCTCTACCGAATCGCGCAAAACGTGACTCGGTCCCATCGCCGCAAGGTGTGGCTGCGCCGGGCGCTGCATTTGGACCCCGAGCTTTCGCCGTCCCGAGCAACCGAGCCGAGCCCTGTCGAGGCGTACGAGCGGCGAGAATCTCGCCGACAAATCCAGCTGATTTTATCGAAGATGACCGAGCGCCGCCGCGTCGCCTTCTTCCTATTCGAGGTCGAGGGATACAGCTGCGAGGAAATCGCGCAACTGGAGGGCGTCGCGTTGAACACCATTTACACACGGCTCCACCACGCCCGGCGCGACTTCATGACGCTGCTAGCGCAGGCGGAAGGTAGCGAGCCCGCACCATGAAGCGCCTGCTGGACGAGCCCGCCAGTGATTACCTGACCCAGCGGGCGCACGCCCTGATCGAGTCGGTGGGTGCCACCGCTCCGTCCGAGGAGCGCGCACGCCGTATTCGCCGGGCGCTGGACGCTGCTCCCGCGCGCCCGTGGGTTCGCTGGGCGCCGCGCTTCGGGTACGCGGTGATGCTGGTGGCCGCGGGAGCAGGCGCCGCGGGGCTCGGAGCGCTCGGGTCGCAGCTGACGAGCTCCAGTCCGCCGGCGGTGGTCAGCTCACCGGCTCCGGCGCCTCCACGCGCGCCAGCCGAGCCGCGCGCGAACGTCGCCCCGAGGGCGCCCGAGGAGCCGCTGCCACCGCCCCCGGAGCCCACGCCACGGAGCAGCGCGCGCCCCGCCGCGGCCCGCGCTCTAGCTCACGTAGCGCCGCCGCCGCGGACGGACGTCGCCCGCGTCCACGAAGCCGCTCGCGCCTTGAGCCAAGACGGCGACGCGGCCCGTGCTCTGTCCCTGCTCGAGCGAGAGCCGGTCGCGCCGGGGAGCCCCTTGGCGGAGGAAGCGCTCGCGCTGCGGATTCGAGCATCGACCGCGCTTCGCAACGGGCGCGAGGGCAAGCTGGCGAAGTCTTACCTAGCGCTGTACCCGCACGGTCGCTACCGCGAGCTTGCCACGCGTGCGCTGGCGGAAGGCAGCCGTTGAGTGCGCGCCGCGTAGCGACCTTGGCGCTGCTGGCGTTCGCTTGCGAGCGCTACGTGCCGGTCGGATACGCGGACGCGCTCGTTTCCGACGCGGACCTGGGTGAACAAAAAGGGAGCCCGCCCGGCGCTCCCGGTGGCGCTGGCGGCGCGCCTGACTCGGGCGGGGCAGGCGAAGCGCTCGGCGGGGCCGCCGGGGAGCCGTGGACAGGGTGGAGCGCGGATCAAGAGACCGGGGACTTCACGCAGTGGCTCTCGGATCTTCGCGGTCGCCGCTTTGCCCAGGCCTCCGGCACGGTCGAGATCACCGAGGAGCTCGCGCGGTCGGGGACGCACGCTATCGAAGCAACGATCTCCGCGACGGACGGTGAGCTGCATCAGGCCGTGATGGGTCGAGATCTGGAGCTCGCAGAAGGGCGGTACGGTGCATGGTACTTCTTGCCTGTCGCTCCGCAAACGCTGGCGGCCGTGATCATGAAGCTCTCCAACGGCGGGGACGTCGACCGCTACGACATCGACCTGGTCGCGGTGGACGGCGAGGTGCCGCGGCTTCGGCTCTACGAGCACGAGAGCCATGACTTCACGTCTGCGCCCGCCGTGACGTCGTTTCCGATCGGGCAATGGGTGCACGTAGAGGCGCTCTACCGCAGCACGCCCAGCGCCGACGGCCGCGTGATCGTGCTGCAAGACGGAAACCCCGTATTGGACAGCGGGGCTCGCCCCACCGCGAAAGACGCCCAAGTCGTCTTCTTCTGCGGCATCTCCTCCCACGACGTCGACCCGGCGCCTTTCCGCGTGTTCATCGACGACGTCAGCATTGCGCCCGCCAGCCTGCCGTGAGCCGCCGGCGGTAGCCCGAGGGAGGCTGGGTGTTCGCGGCGCCCAATCGACGTACGGAAAGCGCGCACGGTCGCTTTGCAATAAGGCCGGTCGTGGGCGGTCCCTTGATCGGTCGCGTGCGGCTCGGAAAACCTCGAGTGCTCGCGGCCGGCCGCGAATTGACACCGGTCGCGGTGGAGCGCTTCGACGCGCCCAGAGCGCGAGCCGAGCTCGACCAGCTCTACCGGCACTTTGCGACTGACGTCCGGCGCTGGGTCCGTGCGTTCGGAGTCAGGAGGGCAGATATCGAAGACTTGGTACAAGAAGTCTTCGTCATCGCGTTTCGGCGCTACGACACGGCCCGAGGCGAAAATCCCAAGGCGTGGCTTTATCAAATAGCTCGCCGCAAAGTGCGCGGCTACCGACGTTTGGCGTGGATTAGGCACGTCGTAGTCGTGGAATCGCTGGCTCCACTCGAAGGGTTGACCCCGGACGTGCAAACGCCGGCTCGAAGGGCCGAAGCGCGCGAGCAGGTGACGCTCATTAGTCGGGTTTTGGGCAGGTTGAGCGAGGCTCAGCAGCTCGCTTTCGTGCTGGTGGATCTGGAGGGGCGAAGCGGCGAAGAGATCGCGCGCCTGCAGAATGTTCCGCTCAATACAGTTTGGACGCGGGTTTATCGGGCCCGACGGGCGGTGCGTGACGCGTCCAGGCGGCTGGATGCGCCGTCGCCTCGAACAGGCTGATTGGTGATTTTCGTATAGGTTGCGGCCGCCGCGCCCCTTGTAGTGACGATGCTGCCGCTGAAGTCCTACCTGCTCGGCGCGCTGGTTCCCGGCGCGATCTTGGCAAGCGCGAGCCAGGCGTGGGCTGGCTACGAGCCGCACAAGTACACCGAGCCGGGCACCGGTCTGGTGCTCGAATACAACCTCTATGTGCCAGCGAATTACGACGCTGGGCGCAAGTATCCACTCCTGGTGTTCTTGCACGCTGCCGGCACTGCAGACGACCTGCCGCGGAGCCTATCCTCCAGCGGTAAAGGCTGGACGGGGTCCTTCCTAGATGGGGGAGACGCGGAGAAGTACGCCTCCTTCTTCCTCGTCCCCATCTCGCAGACGAATTCGTCGGGGTGGGGGGACGGCCGCTCGGACGCGGAGAAGTTCGAGGGCCGCCTCACGGTCGTGGTGCTGAAACAGCTGCTCTCCAGCGCCAAGTACAATTTGGACGCGGACCGGCTGTACGTCACCGGCCCCTCCATGGGCGGGCGCGGCTCGTGGGACCTGATCGAGAAGAACCCCGGGTTCTTCGCCGCCGCCGTACCGTGCGCCGCACCCGGCCTGGACGACTACGCCGCGGTCGTGAACGAGAACATCTGGTCCATCAACGGCGAAAAGGATTCGACCGTGATGGACAACCGCGCGACCATCGCTGGGATTCGTGCCGCGGGCGGCAACCCGATCTACACCGAGCTCAAAGGCCACGGGCACGACACTTGGCGCAGCGTCTACCCGACTGACGCATTCATGGCTTGGATGTACGCGCAGCGGCGCGGCGTGCCGTGGTGGAACGTCAGCTCGGTGCCGAAGCTGAGCGACCCGCTCACGCCCGGTCAAGTCGTGGTGAGCGGGCCGACCGAGCCCACAGGCGGCGCCGGCGCCGGGGGTGGGGGCGGCGTTGGCGGCGCAACCGCAAGTGGCGGCGCGGGCGGCTCTCCCGCGGGCGGCTCGGCGTCCACCCCCGCCGACGGCGGTGCGGGCGGAGTAGCCGGTGCGGCTGGCATGGGCGGAATGTCGACGTCCCCGAGCCCAGCCGGCGGCTCGAGCGGCATGGGCGGCGGCGGTTCCGCCGCGGTGGCGGGCGGGGGCGCGGCGCCTTCGGTCGCAGGCGCTGCCGCCGCGGAGCCGCCAGGTGGGGCCGACGAAGCGGACGCTGAGTCTGGCTGCAGCTTCGGCGTCGGTCCGAGCCGCACGAGCGCTTCTGGAGTCGGTTTGCTGTTCGCCTTTTTGCTCGTTCGGCGCGCCGCCCGAAGAGCGGCGTAGCGAACGACCGCTTCGCAACAATGTGCGTGTTCGGCGGCGCGTGCGCGGTCGCATCGCTGCTCGAGGCTGTGAAGGAGACGAAGGAAACCCCAATGTCCCGGACATTTTCAAAAAACGCACTCCGAATAGCGCTGCTGCCGGCGCTGCTCGGCGGAGTCGCATGCACGGCCGTGCTCGATCCGACGTCGGAGTCGGCCCCGCCCATGGTTGTTGGCACGGCTGGCACCGCCGGCGCGGCGAGCGAGCCTCCCATCGTCGTGAAGCCGAACACGGAGCGCGGCGGAACCGCCGTCGTCCCCACCACGCAGCTGGACGAAGGCCGCGTCGTGCTCCGGCGTCTGAATCGTACCGAATACGACAACACCGTGCGCGATCTCCTCGGCACGGCGTCGACTCCCGCGCGCAGCGGCTTCGCCGCGGACGACGTGGAGGACGGGTTCGATACCATCGGCCAGAGCCTCGTCGTCTCTCGGTTGCTCACCGAGCAGCTCGAGAAGGCCGCGACGACTCTGGTCGACGAGCTCCTGGCTCGGCCCGCGGCCGACCCGGTGCGCGCCCGCATCCTCAGCTGCGAGCTGACCGCAGCCAGCGCGGCGACATGCTTGCCGCAGATTTTGAGCGCGTTCATGGGCCGCGCCTACCGCCGGCCGGTGAGCGCGGACGAAGTGCAGTCACGCGTAGCGCTATCAACCGCCGTTCAACAGGCGGGCGGCGACCTGACTCGAGGCTTGCACGCCGCGCTCAAGAGCGTCTTGCTCTCGCCCCACTTCTTGTTTCGCGTCGAGCTAGGCGATCCCGCTTCACCAAGCTCGACGCCGCTCTCCGACTACGAGCTCGCCAGTCGACTCTCCTACTTCTTGTGGGCGAGCATGCCGGACGACACGCTGCTCGCGAGCGCAGAGAGCAAGCGCCTGAGCCCGGCCGGGCCCGAGCTGGACCAGGAGGTAGAGCGGCTACTCGCGGACCCGAAAGCCCAGGGGTTTTTCGAGAGCTTCGCGGGGCAATGGCTCTCGACGCGTGAGGCGCTGCGCTTCGTGGCGGACGAAGCTCAATTCCCAGACTACGACGATGCCCTCCGCGAGTCGCTGCCGCAAGAGACGAACCTCTTCTTCAAGTCGTTGATAGCCGAGGCGCAACCGCTGTCGGCGGTCGTGTTGGCCAAGTATTCGTTCGTGAACGAGCGGCTGGCTCGGCACTACGGGTTGCCTGCCGTATCAGGCGGCTTCACTCGCGTGAGCCTGGAGGGGACCCCGCGCATCGGTGTGCTCAGCCAAGGGGCGTTCCTCGCAGTGTCTTCCTATCCCGGCCGTACCTCCCCGGTACGGCGTGCGAACTGGGTCCTGGAAGAGCTCCTCTGCGATCCGCCTCCGTCCGCCCCTTCGAACATACCGGCACTCACGGAGCAGCGCCCGCCCGGAGCCACGCTGCGTCAAACCTTCGAGCAGCACCGGGCCAATCCATCGTGCGCGGCGTGTCACAAGATCATGGACCCGATTGGCTTCGCCCTGGAGAGCTTCGATGCCGCGGGCGCCTACCGCACGACCGATAACGGAGGAGCGGTGGACACGACGGGGCAGCTGGCGGACGGCACGCCGCTGACGGGCGTCGATGATCTCGCGCGCGCCGTCGCTGGAGACGCAGACTTCGCCATCTGCGTTGCGAAACAGATGCTGACCTACGCGGTGGGTCGTTCCTTCGCGAGCAAGTCCGCCAAGGCCTACGCGGCCGGGGTGGGCGTTCCGGTGAAGGACGCCACGTGGCCCGCGCTCATCCAGGCCGTGGTCCATAGCGAGGCCTTCCGCACCCGACGCGGCGAGACGCCCTGATCCAGATCGGAATTTGGCCATGAAAATCAGCAAATCACGAAGACTCTTCCTGACCGGCGCCGCGACGACCCTGGCGCTCCCGTTCATGCCGTCGGCGGTGTGGACCCGCCGCGCCAGCGCTGCCAGCTGCGTCGCTCCACGGCGCTTCATGGCCTGGATGGTGCCGAACGGCATGGTCATGAACAATTGGACTCCGGTGACCACCGGTACGGACTGGGCCCTCACCCCCATCTTGAAGCCGCTCTTGCCGGTGCGTAGCAAGATCAAGGTTCTGACCGGGCTCGACAATCAGGAGACCGCGGTTCCTGGTAAGCCGCCGGGCGATCATGGCGCCGGCACCGGCTGCTTGCTCAATATGCTGCCCGTGTTCGGCCACTTGAACGACGCGGCCCGCACCAGCGTGGACCAGTTGCTCTTGCCCGCCCTCAACTCAGGCGATTGCGGCACGCCGCTGCTCCCGAGCCTCAACATCGGCCTGCAGGGCGACAACGGCCTGTGTGACCGCGTATCTTGCGACTTTTCTCGGGCAATTTCCTGGATCAAGGGCAAGCCCCAGCCCAACATCTACGACCCGCGCGCGGTCTTCGATCGCATGTTCACCGGCTTCGGGGAGATGCCGGGCATGTCGGACGCACAAGCAGCTCAGCGCAAGGCGGAGCAGCGGAGCGTGCTCGACGCGGTGCTGTCGGACATTCAATCGCTGAACCCGAAGCTCAGCAAGTCCGACAAGGACAAGCTGGACGAGTACGCGACGTCGCTGCGTGAGCTCGAAGTTTCCTTGGACAACATGGGGACCGGTCGCAGCTGCGAAAAGCCGATGCGCCCCGAAGCTTCGGCCAAGCTCGACCAAGAGCGCGGCATCACGCCCACCGCGATCGTGGAAAGTCATACGAAGGTGTTCGTGGACCTGATGGCGCTCGCCTTCACTTGCGACATCACACGCTCGGTGACCTTCATGCTCGGCAACGGTACCAGCAACAACGACTTCGGCTTCCTGCTCGGGAGCTCCACGCCGCACCACGGGACCTCGCACCACCTCCAAGACCCGAAGAAGCTCGAGGCGCTCACCAAGATCGATACTTGGGAGGTCCAGCAGATTGCCAATCTCCTCGGTAAGCTGGACGCGGCGATCGACGCGGACGGCAAGACGGTGCTGGACAACACCACGTTCTACATGAGCAGCGACATCGCCGACGGCGACACGCACAACCACTACGACATGCCGGTGCTGATCGCCGGCCGGGCCGGAGGCAAGCTGAACGTGGACGGCGCGCACGTGAACTACACGCCCGGCCTCAAATTCCCGCGCAAGCTGGTGGGCGAGCGCAGCGATGTGCATACCGGTCGAGCACTCGTCTCCATCCTCCAAGCTCACGGCATCATGCAAGACTCCCTGGGCGACGCGAAGGGCGGCCCTCTCCCCGAGCTGATGAACACCTGAGCCCGGCATGAAGTCGCGAGCCATCCTCGTTCTCGGCCCGGCGCTGCTCCTCGCCGTTCCTGCCGCCGCAGGTTGCTCCGGCGGAACCGCCGAGCCGCCAGCGGACAGCGGGGGTGCGGGGGCGACCGGCGCCGCCGCAGCAGGCTCGAGCTCAGGCGCAGCTGTGGGCGCAGGGGGTACTGGCGGCGCGACTTTCGCCGGCTCTGCGGGAGCGTCGAGCGGAGGCGGGGCGGCGGGCGGGGCGGCGGGCGCGTCCGCAGCCGGCACGGGCCCGAGCGGAGGGGCCGGAGGTGCCGTCGCCGCGGGCGGAGCGGCCGGAGCGGGAGCCGGCGCTGGCGGCGAATCTGCGGGCGCAGGCCTCAGCACCACTCCGGGGCGCATGATGTGGACCGCGGTCCGGCATCACAGCGGCACGACGCCGAATGGTCGCACGAACGGGCCCACTCAAGGCCCGGAACAGGCGCTCGTCGTTCACAATGGCGGCGCCGCCGCACTGACTTTGAGCCTCTCCCTCACCGGCCCCGGCGCATCGCGTTTTCGGATCACGTCTCCGAGCGGCGCCTTGCAGCTGGAGCCCGGTGCCGACGCGGAAGTTCGGTTGGCGCTCACGACCAGCAGCGACGAGCTCGGCGCGCCCCCCGCGCAAGACGACGGGGCCACCGCGTTGAGCGCAGCCTTGGAGCTCTCCGCCGGTGGGAAAACTCTCTCGATTCCGAGCTACGCGCTCGTGCTCACCTACGTCGAGCTCGAGCCGACGTTCGGGCAGATTCTCCGCGCGTTTCCCGAATATACGACCAAGCTCCCGAGCTGGCTGCCGGATGACGCGAATCCCAATCCCCCGCAGCTGCCCGGAGTCGTCGCCGGCACGGACGAGGTGAGCGCTCCCGCGTTCGAGCGCATGGATCCTCAAAAGCCGGTCGTCATGCGGGCGCTAGCGCGGTTTTCGCCGCCGGGCCTCGTGCCGTTCGGTTGGTACGATCCTGCAAGCCCTGGTGCTCGCACCACCGTCGCGACCCTCGCCGAGCTGAAGGACGCCCAGACCAACGACAAGTCACGGATGCTCGAGCCTCCGCTCGCGAGCGGGAGCACCACCTTCACGCCGTCTGCCGACAGATTCGGAATCTGGATGACTCCGGCCGGGGTCGGCTTATTGGCGAGCGAGGATGCGAGTTGCTTCGATGGTAAGCACCGCGTCCGCACTTGGTCCGTGCGAGACGCGCAGGGAGTCGTTCGGCCCGGAACTTTCCTCATTGGCGGCGAAGAGGCGGCCAATGGCGACTATCAAGATTACGTGTTTTTGCTCGAGAACGTGCGGCCCGCGCCATGAATCGACGCTCCGCAAACGGAGCTCGACGAATTACGGCAAGGAGCGGTCCTCCGAGTCCATTTCACTATTGAGTCACACCCAGCGGAGACGACCGGATGCCAAAGATTGATCGATTCTCACGTCGCACGCTGCTGCGTGCCTTGGGGCTTGGGCCCGCCGTCTTGCCGCTGCTGTCGGTCGAGCGCGAAGCGCATGGCCAGGTTCCCGCCGCGAAAGCGGGCTTGATCCTCGCGTGGAGCAACGGCTGGCTGAGCCAAAGCTTGGCGACGGGGTGGCCCGCTCCGGGCACGAACTGGACCTTCAAGCCATTCCAGGCGTCGCTGGAGCCGCACAAGGCTGACCTGCTGCTGCTGGACAACATGAACTACCGGTTCATTCGGGACGGGGTGGCGCCCGAGAACACCGGGCACGCGTGCTTCCCAGGCATGCTCACGGGGCAGCTCTACAAGTCCGCAGGCAGCTCCACCGCCAACATCGTCGCGGGCGGCCCCTCCATCGATCAACACATCGGCTCGGGGCTGGTCAAGGCTGGCTACCAAGGGCTACCGAGCTTGAACCTCGGCGTATTCGTCAAGAGCACCGGCCGCCTCTCGTGGCGCGCCGCGGGCGACCCGGTCATTCCTGCAACGGACCCCTACAAGGTGTTCACGCAAGTCTTCGGCGCATCCATGCCAGCGCCGGGTGGGGGCACGACGCCGGACCCCGCCGCGGCCCGCAAGCGCGCCATCAAAAAGAGCGTCCTCGATCACGTGATCACGGATCTGGCGCGTTTTTCCTCCCGCGTCGGTACCGAGGACAAAGCCGCCATTCAAGCTCACCTCGAGTCCATTCGCTCGCTCGAAACCGAGCTGGACCGTCAGGTGACGCCAGGCGGGGGCAAGCCTCCCGTCTTGGAGCCGGGGGTGGAGACCGGTTCGACCAACGCCTTCGAAACGACGACGAAGATGATGATCGACATCTCGGTCGCGGCTTTGGCGGCGGACGCGACTCGCATGGTCGTTCTTCAGCTCGGTGATCAAGGTGATGCGAACTTGATCCTGACCAAGCTCGGCTTCAAGGCCGCCGGCAAGGGCGACAACACGGGCGACGACAACGGCTACCACAACATCGCTCACGCCAACGGCGCGGACAAAGACAAGTGCGACACCTGGTTCCAGGAGCAGCTCGCCTACACGATCGCCAGCATGAAAACGGCGGGCTTGCTGGACCGTGGGGTGCTGCTCGCGATGAACAGCATGCGGCACGGCATGCATGAGTTCAACAACGTGCCGGCGCTCATCGCCGGAAACGCGGGTGGCTATTTCAAGACGGGCCGCAGCATCAAGCTGCCGAACAATACCGCGCCCAACGGCATTCTCATCGCCCTCGCGAACGCGCTCGGCGTACCAACTCAGACCTTTGGGCGCGCCGAATACGGTGGCGAGCTCGCGGAGCTGCGTAGCTAGTTCCAGGGGGCACCACATGGCAAACGCAAAGACACTCAGCTATTCGAGTCTCATGACGTTGGTGGCGGCAGGGGCACTGCTCGGCTTCGGCTGCGGCAGCGAACCCGGCGCGGCCAACGCAGGTGCAGGCGGCACCTCGACCAGCGGCGGCGGAGCCGCCAGTGGGGGCGGCGGCAGCGGCGGTCCCGCTCCGGTAGCGGGCAGCGCCGGCGCGGTCATGGAGCTACCGAAGCCCGGCGTCGTCTCTCCCGAAACTGCAGGCGTCATGCCGCTGCGGCGGCTCACGCACCGCGAGTTCTCCAACACGATGGCCGAGCTGCTGGGGGACACCACGAAGCCAGGCGCCAAGTTCGAGCCGGACGGCCCGGGTGCCGGCGGTTTCGAGGCGCCGGGAACGGTGCCGACGGAAACAGCGCGCGGCTACATGGAGGCCGCCGAAGTCTTGGCGGCGACGGCGCTCACCGCCAACAAGATAACCGTTCCGTGCACCGCGCCCGCGGATGCCGCCGCCGAGACTGCGTGCGTCACCTCGCTCGTTAAGGACTTCGGAGCAAAGGCCTACCGTCGCGCGTTGGTCGCAAGCGAGGTCGAGGACCTGGTAAAGCTGTTCCAGACCGCAAAGACGCTCGGCGGCACTTTTCAGGAGGCGGTCGCCGCCACCATCGAAGCCATCCTGCAGTCGCCCAACCTGCTGTACCACTGGGAGATCGGGGACCAGCCGGCGGTGCGCGATCCGGAAAACGCAGCCCTCGTCGCGCTGACAGCGGACCAGCTGGCTTCGCGGCTCTCGTACTTCCTCTGGGAATCGCCTCCGGATGCCGCGCTCCAGACAGCGGCCAAGGCCGGCCAGCTTGCAACGGCGGACGGCCTGAAGACGCAAGCCGCACGCCTGCTCACGGACGACACGCGAGCGCGCCGAGCCCTGTTCAGCTTTCACAAGCAATGGCTGCACATGGACAACCTGGAGGACCTGGACCCAGGTACGGATCTCGGCGCCCAGCTCGGCCAGGAGCTGGAAAACTTCGTGGCCTCCATCTTCGTGGCGGGTGACGGTACGCTCAAGAGCTTACTCACCGCTCCGTACACGTTCGCCAACGCATCCACCGCGCCTCAGTACGGGCTCACCGTCCAGGGCTCGGGCTTCACGCAGGTAGCGCTGGACCCGACCCAGCGAGTGGGCGTCATGATGCAGGTGCCGTTCTTGCGCACCAACGGCAATGCGCCCCCCGTGCGCCGCGGTCTGGCCGTCTACAAGCAGCTGCTGTGCGGCAACGTGCCGCTCCCCGCCGGCAATATCCCAATGGTGGAGGCGGACACGCCGGACTCGACGTTGACGACGCGGGAGCGGTTCGCGAAACACGCGGAAATCGCGTGCGCCACCGGCTGCCATGCCATCTTCGATCCGTGGGGCTTTGCCCTCGAGAGCTTCGATTCGCTCGGGCGCTATCGAACTCAGGAAAAAGGCAAGCCCATCGACGTGACCGGCCTGCCCCAAGGCGCGGATGCCGTCATCGGCGGCACGACGCCGAAGGGCAAAGTCATTCCCTTCAAGAGCGGCATCGAGATGCTGAACGCCTTGGCGGAGAGTGACGAAGTCAGCTGGTGCACGTCACGCCATTGGTCGCGGTTCATGCTGGGCCGCATGGACGGCGACGCGGATGCGGGCGCCATGTCCAACGCCTACCTGGCCGCCGCGTACGGGCCGGACCGCACCACCGCGCGGACATTTTCGGTGAAGGATTTCTTGGTCGCTATCGTCGGCACCAAGGCGTTCCGCTTCCGCACCCCCTCCGCGGGCGAGACGCTCTAGGCCTTCACGTGGGTCCGGTGTGAAGCCGAAGGCGTGAAGCCGGAGGCGATGCCGGGCCGCCGTAGGCGAAGCGGGCGTGCGTGCTGCACCGCCTGCTTCGCTGCGTCGGCGGTGCAGCGTCGTGGAAGGAAGCTCGGCGAACGTCGCGCGGCGCAGGCGTGAAGCGTCGAAGGCGGCGTGGAGCTTTGCCGGCTCCACGCGCTGCCGCGCAGCGATGCCCAGCTCCGAATCTCAAACCGTGCGCAGCGAGATGCGCCGGCCGTCGCTCGAGCGGTGGGCGAGCGGAGCGCCACTCGCCGGCTTCTTCTTCGTCGGCTTGGGCAGGTCGACGGCGTCTTCGTCCACCAGCTCGCCGAGCAGGTCGTAGTCCGTCGTGCTCTCGATGCGCACTTTGCGGAGCTCACCGGGGCGCGCTTCCACCCCGGTGGGGCCGCCGGAGAGGTACACGACGCCATCGATGTCCGGCGCTTGGCCGGCGTGGCGACCGACGAGCACCAGCTCGCTGTCCTCGCTCGGCCCTTCGACGAGGACCAAGAGCTCCTGGCCGACCAACGCTTTGAGCCGTTTTTCGCTGATTTTGCGCTGCACCGCCATGAGCTTTTTGGCGCGGGCAGCCGCGACTTTCGGCGGCACCTTGTCGGCGAGGTCGTAGGCGCGTGCGCTCGGCTCGTCCGAATACTGGAAGACCCCGACGCGATCGAATTCGGCGAAGCGGATGAACGCCAGCAGCTCCTCGTACTCCTCCTCGGTTTCACCGGGATGGCCGACGATGAACGCGGTGCGGAACACGAGGTTGGGAATGCGCGTGCGCAGGCGCTCCACGAGGTCGTACAAACGTTTGCCGCCGTGGCCTCGGCGCATGCGACGTAGCATGCCGTCCGCCGCGTGCTGCAGCGGCATGTCCACGTACTTGACGATCTTGGGGTGAGTCGCGATGAGCTCGATGAGCTCGTCGTCCATCTTCTCCGGGTAGAGGTAGAAGATGCGCACCCAGCGCAGCCCTGGCACGTCCGCGATGCGCTTCACGAGCGCGGCGAGGTTCGAGCGGTCGTCCAAGTCGCGGCCGTAGGCGATGGTGTCTTGCGACACGAGGTTCACCTCGACCACGCCGCGCGAGGCGAGCTCTTCTACCTCTCGAACGATGTCGTCCGGCTGGCGCGAGCGCTGCTTGCCGCGCAGCTCCGGAATCACGCAAAAAGCGCAGGTGCGGTTGCAGCCTTCCGCAATTTTGACGTAAGCGCTGCGGCCGCGGGTGGAGATGCGGCGTGGGTCGGTCGCGCTGACCACCCAGTCCGCGGGGTTGCCGACGAGGATGCGATCCGCTTCGCCTTTGAGGACCGTCTCCAGCTTGAGCATGTCGCTCGAACCGAGGAAGTGGTCCACCTCCGGCAAGTCGTTCGCGAGCTCGGTGGGGTAGCGCTGGCTCAAGCAGCCAGAGACCACCAGCTTCTCGCAAGAGCCGCCCTTGTGCTGCGAGAGAGCCAAAATGGTGTCGATGGACTCTTGCTTGGCCGCGTCGATGAAGCCGCACGTGTTCACGACGATCACGTTTGCCTGCTCGGGATCGGAGACGTGGTCGTAGCCCGCCTTCTCGGCGACGCCGAGCATGACCTCGCTGTCCACGCGGTTCTTCGGGCACCCCAAGCTGACGAAGTGGATCGTCTTCTTGGTCATCGAGCGTCCATTAGCTTGCGGAAGCGGTCGAACAGGTAGAGCGCGTCGTGGGGGCCCGCGGCCGCCTCCGGGTGGTACTGCACGCTGAAGGCCTTGTGAGCCTTCGCCTCCAGGCCTTCGCTGCTGCCGTCGTTCAAGTGCACGTGGGTGGACTCCGCGATGCCCTTGAGCGAGTCCAAGTCCACCACGAAACCGTGATTTTGCAGGGTGATTTCTACCTTGCCGCTGATGAGGTCCTTCACCGGCTGGTTCAAGCCGCGGTGGCCGAACTTGAGCTTGTAGGTGGTGCCGCCCAGCGCGCGCGCCAGGAGCTGGTGACCCAGGCAGATGCCGAAGATCGGCTTCTTACCGAGCAGCTCTTGAATGGTCTTTACCGCGTAGGGGAGGGCGGCGGGATCCCCGGGGCCGCTCGAGAGGAAGACGCCGTCGGGATTGAGCGCCAGGATGTCTTCTGCGCTGGTGCCGGCCGGCACCGCCGTCACCTGACAGCCCGAGTCGTGAAGGCAACGTAGGATGTTGCGCTTGGCGCCGTAGTCGATGGCGACGACTTTGTAGTCGGCCTTGCGCGCGGCGGGAGTGCCGTGGCCGTCTCGCATCTCGCTCCCCCAATCGCCGAGCGACTCCTTGAACTCGTAGGCCTTCTTCGGCGTCACGAGGCTCACGAGGTCCAAGCCGTTCATGTCGGGCGCGGCTTTGGCGCGGTCCACCAAGGTCGCGGGATCTTCCGTGCCGATGGCGCCGTTTTGCGAGCCCTTGTCGCGGAGGTAACGGGTGAGGCGGCGGGTGTCGATGTCGCTGATGGCTACGACGCCGTAGCGCGAGAGGTATTCGTCCAAGCTCTCTTGCGAGCGCCAATTGGACACGACCGGGCTCGCGTCGCGCATGATGAAGCCCGCGACTTGCGGCCGGCTGTCCACGCTCTCTTGATCTTCGGCGTTGATGCCGGTGTTGCCAATCTGCGGCGCCGTCATCGTCACCAGCTGGCCGGTGAAGGAAGGGTCCGTCAGCACTTCTTGGTAGCCGGTCATGCCGGTGGTGAACACGACCTCCCCGGTGGTCGTGCCGTCTTTACCGTGGGCGCAGCCCGGGAAGACGGTGCCGTCCGCCAGCGCCAGGTAGGCTTTGCGTTTGCTCACGAGCGAGCTCCAGCGCCGAGCGCGTCGAAGATCACCTTGCCACGCGATAGGGTCATCACAATCCTCGCTGTCATTTCGTGCTTCATGAACGGGGTGTTGTGGCTTTTGGAGCGCAACTTCATTTCTTCGACGCGGTAACGTGCACCCGGATCGACGAGAGTCAACTCCGCGCGTGCACCTTCTTTGAGGGTGGGGGGCTCGATGCCGATGATGCGCGCCGGGCGGCTGGAGAGGGCCTCTAGCAGCCGGGGCAGGGTGATGCCGGACTCGCCGACGAGGCCGAGGAGCAGCCCGAAGCACAGTTCCAGGCCGATCATGCCCGGCGAAGCTTCCGCGAACTCGCAGTCTTTCTCGAGCGGCGAGTGGGGGGCGTGGTCCGTCGCGATCGCGTCGATCGTGCCGTCCGCCAGGGCGCGGCGCAGCGCGTCCACGTCCTCCGGTTCCCGCAGAGGCGGATTCACCTTGCAGGCGGTGTCGTAGCCGATGACCGAGGCGTCCGTGAGCAGCAGGTGGTGCGGGGTTACCTCTGCGGTTGCGTCAATTCCGCGGGATTTGGCCTCTCGCAGGATGCGCACGGCCCCGAGAGTAGAAACGTGGGCCGCGTGGTAGCGAGCGCGCGTGTATTCCGTGAGCAGGACGTCGCGCGCGATGATGACGTCCTCCGCGACGCGAGGCCAGCCGCGTAGGCCGAGCCGCGCGGAGACATTGCCCTCGTGCATCTCGGCGCCCGACGTCAGGTCGTGGTCTTCCGCGTGCTGGATCACCGGGAGGTCGAAGTTCTTCGCGTACTCCAGCGCCCGGCGCATGACCGCGCTATTCATGACGCACACGCCGTCGTCGCTGACGCCGACGATGCCGGCGTCGCGCAGCTCCGCCATCTCGGTCAGGTCTTTGCCTTTTTGGCCCATCGTGATGGCGGCGATGGGGTGCAGCTGCGCCCCACCGTGCTCTTCTGATCGACGAAGCATCAGCTCCGTGACCGCGCGGGTGTCGTTCACGGGCTTCGTGTTCGGCATCACGCACACGTGGGCGTAGCCGCCTGCGGCGGCCGCGTTGAGACCGGTGGCGATCTCCTCTTTGTATTCTTGACCGGGCTCGCGCAGATGCGCGTGCAGATCCACGAACGCGGGCACCGCCCACAGCCCCGCGCCGTCAATCACGCGCGCGTGCTCGCTGACGGCTGCTTGCGCGGCCGCGCCCGGACCGAGGCGGGTGATGATTCCGCCTTCGATGGTGATGTCCACGGTGGCGTCCAGCGCGCGCGTCGGGTCGATCGCGCGCACGCCGCGAATCACTAAGAGGTGGGGGGCGTCGGGCACGGCGGCGGGTGATAGCACGGGACGCGGAAAGGTCGCATCCATCAAAAAGGCTCCGAAATGTCGATTAGTTACCGTGGCTTACACTCGGGCTTGGCCGCCAGCCAAGCGTGTTAAGCTGGTTCTTCGCGCATGGCAGACCAAGGCGACCCAAATAAGAAACCGAACGCGGCGGCTCCCCGTGGAGCAGCGGGCAGGTCCACCCCCCCTCCGCCGCCGGTTCGTAGCAGTGGCGCTGCAAATAGCAGCGCGAAGGCCGGCGCGAGTGTGCCGCCGCCCTTGCCCGCAACGCCCTCCAAGCAACCGCCGCCCCCGCCGACTCGCTCGAAGGCCCCGGTTCCGCCGCCAGCGGAGTCTGCCGCGCCCCCACCGTCACCTGCGTCGGACGCCGCCGCCTCGGCCGCTCCCGCGAAGAAGGGCCTGCCGCGCCCTCCTGCGATGCCGGTGAAGAATGACGCGCCAGCGGCGACCGTTCCGGCGCCCAAGTCGGATCCGAAGGCCAGCTCGAGCCCGGTCGCGTCACCCAAGGCGCCAGGCGCGGCCGCGGTGCTTCCGATGGCTCCGGTGCCGCCCAAGATCAGCGCTGCGAAGCCGGCTGAGCCCCCCAAAGTGATGGACGCGACCACCATGGTGCGGCCGGACCTGCTGGTGAAGCCGCCCGCCGAGAGCGAAGCCACCCGGGCGGAGGAATTCCTCAGGCGCGCGGAGCATGACTTACCGACCAAGCCGCATCCGGCGACTCGTGCGCGCATCCGCTTCGAGTGCGGGCGACTATGCGAGTCGGTGCTGGGCAAGCCGGACGAAGCCATCGCTCACTACCGCAAGGCGCTCGTCGACAATGGCAGCCACGTGCCGAGCATTCGGGCGCTCCGCCGCTTGCTGCTCACCAAGGGAGAGTACGGCAGCGCGGTCCCGCTCTACGACGCCCAGATCGCGACCACGCGAGCGCCCTCGGCGCGTGCCGCGTTGCTTTACGAAAAGGGGCGGCTCCTCGAAGATCGCTTGGGGCAGCGCCGCGAAGGGCGCGAAGCGTTCGCAGCCGCCCTGGAGCTCAACCCCGGCGACGCCGCGCTGCTCAAGGCGGTCGTGCGCGCCGAGGTAGGCGCTCGGGCGTGGGACGCGCTGGACAAGACGGTGGAGCAGAGCATTGCGGGCGTGAAGAACGACGCGCGGCACCGCGCGGCGCTGCTCGTGGATCGAGCGCGCATCGCCGAGTCCCGCCGGAAGAATCAGGCCCAAGCGGCGGAGCTGTATCAAGCCGCTCTCGACGCGGATCCCCGGTCGGACGCGGCCGTGCACGCGCTCAAGCGCTTGCACTACTCCAACCAGCGCTGGCGTGACTTGGTCGGCGTATTGGAGCGCGAAGCCGAGCAGGTGACGGACCCGGATGCCCGCGCGATGGCGCTCTACCGCGTCGGCCGGATCGAGCTCGATAGGCTCGGAAACCTCGAGCAAGGCACGCACGCGCTCGAACGCGCGCTCGGGATCGTCAAGGACGACCGGCTCGTGCTGGAGGCGCTGATGCGGGCCTACGAGGCGACTCAGAACCACGCCGCGCTCGCCAACGTGCTTTCGCGCCTGGCCGATTTGGCGCGCACGGACGCGGAGCGCATCGCGTACCTCACCCGCGGCGCGCAGCTGTTCGAGGATCAGCTGGCGGACGACCCGACCGCGATCGCATGGTACGAAAAGGCGCTCGCCTTCGACCGGGCTCACGCCCCGGCCCTCGCGGCGCTGTCGCGCCTGTACGGTCGCACCCAAAGCTGGGAGAGCCTGCTGGCGATTTGTGCGGGAGAGGCCGAGGCCGCTCGCGACCCCCACCGCCGCGCTTACGCCCACGCGCGCATGGCGGAGATCCTGGAAAAAGAGCTCGGAAAGCCCGAGCTCGCCCTGCAGCACCACGCCCGGGCGCTCGGCATCGTCCCCGGCTACTCCGCCTCTTTCAAGGCGCTGGCTCGCCTGTACAGCTCGGGGCGCAAGTACGCGGAGCTCGTGGAGCTCTACGAGCGCGCAGTGGACCTGGCCACCGACGCGGAAACGAAGATCACGTACCTGTTCAAGATCGGCCGAGTACACGAAGACGCGCTGGGCGACTCGAGCGCGGCGCTCACCGCGTACCGGCGCATCCTGAGCATCGACGCCGCGCACTTGGGCGCAGTGCACGCCGCCGAGCGGGCGGCCGAGCGCGGCGGACTCTACCGCGAGCTTTCGGAGATGCTCGAGCTCGAGGCCAAGCTGGTGAAGGATCCCAAAGAGCGGCTCATGCTGCTGCACCGCGCCGGCGAGGTTGCGGAGCACGACCTGCGGGACGACTCGGTGGCGCTCGGGCTGCAGCGGCGCGTGCTGGAGCTGGATCCGAAGTTCGGGCCCGCGCTCGCCAGCCTGGGCCGGCTGTACTTTCGCGCCGGCCGCTGGGAGGACCTCGTGCACGTGTACCAGGCCGAGCTGTCCAGCCTGCCGCGAGGCCCCGAGTCTGCGCGCTTGGACTACAAAATCGGCGAAATTTACGAGCAGCGCATCGCCAAGGACGATCAGGCGTTGGCCGCTTACCGGCGCGCGCTCGAAGCCGACCCCAAGCACCTCCCGGCGCGGCGCGCGCTCGAGCGCAAGCTGAGCGACAAGCAGCACTACGAAGAGATTTCCAAGTTGATCGAGAGCGAGCTCGCGGCAGAGACGGAGCCGAAGGCAGTCGCACGGGCGGCGCTCCGGCTCGGCGAGGTGCTCGAAAATCGCATGAACGCGCCCGAGCGAGCGCTCGTCGCGTACGAACGTGCGCTCGCGGCCGACCCGGAGTTTCGCCCGGCGCGCGACGCGCGAGTCAGGCTGCTCACGGAGGCGAGAGACTGGAAGCGCTTGGTCGAAGAGCTCGGCAAGGAAGCGGAAGCGAGCGCGGACCCCAAGCTTGCCATCGCGGCGCTGCTCCGCGCGGGAGAGATCTGGCAAACGGAGCTAGGCGCCGCCCAGAAGGCAATCGAGTGCTTCGAGGCGGTGCTGGAGAAAGATCCCGGTCACATCGACGCGCTCTTGGCGCTGGAGTCGCTGTACGCCGAGCGCTCGATGTGGGAGCCGCTGGCCAAGGTCTACGCCACGGAAGCTCGCGTCTTCTCGGAGCCGGCCGCGCGCATCGCGGCGCTCTCCGAGCTCGGGCGCCTGGAGGAGACGAAGGGGGTAGGCACGGAAGACGAGCGTAAAGCCGCGTACTTTGCGATCTTGCAGCTCGCTCCGCACGACCAGTCCGCGCTCTCCGCGCTCGAGCGCATCGCGATCGAGAGCGGGGACGCGGCGCTGCTCGCCAACGTGGACGCCAAGCAGGCTGCGCTCGCGGAGGACCCAGAGGTCAAAGCCGCGCACCTCACCCGGCTGGCGGAGACGCTCGAGCGCAGCGCGGACCCTTCCGCGCTCGAGGTGTGGCGCGGCGCGATCGCGGCGGATCCGGACAGCTTGTCGGCGGCGCGCGGGATCACGCGTCTCGCGGAGCGCACTGGTGACCCCGTGCTGCTGGAAGAGGCGAGCGCTCACGAGTCGCGCGTCACCGGAGATCTGGACGTCGCGGCGCGGCTCTTGGTTCGCTCGGCGATATTGCGCGCGGACCGCGGCGAGGTCGACAACGCCATCCGCCTGCTACGGCTGGCGCTCGAGCAAAATCCCGATTTCGAAGCGGCGGCGGCCAAGCTGGCAGAGCTGCTCGTCACGCGAGGCGCCATCGACGACTTGCTCGCGCTCCTCACCAACGCCGCCAACTCGGCGAAGCAACCGCCGCGCGTCGCCTCGCTGTGGATCATGGTGAGCGACCTGTATTCCACGCGTAAGCGCGACATACCGGCCGCGCTCGCCGCGCTGCATCGCGCGCAGAACTTGGTCCCGGGACACGCCGGCACGCTCGTCAAGCTGGCCGAGCTCTACGCTTACGACAAGCAGTGGGCGGAGGCCGTCGACCGCTTGAGGCAGGCGCTCTCGCACGCCGGTACGGACGAGCTCAAGGTCGATATCCACCTTCGACTTGCTGCCATTTTGCAAGACGAGCTGGGCGATCCGGAGCGCGCCACCGCCAGCCTGAACGCGGCCCTCGCGCTGGACGCGGGCTCTCGCCCGGCCCTGGCGCGCCTCGCCCGACTGGAGCTCCAGCGCGGCAAGGGCGACGCTGCGGCGGAGCTCGCCGCGCGCTTGGTGCGAGTCTCCCCCGAGCTCAACCAGCGCGTGGAGGCGCTCACCTTGCTCGGGGACTTGGAGCGCGGCCGCGGGCAGCTCACGGCCGCCGTGCAGGCGTACGAGCAGGCGGTCGCTCTTTCCGGTTTGGGCGGCGTCGCGGCGGAGCGCTTCCGTTCCCTCTTGGGGGAGCAGGCCAAGCGCCGCGAGCCGCCGAGCTTCGGCCGCTACGCGGCGGCTCTCAAGAGCTACGCGGAGCAGCACCCTCAGTCGGGGCCGGAGCTCACCGCCATTTACATCGAGCTATCTCGCGTCTTCGGCGACGAGATGGGGCAAGCGGATCAAGCCGCGTTGGCGCTCGAAAAGGGTCTCTCGGGCGCCCCGGCAGAGCCGGAGCTCGCCATCGCCTACGCACAGCGGCTGCTGGCCGCGCAGCGCTACCCGGACGCGGCGGTCGCGTACCGGCGCGCGCTGTCGCTGGATGTGTTCCGTCCGGAAGCCTTCCGGGGGTTGGCCGAGTCGTGGCGCCTGCAGGGGCGCACGGCGGAGTCGGCTTGCGCCATCGGAGCGGTGATAGCGCTCGGAGCCGGTAACGATTTGGAGCGCAGCGCGTTCCTCTCGCGCGTGGTGCGTGCCGCCGCGCAAGCTCCCGGGAGCCTCGACGGCGGCGAGCTGGCGAGCATCGACGTCGTGCCGGTGGGCAGCTCGGCGTCCGCGCTGCTCGCGGCCCTGGGCGATGCAGTGGGCAAGGTTTTCCCCCCCGAGCTCGAGCGCTGGGGCCTCTCGGCTCGGGAAAAGATCTCGCCCAAGTCCGGGCACCCCCTGCGAGCGTTGACGGAGCGCGTGGCGGCGGTATTCGGAGTGGAAAGCTTCGATCTGTACGTGCACCGCGCGCAAGCGGGCGCGGTGATGCTGGAGCTCACGGATCCGGTGAGCGTGCTGGTTCCGGCCAGCGTCGCGGGGCTCGCCGAGCCGGCGATCGTGTTCGCGCTGGCGCGGGTGTTCGCCAGCGTGGCGCGCGGCCTCGCGCCCATCGATCGGCTCACCGGCAACGAGCTGCGCCTGCTGCTGGCCGCGACCGCGCGCAGCGTGGGCGCACCGCTCAGCGTCGGCGCTCGCGAAGAAGAAGAGGTGTCGAGCCTGGCGCGGCGGGTCGGCAAGGCGATGCCCTGGCTCGGTCGCGGCGCAATCGAGGAGGCCGCGCGTGCCTACGCGGCCGCGCCGCCGGTGGACATCGAGGAGTGGCGGCTCGGTGCGCGCATGACCTCGGCCCGCGCGGCCGCGATCGTGTGCGACGACATCGTCTCTGCCGCGGATTGCATCCGGCGTACGGAAGGCGAGCTCTCGGGCGCTCAAGGTGAAGCGCTGCTCGTCGTGCATCGACTGCTGGGAGACAT
Source organism: Myxococcales bacterium (assembly GCA_004193285.1). Lineage (GTDB taxonomy): Bacteria > Myxococcota_A > Polyangia > Polyangiales > Polyangiaceae > PMG-095. The sequence continues at coordinate 165,055 of SECP01000009.1, read as the reverse complement.
GCTCGGCTTCTGGGTCAGTGACGGCGCGTTCGCGATGAAGCGGCGGCTCGGCATGGGGTGAACGGCTAGCCCAGGCGGGCAAGCCGTTCGGCCAAGTGCGCGCGCACCGCCGCGTCGCCGGAAAGACCGATGGCTTGCTCGTACGCGGCTTTGGCTTCGCTCGTTCGGCCCAGACGCTCGAGCACGTTCGCGCGCACCGCCCAGTACGGCTGGTAGCTCAGCACGTCCGGCGGCTCGAACGCATCCAAGAAGGGTAGGGCGGCTGCGGCTCCGTGCGCCTCCAGTACTGCGCCCGCCTGCGCGACGCCTGCGCCAATCGTGGGGGCGACGCGCATCAGCGCGCCATAGAGCGTGGCGAGCGCGGCCCAGTCCGTCTCGCCCGTCGACCGGCGCTGCGCGTGCACCGCTTGAATGGCGGCTTCGAACGCAAATCGGCCAAAGCGAGGAGCGCGCGACGCCTGCTGAAGCGCGGCTTCGGCCTCCTGCAGCAGCGGCTCGCTCCAGAGCGTCGTGTCCTGCTCACTGAGGCGCACGTAGCGCCCGTCCGAGGCGCGGCGCGCGGGCTCGCGTGCCTCGCAGTAGAGTAAAAGCGAGAGCAGCCCCCAGGCCTCCGGCTCGGCCGGCAACAGCGCCGCGCACAGCCGCGCCAGCGTCAGCGCTTCGGCGCGCAGGTCCGAACGCTGATCGTCGGCGTCCAACACCTCTCGGCCCGCACCATAAGCGGCGTAGATAGCCGACAGCACGGCTTCCAGCCGCTCGGGCAACCGCTCCGGGCCTGGCACCTCGAAAGGGATGCCGGCGTCGCGGATCTTGAGCTTCGTCCGCACGAGCCGCTGGCCCATGGCGGCGGGAGCGACGAGAAAGGCGGAAGCGATGCGCGCCGCGTCCAGGCCGAGCACGACTTGGAGCATGAGCGGCGTGTGCATCTCGGCGGAGATGGCCGGGTGAGCGCACACGAACAGCAGCTTGATGCGGTCGTCTGGGAAGTCGGCCTGCGCGCTCGCCGCGAGCGCTTCTTCCCAGGCTACGAGCAGCGCGGCCTCCGCGCGGTGCTCGGTATCCGCGCGCCGCGATCGATCGATGAGACGGCGGCGCGCCACCGTGAGCAGCCACGCCTCGGGCGAAGCGGGAACGCCGCTCTGCGGCCATTGCTCGATGGCTTCGTGGAACGCGTCTCCCAGGGCGTCCTCGCACCGGGCAAGGTCGCGGCAGCGCGAGGACAAGAAGGCGATCAGCCTTCGTTGGGAGACGCGCGCCGCGTCTTCGATCGCGCGGCGCGCTTCGTGGCTCATGACATGACGACGACCGGCCGGACCTCGACGGCGCCTTTGGCCAGGGCCGGGCATTTGGCAGCCCACTCCAGCGCCTGATCGACGGACTGTACCTCGAGGGTATAGAAGCCCGCGAACTCGTCTTTGGTCTCCGCGTAGGGGCCGTCTTGCACGTGCCGCTTGCCGTCCTTCAGGCGGAGCGTGGTCGCGTTGGCGATGGGCTGCAGCGCGGCGCCGCCGACCAGCACGCCCGCCTCGCGCAGGGCCGCACCGTACGCCTTCCAGCCGTCCCAGTAAGCTTTGGCGTGCTCACCCTCGCGGCGCGCGACGTCGGACGGAGCTTCGTAAATGACCAGCATGTATTTCATGGCTTCCTCGTTCGGATGGTACGCGCGCTCCCAGCGAGCCGCGTCTGCCGAGTAGTCGTGCGAGCCGAGGGCACTTCGACAGTGGTCGTGCTTTTTTCAAAAAGGGGAGACCGGCCGCGTCACCAGGATCGCCTCGAGCGCGCTTAAAGCGGCAGAAATCGAAGGAAATCGCTCATCTGGAGAGATCGCCAGCGCCTTGTAGATCCAGACGTCGATAGCCCTGGGCACGCTGGTCCTGAGCGCGTGGAGGCTCGGCCGCTCACCGCTCGTCGCCCACTCGCAAATCTCGAGCAAGTTGCCGGACGGCGGCGGCAACCGGCCGGAGAGAGCCCGGAAGACCATCACTCCCAGGGCGTAAACATCGATGCGATGGTCGAGCACCTTGGAGGTGCCGCGCCAGGCCTCCGGGGCGATGTAGCTCGGCGTCCCGGCGATCATGCCTTCGCTCGTCAGGGTGCCGGCGTCCAGCAGTTTGGCGAGACCGAAATCCAGCAGTCGCACCCCGCCGCCCTTGGCCGGATCCACGATGAACACGTTGCTGGGCTTCAGATCCCGATGGATGATGCCCTGGCGATGAGCTTGCTCGAGCGTGCTCGTCACGGGGCGAAGCACCTCCAGCAGTCGCGCCGCCTTGATGCGCCCGCCGACCGCCTCCGCTTCGGCCAGGTAAGCCTCGAAGTCTTTGCCGTACAGCATCTCCATGGCGACGTAGAGCATCCCGTCCTGCGCGGTCGCGATCCCATGCACGTAGACCGCGCTCGTGCCGCGCAGGCGCGCCATCGCCACCGCTTCGCGCTCCATGCGCCGGCTGAGCTCTGGATCCAGCCCCTTGCCTTCACCCAAGAACTTCAGCGCCAGCTCGCCGCGCGTCTCCAAGTCCCGTGCGCGGTACACCACCCCGTGCGCCCCCGACCCCAGCCGCTCCAGGATCCGGTAGCGGTTACTGATGACGTCGCCAGGCTTGTAGGCCATGAAATAATCGAAAACCGTAGCACGGTTCGCGCTCGACCACGCCTAGGGCCTCGGCTGACGGAAGCACCAAGTCGTCGAGCTCGCGTTCGCGCTCGCCGCGTGCGGGCTCGCGACGCCGGCGACCATCTCCCAGCCGCGAGCGCCCGCCGCGCTGGCTTTGAAATGAACGTCCTCCGTGCTCTGCGCGTCGAAGCAGAAGTACGCCCACCGCTGCTCCTCGACGTAGGCAGCCTTGGCCTTGGGGACGGCGAGACCAGAGGAACCCGCGACGCAGCCGACGGCGAACACGGCCGCGATCCCCAACCCGAGCAAGAATTGTCGCATGGTCCCTGAGCTAGCCCAGGTCCGCCGGAACACCGACTCAAATGCGCCCAAATACGAAAGAGCCAGCCGGTGAGGGCTGGCTCTTTCCTTTACTGCTGCAGTGCCGACGGAGGGACTTGAACCCCCACGACCTTGCGATCGCGTGGACCTGAACCACGTGCGTCTGCCAATTCCGCCACGTCGGCTTGTGGGGCTAGGGACGAATCCCTAAGGCTCGCGGGGTGTAGCTCAGGGCCCGGGGCTCGGGCAAGCAGAATGTGTCGGTTTCGGTTCGAGGACGGCTGGCTCCGCGGCCCGCCGCGACTCAGCGCGCCCGCTTGCCTTCCGGAAGGGGCGGCGGAAGCGAGCTCTGGCGCGGGAGTGGGGGCGGCGCGAGCGACCCCTTGCGAGCGGAGTTGGGCGGCGGGAGCGGCGCCGGACCCGGCGACGGCCGCGCGGACGGGTTCTGTTGCTCGTAGCGGTGACGCTCCTCGAACAGCACGACTTTGATGAGGCTGTCCGCGTCGGCGTCTTTGATCACCGGGTCGTTGATGTCGATGGTCGGATCCAGCAGCTCGATCAAGGCGAGCAGAGCGGTGGTCATCTGCTGCTCGTTGGGGAACGAGTCGCGGATGGAGGCCTCGCGCGCGTCGTCCGTGCTCGCGCTCAGCAGCTCCGAGTACATGCTTTCGATGGAGAGCAGCACCGGGGTGGTCAGGGTGTCGTGGCGCGGCGGAAGGCGATTCAACGTCGTGAGCCGATCGATCACCTTGCGGCGCGCCTCTTCTTCGGCCGGGGGGCGAGTGCTCTGAATGAGCGCGTCCACGTCGTCCTCGATGTCCGTGAGCGACTCGAGCGGCTGCTGCTTGCCGCTCGCGGGAGCGGCGGGCTTGGGCGGCGGCACCGATTTGGGCTGCTCCTCGGTCTTGGCTGGCTCGGCCTTGAGCGGCTCGAGCTTCTCCGGCTTCTCTGCCTTGGGCTTGGCGGGCGGTTCGGCTTTGGGCGGTTCGGCTTTGGCCGGCTCCGCACGGCCGGCGTCCCAACCTTCGGTGGGGATGAAGCCGGCGGGCTTCGCGACCTTCTCCACGAGAACGTTGTTGAACACATGCTCGAGCGGGATGAAGCCAATGAGCGTCTTCAGCGGCACGCTCTCGAGCAGCTCCTGCTCGCTCAGCGGCTTCTTCTCGCGGCCGAGCTTGAGCGCGTGGCGCACGAGCTTCTGCAGCTCCTTCAGCGGCAAGCGGGTCGAGATGGAGTCGAACGTGATGCCGTCCGTCAGCACCTGAAGTGAGAGCAGGTTCTCGCGCAGCGCGTTCTCGAGCAGAAAAACGACTCGAGAAAGGGCGCCGTCCACGTTCGCTTCGGCGTTCAGCGGAGACCAGAACTCGTCTTCGGTCGTGAAGGCCCACAGCTTCTTGTGATCGAAGTAGCGAACGCGATCGTCCGGCGGGAGCAGCGTGAGAAGCTGGGCCGCGTTGGTGACGCCTTCGTCCAGGGCGAGCCGCAGGTCTTCGGCGGCGGAGGTGGTCGACTTCCGGCGCGCGATCTTCTCGTGCACGCCCGCACCTTCGATCAGGATCTTTGCGCGCAGGTCCGGCGCTCCCTCGAGCCCTTGCATCAGATCGGCAGGCTTGAAGTGTCGGAGGAAGTCGTCCGGTGTGCGGAAGCTCTTCTCGAGCACGTGCACCACCGTCTGCGACAGAAACCGCTCCGAAGCCGATTTCAGCGAGCTCTTGAAATCCGATCCCGTACCACCGTCACTCTTTGCCATGGGTCGCGCATCGTACGCTGCAAGGCACCTCGAAATCAGCGGAGAAACGTGGTCAGACGGCGCTTTAGGGGAGCTGCGGCTCGGGAGGGTCCGGAGCCGGAATTTTGCGCCCCTAGCGGCGCTTGGCGAGCGGCTTCGCGCGGGGCTTGGCGCGAGCGCCGATCAGCTTGGCCGACGCCTCGGCGGCGGCGCCATCCAGACGCCCCACGACCTCGCCCGCTTCCTTCTCGCTCAGCGGCACGCCGACGAAGACCGCGGGTGAGCCGAGCTGCTTGGTGAGACGAGCGCGCATGTCGTCCGTCAGTAACTCGACGAGATTGATCAGAACCGAACCGTCCGAGCCGGCGGCGATGGCCGCTGGCTGAGCCCTCCGTGATGCCATGTCAGCGGGTATTGCGAGGCGCATGCCAGCCTCTGGAGCGTGATTTTTGCCGCAAATACGCGGGGTAAGGCCCTGCGCGGGCCCCAGAATGGGACGAAGGCGATAGGCGCGCGTTCCAGGTCGAGAAATCGAGCACGGCGCGTGGGGTTTGGTACGCTGCGTCAGTGAGCGCGAGCACCGATCGACTGCCCAAGGTGTCCGGGATGGCGGCCGTTTCGCTGGCAGCCATGCAGGTGGATGTCACCACCCACCTGGGTGCGGTCGGTCCGGCTACCTCCACGGGGTTACCTTCCTTCGACCAGCTCCTCGGAGGGGGGCTGCGCTCGGGCACGCTCCTGGCACTCTCCGGTGCGGCCGGGAGCGGGAGGACCTCGGTCGCTCTGGCCCTAGCGTACCTCGCGGCCCGGGCCCGGGCCGGGGTCATCGTGGCCGGCGCCGCCGTGGACCCGACCGAAATCGTCGCGCGGCTTGCGGCCCGCGCGCTGCACCGGGAGTACCCGGAGGCGCGCACGTCTTACGGGGAGATTTGGAGCGGGCAGGCGTGGGCGCACGACGCGAGCCGGCGGCCCATCGCGGACGCCATCGACACCGTGATGAAAAAGGTGGGCGCGCAGCTGCACCTCTTTCGCGGCACCGGCCTGGAGACCACACAGGCGCTGGCGGACTGCGTCGCCCAGCAATGGGCTCGCAGCGAGCGCGTGGTGCTCGTCGTCGACGATGTCGAAGGGTTCCTCGCCCTGGGGGACGGCGGTACGACGCGGTCCGCGCTGGTCAACGGCAGCTTCGAGGCGCGCATTACCCAGGTGGGTTACGAGCTGCGCCGCATCGCGGAGCAGGGCGCCTGCGTCATCGCCACCGTGCAATCCGAGCACCTCCCGTACCTTTCACCGGCGGCGACCCTCGCCGTAGAGCTCGAGACGCGGCCCCTCCCCGAGGGGGAGCTCACGGAGCGCCTGAGCAAGCTCGGCGCGCGGTCGCTGATCCTCAAGGTCACGAAGAATCGCGTCGGCAGTACGGGGGAGGTCCCGCTCACCTTCGTTCCGGGTGCGGCGACCGTGCAGGAGACGCGCGCTTAGGCGCGGCTACCATCGTGTCCGGGCGTCCGGCTCGCACCGTGCTCCACGCGGACATGGACGCGTTTTACGCCTCCATCGAGCAGCGGGACCGCCCCGAGCTTCGAGGCTTGCCGGTGATCGTCGGAGGGAGTCAGGCGCGCGGAGTCGTGTCCGCCGCCTCGTACGAGGCGCGAAAGTTCGGCGTGCGCTCGGCCATGCCCGGCTTCGAGGCCAAGCGACTCTGTCCCCAGGGCGTTTTCCTTCCCCCGGACATGGAGCGCTACGCCGCCGTCTCGGCCGAGGTGCACCGCGTGTTCGAGGAGTTCACGCCCGACATCGAGCCGCTCGCGCTCGACGAGGCCTTCCTGGACGTCACCGGCTCGCTCAGTCTTTTCGGCGACGCGCAAAAGCTCGGAAGGGAGGTCAAGCGGCGGGTGCACGCGGCGACGTCTCTGGTCGTCTCGGTGGGGATTGCGCGGAACAAGCTCGTCGCGAAGATCGCCTGCCGGCTGGGCAAACCGGACGGTTTGCACGTCGTCGCGCCCGGTACGGAAGCGGAGGCCCTCGCGCCGCTGCCCGTCCGCTTCCTCTGGGGCGTCGGCCCGGTGCTGGGGGACAAGCTGCTGGCGCTCGGGATCCGCACGATCGGTGATTTGGCCCGAGCCGAGCCGAGCCGAGTCGCGCAGGGCGCCGGGGAGCGCGCCGCCTACTTCATCGAGCTGGCCCGCGGCGTGGACGAGCGGCCGGTGGTGGCGGATCGCGCGCCGAAGTCCGTAGGAGAGGAGAGCACCTTCGCTCGCGACGTCTCCGACCGGACCACGGTGCGGGAGGCGATCGTGGCTCACTCGGAAGAAGTGGCGCGCCGCCTGCGAGGCGCCGGGTATCTCGGCGGCACCATCACCCTCAAGATGAAGCTGGCCCGGGCGCGGCCGGCCCGCTCGGGCTCCGGCCGGGCCGGCGAAGCTCGAGAGCCCGACTATCCTTTAGTAACGCGGCAGCGCCGACTTCCGGAGCCGACCAGCGACGGGCAGGTCATCGCGCGGGTCGCCACCGAGCTTTGGGACGAGGCGCAGCTCGGGGAAGCGGTGCGGCTGATCGGGGTGAGCCTGGGGGCGCTCACTCCTAGGAGTAATGAGCAGCTCGAGCTGTTTGCGCCGCGGCGCCCTCAGATCGGCGCCACCCTCGACGCCATTCGCGCGCGATTCGGCGCTCAGGTCATCGGCCGCGCCGTCGCTACGCCCGACAAGATCAGCCCGTCCTTGCGTCGTAAGTCAGGTGATTGACAGGTGGTTCAACCATCGGCGCCGTACCCTGACACGGATGCCATACTAAGGGTTCGTGGGCCGTTTTGTGTGCAGGTCCATGATGTTGCTAAGAATTTATGGATTCTGACGCTCGGGTGACAGTCTTGTGTCCAGTGTGACCAGCATTTCGGATTTGCCGTTTCGCCGGGAACCGCTGTATGAGCCGCACCCACCATGACACCAAAGTCGGGGTGCCTTTTATTGAGACAGGCGCCCAGATGAACCGGTGCATCGGCGTTAACTTAGCAATAATAATCACTTAGCGTGCTCCTGCGCGTGCTCTGCCGTCTTGGCACGGTGCATGCTTAAGGGCCGGCGGGCACTCCGCCCACGCAACTAACCTAGGTTATTTCGGAGGAACTGTAATGAAGAAGCTAACTAGCCTGCTCGCCATGGTCGCGCTCGGTACGACCATCGCCCTGGTGGGATGCGGCGATGACGACGACGACGACGGCGGCCCGGTTGCCGGCAGCTCTGGTAAGGGCGGCTCGGCCGGTGAAGGCGCTGGCGGCGAGTCCGGCGGCACTGCTGGCACCGGTGGCAAGGGCGGCAGCTCTGGTTCCGGCACCGCTGGCGAGACGGCCACGGCCGGCGCTGGTGGCGAGCTGGCAACGGCTGGCGCGGGCGGCGCGGCGGCTGGTGCCGGCGGCGTAGCCGCGGGCGGCGCAGCGGCTGGCGCGGGCGGCGAAGTGCCGGTCGCGGGCGGCGCTGGTGCTGGCGGCGCGGGCTGATTTCAGCCTAACCCCCCAAACCCCATAACGGAGTCGGCGTGGCAGGCTGGTCTTGCCACGCCGCTTCCTTTTTGTGGCTCGAGAGCGGTGCCGGAGCCGCGCCGAGCTTGTAGTGTGATCTCCGCATGCGTTTGCTCCTGGTCCTCCTCGTCGTCTCTTCGACGGCGTGCTCGCGCGCGCCGGCTTCTCCTCAGCCCTTCGCGCCGAGCGACATCATCGAGCTCGCGGCAATGCCGGAGGGCTATGCTCCGGGGCCGACCCTAAGCGAAACCTGCGTCGTCGCGCCGCGAGGGCCTTTCGAGGACGAAGCGCTGAGCAACATCGACTGCAATCACGCTCGGTTGTCGCGAGCGCTTCGAGCGCGGGCGGGCGAGCAGGGGGTTCGCTTCTTGGTGGGCAAGCGCTGCCGGGTGGGCGCTGGCTCCCGCCCGCGCCTGTCGTGCAGCGCGTCGCTCGCGCAGCCCACCGAGGGCGTCCCCTTGCTGCAAGCCCGAACGTCGTCGCCCGCTGGCCCAGCCCCTTCGCCGGCCCAGGTCTGGGACAAAGACGAGCCGCGGCCACAAGACGCCGCGCAAATCAGAGTCACCTTTCGGGCGGCCACGGAAGGCGCCCCGATGCTCCCGGCTCGCGCCTACGACCGCGTCGAGGAGACGGCCCAAGCATCGGTCGGTCGTCGAGCGCTCGGGCAAGTCTCCGCTCGGTGCGACGAACGCGAGTGCAGCGCGGACAGCTTGAGGCACGCGCTGCGCGTGGCCGCCGGTCGCGTCGGCGCAGGTGAGCTGACCTCCGTGGCGTGCTTCGAAGAAGGGGATAGCGCGCGCTGCGTTGCCACCGCGCTCGTGCCATGGAGCTCCTGATCGTCCGACACGGGGAGAGCGTGGCCAACGCGGAGGGCCGCATGCAGGGCCAGCGCGATTACCCGCTCTCGGACCTCGGCCAAAGACAGGCCAGCGCGCTCGCTCGGTTCTTGTCGGGCGCGGGCTATCGCTTCGATGCTTGTTACACCTCGCCGCTCACCCGCGCTCGCTCCACCGCCCTCGCGCTGACGACCGCGCTCGGCTTGCCGGAGGCGGAGCTCGAGCCCTCGCTCGCGGAGCTGCACGCGGGGAGCTTGCAAGGCCTCACGCGCGCCGAGATTGCAGAGCAACACCCGAGCTTCATGCAGCGTGGGCTGAAGGGCTTAGGCGACTTCGCCGAGTACGGCGGCGAAAGCTATGAGGACGTGCAGCGCCGCGTTCAGCAGCTGATCGAGCGCTGGCACCACCGGCATCTGGTGGACGCGCACCGGGTGCTGGCGGTCGCTCACGGCGGCGTCAACTTCCAGCTCCTCAAGACGCTGGTGTGCGATCCGGTGCCGCGGGTCATGAGCGTCAAGTTCGGCAATTGCTGCGCGACGCTCGTCCGCGTGCGTGAGCGCCGCGGCGTCTACCTGGGCGAGCTGATTTTTCATTTACCGGTAGACCTGCTCGGCGCTCCAACGAGTGAGGGCATGGTGGGGGTGTTTTGAGCACGGCCGCGTGGGTGCTGTCGTTTCGCAGCGGCACGCTCGAGCTCAGTGGCGCCACGAAGCAGGACAGCGTTCCGGCCCCCTTGGAGTGGGACGCGCGCAGCGGTCTGTTTCGCGCCCCCGCGATTGCCTACGCCGAGGTGGTGCTTGCCCTCCGTAAGGAGCAGAAGAGCTACGAGGATCGCGCGCGAGTTTACCCCGAGCTCGAGTCCGGGCTCGTGATTCGGCGAGAGCCGCGGCCGTTTCAGGTGGAGGCGCTTCAAGCGTGGGAACGAGGTCGCGGGCGAGGCGTCGTCGTGCTGCCAACGGGCGCGGGCAAGAGCCACGTCGCGCTGATGGCCATCGACGCGCGACGCCGCGCCGCGCTCGTCGTCGCGCCAACGCTGGACCTGGTGCGGCAGTGGTACGACTTGCTGCGGCGTAGCTTCGGCGCGGAGGTCGGAGTCGTCGGCGGAGGCTCTCACGACGTGAAGCCGCTCACGGTAACGACCTACGACTCTGCGTGCCTGCACATGGAGCACCTCGGCGCGCGCTTCGGGCTCGTGGTGTTCGACGAGTGTCACCACTTGCCGGGGCCGAGCTACTCGCTCGCCGCGGAGCTCTCCCTCGCGCCGTTTCGGCTCGGTCTGACCGCCACCCCCGAGCGTGCGGACGGCTTGGAAGCGCGTCTGCAAAAGCTCATTGGCCCGACGCTCTATCGTAAGGACATCGTCGAGCTCTCCGGGCGTTACCTCGCCGACTACGAGGTGGAGCGGGTGGACGTGGAGCTTACGGTCGAAGAGCGCCGCGAATACGAGGAGCAGCGCGGCATTTATCTAGATTTCGTGCGCAGCCAGGGCATCCGCTTCGACAGTCCGCAAGGCTTCGGCTCCTTCGTGATGCGCTCGGCGCAGTCCGCAGCCGGGCAGCGCGCCATGGCCGCTTACCGTCGTCAGCGCGAGCTGGCCCTGGCCTCCAGCGCGAAGCTGGAATACCTGGAGCACCTGCTGATGATGCACCGGCAACAACGCGCGCTCGTCTTCACCCAAGACAACGCGACCGCGTACGCGGTGTCGCGGCGTTTCCTGATCCCGGTCATCACCCACCAGACCAAGGTCAAGGAGCGGAGCGAAATCTTGGAGCGCTTCTCCAAGGGTGAGTACACCGCCGTTGCTACCTCCAAAGTATTGAACGAAGGGGTGGACGTACCGGATGCCAGCGTCGCGATCGTGCTTTCCGGCAGCGGCTCGGTGCGCGAGCACGTTCAGCGCCTCGGCCGCGTACTGCGCCGGCAGGGCGACAAACGCGCCATTCTGTACGAGCTCGTCTCCTCGCGCACGAACGAGAGCGGTACCTCCGAGCGGCGCCGTGAGCACTCGGCGTACTCGGGAGCAAGCTGAGTGCTACCACCCGAGCTGACGCGCACGCGCAAGCGGGAAGGCAAGCTCACCCTCAGTCCGCTCTCGGCGGCGGAGCGTGGTCGCGCGGCGGAGCTCGGGCAACAGCTACTGGACGTGACACGCGCGGCGCTCGGTCGCGACCGCGACGAGGTCGAGGAGAGCTGGTCCGCGGTGCCTGCGTCCGCGAAGGAGCGAAAGCTGCTGCTCGGCCTCACCCATTTGGTGGAGGCGCGCTCCGAGTTCAGCTCTCCTTCCGGGCTGGAGCCGGAGCGAGCTCGCCGAGCCGTCTTCGAGCGCGCGGCCAGCCTGCGGGCGGCGCTCGCGCCCGGCGAGTACCTGGAGCGCGGCGCGGTGCTAGCGGCCGTAGCCGCGGAGCTATCGACGACTCCGGAGGAGCTGGACGCCGCGCTCTACGCGGATTTGCGCAGTGCGCAACGATTGGAGCGCTGCGCGCTGACGAACGCGGAGGCGCTCGTGGCCGAGTACGAGCTGGTTCAGGTGCAGTCGATCCTGCTCCGCGCGGTCCGCATCCAGGCGGAGGTGCGGGGCGCGTCTCCTGACGCTTACCGTGAGCTCTTTCGGAAGCTCAAGTTCCGCCAGCTGCTGTTTCGCATCGAGCCGCTGGAGGGAGGCGGCTACCGCCTCGAGATCGACGGCCCGCTCAGCCTGTTCGGCGCGACCACGAAGTACGGGCTGGAGCTGGCGCTCTCGCTTCCGGCGCTCCTGTCTTGCGGGCAGCTGCGCTTGAAGGCGGAGCTGCGCTGGGGAAAACGCCGCGAAGCGTTGACCTTCGAGCAAACATTTCCGCCACTGCCGTCGGGCAGCGCGGAGTCAGGGGCGCGGTCGGACGTGCAGGAGCTGCTGGAGAACCTGGCTCACCAGCGGGGCTGGGAGGCGAGGCTCTCGGAAAAGCTGCTGGACCTCGCCGAGCGGGGCGGGGGAGTGCTGGTGCCGGACGTGGAGCTCTCGCGTCAGCGTCGCGGGGGTGCGCGCGACACCGTGCTGGTGGAGCTTTTGGGCTTCTGGAGCCGCGACGCCGTGTTTCGCCGCATCGAGGCCGCCGAGCGCGGGCTCTCGGACCGCGTGCTGTTCGTCGTGAGCTCCCGCCTCCGCGTCAGTGAGGAGCTGCTGGACGGCGTGGAAGCCGCGAGCCTCTACGTTTACAAAGGCAAAATCAACGCGAGCGCGCTCATCCGTAAGGCTGAAGCATTGTTCGGCGACAAAACTTAGCTATACTGCTCGGAGTTTCGGACGCGGGTCAAAACTGCCCGAGCCTATTCGGCTCGAGCCCTCAACGCAGGACTCTTGACCCCATGTTGTTCGATGACGACTTCTTGCTCGAGACGGACGTCGCGCGCGATCTGTACCATCGCTACGCCGCTGGCCAGCCCATCATCGATTATCACTGCCACCTGCCGCCCGAGCAGCTAGCGCAGGACCATCGCTTTCGCTCGCTGACCGCCCTCTGGCTCGACGGCGACCACTACAAGTGGCGCGCCATGCGCAGCAACGGCGTACCGGAGGCCTATTGCACGGGCGACAAGTCGGACTGGGAAAAGTTCGAAGCGTGGGCCGCCACGGTGCCGAAGACGCTGCGCAACCCCCTTTATCACTGGACGCACCTCGAGCTGAAGTTTCCGTTCGGCATCCGCAAGCTCCTCGGACCCACCACGGCCCGGGAAATCTTCGACCGTGGTACGGCGCTGCTCGAAGAGCCCGCCTTCACTGCTCGCGGCATCCTCAGGCAGTTCAACGTGCTCGCGGTGTGCACCACGGACGACCCGGCGGACACGCTCGAGCACCACGTTGCCTACGCGCGCAGCGCCGCTCCTGGAGAGGCGCGCATGTACCCAACTTTCCGGCCAGACCGCGCGCTGGACGTCGACAAGCCCGAGAAGCTCAGCGCCTGGCTCGAGCGCTTGGAGGCCAGTGTCGGCTCGAGCATCTCCACGTTCGACCAGCTCTTGGCAGCGCTGGACGCGCGCCACTGCGCGTTCCACGAGCTGGGAGGGCGGCTCTCCGATCACGGCCTGGAGACCGCCTACGCGGACGACTACGACCTCGCCGAGGTCCGCAAAACCTTCGCGGACGCGCGCGCCGGTCGAGCCGCAGATTCGGGTCGCACCGCGCGCTACCGCTCGGCGCTACTCCACGAGCTGGCGCTGCTGGACCACTCGCGCGGCTGGGTGCAGCAGTTTCACCTCGGTGCTCTGCGCAACAACAACACGCGGATGCTGAGGACTCTGGGGCCGGATACCGGCTTCGATTCAATCGGAGATTTCGAGCTCGCGAGGCCTCTTTCCCGGTTTTTGGACCGCTTGGATACGGACAACCGCCTCGCCAAGACGATCCTCTACAACCTCAATCCGCGCGACAACGAGCTGATGGCCACCATGATCGGCAACTTTCAGGACGGCTCGGTTCCCGGGAAGCTGCAGTTCGGCAGCGCCTGGTGGTTTTTGGACCAGCTGGACGGCATGGAAAAGCAGATTCACGCCTTGTCGCAAATGGGGCTGCTCTCGCGCTTCGTGGGCATGCTGACCGACTCCCGGAGCTTCGTTTCGTACTCTCGGCACGAGTACTTTCGACGCCTTTTGTGCAATATCCTCGGTCATGACGTGCGCCGGGGCCTGCTGCCGGACGACCGAGACCTGCTCGGCGACATGGTGACGGACATCTGCTTTCGAAACGCGCGCTCCTACTTCGGCCTTCGGCTACCGCTGTAGCGCCTCAAGCCGAGACACCCCGGGCGCGCCGGCCCTCCCGAGCCGGGCGCCCCGTTGGTCTGCGGGGCAGAACGAGGTAGGCTCGAGGCCCATGACCTCAGGGCGGCGGCTACTGGTTGCGGACGACGATCCGGGAGTGCAACGAGCGCTCAATCGGCTCGCGGAGAAGAACGGGTTTCAGCTCGTCTCCGTGCTGCGAGGGTCGAGCGTAGTGGAGACCGCCATGGCCGAGGCACCGGACCTGATCGTCCTCGACATCCACTTCCCCGACGCAGACGGGCGAGACGTGCTTTCCAAGCTCAAGGCGCACGAGGGGACGCGAGCCATCCCAGTCGTGGTTTGGTCCGCGCGCGATCCGCAGTCGGACCGGCGCACCGCGCTGGATCTCGGCGCCGAGGACTACGTGGAGAAGCGCGACGCCTCGACGTTGCTGGCGAAGATCGAGCGCGTGCTGCTGCGTTTGCGCGACGCGGGCTGAGCTCAACGACTCACGGCGATGGGCGGGCGGATGCGCTTATCGCCGCCGGTATCAGCGCGTTCTCCCTCGCGCTCTGGCCGTCGGGGCTCGGGGCGAGTCAGGCGAAACGGGTAGCGCCCTCGAGGCTTGTCTGCGACCGGTTTGTCCGGCGCGGGTCGGTCGGGGCGGGGCTTGGTAGCGACCGGCACGGAGTGCACGGGCTGGGTCGGTCGCGGCTCGGCGACGACGACGGGCGCGGGCTTGCTGCTTGGCGCCGTGGTCACGGGGCCGTACGCCGACGGCCGAGCGCTGGCCGCTACTCGCGGGCGCGCAGCGGGCGGTGACCAACCGACCGGCTCAGGGGTCGCGTGCGGCCGGTGAGGGCGAGCAGGCGCTACCGCTACCGGCTGCGGGTCGCTCCACACGGGAGCCGAGGCGGACTGGGGAGCGACGTGAATCGTACAGCCCGTGGCCACAGCGGCGATACCGGCGAGGGCCGCGGCGTAAACGAAGCGCATGCACCTTCTACCCGGCCGCCTCGGATTTTCTCCCTCCTTTCGTCGAGAAGACGTGGGGCACGGTTCACCACCTCTATCGGCGGTGGACGGAGGGTTCAAAGTTGGGTTTGGTGCCGGTCGCCACCTCGTCCCGGTCCCCCCCGGCCGGTAAAGGCACTCCCCCCACCGCCGTTGGCGGGGTGGCACTATCACCCACACGAACGCCCGGCGCCGCAAGGCGCGGTCGGGGTTTCGTTGGGCGCGGCGAGGGCGTTATCGTGTCAGGTCCGCCGCGAAGGTCGTGGCGAGCTGCGGAGGTTAGCGTGACGCCCCTCGACCAATACATTCAGAGCCAAGTCGGCCCCATGCTCCAACCGGGGGAGCAGATCCTTCATACGTCCACCATGCGGCGACAGCCGGGGCTGCTCCTGCAAGTCCTGCTCATCGGCGGCTTGCTGCTGATGCTGATCACGAAGACGTACCTGGTGGCGCTCACCAATCGCCGACTCATCCTCATTCTCACGAAGGCAAGCTTCTGGAGCGCCGCGCCCAAAGCCATGAACCTCGGCGTGGAGGAGCACGACGTTCGCGCCATCCGGAGCGTTTCCACGAGCGGCTTTGCCAACAACCGCTCCATGGTGTTCGAGCTCGCGAGCACGAAGCTCAAGCTGCGGATTTCCCCGTGGTTCAAGTCGGTGTCGGGCACCAAAGACTTCTTCGAGCAGGTTCCCGCGCTCATCAACTCCGGCCAGCTCGCGACTGGCCAGCTGGGTGCTCCGCCGCAGCAATACGGCGCTCCGCCGCAGCTTCAGCAGTACGGCGCCCCGCCGCAGCAGTACGGCGCCCCGCCGCAGCAGTACGGCGCCCCGCCGCAGCAGTACGGCGCCCCGCCGCAGCAGTACGGCGCCCCGCCGCAGCTCGGCCCCGGCGCGCGGGTCCTCGTGCTAGCGCAGGACGGCCACCGCTACCCAGGCACGGTCGTGCATCAGCAAGGCGAGCATTGCCTGTGCGCCATGCAAAACGGTCAGTTCTGGTTCCCGGTGGGTAACGTTTCGTCAGCCTGAGACGCGCTCAGTCGGGGGCATAGGCGGCGTCGACGTCGCAGCGCAAGCTCACCGTGATGGTGCTTTTGACGTCCCCCTTGCGCCGCAGGTTGAGCGTCTGCAGGTCGCTGCGCTTCCACGATTTGCCGGGCGCCTTTCCCGGCCGTGCTCGCGTGCGATACGAGCACTTCAAGCTCATGAACACCTCGGCTTCGCCTCCCAAGCCGCAGGCGATCTCATTCTCTTCGAAGCCGAAGTCCGGGTCCGCGCCGCGCACCGTTGGCGGGTAGGTGCAGCTCCAGGGCCCCGTTCCCTTCACCGTCCCGCCGAGCGTCTCCGGCGTCGTGGTCTTCATCCACGGCGCTCCATCCTTCTCGCCAGTTACCATCATCACCCAGTAGGTGGGCACGCCAGAGGCACCCGGGACGGGAGGGGCAGGCGTGGTCGGCACCTGAGCGAAGGCCGACGCGCTGACGAGCAGCAAGCTGGCGGCTAAGAATCGGCTACGCATCGCCTCCAAGCATAGCTCGAACTCAGCTTCGCTCCCGCTCTCAAACGTGGTGCGGATGTGCGTGCGGAGCGCCTACGCAGTGCACCTGGGTCCACAGGGCTCGAACGGCCGTTTGCGCCTAAGCCGAACTAGCGGGCAGTGAGGCACCCTGCGACGCATAGCAACCACTACCTTTACGGCGTGAGCCGCGCTCGTCGTTGCCGGAAGAAGGTCGAGCAAGTTGATCCTGCGCGGCCCTCACCGCAGCGCATGCTCGGGGTACGTCCCGCGTCTTCAGCACCGCGTCGATAGTCTCACGCACATTCCAGCGCGCCGCGGCGATGGGTTGGTGTCCATGACCTGGCGCCGTGCAGCCAACGCGATCGACATCTTGCTTGCTCGTCGACGGCCGAGTCACGGCTGTTGGATCAGTATCCGAGGCCGATGATCCCGATTGAAACCGGAGGAGCGTGGCAACTCTTGCTTCGCGCGGAAGAGCGGAGTTAGCCTTTCCGCATGGAAAGCAAAGGGTGGGTTCGATTGCTGGGCGTCGGCGTTCTCTCGTCGATGACGTGGATGGGGTGCTCGGATGACGACGGCTCTTCACCTGGAGGGGAGGCCGGAGACGGCGCGGGTGGAAGCGAAGCCGGAGCAGGGACAGGCGGCGGCGGCCCCGGCACCGGAGGTGGCGGCAATGAGGCCGGCACGGGCGGCACCGTCATTCCGGTCGGTGGCGCCAGCTCCGAGGCGGGCGCGAGCAGCTCGATGGGTGGCGGCGGGGCGGGCTCAAGCGGCGCAGCCGGGAGCGCCACCGGCGGCACCAGCGGCGGGGAAGGTGGCACTGCAGGTGAGGGCGGCGAGGGCGGTGAGGGCGGCATCACCGTTACCTGCGGCGCCGACGAGTACCGGCGCCCGTACGAAAACCGCTGCCGAGCCTGCACGAACTGGATCTACGAGTCGGCGGCCGGCACCGGTCGGGAAATAGGCAGCAACAACACCTACGACCCGGTGACGAAAGAGCTGTCGGTGGAGGTCGGGGAGGGCTTGCCGCTGCCAGTGAGCTGGTCCTTGCAAAACGTGAGCGTGGTCGACGCGGAATTCGAGCCCATCGCTTGTGCAGGCGAAGTCGTCTACAGCGTGAGAGGCGACAAGCTGCGCGCGGACCTCTCCGCGCTCGTTGCGTGCGGCGGGGTGACCGCGATCACGTACGGCTTCGACCTCGACTTCGGCTGCGCCGGCGAGCTGCTGAGCGGCGCGGCCATCGACGTTCCGCTGACGACCGACACCCCCCTGATCACCACCAGCAACGATGCCGACCTGGGGCCCTTCAAGACCTTGGTCCCAGAGAAGCCCTTCCCACCCTTCATTGGCGAAACGAAGGGTCCCGCGTGCGAGAGCAATGAGTACCGCGAAGCCGGTGACCCCGAGTGCCGCGCCTGCGGCGACTGGTCCTATTCGGCGTTCGACCTCTCGTGCCGCGTGTTCGGTACGCACCACACGTACGATCCCGCATCGGGTGAGGTCGTGATCGAGCCGGGCCCGGAGATGCCGCTGCCCCTCTCCTGGACGCTAACCGACGTCAACCTGTACCACGAGGATTTCACGGTAGTAATACCGCCCTGCACCGCACAGGTCCACACGTCGGTCCGTGACGGCCTGCTCATCGCGGACGTCTCGGACTTCAAGGCTTGCGTCGCCGGGCTCCCGCCAGGCGCGGGGCTGGACTTTGGCAACAGCATCATCACGAACTACGGCTGCGCGGGCAGCGGCTGCGCGAGCCAATGGTTCGGCGTCAAGTTCGACGGCTCGACCAGCGTCTACAGTGAATGCTTCAGTGACGGCAGTTGGCCTCCACGCCACTACGACTGAGCCAATCAGAAGCCCATCGCGGCGCGCCCTACGTCTCGCTCCACGATGCCAGCGCGGATCAGCTCCTTGATGTGCATCTCGAAGGTCTGCATCCCGTACATCGACCCGCCGGACTCCATCAGCTCTTTGAGCGGCGGGTTGCCCAAGGGGCGCTTGATCGTCTCGCGCACGGAGCCGGTCATGATGAGCACCTCCGCCGCAAGCGCCATGCCTTGGCCGTCCGCTCGCGGCAGCAGCCGCTGAGCGACGATGCCTTGCAGCGCGTCGCCCAAGCGATCGCGTAAATCGTCCGCGTCTTCGCGATCGCTCAGGGCGATGATGCGGTTCATCGTGCGTGCCACGTCCGGCGTGTGCAGGGTGGACAGCACCAGATGGCCCGTCTCCGCAGCCTTCAGAGCGATCTCCATCGTCTCCGCGTCGCGGATCTCGCCGACCTGAATCACGTCCGGGTCCTGGCGTAGCGCGGCGCGGAGCGCGCTCGCGAAGCTGTGCGTGTCGTAGCCAATCTCCCGCTGGCTGATGGAGCACTTGTCGTCCACGTAGATGTACTCGATAGGGTCTTCGATGGTGACGATGTGCCGCGCGGTGTGGTGATTCATGTGGTCCACCATGGCCGCCAGCGTGCTGGACTTGCCATTGCCGGCCGCGCCCACGCAGAGCACCAACCCCCGGTCCTTTTCCGCCAGTAGTCGACACACTTCCGGCACCCCGAGCCGCTCCAGGCTCGGCACATCGTGCGGGATGATCCGCATCACGATCGCGAGCGACGAGCGCTGCCGGTAAATGTTCACGCGGAAGCGGCCCACCCCGAACACCTCGTACGAGGTGTCGTACTCGCGCAGCGCGGGCAGGTTGCCCAAGATCTGCGGGTCACGGATCAAGTGCCGTGCGAGCGCCTCCGTGTCCTCCGGCCTGATCTTGTCGACCCGAAAGAACACGAGCGAGCCGCGAACCCGCGCACCGGGCGGCTGGCCCACCTTCAGGTGAACGTCCCGGGCGCCCGCCGCCTTCGCTTTTTGCAGCAGCTGGTGGAGGTAGGCCTCGGACGCGTAAGGGTTTTGCTGGCTCGAAGGGGACAGGCTGGCCACGTCAAATCATCCTACACCCTGACGTTTCTCAATTGCGCGCCCCACCCTGCTTGCGCTAAGAACCGCCCTCCCTGGTGGTCGAAAGCTCGTCAGGGTAGGCACCTCAGGCCTCGTCTCGGTAGCTCAGTCGGTAGAGCAGAGGATTGAAAATCCTCGTGTCGGCGGTTCAATTCCGTCCCGGGACACTATAAACCTCGAAGATTCCTGCGACTTCGAGGTTCTCACACGTCGCTCTCGTCGCCCCTTCGCGACGGTCGTTGCTACGTATGCGCTATGGCTCGACGTGGTCGACCAGCACCGCACGAAGGTTTTCTTCGGGCATTCGGCCATACACCCGCTCGACCATCAGCGAATCGGCGTGGCCCATTGCTACACCGATGAAGTGCGGCGCCACGCCGTGCAGGCGGAGCCAGGTCCCGAAGGTCCGTCGGAGGTCGTTGGGGCTCACCGCGGGGATGCCGGCGCGCTCGCACGCTTGGGTGAGGTCGCGACGAGAGTTGCCCCACGGCCGGAACAGCGCCCCGTCGGCGCCCTCGGCGTGCCTCAGGGGGTGCGCTAGCAGGTCGTGGCCGGCACCGACGATCGGCACGGTACGGGCGGCGAGCTCCGTCTTGGTGCCGCGCAGCAGGACGCGCTCGGCCGCGATCTGGACGTCGGTGCGTTGAGCCCGGTCGGTCTCGCCCAACGGGCGCCGGTCGCGAGGATGAAGGCAACGCGGGCCGCACGGTCGGGGGTGAGCTGGCCGAGCAACGCCTGGGCGTCGGGACCGGTCAAGAAGCGCTTCTTCGGCTGGTAGCCTGACTCGAAGCCGTCGGGCATCACGGCGCCGATGTCGCTCGGAAACTCGCCCCGCCGCTTCGCCACCTTGAGCATTCGCCCATTCGCAGGCCCTCTACCACTGCCCGATACTCCGGCGACCTGCGCCTGCATATTGCCAACCGCGGCGCTTTCGCCAAGGCCGGGTGATGTCGGCGGAGAATAGCCTGCGCTATTGAGCGTTGAACGCCAGTTGTAAGCCAAATTTCCCACACGGCTGACCACGACGCGTTCGCGAGCGTCAGATCAGCAGCGGAACAAATGACTAAAGTGGGTGCCTCGATTTGCGGACGAGAGAATCCGCGAAAGTCGCGGTCACGCTTCCGACTTCGTCACGACACGCAGGGTAGGAGCGTTCAACAAACTCCTACTCCGACGATGAAGGCGATGTCCGAAACACCCGACCAGTAGATATCCGTGCTCCGCATTTGGTAGTCAAGGAGCCCAATGACACCTCCGCGGCCTAGCTGCGACGCTCGCTTGCTTGAACTACCTCGCCGGGTAGTCAGTCTGCTCCACATTTCGGACCTGCACGTGACGGCGCCCAACACCTCGCTGGGACAGATATGGATCGCGGTCGATGCTGCCCTGCGAAAGGAGCGCACCCGCACCTTCGACTTCATCGTCGTGAGCGGGGACCTCACGCAACAGGCGGAACGCAAGGAATACGAAGCGCTTCAGGAGTTTACCCGGGCAACACTGCTTCCTCTCACCAAGAACCAGCAGAAGGCGCGAATCATCTTCGTACCGGGCAATCATGACGTGTCGTGGGCAAGCGACGGCTGGACGCTCCAGCCATTCTCCGCGTTCGGAGACGGTGAGTTGAAGGAGATGCTGACCAAGTACAAACGCAACCCCCTGGGCAGCGACTTTCGGCTCCACGTTTCCGCGCTCGGGCATCTCGAGTTACGGCGCAAGTCGGAGAAGTACCCGGAACGGCTGAGCGAGGCGCAGCGCTTTTTGAATGAATTCTACGATGACTCTCCTCCCGGCGACGAGCAGCGTAGATTCAAGCTGCTCGAGGACGAAAACGATTGGTCCGCACATATCTTTCCGGAAGAGGGCATCGCGTTCTATGGCTTCAACAGCTGTTGGGGGAATGACCAGTTCTGGACCGGGGCACACATCGATCCGAGAAGCATCAGCAGAGCGGCAAACCACGCGAACGAGCACGCCAAGGACATGCTGCGCATTGCCGTGTGGCATCACGGCTTGACCAGTGATTCACAAAGGCCCGACTACCTCGCCACGCTGACACTCGGATACCTGCGTAGCGCTGGGTTCCAGCTGGGGCTGCACGGCCACACCCACAAGGCCGAGCTCGAAAGCCTGACGGACGTCTTGGGCGATGCCTTTGCCGTCGTCGCGACGGGCTCGCTTGGTGCTGGGCACGCGGAGCGTCCTGACGCGGTAGGAAATCAGTTCACGATCGGGAAACTTTTCGCACCATCTCACGGCCGCTTCCAGTGCTTCGATCGAGACGGGGGAAACGGCAGCTACAAACCAAAGCGCGCGTGGCGTGTCACGCTGGGGGCGCCCAGCAACGAGGAAGGCAAACGCTCGTCGTGCACACTACACACCCGCGTCTGTCACGTCGGCGAAGATGGGCTCGCACACGTATGGGTCCACCTGGAAGACGTTCACATCGCTTCCAGCATAGTCCTGGCCCACATGTCTCAGCCCTTCGCTGGTGTGCGCGGGGATTTGGAGGCAGAGACGAATCTGGGGAACGTTCCGGTGCATCGAAACGACCTTGCCGACGGTTGCGTGCGCTTCGTCATCTATGGCGATGGGAGCTACACGCGGCTCTCTTGGAGCTATGGAGTTTCGAACGGCTTTGCTCTCAGCCAAGCCGACATCGAACGCAGGCCGCTCGAGAGTGCAAAGTGGGACCCCATTCTGGAAAACGGAGAGCAGGCCTGGCATCACCGCGTGCGCTTCGACGCCGAGAGGGTGACCTACGGCATTCATTTCAAGGGCAAGCCAAGCCCGAACATCCACGCCGTGACCGCGCTCGCCGAGGTTGATGAACAAGATTCAACTAGCACGGACCGAAGCCGTCGCCGAGACGAGCGCGAGCAGCGCCGCGTTCAGACCGTGTCGGACGAGGACATGGTCGGCATGGTCGTGGACGGGCCGGTCGTCGGACACCGCTACGCGGCCGCGTACCGATTGGGGACGGCGGGCACGCTGGCAAACCAATCAGTCCAAAGCTTCATCGACGACCTCGTAAAGACACGCCGCACCGACATGACCAGAGCCGAGGCCGAAATCGACGTCGAGCAGGCCGTCGCACAACGGGTAAACCAGATTCTCGGGGCCAAACCCGTTAGCTGGGTCTGTTTTCTTTGGAACAGTGAGCTGAGGCGCCTGCAACCCGCGTTCGGCGTATTTCCGCCGCAAACGTGGGGGCGCCAATTCAAGTGCGGGCACGGCGTCGCTGGTCACTCCTTCCGGTTTTCTCGCGTGGCCGCGTGGCATCACGACCCTGGGGACCCAGGCCGCACCATCATCTACGAGCGACTGAACGGTTCGCGTGAGCACGACTGGATCGTGTGCATCCCCTTACGCACCGGCACGGGGAGGGACGCTCCGTCTGTCGGCGTCTTCAGCTTTTCGGGCTACGACTTTGAATCCGGCTCAGGGCGCCAGCTCGCGGTGGCCGCCAAAACAGGCAAGGCCGATAAGAACAACGCGCTCATCTCGCGGCTCATGCATGGTCTGCACGGTGCGTTTTGGTCAGCGTGCCGTCAAAGCGCTCTCGTCGAGTCACACCGCGGCGTCGGTGAGGAGATCGACGCAATTCTCGGATGAGAAGGATCGCTGCGCTTAGCGCGCGTGCGGGCCGCTCGGCGGGACCTTGGTCGCAAGCCTTGGCGAAGCCGGTGGTCGCGACGTCTTCGGCCGCTCCGCGCGGGCACGTTCGATCATCTCTTTGGCCGCACGCGCCGCCAGGCGAACGTACTCTTGATCCCAGGGAGGATCGTCCAGGAGGACTACGGCATCGACAAAGCTAACGTTGGACACAGGGCGGAGACTAGCAGTCTCCATAGCAAGATCACGACCAAACGGCGGTTTTTTAAGCATACCGCCCTTTTTGTGAGGAAGAGTAGTTTTGTGCATGACGGAGGCACCAAAGCGTTTCTCCTCGTGGTCTCGCGGCCATGGCCTGCATTTGCCCATGTGTTGGGGGAACTTTCCGTAGTTCGTAGGGCACCGCCGTTCCAATCACAAGGCACGACTGGCCTAGATCTTGGCAACACTACGAAGAAGCAGCACAAGGCGAATTGCCACAACGAGCGTCATCGCCGTGACGCCATCTGGGGTCGTGAGCGGTCTTTCACCCTCCGCGCCCGCTCGTCCCTCGGTGTTGGCGGGCATCAGGAACCGCGGATATTCGGTGAAGTTCACCGGTGAAAACCGCGTCTGAGAGCGGTGAAGTTCACCGGTGACGGTGGCATCAGGACGCGGATTTCTTGCCGCGGCGATTGGAGCGGGCGGCAGTAAGCTCTTTGGCCTCCTTGAGCCGATAGCTGTCGGCGTCGATGTCGATCACCTCCGCACGATGAATGAGGCGGTCGACCAGCGTGACGACGCTCGCCGCATGCGGAAAGACCTCGCCCCATTCGGAGAAGGCCTTGTTGGTGCTGAGCACGATGGGCTTGCCAGCGTCGTAGCGACGGGTCACCACTTCGAACAGCAAGTCTGCGTACCGGCTGTTGTACGAGAGATAGCCGACCTCGTCGATGCAGAGCAGGTGCGGCAGTGTGTAGCGGCGTAAGCGCCGAGCGAGGATGGACGAAGTGCGTATTCCGACGTGATCGGACCAGCGTTCCGACGGCATGCGATCAGCGTTCCGACGGCATGCGATCAGCGTTCCGAAAGTATCCGATCAGGATTCCGGAGCATTCGATCGGCATTTCCGCTCATCCGATCACCCATTCCAGTCATTCGATCAGGTTTGGCCGACCGGCTGAAGCGCGAGGCGAGGACGAGCAGCGGAATGCCGACATCGCTGGGGTCAAGGTCAACAAGATGGGCCAGCACGCGCTCGTCGCCGCTGAGCAGGCGCGTAACGATGTTCGTGTCGAGGACGTACTTCACGGCAGACCGGGGACCGGTCGATTCGAGCGCTGGCGAACGTCGGCAAAGAGCCCGTCCAGCTCTTCGCCGGTTTCGCCTTCCCAGCGGCCGACTTCACGAAAGACGTCGGCCGCGGACCTCGTCAAAGCTGGAGCGGGCGCGACCGCTCGAACCTCGACGGTCAGCTCCTCGTCGACCTTCACGAGCACCGGGTGAGCGGGGTCACGCTTGAGCGCTTCTATCGCATCGGCGAGAGGGATCGGCTGGGCCACCCGGGGAAGCATAGCCAGAGCAGGCCCACCGTTCATTTCCCGGTTAGCCGCTTCGAGCTCGTCCTCGGTGATGGGCGGCTGGCCTTCGAGCAAGTGCTCCAGGAGGCTCAGGCGTGCCTCCCGCCGGCGCTCCTTGGCCGAGGACTGCTCGGAATGCTGGGGCTGGGGTGGCCAGGCGGCGACGCTGCCATGGCGTTGCAGCCTTTATGCCCGGGGGGACAGCGGCGCCAACGCCAGCCGGCGCCGGGGATGCGCCGACTGCTACGTATGCGCTACACGCGTTCGCCCGAACGCGCTTTGCAGCCAAATTCCCGCTCACCGAGCCCCTCGGCTCCGGGATTGAACTCCTCGTGTCGGCGGTTCAATTCCGTCCCGGGACACTAGATTTCTAGGCGAACGCGCGATCGGTTCATAGGCGGCGCCAGGTGGAGCCGGCGGGAGAGTCTTCCACGATGACTCCTTTGGCGAGGAGCTCGGCGCGCAGGGCGTCCGAGAGGGCGAAGTCTCTTGCTTCGCGAGCCTGGTTGCGGCGCGCGACGAGTGACTCGACCAGCGCGTCGTCTTCCATCGCGGGTGGGGGAGCGGCCAGGCCGAGGCCGATGACGTCGCCGAGCTCGCGGAGCAGGTGGGCTCGCTCGGGCAAAGGCGCGCTGTGGTCGGCTATTTGCCAGAGCACGGCCAGGGCGCGGGGTGCGTCCAGATCCACGCAGAGCGCGTCGTGGAACTTCTGGCGTAGGGCGCCGAGAGCCGAGCTCGGCGGGGTGGGGGCGGCGTCGGTTGCGGCGCCGGCGCGGACGATCGCGCGCAGTCTTTTGCGAGCCGTCTCCGCGCCGCGCAGGGCCTCGCCGGAGAGGTTGAGCGGGCTGCGGTAGTGCGCCGTGTACAGGTAGTAACGGAAGCCGCCTGGTGTCACTCCCAGGGGTGACAGATCGTCCAGGTTGGGCGGCAGTCGCTCGTGGCTTCGGGACTTCGACACTTTTTCACCGTCGAACAGCAGCCAGGCGCCGTGCATCCACACTTGCACCCACGGGCGCACGCCGAGCGCGTTCTCGGATTGGGCGATCTCGTTGTTGTGGTGGACGGCCACGTGGTCGATGCCGCCGGTGTGGATGTCGATGTGGGGTCCGAGGTGGCGAGTGGCCATCGCGCTGCACTCGATGTGCCAGCCCGGGAAGCCGACGCCCCACGGGCTCGGCCATTCGAGCTGCCGCTGGGGGCCTTCGGTCGGCGAGAATTTCCAGAGGGCGAAGTCCGCCGGATTCCGCTTGCTCGCGCCGGCGCTCACGCGTGCGTGCTCGGCGCTAGCCTTGGCGCGTGAGAGCGCGCCGTAGCCGGGGTCTTTGGCGGTGTCGAAGTACACGCCGTCCTCGCCGCGGTAGGTGAGGCCCTTCGCTTCGAGTTGCTGGATCATCGCGACTTGCTCCGGGATGTGCTCGGTGGCGCGCGCCCAGACGTCCGGCTCGCGCACTTCGAGGCGCTGCAGGTCTCGTTTGAAGAGCTCCGTCCACACTCGGGCGACCTCCAGGGCCGACGAGCCACTTCGTTGCGCCGCCAGCTCCAGCTTGTCCTCGCCCTGGTCCGCATCGTCGGTGAGGTGCCCGACATCGGTGATGTTGATGACGTGTTTCACCTCGAGACCCTGCAGGCGCAGCACCCGGGTGAGCAGGTCTGCGAGGACGTACGGGCGCATGTTTCCGAGGTGTTGACGGCTATAGACGGTCGGACCGCAGCTATAGACGGTCGCGCGGCCCGGCGTGCGCGGCCGGAAGGGCTCGATGGCGCGGGTGAGGGAGTTGTAAAGCCGAAGCTCGGTGACGGTCATGGGCATGCCTTTCGCTGGAAACGAGCGGCAAACACGCGCAACCGGCCGCCCACGGTTCGGGGCGGCACGTTCGAAGCTACTCGCGTCGAGTCAGGCCGCCCGAGGAGGGCGACAGCACGTGACGCGGAGCGTGATTTCGAACATCCGCTCCGAGGCTAACCCAAACTGGACGACAGGTCACGGTGACGCTACACGTCCCAGGGTCTTTCCCCATGTCAGCCCCCGTCGAAACCGCCGCCCCGCAAGCCATCCGCCACGACTGGACCCTCGCGGAGGTGCGCGCTCTGCACGATCTGCCGCTCTTTCAGCTGATCGACCGCGCCCGCGCGGTGCACCTGCAGCACCACTCGGAGGACACGGTCCAGCTTTGCACGCTACTCAGCGTCAAGACCGGGGGCTGCCCGGAAGACTGCGCGTACTGTCCGCAATCTTCCCACCACCAGGCCGTCACCGGCGAGGCGATGCTGAAGGTGGAGGACGTGATCGCCAGCGCCCGACGCGCGAAGGAGGCTGGCTCCACCCGCTTCTGCATGGGCGCGGCCTGGCGCGAGGTGAAGGACGGCCCCGCGTTCGACCGCGTCATTCAGATGGTGAAGGGCGTGAAGGCGGAAGGGCTGGAGGCGTGCGTCACCTTGGGCATGCTGAGCGCGGAGCAAGCGCAGAAGCTGAAGGAAGCCGGGCTGGACGCGTACAACCACAACCTGGACACCTCGCCCGGCTTTTACAAGTCGATCATCTCGACCCGCACCTACAAGGACCGCTTGAACACGCTGTCCAACGTGCGTAGCGCCGGCATCACGGTGTGCACCGGCGGCATCATCGGCATGGGCGAGGGCATCGACGACCGCTGCGCCATGCTGCTGGAGATCGCGAAGCTCGAGCCGCAGCCGGAGAGCGTGCCCGTCAACGCGCTGGTGCGCGTGGAAGGGACTCCGCTCGAGGCGCTGCCGCCGATCGACCCGCTGGAGCTGGTGCGCATGATCGCGGTGGCGCGCATCCTCTTGCCGCGTTCCAAGGTGCGGCTCAGCGCCGGCCGCACCGATCTGCCGCGTGAGGCCCAGCTCATGTGCCTCTACGCCGGCGCGAACAGCATCTTTTACGGCGACAAGCTGCTAACCACGCCCAATCCCGGCCCGAACGAGGATCTGGACCTGCTCAAGGTCGCGGGGTTGAAGGGCGAGATCTCTTCCGCCGCGCAACCCAGCTGAGGGTTAGCAGGGCGAGCAGAGCGCTCGCCCCGGTGGTGGTCCGGCGCGGCACGGCGAACCCACACGTTTCGGGCACCGCACACTGCTCGGAAAAACCGTGACGCGGCTCGCAGCTCGCGCTCTTCACCTCACGAAGGGGCGGTAGCGCCTCGCAGATACCCTGCTCGTCGTCCAGCTCGATGCTCGCCATCGCGGTTTGGCCGGGTGCGTAACTGCGATGCATCGTCGAGCCCTGCGCGTCCGAGTGCGAAAGGCCCAAGAAATGGCCGAGCTCGTGGGTGATGACCGAGTTGAAGTCGATGTCGGAGGGCCCGACACCGCTCGTCACCATGTTGGACTGGAAGGTATTCACTTCGATGTCCGCGTCGTAAATCTCTCCGGTCTTCGCGTCGTAAATGAGCGTCGTCAGCGCGAGGGTGTCGATGGCGTTTTCGTACGGCCAGTCCTCGTCGCGGAACATCAGCACGTTGGCGTTCGGTCCGTCCTCGTTGTACTCCGGGGTGCGGCACTCTACCGGACCGTAGTCGTTCAAGCGGATGCCGGGACCGACCCCCTCGCCGCAGCGCGCGCCCAGCCATTGCGAGAAGCCGGCGACGATCGCCTCGTGCGCCATGTCGTAGGTGATGCCGCGCTTGGGAGAGCCATCCTTCTGCACGTCGAACGAGACGCAGCTCGAGGCCCAGTGCAGCACAGGGCCCGTCATTAGACAGCCGCGCGAGTCGTACACGCAGTCTTGGCGACTGTCGCTGCAGCCATGAGTGAGGCAGAAAGCTCGCGCTTCGGGCCCGGCGACGAAGACGGCCGCGCCGAGCGCCGCCGCGATCACGATGGCGCGCATTTACTTCCGCACCTGCCGTAGCAACCGGCGCGCGGACTCCAGGTCGAGCCCGACCAGCCGCTGCACGGCCGCGCCCGGCTCACGCAGCAGCTCCACCGCGGCGGGGCTTCGCTGCAGCCGCTCCGCACCGAGCTTGTCGCGGGCGAGAGGGTAGTGGCCTTGGGCCATCGCCGTGACCGTGAGCGCGCCGCGAGCAGGCATCGTGAAAAGCACGCTGCGCGCGCCGAGCGTGAGTACCGCCTCCCCGTGCACGAGCTCCGCCAAGTCTCCCACGCGGCCGCCCAAGGTCCGGACCAGCAGCTCTTCGTCCGCCACGGCAGGGCCGCCGAGGACCTCGACCACGCGCACCCGGGTGTACGTGACGATGTGCCGGCGCTTGCCGACGTGCTCCCAGACGGACTCGCCATCCAGCGGCTCGGCGACGAGCACGTGCCGGCTCCGGCTCGTCAGCTCCGCCAGACCTACCGCTCGCGCGAGTGACGCCCGAGCGGGCATCGGACCGAGCACAGCCAGCGCCCCGGCGGCGGCAACCCTCACGAACCCTCGTCGATCCATTCTCGAAACAGCCTAGCACTAGGCCACCGCAGCGCTTTTCCGTGCCCGAGTTTGCGAGCCTGCCAGGTAGGGCGCTATAACTCCGTGCGGTTCGGCTCGCCGTTCGGCTCCGATACCGACGCCCTGCAATGAGCCCTCCCGCTTCCGCCGCCCCAGTTTCGGGGCCGACACTCGAGCGCGCTTCGCCTGGCCTGCTCGACGAAATCAAGGTGTACATTCAACGCCACCGCGGCGCCGTCGAAGAGATGGTCCGTGGCGGCAAAGTGGAGTCCGGCCTGCCCGCCTCCGAGCGGTACAGCCGGGCGGTAGACGGCCTGCTGTGCTCACTGTTCAAGGCGCTCGAGGGCAAGCTCCACAAGGACGTCAGCTTCGCGCAGCTCGGCCTAGCCGCGGTTGGCAGCTATGGGCGCGGCGCGCTCTCGCTCCACAGCGACTTGGACGTGCGGCTGCTGACTCCCGCTCGGCCGGACAAGGTGCGCAACGTCGCGGAGGCGCTCCTGTACCCGCTGTGGGACGCGGGCCTCATGATCGGCCACCAAGTCGTCGGCGCGACCGACCTCATCGAGCTGGCGCGGACCGACCTGCCGACCGCGACCACGCTGCTGGATTGGCGCGTGGTCGCCGGTGACAAGAGCGGCACCGAGAAGCTGCTCAACCGCGCCTTCGAGGGCTTGTTCGGCGCGAGCAACATTCAGCGCTTCCTGGATCGCATGGAGCAACGGGCGACCGAGCGCTCCGAGCGCTTCGGCGGCTCCGTTTATCTGCTGGAGCCGGACGTGAAGAACGGCATCGGCGGCCTACGTGACTTGGACATTGCGCACTGGGCCGCGCGCGCGCGCTGGCGCGTGAATCACTTGTCCGAGCTGGTGCGGCTAGGGGTGCTTTTGCCGCGCGAGTGGCAGCAAATCGAGAACGCGGCCTCCTTGGTCTGGCGTGTGCGTAACTTGCTGCACCTCTACGCTGGGCGGCGCTCGGACCGGCTCAGCTTCGATAGACAAGAGGCGGTCGCAGAGCTGCTCGGCTACGGTACCGGCGGTCCCGGGGTCGAGGCGTTCATGAGCGAGTACTATCGCAATGCGCGCAACATGGTGCAGGCGCGGGAGATGCTCTTGTCGCGCGCGGCGCCGCCCCCCAAGCGGCGGCCGCGAGAAGAATCGCTGGGGCGCGGGCTCAAGCTGACCAACCGCCAAGTGTCGCTGGAAGACCCGGCCCAGCTCGAGACCGAGCCGGTGCTCGCGCTCCGCATTTACGACGAGGCGGTCAAGCGCGACCTGCCAGTGTATGGCTTCGCGCGGGATGCGATCGCGCGCGTCGTCGGTTCGCCGAATTTCGGCGAGGAGCTACGGAAGAGCGAGGAAGCGGCGCGGCTGTTCATTCGCTTGGTGACGACGGCCCAGCGCACTCAGTTGAAAGACGGCTCCGTGCTCAAGGAGCTGCACGACGTCGGCCTGCTCGTGGCGATGGTGCCCGAGTTTGCGCCCGTGGTCGGCCGCGTGCACCACGACGTTTATCACGTGTACACGGTGGACGTGCACTCGGTCGCGGCGGTGGATAGGCTCCGCGCGCTCATCCGCGGTGAGCTCGCCGCCGAGCACCCGCTCGCGTCTCGCCTCGCCGCGGAGGTGACGCGTCCCGTCGTTCTGTTCTTTGCCGCGCTCCTGCACGACATCGGCAAGGACATTGGCGGCAAAAACCACGACCAGCGCGGGATGGAGCTCTCCAAGACCATCTTGCTTCGGCTCGGGGTCTCCGAGTCGGACGCCCGCGAGGTGGGGCAGCTCATCCTCACTCACCTGAAGATGTACCACGTGGCCACCCGTCGGGACATCGACGACCCGAAGACGATAGAGCTCTTCGCGCACGACTTGCATGGCCCGGAAGGCCTGCGCGAGCTGTACCTACTCACGATTTGCGACGTGTCCACGACGAGCCCGACCGCGCTGACGAACTGGAAGGCGCGCGTGCTCGAAGAGCTGTACGTGCACACGTTCCGCTTCTTCACCGCCGGCACGGTGCAGCGCGGCTTGGAGCGGCTGGAGCAGATCCGCGAAGAGGTGAGGGCGCTCTGCCCCGAGCGCGGCGAGCGCGAGTTCTTGGACCACTTCCTCGCGGCGATGCCGGAGCGCTACATCTACTCGAACGATCCGCCGGACATCGTGCGGCACTCCCGCTTCGCTCGTCAGGCGCAGATGAAGCAGGTCAACGTGACCGTGATGACGACCAACGACCCGTACGTCGAGGTCGGCTTCATCGCCGACGACCGGCCGGGTCTGCTCGCGATGATGACGGCCACCCTGACCGCGGCGCGGTGCAAAGTGATCAGCGCCCAGGTTTATTCTTGGACGGACCAATTCGGTCGCATGCGCGCGCTGGATTTGTTTTGGGTCCGCGCGGGCGAGAGCATCGAAGGCGTGATCTCGGCCCTCCCCAAGCTGGATCGGGACTTCTCCCGCTTGCTCGGGATGGAGCTGTCACCGGGTGAGCTGGTGACCGGTGGGGCCTCCGGGTCTTCGCGCTGGTCCGACCGGCCGACGCCCAAGGTGCCGACCGAGGTGAACATCGACAACCGCTGCGCCACCGGCCATTCGGTGATCGAGGTGACCACGAAAGATCAGCTCGGCCTGCTCTTCTGGCTCGCAAACACGCTCGTGCACCTGGACCTTCAGATCTCGCTCGCGAAGATCAATACCGAAGGCACGCAGGTGGCGGACGTTTTTTACGTGACGGACACGTCTGGAGCCAAGATCGCCGCCCCCGAGCGCATCGAAGAAGTGAAGGCGCGGATCCTCTCGACCATCGCGCACCTGGAAAAAGGCAAATAGCGCGGCAATAACCGTGCTTTGATGGCTCGCAACATGAAGATGTCCCGCGCGCTCCGCACTGCTTTGTCATCGGCGTGGCTGGCGCTCGCCGCTTGCAGCTCCAACCCTCCGCCGCAGACGGCAGACGATCCGCCGCCGCTGGACGACCCGGCGCCGAAGCCCAAGCCGGACGCGGTGGTCGCGCCTTCGAGTGAGCTCGTGAAGCAGGGAATGGACGCGATCCAGAAGCAGGACTTCGCGGAAGCGAAGAAGGTGCTGTCGCAAGCTGCCGCGAGCGAACCGAAGGATCCGCAGGCCGCCTTCTACCTCGGCGTGGCGATGGACGGGTTGGGCGAGCTGCCGGGCGCGATGGCGCAGTACAAGAAGGCGCTCGAGCTGGATCCGAAGCTGGTGGAAGCGGCCGTGAATCTCTCCGGCGCTCAGTACGAGCAGAAGGACGCCGCCGGCGCGCTCGCTACCGCCGAGCAGGGGCTCAAGGCGAACCCCAAATCTCCCGAGCTGCTGCTCAACCGGGCCCTGTCGCTGGAGGCGCTCGGCAAGAAGGAAGAAGCGCTCACCGCATACGGCGCAGCCGTCAAAGCGCGGCCGGACGACGCGCAGCTGCGCATCACGTACGCGGAGTACCTGGCCGCGGCTGGCAAGCGCGACGAAGCGCTCACCGAGCTGCGCGCCGTGCAAAACGTGGAAGATCCGGTCCTCTTGGCCGCGCTCGGCGTCCGCTTCGGGCGCCTCAAGTCCTTCCCGGACTGCATTGCGGCGCTGGACCGAGCCATCAAGCTGAAGGACAGCGCGGACCTGCACACGCGGCGCGGCGTTTGCCGCCATGACTTTGGCGACGACGCAGGTGCGCAAGCGGACTACGAGACCGCCATCAAGCTGGACGAAAAGTTCGCCCCCGCGCACTACTACCTGGGCCGGCACCTGGCGAAGAAGGACAAGAAGCGCGCGCTTTCGTCGCTGGAAAGAGCGCAGAAGCTCGACCCGACCGGCCCCATCGGCAAGCAGGCCAAAGAAGCCAGCGAAGACCTCAAGAAGAGGTAGCGGGGACCTCGCGATGGCCAAGCAGAGCGCGGGCGTGCTGGTTTACCGCGGGCGCGGCTCCGAGCTCGAGGTGCTGCTGGTGCACCCGGGCGGCCCATTTTGGGCGAAGAAGGACGACGGAGCCTGGTTCATACCCAAGGGCGAAATGGAGCCAGGGGAAGAGCCGCTCGAAACGGCGCTCCGCGAGTTTCGCGAGGAGCTGGGCATGGACCCACCGAGCGGCGAGCCGCTCGCGCTGGGCACCGTGAAGAACAAGGGGGGCAAGCTCATCCACGCTTGGGCGCTGTCAGGCGCAGTCGAGCTGGAAGGCTTTCGTAGCAACACCTTCCAGCTCGAATGGCCACCGCGGTCCGGCAAAATGCAGGAATTCCCCGAAGTGGACCGCGCGCGCTACTTCTGCGTCGCAGAGGCGACGCAGAAGATGCACGCAGCGGAGCAGCCGCTCCTGGCTCGGCTGCTCGAGCTGCTCGTCACCTGACGCGCTCACGGCACTTCGGTCGTCGTCTTCATCTGGTAGGCGAGCTCAGGGTAGTAGTAGCTGGCGTCCAGGCTGGGGCTATAGCCGTTGAGGACGCGCCCGAGGAGCGTGCCAAACGATAGGTTTCGCGTGTACGGAGCGGTGTCGTAGTAAGCCACTCCGTCTCCGCCGCCGATCGCGACGCCGAGGAGGTAGCGCTTGCCGGCCTTGAGCGAATGGGTGAGGGGGCCCGAGCTGATGAAGCCGGCACCGCTCACGTTCGATACTACCTTGTCGACCCGCGCCGTGAACTGCGTGCCCGTCTGCTCGAAGACCACCCAGCGCAGCTCGCGCGCGCCGGCCAGCACGAGGTTCATCGACATTTCCGTCAACTTCCGGGCCGAGGTCACGTCGATCACGTCACCTACGAACATGGTCGAGCTGACTGGGTCCACGCTCTCGGCCGCGCCAATCGTGTCCACCGCGGTCTTCGCGCACTTCAGGTCCGCGCCGCAGATACTGGCGCTGGCGGTGCAGTCCTCCGTCACCTTGCTGAGCGTCTGCCCGTCCGCCGCGCAGGTGCCCACCTTGTTGGCAAGGCACACGCTGCCGCCGGGGTCGCACGGGAGCGCCGCGCAAGTGGCTCCGTTCGGGGTGAGCTGACACACCGTTTGGTCGACGCAGTCTTGCGCCAAATAGGGGCCATTGTAGTCGCAGTAATAGACGTCCGAGTCCTTACAAAGGGACTGGCCGAGCGTGCAGCCGAGCGGCTTGCAAGTGGCCTCGCTGCAGTACTCGTCGGTCTTGCACGCGGTGCCGGTCTGGGGAATGGAGCCGTCCGCCGCGCAGGTTTTGATCACGTTGCCGTCGCAGAAGACGTCTCCCGCGTGGCACTGGTTGCTCGCGCAGTACGCGTAGGATGAATACTCGGCGCAGTGGTACCACTGCGGGTTGCAGGTCTCGGACAGCGTGCTGAGTGAGCCCGTCGAATCACAGCTGTACACCGCGCCGTCGTTACAAAAAGAGCGGTTGGGCGAGCAAACCTGCTTCTTGCAGCTGCCGCTCGCGCACACGTTGCCGGTCGCGCCGCAGTCCGTCGACGTCGACAGCCAGGCGCTGCCGTATTCGTTGCAGGTGGTGACGCGCGAGCCGTCGCACGCGCTCTTGCCTGGGTCACACACCTTGGCGCGACAGGCGCCCATGGCGGGGTCGCACACCTCGTCGTCCCGGCAGTCCGCGAGCAGCGAGGTGTCCGTGCCGTTTTGCGCGCACAGGTACACGTCGTCGTGCTGGCAGACCTTCATGCCGGCGGTGCAGCTGACGTCCCGGCACTCCCCTTGGTAACAGGCCTGCCCGGTTTCGCTGCAGTCCGTCCCCCCTGGGCGAGGACCGGCACCGGTGGCCTGACATACCGTCGCGACGCTGCCGTTGCAGAGGGGCTCGCTCGCGAAGCAGGCCTGAGCGCTGCAGGTCGCGTCACCGTCCGCATCCCGGCAAAAGAGGCCGCCGGCGCAAGACTGCGCGAGCGTGCTGCCGCCGCCGGTGCTGTCGCACCTCCACACCGACCCGTCTTTACAGAAGCGGGTGTTCGGGACGCACGCGGTCTCTCGGCAGGCGCCGTCCGAGCACGACTGAGAGGGGAGGCACGTGGCCTGGATTGTCTCGGCCGTGCCGTCTTCGTTGCAGACCTTCACGTTCAAGCCGTCGCACCGCGACGCCCCCGCCGTGCAAGCGCTGCCGTTCGAGCCGCCACCGGCGCCATCGTCCTTCGAGCTGTTGCCGCTGCAAGCCGCAGCTGACGCAAGCAACAGAAAGGCTCCTACCCCTGCGCTCCAAATGCTCTTTCGCATGACCTAGCTCCCGTCCTCGGACACCAATACCCTAGTGCCCGCATCCCTGGGTCTTCGCTCAAAAATGTTGTCGGAGGCAGGCGTGAAGATCAGCATCCGCCGGCGCGCGAGGTCCGGGAGGCCGCGGCGGGTCTAGAGCAACACGTCTAGGAGGCGATCCAGCTCGTCCCAGTTCGCGTACTTCACGATGATCTCGCCCTTGCCGTCCTTCTCGCGCACCTCCACCTTGGTGCCGAGTCGCTTGGTCAAGCGGGATTCCAGGTCTCGCACGTTCGCCGGCTTGTTGTCTTTGCCCGCGCCGCCCTTACCGGCGGGGGCCTTGCCGTCTTTCGCGGTGCGGACGAGCGCCTCTGTCTGACGCACGCTCAGGCGCCCACGGACGACTTTTTCGGCGAGGTCGGAGAGCTGCTTGTCGTCTGGCGCACCGAGGAGGGCGCGAGCATGGCCTTCGCTCAGCTCACCCACGACGACCTTCTCGCGCACGGTGGCCGGTAGCCGCAGCAGGCGCAGCGCGTTGGCGATCGTGGAGCGGTCCTTGCCGACGCGCTGGGCTAGCGTGTCTTGGGTGTAGCCGTGCTCTTTGACGAGCCGGTCCATCGCCTCCGCGAACTCGATGGGATCCAGATCCTCGCGCTGGATGTTTTCGATGAGCGCGAGCTCGAACGCGTCCTTCGCGGACACGTCGCGCACGACGACCAGCACCTGCTTCAGGTCGGCGCGCTGGGCGGCGCGCCAGCGGCGCTCGCCGGCGATCAGCTCGAAGTCGTCTTGACCCGGGCGGCGTCGCACCACCAGCGGCTCGAGCAGCCCATGCTCGCGGAGCGACTGCGCCAGCTCGTCCAGCCTGTCCGAGTCGAAGTGCTGCCGGGGCTGCCCCCGCTGCGGCACGATCTTGTCGATGGGGCACGAGAACACGTTGCCTTCGCCGTAGCTCGGCGCGGCGCCGCCGGGGCTCGCGGCGCGCTCGGTTTGAGCGGGCATGCGCGCCGGCAACAGCGCGTCCAACCCGCGACCCAAGCCGCGCAGGGGAGGCTTCTTCGGATCGTTCAAGCCGGCGCTCCGAGAAGCTCGTGCGCCAAGCTCAGGTAGCCTTGCGCGCCCTTGCTGCCGACGTCGTAGAGCAGCGCGGGCAAGCCGTGCGAAGGCGCCTCGGAGAGCCGCACGTTGCGCGGAATGATCGAGTCGAACACGCGGAAGTGTTTGCGCACTTCGTCCGCTACCTGGTGCGCGAGTCGATTGCGCGGATCCCACATCGTGAGCACGATGCCCTCGACGATGAGGCCCGGATTGAGCGAGTTTTTGACGCGATCGATGGTGGCCATCAAATACGTGATGCCTTCGAGCGCATAATACTCCGGCTGGAGCGGGACGACGACGCGCTCGGCTGCGACGAGCACGTTGAGCGTGAGCACACCGAGCGAGGGAGGGGAGTCGATGATCACGAAGTCGTAGTCGCTCTGCGCTTGCTCGAGCACCGAGCGCAGGTGCGTGCCGCGATCGTCATCGAACAGCTCGTACTCCACGGCCGTGAGGTCCTGCGTCGCAGGCGCTAAAAATAGCGTGTCTTGCGGGGTCTTTTGCACCACTTGCGCGAGCGTCGCGTTGCCGATGAGCGCGTCGTAAATGGTGCGCGGGGTGGTGCCCGGTCGCACGCCGACACCGCTCGACGCGTTGCCTTGCGGATCCATGTCCACGAGCAGCACCCGGCGTTCGGCTGCGGCCAGGCTGGAAGCCAGGTTCACCGCCGTCGTCGTCTTACCGACGCCGCCTTTCTGATTGGCGATAGCGATGGTCAGAGGCCGGGAGCTCATGCGTTGGGCTGGACCCTAACCGCGCCGAGCGAGCGCGAGCAACTACGCCGCCCTTATCGAACTGAGCCGTACGGCCACGGATTTTTTGGAGGACGTGGGTGACTGTCGTACTGTGTGAGCAGATGTAGGTGCAAGTGGGCTTCTCGGACCGACGCAACCCAGCTCAGCTTCTCGATCTCCGCAACCGTCTCGCTCAGGCCCTGCTTTCCCAGGCGCCGGCGTCGAGCGCGGCGGAGGAACGGATCCTCGAGCGCGGGTTCTTCGAGTCCCCGAGCACGCCCACTCCCGCCCGCGTCATCGAGCTTCCGGCCTCACGCCTCCGCACCCGCTAACGAGCCCCCGACCGAAGGAGACTCCGACGACCATGGCTTCGCCCAAGAATTACTCCACTTTCGCAGACTTCGAGCGCGACACCCTGCGCCCCGACATGCGCATCGGGTGGTCTTCCTCCGACGAAATCGAGAGCAGCGGCTCGCAGGAGCTCGACTTCGATCTCGACCCGTTCGAGGCGAAGCTGTGGGCTGCCGAGCAGGACGAATGAGACCTGCCTAGATCTTGAGTCCCTCTCCCGGGACTTTTGAGCCCCGTTCGGCTGCCTCCGAGCGGGGCTCGCTTTTTTTGTGCCGGCTTCCGCTGCTGGATTTCGCGCGACGAGCGTTGACGTTGCGGGCGCGGCATGTAAGGTCTGCCGCCGCTGTCATGGTCGAGATGCAAGTCAACGTTCAGAGGCTGAGCCCGGTTCTGGTGGAGTTCGACGTCGAAGTGGGCGTCGCTCAGGTCACGAGCGAGCTCGAAAAGGCGTACAGCCAGGTCGCACGCACCGCTCGCGTGCGCGGGTTCCGTCCCGGCAAGGCGCCGCGCAAGGTGCTCTCGCACCTCTACGGCGCGCGCATCGCGGCGGACGTCGCGCAGAAGCTCGTGGACGAGACGTTCCCCCAGGCCGTCACCGACCAAAAGCTGCAGCCGGTCACGTCACCGGCCGTCGAGGCCCAGGGCGTCGAGGAGAACAAGCCGTTTTCCTACAAGGCGCGGGTGGAAGTCCTCCCGGAGATCGCCGGCGTGACCTACGAGGGCCTGGGTGCCAAGCGCGCCAAGGTCGAGATCGCGGACGAGGCCATCGAGAAGGAGCTCGAGACCCTGCGCAAGGCGCACTCGACTCTCGAGGCGCTCAAGTCGCCGCGGCCCAGCCAAAACGGCGACACGGTCAGCATCGACTTCGTGGTCTCCGTCGAGGGCGAGACGATCGAGGACGCAGGCGCTACCGACTTCCAGGTCGAGCTCGGCGCCGGCACCCTCCTGCCGCAAATCGAAGAAGCGGTGCTCGGCAAGAGCACCGGTGACAAGTCCGCGGCGGAGGTGCCCATGCCGGCGCAGCACCCGCACCCCAAGCTCAAGGGGAAGACGGCCAAGTTCGACATCACCCTCGGTGAGGTGAAGGAACGCGTCCTGCCGAACCTGGACGACGAGTTCGCCAAGGACGTGGGCGAGTTCGAGAACCTGGACGCCTTGAAGGCGGACATCAAGAAGAAGCTCGAGGCGCAAGCCAAGGAGCAGAGCGACAACCAGCTCGCCGAGCAGCTCGTGCTCGAGCTGGTGAAGGCCAACCCGGTACCGGTGCCCCCCTCGCTCGTGGAGCGGCAGATGCGCATCACCGAGCAAGAGATCCTGAACCGCGCCCGCAGCCAGGGTCAGCGCGTCACCGGCCTGGGCGACGAGCTCCGCGGCAAGCTGGTGGAGGACAGCGAGATCAAGGTCCGTGCGGGCCTGCTCATGGCCGAGATTGCCAAGAAGGAAGGCATCCAGATCGGCAACGAGGAGATCGAAAGCGGCCTCAAAGAGCTCGCCGAGCAAACCGGCCAGAACCTTGCCAAGCTGCGCGTGCAGTACAAGGATCAGCAGAAGCGCGAGATGCTCATCGGTATGATCCTCGAGAACAAGGTCCTGGACATCATCGAGGCGAAGGCCAAGATTGAGGAAGGCTGATTAGCAGCCGGCGGTCGGGCATCGGTCCCGCCGCTTCCCCGCCGGGCAACGCGCCCGGCCGCGACCACGACAGGCAGCACACGTACCCGGCGGCTGGATAGGGATGTCAGTCGCCGAGGCCGAAAGGGTCGGCTGGGTTGGGCACCGCCGACGCGCGGACCCCAACCGGCGACCGGGCCGCCGCCTTTATGGCCCTGCCCATTCAGGCGGCTTGATTTTCGGACGTAGGGCACGAGAAAGTGTGGAGAGGAACCAAGATGAAGCGACCTGAAACTCGTGCGCAGGCCATGGACATTCTGGAGCGAGTGAACACTCGCCCCGAAGCGAACATCATTTACCCGCACGTGGTGGAGACCACTCACCGCGGCGAGCGCACCTGGGACATCTTCTCCCGACTGCTGAAGGACCGCATCGTGTTCCTCGGCAGCCAGGTGGATGATGACGTCGCGAACATCATCATCGCGCAGTTCCTCTTTTTGGAGAGCGAGGATCCGGACAAGGACATCCAGCTCTACATCAACTCTCCGGGCGGCGTCGTGACCGCCGGCCTCGCGATCTACGACACCATGCAGTACGTGCGCTGCAACGTGAGCACCATCTGCGTCGGCCAAGCCGCCAGCA
Organism: Myxococcales bacterium; assembly: GCA_004193285.1. Taxonomy (GTDB): domain Bacteria; phylum Myxococcota_A; class Polyangia; order Polyangiales; family Polyangiaceae; genus PMG-095. The sequence continues at coordinate 125,663 of SECP01000009.1, read as the reverse complement.
TGGGCGCGGTGCTCCTCGGCGCCGGTCTCAAGGGCCGCCGGTACGTGCTGCCCCATTCGCGCATCATGATTCACCAGCCGCTGGGCGGCGCGCGTGGCCAGGCAACGGACATCGAGATCCAGGCTCGCGAAATCCGCCACATGAAAGACGTCCTGACGGACATCCTGGCGCGCAGCACCGGTCGCAACCGGGACGAGCTGGCCAAGGACATCGAGCGCGATTTCTACATGGGCGCTCAACAAGCCAAAGAATACGGCATCATCGACGAGATCTTCGAGCACAAGAAGAAGGTCGAGAAACCCTGACCCCTCGTCGAGGGTTTCGGTCTTATCGTCTCGAAATCGCAGGGCTCTTTCTGTCAAAGCAGGAGGAGCCGCTGCGGCGCGGGCCACCGGATCTTTCGCCGCACTTAGGCTACGCACGCGAACTGCCGCTAGTAGTCGTGAAGGCCGCATTGCCTTGCGATGCGCGGCGGGGCGCCTTACAATTTCACGAATTCTGAAACGATAATCCCCACATCGGGTACCTGCGAGAGAGCAAACGTGGAGAGAAGGCGAGACGAATCCAACGGGAACCTGTGCTGCTCCTTCTGCGGAAAGTCGCAGAAGGAAGTCAAAAAGCTAATCGCGGGCCCCACCGTCTACATCTGCGACGAGTGCATCGCGCTTTGCAACGACATCATCGCAGAAGAGGTGGAGAAGGACGAGCCGACAGGCGGCTCGGATCCGATGCCCAAGCCGTCCGAGATCAAAGCGATCTTGGACGACTACGTGGTTGGCCAGGACCGCGCCAAGAAAGTGCTCTCGGTCGCTGTCTACAATCACTACAAGCGCATCGACACCAAGGTAGCGACGGAAGACGTCGAGCTCGGCAAGAGCAACATCTTGCTCCTTGGCCCCACCGGTTCCGGCAAGACCCTCCTGGCGCAAACGCTCGCCAAGATCCTCAAGGTGCCGTTCGCGATCGCGGACGCAACCACGCTTACGGAGGCGGGCTACGTCGGTGAGGACGTCGAGAACATCATCGTTCAGCTGCTGCAAAACGCGGATCATGACGTGGAGCGCGCGCAGCGCGGCATCGTCTACATCGACGAAATCGACAAGATCAGCCGCAAGAGCGACAACCCCTCCATCACGAGGGACGTGTCCGGTGAAGGCGTGCAGCAAGCGCTGCTCAAGATCATCGAGGGCACGGTCGCCAACGTTCCGCCGAAGGGTGGTCGCAAGCATCCCCAGCAGGACTTCTTGCAGGTGGACACGAGCAACATCCTGTTCATCTGCGGCGGCGCGTTCGTCGGTCTGGACCAGATCATCCAGCGCCGCCTCGGTCAATCGCGGATGGGCTTCGGCGCAGACGTGAAGAGCAAGAACGACATGAAGCTCGGCGAGCTCCTCAACGAGGTGCAGCCGGAGGACTTGCTGAAGTTCGGGCTCATCCCGGAGTTCATCGGTCGCTTGCCGCTCATCGCCACCTTGCACGAGCTGAGCGAGGACGCCCTCATCGACATCCTCACGAAGCCGAGGAACAGCTTGGTGAAGCAGTTCCAGAAGCTCTTCGAGATGGACGGCGTGAAGCTGAAGTTCACGAAGGGTGCGCTGCAAGCCATCGCGCGCGAGGCGATCACCCGCGAGAGCGGCGCCCGCGGCCTCCGCGCCATCATGGAAGAGTCCATGCTGGACGTCATGTACGACGTCCCCTCCAAGCAGGGCATCAAAGAAGTCGTCGTCAACGAGGACGCCGTCAACAAGGGCGACGCGCCTCTCATCGTCTACCACAAGGAAGCCGGAGTCGGCTGAGGCGGGGCTGGGGCCCCGCCGCTCAGCACGAAGTCGCCGGCTGAAGGCCAACGCGCCACAGAAGCTGACCCATGTTCTTCAAAAACGACGGTAACGGTCAGGGGGCTAAGAAGGTCGTTCCGGCGCTACCGCTGCGCGACATCATCGTGTTCCCCCACATGGTGTCGCAGCTCTTCGTCGGGCGCGAGCGCAGCATCGCCGCGCTGGACGAAGCGATGGCGCAGAGCAAGGAGATCTTCCTCGCCGCCCAGCGCAGCGCGAAGACCAATGACCCCACGCCCGACGACATCTACGCGGTCGGGACCCTCGGCACCATCGTCCAGCTGCTCCGGCTGGCGGACGGCACCGTCAAGGTGCTGGTGGAGGGGCGGCAGCGCGCCCGCGTCCGTCGCTACTTGGATTCGGCGGACTTCTTCCAGGTTGAGCTGGAGGAAATCGTGGAAGCCATCCCGACGGACGTCGAGGTGGAGGCGCTGATCCGGAGCGTGCAGAGCACCTTCGAGGTCTACGTCAAGCTCAACAAGAAGGTTCAGCCCGAGGTGCTGATGAGCGTCCAGAGCATCGACGATGCCGGGAAGCTCAGCGACACCATCGCCGCCAATCTGCCCACCATCAAGCTCAGTGACCGTCAGGCGCTGCTCGAAATGGAAGACGCGAAGAAGCGTCTCGAGCGCCTGTACGAGTTGATGCAGGCCGAGATCGAGATTCTCCAAGTGGAGAAGAAGATCCGGTCTCGCGTCAAGAAGCAGATGGAGAAGACGCAGAAGGAGTACTACCTCAACGAGCAGATGCAGGCCATCCAGAAGGAACTGGGCGGCGGCGAGCGCGACGAGTTCAAAAACGAAATCGCGGAAATCGAGGAGAAGCTCAAGACGAAGAAGCTCTCCGAGGAAGCGCTCGGTAAGGTCAAGAAGGAGCTGAAGAAGCTCAAGATGATGCACCCGACGAGCGCGGAAGCGACCGTCGTCCGCAACTACGTGGATTGGATCTTGAGCCTGCCTTGGCAGGACAAGACCGAGGAGCGCTTCGACATCAAAGAAGCCGAGAAGATCCTGGACGAGGATCACTACGGCTTGAAGAAGCCCAAAGAGCGCATCATCGAGTACCTGGCGGTCCAGGCGCTCACGAAGAAGCTGAAGGGGCCGATCCTCTGCTTCGTCGGCCCGCCCGGCGTCGGCAAGACGAGCATCGCCCGCAGCATCGCGCGCGCCACCGGCCGCAAGTTCACGCGCCTCTCCCTCGGCGGCGTTCGGGACGAAGCCGAGATCCGCGGGCACCGGCGCACGTACATCGGCGCGCTGCCTGGCAAGATCGTTCAGAGCCTGAAGAAGGTCGGCTCCAACAACCCGCTGTTCCTCTTGGACGAGATCGACAAGATGAGCACGGACTTTCGGGGGGACCCGGCCGCGGCGCTGCTAGAGGTGCTGGACCCCGAGCAGAACAGCACGTTCAACGATCACTACCTGGACCTGGATTACGACCTGAGCGACGTGATGTTCATCACGACCGCCAACACGCTGTCCGGCATTCCGGTGCCGCTCCAGGACCGCATGGAGATCATCCAGCTCACGAGCTACACCGAGTTCGAGAAGCTGAACATCTGCGAAAAGTACCTGATTCCGCGCCAAAAGAAGGAATGCGGGCTCGAGAACGTGGACCTCACGTTCAGCGAGAACGCGATCCGCACGATCATCCACCACTACACGCGCGAAGCGGGCGTCCGCAATCTGGAGCGGGAAATCGCCAGCGTGTGCCGCAAGGCGGCGCTGAAGGTAGTGCGCGAAGGCAAAGACCAAAAGATCGAGATCAAGGGGACGGACGTCCCGGGCTTCCTGGGAGTGCCGCAGTTCCGGCTCGGTAAGAAGGAAGAGACGGACTCGATCGGGCTCACCCACGGCCTCTCGGTTTCGGACCACGGCGGCGACATCCTCGATTGCGAGGTCAGCGTGGTGTCCGGCAAGGGCAAGCTGGTGATCACCGGCCGCCTGGAAAAGGGGATGGAGGAGAGCGCCCAAGCGGCGATGACCTACATCCGCTCGCGCTCCAACATCCTCAAGCTGGAGCCGGATTTTTATCAGAAGATCGATCTGCACGTGCACTTCCCGGAGTTCGTCCGCAAAGACGGGCCGAGCGCGGGCGTGACGATGGCGACCAGCATCGCCAGCGCCCTCACGCGCGTCTCCGTGAAGACGGACGTGGCCATGACCGGTGAGATCACCTTACGCGGCCGCGTGATGCCAATCGGCGGCTTGAAAGAGAAGCTGCTCGCTGCGCACCGCAACGGCATCAAGGTCGTCATCGTTCCCAAAGAGAACCGCAAGGACCTCAAAGAGGTGCCGCGCCGCGTGCTCCGCGGGCTGCGCATCGTCCTCGTGGATCACATGGACGACGTGCTGCGCGAGGCGATGAACTTCGCGGACGCGGACTCGCTCTTCGGGCGCCGCCGCACGCGCATGGAGTACCGCGCAGGTGAGTACTTCGAGGAAAAGATCGAGGGCGACGACACGGCCGTCAACGTTCCGCCGGGCACCTCCGTGCCTTCCGAGCAGCCCGGCCTCTCCTGAGCGCGGGGCGGGGCTACGCGAAGGTAGCCCCGTACGCCTCGGGCTTGGCGAGCTCCCGGGAGAGCTCGCTCGAGAGAGCCTTGAGCCAGCCAAGGGGAGCGGTGGCGGACGAGGATGTTGAAAGGTTGCTCTGTCGCTAGAACGCCGCCGCGCTCTGGGTGGCAGCGGTTGATCTCGTTGAATTGCCGGACAAATGGGGGCGGTCCATTGACCGGAAGGCTTCCGGCGGGCACGCTTAGCCGTCCGCTCATGCTGCTCAGGACTTGGGGTATATCGGTCGCGCTGCTCGCTCTTGGGCTGCTCGGCTGCGAGCCCAGCAAGGCCGAAAGCTCGGCGCCGCCGATGGCGGCGGCAGGGAGCGGCGGGTCGATGAGCGAGCCGCAAAGCTGCGACGCTGGTCCGGTCCCGGGCGCCGCCCCACTCCGCCCGCTGACGCGCTTTCAGTACGACAACATCGTGCGGGACCTGCTGGGCGACGCCACCGCTCCCGCGCGCGCCTTCCCCCCCGAAAACGAGGTGGACGGCTACCGCACCTACGCGGCCGCGAACCGCGTGAACCCGTTGTTGGTGGAGAGCTACCTGACGGTCGCCGAGTCGGTCGCTGCGCGCGCGGTGACCGCGAGGCTCGCAGAGCTCGCGCCCTGCGCGGAGGGCACCGACCCGGCGAGCTGCGCGCAGCAGTTTCTGGATACCTTTGGCGCGCGCGCTTTCCGGCGTCCCCTGACGGAAGGAGAGAAGCAGCCGCTGCTCGGGCTGTTCACGCTCGGGAGCCAAGTCAGCTACGGCCGCGGCGTCGAGCTCATCATCCAAGCGATCCTGCAATCGCCGCAGTTTTTGTACCGCGTGGACGCGCTGCGCGCGCCGACGGAGGAGACGGGAGCGGTCGCGCTCGGCGGTTACGAGCTCGCAGGGCGGTTGTCGTTCACCCTGTGGGGCTCGGTTCCGGACGAGGCGCTCCTCGCGGCTGCGGCCGAGGGCAGGTTGGCGACGGCGGCGGACGTGGAGCGTGAAGCCCGCCGCCTGCTGCAGGATCCGCGAGCGCGCCAAATCGTTCGGGACTTCGGCGACCAGTGGCTCAACCTCTCCCGGCTAGACGGCTTGGCGAGGGACGGCACGGAGCTGGACGTGAACGTGCTGAACGACTCGCTGCGGGAGTCGCTGAATCGCTACCTGGAGGAGACTTATTTCTCGGAGAAGGGCAGCTTCGAGCAGCTCTTCACGAGCCAGGACGTCTGGCTGGATGCCGCGCTCGCGCCGCTCTACGGCGGGCAGGCGCCCGCTACGGGGTTCGCTGCGCAGGCGCTGCCGGATCCGCGGTCGGGGCTGCTGACTCAGCCTGCGCTCCTCACGCTGCTGTCGCACTCGAATCAAACCGCGCCGGTCATTCGAGGCGTGTTCGTGAGGGAGCGCTTCTTGTGCCTGGCGGTGCCGCCCCCGCCCGCAGATCTCAACGCGGTGCCGCCGGATCCGGATCCGAACGCGACCACGCGGGAGCGCTTCCGGCAGCACACGGAGCAGGAGGCGTGCGCCGCCTGCCACAAGCTGATTGACGGCGTCGGGTTCGGGTTCGAGCGCTATGACCAGCTCGGCCGCTACCGCGCCGCCGAGAACGGCTTCCCGGTGGACGACTCGGGTCAGGTCCTCGGCACCAGCGACCCTTCGCTGGAGGGCAACTACAACGGCCTGCAGGAGCTCGCGGGGCGCATCGCGCAGAGCTCGCGAGCGCGCGACTGCTTGGCTACCAACTGGTACCGCTACACCTACGGTCGCCCCGAACAGGAGGCGGACGCGTGCAGCATGAAGCAGGTGCAAGCGCGCTTCGCCGAGTCGGGCGGCGACCTGAAGGAGCTGCTCGTGGCGCTCACTCAAACGGACTCGTTTCTGTACCGACCTGCACTGGAGGCGCCATGAGCGCGCGCATCTCTCGGCGCAACGTGCTGCGCGCGGCCAGCGGCGCGGCCATGGCGCTGCCGTTCTTGCCATCCCTGTTGAGCCGCAGCGCGCGCGCCCAAGCGGCGGCCGTCCCCAAGCGCTTCGTGACCATGTACACGCCCAACGGCGTCATTCACGAAGGCTGGTGGCCGACCGCGGTCGCGAGCGAGTCCAGCTTCGAGCTGAGCGCGAGTCACGCCCCGCTCCAGGCTCACAAGGACCGGCTGCTCATCTTGGGCGGCCTCGAGATGAAGGTCGCGGCGGAGGGTCCGGGCGGCCCGCACCAGCGCGGCATCGGAGCGCTGTTCACCAACACTCAGCTCGGCGAAGGCGTGTTCATGGACGGCTGCGGTCGAACCGCGGGCTGGGCGACCGGCATCAGCGTGGACCAGCGCATCGCCAACGCCATCGGCGTGGACAGCCCGGTTGCGAGCTTGCAGCTCGGCGTGCGCGCGACGGAAAACGACGTGCAAGGTCGCATCTCGTACGCCGGCTCCGGCACGCCCCTGCCGCCGCTCAGCACCCCGCTGGACGTGTACACGCGCGTGTTCGAGAAGTTCCTGCCCCCGCCCGCGACTCCGGATGCGGACGCGGCGAAGGCGCTGCTGGCCCAGCGAAAGAGCGTGCTGGACGCGGTGGCCAAGGAGTTCACGGCGCTGAATTCGCAGCTCGGCGCGCAGGACCGGCAAACGTTGGACGCGCACCTCACCCTGGTGCGTGACGTGGAGCGACGGCTCTCGCTCAGCGCTGGTGATTGCCAAAAGCCGGACGTTCCCCCCGAGCTGGACCCGGTGAGCGAAACGGACATGCCGGCGATCGCGGAGCTCGAGCTGGACCTGCTCTCGCTCGCCTTCGCCTGCGATCGCACCCGCGTCGCGAGCTTCGAGGTCTCCACCGCGCTGAACCGCATCCGCTACCCGTGGCTGGAGAGCATGGGGGAGGGGCACACGCTCTCGCACAGCGGGTCGAGCGATGTGAGCGCGACGGCTCAGCTCATCAAACGGCAAGCGTGGCACGCGGGCTTGATCGCGCGCTTGCTGGACCGACTGGGCGCCATCACCGAAGGCGAAGGCACCGTGCTGGACAGCACGCTCCTGTTTTGGGGCAACGAGGTGTCCATGGGCACGACTCACAGCCACGACAACATGCCGTTTTTGCTAGCCGGCGGCGGCTGGGCGTTCCGAACCGGACGCTACCTGCAGTACCAGGGCAACTCGCACGCGGACTTGCTGGTATCCCTGCTGAACGCCATGGGCGTGGCTGACGCCACGATCGGCAACGCCGCGTTCTGCACGGGCCCGCTGCCAGGCCTCGTTTAGCCGGCGGGGGCGCCGCTGACGGTTACGGGTTGACGGCGCCGGGCGGCTCGGCAATCTGGCGCTCTCGATGAGTGACGTAAAAACGGCGATCTCACCCCGGCGCGATCAGGATTACCCCAACTGGTACCAAGAGGTGGTTCGTGAGGCGGACCTAGCCGAGAACTCGGACGTCCGCGGCTGCATGGTGATCAAGCCGTGGGGCTATGGAATCTGGGAGAACATCCAGCGCTCGCTGGACCGGATGTTCAAGGCCACCGGCCACAAGAACGCCTATTTCCCGCTCTTCATCCCGCTGTCCTACCTGGCGAAAGAGGCGGAGCACGTCGAAGGCTTCGCCAAAGAGTGTGCGGTCGTGACGCACCACCGCTTGGAGGCGGCGCCCGGCGGCGGCTTGCGTCCCGCGCCCGGGGCCCAGCTCGCCGAGCCGCTCGTCGTGCGCCCGACCTCGGAAACCATCATCGGGGCCTCCTTCGCCAAATGGGTGAAGTCCTATCGAGACCTGCCCATCCTCATCAACCAGTGGGCCAACGTGGTGCGCTGGGAGATGCGCACTCGCTTGTTTTTGCGGACGGCCGAGTTCCTCTGGCAGGAGGGTCACACCGCCCATGAAACCGAGGCCGACGCGCGCGCAGAGACCGACAAGATGCTGGAGGTCTACGCCGAGTTTGCCAAAGAGTTCATGGCGGTGCCGGTCTTCATGGGGGAAAAGACGGAAGGTGAGCGCTTCCCGGGCGCCGTCCAAACGCTGTGCATCGAAGCCATGATGCAGGACCGCAAGGCGCTGCAGGCCGGTACCTCCCACTTTTTGGGTCAAAATTTCGCAAAAAGCAGCGGCATTCGCTTCCTTTCGCGGGACAACAAAGAAGAGCTAGCTTGGACGACCAGCTGGGGCGTGAGCACGCGGCTCATCGGCGCGCTCATCATGGTCCACGCTGACGACGACGGCATGGTCGTCCCTCCCAAGCTCGCCCCGACTCACGTGGTGATCCTGCCCATCACGCCGAAGCCGGAGACGCGCGAAGCCGTGCTCGAGGCGGCGCGGCAGCTGGCAAACCAAATCCGCGAGCAGCGCTTCGGGCGCGGTGACGTGGAGGTCGAGGTCGACGAGCGCGACTTGCCGGGCGGTCAGAAGAGCTGGGAGTGGGTGAAAAAGGGCGTCCCAGTGCGCATCGAGCTGGGCCCCCGCGATCTGGAGAAGGGCACCGTGGCTCTTTACCGCCGGGATCAGGGAGTGAAAGAAAAGACGTTCCCCGCTGCGGCTGACGTGGTGAAGAACCTGCCCGCGCTCCTACAAGAGATCCAGGACAGCCTGTACAACAAGGCTCTGGCCCTTCGCGATCAGCACACCGTGAAGATCGACTCCGAGCAAGAGTTCTACGCGTTCTTCACGCCCAAGAACGCAAACAAGCCGGAAGCGCACGGCGGCTTCGCGCTCGCTCACTTCAACGGCTCACCGGAGGTGGAGGAAAAGCTCAAGAACGACCTCAAGGTGACCGTGCGCTGCATCCCGCGCGGCCTGGAGGCAGAGGCCGGCACCTGCATCTTCACCGGGCAGCCGAGCAAGCAGCGGGCGATCTTCGCCAAAGCCTACTGAGCGGCACCCGGGTCCTGACTGTGCCACTCAGCCGCTGGCACAGTCAGAGGCGGCCTCAGCTAAACACCTGCAATCATTAACGAGTTCTGGGGCGCGGGTGCGCCCGCTGGTGGCACGGCGACTGCAGTACGGAGCGCGAGGAGAATCGCATGACTTCCGTTCTGCATGGTGGGCGCGCGCTCAGCGCATTGGGGATTCTGGTCGCTTGGGGCTCGTGCTCGGTCGCTTGTAGTAGCGACGACAAGGGCAAAACCCCGGAGCTCACGAAGGACCAGAGTGAGTTCAGCTCCGCACCTCCCGGAAGCCAGAGCCCGGGACTGGGGGTCGGAGAGAACGATGGCGCTGCCTCGGGTGGCGGCGGCACCGCCGCGACCCCTGGCGCGCAACCACCACGGGCGGACGCCGGCGGCGGCGTGAAGCGGGAGGTCGAAGAGACGGACTTGTATCGACTCGACGGCGACCGCCTCTACTACCTCAATCAGTACCGCGGCCTGATGGTGTTCGACGTGAGCGACGTCGACCACCCGCAGCTGCTAGGCCGCTCGCCGATCTACGGCTCGCCCGTCGAGATGGTCGTCCGCGACGGCATCGCCAGCGTGGTCGTGGCCGATTGGTACGGAACGATGGACGACGGCTCTCCGTTCCACGGCTCGATCGTGCGGGGGATCGACGCTCGTGATCCAGCGAGCATGAAGGTGACCGGCGAGGCGCTTCTGGGCGGTTGGGTTCGCGACACACGCGTCGTGGGAGACGTCCTCTACGCGGTGACCGAGAAATATGCGTGGGACTACGGCTGGTGGGGTTACGGCGCGGCCGATGGGAGCGCGGGCGTCTCCAACGTGAACAGCGGGCCCAAGGTCAGCGTCGCCAGCGTGAGCTTCGCGGGGGGGCAGGTCGAAGCGGTGGACAGCTACGACGTGCCGGGCTGGGGCGGCATCTTCAACGTGACCGCGAGCTCGATCTTACTCGCTTCGGACGTGGTCGGGCAGCTCGATCAGTACGGCTACGCGCCCCCGACCGGCCAGAGCATGCTCCGCTACCTGGACATCAGCGATCCCGGCGGCGAGATCGTCGAGCGCGGCTCGGTGCAGGTGGATGGCTCGGTACAGAGCTGGGGTGCGGACGGCGGTCGCTGGAACCTGGACTTTGCGGACGGCAAGACCGCCCACGTGGTGGGCCGCAGCTACGACTACAGCGCGAGTGTGCCCAACAACGGGCTGAGCATCAGTACCGCGGATTTCTCGGATCCGGACGCCCCCGTGGTCACCGGCAGCCTGCAGCAGCCGATGCCGGGTTGGGACGCAACCGCGCGCTTCGACGGCGCGCGCCTGTACTTGTCGCCGAACAGCTGGGGATGCAGCTATGACAACAACGGCAACGCGACCGACAGCCTCCGCACCCCGCTAGACGTGTACGACCTGTCGGACATGGCGATGCCGAAGAAGCTCGGCACCGGCGCCATCGACGGCCAAATCTCGCTGATGATTCCCAACGGAGATCGGCTGTTCGCGCTGGGCAACGTGTACGACTGCAGCAACGGCTACCAGAGCCCGATTGCGCTGTCTTACTTCGACATGACCGACCCCACCGCGCCTCGGTCGCTCGGCAGCGCCGAGTTCGGCAAAGGCTGGGCGTGGACGCCGGCCGCCGGCACCTTCAAGGCCTTCACCAAGAGCGAGGAAGAGGGCCTCGTGGTGCTGCCGTTCAGCGGATGGGATTCGGGCGGCTACGCGTACAACAACGGGCTCCAGCTCATCGAGTTCACGGACGAGCTGATCAAGACGAGCGGCACCGCCAAGACCTCGGGCTGGGTGGAGCGCGGCATCTTCGTGAAGAACCGGCTGGTTTCCCTGAGCAATCTGGCCCTTTCGGTCGTGGACTACAGCTCGCACGCCGAGCCCACCGTCGTGGCGGAGCTCACGCTCTCGCGCAACGTCGTCAACGTGAAGCCCATCGGCGGCAAGAACGTGGCCGAGGTCTCCAGCGATTTCTGGGACAACGACACGAATCACTCGGAGCTGCGCGTGCTGCCGCTGGCAGAAGCGGAGGAGAACGTGGCCGACGCGACGCTCGCGACCGCGACCATCGACGGCACCAACCCGACCGTGTTTCACGATGGCGACCTGAGCTACGTCGTCAGCAACGTGCGGCACGAAAGGGCTTGCGCCGAGGGCTCCCCCTATGAGGATTACGAAAAAGGAGGCACGAGCAAGTGCTACTCCTGGACGCAGGAGGTGCAGGTGGTGGATACCTCCGGCGGCGGCGCGGAGCTGCGCGGCAAGATTGCCCTGCCCGATCGCGGTAACTACTACTCGTACTGGGGCTGGTACGGCTGCGGTATGTACGACTGGTATTACGGGTCGGACGTCGTGCAGGTCGGCGGCAGCAAGCTGGCGTTCCGGCGCTGGGAGCCGCAGTACAACGGAGCCGGTGAATACGTGGAGGCGCTCCAGTCCCTCTTCGTGGTGGACGCCGCGAACCCGGATTCGCCGAGCATCGCCTCGGTAGTGGTGACGCCCGAGCGGAACGGCTGGTGGGGTAACCTGCGGGCAGTCGGCGAGCAGCTGTACGCCTCGCACTACGAGTGGGAGCAGGAGCCCCGCTACGACGGCGAGTATCACCCGGGCCGCGTGCGCTATTACATCGACCAGGTGGATCTGAGCGACGCGACTCAGCCGCGCATCGCCCGCAAGATCAATGTGCCCGGCTTCTTGGTAGGCGGCTCGGAGCAAGACCCGAGCATCATCTACACGATGGACTATCACTGGGACGGCACGACCACGACCAACGATCTGGCCGTGCTCAAGCTGAACGGCGACCGCGCGTACCTGCAAGGCCACGTCGCGATCCCAGGCAACACCGGCAACGTGTTCGTACAGGGCAGCACCGCCTTCTTCAGCGCCCAGACTTGGGACGAGGTCGGTCGTACTCCCCGAGTGCAGCTCTACCAAGTGGACTTGAGCGACCCGCACGCGCCCACCGTATTGCCCTCGGAGCAGGCCGCGGGCTGGGGCTGGCTACTGGGCGTGGAAGGCGACCGGGCCTTCGTGACCTCGGGCTGGGCCAACCAAGGTGTGGACATCTTCAAGCTCGCGCCGGGCAAGGCGCCCGCGTACGAGCAGTTCGTGCGGACGCGCGGTTGGTGGACCTCCTCGCTCGCCCGACAAGGCAACCAGGTGCTGTTGGCCAGCGGCTACTGGGGCACCCAGGTCGTCAACCTGAAGTAACACCGCGCACGTAATCCACGACGGCCGCGACAGTGGCTGGGTCACGCAGAATCCTGCTGTGGCCCAGCCCTTTCGTCTTTTTGAGCACGGCGCCGGGCCAAGCCTCCGCCAGCTGCACGCCGCACTCGATCGGTACCGCGCGATCTTGCTCGTCGTGGACCACGAGGAGAGGTGATGTCATCGTCTTGGCCAGACGCGTGGCGTGCAGCTCCTCGATGCGCTGGCCTACGCGCCTTTCCAGCGCCTGCTCCAGGGCCCCGCGGGTCCGCGCGGAGAGGCCGAGCTCGCCCGAGACGGTCGTCACGAAATCGCGCACGTCGATCGGCGGTGCGATGAAAGCGAGGCGAGGCGAGCCGACCCCCGGCTCCACTCCATGCGCGTCGCGGCCGCGAGCGCGGCTCAGCGCGTAGGTGACGGCGGCGCCGCCCATCGAGTGAGCGATCACTGCGCTCAGCGGTTGGAAGAACGGCTTGTTGGCGTCCACCACCGCGTCGAACGCGTCCGCGAAGCGAACCAACGAGGACGTGCTGCCGGCAGAGTCGCCGTGACCGGGCGCGTCGAAGGCGACGACCTGGTAGCCCGCGCTCACCAGCGGCTCTACGAAGGCGCCAAGCTGGGTGCCTCGTCCGTCCCAGCCGTGCACCAGCACCACGAGCGGACCCTGACCCCAACGCCATGCGGCGAGCGAGCCGTGCGGGCTGTCGATACGCAGCTGCTCCGCGCAGGCTCGCAGCTCGGTCTCGAAATCCGAGGGGCGACGCCGCGTCGTGCGGAACATCGCAAGCGCCGCCAGCTCCGCCGCCAAATTGGGGGAGAAAGCCTGCAGGCCGGCGAATATGGAGCGAACGGTCGTGCTATTTCTGGATAAATCGATGCGGGACATGACAGGTGCCTCTCAGCTCATGGCGCTCGTTTGGAGCAGACGTTCGAACGCGCTCTTGGCGCGCGCTTCGGCCTTGGGATCGCGCAGCAGCCGCCGCGAGTGATGATAAGCCATCAAGATACCTTGGAGCTCGAACGCGAACTGCTCGCAGTCCAGGTCCTGACGGAGCTCTCCGGACTCTACGCCCATTCGCGCAGCCTTCGCGAGCGCAGCCATGAGCGCGGCCTGCGATGTCGCCAAGAAGTCCCGCTGTGGGCCCTCACTGTCGTCCAGCTCGGCAGCGGCTGCAAAGAGCACACATCCGCCGGGCTGGGCTGGATCGGTCACCCAGGCCAGCCAGTTCCTGAAGAGCTTGCGCAGGCGCGGCACGCCGCGTGGCGCGGAGAAAGAAGAGCGCAGCACCTGTTCGGTGAAGCGCTCCGCGCCCGCCTTCAGCACCTCCAGCTCCAGGCCTTCTTTGGAGCCGAAGTGCGCGAACAGCCCGCTCTTGGAGAGGCCCAGCTCGGTCGCCAGCTTGCCGATGCTCAGGCCGGACAAACCGTCGCGGCTGGCCAAGCGAAAGGCTCGGTCCACAATGCGGTCGCGCGTCTCCTCGCCTTTGCTCACGGCCCGTAAGTAATACGAACGGTCGTTCTATTCGTCAAGCGGGTCGTTGAAGAACGTGGTTTTTACGGTGCTTTTACCGAAAGGCGAAGAAGGTCGCGGACACGAGCCAGCTGCCGCCCTCGGCCACGCGATTCATGGCGAGCGAGAGCTGGTGGGTCCCCGGCTCTGCCAGCTCCTGATTCTCGAGAACGAACGGCGGGGTGACGCTGCCAGGGCACCAGTTGGCGCGCGGCGCGCGCACACTCTGGATCGCTCCGCACGGGTTCTCCAGGCAGTATTGCTCGATGCCGTTGCCGGAGTCATTGACGGTGAGCGTGCACAGCTGGTCACAGTCCACGCGCCACGGATCGAGGGTGCCGAGCTCCGTGCCGTCTAGTGAGAGCACGTGGGTCCGATGGCAAAACTCCTCCGCGGGACCGATGCAGTCCGGCCGCGCGCCGACGCCTTGGCCGTGACCGGTGGCTCGGTATTCGAGCCGCGCGGAGGTTGCGCCTTCCGGCACCCGGAGCTCGAACGGCTCCGGCGTCGCGACCGTTTGCGCCGAGAAAGCCAGCGGCACCACTGCGAGCACGTCCCGTGGCGGCGGCCCGGGTACCAGCTGCACGTTCGCCGAGACGAGCCAAGACCCGGCCGAACCGCTCACTTTGCCCTCCGGATCGCTATAGGTCGGAATCTCGATGCGCAGGGTGTGCTCGCCGGGGAGGCCGTTCACCACATCCGTGACGTCCACCTCGAAAGCGAGCGGGCCGCCGAACGGAGTGATGGCGCGGGCGAGCTCGATGCCCGGCGTCCCGCCGCGTTCAACGCCGCCGTCCTCGCCGTCCAGCGAGATCAAGAACAAGCGGTCGAAGGCGTCGCACGCGTCCGGCCAGAAATGACCCGGCGTCGTGCGCTGCGTCTTCCAACCTTCGAACGGGTAGCACGGAGACTCGAGCTGAATGCGGAGCGTGCCGCGCGCGACCGGCTCATGGCCGAAATCCACGCTCACCGAGGCCTGCTGCTGAAACTCCGCGCCCGCGTCGCTCGACAGCACCGCGCGCTGCAGCACCGTGATGCCGCCTTCGAAGAGCGGCTCTGGCTGCGCTCCGGCTTGCCCGCTCGCGCCTGCGTCGCTGGTCGCACCCGCGCCGGAGGCGCCGTCGCTCGGCGCACCGGTGATGATGGGCTTCGAGTCGCAGCCTGCGAGCCAACCAAGCGTCGCGAACACCGAGCAGGCTACCGTTGGGAGGCGAGGAGAGGAGACGGAGGCGCGCACGATTGCCGTGTGGAGGTTCGCACGAAAGCGCGAGGTCATGAATCCACTAGGCTACTTGCGCCGGCCACTTGCGCCCTTCAGACGAGCGGGCGTGACTTCTCGCGCTCTGGAAGCGCAAGGTCGGCTACGTTTCGCTGATGGCGGTGGTGGTTGGCGTGTTCGGGTACTTGAGTCTTTTTCTGTTGCTCGCGGGGTCGATGACGCTCGCGGCGCGTGGAGTCGGGCGGCTCGTGGGCGTGACGGGCTTTCGCTGGTTCAGCGCTCAGAGGCCGGTGGCGGAGTGGTGGCGGCTGGCGGCCATTCGCGTTGCCGCGGCGGCGGCGCCCTGGTGCCTGAGCGCGGCTCTGTTCGGCGCGCACTACGCCGTGCACGGCGACGCGGTCACGCGCGCGGGCGCATACGTGGCGGTGGCGCCTGGGCCGGCGCAAGACGCGGGCATGGTCGACGGCGATCGCGTCGTTCGCGTCGGCGAGCGCGCGGTCGGCACGTGGGACGAGCTGCGGGCGAGGTCGGGAAACAGACGGGGCCGGTCGAGGTCGAGGTGGAGCGAGGCGGCGAGCGGCGCGAGCTGAACATCACGCCGCGAAAGGGAAAAATCGGTGTCACGGCTCAAACCGTCAATCAGTCGCTCGGCGCGGCGGAGGTCCTACGTCGTGCGCTCGTGACCCCCGGCTTCGTCGTCAGGAGCACGTGGGAGGCGTTCGCGGCTCGCGCGACTCACGCCAGCGACAAAACGGAGGTGGCAGGTCCGGTCCGCATCGTTCAGGAAATCGGGAGGGGCGGGCCCAGCGGCTTCCTCAGCTACCTAGCCAGCCTGTGCGCCTACTTATGGCCAATGCTGGTCGGCGTGGTGCTGTTCGAGCTCGCAACGGGCTCCGTGTTCCACGGGACCTACCCAGAGGCCGCGACGGATCCGCGGCGCGGCTTCCGGCTCGCACGCCTCCATCAAGCGCTGTTGCTGGCGATGGGCTCGTACGTCGCTGCCATTCCGTTGTTCGTGCTCGTCGCGTTCGAGGTGCCGGTCGCGATCGTGTTCGTGGTCTGGGTGATGCCCGCGATCATCTCGGCGTATCCTTTGATCGCGCTCGCGGGCAGGGAGGTTTGGCCGCGCCCGCTCGCTCTCATCGGCTTGCTGGCCGCGCTATTCGTCCCGTGCGTCGTCTTCTTCGTGCCGCTCGCGCTACTGCGGAGCCTGCAGCGCGCGCTCGAAGGGGAAGGCTTCCGCTTCGGTTGGCTGCGCTCCGAGCCGCCGTCGCCGCGCGAAGCCGCAGCAACGTGATTCAGAGCGCGGCCTCGCTGCCCGAGGTCGACACGAGAGCTTCTGCCAGGCGGGCTGCGTTTGAGGCAGCCCCCCAGCAAGAAGAAGCAACGAGAGTTCGGTAGGCGGGACAGGGATTGAACCTGCGACAGCCGGTGTGTAAAACCAGAGCTCTACCGCTGAGCTACCCGCCTGCGGTGGCGAGTACGTAGCACGCCCCCGGCGCGCGCGTGAAGCCTGTCGCTTGGCCCGCGGGAAATCGCAGGCCAGGCGCGTCGGCCCGTGAGTTAGCGACTGCGGGCGGTGACCGTGGCCCCGACCAGCACGAGGAGCGTGCCCAGACCCTGGACCAGGTGGACAGGCTCGCCGAGCACCCAGTGGGCGAGCGCAATGGTGGAGACGGGACCGACCGCGCCGATGATTGCGGCGGGACCGGCGCCGATGCGGCGAATGCCTTCCGCGAGCAGGAAGACGGGGAGCACCGTGCAGACGAAGGCCAGGAGGGCGCCGACGACGTAGACCGGCGCCGGGTGACCGCCGAAGTGACCGCCGACGACCGCGAAGTGGAGCAGCATGGCCGCGGTCGAGACGATCATGGCGAGGGCGGTGAACCGCAAGGAGCCGACCCGCGGAATGAGCCGGCCGCTGCCGACCAGGTAGGCGGCGTAGCTGAGCGCGCAAGCGAAGATGAGTGAAACGCCGGCCCATAGTCCCGGGCCGGAAGAGCTCGCGGTCTCCGTTTTCACCGCGAGCAGCACGCCGCCGTAAGTGAGCCCGAGCGCCCAAACCGTGCGGCGCGTGATCGGCGTTTTGAAGAGCCACGCCGACATCAGCACCACGAGCGTGGGGTACACGAACAGGATGAGTCGCTCTAAACCGGCGGAGATGTAGACGAGTCCGTAAAAGTCGAAGACGCTCGCGAGGTAATAGCCCAGCACGCCCAGCCCGACGATCTTGCCGAGCTCGGAGCGCGGAAGGGGAGCGCGCCCGCGTGAGGTGAGGAGCGCCGCCACCGCGAAGAACGGCAGCGCAAACCCCATGCGCAGCGCGAGCAAGGTCGGTGGGTCCGCGCCGAGCCCGTAGCCCACCTTGGCAATCACCGCTTTGGCCGAGAAGGCGACCGCGGAGCCCACCACGCACAGCGCTCCCCACAGCGCGTCCTGTCGTGCCCGAACGGACGGTCGCTCAGTCGGTGCGGCAACCGGCCTCGGCGGTGCGGAAACGGTTTGGCTCAATGGCCTCCATTCCTTTGTGAGCCCTCGGCTCGTCGTCCGCCAGAGCACGCCGCCTCGGGCGCAGCCAGCACAGTGTTCACGCGCACCTTTCACGACGCAAAATCACGGGCGAAAAGAGGGGCTCGTCGCAGCGCCGGCACGAATGCGAAACCGAACGCACTTTTTCGTTGTGAAGACTGATCGCTGTGGTATGAACCGCCCCGCCGCTCACGGGGCGGTAGTTAAGTTGGTTATAACGCCGGCCTGTCACGCCGGAGGCCGCGGGTTCGAGTCCCGTCCGCCCCGCTGAGGAAAACCCTCGAAACCGCAAGGTTTCGGGGGTTTTCGCTTTCCAGGTCCTCGCGCTAGCAGCTGCGCGCGTGGGCGCGGCTGAAGGAGCGCGTGACACAGGCGGCCCGAGCGCCAGGGAGCCGAGCGCGTGACCACGGAGCGTCGCGAGACCTCGCGGTTAGGCTCGATGTGACCGGTCTGCTACGGTCTACCTCGGAGCGCCGCTCCACCACCGCCCATGAGCCTCCTCGTCTTTCTGGTATTCGGCTTCATCGTTGGGCTCATCGCGCGCGCGCTGATGCCCGGATCGCAGAAGATGGGCATCCTGCGCACGACGCTCATCGGCATCGCGGGCTCGTTCATCGGCGGGCTGATCGGCAACATCATCGCCGGCAACGCCTTGCGAGTGCACAGCGCGGGCTGGATCGGCAGCATCATCGGCGCGATCGTGCTGCTGCTGATCTTGGGCCGGAAGTAGCGCGCCAAAAAAACGACGAGCTGCACGTGCAAGACGTGCAGCTCTGTCGTCAGCCGCGGGGGATTACCAGGTGATGTCGAACTTATCGATGTTCGGCATCCCGCCGCTCACCACGCTGCCCAGGAAGAAGTCGTTGTCTCCCGGAGCGAAGGTGATGTTCACGGTCGCCGTCGTCCAAGTCGACCACGAGCCGGTCGGCGGCGCGGTGATCTGCGCGCCCGCAGTGCCGCCGGTGTGAACCGAGATGGGGCGGTTGCCGGTCGTGCCGTTGGCGTAGCGAACCGTGACCGGTACCGTGACCGGCACCGTCGCCGGCGAGGTCACGATGTACCAGGCGAACGTGTTCGCGTCGTTGTCGATGTTGAGGTAGCCGGCGCCGGTGTAGCCGGCGTGGATGGCTTCGTCCACGCCCTCTTCCGTGTCGAACGCGTTCTCCGCCTGATACGTGGTGGTGAACGTCTTCGCGATCGAGAACTCGTCCACGTTGGGCATGCCGTCGTTGGAGACGCTGCCGAGGATGAGGTCGTTGTTGCCGGCGGAGAAGCTCACGTTGACGGTCGCAGTAGCCCACGTCGTCCACGAGCCGGTCGGCGCGCCCGCGATCGTCGCGGCAGTGCCGGCCTGAACGCGGATCGGTCGGTTCGTGGTGCCGCCGTTCGCGTAGCGCACCGTCACCGCCGCCGTGCCCGCCACGGGGCGGTTGACGATGTACCAGGCGAACGTGTTGTTGAAGTTGTTGATGTTCAGATAGCCGGTGCCCCGGTAACCGGCGTTGATGGTTTCGATGACGCCTTCGTCGATGTCGAAAGCATTTTCTGCCTGATAGGTGGTGGTCAGGGCGGCCTGTGATGAGCCCACGTCCTCATCGCCTCCGACGCTCTCTTCGAAGCCGCCCGAGCAGCCGACGGAAGACAACGCAAGCCCCATACCCACCGCAAACGCGTGCCAATTCATGTGAATCCCTCTTCTGTTTTGAAATGCCGATAACCCACGAGTCTGATGCTCGTGCTCGGCCCGCGCAGTACGTAGTGTTCGCAACTCCGATGGTCAACATCAGATTTGATGTGACGATGGTGGCGAGTTGCGGAAAGCGCGCCGCTAATAATACCCAAGGGTGAGAGTGCTCTGCTGGTGTGCGCGCGGACGAGCGAGGGTCGGCGTTGCTGGCGGATCGAAACCTGCGCGCCGAGGCGAGCGCGACGAAGGTCGCTCCGCTCCGACCCGCCGCCTCGAGTGAAGGATCTTCACCAACTCACGGGACCGAAGCGGCGTGGGACGGGGTCGGGAGGTGAGGCGGGTAAAAGTGCAGTCAGACGCACATTTGCGGTGATCTGGCGGCGTCCTCGCCCCTTCTCTTCATGAAGCCGAGCGAATCGTGCACCTCGGCTACGCGCGCTGCGTACGCGCGAAGGTGTGGCCTCCGTAGCGATTCCCATGTCGAAACACAGCGTTGGTTCCGTTGGATTGGGTGCAGCATCGATGAGCGCGTGGCTAGTTGCTGCGCTCGCCGCGTGTGGCTCTTCGAGCAATGAGCCGGGGCCACCGGATGGTGCGTCGGGCGCCAGTGTGGCGGGCGCGGCCGCGGGCGGTACGAACGCGGGAGGGGCCGCTTCCGGCGGTAGCGCTGGCGCGTCGCAGAGTGGCGGCAGCGGCAGCACCGCCGCCGGCGCGAGCACCGCGGGCGGAACTGCCGGCGCCGCCGGAGCATCTGGCAGCGGGGGCGACGCGAGCGGCGCAGGCACGGGCGGCGGCCCTGCACCGAGCTCCGCGTGCGGTGTGAACCCGGCCCTGGGCACCGGCAAGCTGCAGATGGAGAACCTTTGCCGCGGCGTCGTGGCGGTTCGCGCGGGCGACGGCAACTTCGTGAGCTGGCGGCTGCTCGGTTACGAGGCAGCGGATACCGGCTTCAACGTTTACCGCGACGGCCTGAAGGTAAATCCTGCTCCCATCGTGGATTCCACGAATTACGTGGATGCGGGGGCTTCCGCGACCGCCAAGTACACGGTTCGCGCCATCGCCTCCGGAGTGGAGCAGGGCGACTCGGCGGACAACCGGACCGCGAGCGCGGGGACGAGCACCTGGCCTCAGCCCTACTTGCAAGTGCCCTTGAAGACGACCGCGAGCTACCGCGCCGGCGACACCGCGCCGGGAGACTTGAATGGGGACGGGGACTACGAGCTCGTCGTGAAGGAGGAGCGTTCGCCGCAAGACTCGTCCAACCCGGGAGTCACCGGGCAGCCCAAGTTCGCGGCCTACGATCTGGATGGCACGTTCCTCTGGCGAGTGGACTTGGGCATCAACATTCGCGAAAGCGAGCACACCACCTCCTTCTTGGTCTACGACTTGGATGGGGACGGGAGCGCGGAGCTCGTGGTGAAGACGGCGCCCGGCACGAAGGACGGCAAAGGCGACTTTCTGCACACCGGCCCCGCCGCGATGGACGACGACGACGCCGACTACCGAAATGGGGACGGCAAGATCGTGAGCGGTCCCGAGTACTTGACCGTCTTCCGCGGCAAAGACGGGGTGGAGCTCGCGACCATTCCGTACCACGCGCCCTATTCCAGCGGCAGCTTCGGCGACAACAGCGGCAACCGCTCCGACCGCTACAACGCGTCGGTTGCGTTTCTAGATGCGACGGGTCGGCCGAGCGCGGTGATGCAGCGCGGTTACTACGCGCGCACCACTTTCGGCGCCTACAACTACCGCGACGGAAAGCTCGAGCTGGTCTGGAAGTTCGACACCCAGGACGCCGCGCACCGCGCGTACGCGGGCAAGGGAGTCCACAGCTTGATGGTGGCAGACGGCGATGGCGACGGCCGACAAGAGATCATCCCCGGAGGCGCCACGATTGGTCCGGACGGCAAGGGCGTTTGCGCGGTCGACTTCTACGCTCACGGCGACGCGATTCACGTGGGGGATCTGGTGCTCGAGCGGCCAGGCCTGGAGGTCTTCCAGATCTACGAGGCCGAGAACGTGCCCGCTTACACCGTGAGAGATTTGATGACGTGCGAGCTCATCGTGGAAGGCCCCAGCACTGGCAACAAAGAAGGCCCTGCGCGCGGCGCCGCCGATGACATATCCCCCGAGAGCCCAGGGGGGGAGATCTGGGGCAACGGCTTCGGACTGAGCAGCGCAGCGACGGGAGCTCGAGTCGGGGCGGCGCCGGGGCAAGCGAACTTCCTCGTGTGGTGGGACGGCGACGAGAGCCGCGAGCTCCTGAGCGGCAACACCGTGACCCAGTACGATGACGAGGGTGAAGGCCTGACCGCCACCGGCTGCACCTCGATCAACGGCTCCAAGTCGGTGCCGAACCTGAGCGCGGACCTATTCGGGGACTGGCGAGAGGAGATCGTCTTTTCGTGCGGCGGCAACTTGCGCATCTACACGACGACCGCCCCAACCAAGCGCCGGATCCCTACGCTGATGCACGATCCGCAATACCGAATGAACGTGACTTCGCAAAACGCGTCTTACAACCAGCCGCCGCATACGAGCTTTCACATCGGCGCCGGGATGAAGGCACCTCCCAAAGCCGACATCTCGGTGCGTTGAGGAGGCGGGTGCGCATTTCGTACAAGCCGGCGTTCGCGCTGCCCATGATCCGACAGAGTAGTGCGACCCCTTGAGCTTCGAGACTGTGCGACCGACGATGAGGAGCGACCTGCGAAAGGCGCGGTGTCATCCGAAGACACATTCGAACGAATCTACGACGACTGGTTCGAGAACGTCGCCCGTTGGGTGCGTGCCCTGGGAGTGCGCAACGCGGACGTCGAAGACTTGGTGCAAGACGTCTTCGTCATCGTTCATCGCCGCTTGTCGAGCTTCGACGGTCAGAACCTCGGCGGCTGGCTCTACCGCATCGCGAGGAGGCGGGTTCGGGACTACCGGCAGCTGGTCTGGGTGAGGTCCTTCTTCGGCGTGCACTCCACGCCTCCCTCGGAGGAGACGCTCAAGACTACGGCCGGACCGCTCGAGGAGCTGGAGCGGGCAGAGGGCCAGCGGCTCCTGACCCGCTTGCTCGCGTCGATGAACGCGGATCAGCGCGCCGCGTTCGTGCTCTTCGAGATCGAGGGCCAGAGCGGTGAGGAGATCGCCAAGCTGCAGCAGGTGAACGTCAACACGGTGTGGGCGCGCGTCCACAAGGCGCGCAAGGTGCTCCTGCGCGAGCTGGCCAAGGCGGGGCGTCGCTAAGCGTACGGCGCCCCCAGGCCGCCGCTAGGCCGCCCCAAGCCGCGCCTCAGCCCACCGACTCGCCGTTGCTGGCGATGACCTTGGCGTACCAATGACCCGACTCCTTGATGGTGCGGGCGCCGCCCTTCTCGTAGTCGCAGAAGATCATCCCGAAGCGGTGCTTGTAGCCGTGGGCCCACTCGAAGTTGTCGATGAACGACCAGTGGAAGTAGGTCTCCAGGGGGACGCCGTCCGCGATGGCGCGCGCGGCTTCTTGCAGGTGGCGCTGGGTGAAGTCGATGCGCTGCTCGTCGTGCACCTTGCCATCCAGAGCGACCCAATCCCGCGAGGAGATGCCGTTCTCCGTGATCACGATCGGCTTACCGTAGCGCTCGTGCAGGTACTTGGGGCCCCAGTACATCGCGTCTGGCGTGACGTACCAGTCGAACGCGGTGAGGCGAGCGCCGACCGGCATGGGCACTTCTTCGGGAGCGCCGTCCTTCCCGGCGCGCACGTACTGGCCCTGGTAAATATTGACGCCGCAGAAGTCCAGCGGCTGGCTCATGGTCTCCAGGTCGCCGGGCTTGACCGCGGGCGCGTCTTTGCCAAAGAACTTCAGGCCGTCCTCCGGGTATTGACCGAGGAACACCGGGTCCATCCACCACGTGTTGGTCCACGCGGTTTGGGAGGAGATGGAGAACATCTTGGCGCGAGCGGCGGCCACGTCCGCGGGGGAGCTCGGGTCCAGCGGCATCTTCGAGAGGGCCACCGGCGCGTAGCCGATGCGGCAAGGCTGCTTCGTGGACGCGCGGATCGCCTGCACGCTCTTACCGTGCGCGAGCAGGGTGTGGTGACCGGCGAGCAGCACCTCCTTGAAGGCGAGCTGGTCGCCGGGGGCGTGGCGGCCCTCGTGATGGCCGGCGCCGATGTAAACCTGCGGCTCGTTCAACGTCATCCAATGCTTGACCCGATCCGACAGGCGGGTGACGACGTGAGTCGCGTAGTCCGCGAACCAGTCCGCGCTGTCTCGATTGAGCCAGCCGCCGCGGTGGTACAAATCTAGCGGGAAATCCCAGTGAAATAGCGTCACCCAGGGCGTGATGCCGGCGGCGAGGAGCGCGTCCACCAAGCGGTCGTAGAAGTCCAAGCCCCGTTCGTCGGGCGCGCCGACGCCGCTCGGTTGAATGCGCGGCCAAGCGACGCTCAGGCGATATGCCTGGAGGCCGAGCTGCTTCATGAGGCCCACGTCCTCCGCGTAGCGGTTGTAGTGGTCGCACGCGACGTCCCCGGTGTGGCCGTTCCACACCATGCCGGGCTTGCGGCAGTACATGTCCCAGACGCTCTGGCCTCGGCCGTCTTGGTAGGCGGCGCCTTCGATTTGGTACGATGCCGCGGCGGCACCCCACACGAAATTATCCGGGAACTTGGCCATGTTTGAGGCCTCGAACCTTAGCAAACAAGACTTGAGCTGGAAACGGTTCCAGGATCCCGAAAATGAAAAAAGGCGGTGAGTCCAGACTCACCGCCTTTTTATGCGGGTGCCATCACCCCCGCGAGCTCAGCGGAAGTATTTGCCGCTACCGAACTGCAGCTTGCGACGGTCGAAGCTGTCCGAGTTCTTGTGCATCAAGATTTGATACGTGAACGCGGAGCCCTGCTCGCCGATGAGCGCGGACCAGTGGAGGAAGAAGTACCAGAGGCGGAACCACTTCTCGCCGTAGGCCTTGATGACGTGCTCGCGGTTGCTGAGCCAAATGTCGCGCCAGGCGCGCAGGGTGAGCACGTAGTGCGGGCTCATGTTCTCCACGTCCGTCACCTCGAAGCCGCCGTCCTCTGCCGCGCGGATCATGCCGGAAAGGGTGAGGCTCGCGTCCGCACCCGGGAAGATGTAGCGGCTCATGAACAGACCCCAGATCAGGTCCTCCGGGCGCATCGTCAGGGCCGAGAGCGGGTTCTGCGGGTTGTAGAGGTTGCGGATGCCCGTCCACTGCAAGACGAACAGGCCGTCGTCCGCGAGCAGCTCGTGCACCTTCTGGTAGTAGGCGACGAGGTTCTTGATCCCGACGTGCTCGACCATCTCCAAGCTGACGATCTTGTCGAACTTGCCGGTGACGTTGCGGTAGTCGCAGACCTCGACCTTCGCGCGGTCGCTCACGCCGTACTTGGCGATGCGGTCCGTACCGAAGTTGACCTGCTCCTGGGCGAGGGTGACGCCGTGGCTCTTCGACCCGAACTCCCTGGCGGAGCGCGCTACGAAGGTGCCCCAGCCGCAGCCGATGTCCAGCAGGGTCTCGCCCGGCTTGAGCTGGAGCTTTTGGCAAGCGCGGTCGATCTTGCGGTACTGCGCCTGCTCGAGCGGCATGTCCGGCGTCTCGAACGAGGCGGCCGTGTAGACCATGGCCTCGCCCAGGCACCACTCGAAGAAGTCGTTGCCGCGGTTGTAGTGCTCACTAACGATGCGGCTGTCTTGCGCCTTGGAGTGGATCGCCACCTCCGGCAAGAAGTTCGTGAAAGCCCACTTGATGTGCGAGTCGGTCAGCCGAAACGACATCGTTTCGTGGCGGGTCTTGAAGAAGTCTTCCCACTTATCTGCGGGGATATCGAGCTTGCCCTCGATGTACGCCTCGTAAACGTCCGAGATCGGGACCTTTTTGCCCGACCATTTACGACCGAGGGTCGCGTCCTCGAAGACCACAAAATCACCAACGGTATTTCTGCTCATAGACTGGCCGGGCGGCTTACTAGAGGAGTTTGGGCCTCGCAACAAGCGCAGAGGTCAGTAGAGGTAAGCCGACCAGTGGTTCCCGGTCTTCCCCCCAGCGTTCAACGGCGCCCGAAAAGGACCGGCCAGCGGGGCTACACGCCGGATATCTTGGCACAAACCTGCCATCCTCCTGGAAACCGGCTATGGTTCGCCCATGGAAGTACGCGGAGGCTCCTCCTCGGCAGCCCTGTTCGAGATGTGTGGGCGATTCAAGAAGGCTTGGATCAAGGGGGGGTTCAGCTGGGACAGCCGCTTCTCGTGCGTCGCGTCGTCATTCAGCGTCGAGCTGGATGCGGAAGCGCGCGCGGTGGTGACCCAGTACTTTCCCAGCGAGTGGACGATGAAGACGGTCGTCAACGCGCCGCCCCAGGTGCGTGAGATCGCCGAGAACACCGGCGGCGTCCGCACGGATCAGCGCCTGTACACCGGGGACACCAGCGGCCGGCTCGTGGTGTTCGGGCTTTGGTGGCCCTGGGGTGACGAGACGACCATCTCGTTCCGCGTCGGGATCGGCGGCTACGTGCTGGAGCCGGACCTGCTTCGGCTCCGTGAAGCCTTCGGCGCGCTGGACTGACGAACGCGAGGGCGGAAAGCGTCGCAGAAAAAGGGTCCTGGGGGCCCGACTGCTCCGCAGATCCTGCTAAACCGCACCTCGTGAATCTCGTTCAGCTGCGCATCCCGGGCAAGGCCGTCCCCCCGACGCCCCGTCGAGGCTTCTTGCCCACCACGCGGGCCGAGATGAAGCAGCGCGGGTACGACGAGCTCGACATCTTGATCGTCACCGGCGACGCGTACGTGGATCACGCCGCTTTCGGGCCCATCCTCATCGCGCGGTTCCTGGAAGCGCGCGGCTACAAGGTGGGCGTCGTCGCGCAGCCGGATTGGCGCACGCCGGACGACATCGCGCGGATGGGAAAGCCGCGCCTCTTCGTCGGGGTGAGCGCGGGCAATCTGGACTCGATGCTCAACAAGCTCACGGCGCAAAAGAAGGTGCGCTCGGAGGACCAATACTCGCCGGGTGGCCGCACCGAGATGCGCCCGAACCGCGCCACCATCGTCTATTCGAACCTTTGTCGGCAGGCGTTCCCCGGTACCCCGATCGTGCTGGGCGGCATCGAGGCGTCTTTGCGACGCATCGCCCACTACGATTACTGGTCGGACTCGGTGCGGCGCTCCATCCTCCTGGACTCCAAAGCGGACCTGCTCGTGTTCGGCATGGGCGAGCGAGCCGCGTGGGAGATTGCGCGGCGCCTCGACGCGGGCGAGCCGGTCCAGCGCCTCAAGGACGTGCGAGGTACCGCTCACGTGATCGACGACGTGGAGGAGTGGCAACGCATCGCGGCCGCCCCCAGCAAGTACGTGACGGACGGCTTGCCCGTGATCCTGCCGAGCTACGAGGAAGTGGTGGCGAGCAAGCGCGCGTTTTCGCGAATGTCGCAGGCCTTTCAGGTGGAGACGAACGCGCAAAACGCGCGACCAATCCTCCAGGCGCACGGCAAGCAAGCGGTGTACTTCAATGGCCCTGCGCTGCCGCTCTCCGAGCAGGAGATGGACGCTCTGTACGATCTGCCCTTCGAGCGCGCGGCGCACCCGAGCTATCGCAAGGAAGAGGTGCCGGCGTTCGAGACGGTCAAGGAGTCGATCGTCACGATGCGCGGCTGCTTTGGCGGCTGCACGTTTTGCAGCATCACCGAGCACGAAGGCCGAGTCATCCAGAGCCGCTCCTCGGACAGCGTGGTTCGGGAGGTGAGGGCGCTCACCCGGATGGCAGGCTTCTCGGGGATGATCAGCGACGTGGGCGGCCCCACCGCCAACATGTACAAGATGACGTGCAAGGACGAGCGCATCGAGAGCGCATGCCGGCGCCTCTCGTGCGTGCACCCGGGCATCTGCAGTAACCTCGTGACGGATCACCAGCCGGTCATCGACCTGTTGCGGAAGGTGCGCGAGGTGCCGGGGGTCAACCGCGTGTTCGTCGCCTCGGGAGTGCGTTACGACCTCGCCGAGCGCAGCCCGGAGTTCGTACGGGAGCTGGCCGCTCACCACACCGGGGGGCAGCTCTCCGTCGCGCCCGAGCACACCAACCCGCGCGTGCTCGAGAAGATGAAGAAGCCCGGCATCGAGAGCTACGAGCGCTTCGCGGAGTCCTTCTGCAAGGCTAGCGAAAAGGCCGGCAAAGAGCAGTACCTCGTCCCTTACTTCATCACCGGTCACCCTGGCTCCACCCTCGCGGACACGGTCGAGCTCGCGCTCTACCTGAAGCGTAAAGGGATGCGTCCGCGCCAGGTGCAGGACTTCATTCCGACCCCGATGTCGATGGCAACGTCGATGTACTACACGGGGCTGGATCCGTTCACCCAAGAGCCCGTGCACACCGCGCACGAGCTGCGTGAAAAACGCATGATGAAGGCGCTCTTGTTCTACTGGGATCCGAAGCAGCAGCCGCTCGCGCGCGAGGCGCTGAAGCGCGCTGGTCGCGGCGATCTCATCGGCCGCGGCGCGCATTGCCTCGTACCGCCCGAGGGCGGCTCGTCGTTCCCGGCCTATGGTGCGGGGCCGCCTCAGCGCGCGCCGCGCGACCTCAAGACTCGTCGCCTGCGCGCGAGCACGCGGAAGAGGCGCCCTTCGTAAAAACGCCGCAAATTCTTGCGGCTCATGGCGCGCTGAGAGACGCCCTCGAGCTCCTTTTTGCAGTCCGAGGCCAGACAGAACAGCGTGTAAACCTCGGCCGCCGAGAGCGCCCGCGCGGCCAGCGAGCCCAGAGGGCCGAAAGGCTTGTTCGGGTCTCCGTTTTTGAGGAGCAGCCGGCGAAACTCGCCGTAGGTCACGCGGTCGCGCGGAGCTCGCGTCTGCGGCCCGGCGAAGAGCGCCTCGAAGGCGGCTTCGTCCAGGGCGCCCCCCGGACCGAAGATGCCTGACTCGAACGGGTGCTTACCCCGCGCGATCTCCGGCACGGAAATGCTCAGGGTGGCCCGGCGGCGCGTGAGGTAGCCGAGAAAGGCGTGGATGATCAGCGCAAGCGGAGCCGCGAGCAGCCAGGGCACCCCCAAATTCGTCATCCCGACTAGTGATTGTTTCGGGGTGATCGCCTCGTCCTGATCCGGGTCGAAATAGCGGGCGTGTAGCTCGAGAGCCGTGCGCGCGCGGCCCCCCCGACCTGCCTGGTGTTCTGCCACAGGGCTCGACTTTAGATGATTTTGCGACAGCGCGGCTTGCGACTGTTGAAAGACCGAGGCCAAGGCGGCTAGGTTGGGGGCGATTTTGGCTACGAAAGTTGCGTTGCGCGAGTTCAAAGGCAACGACCGCTTCGTCATCGAGAACGTCCTGGGCGAAGGCGGCATGGGGGTGGTGTATCGCGCGCGCGACCTGCGTCGCTCGTCCTCGGTTGCTCTCAAAACGATGACGCGGCTGGACCCCGCCGCGCTTTTGCGCTTCAAAAAAGAGTTCCGGGCGCTGGCGGACATCGCTCACCCCGGCGTCGTCCAGCTTTACGAGCTGTTCGCGGAGGGTGACCAGTGGTTCTTCACGATGGAGCTCCTCGAGGGCTCTGATTTCGTGAGTCACGTGCGGGGAGCGGCGCGCGCCTCCGGGCCGCAGGTCACCATGACGGAGACGAACTCGGCGCTTCGACCGCTGGCCTCGAGCGCGCCGACGATCGAAGCCTTCGCGCTTTCGGAGCTGGACGCGAGCGGCCTGCTCGCGATTCCGAGCACGGGCGAGCCGGTGGGGGACGAAGCGCGCCTGCGCGCGGCGCTGCTAGGGCTGCTGGACGGCGTGCTCGCGATCCACGCTTCGGGGCGGCTGCATCGCGACATCAAGCCGTCCAACGTGATGGTGACGCCGGAGGGGCGCGTGGTGCTGCTGGATTTCGGCGTCGTGGGCGAGCTCGGCAAGGGCAGCGAGCGCCTGGACGACTTGGTGCTCGGGACCCCCGCCTACATGGCGCCCGAGCAAGCGCGCGCCTCCCAGGTGGGCCCCTCCGCCGACTTCTACGCCATGGGCGTGATGCTCTACGAGGCGCTCACGGGCCAACTGCCGTTCGACGGCCCACCCGAGGACGTGCTGTACGCCAAGCAGCACGGCAAGCCGCGGCCGCCGCAGGAGATCGTGCAAGGTGTGCCCGCGGATCTGGCCGCGCTCTGCCTCGACCTGCTATCGCCCGCGCCCGACGCCAGGCCGGAAGGAGCGGAGGTTCTGGACCGGCTGCGCGCGGCGCGGCCCGGCACGCGCAGGTCGCACAGCTCGCTCCGGCCCTCGACGACGACGGGCTCGCTGCGCGCCTTCGTGGGCCGCGACGCGGAGCTCTCGTCGCTCCGCCAAGGGCTCCGTCGCGCGATGCGCGGCGAAGCGGTGGTGACGTTGGTCTCCGGCGCGTCCGGTATCGGCAAGACGACGTTGATTCAGCGCTTCCTCAAGGAGGTGGGGCAAACCCCGCGCACACTCGTCCTCTCCGGGCGCTGCTACGAACGTGAGGCGGTGCCATTCAAGGGGCTGGACAGCGTGGTGGACGAGCTCAGCCGCTGGCTCTCCCTCATGCCGCAGCAGGAGCTGGGCGGCCTGTTGCCGATGCACGCCGCGGAGCTCTTGCGTGTCTTCCCCGTGCTGCGCTCCGTGCCCGCGCTGGAGCGCCGCGCGGAAGGGCGGCCCGAGGCCGGAGACCCACAGGAGCTGCGGCGCCGTGCGTTCATGGCGCTGCGCTCGCTGCTCGGGGCCATCGCCGACGATCGGCCGCTGATCGTCCACATCGACGACCTGCAGTGGACCGACGTGGACAGCGTGGCGCTGCTGGAGCAGCTGCTGCACGCGCCGGGCTCGCCCGCTCTCCTCCTCGTCGGCAGCTTTCGGTCCGAGGCGGTGGGTAAGAGCCCGGCCCTCGACGAGCTGCTCGAGCTCACGACGCGCATCGCCGGCCGAACGCGCGTGGAGCAGCTCGAGCTGTCACGCTTGGGTTACGAAGACTGCGCCAAGCTTGCTGCGCTGTCCCTCGGCGATCGCGAGGAGGCCTCCGGCGAGGTCGTTCGTCGTATCGCGGAGGAGTCGCAGGGCCTGCCGCTCTTCGTGTCGGAGCTCTCGGCGTGGCACCGCACCGCCTCCAGCGATGAGGCGAGCGGGCTCATCTCGCTCGATGCGGTGATTCGCGGCCGCGTGAGCGAGCTGCCGCCGGAAGGGCGCGCCCTGCTCGAGGTCTTGTGCGTGGCTGGCGGCCCCTTGCCGGTGCGGGTCGCGGAGGGCGCGGCGGGGGTGAGCGAGGCGGACGCGCTGCGGGCGCGCTTGCGAGTCGAGAAGCTGACGCGAACGGTCGAGAGCGGCGAGCGCGAGCTCTTGGACATTTACCACGGGCGAATTCGCGACAGCCTCCTCGGTGGTCTGGACGACGCGCAGAGGCGCGCACTCCATGGCCAGCTCGCGCACGTGCTGGAGCGCGAGCCGGGGGCCGACGCGGGGGTGCTCGTCGAGCATTTCTTGGCCGCCGGTGACACGGCGCGCGCGCGCGCTCACGTGCTCCGTGCGGCGGAAGCGGCCGAGCGCGGGCTCGCGTTCGTTCGCGCCGCGGGCCTGTACCGTCGCGCCGCAGAGCTGGGCGCGGATCGCGCTCGTTGGGAGCTGACGCGCAGCGTGGGGCAGATGCTCCTCGCCGCCGGCCACGCGAAGGACGCGGCCGCCGCCTTCGCCAGCGCGGTTCCGCACGCGCCGGCCGTCGAGCGCACCGGCCTGCGGCGGCTCGCCGCGGAGCACTACCTCAAGAGCGGTGGAGAAGCAGAGGGGGTGCGTATCCTGCGTGAGGCGCTCGCGGACGTGAAGCTCGGCTACCCGGAGACGACGGCCTCCGCGGTCGTCTCGCTGCTCGGCAACCGCGCCCGGCTGATGGTGCGCGGGATGCGCTTCGATCAGCGTGCGGAAGCGGCGCGCGGCGAGCTGGAGCGCATCGACGTCGCGTTCGCGGCCAGCTCCGGCCTCGCGCTGTTCGACGTCGTACGAGCGGCCGACTTCGGGGCTCGTCACTTACTGCTCGCGCTGGATTGCGGCGAGCCGATTCGCATTTGCCGCGCCCTCGCGATGGAGGCTTCGGGGCGGGCAGCCGCGGAGGTGCGCGGACGCGCCAGCATCGAGAGCCTGGTACGAACGGCGGAGAGCCTGGCTACGCGCAGCAACGACCCGCACGCGATCGCGCTGGCGCGGCTCGCGGCCGGCCTCGTGCGCGTGTTTTCGGGCGAATGGCGCGCCGCGCAAGCAACGCTGGACGCGGCCGAGCAGATCATCCGCGAGCGCTGCCACGGCGTGCACTGGGAGCTGGCAAACGCCGTCGCTTGGTCGACGAACGCGCTCATCCTGTGCGGCGAGCTGAAGGAAGCGGCGCGCCGGGTGCCGGAGGTAATGCGCGAAGCGGAAGAGCGCGCCGACCATTTCGCCCTCATGCACATGATCTATCCGGCTGCCATTACCGCCATCGTCGCGGACGACCCGGACGCGGCCGAGCACATCGCTCGCGAGGTGCCGAAGTGGGGCGGCGAGCTCTCGGAGCGCTTCACGGGCGGGCATTGGGGGAGCCTGGTGTCTCGGGTCTCGGCTCACCGCTATCGCGGCCGTGGCCGCGCCGCCCACACCGAGATGGAGGTGGACTTCGCGCGCATCAAAGCCGGTCACTTCTTACGCGTGCACATGATGCGGGTATGCACGATTTTCGAGCGAGGGCTGTGCGCCATCGCCGCGGTGGAGGACGGCGGCGACGAGCGACTCTTGCTGCGCTTGGCCGAGCGCTGCGCCAAAGACCTCCTTGCCGACCGCCCGGACTACGCGGCCCCGATGGGCCACCACGTCATGGGGTGCCTGCTGGCCTGCAAGGGTGAGGACGAGCGCGCCCTTTGGCACCTGGAGCAGGCCGTTTTGGGCCTTACTCGCGTGGACATGGGGTACCTGGCGAGCTGCGCCAAGGCGCGTCGAGGCGCGCTCGCGGGGGGCGAAACCGGACGCGAGCAGCTTTACGCGAGCACCGAGCAGCTGCACAAGCAGGGCATCGTCAATGTCGAGCATTGCTTGGACATGAGCGCCCCCGGCTTTCGAGGAGCGCTCGCTTGAGCCCGGTTCGCCACCGGGCCCTGACCGTGGTCGCTCCCATTGCCCCGGGCAAGGAGCTCGCGGTGGACGCGTGGCTCCGCGACGCCAAGCGCGAGCTGCAGCGCGCCCTCAAGACGTCCGCGACGACGCACTTCGCGCGGTGGGTCGTGCTTCCGCCTTCGCTGGGCGAAGACGGTCAGTTGCTCGGCGACGGGCATCAGCTCGCCTTCGAGAGCAACTTCGACGGAGAGCTGAGCGACCACGTCGCCGAGCTTCGCACCTGCCTGGGCCCGATGCTGGACGACGCATTTCGGCACGTGCGGGGCTACCCGGGCAGCGACGATCTGCAGGTTCTGGTCGGCTTCTTTCGCGCGTCGTCGCTACGCACCGCGGCCTACTACGTGGCTCATGGCGGCTTGTCGGTGCCGGTGATTCGTGGCGACGCCGCGCTGCGGCGCGCGGTGGAAGCGCGCCTTGGCGAGCTCTCACGCGGCTCCCGGGTGCAATCGACCGGTTCGCTGGAGCTCGCGCGTGACCTTCAGCGCGTGGCGAGGTCCCGCGCCGCGCAGGACGGGCTCACGCTGGGTCACGTGGAGCGTGGGCTGGATCTCCGTCCGCCCAGCGTCTGGGCGCGCGCGCTGTCGCGACCGCTCAGCGTGCTCGCGGCGTTCCTGCTAGCGCCGCTGTTCGAGCTGCGCGACGAGTGGATCCGCAAGCGTCAACCGCGCTGGGACACTCCCGCGCTGCGGGCCCAGCGCGATCTCATCGGGCGCGAGGAAGACCGCGTCGATCAGAACGGGCTCACTCATCTGGTCGCGATCAAACCCGGATGGTATCGAGCCTTCGCGCTGCGAGTCATGGTTTACCTCGTGACCGCGCTCGCGGACGCCGGCGCGCTCACCGGGCGCTTGGGCGGCATTCAAACCATCCACTTTGCGCGCTGGGTGGCGATGCCGGACGGGCGCCTGCTCTTCTTCAGCAACTACGACGGCAGCTGGGAGGCGTACCTGGGCGAGTTCATCGACAAGGCCGCGGTCGGGCTCACGATGATCTGGACTCACACCGTTTGGTACCCAAAGACGCGCTGGTTGCTGCTGCAAGGCGCGAAGGACGAAGCCGCCTTCAAAGCTTGGACTCGCGCGCACCAGGTGCCGACGCAGGTTTGGTACAGCGCCTACCCCGGCCTCTCCGTGGGAGAGGTGCTGAAGAACGCCGAGATCCGCGAGCTCTTGGGGGCCGAGCTCTCGGCGCCGACGGCGGAAAGGTTGCTGCAGCTGCTATGAGGAAGCACCGTGGAACGAGCTGACGTCCAGGGTTTGATGCTCTTCGCGTACCGGCAGCATCCGCGGTCGCGCTTCTTCTTGCTGCGCTTCGACGGCGCCCAGCCGCGCGAGTGGCTGCGTCGAGTCCTCACGGACGTCACCTCCGGGGACGAAGACCAAGGCGGGCAGTACCGCTTCAACGTCGCTTTCTCTGCGCGAGGCCTCGCTGGCCTCGGTTTGGACAACGAGGATCTGCGCACCTTTCAGCGCGAATTCGTGCAAGGTATGACCCACCCCGAGCGGTCCCACGTGCTGGGTGATCGTTATTCGGACTCGCCGGAGAGCTGGGAGTGGGGCAACGAAGCGGCGCCGGTGGACGCGGTGGCGATGCTCTACGCCGGGAGCGATGGAGAGCTGGATGCCCGCTCCGTGGAGCTCGAACGGTCCTTCGAAAAATTCGGTATCGCGGCTCGAGCGGAGGACGTGGCGCTGGCGGAAGGAGGCCGAGAGCACTTCGGCTTCACGGACGGCCTTGCCCAACCTTTCATCCGGGGCAGCGGGCGAAAGCGCCGGCCCGGAGAAGCCAAAATCGCCACCGGTGAGCTCGTGCTCGGCTACGAGAACGCCTATGGCAAAGTGAACGAGGTCCCCAGCGCCAAGCGCCGCCGCGGGACGCGGGAGCACCCGGATTTCACCTCGAGCAGCATGGAGCGCGTGCGCCTCGGTCACAACGGCACGTACTTGGTGCTGCGCAAGCTCCAGCAAGACGTGGCAGGGTTTTGGCACTACTGCTGGGAAGCGGCGCGAGCCGAAGGGGCGCTGGACCTCGCCGCGCGCGCCAAGCTCATCGCCTCGCGCATGTTCGGGCGCTGGCCGAACGGGGTGCCGCTCGTGGAATCGCCCGACGCAGAGCGCCCCCCGCGCGCAGGTCTAGACGAGTTCGGGTTTCGCGAGCGCGACCCGGACGGCTTGCGCTGTCCCTTCGGCGCGCACATTCGGCGCGCCAACCCTCGTGACATGTTCGGGGAGACGGCGAAGGAAGGTCTGCGCGACGCCAACCTGCACCGTTTGGTTCGAAGAGGCCGCGCCTACGGCCCCCGGCTGCTGGGAGACATGCCGCAGCGAGACGACGGAGCGAAGCGAGGGCTGTACTTCCTCGCTCTGAACGCGGACCTGCGCCGCCAATTCGAGTTCGTGCAGCAAACTTGGCTCAATAGCTGCAAATTCGCGGGGCTCTCGGACGAGCGCGACCCGATCGTCGGTAAAGACGCGGTAGACGAGGATGACCAGCTCGTCCCGCGCCCGTTCACGGTGCAGGCGCGGCCGGTGCGACAGCGTTACCCGAACGTGCCCAAGGTGGTGCACGTTCGCGGGGGAGAGTACTTCTTTCTTCCGGGGATGCGCGCGCTCAACTACCTCTGCGAAGGGACCGACTGACGTGCCCCGAGCGGACCTTCGCGGGAGGGTTGCGGTGGTGACGGGGGCAGGGAAGGGCATTGGGCGGGCCACCGCGCGGGAGCTGGCGACTCGCGGCGCGCATGTGGCCGGTTGCGACACCGACCTGGTCGCGTTGGAGCAGACTCTGGCTGACTGCCGGGCGCTCGGCGCACGCACCCTCGGCGCGGGAGTGGACGTGGGCGACGCGGCCGCGGTGCGCGGCTTCGCGCAGCAGGTGGAGCGAGACCTTGGGCCTTGTTACTGCTTGGTCAGCAACGCCGGCGTGGGGGTCGCGGGAGGGTTCTTCGATACCACGGACGAAGACTGGGAGTGGCTGCTCCGAGTCAACCTGTGGGGCGCCATCCATGCAGCGCGCGCGTTCGGGCCGCTGCTTCAGGCCCGCGGCGAAGGACGCATCGTGAACGTCGCTTCCGCATCTGGTTTCTGCAACCTGCCGAGCCTCACCGCCTACGGAACTACCAAGTACGCGCTGGTAGGTCTTTCGGAGGCGCTCAGGGCCGAGCTGCTGCCGTCCGGGGTGATGGTGAGCGTGGTGTGCCCTAGCCTGGTGCGCACCTCCATTCTGCAAGCCGCTCGGATTCGCGGCGCTGAGGACGAGGCCGCGAGGCGCCGGGCCTTGCAGGCGCTCTACGACCGGCGCGGGCTCGCCCCCGAATCGGTCGCGAAGGCCATCGTCAACGCCGCCGAAAGTGGTAGAGCCTTGGTGCCAGTCTCCACCGAGGCGTGGCTCCTCTACGCGATGAAACGCCTAGCTCCTTCGGCACTGCCTTGGCTGCTCCGCGCCGCGCAGCGCACGTACCGAACGCCATGATCGACTCGGAGAAGGTCAGCACGCCAGGAGGCATGCTCCACGTGCGGGTCATCGGCGCGGGGCCGCCGGTGCTGCTCTTGCACGGCTTCCCCGACTCCTCGCTGGGTTTTCGGGAGCT
Organism: Myxococcales bacterium; assembly: GCA_004193285.1. Classification (GTDB taxonomy): domain Bacteria; phylum Myxococcota_A; class Polyangia; order Polyangiales; family Polyangiaceae; genus PMG-095. The sequence continues at coordinate 89,604 of SECP01000009.1, read as the reverse complement.
CTGCGAGGCGCTCGCCGCTCGCGGCTTCCGAGCAATCGCGCCCGACTTGCTCGGCTACGGCATGTCCGACAAGCCGCCGGGGCTCGCGCCGTACCGCTCGGAGGCGGTGGTCGCGGATCTGGCGGCGCTGGCGCGCTGGGCCGGCGGCAAGGTGGCGGTCCTGGGCCACGACTGGGGCGGCACCCACGCCTACTGCTTTGCCGCGGAGCACCCGGAGCTGGTGACCCAGCTCGTCATCATCAACGCCGCGCACCCGGAGAGCTACGCGCGCGCACTTCGGACGAGCCTGCAACTGGTGCGGAGCTGGTACATCCTATTTTTCCAGCTGCGTAAGATCGCAGAGTGGGTCGTCACCCGGCGGCTGGTGTTTGGATGGCTGCTCCGGCGCCTGGTCTCGCATAAAGAGGTCATGACCGAGGCGCGTGTGGAGGCGGCTCGGCGTGAGCTCCTGAGGCCGGGGGCGGTCACGGCCGCGCTCAGCTATTACCGCGCGGCGTTTCGCTGGCCCACCCGCTGCCCGAAGCCAATCCTGTCGCCGACCCTCGTTTTGTGGGGTGACGCGGATCCGGCGCTGGACTCCCGGCTGCTCGTCGGCCTCGAGCAGCACGTCAGTCGCTTGCGCGTGCAGCACATCGAGGGAGCTGGTCATTTCGTTCAGTGGGACGAGCCCGAGCGCGTCGCCGCCGAAGTGACGGCCTTTCTTCGAGCCGTGCCCGGCGAGCCAGCGTAGTCGGATGTAGGCGCGTCAGCGACTCGCGAGCGCGAGCTCGAGCGCGACCGACGGCGACCGAGTGCGATGCGATAGCTACCGGGCTGTAATTTTTTGGAGTGTTTTCGAGGCTTCCCAAGCCGCGGGTTAGGTCTGTTACGCTTCCCGACCGGCCTTCGCATGACCACAGTACCTCCGAAGTCCGAAGTCCCCGCGCCGAAGACCGAAGCCAAGCGCCGTGCCAGCATGCTGGCGCTCAAGCTGTCGGAGATCGCGGAGGGCCTCGACGAACGGCTCGATGATCCCAGCGCTGTCCTAGAGCTTTTGGTAAGCGCCTTGGCCAAAGGCGAAGCGCCCTACGAAGCCTGGGAGAAGCTGCACCGCGCGGCAGTGCGTCACGCCAAGGTCTCGGACCTGGCGATGGCGTACGAGCAAGCTGCTTCCGACAAGCGCATCAAGCTGCTCACGGGCGACCAGCAAGTGTTCATCTACTTGAGCGCTGCGCAGTTCTTTCAAGGTGAGCTCGGGGACACGGACGGCGCCATCGGCTACGCGGAGCGCGCGGCGGCAGCGGTGCCAGGCCACGCAGAGGCTTTTGCCTTCCTGGAACGGCTCTATGCGATCGCGAGCAAGCCGGCGCGGCTCGCGGAGCTTTACGCGGACGCGAGCTCGCGCGCTCAGGAAGCCGATGTCAAGTTGCAGCTTTTGCGGCGCGCCGCGGAGCTCCTGCGCGAGCTCCCTCAAAGCGATGAGCAAGCCATCGACGTGGGGCAGCGCATCCTCAAGGTCGCCCCGGGCGACGAGAGCGCGCGCGAGGGCCTCGTGCGACGGCTCCTCTCCCGCGGGCGGCACAAAGAGGTGGCGGACGTGTTCGAGCAGGCGCTGCGCCGTGAGCCCGCCCCGCCGCCCGACGAGCTGCTCTTACGCGAGCAGCTCGTCGACCTGTGCCTGGGCTCGCTCAAGGACGTAACGCGCGGGCTGGGCCATATCGAAGGGGTGCTGCAGCTCGTTCCGAGCCACCCGACCGCGCTGGCGGCGGCGGAAGGGCTACTGGAAAGTCGCGCCCACGCCGCGCGCGTCGCGGCCGCCCTTTCGGACGCCTACGAGCGCGCAGGCCGCACGGACCGCGCCATCGCCATGCTGAGCTTCGAGCTCAAGACGGTGCGCGGGCCCCGTCGGGTGGAGGTGCAGCGCCGACTGGGGATCTTGCGTCAAGACGTGCTCTCCGATCACACCGGAGCGCTGGAGCTTTTAGCCCCCGTCGTGGCGGGTAACCCTGGCGATGACGACCTAAGGCAACGATTCGTCACCCTGAGCCTCGGCTTGAGTCAGCCTGAGCAAGCCGCGCGGCTGCTGTCGCGGGCGCTGCTGGCCAGCAAAGACAGCTCCGTGCGCGCGCGCGTGGGTGCGGACGTGGGAGTCGTGTACCTGAAGAGTGGCGACGTGAAGCGCGCCAAGGCAGCCTTCCAACAAGTCGTGGATTCGACTGAGCGGGGGCCGGCGACGCTCGTGGCCGCTCGTGAGCTGTGCGAGCTGTGCACGGAGTCCTCCGAGCTGAAGCAGCTGCTGGCCGCGCTCACGCTCGTGGTGGAGCTCGAGCCCGAGCGCGAGACGCGGCAGGCGGCCGCGCGCCGCTTGGCTCGCTTGAGCGATGGGGACGGCAAAGATCCGGAACGCTCCATCGTTGCGTGGCGCGCGCTGATCGGCTCGCCGTGGACGGACGAGGCGCTTCGCCGGCTCGAGGCGCTGTACCAAGCCGCCGCCGACGAGGACGGCCTCGCGGAGGTGCTCTATCACCGGGCCGAGCGCACCAAAGATCCCGAGGAAGCGCGCGCCCTGGGCTTCGCGGCGGCGGAGCTGGCGACCGAAAAGGGGCGCAACCGCGAGGGCGCGATCGAGCTCTGGGAGAAGCTCATCGAGCACTACGGGGCGAGCCCGCAGATTCATCGCCGCTTGATGCCGCTCTTGATCGAGGCCAAGCGCTTCTTCGAAGTTTGCGACCTCGTCGAGCAACAAATCCAGTGGGCGGAGCCGGAGCAGAAGCTGTCATTGTGGATGGAGCTGGCGGAGCTGAAGATGGCTCGCCTCGGCGATCCCGAGGGGGCGCTGCGCGCCTACCAAGAAGTGCTCGCGCTGGAGCCGGGGCACCGCGGCGCGAGGAGCGCGGTCGAGAAGCTGCTCACGCTGCCGGACACGCGCGAGCTGTCGGCGGAGATCTTGGAGCCGGTGCTGCGCGCGGAGCCGCCCTCGGAGGCGCTCCTGCGCGTGCTGGAGGTGCGCGCGGAGCTTTCGCCCCATACCGAGCAAAAGCTCGGATTTTTGCGGGAAGCGAGCCTCCTTTCGGCCAGCGCGCTCGAGGATCCGGAGCGCGCGCTAGAGCTGGCCGGCGCCGGGCTCGGCCTTGCGCTGCGTGAGCGGCGGGACGACTTGAGCGAGTGGCTCTCGCTCGCTCTCGGCGTCGGTGATCAGGGCAGCGCGCCGCACCGGGCGGCGGTGCTGAACGCCGCGCTCGGTGACGCGGCGGTGGACTCCGCGGCCGTGTTCGAGCTCGCCAAAGCAACCGGCGAGGCCTACGCCGCCGCCGGTGACCTGGAGCGCGCGGTGGAGCTACTCCGGCGCGCCCTGGTGTTCGATCCGGGCTCGCGCGAGCTGATGAGCCGCGTGGATCGCCTGCTCGCCGAGCAAGGGGCGCCCGAAGAGCGCCTGGCGCTGTACGTGAGCGCGCTCGAGCAAGAAGCGGAGGTGACGCGTCGGCGCGAGCTGTTTCATGCCCTCGCCTCGCTGCAGGGCCGAGAGCTGGGCGTACCCGCGGCCGCGGTGAAGACCCTCGAGCGCGCGCTCGCGGAAGATCCTCGGGACCGCGCCGCCCACGACGCGCTCGTCGAGTGGCTCGGGCGCATGGGGGACCTGGAGGCGCTCGCGGCGGAGCTGACGCGAGCGGTCGAGCTCGAGCAGGGCGAGCGGAAGACGCTCACGCTCCTGCGCCTGGCCGCGCTCTCCGAGCAGCGCGGCAACCCGGCCGAGGCGCTCGCCCGCTACCGCGAGCTGTGCCAAGTGGCAGACCTTTCGGACGAGGTCTTGGAGACGGTGGAACGTCTCGCTCGTGAACAGCATGACGGCGCGACGGTGCGGCTGACGCTCGAGCGAAGACTGAGCCGCACCGCGGACCCGGCGAGCCGCGCGGCCTTGCTGGAGCGGCTGGGGAGCGCGTTTGCCTGGCAGCTCACGGATTCGGCTGCGGCCGCGCGCGCGTGGCTGGAGGGCGCGGAGCTGTCCGAGCGGCTGCCGGCGGAGCTGGACCGGGCGCGCAGGCTCTACGAGCGCGTGCTCAGCGTGGACCCCGGCTCGGCTCGGGCCGCCGGGCGACTCGTGGAGCTCTCCGCGCAAGCGGGAGACTGGGCGCAAGTCAAAGAGGCCTTCGAGGTCGTCTTGCCGACGCTGGAGGAGCGTCACCTCGTCACCCTGCTCATGAGCTTGGAGGTCCAAGCAGAGGCGAACGGCGCCGCTGTGCGCTACGTCGAGCTCGTAGATCTGGCGCTCGCTCGCGGCCTGCACCCGAGCCGGGCGCGGCACCTCGGCCTCGCCAAGGCGCGAGCGCTCTCCACGGTGGAGGGCGGAGCGGACGCGGCCGCGAAGCTGTTCCGAGCCCTCGTCGAGTCGGCGGGGGACGAGGCCGCTCACGAGCTCGACTCCTTCGCGGAGTTCTTGCAGCGCGCGCCGCTCGCGCCCGCGCGCGCCGAGGACTACCGATGGCTGATGGGCGAGAGCGTGAAGCGCACCGCGAGCCCGGTCGAGCTGTGGCTCAAGTGGGCCGAGGTCGAGGAACAACGCTTCCAAGAGCCGGAGCGCGCGGTGGCGCTGCTCGAGCAAGTGGTGGCCGCGGACCCGGAGCGCACCGATGCTCTCTTCGAGCTGTCGCGGCTTCGCGCCGCCGCGGGCGATGCCAAGGGCGCGGCGGCGGCGCTGCGTGAGCTATTGCCGCGAGCGGACGCGGACAGTCGCCCCGGCATTCAGCTGAAGCTGGCGTCACTGCTCATCGCATCCCTCGAGCAGCCGGCAGAGGCGCTGGACTTGGCCGAGGGCGTGCTCGCCAAGCAGCCGAGCGACGCGGACGCGCTGCGCATCGTGCACCAAGCGCTGGGCGCGGCCGCGACGCGCGCTCGCGCGGCGATGCTGCTGGAGCGGATGGCGGAAGGCTCGGACGACCCCGACGCCCGGGCCGATGTGATCGAGGCGTTGCTGGCGGTGGCGGCGGCCGATCCCGAGCTTGCGGAGGCGCGCTCGCGTTGGATGCGGCAGCTCCTGGATACCAAGCTCGATCAACCGGAAGAAGCGCTGAAGCTCGCGCTGCGCGGCGCCGAGGCCGCGCCCGGCGAGCAGGAGCTGTGGGGCGTCGCGGAGGAGATGGCGCGCAAGCTGAACCGCCCCGAGCCGGTGGCGGAGGCATACGCGCGCACCATCGAACGCGACCTCTTGCCCGAGGTCGCCGAGGTGGTCGGGCGCCGCGTCGTGGAGTTTCAAGAAGAGTGGTTCGACGACGGTGAACGCGTCATCGCGCTGCTTTCTCGAGTGCTCGCGCTCTGCCCGACCGCGGATTGGGCCTTCGATCGGCTGAAGCTGGCCTTCAACGCGCAAGGCCGCTACGCCGAGCTGTTCGAGCTGTACGACGCCCGGCTATCCCGCGATTTGTCGCCGATGGAGCGGGTGGAGCTGCTGCGTGAAGCGGCCATGGCTGCGCGTGACTTTGCGGGCAACGCCGACCGAGCGATCGAGTACTTCGAGCGGCTCAACCGCGACAATCCAGGTGATCAGCGGGTGGAGGCTTCGCTCGAGCGCCTGTACGAGCGCAACGGCAAGAAGCGCCCCCTCATCGAGCTGCTCAGCTTGCGCCTGCGCGGTCCGGGCGCCAAACCGGCCGAGCAAAACGAGCTGCTCGGCCGAGTTGCCGCGCTGTGGTTGGATCTCAACGAGCCGCGCGAAGCCCTCGTTTTGGCCGCAAAGCTGCTCGCGGCGCCCAGCGGCGAGAAGGACGGCGTGTCGCTCCTCGAGCGCATCGTCGCGCTGCCGGGGTCGGGCAGCGCGGAGGTGGAGGGCGCGCCGAGCGTGCGCGTGGCGGCCGCGCGCCTGCTGTGCCGCTACTATCGTGAGCAAGAGAGCACGCTGGACGTCGTGCGCATGCTGGAGCTGGAAGCGGGCGGCTCGGCGCCGCTCGAGCGAGTGCCCCTCCTGGATGAAGCGGTCGAGCTGCGGTTGGAGCAGCTCGCGGATCCCAGCGGCGCGTTCGAGACGCTGTCGACCATCGTCGCCCTGATCCCGGACGACGCGGAGCGGCGCAGCCGGCTGGCCAAGCTCGCCACGCAGCTCTCCGCGCTGCCCCGGCGTGCCGAGGTGCTGCGGCAGATCGCCGAGGGTGACGTGAGCGAGGCGACGCGCGGTAGCCTGCTGCTGGAAGCCGGCGAGACCTACCAACAAGGCTTGGGGGACCGAGTGGCGGCGGCAGAGCTTTACCGCGGCGTACTCGCCCTGGAGGACGCGGAGCGCGGAGACGCGCTGGCGGCGGCCCGAGCCCTGGCGGGCATTTTACGCGAGCAAGGCTCGGCGGACGAGCTCGCCTCGGTGCTCGAGCGGCTCGCGGAGCTCGCTCCAGCCGCGCCGGAGCGGCGCATGGCGCTCGGGGAAGCCGCGGACGTCGCGCTCACGCGACTCGACGACCCCACGCGCGCGATCGTTAACCTCGAAGCCCGCCTGCGGCTCGGCGCCGACGACTTCGAGGCGGTAGACGCCTTGTGCCGCGCCCTGGAGCGCGCCGAGCGTTTCGAAGAGCTCGTAGTCGCGCTGGGCCGACGAGCGGAGCTGAGCGGGGAAGACGAAGGCTCGCGGCTCGACCGCACCCGAGCCGCCCAGCTCCTGTGGCGGGCCCTCGGGGATCGTCGCCGCGCCATCGCCGCGTTCCGTCGCGTGCGCCTGCTGCACGGGCGCTCGCCGGAGCTGTTCGACGCTTTGCGTGAGCTGCTCACGGACGAACAGAACTTCCGCGCCCTCGCCGATCTCTACGACGACGAGGTCGGCAGCGAGGTGGATCTCGGGCGAGCGCGTACCCTGTACCTGGAGCTCGGCGCCGTGCATCGGCACCACACCGGGGAGCTGCTGCGGGCGCTGGACGCCTTCGTGGTGGCGCGGGACTGGGAGCGAGCCATCGAGGTCGCCGGCCTGCACCCAGCCGACCCGGCCCTCGGTCTTGCGGTCGTGGAGCGGCTTCGCGAGCTCGCGATCGCCGCCTTCCGTGCGGACAGCGCGCCGGAGGCGCTGCGAGCCGCGGACTGGGCCGTGCGTGAGCTGAGCGATCGCCGGCTGGAGCGCGGCGAGTACGAGACGGTCGTCTCGGAGCTGCTCGACGCGGCCAAATTGCCCTTCTCGGTCTCGCGCCAGCGCGAGCTCCGGCGCGACGCGGCTTGCCTTTGCTCGGACCGGCTCCACGACAACCAGAGCGCGATCCAAATCTTCAACGAGCTGCTCGCGGAAGAACCGGGCGATGACGTCGCGCGCGCGTCCGTAACGCGCCTCTCGCTGCTGCTGGAAGAGCAGGGGCTGCATGCGGAGATCGTCGCGCTCTGGGAGGCCCAAGCCGAGGCCCGCGAGCAGCGAGGCGATCTCGCCGGCGCGGCCCTGCTCTATGCAAGGGCCGGTGAAAACGCGGAGCAGCGGCTCGCCGATCTGAAGCGCGCGGTCGTGGACCACGAGGCGGGTGCGAAGCTCAACGGCGAAGCCTCGCTCACCGCGCTGGCGCGGATCTTCCGCGCCCAGGGCGAGCTGCCGCGCGCAGCGGACGCGCTGGAGCGCTTGCTACAGTTGGACAGCTCGGAGCTCGTGGCCGAGCGCGCGCTGTCGCTCTTGTCCGTCTACCGCGAGCTGGGCGTGGCCGAGAGGGCCCGGCCCGCGCTGGAGCGCGCCGCTCGTCAGGCCATCGACGCGCAGGCGGTGCGCACGGCGCTGGCCGCGCTGTACCGAGAGCTCGCGGACCATGCGGCGCTCGCCGGTCTGTTGGCGGAGGAGGCGCAGCGCGCGCCCGACCGTCGCCAGCGCATTCAGCTGCTGCGAGACGCGGCCGAGATTCACCTCACTCACCGGGACGCGCCGGCGGAGGCCGCGCCGCTGCTGCAGCAGGCCATCGAGCTGGATCCAGACGATCAAAAGCTGCGCCTGCGCCTGGCCCAGGCTCTCTTCTTCGCATCCAGCTACGAGCAAGCCGAGGGCGTGCTGCGCGAGCAAATTCAGCGCTACGGCGCTCGCAAGCCGAAAGACCGCGCGCAAGCGCACTTTCAGCTCGCGCGGGTGCTGCTCGCCAGCCACCGCGAAACGGACGCGCTGGGCGAGCTGGATGCGGCCTCCAAGATCGACCCGGCGCACCCCGGCATCATGCAGGTGCTGGGTAGGGTCGCGATGGAGCAAGGGGACTTCGAGCGCGCCGAGCGCATGTTCCGCTCGCTGATGCTGATCGTCGGTCGCGACGACGAGGGCGCGCCGAGCAAGACCGAGGCTCTTCTGTCACTGTCCGAGCTCTCCGCGCGCCGCGGCGACGAAGCGCGCGCGCAGGAGCTCATCGAGTCTGCGTTCGAGGCTTCGTCCGAGAACGGCCGCGAAGCGCTGGCGCTCTCCGCGGCGCTGCGGCAGCGGGGCCGGTTCGACCTTTTGGCGCGGGCGCTGCACACGCGCCTGGAGCAGGTCCTGACTCCGGCGGAAGCGGCCACCGCGCTCTCGGATCTGGTCGTGCTCCACGCCGAGCATTTGGGCGGTCTCGAGCAGCGCAAGGCGTCGTTCAAAGAGCGAGCGCAGGTGATCGAGCGTCTGCTCGAGGATGGGCCGGAGGTCGGTGACGACGTCGCCTTCGCGGCGCTGGGGCGCATCTACGATCACTTGGGCGAGGGGGCCGCGGAAGAGCGCGTCCTCGAGCTGCGGCTCTCGCGGGCAGGCACGTCGGCGCCGCCAGCCGACCCGGATTTGTACTTCCGGCTCGCGCGCAGCAAGCTTTCGAGCGCGGCGACGGTGGGGGAGGGGCTCGCGCTGCTCACGAAGGCGCTCGACTTGAAGCTCGATCCGGACGACGCGCAGCGCGCGCTCGCCGGCGTGGAGAGCGAGACCGCGGATGCGCATCGCACGGCCCTCGCGGCCGTGAAGGAGCGCGTGGCGCGAGCGCGCGGTGACGCGCGGGGCCTGGCCGAGGTGCTCGTCGCCAAGCTGACCGAGCCCGGGGCGAGCGGGGCGGAGCTGGGGGAGCTGCTCAGCGCGACGGGCGAGCTGTTCGACCCTGCGCTCGCGCAGCGCGGCCTGGAGGCGGTGCTGGCGAACTCGAAGGCGGCGCTCACCGAGCCCGAGCTCGGGGCCGCCAAGCTCACCCTCGCGAAGATCTACGCGGAGCAGGGCGAGCTCGGGCGAAGCCTCGATCTCCGAGAGCAGGCCCTCGGCACGTTGCCGGCGGAGGAGCAGCACGCGGCCACCCTCGAGCTCGCGCAGGAATCAGCAACCCTGCAGGGTGAGCAAGGGCGCGCCGCGCGCCTGTACCGCTCGCTGCACCGGGCGTCGCCGCGCTCGCGCGATCTGTGGCAACCGCTGCTCTATCTGCTGCGGACGACGGGGCAGCTGGAGGAGCTTGCCGCGCTCCTCGGCGAGATCGGCGGCGAGGTCGACGACCCCTCCGAGCGCAGCCAGCTGCGTTTGGAGCGCGCCGAGCTCTTGCTCCAGACCCCCGGCAACGAGCAGCCCGCCATCGAGGCCCTGTTCGAGGTGATCGCCGACGATCCGAGCTGCATGCCCGCGGTGGCGCGTTTGCGGGAGCTGCTCGTCGCAACGGGGCGCGCCGCGGAGCTCGTCACGCTGCTCCGGTCCGAGCTGGACCGCGCCAAGGACCAAAACGACGTCTCGCGCGTCGTGGGGCTGTCGCTGGAGCTGACCGCGCTGCTGGCCGACAAGCGCCAGCTCGACGCGGGTCTGGACGTGTGCCGCTCGGCTCTGCAGTGGGCTCCGCGCGACGAGGACTTGCTCCGCACCTCGATGGAGCTCGCAGAGAAGCTGGGCGATCCGCAGCTGATCGCCGACAGCATCGAGGGCTTGCTCCAGGTGCAGGCGGGCCCCGAGGCGGCCGTTCTGGGCCGGCGCTTGGCGACGCTGCGCGAAGAGCTGGGGGACCGCGAAGGCGCCGAGCGCGCGCTGGAGTCCAGCTTCGCCGCCAACCCGCGCGACTCCTCGCTGCGCGACCTGCTCATCGTGCGTTACACGGAGCGCGAGAACTACGCCAAGGTCGCCAACTTGCTGGACACGTCCTTGCGCGAGCGCGCCGGCGACGCCCGCCTGCTGGACCGCCTCGTCGAGGCCTACCGCGCCGCTGATCAGCCGGAGGCCGCGCTGAAATCGCTCGAGACGTTCATGGGCGCGGAGACCGCGGACGCGCAGCTACTGCGTAAGCGGGCCCAGCTCCTCACCGAGCTGTCGCGCGAGGAGGAGGCGGTGCAGGCTCTGGAGGCTGCGTACGTCGTCGATCCGGCTTTGGCCTCCGATCTGATCGACGCGCTGGAGCGCGCGATCGCCCGCGCGGAGCCGCCCGAGGACCGCCGGCTCACGCTGCGCCTGGTCGAGCTGCTGGAGGCGGTCGGTGACGCGCACGGCGCTCTCGCGCGGCTCTCGGAGCTCGTGCGCGAGGTGCCGGAAGACGTGGAAGCGCTGCGCCGTTTGGCCGAGCTGTCCTCGCGTACCGGCAACGCCGAGCAAGCGGTGAAGACGCTCACGCGCTTGGTCGAGGTAGAGGGCGGAGACGAGCTGGTGCGCGACGCGCTGCGCCTCGCAGACGCGTGTGAGCAACTCGGTCGCCCCGAGGACGCGCGGGTCGGCCTCGAGCGGGCGCTCGCGGTGGACCGCCGCCGGCCGGACGTTCGCCTCCGCTTGCAGGCCGTGTATCAGGCCATCAGCGCCGTGCGCGAGCTGTCGGAGCTACTGCTCGAGGACGCACAAAACGCCAAGGACGCGGGGGAGCAAAAGCGCCTCCTGCTGCGCGCGGGCGAGCTGCTGCTTTCGGCGGAAGGCCAGGCCGAGGCCGCGGTGCGGGTCCTGGAGATGGCTCGCGAGCAAGATCCGGAGAACGTGGACGCGGTCGTGCTGCTGTCTCGCGCTTACGGGGCAGCGCAGCGCAGCGAGGACGCGCTCGCGCTGCTCACCGCGGTTTCGGAAGCCAACAAGGGCCGCCGCGTGAAGGCGCTAGGCCAAGTCTTCCAAGAGATCGCGGGCCTCCACCTGAAAGACGGGTTTCTGTCCGACGCGCTCGTCGCGCTCACCCGCGCCTTCGAGCTCGACCCCAAAAACGGCCGGCTCGCCATGCAGCTCGGCACTCAAGCGCTGGAAATCGACGAGGACGAAACCGCGCAGCGCGCGTTCCGCGGCATCGCGATCATGAAAGCGCCCGAGCCCGGCTCGACCGACGGCGCCACCACCGAGATGAAGGCCGACGCCAACTATTACCTCGCGCATCTGGCCAGAAAAGCCGGCGATGCGCGCAAAGCGAAGGTGCTCGCCACCAAGGCCCTCTCCGAAAACCCCGACCACCAAGCCGCCCGAGCGCTCCTCGCGGAGCTGTGATAGAGGCCTGCCGTCATGAAGCGAGAGAAACGTCTCACGAAGCGCGAGCGCAAAGAGCAGAGCGGCGGAGGCCAGAAGCACGATCAAGGGCACATCCACTGCATCGCCTGCGGTCGCCACATCGACCCGAATGAGTTCGCGGCCGCACCGCCGAGCGCCATCGTCATCACCTGCGAGCACAAGTCGCAGTTCCCGGCGTGCGCGACGTGCGAGGTCACCGCTCGCTATCTCGTCGCCGAGCACGACCGCAGCGGCAAGCCGGTCAACACCGCTGCCGCCTACCACTGAGGGCGTCTCCTGGAGGAGGGGGCTGCCGACTCGCAGCCCTCCTCGCAGAAACTGCCGTGGCGTCTTTCGGTCTCCCTGAGCGGCTAGGTGCTCAGGGAGCGTCGAAGCGGCGCCGGCCGAGCGCGCAGCCGTTCACGGGCACGAGAGGGCAGGGCCCCTCGAGCGCTCGCCTGCCCGCTACGGAGCGACGGCGCCGGTCAGCCGCCGTCCAGCCAGGTCAACGCAGCGCGGTACATTTCGGTCTTCTTCTCGAGCGGCGTTTCGTGGCCCATGTTGCTGGGCGTGATGACGCGGGTGGGGACGCCGGCTTTCTGCAACCAGGCTTCTACCTGGTGGGTGCCTTCGATCACGCCATCGTGCTCGCCCGTGATGAGAAAGACGCGCCGCACTCGGTCTTTGGCGGAGCCGAGCGCTTCCAGCCCTGGCCCGCCCCAGTACTTGGAGTTGGCGGCGAGGATGAGCCAGCGGTTGAAGGTGCGCGGCTCACGGACCCCGACGTTCATCGCCGCGTAGGCGCCCTCCGAGAAGCCGATCAACGTGTTGCCCCAAAGCTGCACGCGCCGGCCGTACTTTTCTCGTAGCGCGTTGATGGCGGCCATCGTGGCGTGGTGCGCGCTCGGCCAGTTGTTGTCCCACGCGCGGCCGTCCCCATACGGAACGGGGCCGCTGGGGCACACCAGCCAGCCGTAGCGCCGAGCCAAGCCCGCCCACCGACGGCAATCCGCCTCGGGGTGGCCGCCCCGGCCGTGTAAGTAGACCAGCACCGGCTTGAGGCCGAGGCGGCCCTTGCCGACCGGCTCGAAGTAATAAGCTGGCGCGGCTCCGGGCAGGTCTATCTGCCGCAGGCCACCGCCCACCGAGCGGTCGTCGGGATCTTCGCGATCTTTGTCTTTGCGCGGCTCGTCCTTGATGGCGACGGGGGGAGCAGCGGGCGGACGAGCCTCGGGCGGGGCCTCCGCCTCGCCGAGGTCTCGCAGCGAAGCGGTCGTGGTGGCGGCGTCGTCGTTACCGGTGGGGATGGTGAGGCGCATGCCCGGCTTGATCTTGTCGCGCCGGGTCATGTTGTTCGCCTTGCACAGCGCCTCGATGCTGATCTGATAGCGCTTGGCGATCTTCCCCCACGTTTGCCCGTCCGCGACGACGTGGTCTTTGCCCAGCGCGACGCCGGAAGAAAGCAAGAGAGCGCACCCAAGCGCGATCCGGGCCAAAAAGCGCATCGGACCGTGCCTAGCATATCCCGAGCCGCGCGGTGAAATTCCGGGCGATGTCAGGCCTCGCTCGTGAGTCTCAGCGCGATACGGGTCCCCGCGCTGCGCCACTATGGCCCTCTGCTCAGCGCCAGCGTCAGCGCCACATTTCTACTCCGGTCGCGACCAGGCGCACCTCGCGAGCGGACCCATCCGCGGATTTTTCCGCGAACTTGGCGCCCTCCGATTCCAGGTGCGCGACCATCTCCGGCTTGACGACTTTCGTCTCTACCTGCGCGTCCACGCGCGCCTTGGACCCCGCGGAGTCCGTCGGCACGAAGAAGCCGTAATCCTTGAAGGTCACCCGGCAGCCCGGCGCGGAGGGGTCCGCGCCTTCGCTCAGCTCCATCCAACAACCCTTGCGGGTGCAGGCGGCCCGCACTGCGCCCTCCACCGTCACGCGCTGGCCGTCGAACTTTTCCGGAGCTTTCAGCACGTCCGCCAGCGTCGCGGTGGGGCTCGCGCCGAGGGGGGCTCCGTAGGTCTTGCGCGGCGCCGCGGCGGCTTCCGCTGGCGGCGCCGGCTCGGGTCGGGCCGGCGCTTCCGCCTTCGTGTTGCAACCGAGCAAACCGAGCACCGCGCAAAACGCGAACCGCTGAAGCGACATGGGGCTCGGAGTATAGCGTGAGCCGCGCCCTGTGCCGCCTTACTGCCCAGACGTGACCGGGGCCTCCTGCTCGCTCTTGCCCGGCAGGTGGAACCGGAACGCGATATAGCCGCTCATGTACTCATCGACGGCGCCGCCGGCCACGTAGTCCGGGTTGGCCGGGCGCACCGGCACCGGGTTGAAGTCGAACGCGTAGCGGAGCCAATCGAAGCCAGCCACGAGGTCCAGCGAGCTCACCAGGCGGTAGCCGACGGTAGCGCCGGCCTCGAGCGACTGGGTCTTCACGCTGGGAAACCAGACCTTCTCCAGCGCGCCCGTTCCGAGCACGAAGCGCTTGCCGACGCGAGCCCCGAAGAACACGTCGCCGAAGCGCAGCGTGCCTTCCAAGCCCGCCTTGACGTACGTGTACTTCACGTCCGGCAGCTTGGGGGAGTCCGCGTCTCCCTCGAGCGCGAAGGTTTGCTGCCCGAACGTCCCGCTCGCGCTCAGCTGATGCGCGCCGAGAGGGAGGCGGAACTTCGCGCCCGCGTAGAGCGCCTGAATGTTGGTCTTCAGCGTTCGCTCGTCGGGCTTGCCCTCTTGATAGACGGACTGGGTCGCGAAGCCCTTCTCGAAGCCGGCGGTGATGCCGAACCACTCCGCCGCACCCGTCGTGGCGTGCGACGCTGGAAACCAGTTCACGTCGATGAACAGCACCGGACCGAGCGGCAGCTCGTACGAGGGGAGCTGCCGGAAGCAGTTGGTCTGCGCGCTACCTTCCGGGCATGCGTCGGCGGGTCGTGCATCCGCGACCGTGTCATGGAACTTGAAGGTGCGATGCAGCGGGCGGAGGCCCGCCGTGATGTCCAGCGGGGAGAGGCCGCCGCTCGCGCTGCCGACGTCATCCGTGGAGGCCGAGGCTTCTTTGGTCTCCTCCGCCGCGCCCTCCTCCGCCGGCTTGGCTTCCTCTTCCTTCGGCTCCTCTGGCGGCGGCGCGAGCCTGGCGAGCGCCTCGGCGACGCTCGCGGCGCCGCCCTTGGCGATCGCGGCCTTGAGCTTCGCCCCGCCGCCCTTGATCTCGGCTTCGTCCGCGACCTTACCGTCCGCACCCATGACCTTCACCTTCAGGCCGCCTTTGCTGACCTTGCCGGTGATGACTGCGCTCACCCCCAAGCCGCTCGCGGCCTGGGCCACCGCTTTGGACTTGGAAGACGCCTTCACGTCCTCCGCGTCCGTCACCTCGTAGGCGCCGTCTTCTTTGAGCGCTTCGATGAACGCGCTCCGCGCCTCCGCGCTCTTCGGCCCGTCGAAGCCGCCCACCGCGACCTTCTGCTTCTCGGCCGCCGCGAGCACGTTGTCCGGAAAGGCTGCCTGGGTGACGGCGACTGCGGTGACTAGGTGACTGAGGAAGAGGCTGACCCGAAAGAAACGCTTCACGCTCATTCTCACATTCCCCCTGCGACTACGCAGCCGACGTAGGTTTGCACGCACTGAAGATCGGCGCCCATGAGCCCGGGAGGCGCGGGCATCGGGCCTCCGCACGTGCCTTGCTGACCCGACACCTTCTTGAGCAGCCAGCTCGCGTCCTTGTTGGCCGAATCAATCAGCTTGTCGCCCGACGGGCAGTCCGGGTTGGCGTTCGGGATCTCGCTGTGAGTCGCGGGCGCATCTTTGAGCCGCGCGCTGTAGCCGGGAGAGAGGTCCAGCATGCCGAGCTTGAGCGCGCTGCTGTGACAGGCGTTGCAGGTCTGCAGGATCGTCGCCATGCACTGCGTTTCACACGCGGCCAAGTTGCCGCCGCCGGTGGCGCTGCCGCCCGCCGCGCTGCCACCACTCGCGCTACCGCCCGCCGCGCTGCCACCGCTCGCCGCGCTGCCGCCGCTCGTGCCCTCGCGCTTGGGGTAGATCTCCGGGTTGTCCAGGTCCGCCGGCTCTGGACAGCCGACGCTGAACAGCGTGAGCGCAGCCGTACCGAAGGCTGCGGCGAGACCTGCCAGCCACGACGAACGACAGCGCGCGCCGAGAGGGTTCTGCTGCGTGGACGTTGAGTAGTGTCGTTCTTGCACTCGAAAAATCCTCGACCTTACTGTGACTCTGAAGCTTGCTGTCGGCGAGCCACCGGGACCGCACGCGGGCAACCGGCCTTTTCGGGAAACGCGCTGGCAACGCAATCAATTGGGCAGCGCGCCTCACGTAACAACAAAGCGGCGGGTCCCGTAAAGCATGAAATGCGCGCTAGTTTCGCTTTTCTTCCCCGGATCGCGATGCGCGATCGCCTTGGATTTTGGGCGCGGGCCATCGCGCGCTCGGGTGGCTCGAGCGCGCTGAAATGGGTCAGATTTCGCGAGGACGCGGATATGCTGCCGCGATCCGATGTTCCGTTTCGATCGCGAAGATCTAAAAATCTCAGGTCCGCACGCCTTCGTTTTTCGCTGTGAGATCTCATTTCAGCAGATAGACGCTGCGGGCATAATTTTTTACCCGCGGGTATTGGAGATGTTCCACGACGCGTACGCCGCCTTCCTCGCTGCCGCAGGCGCGCACCTCCGCGACGTGATGCGAACCGACACGTGGATCGCCCCGGTTCGACACGCGGAGGCGGACTATTTCAAGCCGCTGCGCTTGGGCGACGTCGTGCACGTGGAGATCGCCCACGTGCACGCGTCCGAAACCGAGGCGACGCTCGGCTACCGCGTCGTACGAGTGGAAGGTGACGAGCTCTGCGCGGTGGGCCAAGTGGTGCATACCTTCGTGGATCGCGCCGCCTTCAAGCGCATTCCGATCCCGGAGCGGGTGCGCCTGGCGCTGCAGCGCATCCACGCCGGCCCCTGAGCGCGCAGGTGGGTGCTCTGCCGCGGCTCCAAGGAGCTTCAGTCTTGCGGCCAATCGGCGGCGAAGCGGGCGCGGCAGGCTCGCCGATCCAGCTTGCCGGACGAGCCGAGCGGCAGCGCGTCCGCCCGCAGCACGCGGCGAGGGACCTTGTGGCGCGCCAAGCGACCCGACAGCAGGTCCGCGACGCGGCGAGCGTCGACGAGCGTGGGGTCCTCCGTAACGAGCACCGCGCTCACGACCTCGCCGAAGCGCACCGAAGGCGTGCCGAACACGCACGCAGCGCGCACCCCCGGCAGCGCTAGCAAGGCGGCCTCTACCTCGAGTGGATCCACGTTCTCGCCGCCACTGATGATGACGTCATCGCTGCGGCCGCGAACGTAAAGCTCTCCGTCGTCGCCCAGCTCCCCGCGATCGTTCGTGACCAAGAAGCCGCGCTCGTCCAGAACGCTACCGGCTTCGCCGACATAGCCCGAAAACAGCGACGCCGCGTTGACGGAGATGGTCTCCCCTTCGAGCCGCAGCGTCACTCCCGGGAGTGGATGCCCCGAGCTGACGACCCCGCGGCGCACCGGGAGCGGTCGATAGCGCTCGGCGTAGCGGCGCGTGACGACCTGGGACGCGGTCTCGGTCAGGCCGTAGCTGGTGATCAGCGGAAAGCCGGCGGCGTGTGCGCGCCTCGCGAGCTCCGGAGAGCAAGCGGCTCCGCCCAGCAGCACGGCTCGGAGCTGGGGCGGCGCCACGAAGCCGCGGTCGAGCAGCGCCCCGAGCACGCTGGGCACGAGGGAAGCGAGCGTCGCGACGCCGAGCAGCTCGCCCAGCTCCGCGATGCAGGAGAGCGTCCCCTGCGGGCCGGGCTCGAACGCGAGCACCGTCTTGCGGGCTAGCAGGCAGCGCGTGACCACCGATAACCCTCCAGTGTGAGCGAGAGGCAAGCACAGCAGCCAGCGATCTGCCGCCTCCCAGCCTAGATTGCGAGCAGAAGCGTGGGCGGACGCGACGAAGGCGCGGCGGCTGAGCCTCACCAGCCGAGGCGCGCCCGTAGACCCGGACGTGGGCAGCACCGCTAGCGGGGCGGACTCCGGGACCTCCGCCAGGTGAAGCTCGGTGCTTCCGCCGCCCTGCGGCGCAGGAGGCGCCTGCGCGCCCGTGAGCTGCACGATGTGGTCCCGCTCGGCTGCGGTGGCGCGCGCGTGCAGCAGCGCGAGCGGCGTGCCGGTGGCTAGCGCCGCGTAGAGCCACAACAGGCTCTCGGTGTCGGCGCGCGGGGTCAGCGCCAGCGCGGCTCCCCGCGCCTCCACGAGGGCGCGCGCCCGCGGCGCGGTGCGGCGGGCCAGCTCCGCAAAGCTGAGCGATACCGCGCCGTCGACGACGCCAATCGCGTCGGGCGCCTCGCGCGCGGCGTCGAATACGGAGAGGGTGCTCACGGAAAAGCGAGCTCCGCGGGGTAGCCGAGACCTGGGGCCGACCAAGCCTGCAGCGAGCCGCGCATGACCGGCAAGTCGGGCGCAGGCCAGCTCTTCAGCGCTCCGTGAGGCGCGAGGCCCTGCGCCGCGCGGCCGGGCAGGGCGAGCGCGAGCGCGGCCGCCGCCCGCCACGCGATGGGGCCCTCGAAGCAGTGAGACACGACCGTGACGAGTCCCGCGCGCTCAGCGCGACGAGCCACGTGCCAGCAATGCGAGAGGCCGCCGAGGGTGGTCGGCTTGAGCACGACTCCGCGCGCCGCTCGCTCGCTCCAGAGAGCCTCGGCGCGCTCGGCGTTCAGGCCCTGCAAGGACTCGTCCACGGCGAGCGGCGCCGCTGCTCCGAGCAGCCCACCTGGTTCTTCGAACAGCTCCACGCGAAGCGCGGCGAGCGCGGGCTCCCAGCTGGAGAGCTGCTCGGTCGTGAGCGCGCCGTTGGCGTCCAGCCTCAAGGCGAGCGCGTCGCCGAAGCGCTCGCGCAGCTGCGCGGCGCCCGCGAGCTCCGCCTCCAGCGCGCCGGGAGCGCCGACCTTGAGCTTGAAGCAGCGGTACCCCTCGTCGAAGGCGCGCTCCGCGTCCGCGAGCAGGGTGGGCGAGCTGGCGGGGCCGAGCAAAGCTGCCAGCGGGCGCTCGACGTCTTTCGAGGCGCCGAGCAGGGCGGGCGCGGAGGTATGGCGCCGACGGGCGAGCAGGTCCAGGGCGGCGCTCTCGAGAGCGAAGCGCGCGGAGGGGACCGCCGACGGCAGCAGCTGACCGGCCGCGCTGAGCGCGCTCCAAACGTCGCTCGCCCCCAGCGCCTGGGCGAGGGCGGCCGGCTCCACCGACTCGAGCGCATTCTTGGCGTCTTCTAGATTTTCCGGCGAATACCCCGGCAGGGGCGCGGCTTCGCCGAGCCCCCAGCCACCGCTCGCGTCCGTGAGGCGAACGAGCAGGCTCTGCCGCACCGGCCAGCTGCGCCGGGCGTGCTGGGCGCCTTCGGCGCTCACCTCCACGCCGCGCAGCGCGAGCTTCATGACACGGGGCCCGCGGGGAAGAGGCCGAGCTGATCGAGCGCGATGCCGAGCGTGAACAAGAGCCCGAACAGCAGCAGCAGCTTGGCGGTGCCGGCCAAGCGCAGGTTCAGGTCCCGACCCTGTTCGGTGGCGACGGCGCGCAGCAAGCGACGCGCGAGCGGCAGCGTGAGCAGCGGCAAGAGCACGAAGCGCCCGTGCGCGGAGCTCGTCGCCAAAAACAAGGGCACCGCGTACGAGAGCGCCAGTAAAGTCCCATACTCGAAGATCACGGCGCGGCGGCCCCAGCGCACCGCCAGTGTGCGCTTGCCGACCTTCGCGTCCTGCTCGGCGTCGCGGAGGTTGTTGACGACCAGGATGGCGGTGGCGAGCGCGCCGACCGGCACGCTGCACCACAGGGCGAGCGCCGGCACCGCGCCGACCTGGACGAAGACGGTGCCGCAAACCGCGACCAAGCCGAAAAACACGAACACGAACAGGTCCCCGAGGCCGTTGTAGCCGAGCGGGTAGGGCCCGCCGGTGTAAGCGATTGCGGAGAGGATCGAGACGATTCCGATGACCAGGATGATCGGACCCGCAACCGTGGTCAGGTAAGCGCCAATGAGGAGCGACACCGCGAACACCAGGTACATGCCGCGCTTCATGGCGCTCGGCGAGATGAGGCCGGCTTGAACCGCGCGAGTCGGTCCGAGCCGCTCGGCGGTGTCCGCCCCCTTCTCGTAGTCGTAGACGTCATTGGCAAAGTTCGCGCCCACTTGCAGCAGGAGCGCGCCGACCAGCGCGGCGAGGGCGGGGCCCGGCCGGAACTCCCCCAGCGCGAACGCGCAGGCGCTGCCCACGAGGACCGGCACGCTCGCCGCGCTGAGTGTTTTTGGGCGCGCGGCGAGAACCCAGCGAGCGACGACGGAGGGAGCCGGACCAGGAATCGAAGCGGCGTTCGTCATGAGTCTCCTCGAACGAGCAGGCTGGCACACAGCGCGGGCCGCTCCAGTAGCAGATTGTGACCAGCGCCCGTCGCGATGCTCAAGCGAGCTTGCGGAAGGAGCCGCGCGAGCTCCTGAGCGAGGGTGACGAATTTGGAGTCGCGCTCGCCGACCAAGAAGTCCACCGGCGTTCGAACCTCCGCGAGCCGCGGGCGCAAATCAGGCATTTTTCCGAGCCCATGCTGGGTCAAGCTGTGCGCCAAGCCCTCCGCGGAGTGCCCCAAGCGTTGCTCGCGTTGGGCCTGTTTGACGTCTTCCGACAAGTCGCCCTGGGTCGCCCACAGCGGCAGCGCTTGCCACGCGTCCACGAAGGCAGTGAGCCCACGCTCCCGAAGGAGCGCCACCCAGCGTGAGTCGCCGTCGATTCGGGCGAGGCGCTCGGCCTCGCTCACCAGTCCGGCTTGCGCCGACACGACGAGCGCGTGGCGGAAGCGCTCGGGGTAACGAGCGAGGATGCCGAGCGCCAAACGCCCGCCGAGCGAGTAGCCGAACAGCCCTTCGCATTGCGCCTCCGCGCCGAGAGCTGCGAGTCGCTCGACCTCGTCATCGAAGTCGCCTCTGACCTCGGTGTGTCGATGGCCGCCCAGCACGGGCCGAAGGGAGCCGCTCGGGGGATCGCAGCCCGCGAAGCTCTCGGGCGAGCCGGTGAAGCCGTGCAGGCAGAGGTAGCGCACGGCTCAGCCTCCGGGCGTAACCTGCGCCGCGAGCGCGCCGAGCACGCGGCGCCGCTGCTCCGCCGCGCTATTCGGGCCGACCCGGAGGTGCAGCAACGTGGGCCCGCCGCGGGCCAGCGCGGCGCGCGTCACCGCGCGCACGGCCTCCAAGCTCGTCGGTGCTTCGTAGGTCAGCCCGAACAGAGCGGCGGCGTGCGACAGCTCGTGGTTGGGAGGCGTGAGCCAGAGCTCGGTCAGGGCGGCGTCGGCCGCGTACACCTTTTGCACCGGCAGCTGGTCGAAGATGCGCCCTCCGGCGTTGTCCACGACCGCGATGACGAGCGGCGAGGTCACCAGCCGCGCGGACGCGAGCGCGCCCACGTCGTGGAGCAAGCTGACGTCGCCGAGGAGCAGCAGCGTTGGGGCGCCGCTGGCGAGCGCACTGCCGAGCGCGCCGGAGACCAAGCCGTCGATACCGTTGGCGCCGCGCTGGCACACCACCCGGAAGCGCGGGGCGCGCGTCACGTAGGCGTCTACCTCGCGGATGGGCAAGCTGTTGCCCAGCGCGAGCACCGCGTCCGTCGGCAAGCTCTCCACCACCGCCTTGACGACTGCTCCTTCCACTAGCTCGCGCGTGGGCTCGGCGAGCAGCTCGTCGATGCGGCGCACGCAGCCGTCGTGCGCCTCGCGTAGCCGCACCGCAAATGAGCTCGGCTCACGCGCGGAGGCTCGCCGTGCGAGCTCTTGGCAAAGCGCGGACAGCCCTCGCGACAAGTCGCCGCTGGCGACCAGCTCCGCCCCGCCGACTGCGTCCGGGTAGCCGTGCTCCGCGAAGACGACTCGCGTCGGCACGCGCTCCGCCCAGCGCTCGTAGGCGGAGGAGGTGGGCGTGGAGCCGATGCACACCAGGACGTCCGGCTTCAGGCTCTCCGCGAGCGCGGGGGTGGAGAGCAGCCAGTCCAACAGCGGCACCGACAGCGCGTGCTCGGAGAGCGCGAAGCGGACCTGGCTCGGAGCCTCCGCATACACCGGGAAGCCGGTGAGCTCGGCGAGCTGAGCGAGCGGCTGCGCCAGGCTCTCGTTCGCGGCCGAGACGGGGCCGACGACGATCAGGCCCGAACCGGCTGATTGCAGCGTTCGTGTCGCTGCGAGCACGGCTTCGTTGGCCAAGGCCTGCTCGGGCGCGTACCGCAGGAGCGGGGTTTCGAGGAGGCGCGTCACCCGGGCGCCGAGCCCGCGCTCGGCTTCGGTTTGCGCGGCGCGCGGCTCGAGCGGTTTGCGGGCGCGCAGGTTGACGTGAACGGGGCCCGGCAACGGGCCTCGTGCGGTGGCCGCGGCCTGGGCGAGGGCGCGGCGAGCTCCGATGAGCGCCGCCGGTGAGCTCTCTGGCAGCCCCAGATCGAAGAAGCTGCGCGCGAACCCGCCGTACAGCTTGAGCTGGTCGATGGTTTGCGCGGCCTGCGCCTGCTGCACGTCCAGCGGGCGGTCTGCGGTGAGCACCAGGAGCGGCAAGCTCGCTTGCGACGCCTCGACGACGGCGGGGAAGTAGTTGGCGGCGGCGCTGCCGGAAGTGCACAGGACCGCGCCGGGGCGGCCGGTGATGCGCGCGTAGCCGAGCGCCATGAAGGCGGCGGAGCGCTCGTCCACCACCGGGCGCAGCGTGATACCGGCGGTGCGCGCGGCCGCGAGCGTGAACGGGGTCGAGCGTGAGCCTGGGCTCACCCACACGTCCGTGACGCCGGCTTGGAGCAGCGTGGCGAAGACGAGGCGCGACCACTCGCCGATCAGGTAGGCGTCGCTCACCGCGTCCACTTCAGACGATCGGCTCGCCGACATAGAGATGGCAAACCCCGAACGTGAGCGCGGTGGACGCCACGACGTGCAGGCCCGCTTCGCGCATCAAGCTTTCGAAGCGACGCGCGGAGGGGAACGCCGCGATGGATTTTTGGAGGTAGTGGTACTCCTTCGCGCCGGAGAGCAGCGCTCCCACCGCGGGGACCACGCTGTGCACGTGAAAGCGCGCGAGAGGGCCGAGCAACCCGCCGCGCGGCTCCGACAGCTCCAGGATCGCGATGCGACCGCCGGCTTTGGTGACCCGCGCCATCTCCCGCAAGCCCTGCAGGCGATCGGGCACGTTGCGGATGCCGAACGCGATGCTCACGCCGTCGAAGCTGCGATCCGGAAAATCCAGGCGCTGCGCGTCGCCGACGTGGAGCTCGATGCGCTCGGCGAGCTGCTCGGCGTCCAGCTTCTTCTGCCCTACTTCCAGCATCTTCGCGGAAGGGTCCACCCCGACGAGGCTCACGTGCGGGTGCTGGCGAGCGATCATGATCGCGAGGTCCGCGGTGCCGGTCGCGAGGTCCAGCACGCGCGCGCCGGGCTTCAATTCCAGAGCGCGGACCGTCTTTTTTCGCCAGCTTTGATCGATGCCGAGCGAGATGACGCGGTTGACGAGATCGTAGCGGTGCGCGATGCCGTCGAACATCGCGCCCGAGCCTTCACGCAGGGAAGGGTTCGTGTCGGGAGTGGTCATGGATTCAGGAAGCCTTGTCACGCATGCTGAGAAACGGGGTCGGGTCGATGGATTGCCCCGAGACGAGAGCGCGAAGCAAGCCCTCTCCCATCTGAGAGAGCGCGCGCAAGTGCTGCAGCCGCTCCCGCTTGAAGCCGAGCGACTCGGGCTCGGACGAAGCCGCGGCGGGCAGCTCCGCTTCCGCGCGGCCGAGCGCCTCCGCGAACTCGCGCACCAGGGTGAGCTCACGCTCCCGCAAGACGCGCTGCACGAGCTTGCCGACGCTGGTTTCGGCCTCGTAAAAGTCGCGGCGCTCACCCGGCCGCCAGCTCTTCTTCACCGCGCCCCACTTGAGGAGCTCGCCAAGGGCCATGCTCACCGCGCCCGCGCTCATTTTGAGCTCCGAGCCGATCTCGGCGGCGCCCAGGGGCTGCGGGGACAGGTAGAGGAGCGTCCACATGCGGCCCATCGGGCGCTTGAAGCCCCAAAACTCCATCAAGCGACCGACGGTATCGGCCACCTCGAGCTCTGCGGGAAAGATGCCGCTATCGGAGCTATCGGTCATCGAGGGCGTCGCTGGTGGGGTGAGATGTTTGAGATTTCAAAAAGTCTTGAAACTTTAGGCTCGGGGTCCGAGGCGGTCAAGCTTGCTTTCGGGAGATTCTGGCGAGGCAGTGCCGCAAGCATTAGGCTTGCCCGCATGTCACGAAGCTCTCGCCGCCTCAGCTGGGTTTTCGCGGGCCTTTTGTCGCTCGCGCCCGCACTGGCGTGGGCCGACGCCGAGCACCCGGCGCACGTGCCGGCCACCGAGGCGGGGGAAGACCTGCAATCTTACGTGCCGGGCGCGAGCCGGTTGGAAGGGCGCATCATGGCCCCTTGCTGCTGGAACCAAACCATCGACATCCATGGGTCCGAGCCTTCTTACGAGCTGCGGCGTGAAATCCGCCGCCGGTTGAAGGCCGGGGAGTCCGCGGACACCATCGAGGCGTCCTTCGTGCAGCGTTACGGTACGAAGATCCTCGCGGTGCCGGACTCCAGCCCGCTGGGTGGGGTGGCCACGTTGCTGGCGCTCGCGTTCGGCGGCGTGGGCGTCGCCGGTTACTTCATGCTCAAGCGCTGGACCCGCGCCGGCAAGCCGGCAGGGGAGCAAGCGAAGAACGGCGGCGGCGTTCCTCCTCGCGACGCGCTCGACGAGCGCTTGGATCGCGAGCTTTCCGAAATCCGAGATCAGGCGTAAAGCGTCGTCGCCATGTCGCAGCTGGTGCTTCCAATCGTGGAGTGCGCGGGAGACGCGCGCTCGCTCGGCAATCAACAAGGAGAGCAGCTCCGCGAGCGCATCGGCGCGTTCATCGAGCAGCGCCTCACTGCGTTCGGCGAGTATTCGCGCGAGCGCGGCGGCCCGAGCGTGGACCAGTTTTTGGAAGCGGGCGCGCGCTGCTTGCGAGTCTACGAGCAGTGGGATCCGGAGGGCGCGGCCGAGAACGCCGGCATCGCGGAAGCGGCGGGCGTCAGTGCCGAGGCACTGTACGGCTCGACCAACATGACGGACGTGCGTGACGTCCTGCTGCTTCCGCCCCCCGCCGCCGACGAAGGGTGCACGTCGCTGCTCGTGCCGAAGGCGCGATCGCGCTCGGGTGAGGTGCTGGTCGGGCAAACCTGGGACCTCAACCCCACCGATTTGGAGTTCGTGGTCGCGGTGCATCGGCGCCCAAAAAATGGCCCGGAGACGTGGTCGGTCACGGTGGCGGGGGCCCTCTCGCTGACGGGGATGAGCGCGCTCGGCGTCGCGGTCGGCACCACGAATATCAAGACCCGTCGCTCCAGGGTTGGAGTTGGCTACTTGAGCCTTTTGCATCGGGCGATCCGCGCCGGTTCCGCGGCGGAGGCTCGCGAGTGGGTGACGTCGGCGCCACGTGCGGCCGCCCACACCTATTGGCTCGCGGACTCCGCGGGCGCGACCGAGCTGGAGTGCGACCCGGCTACGGTCGTGGAGCGCCGCGCGGATACGCAGCCGCTGGCGCGCACCAATCACTGCCTTGCCGACGAGCTGCGCGCGGCCGAGGGCGAAGCGCCGAGCCCTTCCAGTCAGAAGCGCTTGTCCCGCGCTCAGGCTGCGCTGGCCTCGGCGCCCCAAGACGTCGCGAGCCTGCAGGAGCTGATGCGTGACCGCTCCGACGGCGTGGACAGCATCAACCGCTACACGGAGGACGCGCAGGGCACGACGACCAACGCCTGCCTGATCGCGATCCCAGCGACGCGCCAGCTGTGGGCCTGCCGCGGCCCGGCCGACCGCGGCGAGTGGCGCGAGCTGAAGTTCGAGTCCTGACCGCTACCAGGGCAGGATTTGCCCGCTCGCGTGCCAGAAGGTGCCGCTCGTATCCAGGCTGAGCTCCTCGATGCGCTGGAGCAAATCGCGCGCGGCTTCCTGCGGCCTGACGCTGCCGTGGCCGCCGGTCATCTCCGTGCTCACGTAGCCCGGGTGCAGGATGGCGACCGCGATGCCGCGGGGGGCCAGGTCGTGCGCGAGCGACTTGCCGGCGGCGTTGAGCGCGGCCTTGCTCATGCGGTAGCCGTACATTCCGCCCGAGGTGTTGTCCGCGATGGAGCCCATGCGGCTCGTGATGAGCGCGACCTTGGCGCCGCTCTTCAGGTTCGGTAAAAGCTTGTGCGTGACTCGCAGCGGGCCGTACGCGTTCGTCTCGATCTGCCGCTGGATCGCGGCGAAATCTAGGTCTTGCAGGCTCTCTTGGGTGAGCACGCCCGCGTTGTTCACGAGCAGGTCCAGCATCTGACCGCGCAGCTTTTCCGCGACCAGATTGATCGATTTGTCGCTCGTCACGTCCACGCCGTCCAGCACCTCTACCCCGAGCTGATGGAGCTCCGGGGTGCTACGCCGGCAGGTCGCGATGACGTCGTCACCGCGCGCCTTGAGCAACTGGCACAGTGAAAAGCCGATGCCGCGATTGGCGCCCGTGACGAGTACTTTGGCCATCCGCAGACGCTATAGCAGAGGCGCAGGGGCGACCTACGAGGCGCGCTTCTTCTTGGGCTTTTTTGAGGCAGCGGCCTTCTCCGCCAGCTCCGCCATCTTGGCCGCCTCCATGAACATGGCGGTGGCCGCCTCCGCGGCGCGCTTGGCGCGCTCGGTTTCGCCGCGCATTTCCATCAAGAAGCGGCTGGGAATGGAGGGCCGAGGTTTGCCCCACTTCATGCGCTCACGGCAGAACGAGAGGACGAGCGTGTCTTGCGCGCGGGTGACGCCGACGTAGCAGAGCCGCCGCTCTTCCTCGATGCTGCGGCCGTCGATGATGGAGCGCTGGTGGGGGAGGAGACCCTCCTCCATGCCGATCAAGTACACGTGCGGAAATTCCAAGCCCTTCGCGCTGTGCAGGGTCATCAGCGTGAGCGCGTGGCGCTCTTTCTTGTCGTCGTCCTTGTCGTCGCGATCGGCGAGGGTTGCCTCTTCCAAAAAGCCGAGGAGCGACGGGGTCTCCGCGCGCTCGGTGTAGAGGGCGGCGGAGTTGATGAGCTCCTCTACCGTGTTCCAGCGCGCTTCCACGTCCGCTGGGGTCTTGTAAGCGCGCGTCAGCTCCGACCGGTAGTCGACCTTTTGCAGCAGCTCTTTCATCATCTCCGCGAGCGGCTGTTCGGTGAGCCGGCCGCGGTAGTGGTCGATGAGCTGGATGAACTCGAAGATGCGCTGCGCGGTGAGGGTCGGGATCGTGCGTAGCGCGTCCGGCAGGACCTGCCACAGCGGTTTGCCTGCGGAAACTGCCTGATCCAGGAGCGCTTCGATCGTGCCCGCGCCGATGCCTCGTGACGGCACGTTGATCACCCGCAAGAGCGACACCTCGTCGTTCGGGTTCGCGATCACGCGCAGGTACGACATGACGTCACGCACCTCTTTGCGGTCGTAAAACGACATGCCGCCGACCAGCACGTACGGCACCTTGTGGCGCCGCAGCTCGAGCTCGAAGGCGCGCGGCTGCTCGTTGGTGCGAAACAGAATCGCGATGTCGCTCGGGTTCGTTCGCGGGCCGTCCGTTACGTCGAGCCGCAGGCGGATGTCGCGCACGACCTCCTCTGCCTCCGCGGTTTCGTTGTCGAATCGCACGATTTTGGGCGGAATGCCGCCGTCCCGGTAGGCGCGCAGCACCTTCTTGTGGCGGGTGCTGTTGTGCGCGATGAGGGTGTTGGCAAGCTCGATGATGGGCGCTTTCGAGCGGTAGTTGTCCTCCAGCCGCACCACCTTGGCGTCTGGCCAATCGTTTTGAAAGCTGAGGATGTGGGTCACCTCGGCGCCGCGCCAGCCGTAGATGGATTGGTCGTCGTCGCCGACGACGCACAAGTTGCGGTGCCGGTCCGCGAGCGCCTTCACGATGCGGTACTGAAGCCCGTTCGTGTCTTGGTACTCGTCGATCAGCAGATGGTCGAAGCGGGAGGCCTCCGCGTAGCGCGCGTCCGGGTGCTTGCTGAAGAGCTCCTCCGTGCACAGCAGGAGGTCGTCGAAGTCCATCGCCCCGGCCGCTTTGAGCGCCTGCTGGTACTTCCCGTACGCCATCGCCGCGAGCTGCTCTTTGTCCTTCGCGGCGGCGTCGAAAGCCGCGTCCGCGCGCACGCCTTGGCTCTTCCAGTTGCCGACGTAAGAGAGCAGATCTCCGGGCTTGAGCGTCTCATGTCCGACCCGGACGTCTCGCAAGGCGTTTCGCGCCAACATCTCCTGGTCGCCGCGGTCGTAGATGGTGAACTCTTCCGGGTAGCCGAGCTTGCGCGCGTGGCGCCGTAGCATGCGCACGCACAAGGAGTGAAAGGTCGAGATCTCGGGCGGCTTGTCGCCTCGCTTGCGGCGACCCAAGATCTTGGCGGCGCGCGCGCGCATCTCTTTGGCGGCCTTGTTCGTGAACGTCACCGCGAGGATGCGGCTCGGGATGATGCCGGTTTGGATCAAGCGCGCGATGCGGAAGGTGATCACGCGCGTCTTGCCCGTGCCGGCCCCGGCCAGCACCAGGAGGGGGCCGGAGAGCGTGGTGACGGCGTCGCGTTGCGGGCGGTTGAGCTCTTCGAGATTCACGGCGGGAGGAGTTCAGCTGAGGATGAGGGTGAGGCTCGTGGTGAGGACGCCGATGAAGCTGCCGACCACGGTCAGGATTTTGCCCCATTTGAGCTTGGCGCGCGCGTCTTCGGTCAGGCCTTGGCCGGCCGATTGCAGGGCCAAGTAGCAGAAAACCGCCCCGCCGACCCCGAGGCAGAGGCTGACGCACAGGACCGAGCTGAGCAGCGAGATGACCAGCCAGGTCGTCGCCTGCTCGTGAATCTCGTGGGCCGCGGGCGCCGGGCGGTGAAGCGGAGCGGGCGACGGCATGCCGGAACCGCTCGGAGCGTCGCCTAGTCGGCTGGCGATAGCAAGCGCGTCGCGAGGAGCGCGCTCGCGGTGCTATTCACCGCGCGCAGCTCGATGCGCGCGTTCACGGAGCCCCGCGCCCCACGGCCATATCCACACAGCCGCGTGCTGGCCGAGTTTTCGCCGACGGCGGAATCGAGCTCGAGCTCGGTGCCTTCTTCCACCGCGCGTAGCTCCACGCCCGCAGCGGGTCCCTCGATGGCGACGTTCACGTCCACGCAGCGGTCCATCGGCACCAGCACCGGTACCGTGGTGAGACGCTCGGCGCTCAGCGCAAGCTCGGTTACCTTGCCGATCGCGTCGGCGCGCAGCAGCACGCCGCGCGACACCATCCGCGATACCAGCCGGCCGCCCGCGAGCGGCAGCCGGGCGAGCTCGACCGGAGCCGCCGGTTCGTGCTGCGTGAGGACGCTCACCGGACCGGGGCCGAGCAGGGCGGACGCGTCCAGCCGTAGCTTGCCCGCGCCGCACGCGAAGAGCGTGGCGCTGCTGCCGCCAGCGCTGCTCGCGCGGAGCGCCCCCGATTCACTCCACAGCCGAGCGTCCACCCCGCGCAGCGGAGCGGCCCCGATCAAATCCACGCGGGTGCAGCCGCCGCTCAGGGTGAGCGGACGGCTGGTGCGTCGCCCGACTTGCAAGTCTAGCTTCGTGATTGGGGCGCGGGGAGCGTAACCCCACTTCTTGAGTCGCTCGAAGGCGATGGCCAGCTCGCGCTTCGCGTCGCCACTCGGATACACGTCTCGGCGCAGCACCTCGCCCTCGATTTCGCTCTCGGTTCCGGCCACGGAGCGCGAGAGCGCCGCTACCGCTAGGCCCCGCCCCGCGTGCGGGCGCACCTCGAACGTGATTTCGGTCGTGATCGGCGAGCACACGACGAGCGCGCGTTGCCGGCCGCTGCCCACCGCGCGGCCGAGGATGCGGCCTTGGTCGTCGAGGGCAGCCACGTCCAAATGCGAGACGTCTTCCGACGGGATGAACAAGCCGTGGACGCACCGCTCGGCGTCCACCGTCGCGGCAAGGATCGTGGGCGCGGTCGAGTCCAACGCCAGCGCGACGCGGCGTAGGTCTTGGAACTTGCCGCCGACCCGCTCGCGCTCCCGCGCGATGAGCGACTCGAGCCCGGGCCAGGCCTTCACGCGGGCGGCCTGGGTCCCCGCCCGCGACTTGACCTGATAGTGGGCCGCCACCTTTTCCGCCGCCGCGGGCTCCACGCGCTGCGCGCCGACCGCGACCAGACCGTGCCCCTGCGCGACGCGCGCCGCGAGCACGATACGGCCTGGATGGGGCGGACAGATCAGCAGCGAGGGCTGCCGATCCGGTCCTTCGTCGCTGCCGAGCGGCGAGCCGTCCTCGCCGTACGCGAGCAGGTCCAAGTCTTCCACCGTCTCGCTGCCGCGCGCGATGACGACCGCGCAGTCCCCCTTGGGCACCTCCAGAAGGGCCGAGACGCGATCGCCGGCCACGCCTGGCTCGAGCGCGAGCATCACGCTATCCCCCAAGCTGCCGATGCCGCGGATTCGCTTGGGATCCAGCGGCCTCTCCGACAAGCGTAGGTTTTGTGGCGGCACGCGGTGGGGAGCCACGACGAGCGGCGCCGGGCGCTGACAAGCGCTCAGCGCGAGCGCGAGCGCCACGACGACACCTCGCTTCACCCGGCCTCCGGACGGGCGGGGCCCATCTGAAACACGAACAGCTGCCAGGCCACGCCCAGCCCGCGCGCCTCCACGTCCAGATCCACAGCGCCGCTGCGGCCCGTGCAGAAGGTGACCCGCGCGCTCGGGTCGGTGTCACGCGAGCTTGCTTCCGCGCTCACGGCGCCGGAGCGCGCGGCGAGGGTCAGCGCTTGGGCGCGGCCGTGCACCACCGCCAGCGCCGCGAGGTAGCAGGTCTGCGGCAGGAGCGCGCGAGGGAGCGGGGTGCGCCCCTGCGCGCCGAGCGCGGTCACGACGAGGCTTCCGAGCCGACGAGGCGCGCGGCTTTGTCCGAGCGCATCGAGCAATTGCTCCGCGACCTCCGGCCCGAAACGGCCTGGTAGGCCGACGGGCAGTGAGAAGTGTGCGACGCCGAGCCGGCGCTCCGCGTCTGCCGTCGCCCCCTCCGCCGAGACGCTGAGCTTGCGCGTCGTGGCGGAGCAGAGCTCGTGGCTGACGTCGCCCTGCTCGGAGGCCGGCAGGCGCTCCACGTTGGCGTCGTCGCCCTCGCCGAGCAGCAGTGTGAACGGCGCGGCGCCCTCCGCCCCGGTGGCGAGGAATCGATGACAGCCCGGCGCGAGCGCGAGCCGTACGTAACCGGGGCTCGGCAGGAGCACGTTCTCCACGCCGGTTGCTCCGGCGAGCGACGCCGCGCTTTCGAAGCGAGCCAGGCGCGCCGCGAGCGGCTCACGGCGCGGCTCCGGCCCAGGGTCCCCGAGCGGCGCGATGGCGCCGGCGTCCCGCTCCGGGAGCACATGCGGGAGCGCCAGCGGCGGCTCCGTGCCGACCGCGACCAGACCGTGAACGACGGCGCGCGGGGAGCGGAGCTCGATGCGCACTTGCAGCAGGCTGGCGCGCTCGGCGCCGCAGCGGGTGAGCTGGAAAGCGCCGGCGCTGGCCGCGAACACGCTCTGCAAACCCGGCCATGGGTGCACGTGGACCAAGAACTGGGTTGGAGCCGGCGCGAGGAGCACCAGGGTCGTGCAGTCTCCCGTCGTGGCGTCGACCGCCCATGGTGGCAGGAGCAGGGGCGCGACCTCCCCGCGCTCGAGCAGCCGAAAACCAAGCGAGCCCACCCGCACCTGGCCGGCGAGGCCGCGGCGCAGGCGCGCCAAGTCATCCCCCAAGTCCGCGCGCGCCGCGGGCGCGGTGAGCGCACCGGCCATGAGCAGCGCGAGCGCGAGCGCAAAGGCTCCGCGCCCGCCTGACCTCAGCCGGGCACGCGACGGAACGGCGCCTCCACGAAGCTCCTCGAAGCCGCGTTCCAGATGAACAGCTTGTGCGCGGTGACCTTGCCCTCGTCTACCGCGGTGACCAAGTACGAGAGCTCGAAGGAAGGGTCCCCCGTGCCGCCCATGGTCATGCTCGCCGCGTCCTCCGCGCTGAAATAGGCGCCGCAGTCCAGGTGAGAATGAAAGAAGACCTTTACGGGCCGCCCACTTTCGACGCCGGCGCGGATGGCGCGCTCGAACTTGAGGGCGTTGATCTTGAAGTAATCATGCCCGGTGCGAGGGTGACCCTCAGGATCTGCCTGATGGTACTTGTTGGCGAGGTTCTCCAGCTCCACCGCGCGGTCCACGGCGAGGGGATCGGCGGCGGGGCCCTCGAGGTAGCCGCAGGCCTCCTCGTTCCGCGCGTAGGCGTTTCGGCCCGCGTCTTCCACGACGGCCAGGACGCTCTCGGGAATCGCGACGTGGCCTTCCGTCCAAGGAGTTTGCATGGGGCTCACCAGAGGTAGCGCTTTTCCCATTTGATGGGCGAAAAATAGCGATCGCTGCGGTCGCAGGCGATGGTCACGACGCAGCCGCCGCCCTGCTGCTGGTGAAGGCGCTCCGCGATTTTCACCGCTGCGAAGATGTTCGCCCCGGTGGAGTGCCCAATCGGCAAGCCCTCTTCAGCGGCGACGCGGTCCGACATGTCCCAGCCGTCCTCCGTCCGGATCGGCATGATCTCGTCCGGAAGATTCGGATCGTAGATCTTGGGCACGATGCTGGAGGCCATGTGCTTCAGGCCTTCCAGGCCGTGCAGCGCCTCGGCCGGCTCGGCCGCGACGCAGTAGACCGGCCTGGTGTGCTCGTGCAGGCGCCGGGTCGTGCCCATCATCGTTCCGCTCGTGCCGAGCGAGGTGACGAAGTGCGTGATGCGATCGCCGAGCGCGCTCAGGATCTCCACTCCGGTGCCATGGTAGTGCGCGAGCGGATTGGAGGCGTTGCTGTACTGGTCCGGATAGAAGTACTTTTCCGGGTTCTCGGCCACGATCTTGCGTACGAGGCGGATGGCTCCGTCCGAGCCCTCCATCGGGTCGCTGAAGATGAGCTCTGTCCCGAACGCCTGCGTGATGTCCTTGCGTGCTTTGGTGACGTTCTTCGGCATCACCAGCTGCACCCGGTAGCCGAGCGCAGCGCCGACCAGCGAATAGGCCACGCCGGTGTTGCCGCTCGTGGAATCGATCAAGATCTTGTCGCTCGTCAGCCGACCGTCCGCGATCGCGTCCTGCATCATGCGCAGGGCGGGGCGGTCTTTGACCGAGCCGCCGGGGTTCATGTACTCGAGCTTGACGTACACCTCCACGCTGGGCGCCGTGCTCGCGACCTTGCGCAGACGGACGAGGGGAGTGTTGCCGACCGCGTCGATGATCGACGAGAGGCGGCGGGAACGGGCGAGTCGCAATGTGGCGGTCACGGGGCTTGCTCCAGGGCGTTCTTCAGTTGCATGAGCGCGCGCCACGCGCCGGCCGCGAAGTCACGCGCTTCGGCGTGACGGAACGCGGCGGCGTGGGCGAACGTGGGACCAGGCTCGCGGCTCGCTAGCAGCTCGCTCGCGCCGGCTCGAGCGAGGTACTCTCGCTCGATCTCGGACGAAAGCGAGCCGTCCCCGCTCACGACGTAGGTCGCGGCGACGAGTCGCGCCTGCCCGTGCTCGCCGACGGCGGCGAGCAGGCGCTGGCGAGCGTAGCGATCGGCCATCAGCCGCCGGCGATGGCGGGGACGATGCTGATCTCGTCGCCGCTCTTGAGCTTGGTCTCCAAGCCGTCCAAAAAGCGGATGTCTTCGTCGCCGACGTAGATGTTGACGAAGCGGCGCACGCCCTTGTCGTCCAGCAGGCGGTCACGGAGGCCCGGGTGCTTCTGCTCCAGCGTCTCGATGACGGCCTTCACGGTTTCGCCCGGGGCTTGAACTTGCTCTTCGCCGCCGGTGAGAGAACGTAGCGGGGTAGGAATTCGAACGGTAATCATGGTGTCCGTTTGCGGTTGGCAGTTGGCAGGAGGGTTGGCAGTCGCAGTTTGGGTGAGTTAAGCGGCGCAGCTCGGCGTCGTGTAGCGAGATTCGATGATGTCGGCGATGCTGGGGGAGCTGCCGCACAACGCGCAGCCGGGGCGCGCAGCGGCGGGGACCTGACGGAGGCGGTCGGTCTGGCCGTCGTAGGTGTAGAGCGAACCGAAGGCGCTGGCATCCCCTGCCAGCACCCGGAGCGCGAGATCGGCCATCAGAGCGCCGCAAAAGCCGACGACGGGGCCCATGACGCCAGCTTCCGTGCAGCCTTGCTGCGCGCCGGGCGGCACGTCCTCGAACCAGCAGCGGTAGCAGGGCGCGCCTTCGGCCGCGACCGCCCACGCCGTGCCGACGAAGCGCACCGCCGCCCCGTGCACGATGGGCCGGCCCACGAGGTGCGCAGCGTCCGCCGCGAGGAACTTGGTCGCGAAGTTGTCCGCGCCTTCCACCACCAGATCCACCTCGCTCACGAGCTGACGCGCGTTGTCCGGCAAGAGGCGCGTGCGCTGGGGCACGATTCGGGAGGGCTCCAGCCCCCCCAAGATCAAGGCCTTCTGCGCGGCACCGAGCTTGTCGGTCCCTACGTCTGCGTCGCGATACAAAATTTGGCGATGCAGGTTGGTGACGTCTACCTCGTCGTCATCGCACAGCCACAGCTCGACGCCGGAAGCGCGCGCCAAAATCGCCGCGACCGGGCAGCCCAAGCCGCCCAGCCCCACGATGAGCACGCGCTTCGGCCGTTCAGACATCTCGCCCGTCTCCGCCCGCGGCGGCGGCGGCGGCCTGAAAATACTCGTCGAGGCTGAAGTAGCGCTCGCCGGTGTCGCACAAAATCGTCACGACGTTCTTACCGGGGCCGAGCTCGCGCGCCAGATCCAGCGCGATGGCGACGTTGGCGCCCGCGCTGATGCCGGTGAGCAGCCCTTCGCGCCGCGCGAGATCCTTCTTCGTGCGGTAGGCGCGCTCGTCAGAAATAGTGCGCACCTCGTGGGGGACGCTCCGGTCGTAGTTGCGTGGCACGAAGCCGGCCGCGATTCCTTGAATCTTGCTCGGGCCGCGCTCGCCGCGCGAGATGGTGGCGCACGACTCCGGCTCCACCGCGACGATGCGGCACGCCGGAAAGCGCTCACGCAGCACGCGACCCACGCCGCTGATCGTGCCGCCCGTTCCGACCGCAGCGACGAAGCCGTCCAGCGACTCACCGCCGAGCGCGTGGACTATCTCCTCTACGGTGGTGCGCGCGTGGACGGCGGGGTTCTGCGCGTTCTCGAACTGCTGGGGCATGAACGCGCCGGGCGTGGTCGCCGCCAGCTCCTTGGCCTTCGCGATCGCGCCGTCCATCTGCTCCGCCTCTGGAGTGAGCACCAGCTTGGCGCCGTAAGACTCGAGCAGCTGCCGGCGCTCCAAACTCATGCTCTCCGGCATCGTGAGGATGCATTTGTAGCCGCGCTGCGCGGCCACGAGCGCCAGGCCGATGCCGGTGTTACCGCTCGTCGGCTCGATGACGACGCCGCCGGCCTGGAGACGCCCGTCCTGTTCGGCCTGCTCGATCATCGCCAGGCAGATGCGGTCCTTTACCGAACCGCCCGGGTTCATCGCCTCCAGCTTGCCGAACACGCGGGCACGGGGCTCCTCCGCGGCGAGGCGGCGGATCTCCACCAGCGGGGTGTCCGTGATGAGGTCGATGATCCGTTCGTAGACGAGCGGATGGTCGGGCAGGGGAGGCAGCGTGTCAGATGACATAGACATAGCGTTGGGATGACGGGCGCTTCATGCCGAACTCCTCGGCGCGAGCGCAGATATCACTGATGCTCACGGCGTCGAAGCAAGCTTCTACGCTCGCAGACAAGTCGCGGAAAACGAGCTCGGTGACCCGCTTGGCGTCGCTCGCGGCTTGAGCGCGGCGGCCCTGCGCCTCACGGTCCCCGAGCTGGATAGGCCCCTCCAGCGCTCGCACCACGTCCCCCAGGCGGATCTCCGAGGCTTTTCGCGTGAGCGAGTACCCGCCCTGTGGCCCGCGCTTGGAGCCCACGATGCCGCCTCGCTTCAGGTCCTGGAATATCTGCTCCAGGAAGCGCGGGGGGATGCTTTGCCGCTCGGCGATGTCTTTGACCTGAGTGGGCCGGCCGTCGTTGTAAAAGGCGATGTCGAACAGGGCGCGAATCGCGTAACGACCCTTGTTCGAGAGCTTCACGAGTGTGTTCTGTCATTGGCACATCGGTTTTGTCAAGAACCGGCCCGGCGGGAGGGCCGGAGCGCACCAAGGGCAGATTGAGTGACCAGGTCAGCGGGCCGAATTGGGCTGTTTTGGCTTCCGGCGGCTTTTGGGTCGGGTGTAAAACCCCAGGCTCCGCGTCGCGCGTTTCGCGCTAGCGCTGACCTTTGCTCGAAGGGGAAAACGTCATGAAGCACACGATTGGATGGATGGGTCTCGCCATTGTGGGTCTCGTTGGCTGCCAGCAGCAGGAGCCTGCGTCGACGCCGCTCGCCGCGCCGCCGCCCGCCGAGCCGATCGCGGCTGCGCCGCCACCGGCGGTCGTTCCCGCGGACGCCGCCAAGCCCGCACCGCCGCCCCCCGCCACCGCGGAGGAGCGCGGCAAATGGTTCAAGGAGTGCTGGGGCCTCTTCAACGCGAAAGACTTCACCAAGTTCTCGGGCTGTTACGCCGAGAACGCCACGAGCGAGCAAGTGGATCTCGGCACGCCGCCGCTCTCGGGGCGCCAAGCGATCGTGGAAAAGAACGCGAAGGTCTTCGCCTCTGCCTTTCCGGACTTGAGTGGTGAGAGCCAGCTCGCGATCGTGAGCGGCGACGACATCATCTCCGTGGTGCTGCTGAAGGGCACTCACAAGGGGCCGCTGCCGGGTCCGCAGGGTGAGGTAGCCGCGACGAACAAGAAGATCGGCTACCTGGCGTTGCAGCACGTGCAGACCTCGCCGGACGGTCGCAGCATCCAGAAGGAGCGCTTCATCTACGACGGCGGCACCTTCATGAGTCAGCTGGGCTTGAGCCCGCGCCCGAGTCGCAAAGCGCTGGTAGATGGCTGGGCGGACAAGCCTGCTTTGGTCAGCGGCGGGACCGACGCGGAGAAGGCGAACGTGGCCGCGCTCGGGGCTTACACGGCGGCTTTCAACAAGCACGACGCGCCTGCGATTTCGGCGAGCTTGAGCGATGACGCGGTGTTTTCCGACCTGTCTTCGCCGGCGGACCGGGTCGGCAAAAAGGAGGTCACGAAGGCGGCGGAGGACCTCTTCAAGGGGTTTCCGGACGTCAAGATGGAGCAGACCTCGGCCTGGGCCGCGGGCGACTATGTCGTCTCCGCGGGGCGCTTCAGCGGCACGAACACCGGCGACATGCCGAGCATGAAGCTGAAGAAGACCGGTAAGACCGTGAGCGTCGAGTACTACGCGGTCAGCAAGCTCGCCGGCGGCAAGGTGAAGAGCCTCTGGTTGTTCTCCAATGGGCTGGCCTTCGCCGGGCAACTCGGTTTGCTGCCTCCTCCCAAGGCGAGCAAGCCCGCCGCAGGGCCGACGGCACCAGGCAAGGAGCCCAAGAACGCGGCGACGCCGGCCACGCCAGCCGCGCCCGGCAAGGACGCGAAGGCGGGCGGCGCGCCCGGCACGCCAGGAGCGGCTAAGTCACCGGCTCCTGCTGCCGCCGCACCTCCGGCCGCCGCGAAGGACGCCAAGCCGGTCGCGCCCGCGCCGGCGGCTCCGCCCGCGGCGCCCAAAGCGCCCGCTTCGCCGGTCGTGCCCGCCGCGCCGACCAAGTAACGGTAGCGAGCTTACGACCCCGGTGGCGCGGCGGTGGCTGCGCTGCCGGGGGTCAGGCGCTGGCGTGCTATGCTCCGCCGTCTTGGCCATTCGCTCGGCAAGCTCTTGGGGTGCGGCACTAGCGTTTCTGACGGGCGCGGCCGCAGTCGGCGTCAGCACCGGTTGTGGTGAGTCGGAGAAGGGCGCGGCGGTGGCCCCGCAAGCTCAAGGCGGCTGCGGCGACTGCGGCGGTGAAGGCGGCGCTTCCGAGCCGCCCGCAGGAGGGGCACCGGGCGGTAGCTCGAGCGGCGGGAGCGGCCAGGTGGGCGCGGGCGACGCAGGCTCGCCTCCCGCGCTCCCTCCGGAGCTCACCCTGGACGCGCTCAGCATCTTTCAAACGCTGGAAATCCCGCTCATGGCCGATGGGCGGAGCTTGGCCGTCGGCACGCGCGCGGTCCCGCTAGTCGCAGGCAAGCGCGCCCTGGTGCGCGCCTTCGTAGAGCTGGACGCTCGTTTCGAAGCGCGTCCTCTGCTGGGTGTGCTGGACATTCGCACCGGCGAGCGAGAGCACAGCGTGCTCAGCGAGCGGATCATCTCCGGGCCTTCCGCCCCAGACGACCTCGCGTCGACGTTCGTGTTCGAGGTGGCGGCGGAGGACCTCGCTGCGGACAGCGCGTACCGGGTGCGCGTGCTGGAGACCGACACCACCCCGCTCGCGCGCTTTCCGGAGACCGGCTTCGACGACCTCGGCGCTCGCGCGCTGGGCCCGTTCCGACTCGTGCTGGTTCCGTACGTCGCCAATGGTTTCACCCCCAAGACGGGCGAAGCCGAGCTCGCCGCGCTGCGCCGGCGTCTCCTCGCGCTCTATCCGTCGCGAGACGTGGAGATCTCGGTCTCGCCTCCCGTTACCCTGAGCTACCCCGTGGGTGCGGACGACGCAGGCTGGGACAAGGCCCTGGACACCATCTACGAGCTCCGCGAGCAGGCCGCGGCCGCGCCGGAGGTGTTTTACTACGGCCTCCTCGCGCCCGCCGAGAGCTACGACGCGTACTGCCCGAACAGCTGCTTGCTCGGCCTGGCGTACATCGCGGACGAGCGTGACGAAAGCGAGCGAGCCGCCATCGGCGTGGGCGTGTTTCCCAACGGCACCGGCGATGGTGACGCGGAGGACACGGCCGCTCACGAGCTCGGTCACGCGCTCGGTCGCGACCACGCGCCGTGCGGGATCTCCGACCCGAGCGATACGGATCCGGACTGGCCCGCAGACGCGGCGCACAAGAACGCCCTCATCGGCGCCTACGGCTACGACTTCGAGCTCCAGCGCCTCATCAAGCCACGTCCGAACAAGGACGTGATGAGCTATTGCTCCCCGGCTTGGGTGTCGGAATACACGTACGCAGGCATCTTCGACCGGCTGCAAGCGATCCACGCCGAATCACCCGCCGCGGCCGCGGTCCAGGTGCCGCAAGCTCTCCGAGTGGCGCGCATCGATCGCTCGGGTCGAAGCCACTGGCTGGCTCCGCGCCTGAAACCGAGCCCCAGCCTGCCCGGCAAGGTCGCCCTGCTGGATTCTAGGGAGCGCGTCGTTGCTTCCACCCCCGCGCGCTTCACGCGATTGGACCACGGCCGGGGAGGCAAAGTTTGGCTACCGGAGCGGACACTGAAGGCCCCGGGCGCGGTGAGCGTCGATCTGCGCCCCTTCGGCGGCGGCTTGCTCGCGCTCTGAGCCGCGGCTTGAAATGGCGCGGGGCCGGTGTCAGGCTCGCTGACGTCAACATGCCGCCGCTCTCGCGCGAAGCCATTTTCGGTGTGCTCTCGGGTCTGACCCTGCTCGCTTGTGACAAGTCGCCGACGGCCACCGCAGAGCCGGCGACCCCCGCGGCGGCCGCTGCTCCGAGCGGCGCCGTGACCGCGAAAGAGGTGCCCTCCGCCGCGAGCAGCGGGGAGAAGCCGCAATCTTGCGCGCCCGGCGGCTGCGCGCCCGGCAAGTGCGGCGGCAACGAGAAGAAATGACAGCTGCGCCACGCCAGCGCGCGCTCGCGCTGGTTCGGCGCTACGGGTACAACGCCACCTCCTTCCAGACGCTGGAGGAGGGCTATCAGTACTTCTTCCACGGTGATGGCTGCGTCGCGTACGTGGACACGGGTCGCGCGTGGGTGGTCGCGGGCGCGCCGATCGCGGACGTGAGCGCGATTCGAGAGGTGCTGCTGGCGTTCTTGTCGGCAGCGCGGGCAGCGCGCCGCCGAGCGTGCCTCTTCGCGACCGAGCAGCGGCTGCTGAGCTTGGCGGGAGATTCGCTCGTCTCGCTGCGCATCGGGGAGCAGCCAGTGTGGGACCCCGCGCGCTGGCCGGAGATCTTGAAGCGCCGGCGGAGCTTGCGAGAGCAACTGCGACGCGCCCGGGCCAAGGGCGTCCAAGTGCGCGCGGTGACCCCGAGCGAGCTCGGCGGGGGCTCGACCCGCGACGGCATTCAGCGCGTTGCCGAGCGGTGGCTGCGGGCTCGCGGTATGGCTCCGCTCGATTTCTTGGTCCGGCTCGATTTGTTCAGTTTTCCCGAGGAGCGCCGCTGCTTCGTGGCCGAGCAGAGTGGGCGCGTGGTCGGCGTTGCGGGCGTCGTGCCGGTGCCGGCCCGCGCAGGGTGGTTCGTGGAAGATCTGGTGCGCGACCCGCTCGCGCCCAACGGCACTGCGGAGCTGCTCATCGATCACGTCATGCGCTGGGCGAGCGACGCTGGCTCGCGCTGGCTCACGCTCGGCTTGGCGCCGCTGGCGGGCGAGGTCTCGCCGCTGCTGCGCGCCGCGCGAAGCGGGGGCGGCGCGCTGTACGATTTTCAGGGGCTGCGCTCGTACAAGGCGAAGCTGGAGCCGCAGGAGTGGATGCCCATCTTCCTGTCGTACCCGCGCGGTCAGGGCGCCCTGCGGTCCCTGCTCGACGCGCTGTGGGCGTTCACTCAAACCGGTTTCCTCGTCTTCGGTCTTCGCACCTTGCTGCGCGGGCCGATCGCGGTGGTCAGGCTGCTGGCCCTCCTGCTCGTGCCGTGGACGCTGCTGCTGGCGCTGGTCACCGCGGAGCGCTGGTTCGGGTCGCCGCTCTTGAAATGGGCGTGGGTGACGTTCGATGTGGCGGTGGCGTGCGGGCTGTTTCGCTTCCTGCACAAGCGCAGCACGGCGTCGCTGACGCCGCTCGCGGTTCTGGTGACGCTAGACGCGCTGCTGACGCCCCTGCAGGCCGCGCTCTTCAACTTGCCGCGCGCGAGCTCCGCGCTCGACTACCTGGTGATCGCGGCCGCGTGCCTGGCCCCCCTCCTGGCGAGCGTCGTGCTGTGGGGAGCCCGAAGCGTGCGACTCAACCCAGGAGAGTGAGCACGATGCCGAGGACGATGCCCAGCACCGGCGGCAGCTTCTTTCGTCCGTTCACTTCGCGGAAGAGCGCGAGCCCCGCCGCGAACGCGATGAGAGTGCTGCCGCGCCGAACGCTGGACACGAGAGAAACCAGCCCCGCGGGATCTCGCAGAGCGGAAAAATAGGCGAAGTCTGCGAGCATGAGGCAGACCGCGAGCGTGGGTATCGTCCAGCGAAAGTCGAAGCGGCGCTCGGCGGGAGCTGCCCGGAGCCACCACGATAGGGTGAGGGGAGCGAACAGCATCAAAAGGTAGATCGAGAACCACGCCTGCACCGTCGCCGGCGGCAGCTTCAGCTTGCCGAGCAGCAGCTTGTCGTAGAGACCGCTGCACGAGCCGAGCAAGGTGCCCGCCACCATGTAGCCGACCCAGCGGTTGCGGTGGAAGTGCACCCCCTCCAGACGCCCCACCACGGAGAGCCCGAGGAATGACGTGAGGGTCGTGGCGATGCCGAGCATCTGCAGCCAAGAAGGTCGCTCGCCCAGCAGTAGGAGCGCCGCGCCCAGGGTCCACAGCGGGCCCGTCGCGCGAATCGGCGCCGCAAGGGACATGGGCAGGTGCTTGACCGCCGCGTAGGTGCAGCCCCAAGAGCAGGCCACGATCGCCGACTTGAGCAGCAGCTGCGCGTGGGTAAGCCAGTCCAGCGGCGGAACCCTCAAGGACAGCGGCAGCGAGCCTGGAGCGAGCCGACCGAGGAGCAGGAGCGCTCCCCACAGGCCCGCGCAAGTGGCGGTGCTCCCGAACAGCACCGCCAAGACCGGGTTGCTTCGCAGCGCGTGCTTTTGGCAAATGTCGTACAGGCCCAGGAAGACCGCGGAGGTGAGGCTGAGCCAGGCCCAAAGCATGCTGGCGCAGCCGTACTAGACCTTCAAGGTCTTGAGGAGGGCTCGCACACGGCCGACGACGCTCGGGTCCACCGTCGCGCCCGATTCGGCAGCCGCCTCCCGCGCTCGAGCGAACGCGAGGCGCAGCAGCCCGTCGCACGGGTGCCGCGCAAGCACCTCGGCCAACTGGTCCAGGGAAGGCCTCGCATTGACGGTCGCCAGAGCGAGACCGAAGCTGACACAGTCGATAGCCGCCTCGACGGCCTCGACCGGTCGCAATCGACGGCCGTTCACGCTCGCGCCCGCGACGAGCACATTGGCGAGGTAGGCGAGCTCCTCCCTGCGCTGGGCGAACACCCGGGGCTCCCGCGACGCAAGCTCTCGGAGGGCCGAGATCACCAGCGGCTCACCCTCGCGGGCGGGCGGCGTGGCCGGGCCCAACAGCAGAGGCGCCGTGGGCGGCTGGCGACCGGGTGCAGGCAAGCCTGCCCAGCCCCTGAGTTGCCCGGGTCGCGGGCCGGAGCGATCGGGGGACGACGGCGAAGCGCTGGGCGCGAGGTCTCGGAAGTAACCTCGGGTCAGCGGATCGTGCTCCGTGAACGGTGTCTCCTGCGAAGCGCGTAGCGCCAAGCGCAAGAAGCCGGCGGCGGCGCTCGGCGCCACGAAGCCATGCGCGACGAGACGCGTCTCCCGCTCGGCGGACAGGTCGCTCTCCAACATCTCGTCGGCGGTGAGGGCGTCGTACAATCCTCCGCTGTCGTCGATGTGCTCGCGGCTGGCATGGGCGCAGCGCTCGAGGAGGCTCACGGTGAGCGAGTGATGGTCCCGGTCGAGGGCGATGATGGCGTTCAGCACTTCGTCCCAACCTTCGCCGCCCCTCCAGATTAGCTGAAAATCCTCGAGCTCTTCGCTGAGGCAGCTGGCCAGCGCCTTCTCCGCGGCGACCGCGTCGTCATCCTCTTCGTCGCTCAGCTCGGTTCGCAGGTCATCTAGCGCGATGACCAGCACGTGGCGGTGGAAGGCCAGCGTCAGCAAGTCCAGCGGGAGCTCCGCGAGTCGGTCGGCGACGAATCGGTCACCCGCTTCCGACATGACCTCGAGCCAGACGAGGAAGCGATCCGAATCGAAGGTCGGATCTTCACCGGGCTTTTCGCTCCGCCAGAGATCCTGGTCGAGCACCTCTGCGAGCTGCTCGCTCGTGGCGAGCGCGACTAGCTCACCGGCGTCTTCGAGTCCGACCTCCGCGATCAGGTTGGCGAGCGCGGCTCCCGGTAGCGCCTGCACCCGCTGCGCTAGGTCGGGCGCTTCCAGCACGCGGGCTAGGAGCTGGGTCGGGGACGGACGGTGTTTCAGTGTGGCTCGGCTCACGCTCATGAGGGCTGTCTCCCGCGGTTTGGAACAGGTGTTTGAGACCGCCCTGGTGATGGGCGGTGAGCAGCGCGATTGCGGCCCTAGCTTGCGGCTCGTCCGGATAGCGCCGAAGCGCGTCCGCGAGGCTCGAAATGAAGCCGCTATAGACCTTCTGCAGAACCCAGCGCAGGTCCACCGCGGCCGCCAAGTGGGGGTAGGCAGCGTCCGCGTAGTCCAGCGCCCAGCGCACCAGCTTTTGCACGAAGCTCTCCGCGAAAGACGCGTAGGGAGTGCCTTCGGCGCGACTGAGCACGATCACCACCGCCGCGCGTCGCTCGAAACAATAATCCAGGAGCTCTCCTGCCAGCGTGTGGTAGCGCGCGCTGGCGTCCAGCTCTCGCACGTCGGTCGCGGCGCCGAGCGCCCGCATGCGCGCGCGCGTCAGGCGCTCCAGCTCGGCCACGAGCTCTGGCGGAACGACGGCCTGGAACAGCGCGTCTTTGCTGGGAAAGTATTTGTACAAGTTGCCGATTGACGAGCCTGCGCGCCGCGCAACCACGGCCATGCTCGTGCCCGGGTAGCCCAGCTCCGCGAAGGCAGCGCCCGCCGCTTCGACGAACGCCTCCCGCACGTGATCCTTCGGCACTTGCACCATCAATAGAGAACTGTACATTCTCTATTGAGACATGCAAACGCAAATTCACCGGCGGGATCTGGCCGGCAAGGCGGCCGCTCAGCCGTACAAGGCGTCCAGCGTGCTCTGGTAGTGCTTGAGCACCTGATTGCGGCGCACGCTCATCTTCGGCGTGAGCATGCCGTTTTCGGTCGTGAAATCCGCGCTCGTGAGGGCAAAGCTCTTCGGCCGCTCGTAGCTGCGGAACTCCTTGCTGTGCGTCTCCAGCTCGGCCTTGATGAGGTCGCGCACCCGGGGGTTGGTCGCGGGGTCCCCCAGCGTGATGCCCTCGCGCGCCGCCCACTTTTCCAGGTTCACCAAGTTGAGCACCACCAGCGCCACGTTGTGCGGGCGATTCGCGCCGTGCAGCATGACGTTGCCAATGTACGGCGACAGCTTGAGCTGCTCTTCGAGCGGTGAGGGGACGACGTACTTACCGTTCTCCAGCTTGTACTGCTCTTTGATGCGCCCGGTGATGAAGAGGTAGCCGTCCTCGTCCACGTAGCCCATGTCGCCGGTGCGCAGGCCGCGGTCGGGGGTGAAGATCTTCGCGTCTTCGTCCGGCCGGTTGTGGTAGCCGCGCATCACGTTGTCGCCGAAGACGATGATTTCGCCGTTCTTCGGGTCGCCGGTCACCTGGGTGTCGATGACCAGCCTCACGTTGGGGAGCGCCTTGCCGACGGATCCGATCTTGCGATTGCCGGGCGTATTGACGGAAGCGACGGGCGCAGTCTCGGTCAGCCCGTAGCCCTCGTACACGTCGATGCCGAGCGCGTCG
Organism: Myxococcales bacterium; assembly: GCA_004193285.1. Lineage (GTDB taxonomy): Bacteria > Myxococcota_A > Polyangia > Polyangiales > Polyangiaceae > PMG-095. Next base: position 45,562 of record SECP01000009.1, on the reverse strand, counting down.
ATGAACTCCGCCACTTCCTTGCTCAGCGCCGCGCTGCCGCTCACGACGATGCGCAGGCGCCCGCCGAAGCGCTGCCGGACCTTCTTGAAGATCAGCTTGTCGGCCAGCTTCAGCGCGAGCCCTTCCGAAAAGCTCAGCTGGTGCCCGCGCGAGCGCCGGGTGGCAGCGCGAATCCCTGCGCGAAACAGCGCCTGAATCGGCTTCGGCTTGTCCCGCATCTGCTGGTTCACGCCGTCGTAGATGCGGTTGAAGATGCGCGGGACGGCGATGAGCACGGTGGGCTTCACCTCCGGCAGATTGCCGACGAGCTTGGGCACCTCGTCGTTGATCGCGACCGCGCAGCCCAGCACGGGCAGCATGTAAAACTCGGCAGTTTGGCCAAAGGCGTGTGCCCACGGCAAAAACGCGAGCGAGCGGTCCTCGGACGTGAGCGGGAAGAGGTCCTTCAGCGCGTTCACGTTGGCGCAGAAGTTGTGGTGGGTGAGCACCACGCCCTTGGGCTCGCCGGTGGTGCCGGACGTGTAGACGAAGCCGGCCGGCGTGTCCGCGGTCGGACGTGCAGCGGCTACCTTGGGGGCCTTGCGGCCAGCGGCCAACAGGGCGGCGAAGCTCCGTGGATCCGCCGCCTGCAGGTCGTACCCGCACACGTGCTCCAGCGCTGGTAAGCCGGGCCGTAGGTCGTCCAGCGCGGCGACGATCTCCGGGGTGGCGCCGAACACGACCTTGGCGGCCGAGTCCTTCAGGATGAACGCCCAGTCGTCGCGGGTTTGCGACTCGTACATGGGCACGTAGGCGGCGCCCAGGCTCAGCGTGGCGTGTACCGTAACGGCCCACTCCACGCGGTTGTCCGAAATCAGCGCGACCCGGTCGCCCGGGCCCACTCCGAGCGAAGCGAGCGCCGCCCGGAACGACTCCACCTGCTCGGCGACCTGCGTGTAGGACAGCCAAACCCAGCTAGAATCGCGTTTTTCCCCGAAAAGTGGGCGCTCGGCGTAGCGGGCGGCAATGCGCTCCCACATCGAGACCAGGTCCGAATAGTCCTCGTGCATGCGGCTCCCCCATCAAAACGGAGTCCAGCGCCTCCGTCAACGTTTGGAAGTGCTAGGGTCCGCCCGCTCCACGCCATGGCGCGCTTCACTGTCATCACTTTCGGCTGTCAGATGAACTCGCACGATTCCGAGCGGATCGGCGAGGTCCTGCGCGGCGCCGGTCACTCCGAGGCGGAGGGTCTAGAAGACGCGGACCTCGTGCTGCTGAACACTTGCAGCATTCGCGAAAAAGCCGAGCAAAAGCTGCGTAGTGAGGTCGGCCGAATCGCGCTGCTCAAGCAAAAGCGCCCGGAGCTCACGATCGCGGTGGCCGGTTGCGTCGCCCAGCAGGAGGGCGAGAACCTACTTCGCCGCATGCCGGACGTGGATCTGCTCCTGGGCCCGGATAACATCCCGGAGCTGCCCCGCCTGCTGCTGGAGGCGGAAGGCCGCGCAGAGCCGGTGGTCCGCACCGAGTTCGACTTGGACGCGCCGCACTTCCTCGCCGCCGCCGCGGAGCCGGGCCGCACGCCCGTGAGCGCGTTCGTTACGGTCATGAAGGGCTGCAACGAGCGCTGCACGTACTGCATCGTGCCGCACACTCGCGGCCCGGAGCGCTACCGTCCCGCCCGCGAGATCATCGACGAGGTGCGGCGCTTGGTCGGCGCGGGGGCGCGTGAGGTCACGCTGCTCGGCCAGACCGTCAACAGCTACCGGGACCCGCTGGCGTCGCTACCGCCAGCCCCTGGCGCGGGCGAGGCACCGTGGCAGCACACCCGGGGCCTGCGCGCTCGGGAAGACGAGAGCGAATTCGCGGCGCTCCTTCGCGCGATCGCCGCGGAGGTACCCGAGCTCCTCCGGCTTCGTTACACGAGCCCTCACCCGCGGCACCTCACGGTTTCGCTCATTCGAGCCCATCAAGACCTGCGAGTGTTGGCTCGCCATGTTCACCTGCCCGTGCAAGCCGGGAGCGACCGCGTGCTCCGCCGCATGCTTCGGCGCTACTCTTCGGCCGAGTACGAAGAGCGAGTCGCCGCGCTGCGCCAAGCGGTGCCCGGCGTCACCGTCGCGACCGACATGATCGTCGGCTTCCCCGGCGAGACGTCGGAGGATTTCGAGCAAACGCTAGCGCTCGTGGAGCGGGTCGGCTTTTCCATCATTTACGGCTTCAAGTACTCGGAGCGGCCCTACACCGCCGCCGTCAACTTGGGCGACGACGTGACCGAGGCCGAGAAGGCGGAGCGCCTGGCGCGCCTCATCGCCATGGGCGACCGCATGCGGACGGACGCGCTGCGGGAGCAGGTTGGCACTCGCCAGAGCGTGCTGTTCGAGGGCCGCGGCAAGACCGGCGCGCTGCGCGGCCGGACCGAGCGCAGCGAGATCGTGCATGCGGCGGGGCCGGATTCGCTGATTGGTCAGCTGCGGGAGGTGGAGGTCACCGGTTCCTTCAAGAACTCGCTCCTCGGAGAGATCCCGGGGGTGGACGCGCAAGGCCCCCAGCCGCGGCAGCCGCTGCCTGGCAAGCCGAGCGGGCCGCGCGCCTTGCCGGTGGTGCCGTGATCATCCGCGCGTTCAAAGGCAAGACCCCCAAAATCGCTCCGAGCGCGTTCATCGCGGACGGCGTCATCATCATCGGGGACGTCGAGATCGGTGAGCACGTCAGCATCTGGTACAACGCGGTGCTGCGGGCGGACGTGGGCCGCATCGTCGTCGGCGCGGGCAGCAACGTCCAAGACGGCAGCTGCCTGCACATGACGACGGACCTTTCGCACGCCATCATCGGCGAGGACGTGACGGTGGGGCACAACGCGATCGTGCACGGCGCCACCGTGAAAGACGGCGCGCTCGTCGGCATGGGCGCCATTTTGCTCGATCTCGCCGTCGTCGGTGAAGAAGCGCTCATCGCCGCGGGCGCCGTGGTGCCTCCGCGCATGGTGGTGCCGCCCGGGTCGATGGTGCGGGGGCAGCCTGGGCGAGTGGTGCGTGAGCTTTCGGCCGAGGAGCGGCAGGAGGGCCGCCGAGGCGCCGCGCACTACCGAGAGCTCGCGGCGGAGCACGCTCGAATCGCGGTAAGTTAAAGAATCCTGCCCTTTCTAGGGTTGGGAACTCTTTGGCTGACGCACCGGCCGGGTCCAAGTAGGCTGGAATCGAAAGGTTCGGTGCTCCCATGGCGAGACTGTCTTCAGGTGTGTCGTTGTGCTTCACGCTCCTGGCGACCTTCGGCGCGTTGAGCGCGTGTTCCAGTGAGTCCACCGGCGGCGGCGGCGAGGCCGGCAGCAGCGGCAAGGCTGGGAACGCATCCGCTGGCTCGGCTGGCTCCGCCGGCTCGGCTGGCTCGAGCAGCGCGTCAGGGGCAGGCAGCAGCGGCGGTGCCGGTGGCAGCTCGAGCGGCGGGCGAACGGGTACTTCCGGCGCGGGCACTGGCAGTTGCACGCCGGGCCAGGTGACCTGCATCGACGAGGCTACCGCTGCCACCTGCGACGCGGAGACGGGGCAGACCGCCACCGTGAGCTGCGTCGAGGACCTGAAAGAACTTGGCTTCACGTCGACTGGTTGCGTGGGAGATGAGCTCGACGGAGGCTGCGACGGCGAGCCGGCGGATCCCGAGTGCTTCGACGGCGCGACCGTGTTCGCGATCTGTGCCGCGCTGACCCGAGACGAGTTCCTGGGCGCGTACATCAACTGCTTTCAGAACACTGACGGCCTGCAGCCGCTCGTTCGCTGCGTGGGGCCTTTTCTGGCCGCTTCGGGGACGGAGGCCGACTGCGCCGCCGCCGAAGCCGCCTGCAGCGACCTCGCGGCGGGTGGGGCCGGCGGCGCCGGCGGGTGATCGAGCGAATCGGGCTCAGGGCGAGTAGCCGGCGGGTGTGACGGGCTCGCCCTGCAGCTCCATGTGCGTCGCGCGCTCGGGAAGCGCGGGCAGGGCGGCCGGGTCGACCGCTGCTCCTACCCAGTAGATTTCGGGGACCGGGTAATAGGTGCTCGCGTAGTGCCGGACGCGCTCGCTCCCGTCCACGAAACGCGTGCGCACCGTGCTGAGCACGTCGTAGCCCGGGATGCCTTTCTGATGGCGCTTCACCTGGTCCGGCAACAGCTCGGGGCGGCGGTCCACCCGCCGAAAGAAGTCCTCGCTCTTGGTGACCGAGTACGTGTGCTCCACCTTACCGGGCGCACCGGCGCCAAGCATCTCCACCCGCACGCGCGTGGGGACCGGCAGGAACGCATGCACGATGATCGGCACGCGGTACGGATTACGCAGCTGCAGGTCGACCTCTCCGTCGATGACGGTCGCGTCCAGACCGAGCGGTGCGTAGCCACTCGGGCGGCTGTGACTGCGGCGCTTCACGACGTCCAGCCCGCCCATCACGCCGGCCGCGAACAACGTCGTCGCGACCTGACACACGCCGCCGCCCACGCCGGGCTCGAGCTCATCGGCGACGATCACGGGAGCATCCACGAAGCCGCGCTCGAGCGTGCGGGGCCCGACCGTTCGGTTGAAGCTCCACACCTCGCCGGGCGCGAGGAGCGCGCCGTCCAGCAGCTGGGCCGCCCGCGCGATGTTCTTCACCCGCGGGCCCCCGCGCTTGGCGAAATCAGTCTCGTACTCACTGAGCACGATCGAGGGGTCTACCTCGGCGAGCGCGCTGGTCGGCACGCGCGGGGCGACCTCGGTGAAAACCAAGGCGACCTCGTCCGCTCCACCGAGGGCGGCCAGCTTCGAAAGGGAAGCGCCCAGGTCCAGCTCGCGCCCGGAGCGTGCCTCCACGCGCTCGTGGCCGCTGAGGTCCAGCCGAGCGTCCACCGGGTCCAGCCGAAGCGCAGGCGCGAGTTGCGCGAGCCAGGAGGCCGCCCGCGCTGCGTCTAGCCGGTAGGTCATCGGCAGGTCTACCGGCTCCGGCGCTGCTCCGCCGAGCCACACCCGCAGTCGCGTGAGCACGCTCGTGGTCGCGCGGGGCCGCGCCAACACTCCCAGCGCCGCCTCCGTATCCAGGCTCACCCCGAGGTCGCTCCGGGCCGCCACGAGCGCGCCATCCGGATGGGTCACTCGGATTTCGGTTTCGGCCTCCCGCTCGGCGCGTTGGGCGAGCCAGGTGGAGAGCGCGCGGTCTCGTGGTGGTGTTCGCCCCGAGAGGGTGACCGCGGTCGGCTCCGGCAGACGACGCTCGAGCGCGGGCCAAAGGCCGGCTCCCGCGCCGAGCAGGGCCGAAAGGAGCACGGAGGAGAGCGCCACGCCGGAAACACGCACGGCTCTGATTTTAGCCTGGCTCCAGGTTGCGCCGCCAGTTTGCTTGGTCAAAGCTCCGCGGCGTCATGAATCTTACCGTGAACGGCGAGGCAAAGACCTTTCCCGATGGGCTCACGGTGCGCGGCCTGGTGGAAGCGCTCGCGCTCACGGACGGGCCGGTCGCGGTCGAACGCAACCGAGAGGTCGTTCCGCGCGCGCTGCACGCCGATACGGTCCTGCAGGATCAGGACGTGCTGGAGATCGTTCACCTGGTCGGCGGAGGCTGAGCCGCGCTGGTTCCGCTCGCGGCTGCGCTCGGCGCGGGCGCCGCTCGGCGCGCCGGCACCCGTAGCCGGGGACCCACCGGCGCGGGGCCCCGAGACGCCACCGGGATGCGAAGCACGCTCTTCTCGCGAATGAGCGACTTCTTGAGCCCATTGGCGGCGCGGAGCTTGGGGACGGGGACCCCGTACTTCCTCGAGATCATCCCGAGCGTCTCGTTCTTCTTCACCTTGTGGGTGATGTAGCTCTGCGGCGCGCTCGTGAGCTTCGCCGCCAGCAGGTGGGCGTGACAGCGCCGGGCCGTCTCCTGCGCGATGGGGTTGAAGAAGCGAACGTGAATGTGGGTGGCATGGCCCGGCGCGTGGCGAATGAGCGGTCGCAGCTTGCCCGGCACCCCCCGAAATACCCCGGCCAGCCACGCCGCATCCTCGCCTTGAGCGCGGGCGTAGTCCTCGAGGAGCGCTTGAATCGAATGGTCGATGAGGATGAGGTCGACGTCCGTCTCGGTGATGAGCGCGCGCACGAAGGCCCAGTTGCGGGGCAAATCCAGGTTCTTGGCGGTGCCGCGGGCATACCATCCCGCGCCTCCCGTGTAGAAATAGGCGATGTCCACGTCGCGCCCCGACTGGTGCGAGACGTGAGGAGGCGAGTGCCCCCCACGCTTACCGCTGATGTCGCCGAGCGCGAGTGGGGCCGTACCTGGGAATGCCTCGTGCACCCTGGCGAGGGCCGCCTTCAGGTAGTCCAGCGTCTCTTGAGTGGACCAGCTGCCGCTCGGGCTGATCGGCTCATAGTAAGGGGTGACGCTAGCTTGCACCCCGTTGAGCAGCGCGCCCGCGTTCGGGGACCCCAGGGACATGGGGCCGAGCGACGGCAAGTCGGTGGCCACCGCGCGGGCGATCTGCTCTTCAGTCCAGCCGTCTAGCGGGTGGGGCCGCACGGTGGGGAGCTCGTCGGGGGTGGGCTCGCCGGCCTCTCCCGCGTCGTCGAGCGCCGCGTCGTGCTCGGTGCCGTCCTCGTGCTCTTCCGCGGCGGCGTCCTTCGAAGCGACGCTCGCCGGTTGCTCCGCGTCTTCGTCCGCGGTTTCCAGCTCCGTGCTCGCGGCCGGGAGCTCCGGCACGCGAGCAGGGGCCCGGCCCGCGCCGCAAGCAGCGAGGAGCGCTGCGAGCGCGGCCGCGGTGATGGAGGAGAGTCGCCTAGTGCTCACGGTACCAACGAGCTGTTTCGAGGAGCCCGGCCTCCAGTGGGGTGAGGGCGCCGAGGACCGACTCCACGCGGCTCGGATCCAAGAGCGAACGCTCGGCGTCGCCGGCCCGTGGCGGGGCGTCTCGAACGGGCGCGCCGGTGCCGACCAGGGCCGCGATGCGCTCCGCGAGCGCCCGCGTGCTCGTCGCGCGCCCGGTGGCGACGTTCGTGACGGCGTGGGGCAACTCGCCGCGCAGGGCGAGCAGATTGGCGCGCGCCACGTCTCCCACGTACACGTAGTCACGCTCACACCCGCCGTCCCCCGCGCGGCGCCGGCCGAAGACGGTGAGCGCCCTTCCGCCGCGTGCGGCCGCGAAGAACTCGGCCACGACGCCCGACTCACCTCGCGGAGCCTGGCGGGGGCCGTACACGTTGGAGTAGCGCAGGACGCGGCTGGTCAGGCCGCGCTGCTTCTCCCAAAAGGCGAGCAACTGCTCGAACGCGAGCTTGGTGACCCCGTAGGGGCTGAGCGGCTCCACCCGCGAGCCTTCGTGCGCGCGCTCCCCTTCGAGCAAGTCCCCGTAGATGGCGGCGGTGCTCGCGAAGACGAGCCTCTCTACTCGGACGCCCGCCGCGCCGCAGGCCTCCAGCAAGTGCAGCCCGCCCACCACGTTGACCTGCGCGTCCAGCAGCGGCTCCCGCCGGCTCCGCGCCACGCTCACCTGCGCGGCTTGGTGGCTGACGAGGTCCGGCGCAAAGTCTCGGACCGCGCTCGTAGTTGCCTCGCGATCTCGCAGGTCCACGTCGTACACGCGCGCGCCGGGTCGCAAGTTGGCGCGACTGCCGGTCGAGAAATCGTCCAGCACCGCGACCTCGTAGCCGCTCTCTTCCGCGAGGGCTGCGACGTGGCTGCCGATGAAGCCGGCGCCACCCGTGACCAAAACGCGCATCGAGCCTGGTATACCCGAAGGAGGACCGAGGGCGAAACGCCGCCTTTATTCGGCGGAGTCCTGGCCCTGCGCTTTGAGGAGCTCCGCTCGAGCTCGGATCAAGTAGGCGCGGGCCTTCTCCAGGTGTTCGTCGCCGTCCTTCTTGCCGACTTTGACGTCTTTGAGCACGTTGAGGGCGACGCTGACCTGCTCGCTGGCCTTGTCGATGGGGGTGGCGTCTCCGGCCAGGGAGAGCGAGGCGACGAGCAGCGTTGCCACGGCGGTGCCGAGGGCGAGCGGCCTGGAGGCGAAGCGATGGGGGCGCAGCGTCATGGTGTTACTCCGATGATACGGGATGCTTACGTCCCGGCCATTCGGAATCTTCCTCGGGGGTGGAGCGCAGATTTGATAAGTGGCGCGCCCGGCGCTACAAGTGCCCGTAAAAATGCCTCATTTCAACAGTGACGCGCAGTCCGCTGCGCCGGGTGCGGACCCGCTGTCGGTGCTGCAGCGCTGGTTCGATGAAGCGCAGGCGAAGAAGGATCCGTTGCCAGACGCGATGACCTTGGCCACCTCCTCCAAGGAGGGTCGGCCTTCGGCGCGCATCGTCCTGTTCAAGGGGATCCGGCGAGGCGCGATCTTTTTCGTGACGAACTACCAGAGCCGCAAAGCACGTGAGCTGGAAGAGAACCCGCGAGCCGCGTTGGTCTTCCACTTCCCGACCTGGGAGAGGCAGGTGCGCGTGGAGGGCCGAGTGGAGCGGGCGACCGCCGCCGAGTCCGAAGCCTATTTTCAGACTCGACCGCGCGGCTCGCAGCTCGGGGCTTGGGCGTCCCCTCAGAGCCAGCCGATCGCTTCCCGAGGCGAGCTGGAGGCGCGCTCGCAGCAGGTCGAGGAGCGCTTCGAAGGCGCGCCGGTGGCGCGGCCCGAGTTTTGGGGCGGCTACCTCGTGATCCCGGAGCGCGTCGAGCTCTGGCTCGGCCGCACGGATCGCTTGCACGACCGCTTCGTGTACGAGCGCGCGAAGGACGACGAGCCGTGGCGGCTCGAGCGCCTCGCGCCCTAGGCGGCTGCGTGGCGCTTGGGGCGCAGCGCCTTCTCTATCAGCTCCCAGTGACCCTCGGGCGTGACCACGCCTACCGCGTGGTGCCCGGGCCCCTGCGAATCGGTCACTACCGCGAGCTCGCCGATGCCGTGCTGCTCGAGAAAACCTCGCAGGTGCCGCTGGAAATGCGCGGCCGTAGGCTCACTACGTGGCCCGAAGAAGTCCCAAAAGTAGGTGCGCGTCGCCGGGCTCGTCATCGGTTGCCGAGGTACAGCATGGTCACGAGGACGAGCCAAACTGCTCCCAAGTAATGCCAGTACTGCGCGCACAGCGTGAGCCCTTCGTGGCTCGAGCTGGAGTAGTGCCGAGAGTGCGCGTGGTAGATCACGAACCCGAGCGGAACGTAGCCGCCGATGACGTGCAGCGCATGCACCCCGGTGAGGATGAAGAACGTGGCCAGGTACAGCGAGTTCGAGCCGCTCGGTGGGCGCATGACGAACCAGTTGGACGTTTGCGTGAGCAAGAACAGCGACGCGAGCACTCCGGCCGCATAGAGCCAGCGCTTGAGCGTCTCCAAAAGGTTTCGCTTGATCGCGAGCTGAGCCTGCCAAATCACGAGCGAGGTGAGGGCGATGAGCAGCGTGCTCAGCCACAGGCCTCGCGGCATGTCCGGTAGCCCGGGGGCGCGATAGTTCTCGGCGGTGAGGCGCGTGAACCAAAAGCCCACGATCGTGGCCGTGAAGAGCACGCTCATCGAACAGTAGAGCACCAGCATGCCCAGCTGCCGCAGCGAAAACTGGGGCAGGCTCGCGGCCTTCTCGGTGTGTTTGGGCTCGGTTTGGCTGGGCATCTTCGCGCTCTCGCGTTGCTCGGCGCCTGTCATACCACTATTCTGCGGAGCCCCTGAGACCGGCGTTCCTTCGCACCGTTCTGAGCAGCGTCCTCGCTGGGCTCACCCTGGTCTGGCTGGACGCCCAGGTCCGACAAGGCTGGCCTTTCATCGCGACCGGTGACCACTGGCGCTGGTCGCTACTGCTCTATACGGGCGCAGGCGCGGTCTTCGGAGCCTTTGCCTACGCGGCTTCGTGGCTGGAGACCCAGTGGAACCAGGAGCGGCCGCGCTGGCTGCGAGCCGGCTTCTACGCGGTCCTGGGAGGTTGCCTGCTCGCCAACGTCGCGCTGTGGACATTTTCGGGCGAGGCCATCAGCGCCAGCCGCTTCGCGCGGCTCGGCCCGGTCGTCGCAGTGCTCGCAGGGGCGGCGGCGAGCTACGCGGCGGCTTGGTTGTGGCTCTTCGGCGCTCAGCGCATCGCCCGCGGGGACGCCGGAGTCGGGCTGCTGGCTGCTGCTGGTTGGGGCGCCGTAGGCCTGCAGATTGCGCGGCTCGACCTCACGCAATACGTCGCGCTCTACACGCGCCTGCACGCGCTGCTCGAGGCGGGCGCGTGGCTTTCGCTCGGCCTCGCTTACGGGGCGCTGCTCTCGCTCGTCACCCGCCGCCACCGCGAGCTCGAGCGCATCGTGGGAGCGCTCGGCCTGGCCGCGCTCGGCGTCGCCCTGGCCATCGCGCTGAGCTCGGAGCTGCGCACCCACATCGAAGGCAAGCTGCGCCACGTCTTTCTGGAAGAGGTGTACGTGGGGCGGATGCTGCGCCGCTTGCAGCTGGCGGAGGCGTTCGCCTCGGATCCCAAGGGCTTTCGCAGCTTGTCTTGGTCCCGGCTCGAGCGGCTCCGCAAGCGGCACGGCATCACCGATCTGGCCGAAGATCCCCGCTGGGGAGCGCCTGCGTCCAGGCCTTCTCCAGAGCAGCAGGCGGAGCTGTGGCGGCTTCGCGACCCGCTCCGCAACTACAACATCATCGTCTACTACGTGGACACCCTGCGCGCGGACGTCGCCTACGATCGAGAGACGATGCCGAACGTCGCCGAGCTGGCGGACGGAGGCGTCCGCTTCTCGCGCGCTTACTCGGCGAGCTCGGATACGCTCCGCTCACTGCCAGCGCTCACCGGCGGCGACTTCGACATCTTGTCTACGCCCGACCGAGACGTCTTGCGCTTGGCGCGCCGCGCCGGTTACGAGTCCACGCTGCTCATCGCCCAGTCGGCGGAGGCGTTCTTGAGCAAGCTTCGTCCGGAGTTTCGCTTCGACCGCACTCTTTCCATCGCCGATCACCCGGAGGAGCGCGAGGTGTGGGGCTACGGGGCGGACCAGCCGACCTCCGCGCGCTTGGTGGACCGCACCCTCGCGTACCTGGACGAGCCGGTGCGCAAACGTCGCCCGTTCTTGCTGTGGCTCTTCAACTTCGACCTCCACAACTGGCGCGAGCTTTCGCCGCCGCACGTGGACGCCGCGCTGCAGCGCTTCAACATCAAGGACGAACCGGACAAGCTGCCGTATCGGTACCGCGGGGTCGCCGCCTCCGTGGACGCCGAGCTCGGACGTCTGATGCGGGAGCTGGAGCACCGAAAGCTGCTGGACAGCACGATCGTGCTCTTCCTGAGCGACCACGGCGAATCACTCGGTCGGGATGGCTTCTGGGTCCACTCGGTGTTCCTGTGGGAGAACTTGGTGAGGGTGCCGCTCGTGCTCAAGGCGCCCGGGCTCCCGCCGCGCGTGGTCGAGGAGCGGGTCTCGCTGGTGGACGTCGCGCCGACTCTCGCGCGCTACATGCTGCCCCGCGCGGAGCTGAGCGGCTACGCGGGGCAAGATCTGGTCGAGCACCTGCTGGAGAAGCCGCCCCCGCGGCGCTTGCCGATCCTGCTGGTCGGCGCCTCCAAGGACATGCTGGTGCGCATCGGGATGATCGCGCCCGAGCGCGACTACAAGCTCGTGCTTTCGCTGGAGGCGGCGCTGCCCGAGCTGTACGACTTGCGGGCCGCGGATCCGGACGCCAACAACGTGGCGGACCAGCACCCGGAGCTCACCCACCGGCTGCTGCGCGAGCTGGCGGCGTCCCCCGTGTTTCCGCGTTCTCTCTGGGATTTCGACGTGCGTTACACCAAAGAGCAGCGCGCCGCAGTGGGGATTCCGGCCGAGCCTTAGGTCTCGGGCTGCTCGAGCGCGCGCCGCGCCTCGGCGCGTACGTCGCCATCCGGGTCAGCCTGCGCAGCCTGCGCGAGCGCGGCGCGGCCTTCCGTGAGCCTCACCCCGAGCGCGCCGAGCGCCCACGCGGCGTGCTCGCGCACGAGCGCGCTCGAGTGACCGAGGAGGGCTCGAGTGAGAGGGGCCTCCGCGGCGGGGCTCCGGGTGTTGCCGAGCGCCACCGCGGCGTTGCGGGACAAGCGAGCGCGGCTCACGCGCGACAGCGCGCTCCCGCGGACGAGCCGGCGGTAGCCGGTGGAGGTCAGAAAGAGCAGCTCCACGAGCTGCGGCTCGGCGAGCTCCGCACGAACGCCCAGCTCGGCGTCGCGGTCGGCCGCGTGCCGGGTGCGATTCCAGGGGCACACGTCCTGACAGATGTCGCAGCCGAAAACATGAGTACCGATCAGCGGCCGAAGCTCGCGCGGCATCGAGCCCTTGAGCTCGATCGTGAGGTAAGAGATGCAGCGTCGCGCGTCGAGCACGTAGGGGCCGACGAACGCGCTCGTAGGGCAGGCGGTCAGGCACGCCGTGCACGTCCCGCAGCCGCTGGTCGCATGCGCGCTCGTGGGAGTGAGCGGCAGGTCCAGAAGCAGCTCGCCGAGCAAGACGAAGCTACCGACGCCGGGCAAGATCGTGAGGGTGCTCTTGGCGGCGAAGCCGAGACCCGCTCGCACGGCGAAATCGCGCTCGAGCAGCGGCGCGCTGTCGACGCAGGCGCGGCGTTCGACCGGTCGTCCCACCAGAGAGTCGATGGTCTGTCCCAGACGCTCGAGCTTTGCCTTCAGCACTCGGTGGTAGTCTTCACCCAGCGCGTAGCGCGCCACGCGACCGGTGAGGGCTGGACCGGTCTCGCTGCGGCGCAGCGCGGTGGGAGCGCCGCCGTAGGGCAGCGCGACCACGAGCACGCTCTGCACGCGCTCGAGCAAGCTAGCCGGCGCGGCGCGATCGAGCGCGCCCGCCATGTACTGCATCTCGCCGTGATGACCGGCCGCAAGCCATTCGCGGAGGCGCTCGGCCGCCTGTTCGGCGCGCGCGGGTAGAGCGATGCCGGCGCGGACGAAGCCGAGCTCCCGAGCTGCGCCGAGGATGCGCTGCTCGAGCGATTCTTGGCTCGGGCTGAGGCTGGCTGTCATTCCGTAAGGGTTCGATGTTACTGCTGCGGGCGGCTTTCAAGTCGTTTGCGGGAATAAGGCCCGAACCTTCTTGGTATCACCGCGCCGAAACTTTGTGGTAACCGCCGGGGCCTGCAGTTGGGCGGCGGTCGCCCCGGGTAGGCATTTCTTTCGGAGCGAGGCTCTGCGTGATCGAAATCCAAGAGCTCTACAAGTACTACGGCGATCAGCGGGCCGTCGGACCGCTGACCACGAGCATCGAGCGTGGGGAAATTATCGGGCTTTTGGGGCTAAACGGCGCCGGTAAGACCACGACCCTTCGCATCTTGGCCTGCGACCTGCTCCCAACGAGCGGCTCCGTCAAGGTGGGCGGGGTGGACGTGGTCGAGCGCCCGGACCTGGTGAAGCAGAAGGTCGGCTATCTGCCGGACCGCCCCCCGCTGTACGAGGACCTGAGCGTGAACGACTACCTCACGTTCGCCGCGCGCCTACGCGGCGTGCCCAGCGCGCGGACGGCCAAGCTCGTCGCGGAAGCGGTGGAGCTGACGGAGCTGGGCGACGTCGCCAAGAAGGTGATCGGGGCGCTGTCGCACGGTTACAAGCAGCGCGTCGGCATCGCCCAAGCCATCGTGCATGCGCCGGACTTCGTGGTGCTGGACGAGCCCATCTCCGGGCTGGACCCCGTTCAGATCGTGGAGATGCGGGAGCTCGTGAAAAACCTGAAGGGGGAGCACACGGTGGTGCTCTCCAGCCACATCTTGTCCGAGATCAGCGAGACCTGCGACCGGATCATGGTCATCAAGTCGGGCAAAATCGAGTGGTCCGGCACCGAGTCCGAGCTGTCCGGCGAGCTTCGCCAGGGCGCTCGCGCGACCGTCACCGTTCGCGTCGCCGGCGCCACCGAGGACGCGGCGCTGGCGCGCGCCATCGAGGTCGCGCAGCGCGTTCCGGGCGTGTCCCTCGCCGAGCGGCTGAAGCCGACGGAGCGGGGGGACGGCGTCGCTTCGCTCAGCGTGCGCGGTGAAGGTGACCTGCGCGACGCACTGTGCCGCGCGCTGGTGCAGGCGGACATCAGCGTGCTCTCGCTCGGTCGCGAGCAGCAACTGGAGAGCATGTTCTTGGAGCTGCTGGGCGAAGGCGGGGAAGACGCGCCCGTGCGGCGGCGGAAGAAGCGCCGCAAAGAAGGCGACGCGGCGGAGGCCCCCAAAGCCGAGGAAGGAGGCGCAGCATGAGCACCGCGCTGCTGATTGCACGACGTGAGTTCGGCTCGTACTTCCGCTCGTGGATGGGCCCCGCGCTGATGGCCGGCGCCCTCCTGGTGGACGGCCTGCTGTTCAACTTTTACAACGGGCTCGACAAGCGGCTGCTGAGCGGCCAGGTGCTGACGCAGTTCTTCTACAACACCTCCGGCGTGACCATGATCGCCGCCATCCTGCTGACGATCCGCTCGCTCGCGGAGGAACGGCAGACGGGCACGCTGGTGCTGCTCAATACGTCGCCGGTCGCCGATCGAGACATCGTGATCGGCAAGTTCTTGGCGGCCTTCGGCGTGTTGGCGCTGACCACGCTCCTTTCCGTCTACATGCCGGCTTGGCTGTTCGTTCACGGCAAGGTGGCGATCGGGCACATCGTGGTCGGCTACCTGGGGCTGTTGCTGCTGGGCGGAGCGCTCACTGCGATCGGCGTATTCGGCTCCGCGCTCGCAAGCTCCCAAGTGGTGGCGCTCATCATCAGCGCGCTGCTGGCGGCGATCTTCGTGCTGCTGTGGATGGTGGCCAAGGCGACCGAGCCGCCGCTCAACCAGTTCGTCTCCGCGCTCGCGGTGCATCACGAGAATTTTCGGCCGTTCATGAACGGTATTTTGCTGCCCTCGGGCGTGGTGTTTTACGTGCTGTTCACTTACGCGTTTCTGTTCGCTTCGATCAAAGTGCTCGAGGCCCGGAGGTGGCAATGAGCTCCTCCAGCACCCCGGGGAAGCCGGTGAAGCCTTCACTGTCCGCAGTTGCGGTCGGGCGCGGCGCGCCGGGCTGGATCCTTCCGCTCTACCTGAGCGGCTTCGCGCTCGTGCTCGTTGGCGAGCGCGTGCTCTCCGGCCTGGAGAAGGGCGCGGGGCTTTTCACCGCGCTCGGCGTGCTCGCGGTCCTGGTGGCGACCGGCCTGCGCTTCTCCCCCAAGTACAAGGCCCAGGGCGAGCGAGCCAGCATCGAGCGGCTGCTCGCGCTGCTTTCTCTGCTCGGCGTGCTGGCGCTCGCCGTCTACTACGTCACCACGGACTCGGGCACTGAGCGCCTCGGACTCGCCAAGCTGACGACCGAAAAGCGCGATCACGCCATCGAGCTCCTGCGGGTTCTTTGGGTATCGCTCCTCACGCTCGCGGTCGTGCCGCAAATCTTCGCGGAGGCGGCGCTGCGGCCGATGCGCCGCGCGGAGCGGCCCGAGGCGAGGCGCGTGAAAGCAGCGGCGATGGCCGGCGGAGCGATGGCCATGGTCGTCGTGTACGGCTCACTGCTGACTTACGCCGCTGGCGGCATCACGAAGAAGTGGGACTACTCGTATTTCAAAACGTCGCGCCCCGGTGAGTCGACGACCAAGATCGCCAAGAGCCTCACCGAGCCGATCCGGGTGGTGGCGTTCTTCCCCGAGGTGAGCGAGGTCAAAAACGAGGTCGCCGGGTACTTGAAAGAGCTCTCGGCAGTGAGCCCGAAGCTGAAGGTGGAGGTCCGGGACCGCCTGCTCGCGCCCAAGCTGGCCAAGGAGCTACGCGCCACGCAAGACGGCGTGGTGATCCTCTCCAAGGGCAGTGCGACGTACACCCTGAACGTCGGCACGGACCTCGAGGCCGCCCGCCCCAAGCTGCTGACCTTGGATCGGGACTTTCAGGAGCAGCTGCTGAAGGCCGTTCGCTCGCATAAAACCGTCTATTTTACGGTCGGCCACGGCGAGATCAACGACGCGCCGAAAGGCAGCGCGGAGAAGGACGGCCGGACCGCGGCTCGCGCCAAGCTCTGGCTCCAAAAGCAGAACGTGACCGTCAAGGACCTCGGCCTCGGTCAGGGCCTGGGCAGCGAGGTGCCGACAGACGCGGACGCGGTGGCGGTGCTGGGCCCGAGCAGCGCGTTTTCGGCGGAAGAGCTGGCGTCACTCCAGCGCTTCGCGGATGGAGGCGGGCACCTGCTGTTGGCGCTCGATCCCGAGTCCAGCTCGAACCTGGAGCTGGCTGCCGCCGCGGGGCAAGGCGGCGAGGACGCTGCTACCCCTGGCTCGAGCGCAGCCGCGGCCCCTTCGGCGGCGCCTGCCGCCAAGCCCGCGCCTTCCGGTTCGGCCAAGGTGACGCCGCCGCCCACTCCTCCGACCCCCGCTCCGCCGCACCTGGCGGGGCTCATCGGCGTGACCGGTCTCACGTTCTCGCCGGACTTGCTCAGCAACGAGACCCAGCACATTCGGGCGCGCAATAACGACTCGGACCGCACGCGGCTCGCGGTCACCAACTTTTCCTCCCACGCGTCGGTCTCCACCCTCAGCCGCAACGCGCCGCGCGCGGCCATCGTGGTGCTCGGCGCCGGCAGCCTGGACAAACCGCAGAACCTCGCCGGGAAAGTGGACTTCACGCTGCGCTCACCGACCGGCACGTGGGGTGACAAGAACGGTAACTACCGGCTCGACAAGGAGCTGGAAAAGTCGGCGACCTACAACGTCGCGGCTGCGGTGACGCGCCCGGTCACCGGTAGCGCGGCGCCGAGCGCGGACGAAAAGAGCAAAGACAAGAAGGCTGAGCCGAAGGAGATGCGCGCGTTCGTCATTGCGGACGCGGACGTGTTCTCCGATTTGGCCATGAGCAACGTGCAGGGCAACGAGGTCCTGTTCGTGGACGCCATGCGCTGGCTCGTTGGCGAAGAGAGCTTCATGGGGCAGACCAACAGCGAGGAAGACGTGCTGATCGAGCACACCAAGCAGCAAGACCTGACCTGGTTTTACTCCACCATCTTCGGGGTTCCGGCGATCGTCCTCGCGGCGGGCTTGTTCGTCCGACGCCGCACTCTGCAAGGAGGCCGAAAGTGAAGCCGCTCGCGCTACACGCGGCGGTGCTGGTCGTCTCGGCCGGGCTTGCGTACTCCGTCTGGAACAAGGACGAGGTCGCGCCCGAAAAAGAGCAACCGGCGGTGGACGTCTGGAGCGGCAGCCAGGCCACGTTCAGCAAGCTCTCGTTCGAAGGCAAGACGCGCAAGGTGCGTCTGGAGAGCCAAAAAGACGACCTTGGCTACTACTACGTCGGGGTGGTGGATAAGGAAGACGCCCCCGCCAAGAACCCCCACGAGGGAGTGCCAGGCGCTCCGCTCAAGCCCCCCGAGGGCGCGGAGCCGAAGAAGGAGACGACGCGCTTCGTGTCGGTCAAGGCCGGCGAAGCTTTGGTCAAGGCGCTTGCCCCGCTCAAGGCGCTGCGAGCCGTCGGCAAAGTGGAGGCCGGTCGCTACGAAGAGTTCGGGCTCGACAAGCCCGAAGGCACGCTGAAGGTTACGGTCGACGGCAAGGAGCACACACTCGTCATCGGCGGAACCACGCCTGGCGGCGCGGACCGCTACGTCAAATACCAGAGCGGCGAGGTGTTCGCGATCTCCGGTGACATCGCCCAGAGCTTGATGTTCGGCGACTCACGGCTCCCCGAGCGTGACCTGCACGGCTTCAAGAACGAAGAGATCCAGCGCGTTCGCATCCAGAAGGGCAGCAAGACCCGCGAGCTCGTGCGCGTGAAAGAGAAGAACGACGGCTGGGGCGACCCGGCGACGCCGAGCAAGCAAGACGAGACCGCGGGCAACTGGGTCACCAAGCTGAACCGGCTGCGCGGCACCGAGTTCGTGGAGAAGCCAGCCACCGCCCTCAAGCCCGAGAGCGCCATCGTTCGGGTGGACTACTTCGACGGCGGAAAAGCAGTCGGTTTCGTGGAGCTGTATAAGGTGCCGGGCGAGAAGGGCAACGACTACCTCGCGCGCACGGAGTGGGACCGCTGGTACGTCAAGGTGCCCGCGGCCACGGCCGAGCAAATCGAGACGGACGTCGCTTCGGTGCTCAAGTAGGCGAGCGGACTTGGGCGTGCGCACGAGTGCGCGCCTGTGCGCTCACTGCTTGAGACACGACTCAGCGCAGCTGTCGGCGGAGACCTGACACTGGTTGATGCACGGAATGCTGCCGTCGCAGCGCAGGTTGCAGTCCGTCTGCGCGGTTTGGCAGCGCGTGTTGCACGACTGAACACTGGCGTTGGCGCTCGCGCACAGTGTCACCAGAGCGGCGATCAAGAGAACGCGAATCGAGCTCGTCACGCTCTCATCGAACGGACGAGCCGACCGAAAGTTCAGTCTGCCTTCGGGCCCGTCGGACCGCGCGCCGTGCCGCCTTCTTTCAGCTTCATGTTTCCGTACGGCTCCACGATCGGCAGCTTGTCCCAGAAAGCGCGGTAAGCGGCGACCATATCCTTCAAGGTATCCGCCTCGGTTTTGGCCAGATCTTTTTCTTCGCCGGGATCTCGCTCGAGGTCGTAGAGCTGGAACTTGTCGCTCGGCCCACTCCAGATGAGCTTGTAAGCCCCACGGATGACGGCGCGCCGCGGCGGATTGTGGCTGTCCTCCGTGAGCTCCAGGTAAATCGGCTCGCGCGGCTTCGGCGGCTCCGCTCCCGTGAGCTCGGGCCCCAGGCTTTGGCCAGGGAGCGGCGTCGCCGGCTTTTGACCGAGCAAGTCCAAGAAGGTCGGCACCAAGTCGATGTGGGAGCGCCGCTCCTTGATGCGCTGCGCCTTCACCCCAGGCCCGCACACCACGAGCGGCACGCGGGTGAGCACGTCCCACAGCTCGAAGGCGTGCTTGTACATGCCGTGCTCACCGAAAGCCTCGCCGTGATCGGCGGACAGCACCAAATACGTGTCTTTGCCGAACGGCTGCTGGTCCACGAAGTCCAGCAGCTTCTTTACCCACAGGTCCGTGTAGAAGATCTCTTGCGCGTAGCGGTCGCGCGCTTTGTTGCCGAAGGTGGGCGCTTCTTCGTGGCGATTGTACTGGTCGTGCGGGTCCATGTAGTGGGCCCACGCGAAAAACTGTTTGGTCTTGAGCTCCGGCTTCCCCAAAAGCTCGATGCCCAACGCCGTCATCTTGTCGCCGGTGACGTGGTTGTCGGTTTGCGCGTCGAAGCTGATGCCGGGCGTCGTGCGCCACTCGTCGAAGCCTTGCTCGAGGCCTTTGGCGCGAGAGAAGTACATGTGACCAAACCAGCCGAGGGTGGCGATGCCGCTCTTCTGCAGCTGCTCGGCCATGAACGTGTTGGCGCTACCGTAGCTCGCGAAGAAGAAGCCGCTTCGGTACAGCGTGCTCGGATACTGGCCGCTCAAGAACGCCGCGACGCTCTTGGCGGTGTAGCTGGAGATCGAATACGCGCTGTCGTAGGTCGTGCACTTCTGCGCGAGCGCGTACAAGTTGGGCGCGTACTCCTTGGTGAAGCTGTCGGCGCGCAGGCTGTCGATCGTGACGAACAGCACGTTCTTCGGGCCCCCCGGCGGCAGCGCGGCACTGGGCGCGGCGGAGGCACTGGGCGGCGCGGCGGGGGCGCTCTTGGCGCTGGGCGGCGCCGCGGGCGGGCTGGGCGGCGCCGGCTCGGACTTGGAGCACGCGACGGCGAGAGGCAACGCAAAGACGAGCGAGCGCATGGGGGAGCCCCCTTTTACTCGGCTTGGATCTCTCGCTCCAAACGATCGAGCTCACTTTCCAAATTCTGTTCCGTGATGCGGTGCGCGGCGTCCTCCTCGGCGTCCTCCGGCGTGAGCACCGAAGGCGGGGCCTGAGGGCTCGACGACTCCGGGGCTACCGTGAGCGGCGTGGCCGGCGCTGGGCCTGCGCTCGGCAGTGCAGTCGTGTCGTTTTGAGCCTCCGTGGACGGGCGCGAGCAGGCACAAAGCCCCAGCAGAACGCAAAAAGCCAGTTGCCTCACGGCCTTGCCCCGCCGCTCACCGCGGGGGCGGGTGATGGCCTTTCGGCCGCGGCCTCGAGCTTGGCGAGGCTGCGGCCATGACGTGCGGCCTCGTGCGCTCGGAGCTTTTCGATGCGGCGGAGGAGCTTGTCGCGCTGCTCACCGGCGCGCGCGTTGTTGGCGAGGAACTCCAGGCGGCCGAGCTCCGCCACCCGCTGGGAATGCAGCGCTAGCTCCGCCCGCACTCTCGGATCTTGCAGCCTGCCGCCGAGCTCGCGCATGAGCGCGGCGCGGCTCTTTTCCCGCCGGGCCTGGCGATTCGCCGCGACCTCGGACCAGCGCCGCGAGAGCTCCGGGAGCCAAGCCGCCGAAGCCGAGGGCGCGGGCAAGGAGGAGGAAAGCGCGCTCGGATGCAGACCCGGGCCCTCGAGGAGTCGCTCCATGCGCCGACGTAGCCGCTCGGAAGGCTGCGCTCGAGGAGTGCTCGCCTGGGGAGCGGAGCTCGCGCTGGGCGGCGGCTCGGCGCGGAGGGCCCGAGCCGCGCCGAAGCCCAGCGTGACGAGGGCGGCGCTCGCGAGCCAGCGCGGCGGCTTCATGCGCTGATGCGCCTATCCGTAGGGGGCTGGCTCGGCCTTTGAGTGGGCGAGGGGAGCGCCTCCACCTTGGCAGGGCTCCAGGAAGGGCGATCCTTGCCGAGCGCCGCCGGCGCCGCGTCGCGGTGCTTGAGCGCTTGGAGACCGAGCGTCGCGAGCCACAGCAGGCCGGCGAGCGGCATCGCCAAGGAAAGCGCACCGAGCTGACCGCCGCGCCGCCACTGGAACCACACGATTGCCAGCACGAGCAGCGCGCTGACCGCGCAGATCCCGAGCACCGCCTTGCCCGCTCGCTGTGCGTCTGCTGCGGCGACCGCGAGGGGCGGTCCTTCGCGCCGCGAGAAACGGTGGCGCGTCCACAGCAGCGCGCCAACGCCCACCATGCCCGCGGTCATGGCCCAGTGCAGCGGGCGGTCGGGGCCTCCGAACGTCGGAAGGATGCCGAGGCAGGCGATACCTGCTGCGGCGAGCGGCAGGGCGCTTCGGGGTGGAGCGGGAGCAGACAACCGCCAGGAAGATATGACGAGATGGCCGGGAAGCAACTCGGTTCCGCACATTTGCGTGCTCTCGTTTAAGGGATTGGGACAAACCTGTCTCAGCGGCCGAGCCCGTTTTCTTGCGGTGATTGCGGCAGGCGTGGCATGTCGGTGGGCGATGCTGGCTCGCTACGGCTCCGCCCTGGTTCCCTTGGCGCTGCTGGCGGTCGCTTGCTCGAAGGCTGCGCCGCCGCCCGACGAGGGCGCCTCCCCACCGGCGTCTGCGAGCTCGGGCGCGGTCGCGGCAGGCAGCGCACCGCCTCTCAATCCATCCGCCCCGCGCCGAGAGCTGCCGGCGA
This sequence comes from Myxococcales bacterium, assembly GCA_004193285.1. Lineage (GTDB taxonomy): Bacteria > Myxococcota_A > Polyangia > Polyangiales > Polyangiaceae > PMG-095. The sequence goes on along the minus strand of SECP01000009.1, from coordinate 24,299 downwards.
CGACGGTCACGCTGGACGGTGCGTTGCACCCGGCACCCATCGCGCCTGGGCGACGCATCTACGCCCGCTCGCTGCGCGCCTGGATCCATGAGCGGCCCTCAAAGAGCTCAGAGCGCCTCGGCTACTTCCGCGCCGGCGCCTCCCTGCTCTTGCGCGGCGAGCGAGCGGCGCTGGAGGGCTGCGCCGCCGGCTGGTACCCCGTGGAGCCACGCGGCTTCGTTTGCGCCGAAGGCTCGGCGACCCTGGACGACAGCGACGCGGTCGTCGCGGCGTACCGCGGCCTCGCCGCCGATTTCGGCAGCAAGCTGCCCTATATCTACGGGACGGTGCGTCGGCCGGGGCCCATCTACACGCGCCTGCCCTCGCGGGAAGAAGCGACCCAGGCGGAGCGCGACCTGGACGAGCGGATGGCGACCTGGCTCAGCGCAGAGGGCGAGGTAGGGGCCAGTTACGCGCAGCACGTCTGGCTCCGTGGGCAGGCGCCGCCGGATGCGCGGCTGGCTTGGGACGCCAAGCAGAGCGACCCGCTGCCGACGTTCCTCGGAGTCGGTCGCAGCTTGCCGACTCCCGAGGGGCAACTCGACCACGGGCCGGCTCTGGTCGGCGCGCGCATGAAGTCGCGCCAGGGGCTCTCGCTGCTCAAGACCCTGCTCTTCGAGGGGCGGCGCTACGGCGTCACCACCGATTTGGACGTCGTGCCTACCGACCGGCTCCGCCCCATCCAGGGCTCGGAGCGGCATGGCGTGGAGATCGGCAAGGACGCACAATTCCCGTTCGCGTTCGTGCGCAGCGAGACCGCGCGCTTCAAGCGGCTCGAAAAGGGAAAGCTCCTGGACGCGGGCGCGGCGAGCTACTGGTCCGTGCTCAAGCTGACCGGCAAGCAGAGCTTCTTTCAGCGCCGGCTCCACTTCGAGACGGTGGACGGCCTCTACATCTCGGACCAAGACGCGTCTCGGCTCGACGCGGCGAAGAAGATGCCCGCTTGGGGGAAAAACGGCGAGCGCTGGTTCGACATCAATGTCTCCAAGCAGACTCTCGTCGCCTACGAGGGCACGCGAGCCGTGTACGCCACGCTCATCTCCACCGGCGAGGCGGGGCTGGAAGATCCTGCCCACACCAAGGCGACGAAGCGCGGCATCTTCCGCATCCACACCAAGCACGTGTCCACGACCATGGACTCGGACGCGGTGGGCGAAGAGTTCGAGCTACGGGACGTCCCTTACGTTCAATACTTCGAAGAGGGGTACGCGCTTCACGGCGCGTACTGGCACGACCGCTTCGGGACCCCGAAGAGCCACGGCTGCATCAACCTGACGCCGGAGGACGCGCGTCGGCTCTTCTTCTTCACCCAGCCCGCGCTCCCCGAAGGCTGGCACTCGGCGATGCAGAAGCTGACCGGCACCGTGCTCTTCGTTCACCCCTGAGAGTGATGGCTCAGGCGCCGCCCGAGCCCGCGCTCGCCGCTTCGCCGCCTACCGGGGCTCCGCCTTGGCCGCCTGGCGCGTCGCCCCCGGCTCCGCCCGCTCCGCCCGGCAAAGCGTCCGAAGCTCCTCCGGCTCCGCCTGCTCCCGCCGCCGGCTCACTCGGCTGCCCGCCCGCTCCCGCCCCGCCGCTGGGAGCGCCGCCCGCGCCGGTGCCTTCACAATCAGTCGGGGACTTGAGCATTGGCGTCACGGTTTGGATTGCTTTTTCCCCGTCCGCGTTGAGGATCGTCTCCTGATCGACGCCGGAGCGGAGGCTGACCTGCAACTCGACGTTCTCGATGTTGCTGGGGTCCGGCAAGCGGAGCACGCCTTGCACGGTCGCGCTGTCCGCAGTGGACACGACGGTCCCGCCCTGGAGCAGCTCGAAGTGGACGTACCCACAGCGCGGCGCGGTACCGCAAGCGTTCGCGGGGCGCAGTCTGAAGGCGTCCGCGGGAGCAATGCTCACCGTCACGGCGAGGGTGCCGTCGCAATAAACGGTCGCCTCATTGCCGAGCCCGCCGTTGTACCCAGTGACGGACAGCTCGTAGGTGACGGGCTCTAGCGGCACCGTGTCGTCTCCGCCGCAGGCGCTGCCGGCCAGCGCCACACAGCCGACCGCGGCAAAAATCAAGCGTCGAGAAAGCTTCAGCATCGGAGGGCGCGCACCGTAGCACGAGCCGCTAGCGTGCTAGCGCAGTCGGTTGATCTTGCAAAAATGCGCCAAGAAACGGCCGGAAACGCGCGTCGCGGGCTGCTCCGCGTCGCCCGCGAACTCGAGCTTCAGCAAGCCTTCCAGGACGCCCTGTGGATTCGCCTCGATGCGCGATAGCGATAGCTCGCCGCCAGGCCGTAGCTCGTGCTTGCGACCGCGCAACTTCACCGTTGCCATCAGCGGAGCGCGCCCCTCCACGGCGACGAACGGAGGGCGAGGAAAGCTGCCAGGCTCCAGCTTGACGCCTGCGGGCAGAGTCAGACGGAGCGCGACCGCGACCTCTTCTGCAGAAGCTGGCGCGACCGCGTCGCAGGTGCGCTCGCTCGAGGTCAGGTGGACGAGCAGCGTGGTCTCGCTCGGGCTGACCTCGATCAGCTCGGCCAGGGCGGAGCGCGGAGTGAAAGTGGCTTCGTCGCTCGCGGCGGGCCCGAGCACGACGTGGATGGTCGCGCCCGGCTCGGAGCGACAGCTGGCGAAGCTGAGCAGGGCCGCGAGCGCGAGCCCCTCAGGCGCTCTCCGCGCGCGGCGCCACTTGCTCGATGCCGGCGGACGGGACGGCCACGGTGCTGCTGCCAGGGCTGGAAGAGGGGGCACCGAGCGGGAAGCTCACGCTCGAGAGCTTCGGTGTCAAGTCGCGTAGCGCGCGCCGGGCCTGCGAGGCGGTGGGGCGGTTCTTCGGCTCGCGCCGCAAGCACGCCGCGAGCAGGCGTGCCAGCTCTGCGGAATCTGCGATGTGGGCGAGCCGAGCGAGCTTGTCTGGCCAGCCGTCGTGGGCGACGTGGGCGGCGAGGATCGAGGTCTCGTCCTCCGCGTCGAACAGCAGCTCGAAGGTGAGCGCTTCGAAGGCGGTGCACGCGAAAGCGTACATGTCCGCCGGCTGCGGCGATTTGGCCTCCACCAAGCCGAGCACCTCCGGCGCGCAGTACTCGAGCGTGCCGCAGCCGGGGCGCAGCTGTCGACCGCTCAAGCCGAAGTCCACGAGGACGGGCGTCTCCCCGTCCCGCAAGATCACGTTGGAGGGTTTGATGTCCAAGTGCCCGACTCCGGCGCCATGCATCGCCTCCAGCGCGGCCAAGATGCCGTCCAGGTACTTCAGCGCGCTAGGTGCGGTGAGTGACCGGCTCCGGATCAGCCGGTCCAAACCCGCACCGCGAATGAGCTCCATGACGAGGATCGGCTTGGGGCGCGCCGCCAGATCGAACGTGACGAAGCGCGCCAAGTTTTCGTGCTGCGGCAGGCCGAGCAGAGCGCCCGCCTCTTCGCGAAACAGCTGCAAAAACTCCTGCTCGGAGAGGCTGCGCGCGGTGGTCGGATCGTAGTCCGGCACTTTGAGCGCGAACCCCTCCGCCTTGGCGTTGTTTCGCTCCTCCATGCGCCGCGCCATGAACACCGAGCTCGCTCCGCCGCTGCCCAGCGAGCGCACCACGTAGAACGCGCCGATGGTGCGACGCGGTAGCAGCCAATCCGGCAAGGGGGAGCGCCGCCGCTCGAGGGGGATGGGTTGAGCGGCCTCCGTGGTGGTGATGACGGTGACGGGTAGCGTTTCGAGCCGTGACAGCACCTTCGCGATAGCGGCCCCAATCGGCTGCGGAATGTCCGCGGTGAGCTCGGTCACGGCCATCTGCAGCTGCGCCGCGTTCGGCGGCACTTTGGAGCGCACGGTGCGCTCGACGAGCGCCGCCACCGAAGGGACGTCGGCGGTGACCGCGATCGCCATCGGGTCCACGTCGAGCACGCGCCGCAGGGCGCCCTGGGTGAGCCTCCGCAGGCCGTCCACCGCGATTTCTACGTCGCTCATCACGTCCGCCGAGCCGCCGCTCGCGTCCACCAAGTCCGACTGGCCGCGCGCGGCGGAGACGCTCTCCAGCGAACGCGCCAAGCGCTGCACGACGCGCCGCAGCGCTTCGCCGCGGTAGGAGCCGCCGGCGCCCAGGCTGCGTGACAGCCGCAGCAGCCGCTGCGCGGATTTGCGAGCCTCGCTCTGCAGCCCGAGGCCCATGCCGAGCTCGAAATGATGGGACTCGTTCCCACCGTCGGCGGCCTCCGCGTTGGCGGGGTTCAGGAACTCCACATAGCCGGTGACGGCGCTGCGCACCTCCGGATTGGTGGAGGCCTCCGCCACCGCTTCTAGACTCGACAGCCCGTCCACGTGAGCGGCCAGCGACAGGAGCAGGTCGGAAGGGTCGCTGACGCCTTCGCGCACGGCGGCGTCGAAGCTCCGCGCCAACGTCGCGCAGGCGATGCGATGCACGACCGGCTCCGGATCTTGGCTGACCCGCCGCATCATCACGCCTACCGCGCGCCGCACCCGCTTGCGCACGCCGCCTTCGTCGTCGACAGAGCGAGCGGCCTCCAAATCGATGAGGTGCAGGAGCGCCTTCAGGCGCCGCTGCTCGCCGAGGGCGAGGGCCGGGGAGGGAGCGGTTTCGGTGACGCTCGTCTCCGCGTCCAGCAAGAACGAGCCGAGGCGGTCGTGAAGGCGCTCCACCTCCGGCACGCTCGTATCCGTGTCACCCGGGCGGCGCCCGAGCAGCATCAAATCCGTCAGGCGTGGGCTCTCGAGCGCGGCCGCGTCCAAGTCGCTGAGGGCGCCGAGGACGTAGGGCAGCATCTGCTCGTCGTGCGCGTCGTGCGACGCCACGAAATCCATGGCGCGGTGGGCGGTCTGCACCGCTTGGATGGCGAGGTCCGTCGCCGCGCGGGCGCCTTTGGACTCGTACGCGAGCAAGGCTCGACGCACGGACGCCACGACCTCGCTCTGGTCGTCCTGGTCGCGATCCAAGATCCGCGCCGCGCGCTCGGCGACGCTGCGCAGCACCGCGCTCTGCGAGTCCTTGCGCTGCAAGAGCGTTTGTTTGAGGATCTTGGCCGCGCGCTGGCCGAAGCTCGGGCTGCTCAAGTCTGCGAACAGGGCGGCCGCGGCCTCCGCGACGTCCGCACGGCGCCGCGCGCACAGCATGTCCAGGAAGTTCTCGGCCGCGTCCGGCTCGGCCTCGACCACGCGCGGCAGCCCCATCACCAGCGACGCGGCCAATCCCGGGTCCGCAACAGAAACTGGGCCGTCCAGCAGCTGCTTGAGCGCTCTCAGCGAGCCCTCCGGCTCACTGAGCAGCGTGGCCACCAGCGACACGCCCGCGCGCCGCCACTCGGTGGGCGACAGGTTAGGATCCAGCGCGACGTCGATCTCTTCGCGCAAGCTGGGCTGAATCGACGACAGGATGCCGCGGGCGACCGCGGCGTGACGCCAGACCAACGGCTCGCGGTCGTGCAGCAGGGCCTCGCCGATGGAGCGAATCGGGTCCGAGAGGAGCTGGTCACGCGGGAACAGATCCCCTTGCTGCGCTCGGAACACGGCTTCGCGAGCCGCGTGCTCCAGCAGCTTGGCCGCGAGGCGGCGCACCGGTAGCGGACCGGTCCGTGCCCGATCCAGCCAACGCTCGCGCATCTCTCGGCGCGTCACCAGCGTGAGCGCCAGCGGGTCCGCGTTCACGCCGCAGCCGATGGGCAAATCGAAGACGAGGCCCACGCGCGCCCGCAGCGGAGCCGCCTCGAAGGGCTTGCCCGAGCTCAACGCCATGCGCGCGGCCACGGTCGCGAAGGTGGCCGCAGTCCCTTCGTAGAGGCGCGCGAAGACGCGGCGCCCGAGCTCACGGCGCTCGCGACCGAGGGGCAACGCGGCGCTCATTTCGTACAGCGCGACCGCGGCGGGACCCGGCGCGACGAACTCGAGATCGTCGACCAGCCCTGTCTCCAGCGCCACGCGCGCCGCGCGGGTCAATACCTCGGGGGTGATGCCGTCGAGCGGAGGAGGACCCGCCCCCTGCGTGCTGTAGCCGAGCGCCGCGACGGCCTGGCGCCAGCTCGCGCGGCGCTCCGACTCATCGGACAGTCGGGCCAAGGTAGCGAGAGCTTCGACGGGGTTCGGGCGAGCGCGCACGGGGGGAAGCTTAGGATTGTACGCGCGAGGGCCGGACGCCATGAGGCAAATCGCCTGGCGCCGGGTTCCGTTAACTAACCAACGCTCGGCGCGCACCGCACCGCACCGCACCGCACTCGGCCGCGTTACCGCGCAGCTCGGGGTCAATGTGGGCGAACCTGCGAGCGCGCGCGAGAGAACTACCGTTCATGGAGGCGAAGCCGTTCGGTCTCGCTACGCGGCGAGAGCCGCTCGGCACCTCGGCATTTTGCGAGCATTGGGGCTTGGCGCGCGTCTTGTAACGCAGGGCTTCCATGACCCAACGCTCGTTCACGGCTCGTAGGCTCGCGGTTTCGACCCTGAAGGCGTGCGCCCTCGGCGCGCTCGCGCTCCTCCCTGGCTGCATGCTCGAGAAGCAAGATGACGCCGGCGAGTACCGCGAAGCCTTGCCTCGAAGCGAGGCGGTGCTCGTCGCGGGGCCGGAAGCCGACGCTTCCGCGCCCTCGGCCACCCACACCGCGTCGGAGGGCTCGCTGCGCCCCCTCGAACGCACCGACTTCGCGAAGTGGTACGGGTTCACGCGCGCCGTGCGCGGCGGAGTGAACGCGGTGACGGCCTCGGTGCTCGGCAGCGTGTGGCTCGTCGTCCACTCCGAGCCGAGCGCGCTGAAGGACGGCGAGGCGACCTGGGGACCGTACACGGACTCGCTGGAGCCGGTGACGTACCGCTTCCGCGTCACGCGGGTCGCGGAAGCCGAGTACGACTACGTGCTCGAAGGCCGGCCGAAGGCCTCACGGTCGGACGAGGACTACCGCAGCGTGCTGGAGGGGCACGGCTTCGGTAAGCTCCACGAGCAGCACGGCGAAGGCGAGTTCACGATCGACCTCAGCGTCGCTCGCGAGCTGGATCCGGTCGGCCACGAGCCAGACTCCGGCACGCTCCACATCGCGCACCAGTTGCCGCGCGGCCTCGGGCCGGGCTCGCTTCCTCGCACGATCGAGGCGGAGGTCACGCCAGACCCCAGCGTCAATCGGGAGTCTTACACCGTGCGGTCGGTGGCGAACGAGGACGGCACCGGCTCGTTGCACGTCGTCGCGCAAAGCGACGTGGACGACTCGAAAGCCACCGCGCTCGAAAATGTCACGGTGGACAGCCGCTGGCGCGCCGACGGGGCCGGACGCGCGGACGTGGTGATCTCGGGCGGTGACCTGCCCGCGGATCCGGGGGAGGTCGCCGCGGTGGAGTGCTGGGGCGCCGATTTCGCCCGCAGCTTCTATGCGGATACGGTGTCGTTCGAGCCGGCCGAGGGCGAGGCCTCCGCGTGTGTTTACGGAGCGCCCTGATCGAACGGGGGTGCTACGCTCGCGCGAGTGGCGCTGCCGTCGAACGAGCCCGTTCTCGACTACGCTCCCGGTAGCGCCGAGCGCGCGGAGCTTCGCCAGGCGATCGCCGAGCAATCGGCGCACCCTCTCAGGCTGCCGCTCGTCATCGACGGTGCGCGCGTGGAGACTGGAAAGAGCACCCCCGTCACCGCGCCGCACCGGCACCGGTTGGTGCTGGGGGAGCGGGCCGAGGGGAGCGAGGCGGAGGTAGAACGAGCTATCGCGGCCGCGCTCCGCGCCAAGCCGGCGTGGGCTGCCCTGTCGCTGACGGAGCGCGCCGCGATCTTCGAGCGCGCGGCGGCGCTGCTCGCGGGGCCGTGGCGGCAGCGCCTCAACGCCGCTACGTTGCTCGGCCAGAGCAAGACGCCGCACCAAGCTGAAATCGACTCCGCGTGCGAGCTCATCGATTTCTTGCGCTTCAATGCTCACTACGCCAAAGAGCTGGAGCAGCTGCCGCTCAACAGCCCCAGCGGCGTGAAAAACAGCATCGACCTGCGCCCGTTGGACGGCTTCGTGCTCGCGGTCACTCCGTTCAATTTCACGGCCATCGCCGGCAATCTGGTGGCGGCTCCCGCTCTGCTCGGCAACACCGTGGTTTGGAAGCCCTCGCCCCTCGCTGCGCTCTCCGCGCAGCACCTGCTGGAGCTCTTGGAGGCGGCGGGCTTGCCGCCCGGCGTCGTCAATCTGGTGCAGGGGGACGCCGCCAAGGTGTGCGGGCACGCCATCGCCCATCGGGAGTTTTCGGGCCTGCACTTTACCGGCTCGTCCGCGGTGTTCGACGCCCTCCAGCAGCAAATCGCCGAGCACCTACCGGGGTACCGCGCGTACCCTCGCGTGGTCGGCGAGTGCGGCGGGAAGGACTTCATCTTCGCGCACCCCAGCGCGGACGTCGCCTCGCTGAGCGTGGCCATCGTGCGCGGGGGCTTCGAGTATCAAGGGCAAAAGTGCTCGGCCGCGTCGCGCGTTTACTTGCCGAGGAGCCTCGCGCCGCGAGTGCTCTCCCAAACCGCCGCCCTCATGGCGGAGGTGCGCATGGGGGACCCGGCGGACTTCAGCTGCTTCATGGGCGCCGTGATCGGCAAAGCCGCCTTCGATCGGCTGGCGGAGGCGCTCGCTCACGCTCGTACGGATTCTGCGTGTCATCTGCTTGCCGGCGGCGGGGTGGACGCGCGTGAGGGCTACTTCGTCGAGCCGACGCTCATCGAGGTCACCTCGCCGGATCACGACCTCCTCCGGCGAGAGCTGTTCGGCCCCGTCGTCACCGTCTTCGTCTACGAAGACGCGCAGCTCGAGCGAGCGCTAGCCTGGTGCGACGAAGGCTCGGCGTACGGGCTCACCGGCGCCATCTTCGCTCGAGACGAGGCTGCCATCACCCAACTGAGTGAGCGGCTCCGCTTCGCCGCCGGTAACTTCTATATCAACGACAAACCGACCGGCGCCGTGGTCGGGCAGCAGCCGTTCGGCGGCTCTCGTCGCTCGGGGACGAACGACAAGGCGGGCTCGCCCTGGAACTTGCTGCGTTGGACGAGCCCCCGCACCATCAAGCGCACCGCTTCTCCGCCCACCTCTTTCAAATATCCTTACCAGGACCCTGATTCATGAGCTTCCCCAAAGACGCCGGCGTGCTGCTGGTCGCCCACGGCACCGTGGAAAACCTGGACGACCTCGGGGCCTTCGTCGCCCGCATCCGCCATGGGCGGCCCGCTCCTCCTGGGCTCGTGGAGGAGCTACGAGGCCGCTACGAGGCCATCGGCGGCAGCTCGCCGCTCCTGCAAACGACCCGGGAGCAAGCGGTCGCGCTCGCCAAGCGGCTGGAGGCGCCGGTGCTCGTGGGGATGCGACTTTGGGAGCCCGGCGTGGAGCAGGCGCTGGCCGGCGCGGCCGCTCTCGGCCTTTCGCGCCTCGTCGTCATCGCGCTGGCTCCGTTCAGTCAGCACGTGTACTGGCAGGCCGCGCTCAAGATCGCGCAGGCGGCGCAGACCCCGATTCAGCTCGTGCCGAGCCCGCCCTACGCGGAAGAGCCTGAGTTCGTCGCCGCTCACGCGGAGCTCATCACGCGTCATGCGCCCGAGGCCGCACCGCTCGTCCTCTCGGCCCACAGCTTGCCGCGCGTCGCCATCGAGCGCGGCGACCCGTACGCTCGGCTGGTCGAAGGAGCCGCGAACGCGGTCTCGGCCCGTCTCGGTCGCCCGGTGCGGCTGTGTTACCAAAGCCAGGGGGCGGACGGCGGCGCCTGGCTCGGCCCGGACGTCCGAGAAACGCTCAGCGCGCTCGCGGCCGAAGGCCACCGGGAGGTCGCTTGGGCGCCGTTCGGCTTCCTCGCCGACCACGTAGAGACCCTCTACGACCTGGACGTGGAAGCGAAGGCCATCGCGGCGGAGCTTTCTCTCTCGCTCGTGCGCGTCCCGGCCCTGAATCTGCATCCTGGCCTCACGGCGGCGCTCGCCACCGTGGCTATTCGCTCGATCTCGACGGAAGCCTCGGGCTAGCCTCCCGTAGGGATATGCGGTCATCGATAGGCTCCGTGCTCGGTCGCTTGGCGCCGTGGGGTGCGCTCGGCGCGCTGCTGCTCTCCTTGCCCAGTTGCGGCTGGTTCCGCGGCTCCATCAACGCGAGCCCAGAGGTGCGTTGGTTTTTGTTCTCGAACTTCGGGGCCCAGCGCGTCTGCCCAGAGATGCTCAAGCGCAACGCGGCCCTCAAGCTCGCGCCCAACGGCAGCGTCATCGGTCGTTTCTTTCCGGAGCGCTGCACGTCTCAGGTCAACAACGCCGCCCAGACGGTCACGGTCGCGTTCGAGGGTACGGGCTTCGCTTGGACGCCGGTCGCGGGGAGGGTCGGCTTCGCGGTGTCCGCCACCATCGACTACCGAATGGACTTCTTCCTCGCAGAGGACGCCATGTACGTGTGGGCCAAGCCCGCGCGCATCGCCTACGGCCCGGAGTTCCGGATGGGCGCGATCGAAAACAAAGTGGTGGACTGGGCCGCTCAAGGGCCTGCCGGCTACATGGTGACGACCTTCGGCTCGCAGATCGTCCAAGGCCAGCTCGCGAGCGGCTTCACGGTCGTGCACACGGATTCGGGGGACGAGTTCGCGATCGGCCTGCTCTCCCCGCCGCAGCGCCCCCACACGTACTTCGTCGCCGGTAACGACCGCACCTCGCTCGAGCGAGACAGCACGGAAATCCGCGTCGACCAGATGGACCTCGTCGGCCCGATCGAGGTCCCCAGCTCCGGCCAGGCGCTTTTCCTGCGCTTCCAGGTCACCGGCCCCGCGGTGGACGCGCTGCTCATCCGCCGTGGAGCGGGGGATCTGTGGCGAAGCGGCCTTCAGCTCGGGGCCCCGCTAGCTCCGCCGCCGGAGGCGCCGCTCAGCGCCTTCTCGCTTCAACCAGGCCAGGAGGCGCGCCAAATCGTGCCGCTGCCGCCCGGTCAGTACTACCTCGTCCTCGACAACAGCCAGCGCATGGGCGCGGTGAACCCGCCGTGGAGCCCGCTCGGCATCGTGGGCGGCAACGCCGCGGTCGTCGCTTACTCGGTCGAGCTGGGCGAGGCGTCCTCCAGCTTCTGAAGGTCGCTCAGTCCTGCGCGCTCCGGGAGACGCGCCAGTCCACCGGCAGATCCAGGAAGCCTTCCAGGCACAGGAAGTCGTACAGCTGCTCGCACACGACTGCGCACGTCTCGCTGAACACGTGCGGATCCGTGAAGAACTTCACCGTCTCCTCCTGAAAGGCTTCGCCCTCTTGGGTGAGGCGCTCGAGCAGCTCGTCGCCGCAGAAGAACACCATCTGCTGCATGAACAGCCGCTCCCACTCGGCGCGAAAATCGGCAAACGCATCCGCCTGAATCTTGTAGCCGACGCTGCCGCTTCGGCGCGCGGCTTTACTCACGCGGACGGTCACCTTACCCATTTGCTCGAGGCGCGGAGGCAGGTGTTTTTGCAGGAAATCCCCGAGGACGGCGGTGTAAATCGTCATCACGCGGTTGAGCTCCGGGGAGCGGCGGGAGAGGAAGGCGACCTGCAGGTCGCGCTCGGTTTTGGCGAGCAGGTCCAGGGTCGCTTGGCGCACGTCGGGGCTCTCGAACTCGAAGCCCTCCGCCTCCGCGCGTAGGCGGTTCTTGTAGCGCGAGAGGACGTAAAATACTCCCTGCTCGGCGTGGCGGATGGTCTTGTCCTTGTCCCCTTTGGACTTTTCGTGGAGCTCGCTCTCGAAGAAGAGCTTGGCGATCTTCTTGCCGATGGGCTTCAGGATCCGGGTCGCAAACTGTCCTTGCACGGAGAAGAAGCGCGGCAGGAGCAGGGCGAGCGCCCGCGTCTGCTGCTCTTCCGTTTCTTCCGGCGGCCTCGTCGCTCCGGCGGTGTCGCTCACCGCGGCCTGCATGGCTTTGAGCTGGGCCACGACTTGCGCGGTGATGGCGTCGAGCTCGGGGCTGGTGGCAAGCTCGCTTTTGTAGTGAACGATGCGAGCCTGAACCTGCTCGTTCAGGAGGCCGAGCGCCTGGATCGCGAGCGCTTCCTTCTGGCCGTCGCTGAGCGCCCGCGCCGGTACCGGCGGCGGCCGTCGCGGGGGGACGGGCGGCGGTGAGGTCGCAGACGTAGCGTTGACGGCCGGCGGCTTCGGCAGCGTGGCTTCGGTCACGATCTCGGAGCTTATACCAAGCGCGCGCTAAGCGAGCGACGAGCGGGCACGGGCTTGGTATAGGAAAAACGATGAGGGATAGCGTGCGCTCAGGACTGGGTTCGGTTGCCTCCATCGCGTGCTTGGCGCTGGCCTTCGGAGGCTGCGCCCGCGGTCCGGACGTCGCGAGCCCGGAGCTACCGCTGCGGCGCGTGGTCGTTTATCGCAACGGCGTCGGCTACTTCGAGCGCGGGGGAGCGGTCGAAGGTGAGCAGGTGTCGTTCAAGATGCGCCAGCGCATGGTCGGTGACTTTTTGGCGACCCTGGCTATCGTCGAGCGCGGCGGTAGCTCGCTGAAGGCCGCCTCGTTCCCGCTCGAGGTGGACAAGGACGACCCGGCGACACAGGACCCGCGCTTCGCGCAGATGCTGGCCGCGTGGAATCGCCCGGGCGAGCCGCCCCAGCCGCCAGAGCCTCCCAGCGAGCGGCTGCGCAAGGTGCTGCTGCGCCTGGACGGTAAGGAGCACGACCTCGCCGTCGGCTACGTCGCGACGACGCCGCTCTGGCGTCCCTCGTACCGAGTCGTGGTCGGGGCGGGTGGCGCGGATCTGCAGGTGTGGGGCATCGTGCAGAACCTCTCGGGCGAAGACTGGAAAGACGTGGAGCTCACGTTGGTTGCGGGAGCGCCGATAGCCTTCGAGTCCACCCTTGGTGATGCGGTCACTCCGGCGCGGCCGGTGATCACGGATACGGGTGAGATCATCGCGCAGGTTCCGGTCGGAATGACCACGCTCGGCCAGCAACCGGGCAGCTCCGCTGTGGAACGCTACGCCCCCGTGGAAGCCGCCGCGCCGGCAGCGGAGCCGGCGCTGGAGAAGGACGAAGCGACCGAATACGAGCTGAACGACGAAGACGCCAGGCGCAGTGCGACATCGCGCGCCAGCGGCGGCAGTGGTCGGGGGGCCGCGGCGCGGCCGAAGAAGGCGATGCCCGCAGCTGCTCCAGCGCCGGCGCCCCCACCGCCGCCGCCGCCCACACTGCAGGCCTCACGCGAGCAAGCGCGCCGGGCCGCCATGGACGAGCTCGGCAAGCAAGGCCTCTCCGCACCTAGAAGGCTCTCGGCGCTCGCCGCGGTGGCGGTGGGCGGAGGAACGACGCGCTATCGCATCCCCGGTCAGGTCACGGTGCCGGACGAGAGCGCCACGATGGTGCTGTTGGTGAGCCGCAAAGTTCCCGGCGAGAGCGTCTTCTTGTTCTCGCCGGACAGCGGCGTGGCGGATTCCAGCGCGCACCCGTTCCGGGTCGTGCGCTTCGAAAACGCGACCTCTGGTTTGCTGGAACGCGGCCCCATCGCGGTGTTCGGTGAGGGGCAGTTTCTGGGGCAAGGGATGCTGGATCCGCTGCCCCCCAAAGCGAAGACCACCGTGCCTTTCGCCTTGGATCGAAGCGTCGCCGTCAGTAGCGAGCGCATGAGCACCGAGCAAGGCGCGCGGCTGTTTCGGATCGAAGCGGGCGCTCTGTACATCGAGCGAGACAGCGTGACGAAGACGACTTACAAAGTCGTGAACGGCGGGGACGAGACGAGCAAGCTGCTCATCCGTCACCCACGCCTCGGCGGCGCGCGCTTGTTCAAGCCGCCCGCCGGTACGGAGGACGACCTCGCGAGCGCCTCTGCTCTCGTGCCGATCCCGCTCAAGCCGCGCGGTCGCGCGGAGCTGGTGGTGGACGAGCGGCAGGCGGTGCAGCAAGGGATGGATTGGCTGCACCCGCTGGCGGAAGAGGCCGTGAGGCAGTACCTGGCTGATTCGCGGGCGGACCGCGGCGTGGCCCAAAAGCTCACGGAAGCTTGGGTGCTGCGGGACGCGCTCAAAAAGGCAGGCGAGCAGGTGAGCGCGCTCGAGACGGAGCAGCAGGAGCTCGAGAAGTCCTCGCGCGAGACTCGGCTCAGCCTGGAGGCGATCGAGAAGAACAACCAGGCCGCGGACCTTCGCCAGAAGCTGACCCGCCGGCTGGCGGAGGTGACCCTGCGCCTCGACCAGATCACGAAGAAGCTGGTCGAGCTGCGTCTCAGCCTGGGAGAAGCGCAGGTGCGCTTCAAAGAGGCGATCCGCGAGGTCAAGCTCCCGGGGCCCCTGCCGCCCAAAGACTGAAGCTGCGGGCCGCGCACCTGGTCGCTTGCCGGGCCGGCCCCTAACCCTCGACATTGACAAGCCGGCGGGCCTAGGTCACATAGCCTCGCGCAAGGCTTGGATGGCTCCTGAAAGCGTTCGAAGGTTGTTGCTTGCGGCTCTGCCCGACGCCGACCTCGCGCTCGTCGATTTGACGGGCACGGAGGATCACTACGAGGCGCGGATCGTGTCGCAGGCCTTCGAGGGGAAAACGCTGATCGAGCAGCATCAGCTCGTGTATCGCGCGCTAGGCGACGCCATGCACGGGCCCATCCACGCGCTCGCATTGAAAACGTATACCCCCCAAATGTGGGCGAAGGTCTCGGGAGGCTAGTTTGATGGACGACGCATTGAAGCAGCGCATCGAAGGCACGATTGGTCAGAGCCGCGTGGTGCTGTTCATGAAAGGCTCTAAGCACTTCCCGCAATGCGGCTTCTCCGCGCAGGTCGTGCAGATCCTCAAGCAGAAGGGTGCCGAGTTCAAAGACGTGAACATCCTGGCGGACGCGGAGCTGCGTCAGGGGCTCAAGGAGTACTCCAATTGGCCCACGTTCCCGCAGCTTTACGTCGGCGGGAAGCTCGTCGGCGGGTGTGACATCGTGACGAGCCTCAACGAATCCGGCGAGCTCGACACCATGCTTTCCGCTTCCTGAGCGGCGGTGGTAGACAGGCTCTCATGAGCCGTCGCCCGCTGTTTCTACTCGCCAACGACGACGGTTTCCGCGCGCAAGGCATCAACGCTTTGCGCGCGGCGTTGCTTCCGCATGCGGACGTCGTCGTTTGTGCCCCAGACAGTGAGCAGAGCGCCTCCAGCCACTCGCTGAGCCTGCACCGCCCTCTCCGGCTCACCGAGCATGGGGACGGCGTGTTTTCCATCGACGGCACCCCCGCGGACTGCGTCTACACGGCGTTCTTCGCCGGAGCGCGCATCTTGCCGCGCCGGCCGGACCTCGTGCTCTCGGGGCTCAACCACGGGGCGAACTTGGGTGACGACGTGTTCTACAGCGGCACCGTCGCGGCCGCGCGAGAGGGCGCCCTGCGCGGCGTCCCCGCGATGGCGCTCTCCGCGGGCCTCGAGGTGGACCGGCCGAGCGCGGCCCAGGAGGCGGCGCGTCTGGCGCTGGCCCTGTACCGGAGCGCGCCCAAGCGCCCCCTGCTGCTCAACGTGAACATTCCCGCTGGCAGCGCCTGGTCTTGCCGGGCAACCCGCCTCGGGGGGCGCTTTTATTCGGACGAGGTGGAGTTCCGGAAGGACCCGCGCGGGCGGGAGTACCTCTGGCTCGGTGGCCCCGGCGTCGAGCATCGCCCCGTCGCGGGCTCGGATACGGAAGCCTACGACGCCGGCGAGATCGGCCTCACGCCGCTCGTCCTGGATTTGTGGGCCGCTTCAACCCAAGCGGAGGCGGAGGCGGTCGTGGCCACTCTGTCGGAAGCGCCGCGGTAGTGGTAGACGTTCGGGGGAATGGCGACGCGAAAGGGCAGTTTTGCGAAGACGAGCAAGCCGGTGCCGGGGCGCCTCTCGCCCACGCCGCGCGGGGTGGACCCGAAGAAGCCGAGCCTGCTGAAGAGCGACCGGGTGATGCCGCGGATGCTCGCAACCCCGTTCGACTCGCATGCGTACGTGAAGGGGCTGATCCGTGAGGTGCCGGACTTTCCGCAGCCCGGCGTGCTGTTCCGAGACATCACGCCGCTGCTCGCGGACCCCAAAGGCTTTCATATCGTGCTGGACGCCATCGCTCACCAGTTCGTCGGCGAGAAGGTGGACGCGGTGGTGGGGGTGGAGTCGCGCGGCTTCATCTTCGGCGGCGCGCTCGCGGCGCGTTTGAATGCGAGCTTCGTGCCCGTGCGCCGGCCCGGCAAGTTGCCCTTCCGGACCGACAAGGTGAGCTACTCGCTGGAGTACGGCGAGAACGAGCTGGAGATGCACCGTGACTCCTTGCGAGAGGGTGCGAGCGTTTTGGTGGTGGACGACCTGCTCGCCACCGGCGGCACCGCCGCCGCAGCAGGGGAGCTGGTGCATCGCCAAGGTGCGTTCGTGCTCGCTTACGCCTTCGTGATCGAGCTGGCGTCGCTCAGCGGGCGTGAGCGCCTCCTGCCGACGCCGTGCGTCTCGATCATCCACTACGACTGAGCTCCTCCGCCGGCGGAGAGGAGAGCCTCAATCCGCGCGAATCTGGGAGCGATTCGTGGCGACCATCACGAGCCGGTCGAAGCCGAGCGCGTTGCCGGCGGAAGGGGGCATGCCCTCCACCAGCCCGGCTAGAAATGGCTCGTCCAGCGGGTAAACGGGGCGGCCGAGCTCGGCCCGGCGCTCGGCCTCGGTCGCCATGCGCCGGCGCTGCTCCACCGGGTCCGTGAGCTCCCCATAGGCGTTACACAGCTCCACCCCACCGAAGTACAGCTCGGCTCGTTCGGCGACGGTCGGGTCGTCCGCATGCGGACGCGACAGCGCAGCTTGCGAGACGGGGTAGTGCGTCAAGAACACGGGCCGGGGAAGCTCCGCGAGCGCCGGCTCCACGTGGGAGACGAGCAGCTCGAAGTAGCGGTCTTCGTCTTCGAGGGCGAGCTGGGCGGCGTCCGCCACTCCCGCATACCGCGCGAAGGCTTGCCGCACCGTGACGCGCTCGAAGGGCCCCGTCACGCTGACTTTGCGGTGACCCATGACGAACACTTCGTCCTCACCGGCCAAGCTACGCACGACGCTACGCACGAGCTCCTCCGTATCTCGGAGCACGTCCTCCAAGCCTGAAAACGCGCGGTACCACTCGAGCATGGTGAACTCGGGGGCGTGGAGCGGCCCTTGTTCGTCCACGCGCGCCACTTTCGCGAGCTGATAGATGCGCGGCATACCGCCGACCAGGAGCCGCTTCATCTCCAGCTCCGGGGAGGTGATGAGGTACTGGCCGCTGGCGGCAACGGCGTCCACGTGAAAATCCACGCCCGGGGTGGGGACTCGCAGCGGAGTCCAAACCTCCACGAAGCCGCGCTCCGCGAAGAACGCGCGCGTCGCCGCCGCGGCCCGCGCCGTGTCGCGCAAGCGCTCGGCCTCGCCCGCGAAGACGGAGCGGAAGAACTCGCCATCGGCGCTAGGAGTCGGGCAGGGGGTGCGCGAGATGAGCTGCCCGTCCGTCAGTCGTTTTTCCCCGGGCAAGGCGGAGACGATCACCAGATCTCCCGGCTCGGCACCGGGCTCAGCCTGCATCTCTACCGCGACCCGCGCGAACGCGTCCGCAACGACCAGCACCTGGCCTTCGACGTGAAAGACCCGCCCCGCCACTTCGATGCGGGCCGCGCTCGCGCCGCTTCCCAGGTCACTCGGCGAGAGCGGCGCGGTCATGTCAGCCCCCGCCGAACGCTCGCGCCGCGAACTCCGCGATCTGCGAGCCAATCCAGGGACCGGTCGCGACGAGCACCGTGACCACGACCAGCAGCCGCGGCAGGTGACCGATCGTGTGATCCTGAATTTGGGTGGCGGCTTGCACGACGGAGACGAGCAAGCCGATCAGAGCCGCCGCACCCACGACCGGCAAGGCCACCGCCACCGACAGCAGCAGAGCCTGCTGGGCCAGCGTCGTGAGCTCACCGAGCGAGGCCATCAGCCTGCGCCGCCCGCTCCGGCGCTCGCGTCCACGGGCGCACCGGCTGCGCCAGCTTCCGCCTCGGACGAGGAGCCGCCGGAAGAGCTGCCCGACGAACCGCCGGAAGAGCTGCCCGACGAACCGCCGGAAGAGCTGCCCGACGAACCGCCGGAAGAGCTGCCCGACGGAGTGCCGCGGGTACAGCGCTTGTCAGTCTCCGTGCCTGCCTCGGGGCAACAGCGGTCCGCGCCGGCGCCATTCAGCAAGCTGTTGCTGCTGACGCATGAGAGGCCGCTTTCACAGTCAGCGTCGCCAGCTTTGCCGCTGTCGCAGCGCTCTCCCTCGGTTTGTTGCGAGCAAGCGGGCGCCCCGCCAAGGACGACGGCGACCGAAACCAGGGCCAGAGCGAAGACGTGACGCAGCGCGGAAGACATGTCGGGCGGTGTCCTAACATCAAAATGCGGCGCTGGGCATCCCCCCGCCCCGGCGGAGGACCCGAAATCAGCCCTCGCCGCGCTGACGCTCCTCTTTGGCTTCCACGGCGGCCGAAAACAACCGCACGTACGAGACCGCGCTCGAGATGGAGAAGACCAAAGACGCGTAGATGAGCGCGCGGCCGACGTACACCAAGTCCACCATGCCCAAGTCCACCCCGGGCAGGCTGAGGTGGTACGGGTAGCCCAAAATCAGGGCCAGGATGCCGATCATCTGCAGGGCGGTCTTGCTCTTGCCGTCGTCGCCGGCGGCGATCACCACGCCTTCGCTGCTGGCGATGCCGCGCAGAGCGGTGACGGCGAGCTCGCGCGCGAGCAGCACCGTGACCGCCCATTCCGGGATGCGGCCCATGGGCACCATGTAGATGAGCGAGGCCATCACGAGCAGCTTGTCGGCCAGCGGATCCAGGAACTTTCCCAGCACGCTGACCACGTTCATTTTGCGCGCGAGGTAGCCGTCCAACAGGTCCGTGATGGCCGCGCCCGAGTAGACCAGGGCGGCCAGGACGCAGTCTTCCGGTGTGCCGCGGTCCAGCAGCAAGATCACGATCGGAATCGCGAACACGCGTCCGAACGTGAGCAGGTTGGGGACGTTGAGGGCGTCTTGCCGGAGCGAGCGCCGTCGGCGCAGCCGGTCGCCGCGGGGGTTGTCGTCGCGGTCGGTGGGGTCGGTTTCTTCGAGGCTGCTCATCGCGTCAAATCCAGGAGCAAGGCGCCTTCGCCGCTGAAAGATACGGCGCCCGGCAGCTTGCCGGGTGAGTTGTCGGTGTCCACCGCTTGGCCCAAAAGTCGCCCCGTCCAGCCGATCACGTCGTCTACCCGAACGACCGCTTGCGTGTCTTGCCCGACGCTGAGCGCGGAGACCGCGCCGTGCGTCTCCAGCACCGCGAAGCCTTTTCCGGAGAGCTGCACCATTGCAACCGGCTCGCGTCCACCCGCGGCCAAGCGCCCGTTCTCGTAGCGAACGGTGCTCTCGAACGCGAGCAGGCTCGTCTCCCGCACGTAAACGAACTCGTCGGCTAGCTCGAGCGCCCAGAGCATGCGCGCGGGCCCGGCGATGATGATGGCTCGCGCTTCACCCTCGTACAGGTGCCACACGGTGGAGCCAGCGCCGAACGGCTCGCTCGTCTCCCGGCCGCGGGCGCGTCGCATCAATGGGGAAGGGGCGAGCGCTTTCATGCCGCCGATCACGCTGGAGATCACGTCCGAGCGGGCCGCGAAGCCGTCTGCGGTCACGCAAGTGCCGATGCGCGCGCCGGCGATCAGGACCTTCGCGGGCGGCTCCGGGAACGCGACCCCGCCTTCGATCGCGAGCGCGCCCGAGCTCGCGATCGGGGCGCGAATCGAGAGCGGCGGACGAAACGACGTGGGCGGAGGCACCGAATCCCGACCGAGCTCGGCGGCGTCATTGATGGCGGGCACCGCGGGGCCGAGCCGACCGACGAGCGAAGGGCTGCGGCGCAGCTTGGGCAGGGGAGGCACCGACGCGTCGCCCAGCTCGACCGCGCGCCAACGGCCGGAGCGCGAAAGGTCCGACTCGTCTTCTCCGGGAGCCCGTGAAAAGCCGCCCTCTCGCCCGTCCAGCTCTTGCACGGCGTCCGCCGCGGCCAAACGCACGGAGGCGCGCTCCGGGTCCACGAGCTCTTGCTGAGCTTGCGCTTGTTCGGCCAAAAGCCGCTGCATGCGCCGCGCCAAGTTCGGTTGCCCTGCCTTTTCGAACGCGGCTTCGGCCTTGGCCAGCTCGCCCAGCCGTTCGAAGGTAAGCCCCAGGTAGCCCCAAGCTCGCACGTGCTCCGGCACGCGCTGGATGACCTCCTCGAGCGCGTCGCGCGCCAGGTGGCTCTGCCCCGTCTTGAGGTAGCAAAGTCCGAGGTTCACGCGGGGGCTCACCTCGTTCGGGCACGCCTTGATGATCTCCTCGTAGATGCCGATCGCGCGCGGGTACAGGCCGAGGCGAAAGTACACGACGCCGAGCAAGCCTTGGCCTTCGGTGTCCTGCGGCTGCAGCTTCAGCGCGCGCTCGAGCTCCTCTTTTGCCTGGGGGACGAGGTTGTCCTGCAAGAGCTCGCTACCGCGGTACAGGTGGTAGAGAAAATCCTCCCCATCGAAGCTGCCGACGGAAGGCGGCGCCTCCGAGTCGGGCTTGCTCGTGGCGGGAGCGAGTCGGGACGGCCGCGAGCTCAGCGGCGCCCTGGTGACGCGCTGGGAAAAGGAGCCGCCGGGGCCGGATGCGGGATCGACGTCGTCACCCATCGGTAGGGAGGGGAGGCTACCTCGCGGCTAGGCGCTTGGCTCGGTTTTCGCAGCCGCAACCGCGTCCGCGAGAGAAAAACGGCCCTCGTGCAGCGCGCGACCGACGATCGCGCCCACGATGCCGGAGCCCGCGCGCCCGAGCGCGGTGAGGTGGGCGAGGGTACCGACGCCGCCGCTGGCGATCACGGGGACGTTGGTTTCCCGGCCCAGCCGCGCGGTGGCCTCCAGGTTCGGACCCACTTCGGTGCCGTCACGATCGATGTCGGTGTACAGCGCGGCCGCGAGCGCGTGCTTCGAAAGCTCACGCACCAAATCGGTCGCGAGCCGCTCGGATTGATCGAGCCAGCCGGCGGTCGCCACTTTTCCGTCGCGCGCGTCCACCGCGATGATGATGCGTCCCGGGTAAGCCAGCGCCGCTTGCTCGATGAGCTCGGGATTTTTGAGCGCGGCCGTACCGAGCACCACCCGCTCCACCCCGAGATCGAAGTAGCTCTTCACCGCGTCGAACGAGCGCACGCCGCCGCCGACCTGCACGCCGCTGCCGAACGACTTCACCAGCCGGGTCACCAGGTCCCGCTGCACCGCGCTGCCGGCCTTCGCGCCCTCCAGATCGACCACGTGCAGGCGCTTGACTTTACCCGACCAACCCGCAGCCAAAACTGGCGGGTTGTCGTGATAAACGGTCACGTCCTCGTAGCGGCCCTTCAGCAGCCGCACGGCCTTGCCATCGAGCAAATCGATCGCCGGAATGACTTCCATGGCGGCGCCCTTACGACACTTTCAGCTCGTGAGGAAGCGCCGGAGCAGCGCTATGCCCGCGCCCTGGCTCTTTTCTGGATGAAACTGCGTGGCGACGACGTTGTCGCGCCCCACCGCCGCCGTGACGACGTTGTCGCCGTGCTGCACGGTGGCCCTCACGACGTCCGCCTCCGTGGGCACCGCGTGGAACGAATGCACGAAGTAAACGTACGTGTCCGGCCCGCCTGCGGCCTCCAGTAGGGGGTGACCGCCGCTCGCCAGCGTGAGCCCGTTCCACCCCATGTGCGGGATCTTGATGCCCTCGCCGCCGTTCAGCTTCTTGACCGCTCCTTTGAACCAACCGAAGCCCACTGCGCCGGGCGCCTCCTCACTGCTCTCGAAGAGGATCTGAAGGCCCAGGCAGATGCCGAGGTACGGCGCGCCAGCAAGCATCTTTTCTCGGATGCTCTCGCCCAAGCCGTCCTGCGCGAGCCGTGCGGCGGCGTCCCGAAAGCCGCCTTGGCCGGGCACCACCAGTCGATCCGCCGTGCGCACCTCTTCCGGCGAGTGCGTGCGCACCACCTCCGTGCCCTCCGGTGCGGCCGCGCGAAGCGCCTGCACCACGCTCTGCAGGTTGCCCATGCCATAATCCACCACCGCCACGCGCGTCGTCATACCAGCATACCTTTCGTGGAAGGGACGCCGCTCGCCCGCGGATCCAGCTCGGTAGCGGCGCGCAGGGCCTTGGAGAACGCTTTGAAGCTGATCTCCACGATGTGGTGCAGGTTGTGCCCGTCGTGCAGCACCATGTGCAAGTTGGCCTGCGCGCTGCGAGCGAACGCCTCGAAGAACACCTCCGCGAGCTCCACGTCCCACGTGCCGATCTTGGCCTTGGGCATCGGAATCTTCCAAACGAAGTAGGGTCGCCCCGAGAGGTCCATCGCCACCGTGACCAGCGCCTCATCCATCGGGAGGGTGGCCGAGCCGTAGCGACGAATGCCGTGGTGGTTGCCCAAAGCTTGCCGCACCGCCTCGCCGAGCACGATGCCGATGTCCTCGGTCGTATGATGCCCGTCGATCTCCACGTCACCTTCTGCCTTCACGGTGAGGTCCACGCAGCCGTGCCGGGCGATCTGGTCCAGCATGTGCGACAAAAACGGCAGCGGCGTTTCGATCGACGCCTGGCCCGTGCCGTCCAAATTCACCTCGACGGTGATGTTCGTCTCGCGCGTCCTGCGCTCCACTCGTCCGATGCGTGCAGTCATTTCAAGTCCTCGATCTTCCAGAGACCCCGCTCGCGTACGAGCTCCACACTCCCGCCGGCCCCAAAAGCCAGCGTGGCTCGGTCCCCGAACAGCTCCACCTTGGAGGTAGGGAGGGACGCCTTCAAGGCACCGGTCAGCCGGTCCATGTCCGCTCGCTCTTCGCCTTCCCACATCTTCTTCAGCTCCGCCGCCGTGAGCTCACCGCGTTGGTCCTCTGGCACGAACTTCAGCAGCACGTCGAAGCGACGGTTGTCGTAGGCGCGGAGGAAAGCCCGCACCGCCGCTTCCGGCGTCCGCTGGCTATAGAGATCGATCGCCGACGCGTCGACCCTCCACGCCCCCTGCTCGTACACCAGCAAGATGGACGACTCACCGTCCGGCCCGGTCACCGTCGCTGTCACGCGCGGCGGGGCCGCCTGAGGCCGCCTCAAGCTCTGTGCGAGCTCCCGCTCCTCCTCAGGATTTTCCTTTAAGATGCGCTGAAACTGCTCGAAAGAAATAGACTTTCTGGACTCGCTACTCAGCAGGGCATACGCGTCAGCCGCGCGCCCTCCCTCCACCGCGAGCGAATAGTCGTGCAGCACCTTGTCCGGGTCCGCGCCCGCAGATCCGCCACAGCCCAACGCGAGACTCAGGGTGAGGAGCAGGAGGGCACCGCCGCGCATTGCCCGGGGATTACCACAGCGTTCGGACTCCCGCGACTTCCCGACTCGCCCCCACCGACTGGCTCCGCCTACCGACTGGCTCCGCCTCCACCGACTGGCTGCGCCTCCACCGACTGGCTCTGCCTCCACCGACCGGCTCCGCCTTCACCGACTGGCTCTGCCTCCACCGACTGGCTCCGCCTCCACCGACTGGCTCCGCCTCCACCGACTGGCTCCGCCTCCACCGACTGGCTCTGCCTCCACCGACTGGCTCTGCCTCCACCGACTGGCTCCGCCTCCACCGACTGGCTCCGCCTCCACCGACTGGCTCCGCCTCCCGTCGCGGGCATGCCGTCCACCGTGCCCACTTCTTTCGGCCCGCCGCGGGCCATATCGCCACGGTGTCTTCCGTCCACCGTGCTCGCTTGCTTTCGGCCCACCCCGTGCCCACGTCTCGTGCGTGCCGCCTGCAAGCGCTGCGGATGCGGCGCCCGCCTTCTCAGCTCCGTTTCTCGTCCGTCCCTCCGCCCACCGTCGCGCCGCCTTCTTCGAGCCATGACGGTGCGCCCGAGTCGTTGGCGACAACGTAGGCAAGCGACAACGCAAGCAAGCGACAACGTAGGCAAGCGACAACGTAGGCAGGCGACAACGCAGGCAAGCGACAACGTAGGCAGGCGACAACGTAGGCAAGCGACAACGCAGGCAAGCGACAACGCAGGCAAGCGACAACGCAGGCAAGCGACAACGCAGGCAGCTGACGCTCGGGGAACGCGCCCTCGCGGCTCAGATCGTTCTTCGGATCCGAAGTACGCTCTGGTCGCTATTTCGCTGTTGATTCTTTCTTGTGCAATTTCGGCTACTTGTGCTTGTCGGTGCCGAAGCTAAATTCGCTTCTTCGGATCCGAAGAAGCATCGGGGCGAGAAAAGTGGGTCCCCGGGGCGCTACCTCTTTCGCCAAAGCGCAGCTTCCCCCCTACAGCGCGCCAAAAAGCGCGAACCGCCCACCGAGGCCCGGACCGCCCACCCAAGCCGAGGCCCGGACCGCCCACCCAAGCCGAGGCCCGGAC
>SECP01000110.1 GCA_004193285.1 Myxococcales bacterium | reverse complement strand
AGGCCCAAGAGCGCCAACTCTCGAGCCTTCTGGATCTCCAGTGCGATGGAGGACTGCACCTTCATCACACCGTGAGCTCCGTGTCCAGAAATCGGCAGTCGGAGCCGAGTGCGATCGGAGAGCTTTCGGGTGGTCGTTTGTGGGCGATGTCATGCGCAGCTACGGCTGTGCGGGCGATGTGACCGGAGTCGTCGGTTCTGCCCGCCCTGCTCGGTGGAGCAGCGCCGCGATTCTATTCGACGAGCGGGGGCTGTGTACCGAGTCGCACGGCGCGCTCGGCGGCTGCACGCCACGCGGCAAGCTCGCTATCGAGACCGACATGCCAACTTCTCGGCGCAGAAAGTGACGCATCAGTCGGTGACGGAAGACGCGGTATCGCGCATTGAGTCGGTCGTGCCGGACCCCAATTCCGGCGGAAAGGACCGACAAGATGTATTGGTTTGCGACCAGGGTCGCTGCTCGCTTTGCGGGGCAGCGCTGCCGCCGTGGACACGACGGACGCCGGCGCCAGGGCCCGGGGTCGCTCGACGAGCTCCGAGGCTTCCGCGCGCACCGCCGCCTCGCTGAGCGAGGGTCGGCATGATCTCGAAGGAAGCAGAGGCCGAGGTGCTCCGGCTCTACCACGCAGAGAAATGGCGAATTGGTACCATCGCCGCGCAGCTCGGCCTGCACCACACGACGGTGCAACGAGTTCTGCGGCAGACCGGAGTGGAGCTGAAGATGGTCGTGCCTCGCCCGTCGATGGCCGACCCGTTCGTCCCATTCTTGGTGCAGCAGCTCGAGAAATACCCCGGGCTATGCGCCAGCCGGTTGTTCGAGATGGTGCGAGAGCGCGGCTATCCGGGCGGCGCCGATCACTTCCGGCGCGTCGTCTCGCGTCATCGACCGCGCAAGCCCGCCGAGGCTTTCCAGCGCCTCAAGACGCTGCCCGGCGATCAAGGTCAGGTCGACTGGGCCTACTTCGGCAAGCACCCGGTGGGGCGAGCAGAGCGGCCGCTCTGGGCCTTCGTGATGGTCCTGAGCTTCTCCCGGAAGGTGTTTCTCCGCTTCTTTCTCGGGTCTTCCATGCCGTTCTTCATCCGCGGCCACGTCGAAGCGTTCTCGTTTTTCGGCGGCATTCCCCGCGTCCTTCTCTACGACAACCTCAAGAGTGCGGTGCTTGAGCGACAGGGCGACGCCATCCGCTTCAATCCCAAGTTGCTCGAGCTGGCCGCTCACTATCATTTCGAAGCGCGGCCCGTCGCCGTGGCTCGTGGCAACGAGAAGGGACGCGTCGAGCGCGCCATCCGCTACGTGCGCGACGCCTTCTTCGCCGCACGCAAATACACCGACGTCGCCGACCTCAATCGGCAGGCCGACCACTGGTCCCAGGGAGCCTCGGCCGACCGCAAGTGGATCGAGGACAAGTCACGGACCGTCCGTGATGCTTTCGACGACGAGCGGGGCCGCCTGCTGCCACTCCCGGTCGAGCCTTTTCCAGTCCACGAGCGCGTCGAAGTCGAAATCGGGAAGACACCTTACGCTCGCTTCGACCTCAACGACTACTCGGTCCCACATGATCGCACGCAACGCTCATTGACGGTGCTTGCCGACCTCCAAACTGTTCGCATCGTCGACGGCCAAAGCGACGTTGTTGCAGTCCATCCCCGCTCGTGGGACCGCGGCCAGCAACTCGAGGTCGCCGAGCACCTTGCGCGTTTGGCGGCGGAAAAGAGGCGGGCCCGAGAGCATCGCGGCCTCGATCGCCTCGCCAAGGCGGCGCCCAGCAGCCAGGCATTTCTCCGCTGTTTAGTCGACCGCGGGCAAAACTTGGGCAGCAATACCTCGCGTCTATTGCAGCTGCTCGACGCACATGGCGCTGACGCGCTCGAGGACGCGCTCGTTGAGGTCCTCGAGCGCGACACCATCCACATCGGCGCTGTGCGCCAAGTGCTCGACCGCCGCCGATCTGAGCGCGGGCTACCGCCGCCAGTCTCCATCTCGCTGTCCCCAAGCGAGCACCGCGACCTCGTCATCACGCCCCACAGCCTCTCCACCTACGACTCACTCAAGAAAGAAACCACGCCATGACCGACCTCAATCCCGCCGACGTCAAACCACGACTTAAAGCCCTCGGCCTCTTCGGACTGATCGCCTGCTGCGACCAGATCATCGACAAGCCCTGGCTCCGCGACGTGCTCGCCATCGAAGAGCGCGAGCGCCAGAAACGTGGCTTCGAGCGTCGCGCCCGAGACGCTCACGTCGGCGCCGCCAAACCCATGGCCGATTTCGACTGGGCATGGCCCAAGAAGATTGATCGCGAAGCCGTCGAAGAGCTCTTTAGCCTTTCCTTCGTCAAAACCGGCCACAACACCGTGCTCGTCGGCCCTAACGGTGTCGGAAAGACCATGATTCTGAAGAACATCGCGCTGCAAGCCTTGGCGCGGGGCCACACCGTTCGCTTCACAACCGCCAGCGACATGCTCGCCGAGCTCGCTGCTCAGGACTCTTCGTCCATCCTCGCTCGGCGCTTACGCCGCTACACACTGCCGCACCTGCTCTGCATCGACGAGGTCGGCTATCTCTCGTACAACAGCCGGTACGCAGACTTGCTGTTCGAGGTGGTGACCCGTCGCTACGACGCCGGCAAGCCCATCGTGCTCAGCACCAACAAGGCCTTCTCCGAATGGGGCGAGGTCTT
>SECP01000063.1 GCA_004193285.1 Myxococcales bacterium | reverse complement strand
GAAGAGGGCGGCCGTCACACGCCGTTCTTCACGAACTACCGCCCGCAGTTCTACGTTCGCACGACGGACGTGACCGGCTCGGTGATGCTGCCGGAAGGCATCAAGATGGTGATGCCGGGTGACAACGTCACGGTAGAGGTCGAGCTGATCACGACGGTCGCTCTGGAAGAGCAGATGCGTTTCGCCATCCGTGAGGGTGGTAAGACCGTCGGCGCCGGCGTCGTTACCAAGATTATCGAGTGAAAGACTAGTAAATGGCCGACGCAACAAAGATTCGTATTCGTCTCAAGGCTTTCGATCACCAGCTGCTCGACAAGTCGACGACGGACATCGTGGAGACGGCGCGCCGCACGGGCGCGCGCGTCGCCGGACCGATTCCGCTGCCGACCTCGATCCGCAAGTACACGGTGCTCCGTGGACCGCACGTGGACAAGAAGAGCCGCGAGCAGTTCGAGGTTCGCACGCACAAGCGCCTCATCGACATCCTCGAGCCCACCCCCCAAACCCTGGACGCCCTCATGAAGCTCGACCTATCCGCGGGCGTGGACGTCGAGATCAAGAGCTGAGAAGGCCATGGCAACAGTAGACGTTTACAACTTGAAGCGCGAAAAGGTCGGCAGCGTTGATCTCGCTGACGAGGTCTTCGCGGCTGACGTGAAGGAGCAGCTGTTCCACGAAGTCGTCGTGGCCCAGCTGGCTTCTCGCCGCGCCGGTACGCACGCCGCCAAAGAGCGGTCGGCAGTGTCCGGCTCGAGCAAGAAGATTTACAAGCAGAAGGGCACCGGTCGGGCGCGTCACGGCTCGATTCGCGCGCCGATCTTCGTCGGTGGTGGCCGCGCGCACCCGCCGAAGCCGCAAGACTGGAGCTACCGTCCGCCGCGCCGCGTGCGTACGGCCGCGCTGAAGAGCGCGCTCAGCCTCATCTTGAAGGAAGGCCGCCTCACCATCGTCGACAGCATCGACCTGGGCGAGGTCAAGACCAAGAAGCTGGCCGGCGTGCTCACCACGCTCCAAGCCGGCAAGAAGACCCTCGTGGTGGACGACGGCGGTAACCAAAACCTCCGCCTCTCGATCCGCAACCTGGAGAACAAGCTGTTCCTGCCGCCCGAGGGCGTGAACGTGTACGACCTGCTCAGGCACGACCACCTCGTCCTGTCCAAGGGTGCGATCAAGGCCCTCGAAGCTCGCTGCATCGACAAGTCGGACAGCGCGGAGGCGAAGCAGTAATCATGAAGCCCACCGACATCATCAAGCGCCCGGTGGCGCTGACCGAGAAGGCCACCCGTCTCAAAGAGGCGAACAAGGTGATCTTCGAGGTCGCGCTCAGCGCGAACAAGCTCGAAATCAAGTCCGCGGTCGAGACCCTCTTCAACGTGAAGGTCGCCGACGTGAACACGCTCGTTCAACGCGGCAAGCTCAAGCGCATGGGTCGCGGCCTCGCCAAGCGCCCGAACTACAAGAAGGCAGTCGTCACGCTCCGCGAGGGCAACGACATTCAGTTCTTCGACGAGTCGAAGGAATAAGTCATGGGTATCCGAGCCTACAAACCGACCTCACCCGCGCGTCGTTTCTACACGGTCAGCGATTTCGCCGACATCACGACGGACACGCCGGAGAAGAGCCTGCTCGAGTCCAAGTCGAGCACTGGTGGCCGTAACCACTACGGTCGCATCACTTCGCGCTTCCGCGGCGGTGGCCACAAGCAGGCGTATCGCCTGGTGGACTTCAAGCGCAGCAAGATCGGCGTGCCGGCCAAGGTCGCGGAGATCGAGTACGATCCCAACCGCACCGCGCGCATCGCGCTCCTGCACTACGCGGACGGCGTGAAGGCGTACATCCTTGCGCCGGACGGCCTGAAGCAGGGCGACACCGTCATCTCCAGCCGCAACGCGGACATCAAGCCGGGCAACAGCCTGCCGCTCGCGGTCATCCCCGCCGGCACGATGGTGCACAACGTCGAGCTCCGTAAGGGCAAGGGCGGTCAGCTCGTGCGCTCGGCCGGCGTTGCCGCTCAGCTCATGGCGCGTGATGGCGACTACGCGACGGTCAAGCTCCCCTCCGGTGAGGTTCGCAAGATCCACATCGAGTGCCGCGCCACCGTTGGCCAGGTGTCCAACCTGGAGCACCAGAACATCAGCCTCGGTAAGGCCGGTCGTAGCCGTTGGCTCGGTCGTCGCCCCCACAACCGCGGCGTTACCATGAACCCCGTCGATCACCCGATGGGTGGTGGTGAAGGCCGCACCAGCGGTGGCCGTCACCCCTGCTCGCCGTGGGGCCAGCTCGCCAAGGGCCTCAAGACGCGCAACAACAAGCGGACGGACGGCATGATCGTCAAGTCTCGCAAGGCGAAGGGAAGCTGATAGATGCGCAGCTTGAAGAAGGGCCCGTTCATCGACGGCCACTTGCAGAAGAAGATCGATGTCATGGTGACGTCGGCCAAGAAGAACGTGATCAAGACCTGGTCGCGTCGCTCGACGATCATCCCGGAGGCGGTCGGTCTCACGTTTGCGGTCCACAACGGCCGCAAGTTCGTGCCCGTGTTCGTCACCGAGAACATGGTCGGTCACAAGCTGGGCGAGTTCGCGCCCACCCGCACTTATCACGGTCACGCCGGCGATAAGAAGGGTGGAGCCGGCGCGAAGCCCGGTGGTGCGTCGCAGGCTCCCAAGCCCGCCGCGCCTGCTGGCAAGCGCTGAGAGCTCACTCTCGGTAAACGAGCCGGGCGGCTTCTTCGGAAGCTAGCCCGGCTTCGTTCATTTGGGGCCCTATGGCGGCCGCTTTCTTCGCCTCAGGTGGGGGCTTGCGCCTGCTCGAGGATGATGAGGAGCGCGCGCATGGCGTTGAGCATCGGCTCTTCGTCCACCTCGCCTTCGCCTTCCGCCAAGCGCAGCTGAGCCTGCAGGCCCGCGCGCGTGACCCCGAGCTGCTGCGCGACCTCGATTACCTGGGCCGCGGAGAACGTCGCTGGTTGCGTCATGGCGCGCAACGTAGCGTGGCCTCGTCGCGCTAGCGCGAGAAGTTTTGGACCGCCCACACTTTGCCGGACGCGGTCGTGTAGAAGCCGCACGCGACCCGCGTGACCGAGTCATCGGTCATGTTGATGAAGTGGCCGTGGGTCTCGTAGCACTCGCCGGTGCAGTCGGGGGAGGGAGGCGGCCCCTCGTCCCACATCTGCTGCAGGCACAGGCCGACCACCTGCTCGTTCGAAGAGTAGCCGGGGCACGAGTTCTGCGAGCCGCCGGGCTTGCAGATGTCAGCCTGGATCCCAGCGTGAGCGCTGTTGTGGTCCGCGTCGTACTTCGCCATTTGGTCGGCGCACGCTTCGCCGTCCGTGCGGCGCTGGAGCGCGGGCAAGCACGCACACTGGGTGAGAAACTGGTTGATGCGATTCACGCAGTCCTGCCGCAGGTCGCCGGTGCCAGGGGGCGGGGACAGCTTGCAGCCCAGGTTCTTGACGCAGCCGCCTCCACCGCCTCCACCGCCAGAGCCTGCGCTGGGAGTACCGGCCGAGCCGCTGGCACCCCCCGAGCCCGTCGCCCCTCCTCGACCGCCGGAGGCACCCGCCTCGCCAACCGTGCCGCCTGCCGTCGTGCCCCCTGCGGACGAGGCTCCGGCTCTTCCAGCGCCGCCCGTCGTCGCTGCGCCGGCGCCGGCCTGCCCCGCGTTCCCGCCGCCGCCCCTGGCGCCGCCGCCCGTACTAGAGCCCGCCGATCCCCCCGTCCCTCCAGACGTGTCTGTCGGCGTGTCTGTCGAGCTCGAGCAGGCGGACGCGAAAGTGAACGCGAACGTGAGGACGCCAAGGTGAGCGACGCGCATGCCAGGATGTGTCTCGGCGTCGCCCCCTCGGCTCAAATACCGACCACCTGACTCCGAACGCCCAAATTGTCCCCACTGTCCTGGACCGATCATTTCCTCGGATCCGCGGATCCAAAGATTAGCTGAGAGTCTGTCCCGGTCTGGACTGACGCGAAGAACGGCCGTTGGGAGGTACGGCCCTGGGCTCGATCGGTTCTTCGGATCCGCGGATCCGAAGATTGGCTGAGGCCAACAGGCGTTGTCCTTCGACGTCGATCCCACCTGCGAACACAAAGTTCGCGGGGAGGCACTGTCGTGGGCTCGATCGGTTCTTCGGATCCGCGGTTCTTCGGATCCGCGGTTCTTCGGATCCGCGGTTCTTCGGATCCGCGGACCCGCGGATTCGAAGGATGCTCCGACGCAGCTGAGGGGCCTTCCAAATCTTCAGCGAATCGGATGGCTTAGAGGTCCGCCAAGGCTGGAGGACGCGGTCCTTCGGATCCGAAGTATCAATGGCGCCGCAGCAGAGGCAGCCGGGGGACTTTGCGAACTCGCGCAAGAGGGTGAGTTAGCGCTCCGCCAAGGCTGGAGGACGCGGTCCTTCGGATCCGAAGTATCAATGGCGCCGCAGCAGAGGCCGCTGCGAGGCTTCGAGTCGCGACGCAACCGGACGAGTACGATGTTCGCGGGGAGGCACTGTTGTGGGCTCGATCGGTTCTTCGGATCCGCGGATCCTCGGATCCGAAGGATGCTCCGACGCAGCTGAGGGGCCTTCCAAATCTTGAACGAATCGGATGGCTTAGAGGTCCGCCAAGGCTGGAGGACGCGGTCCTTCGGATCCGAAGTATCAATGGCGCCGCAGGAGAGGCAGCTGCGAGGCTTCGAGTCGCGACGCAACCGGACGAGTACGATGTTCGCGGGGAGGCACTGTTGTGGGCTCGATCGGTTCTTCGGATCCGCGGACCCGCGGACCCGCGGATCCGCGGATCCTCGGATCCGAAGGATGCTCCGACGCAGCTGAGGGGCCTTCCAAATCTTCAGCGAATCGGATGGCTTAGATGTCCGCCAAGGCTGGACGACGCGGTCCTTCGGATCCGAAGTATCAATGGCGCCGCAGCAGAGGCAGCCGGGGCTTCCGAGTCGCGAGCGAACGGGGTGAGTTGGAGCGGCCAAGGCTGGACGACGCGGTCCTTCGGATCCGAAGTATCAATGGCGCCGCAGGAGAGGCCTCCTTCGAGCGTCAGCGCGTTCCGTCGCGGGTGGGGGCTAAAAACGGCTGTACTGCGAGCCCGCGTGAGGGGTGAGGATCAGCGTGAGGCCGTGGCTCGGTGCCGCTGTTGGAAAGCGGGCGGGATCGGTCGCGAGTGCTCGGAAGCGGCGCCGGCAGTTTAGCGAACGGCGCGCAGGCCCGAAGTGGAGGTGCGGGTGGGTGGGCGCAGCGGGATGCGCACGAAGAAGGTGCTGCCTCTGCCCGCCGCCGTCTCGAAGGTGAGGGTGCCCTTGTGGCGCTCGACCACCACCGAGCGCGCGATGGCGAGGCCTTGTCCGGAGCCGCGACCGACTTCCTTCGTCGTGAAGAAGGGGTCGAAGATGCGCTGCTGAACGCGCTCGGGTATGCCCCCGCCGTTGTCACCGATGGCGACGAGCGCTTGATCGCGGTCCACCCGCGAGACGATGGTGATCGTGCCGCGGCTGCCCTGGTGCTGGTCTTCGATCGCGTGCACCGCGTTGATGAGCAGGTTCAAAAAGACCTGGTTGAGCTCGCCGACGTGACACGCGACGAGCGGCAAATCGCCCAGATCGAGCTGGATGTCGGCAACGCGCTCGTACTCGCCGTGGGCGATGGTGAGCGTCGTCTCGATCGCTTTGTTGAGGTTGGCCGGCCGTAGCTCGCCGCCGGGCGGATGCGCGAAGGCTTTGGTCGCCTTCACGATCTCGGCAACGCGGTGCAGCCCGTCCAGGGCGCGGTCCAGCGCTCCGGGCAGCTCCTCCAGCAAAAACGGCAGATCGGCTTCGGCCTGGATCTGGCCCGCGTCATCGAGCGCGGTGAGCAGCGCGGCGCTGGAGGCACCGTCTTGCTGGAGCCGGGTGAGCGCCATGCTTTGCACCACGACGCGCGCGATGGCAGCGAACGCTTCTCGTGCGAAGTGCACGCTGTCACCGACGAACTGAATGGGCGTGTTGATCTCGTGGGCGATGCCGGAGGCCAACCGACCAATGGACTCTAGCTTGCTGGCGTGCAGCAGCTCCGCCTCGAGCTTCTTGCGCTCGGTGAGGTCGATGGCGACGCACACCAGCGAGACGCTCGCTCCATCCAGCAGCGTGATGGAGAGCAGCACCGGAATGCGATCTCCGCCGGCGCGCCGGAGCTGGTGCTCACCGCGGAACACTTGCCCCATCGCGGCGAGCTCGCGCAGCGTGTCGATGCTCGGTTGCGGTCCGGAGAACAAGCGCCCGTAGGGCTCGCCGATGAGCTCGCTCTCCGAGTGGCCGACGAGCCGCAGGGTCTCGCCGTTGACCGCTTCCAAAAGACCGTCCGAGCCGAACACGAGGATGGCGCCGGGGACGGCCTTGAACAGCTCCGTGAGCGACTCGGTGGTGGCCTGCAGCCTCTGCGAGGCGAGGTACACCTCGCGCGCGCGATCCTCCAGCATCGTCTCGAGGATCGAGACCCGCTCCTCGGCGCGGGCCAACCGTCGCGCGAGCACCGCGGGGTCCTTGGTGCTCATCGAGAGAACTTCAGTAAAAAGTCGCAGCTCGGCGCGCCATCGCTCATGCACGCGGTCTGTTCGCGGGTGAGGGGCACCGAAAAGTAATCGGCGGTGCCGTCCAGCAGCCCCTCGAAGAGAGCGCACAGCTTGCGCTTGGAGTGGTAGTGCAGAACGAGCTTGTCGGGCGACGGGTCCTCGAACCAGATGCGAGGCGGCTCCGCGTGCTCGAACAGCTTGCGCACCTCCACGTGAATGATGCCGTCCACCGTGCACAAAAAGCTCTTCGGGTGCCGATGGTCCCGGACGAATACGTCGAATCTGGCCGCGAGCCGGGGCATGGCGTAGCGGCCGAACGCGCGCAGGGCGGTGGGGGTGTCGATACCGAGCTCGGCCGTGGTCCGCTCGACGATCGCGAACAGATCCGAGTCCGGGTAGGTGCCAGGGCCGACGAACGCGCTGCTCGTGTGCAGCGGGCAGCCGGTCATGATCTGCTCGAAGCGCTCCTCGCCCCAGCCGTCTACGATGAAATCCTCCAGCAAATTGAAGATGATGCCCTTCATCGCGGCTCGAGGATCCAAGCGGCCTTCCTGCCTCGCCCCTTAAGAGGCGGGGGCGGCGCTCCGTAGCGCTTTTTCATGGGATACATCGCGTCTCGCGGCTACCGGCGCGAGCTGCTGTTCGAGGACCAGCACCTCAAGATAGAGCTGGTCCCGGCGCTCTCCGCCATGATCAACACTTGGTCCGGGTTCTTGAAGGGTGACGAGTACCGGGGCCGCATGGAGCGGGTCTTGGAGCTCGTCTCCCGCCATGGGGTGGACCGGGTGCTGGCGGACGTGAGCCGCATCCGCTCCCTCATCGCCGAAGATCGCGACTGGACGAATGAAGTATGGGCGCCGCGCGCGGTGGCCGCTGGTATGCGGGCGATGGCGGTGGTGCTCCCGAGCAACGTATTCGCGCAGCTCGGGGTAACTCGCGTCGTAGAGAAGCTGGGGGACGTTCAGATGTCCACGGCGCAGTTCGACGACGCGCTGGACGCTCAGCGCTGGCTGGAGTCGCCGGAAGCGTCTCGCCAGGTAACGTCGCAGAACGGCGCTGCCGGTCGCGCGAAGTAGTAGCCCTGAAGCAGGTCGCACTCGAGCTCCATCAGGCGCGCGAGCTCCGCCGCGGTCTCCACTCCTTCTGCGATGACGAGGATGTCGAGCTTGGCGCAGAGAGCGATGACGCTGGAGATGAGCGCGGCTTGCGTGGCGGACGTATCCACTCCTCGCACGAGCCCCATGTCGATCTTCACGATTTCGGGCTGCAGGAGCGCGATGCTGCTGAGCCCCGCGTAGCCGGCGCCGAGGTCGTCCACGGCGATGCGATAGCCCAACGCTCGCATGCGGGTCACCTGCGCGCGCGCGTTCTCCAGGC
Organism: Myxococcales bacterium; assembly: GCA_004193285.1. Classification (GTDB taxonomy): domain Bacteria; phylum Myxococcota_A; class Polyangia; order Polyangiales; family Polyangiaceae; genus PMG-095. The sequence continues at coordinate 40,649 of SECP01000063.1, read as the reverse complement.
TGTGCAGATCGCTGCGCTCGGTGATTTCGTAGATGATGCGGGCTGCGTAGGGCAGCAGCGGCGAGTCTTCCGCGAGTAGCTCCGGGTCATCCAGCGAATCAGGATGGAGGTTGATGAGCAGATCGCTGCCTTCCGGCAGTTGCGGCAGAATCTCCGCTATCTTTTTGCGGATGGCGCGGTCCAGCTCGCGCACTCGGCCGAGCTCTTCCGCGGCCGCGAAGAACGCGCCGGCGTGCGGTACGCTGGGCTCCCGGGTGCGCGCCAAGATCTCGTACGCGAACACGCCGCGCTGGGAGATAGAGATCACGGGTTGAGCCACCACGAACAGAGCCTCCAGCGCTAGCGCGAAGCTCTTGGACAGATGACGCCGCACGCCGGTATCCTGCTCCACCGCTGCGGCGCGACGCTGCGCCTCGCGAGCGTGAGCCGCTTCCCTCAAGCACGCGAGGAGCTCCTCGGCCGCGCAAGGCTTCCGCAAGAAGCGAAAGATCCCCGCGTGGTTGATGGCCGCAATGGCGGCGTCCAAGCTCGCTTCGCCGGTGAGGATGACGCGGACGGTCTCCGGATACAGGCGGCGCGCTTCCGCCAGGAGCACGGAGCCCGGCATGTCGGGCATTTGCTCGTCGGAGACGACGATGTCCACGGGAGAGGTGGCCATCAGCTCGAGAGCTTGGGCGCCCGAGTTGGCGACGAGGACCTTGAAGGGTTCCTTGCGGAACATGATCCTGAAATTGGCGGTCACGTGGGGCTCGTCATCCACGAACAGGACGGTGGGCATCGAGCCGGCGCCCAGGCTCGGCGGTACTTCGGAAGACAGCGGCTTATTCATGCACTCGCCTGACTGAACGGCGCGCCCCTTCGTTGCATGAGATGCTGCCTCAACTTGCGAAGATCGTGAGACGCTCGGACACGCCTACAGTGGGGGCCGCTCTGCGCCCGAGTAATCAACCTCCGCAGTGTTACCGCTTCCGGCGGAGGAGACCCAGCGACGCAAGCACGACCGCCAGTCCTCCTGCCCACCCCGCGTGCTGACTAGCCAGCGAGCATCCCGGGGAGCTCGGCGGCTCGTGGCTCGAGGCGCCCCCCGCCGGCAACGGCTCGGCCCCACTGCTGCCGGCCGCGCTGGGTGCGCTGGGCGCGCTGCCTGCGCTACCTCCACACTCGCCGCCGCCGCACGGCGAGGCGACGCACGCGCCGTTGTCGAGCTCGCCGTCGCAGTCGTCGTCGAAAGCATTGCAAGTCTCGGCACGGGGCTCACCGGGCCGGCAGTCGCGCACGTCGCAGGTGGAGCTGTAACGGTTGCACCACCCGGTGCCACATTGAGGACGTACCCGCTCATCGACGTCTCCGTCGCAGTCGTCGTCTCTCGCGTTGCACGTTTCGTCTGCGTTCGGGTGAATCTCGGCGTCGAGGTCGTCACAGTCGCCCCCCGCGGCCGCGTACCCCCGCACGTCACCGCAGCCCAGCTTCGACACTCCGGTCTGAGTCGAATAGAAGCCGTCTCCGTCCGCATCCGGCCAGAGCGTCACGGGCAGCACGTCCTCGTCTACGAGCCCGTCGCAATCGTCGTCCTTGCGATTGCAGACTTCGGTGCCGCCAGGGTGCGCCTTCTCGTCGTTTTCGTCGCAGTCGCCGTCGAGGTCGGCGAAGCCGGTAGGTGCAGGCTCCCCCGCGCAGTGCAGCCGAGTACCGAGCGCCTTCGCCCCGTAGCCGTCGCGATCCAGGTCGATCGAGGAGGTGACGCTCTCACACCCGAAGGTCCAATCGAATTCGCGCAGGACGGGAGCATCACCGGTGGACGCACCGTTGCCGTTCCCAGCCAGCGCCGCGACCGACAGCCGAACCGCTCCGGGTACCGGGGGCGCCTGCCAGTCCACCTCGAAGGTGACCACGCCCGCGACGGCCGGGTAGGGCGCGGTGTGAGCCAGCCCTTGGCCTTGCGGTGCGAGACGAGAGCCGGGCGGCGAGCGCAGCGTTCCGACGTTGCTCGTCGTGACGTAAAGGCCCCCCACCGCGATCGACGCTGAGCTCAGCTGGAGCGTGAGCCTGACCGAATCGCCGGGGCCGAAATCGGCAGGGTTGGCGGTCACGGTCAGCTTCGGCGGCGCAGCCTCCGGGTTGCCGTGGCAGCCGCTACAACTATCGATCGCGATGCCCCGCGCGCGAGCGCCCGCCGGGCGCGCCCCGAGGAGCACGCTCGACAGGAGCGCCAGCGAGACCCACCGCAGCGAGGGTTCTCGTCCTCTCAGGCGACGAGCTCGGAGAAGAGCCCCTTGGGGAGCGAGGGATCTCCGAAGTTATCGGTCGGCACGCCCGCGGCCGTGAGCACGGTGTTCAGCATCTTGTTCACGCCGGAGATGGAGCCGTCCCCACCCTTTCCGTCTTGGCTGCCGCCGGGCATCTGCCCCGTGCCCACCGTGATGAACTGGCCCTTCTTGAAGTAGCCGTTGGCGGTGCCCCCGAGGATCCACGGCACGTTGCTGAAGGAGTGGGCGCCGGTCGCGCACTGGTTGCACCAGATAGAAACGCCTTGGTCGAAGAGCGAACCGGTCGGCGTCTCGTAGCTGGAGAGCGTGTCCAGCAGGTACTTGTAGTGATTCATCATCAGGCGGTCCACGGCGCTGCAGAGGTCCACTGCGTTGGCCATGGTGCGATGAGAGGCGTCGTGGAATTTGAAGGTTTGCCCGTTGATCGTGTACTGATGATCGTCGATGCGGTCGCCGATCTTCAGGACGCCGACGCGCGTGTAGCCCGATGCTACCGCGAAGGCCAAGAGGTCCAGGTGGAGCCGGACCGCCTGCTCGCGCGTCGCCTGCTCGTACGGCTTGGGCTCGAGCTGCTTCATCGTCGCGATGCTCGCGTCGGGAATGGTGAAGTTGGTCGTTCCCATCTTCACCTCGATGTCGCGAATGGCGGTGAGGTGTTGGTTGAGTCGCTCCACGTCCCCCTTGCTCAGGTCCGTGCGCCGGAGCAGGTCCTGAATTTGGGGACGGAGTAGGTCGTTGATGCTCTTGCTCCGCTTGCCCCGGAGCTCGAGCGCGGCCGTCTCCGCAGGGTTGGCGGTGCCGCCATTGCCGACGACGCCGATGATCTGCTGGTAAGCCTTGTACGGAGAGTCGATGTAGACGCGCGGCTGCTTGGGCGTGACGTAGGAGACGTAGCCGGGAATGTCGAAGCCGGTTCCACCGGGCGCGAACATGCCCGCGTGCAGAGCCAGCGGGTCGCGCCCGGCCGGGTTCTTCGCTTTGGCGATGGCGGTGTCGAGCGAGATGCCCTGCGCCAGGCAGTTCGTTCCGCCGGACGTGATCTTCGCCGCGGTGAGGATCTGCGCGTCCGCGGCGGAGTGGGAGCAACCGTTCGAGCTGTAGGGCAGGTTGACGCCCTTCACGATGAGCAGCCGCTCGGCGTAGTCCGCGAGCTCGCCCGTCGCTCGCGAGGTCTTGTCCGCGAGGAGGCTGGCCTTGGTCAGGCTGCCGTTGGCGCTCGGCCAGAACCGCTCCGCCTCCGGCGCGCCGCCCAGGGTCACCCCGGACTGCACGACGCCGTTGTCGCTGACGAGGATGAGGACGAACGGTGAGTCCGTCATGTCCTGCGCCTTCACGTTGCGAGGCATGAGCGACTCGAGCAGGGGCAGGCCGAGCATGAGGCCGCCGGCACCGCGGAGAATGAGGCGCCGATTCACTTGAGGAGCGCTTGATTCGTGTTTCTTCATGGCGGCTCGGTCAGGGCAAACGGTTCAAGAACGCTTCGCTGGTCACGACCGCGAGCTCTAGATCGTGGAGGGAGATCTTCCCGGCTCGTGAGAGCCGTGCGTAGTAATCGGTGACGGTATCCTCTTCCGGCTGAAGGGGGCGCCCGTGCAGGTACGTCATCATGTTCTCGACGTAGCAGTGATGCAGCTGCTTGGCCTCCGCGAGCGCGTGCGACAGCTCCACCCCGTTGGTGAACGACTTCACCTCGCCATCCAGAGTGTAGGTGTCCGCCGAGTCGATCGGCTTGCCGTGGTCCACGGTGCGGTACTTACCAATCGCGTCGTAGTTCTCGAATGCGTAACCCAGTGGGTTGAGGAGCGCGGCGTGGCACGCCTGGCCGCAGGTGCCCTTGCCGGTGGTCATCTCCACCCGCTCGCGGTTGGTCATGTTGGGCTGCAGGTCGATGAGCGCGGTCGCGCGGGGGTCCGGCGGCGGCAAATCGATGCAGAGCAGGCGCGTCGCGATGAAGACGCCGCGATGAATGATGTCCGGATCCGCGCCCTTCGCATAAGACGCGAGGAAGCCGGGCTGGGTCAGGATGCCTGCGCGCTGGCTCGGGTCCAGCTCGACCTGCACCAGGTCATCGCTGGTGTAGGTAGTCCCGTTCAGGCCGTAAAGCGGCGCGTTGGAGGCGTTCACGAAGCCAACCGGCGAGGTGTAAAAGTCCTTCACGCCCTTACCGGAGGAGAAGATCCAGTCGATGAACTGGAGCACCTCACGGCGCATGGTCGCGGGGGCGCCCGCCTTGAAGTCGGGGAACATCGTCGGGTCCCGCTGGATGCCGTCGTACGTACCGAGGCGGTAGACCTGGAAGTTGAAGTTGCTCAGCCCGTCCGTCCCGCGCGAGGACTCGAGCAGCCGCTTCGCTTGCTCCGCAACGTCCGCGGGCGTGTTCAGCTTCCCTGCGTCCGCGGCCGCAAACAACGCTTCGTCCGGGATGGTATTGGTGAGCGCCAGCGCGAGCTTGGCGGCCACCTCGTGGCTGTCGAGCGGCACTTTGGCGCTGCCGGTGCTGGCCGCGCCGAGCTCCGTCCGGTAGAGGAAGTACGGCGACTGCAGCATTGCCTCGATGACGAGCGCGGCTCCCGCCTTGAACGCTTCCGTCCCCGGGGCGAGCGTGGGCCCCTGATTGAACAGAGCCACATGGTTCGTGATCTCGGCCTCGGTCAACGGGCGGCGGAAGGCGCGGCGACCGAAGCTCACGATGAAGGCCCGACCTTTGCCGGCGGCGTCCGTGGGCGCGCCAGGGGGGACGAGAGCGGCGAGCGCGGCGTCGCTGCCGACCACCTTTTGCGCGAGCTTCTCCGAAGCCACCGCGAGCTGTTGCCGCAGCTGCTCCGTCACGAACAGCGCGTCCGCCTCGGTATCGAAGTGGATGAGCGCGTCGCCGGAGACGCCATTCTCGACGTCTGCGATGTCCGTGAGCTTGAGCAGGTCACGCACCGCGTTGGCCCACTGCTGGCGGCTCAAGCGTGCGAGGCGGGGGGTCGGAGTCAGGACGGCTGCCGGCGGGTTGGGCGGGATCGCGTAGGGATCCTCACCGACGCCTGCGCCGACTCCGGACGTGGAGCTGCCGGACCCGGCCGCTCCGTTTGCGCCTCCCGCGCCTGGAGCCATGGCCATCGGGCTCGACTCAGGGCTCGAGCAGCCAAACGCGAGCGAAGAGACGAGCGCCATCAGGGCGCCTAACGCTCGGCCCGAGCCGAGCCGCGCTAGCAAGTGCGACTGGGGGTACCCAACGCTCTCACTTTTCAGGATGTCGCGGGGAGAGTGAGCGCACACGGGCGATGAGTCCGGCTGCATGGGAACCTCAGGAGTTGCCGCGAGCCGACGGCGTTTGTCACGCGAACCCATTCGGCGCTGATGTTCGTTCGCTCGGCCGGCGAACCACGCGCAAGTACCGATAGGCATCAAGAAATTCCAGGCCATGGCGGTGTCAAAACTGCTTCAAGAAACCCCAAACCTCTTGGGGGACCCACGACTTGCCGTTTTGGCCGCTGTCGGTGGGGGCGGGGGTGTGGCCGCCGTCGTAGGCGCACCAGCGAGTGGGAAAACCGTCGTCACAACCCTTGTAGTTGGTACAGGCGTGGCCGCCGGTGGGCGCCTCCGGCAACGACTCGACCATGCAACCGTTGACCATCGCGAAGAAGTCGCTGCTCATGCCCTGCCCGCTTCCGTCGTGACCGAGCGTGGAGAAAAACGGAATTGGCTCGCACGTCTTCGGCATCGCGAGCCCACCGCCGGAGTGAACGACCGCAGCCCGAAACTTACCGGGAAGCGCGCACGCCAGCGTCCACACCATCGCCCCGCCCTGGCTGAAGCCTTCGAGCTCGACGCGGGACGTATCGATGCACAGGTCTTTCTCGAGCGTGGTGAGCAAATCAGTCACCATGGCCGTATCTGTGGTGCCGTTCCACAGTTTGTTCACCGCGTTCGGAGCCGCAAAGATGGTGCTGCCGCCCGCGAGCTCCCAAAGGCCGAAGTACGAGGGCGCGACGTCCTTGGAGGTGTTGTTCGCGCCGTGGAAGCCCAGTATCAGCCGATAAGGGCGGCTATTGTCGTAGTCTGCCGGGACCCGGAGCGTGTACGTTCGCTCAGCGCCGCCGCTCTGAAGCGTGTGGTCTCCGTCTTGAAGGGTGCGCGCCTGATCGCAACCTGCGGACTTAGTGGGAACGGTCGACCCTCCGCCTGCGCCCGCAGTCGAGCTCGAGCCACCAGCTCCGCCACTTCCACCACTCGCGCCGCCAGCGCCGCTGCCGCCGCCCGCAGTGCCGCCGTTGGAAAATCCGCTCACTCCTGCGCTACCCGCTGCGCCGGCCGAGCCACCGCTGCTGCTGCCCGCAGCGCCGCTCACGCTGACCGCGCCTGCCGAGCTCGACGCGCCGGAGCCACCACCGGTACCGCCACTGGCAGCGCCGGAGCTGCTGCCGCTTGCGCCTCCCTGCGAAGGCGATCCGCCGCCCTCGGTGCCGGTATCGCTACAGCCCACGCTGGTGAGCAGCCCAAGGACAATGGCGGCCGCCCGCCAAGGGCCGAAGCGGCCGGCGACACGAACCGAAGGATGCGATGAGCGGTGGGGCTTGGACAAATCGGCTCCGCCGTCCGGTGACGACGAGTTGGGGCGCATCCAGTAAGTGCGGGACCGGCGCCGAACGTGCTCACCTAAGTGAAAGCGGTTGTCGATGCGCTGACACTGAATGTCTTCAGCCGTACGGGAGAGCCTGCAGCACGCCTAGCACGCCCAGGCGCCAGGCTAGCGGTGAGCGACCGTCGTCGTTTTGTTCAGGGCGGGGCTACTCGTCGCCACAGATAGGACGCCCGCTCAGTCGAGCTGCCACTTCTCCAGAAGGTACTGCTCTACCGCGCGCTGTTCCTCGTCACCGAGCACGCGCGAGTACAAGATGACTTCGCCGATGCCGCCGATGAACTTGGTGCAGCTCTCGTACAGGCTGAAGCCGATGAAATTTTCGCTGCGCCGCTTGCGCTCTGCGAAAGGCACGGCGCCCCTCCCGACCAAGGAGCCGTTGGCGCTCAGCTCGCTTTCAGCCCCCACGTCATCGCCGAGTTGCTTGTACGTGAGCTGGCGCATCGTGTTCTCTTCGAACACGTCGGATTCGCCGTCGAACCAAGTGTTTGCCACCTCGTAGTGCATCCGAGGGCCGCCGTGGCCGAAGTGCACGTCGTCCATCTCCCGCCCGTTAGATAGCTCGACGATCGCGGAGCAGCCCGAGACGTTGCTCAACCCGGCGACTGCGAAGAAGGTCAAACCGCCATCGATCGGCACGTCGATAGCAGGCAGCTCCAGGAAAGTTGCTCCGTTGAGCTCGACGACAGGATGGGGAAGCAGGTCATTGCTGGTCAGCCTCGGTTGCTGCGACGGCAGGCCCTGGAACGCATGTTGAGCGTTACCGGATTGGTCCTCCCACTCGGAAATGCGGCCCGCTTCCTCGTGGACTCCAGCGTCCGCTTTGAACCAATAGACGAGCTGGTCTTGAGAGATGGGCAGGACTTCAGGGTCGGAGCCGTTGCCCCCTTCGCCGCCGCTCGTTGGTAGGGCGCCCGCCTGCGGCGTGGACCCGCCATCGGCTGGCGCTCCTCCGCGTCCACCAATACCCCCGCGCGTGCCCCCCTGCGACGACTTGCCAGCGGTCGAAGGAGCGCCCGCCTTGGCGGTACTGCCAGCACCGCCGGGCTCGTCACCGCTTCCGGAGCCGCCACCCGCCGCGCCTTCGGCATCCACATGGAAGGCATTGCCGCCGCACGCAGCGCCGAACGCGACCGCGACCAAAAGCCAGACCGCCCAATTCCTGGTTGCGCGTTGCACCGTCGCCATGAAGGAAGCGCCCATGGTAGCGCCTCGCACGGCGAGCGCGACCATGCATCCGCTCGGGGCCGCGCGGGCGCGCAAAAACGCCGTCATTTCGCGCGCGCGGAAGTGCAGAGCCTGCACGAGCCTCGGGAGCTTGGGGCAAACGTCTACGCGATCATGCCTCTCGAGCTCCTGGAAGCGCACAGTCACCGTGGCACTGCCGGCCTCAGGCGCTCGCGCGAGCTACCTAGTAGACGCGCTGGACCGGTCGCGCGAGCAGCGCAAGGATGAAGCGCATGCGCGTTCAGCCCAGTGAGGAGGCGAGCTCGGTTCTGGAGTTTTGGAAGGCGGCTGGCCACGAGGCGTGGTTCGAAAAGAACCCCGAGTTCGACGCTCGCTTTCGCGAACGCTTTGCGGAGGCTCACGCGCGCGCGGCCGCGGGGGCGCTCTCGAGTTGGCTCGAGGCTCCGTTGTCAGCGCTCGCGCTCGTGCTTCTGCTGGACCAGTACCCTCGCAACGCGTTCCGAGGCACACCGCGCATGTACGAGACGGACGAGCTGGCCCGTGAGGCGGCGAAGAGCGCCATCGCCCGCGGCCACGATCGCGCCGTGGAACCTGAGCTCCAGGTGTTCTTCTACCTACCGCTCAGCCACTCCGAAGATCTCGGCGACCAGCAGCGCTCGGTAGCCCTGCACGAGCGCTTGAGCCCGGAGCTTCAGAAGCACGCTGTCGACCACGCGGACATCGTGCAGCGGTTCGGGCGCTTCCCGCACCGCAATGCGCTCTTGGGCCGGGTCAGCACTCCGGAGGAGCGGGAGTTCTTGGCGGAAGGCGGCTTCGCTGGTTGAGAGCCGAGGGGTCAACTCCCATCGGCTCTCTTTCCCAGCACCGCAGCGCGCCGGTAGCGTTACTTAACGACGACCGGCTCGAAGCACTTGATGTTGGTCTCGATGCGGAAGTTCGACGAGGTCGTCTGCCGCTCGGCGTGGAAGATGTCCATGGCGTAGCTGCTGCCCACGGTGATGCCGAGCGCTGCGGCCTGAGCGTCGAAATCGATGACGCCCTTGAGCGCCTGGTGTTGGCCGCCGATGTCCAGCGCGAGCTTGCCGTTGACGAAGATCCACAGGTCGTCGTCCCCGCGGAACGTGAACGTCTGCATCGCCTGGTACGTGAACTTGACGTGGATTTCGGTCGTGAAGTGATAGTTGTGCGTCTGGCCGGGCGTGTTGCCGAAGCCTTTGTTGTCGATGGGAAAGAAGGCGTCCGTATCGAACACGGAGATACCCGAGCCGGGCATCGTCTCCGTGAGCGCGAGCTCGCCCGGAACTTCCATGTTCACGCCAGCGACGGTGGTGTACCACTGGTTGAACGTCGTCGCGTTCTTGATGGAGTACGTTTGGGGCGGATCGAACTTCCACGGCACGCACTCTCCAACCATGCAGTCACCCGTTGGATTGGGGTTCGCCTCTGTCCAGCAACCGCCCTGCGCATTGCTCACCACCCGCTGCAACTTGCCAAGACCAAGACCCACTTTGACCCCGTCATTGGTCATGGGAGCGCCCGTGTACGCCGTCGGCTTGCCGGTCGCACCGAGGACCGGCTCGACCAGACCACAGCCAATGTCGTTCCAGCCTTCGAACTTGATGGGCTGGTTCTTCGCGTCCAGTACGGTCCGAGCCGAAGCCTCGAAATCGTCGTGACCGCCGGGGCCGCCGTACGCCTGAAAGTCTCGGTAAATAACCGGCAAGATCTGCGCGCAGTCGCTGCTCCCGCCGCCCGAGCCGCCGGTGCCGGGGTTGAGGATCACGCCGGTGCCGCCAGTGCCGGGGTTGAGGATCACGCCGGTGCCGCCGGTACCGCTCGGTCCCGCGCCCGACCCGGTGCTGCCCGTCCCAGTGTTGGTCTTGGAGCCTTTGTCATCACCTCCAGCCGAGCAGGCGGAAATGCCGAGCGCGGCGACCGTCAGAGCCAGAGTAAGCGCAGAGAACGAGCGGTGAGAAAGCACGAGGACTCCTTGAATGAGGGGCCGGCGGGCGCGGCGACCTGCTCGTATCCTGACACCGAGCTGGAATCGGTTCCAGCTCGAAGCGATCATGACGCGAAGCGGCGCGACGCCTCCGGCGCGCTCTGGACCACTACTTGCGGGCTAGCACGTCCACCAAGAACCCGACGATGCCGGCGAGGTCCTCCAACAAGGTTGGGCCCACGCTCTCGCGGGCCGGAGGGAATCTCGTGGAAGGGGCTCGCTGGGAGGATGACGCCTGCGCGGCCAGCGCGGCATTGGCCTTCGCCAAGCCGCCACGTCGCACGAAATCCAGCACCCGAGGCAGCTCGCCGGCGTCGAAGAAGGTGCCATGCAGCGAGCAAACGTCCACGACGACTCCGCTCGTACCTCCAAAATTCTTTCGGTTCATCAACTGCGCGCAGCTAGGGCAGGGACGGTAACGAACCGGATCGGAAAGGGGGTTACCGCGGGGTGTAGCCATGGGGGACGGCACCGCACGCCCCAACGCTTCGCGCTGCTCGACCAGCGCTCGCAACAGCGTGTGCGGCACCATCTGCCCGCCGCATGCCTCGCACGCCAGCAGCTCCCCGGCGCTGGCCTGATACGCGTGGAGCGGAACCTTGCAGTCCGGGCAGCCGAGCCCACTCTGCTCCGGAACCGGGTGAAGCCCCAGCTCCTGCCCGCAGCCTCGGCAATGCAGGTCGCCCGGGAAGCTCAGCTCGAAGCAGTACCCACACCGCAGGGTGGCCAAGGCCGCTCGGCAGTGACCGCACTGCCGCTCACCCTCGCGTGCAAAAGCACCGCACACCGGGCAGACGTAAACGCGAGCTTCGGGCATCTTGGCGGAAGCCTAGTGCGCCATCGGCGACGAAGCGAAGCGGTGGTCACTAGGGAGAATGGCGGCCCCCTCTGAAGTTGTTAGAGGGAAGGGCGTCTGGGCGCGGGGTACGAGTCCCTACGGCAGAGCGGTCGCCGTTTATGAGACCGGTGCAACCCGCCACGGTGCACCGGGCCCGTCTCGTCGCGCTTCGTGGCCGAGCGGGAGGCCAGCGAGTTCAAGCAATCCCGGTTCCAGACGAAGTATCTCGTCCAGGCGAACTAGCTGGAGGACGGCGTTGTCGTAGTCACCGTTCCCGCAATGAAACTGCCACACGATACCCTCATCCTCATCAAGCTCGTGGACGACCGAGAGGATAGGTAAACCTCCCTTCGTGACGTACGTCGTTGTGACCACGACTTCACCTGGTGGAACGTCGAACGGCCATTCAGGGGTCTTCATTTGTTCGACTTTGCCCTATTTTCGGGTCCGGTTGTCAGGCGTAGGTTGGCCTGAGTTCTCGTTCCGCCCTTGTCGACCGGTACGATATGATCCACCTGAGCGCCGTTTCGAGGGGGCGTCACGCCTTTCTGAGACTTGGGTGAGTCGACCATAGGGGTTCCCGACTCATCGCTGCGGAGCACTCCATCGTTGTGCGCGCGATTCGCTTCCTTCATGGCCTTCACCTGGCGCGACGTCGGCCGTGTCGTTTTGCCTACACTCTTCGGGTCTGGGATGTGGCTGTAGTCCGTAGGCCCCTTCCACTCACCGGGCGCTGCTCCCTCCGTCGCAGCGCCTCCTTCGGGGGCGACATTCAAGGTCTTCCCACCGGTAGCCGATTGATTGTGCGCCCACAGGCCCATTTCGCCGACGCGGTAGGCGTGCTCGTCAGCCACCTCGAGGTTGAAGACGGCGACGTCCTGAGAACCATCCTCCAGCCCCGCAACGATGACGGTGCCTTGATCGCTCTCCAATGCGTCACCTGCGTGCAGTGCGCTAGCGGAGACCCAACCCACATCTTTTAGGAACAGGGGATGCGACGGCGTCAGCTCGAGGACCTGCGAGGTGCCCCAAAGCGAGAGGATCAGAGTGCGGCTCGCTAGACGCTTGAAGGTCGCACGGACGAGGCACCCGCTGCCGCCGGCGTCGGTTGGCGGTGGCTCGACGGCGTCCAGCGTCGCCCAGCCTTTGACTGCCACCTCCGGCAGCTCCATCCACGTCTTCCCCTCGCTCAGGCCCGACTGCTCCAGCCAACCAAGCGTGCGGAGGAGCTGGATTTCAGTCTCGGTTTCGCCGTCCCTCAGGTGCACCCGGACGCTCACTGCGTCAGGCTCAATCTGCTGAAGCGCGCATGCAGGGTTGCCCGCATCGACACGGCTGCCAAGCGTCACCGCTTCGATTGGAACGAAGCCATGCGACGTCGCGATCGCGGTACCTGCGACGAAGCAGCCCCCGGCCCCGGTGAAGCGACCATTGGGAGGCGGTTCCGGAGCGGCAGCTTTCGGTAGGTTTCTTGTCGGAGCTTTGGGGCTTGCTCCGCGTACGCCGCCGTAGACCATAGCGGCGGTGCTGGCGATCGTCATGACGGGGGCGAACGCCTTCTTCCCCGCTTCGTAGTCATTCTTGGCGTCGATGACTTCTTTGACTTGGCTCGGTACCGCGATGATGGATTTGACCATGCCGACGGTCGCCAGCGCGGCTTGCACTGGCAGCTGCGCCTTCACGACATGAACGACAGCGCCCTTGTAGTCACCCTTGGCGACGGCTTTTCCCGCCTCGATGTATTGGGCGACGGCCGAGCTCTTGATACCCTCGACGACCATGCCCTTCGCGGCATCCACGGCGCCGGCCCCAAGGCCTTTGACGTACTCCCAGGGGCTCAAACCCACAGGATCGACCCCTCGAAACACGGAGCCGGCCACATACGCGTAAAGGTTCGCATCAGCCTGGCCCGGGGTATGGAGTGCCAAGGGATCCGGGCTCATCCACCTGCCCAGGTAAGGGTTCAGGTAGCGTTTGCCGAAGTATTCGAGGCCGACCTCGATGTCCTCTTCTTTGCCGGTAAATCCTTTGTCGTCGCGGGCGCCCTTCCAGCGCGCCGGTCGGTAGTCGCTCTCGGTGGCGCCGTAGCTGAGGTACGTGCGTCGTTCCACGAGCTCGCTCGTGTCCTTGTCGACCACCAAGCTGCTCGAGCCGAGGCCGTCTTCCATCTGAAGGAAGACGTGGACGGTTGCTCCGGAGCGTCGCGGTACGTTGGCGGACGCCGGGTAGTACGCGATCTTGGCCAGGCGCTCGCCGTGAACCCAGAGTGACGGCACTTCCGTCGTGGCGTCGCGCTGGTACTTCTTCGTGGTCGCATCGAACGTGGCGCCGCGCAGCTCGAAGCTTTCGAACACGTAGACGGCGTGTTTGGTCGGCCCCGTCGGCGCGGTCGCGCTCTTGACCACGCGATCGTCACGGGCATCGTAGATGTACGAGAGGCTCGCTTCCGCGGTGCCCAAAGGGTCAGTCTCGGAGACGAAGTCATTCCGGGTCGCGCTTTGAAGGCGGCCCACTTCGTCCCATTGGTAGTCGAAGCGAGCGTTGCAGGGGCTAGAGGTCGGCAAGCAGGCCCCCGCGCGGCGCACCACGAGGGAGCTCACGTTGCCATTGTCCAGGTAGGAGACGGTCAGGCTCCCGGTTCGCGGTGACCCGACGGCGCCGGTGGCCGTCTTCAGCCGGTAGCGGGCGGAAGTGTCGTGCGTTTGCTCGCCTAGAGAACGGTCGTAAAATCCGCTTTGGTCGTCGCCGCTCGTGGCCACGTTGCCGAGCCAGTCGTACGCGAAGGTCTGCTGCTTCGCTCGCGTGGCGAACTGCACGTGGGGGCTCGGGGTGGCCCGTCGTGAGTCCGTCGCACCACCGAGGTCCGCGGCGTGGGGCGAGGTCCAGCTGTCGTCGGCCGGGGAGTAGGCGTAGTCGACGGCGGTGACTCGGTAGAGCGAGTCGTAGGCCATCGAGCGCGTGACCGGGAGGGCGCCGGCGGGCCACTCGCTGGCGGTACGTAGGTCCTCGATCTTCGTCGGATTCGAGGCGAGATCGTACGTGTACTTGTCACTCTGCAGAACCAGCTGGAACGTGCTCGGCGCGCCCGACGGTACCGGGCTCGGCGTGTAGTCGCCCGGCGCGGTCCAAAGCCCCGGTGCGATGCGCTTGGTGACGAGCGTGCTCAAGCGGCGTTGAAGGTCGTAGGTGCGAGTCGTGGTCGTGCTCGCCACGTCCCCCCAGACCGCGGAGGTCAGCAAGCCGTCCGCGTCTCGCGTCGTGCTTTGAACGATGGTGCCGTAGCTGCCGGCCACGCTCGTCACCGTGCCGCGCCGTGAGTACGTGATGGCGGCGTCACTGGCGCCGTCTACGCCGAGCAGCTCCGACTGGGTTCCGGAGACGCGCTTGGCTCCGGTGCCGATCAGCACCTCGCGATCCGCCGCGTCGAAGCTCGCTTCCCGCACGAACCAGTCGTTCGCGTAGGCAGCGGCGAGGTCCTGCACGGGGGTGCCGGGGGCGGCGACCCGTTTGTACGTGGCCACCGTCCTTCCGCGACCGTCGTAGCGGAGCCAGGAATTTTGCCCGCGGTCGTAGACGCCCACCAGTCGGCCTTCGAGGAACTTCGGAGGGCTCGTCGTGAACGAGTCCGGGATCGCGCCGCCGGGGCGGGTTGCGATCGAATCGTAGATATAGAGCGCGTCCACCCCAGTGCCGTAGCCGGTTCCGGGCGTGAGGTTCGGCGCCACCCAGTCGCGGTGGTGGTTGAGGCACGGCGAGAAGTCTTCTGCGACGAGGCGCCCCACCCCGTCATAGTAGTAGTTTTCGCCGCAGCCGAGCGCGTCGCTCGTGCCTACGAGCTCACCGGCGACGTTGTACACGTAGCGCCAAGCCTTCATGGCCGCGACGGTGGAAGCGCTGGTGTTGAAGTCCGTCGTGAAGCCCACCGTCGTGTTCGCTTCGACGTTGAGCACCAGGTGACCTTCAGAGTCGTACCGCATCCAGCGGACGACCGGAGTGACCGCGGCCTTCGCGGGTTGCAGACGAGTCATGACCTCCGGCTCGCCCGTCGGCAGGTACATAGCGCGCGCTTCGGTCGCCTCTACGACACTGGCGACCTTGTCACGCGTGGTCGTCGCGATGACACGGCCGTGCCCGTCGCGTCGCACTGTCGTGAAGGTCTGATAGTGCGGGCTAGTGCTGATTCGGTCTTCCGAATCGTACGAGTCGGAGGAGAGCGGGTGATGACGAAACTCCTCGTCGATGCCGCCGTCGCGCTCATAAAGCCGGTAGGGGCGGCCGAACGGGTCGTTGAGCTGGCGCTTGTACTTCGAGGTCGGAGTCGTCGCGAGCGGGAACGCGGTGGGGGTGGCGTTGGAGAAGTAGGGGAGGAAGGACATCAATACCGCGCCCTTCGCGTTCAAGCGCGTCATCCCCGAGACGATCCACTGGCCGCCGTCGCCAGCGCCGGTATCCGCCTCCGTCAGCGTGGCCCGCGTTCGGCCGAAACCATCCACGTACTCGTACGTCTCGACGTAATCGGTCGCGTTCTCGGTCGCGCCGTCCGCTCGTCGAACGCGAATGATCGAGTACTTGGTAGCCGGAGTCGGCGGCAGCGTGTACTCCACCACCATCGAGGGCACGTCCGTGTCGGCGGTTGGCGTACCGTCCGCGTGAGGCATGCGAGACTCCACGACGCGACCGAGCCCATCGAACTTGAGGGCCGTGCGCTGGGACGCGAAGTCGAGCGCGCTATCCACGCTCCCGAATCCGCGGTCGTAAGTGGCGCCGGATGCGAGGGCGGTACCCAGGTCGCAGCCAGCGGGAAAGAGCCGCTCCGAAACCGGCAGGGTGGCGTAGCCGAGCTTGAGCCCGGAGGTCGCGTCCTCCAGCGAGTCGTACGCGATGCGCCGGCAGCGCCCCATGGGCTGCGTCTCTGCGATGACGTTCCCGAAGGCGTCGTACTCAAACGCCATGATCGAGCTCGTCCCGTCCGCCGCAGCAGAGCTGAGGGTCGGCGCAACTGGTTTGCTGCCGGCGTGACGGCGATCCAGCGTGCCGCTTCCCACGAGAACGCTCGAGATGTTCAGCGCCGAACCTTGCGCGTTGTACGTCGTGGCTCGCTGGTTCCTCTTGACCGTCGTGTGAGCGCTGCCGGTGACGTAGGAGGCGGCGGTTCGGTACAGCCAGTTCGTTTCCTGACCGCTCGGCAAGCTCGGCAGGGAGTACGAATAGATCCGCTCGTCCGCGGTCATGCCCGTTCCAGCGGTCGGACACGCCGGGCCCGCGACGCAACCCTTGGCTACGTCCAAGAAGTCGTTGCCGAAAAAGTCCTTGAAATTGGCACCTTCGAGCACCGCGTACTGGCTGTACGCCGGCAACTGCAGCTGTACCGTGACGCTAGACTCCGCCGCGGGGATCGTCGTCGGGTCGTCCAGAAAAGAGCTGACCTTCAGCGGGTCTTTGGCAGCGTCGTAGCCCCGTTCCAGCTCTACCGCCGTGAACGACTCTTGCCGGGTGGAGGATACCGCACCCGCAGCGGAGTCGTACGTCGTCGTGCGCGTACCGGCCGCGAAGGCCTCGCGTACGAAGCGGCCATCACGCCCCGTGTACAGGTGGCGCAGACGGAACGTCGTGGCCTGGGTCGAATGGTAGATGCCGAGGTCGCTGAACGTCGTCGCGACGTAGGGCAGTCCTTTCAACGCCTCGCGGGGGTTTTCGCGCGCTGCATCCGCGCAGTTCTCGACGCCGTCGTCGAAGCTGCCCACTGTCTCGTCTTGGCACTCTCCGAGCAGGAACTGTTGCTCGACGACGCTCGTCGCCTCGTTCGCGTCGCCGATCCGTCGGCTGAGCGCGGTACGGAAACCGCGGAACTCTCGCTGCCGGCCGTCGTAGAACGGGTCCCGGTACGCGTACTCGGTGACGAGGTTGCTAGCGGCGCCCGCGACGGTAAGGTTGTCGCTTTCGGTGACGCGCTTGATCACCTGCACGACCGTCGGCATCTTCGAGCACCACGGGGTGGACCACGGTTTCTTCGGGTCGCAAACGACCTGATTCTGCTCCGCGGCCAGCATCTCCGCCGTGGAGGTGGAGTACTCCAGGGTCGTCGTCTTGCCGAGGCCGTTGGCGACCACGGTGAGCAGGCCTGCTTGCTTACCGTCCGCGAAGTCCAAGTAACGGTAGTCGCCCCCGTTGCCCCAGAACACGTCCGGCGTGCCCGAACCGTTGATGTCCGCTAACCGGACTCGGGTGAGGTCACGCGCGGCCGACGGCATGCCGGTCAAGCGCTGCCGCTTCGTCCAGCGACGTCCGTCCACGTTGAGCCAAACACTCACGGAGTCTTCGTCGATCTGGACGATATCGCTGAGGCCGTCCCCGTTGACGTCGTCGAGGCGCATGCGCTCCGGGCGAAAGCCGGAGTAGTAGGGGCTGCTCGACATCGAGACGACGCCCGTGTCCGCCACGCCCGTCGCGCAGCCCTTCAGCGTTTGCCGCGAGCGGCTGCCCCAGTAACCATCACCGCGCCCGGGCCAAAATTGAACGTTGCCAGCCGACAGCTTGGCGACGTCCACGATGCCGTCGCCGTTCATCTCGGCCAGCTGGATCGTGCCGTTGTCGAAGTCCACGCTCTGGCCGGCCCAAGGGAGACATGCCCTGACCGGAGCGTCACTGAACGTGGCGGTGCTGACGCCGGTGCGGGTCGCGCTGCCGAACTTGCCTTGGCCGCCGACGTAGCGCCCGAGCGAGAAGAACGTCTGCAGCTCTTCGCCGGTGGCGACGAGCACGTCCACCAATCCGTCGAAATTCACGTCCGCGACGCGCGTCGCTCGCGCCCCGTTGCGGAAATCGATCTTCACGTCCTGCTGCGCGGTGATCTTCCGTGCTTGCCACTGTGGCGACGGAGCGCCCTTGACGAGGGAGTAGAGGCGGACGTCGTTGATGGCCGGCGTGTGCACCAAATCGGTGATGCCGTCGCCGTCGTAATCGAGTGTGGCAACGTTCGCGTTGTCGAGCCCGAGCGCTCGCATCGCCGCGGCGTCTCCGGCGGAGGCGCCGGTCGTGTCCACGGACATAGCCACCCCCGCTGCGAACGAATTCGCCAGCCCCCGCGGGCTGTTCAAGAACGTGGACCAGGGCAGCGAGTGCAGGATGTCCGGCAAACCGTCCGAGTTCGAATCGAACAGCTCGACGTTGACGTCACTGTCCCCCAGCGACTTCGCCACGACACCAGGAGCCTGCGAGATGCTGCGAACATTCGAGCTCAGCTGCTCGAACCCCTCGTCCGTAGCGGTAGCGCCGACGTGCGTGTAGGCGAACGCCATCGCCGGCAGCGCGCCGCAGCCGGTGACGTCCGGCAGGACGAACAGGTTGTTCTCGCGCGCGGCATCGCGCTCCTTGGCCGCGCAGCGCCCCTCCAGCTGGAGGCTGCTCAGGTACGAACCGTGGTAGCTCGAGTCGTAGCCGAGGTGGTAGCGGCGGACGAGCGCACGCTGGCCGGATGTTCCCTCGTCATAGGTCTTGCTCGTGACGTCGATGCGCTTGAGTCGCCGCGTCTGCTCGATCTTCCAGCCCGAGCGATAGGACACGCTGGGGTCAGGACGATCCTCGTAGACCAGCCGGACGTGGTGAGCGAAGTCCTTGTCCGTGTAGGTGGTCGGGGCCTGCGCCGGCGTCGTATCGAAGATGTCCGTCAGGTACGCTTGGCCGCCGACGTTCAGGTAGCGGTAGACGACGACGTTGACCGGCGTCGGGTTGCCGGTGGCGGGGTTGGCGGAACCATAAGTGTCGTACTCGCGCGCGATGTGCCAGGCGTAAATCTGAGCCGTGTTCTCGGGATTGCGTTCGAGCGTCGTGACGTTGTTCTTGCCGTCCAGAGCGACGCCGAGCTCCATCGTGACGCCGCTCTTGTCCTGAACGCGCCAGGTAAGGCGATTGGCAGACCAGAAAAAGCGCTGGAATCCCCCCTCCACCCGCGGCCGAAAGTACTGCCAACCCACCGCCCAGGGAGGCATGACCTCGCCCGCGAGCGCGCCCGTGCAAACCAGCCCTGAACCGACTTTGCAAATCGGCACCAGCTCCTGACCGCCGTTGAAGACGAACCGGTCTTGCTCGTGATGGAAGTCCGACCTGTCGTCGTACTTGGGAATGCCACGGTCGGTTTGACGAGCGATGAAGGGGACGCCGATGCTCCAGCCCATGCCGGCGTTCCCCGCCCCGGAGCTGGAAGAATAGCTCAGGCCGAGGGACGGCTGCGCGTCGCCGCGAGCAGTCGGAAGCACGATGGGCACGGAGAACGTCGCTGCGCCCGTCGAGAGCTGCGCCGAGAAGCTCTCACCCATGCCGTCCAACTTGCCGGCGCCTTGCGGAACCGAGATCGCTCGACTCGACACCCCGCTCTTGTCGCCACCCGTGACGAGCTCGCGCGTTTCTTGCGCTTCAGCTCCAGGGGTGGTGACGGCGCCCGGCGCGCCCTTGCCGGCCGCCAAATCCGCCGGCGTGAGGGTCGAGCTACCGGGGCTGCGCGTTGCGTCGCCAGCCAGAGCGGGCAGCGCGGGGTCACGGCCGCTCTGGCCGAGCGCACCTTGCTCGTCGTCGGTGACGCGCTGCCGCGAGTCGACGGCGCCAGAATTGGCTGAGCGTGGATCCGAGGCGGTCAGCGGGGTGGCGACGCTCCCGCTCGCGCGGTCACGAGAGTGCTGCCGAAGCTCGGCGACGTCCTCGAGCTGCTGGGCTCGAGCAGCGCTCGGAGCGACCTGCGCCAGCACGAATGTCAGGAGATTGAGCCACGCAATCGGAACCTGCGCCCGAAAATGCCTACCCTTGCCCAGTCCCTTCGAATTTCGCTGACGCATGTTACTCGAGTCCCCAATCTTCCAGGGAAAAGTCGTATTCAGAAAAGTTGTCGATCACGGCGATCTGCACCGCTTCCGCGATCTCGCCGTCTTCGTCGGAGTCGTACCAAACTCCGCCGTCTTCAGGATTGTAGAGGATTCGTACTCCACTCCCCGCAGTGGAGTTGCCGCCTTGGAAGCCCGCAACGACGCCGAGCTGCGACAGCGTCGGGGCTTCCTCCGTCGTTCCGACGTCCAATCCGTAGACGAGCGCATCGAGCACGATACGGTCGTCACCCTCTCGTCGAAAATCCACGATGTGAGCTACGTCATCCTCGAGAGAGCCGCCGAGCACGAACGTGTCCGCGCCCGGACCACCCACCAGCGTGGAGGGCGCAGACAGAAACGCAGTTTCGAAGCGATCGTCGCCGTCTTCTCCGAGCAGACAGTCGCCGGCACCAGGCGGGCTCGAAGGGAACACGTCGTCTCCCACGCCCCCGAGGATGACGGCCTGCCCGTCCAGCTCCTCTTCCGTGAAAAAATCAGCCTCCGCGGAGCCCTCGACGACTTGTGTGTAGTCCTCGAGCGTTCCCGGACACTCAACGGGCAGCTCGAATGACGGCCCGCCAGCGGCTCCACCTGCGTCGGGCCCCGTGGGCCGCCCGCCTTCACCGGCGTCGCCGCTGTCGATGGGCTCGGCCCCTCCGCTGCCTCCTTCGGGGGCGGCGGGCGCGGAAGCTTCTCCCGCGCCGGCTTGCCCGACGTCGACCGGACCGCTGCCGCCCTCGCCGCCGTCGACGGCCGGCTTTCGGCCGCGACCTTCCCCGCAGGCGCTCGCGAGCACGAGCACCAGAGCGACGACCACACCTCGCAGGCGCATGCGCTCGCGCCTAGCGCTGGGCGACCCAGTAGTTCATGCCTGCCATCAGCTGGATGCGCTCAATCCGCTCGAGGTGCACGTCCGGCCCGCCCACGAGCTCCAGCATGTAGGTACCGCCGAAGGGACGAAGGACGAGCTCAGTCCGCGCGCTCGCCGAGATGTACGGAGTCTCCCAGCCGTTCTTGAGCGGGTCGAGCCACGCTTCGATCGCGAGAGCCTTGCCGGCTTCGATGACGCCGGGCGGCAGGTTCAGTGCTCGCCACTGGCCGTTGAAGTCCGTGATCCAGGCAATGCCCTCGTGGCGGAAGTTGTAGCGGATGAAGCCCTCGTTGAAGCACGCCTGCGGGTCCGTGGAGGCGCCGCAATCCCGAATGCCAGTGCCGACGAGGTTCATGGCCAGGCGTTCCCAGCGCGCGTTGTAGCGGTTGTCGAACGGCTCGTTGGCAAGGCTGCCGTTGACGCGCGCCCACGGATCCAGTCCGAAGTTCAAGCGCGCCGCGTCCGGAACCTTGACCCCCGTCGCATCGCAGACGGTGCGCGCTGCGTCCTGGCCGGCGAGGAAGGTCCATGCGCCTGCGTTTTTCGGCGAACCCGTCGGGCAGTGCACCATCCAGGCGCCGCGGGTCTTGGGCACGTAGTAGGTGATAGCGGTGGAGCCGGTACCGAAGACGACGGGTTCCACGCCGCCGTCCGCCAGGCCCGGGAGGAGGAGCACCTCCACGTCACCCTTCGCGGTTGCGGTAGGTCGCGACACCGCGTAGCCGTCCGCGAAGCTCTGCAGGTTGCGCACGTAGTCTTCCACGACGCTCGCGTAGATTCCGCCTTCGACGGCTGAGCCCGAGCTGAGCCCGACCGCAGCCGGCAGATTCAGGTCGAAGCGATACACTTCATCCGCCCAGGTGGACGGGCTCTTCACGAAGGCTTCGTCTTGCGAGAGGTTCGACAAGTCCACCGCGTAACGCGCTTCCATCGAGCGTCGCGCTGCCACCGCATAGCGGCGTGCGTTCTCGATGAGCGCTCGTGCGCGCCACAAGTCATAAGCCCGATAGCGTCGGAACAGGCCGTTGGACATGGGCGCGAGCGGGTTGGCCTGATCGATCTGCTCTTCCATGGCGACTCGCTCGGCAGCGAGACCCGCTTGCGTTTGCAGACGAGCGAGCTCCGCGCCGCTCTTGGTGATGCGCGTGGCCGCGGCGGTAAGCCCCTGCACGCGCTCCACCACCGCCGCGAACGCCCCCTTGTTCGCTGCCGCCGCCTGCTTCACCTCGGGGCCGAGGTTCATCGTCGCGGTGTCGCAGCGGTCCATCTGGGCCATGAGCGGCCCGGCGGACCACGTGGCGCTCAGGAAGCCCATGCTCCAGCCCGCTGCGATCGCGCGCATCATCGCGGTGCCAGAGCACTGCATGCGCACGTCCTGGGCTTGCTTGGCCACCATGGCGTTCGCGGCCTCGATCGTTGCTTGCGCCGCGTCGAGACCGGCGAGGATCTTGGCGAGGTGCTCGTTGGGATCGCGAAGCGCGCTCCACTGCTCGATCAGCGCCTCTTGCAGGGAGCCGCCGCTGAATTCGAGGAACGCTGGCTGCGACGAGCTAGAGATGAGGTCCCCCACCGGCCCAGCGAGCTGGAATTCGGTGGTCAAGAAGTTGTCTACTACCCGTCGGACGAAGCACTTGGATGTGCCGACGGCAATCTCGGCGTCCTTCTTCGCCGCGTCCGCCTGAGCGGCCGCAGTGGAGAGGTTCGACCCCCACATGACGTTCGCGACGAGGTTGGTCGCCGGATCCACCCAGGGCGCACCGCCTGGATCGGACAGGGGATCGTTGACTACCCCGTAATTGGTGCAGGCAACCGGCCAGCCCGATGAAAGAGCCGCGAACCAAGAAGCTTGCAGACGCCGCGTCACGAGGGACGGCTTGCAGTTGGTGTTCTCCGTGCCGCAGAGGCTGACCTTCTCCTCGCGCAGGCCTTGCTCGGCCTTGAGCTTGGCCTTGCGAGACGCCTCGGAGCGCTCGTTGGCGTTCGTGTCAAGCTGATGCTGGTAGTCCTCTTCGTCTTGAAGCGCCTCGAAGGCCCGCTGGACCGCGGCCGTCGCCTCCTGACCGGCAGCCTTGGCCGAAGACATGTAGTGGTCAGCGCTGCTGGTCAGCACGTCCCCACCCATGTCCCCGCTGCTGAAAGGGGGGACCCAGTCTGTTCGGAGCCCAAAGCCGTCGTAGGCGGGCTCGCTCGGGTTGGAGTCTTTCGGCGTGAGCTGCTCTTGAACGGCTCGGCCAAGCGCTCCACCTAGCGGCAAGTAGGTGCCGTGGAACGGGTTGACCGCCCACGTGGTCACGTTCGTAGAAAGCAGGCGAACCGAGCTTCGGAGTGTCGCGTCGTCCCGGGCCCGGATGCTGGCGGGATAGATCTGGCCATCCGCGAAGCGAACGGCCGCGATCGTGTAGCTGGTGTAGTACTGCCCCGTGTACGCAGGCATGTAGCCCGTCCACGTAGGCATGCCGAGGTCACTGAGCGCCGAGTCGAAGGTCAGGGCAGCAAAGTCCCCTGACTCCACGGCCGTCGCGACGAGCTGACCCAGCCCAACGCCGTGAATACGACTCTCTGGAGATGTGACCATATCTCCAAGCCACGGAGCGGCTTCCGGAATGCGTACGAGGTAGACCTGGTTGCTGCCGTTCGCCCAAAATGGGTCACCGGGGGTGCCGGTTAGGCGCACCTCTTCCCCGATGGAGGTGAGGGTGACCTGGCTCGAGCTGGCCACGGTCTTGTAAGCGTCCGGAACCATGTAGAGGCTCGGCCCGATCGCGGCGTCTAGCGCGCGCACGACCGCGGCACCTGCCGGCATGAGGCGACCAGCCGAGATCGGCTTTTTGGCGACCACCTCTGCGAATACGTGACGGGCCGCTACCAGGGTGGGCAATATCGCCAAGGTGTCCCGATGGGGGCGTACGTCCCAAAAGGGCGGCGTGCCGACCTGCGGAGAAGCCAAGCCGTTGGCTTGGGCTTCGGTGTCCAGGTTGTTCCAAAGGGTTCCGGTCGCCGGCGGGGCAAAACGTGCTTGGTCGGGGAGCGGGATCCGGAGGCTGTTTTGGCCGCCGACCACGTCGAATGCGGCGCGCCCGACGATGTCGCCCAGGCCACGGGCGCGGAAGTCCCAGTCAGAAAGCGTGACGACGTTGCTCGAGTCGATGGACAGCGTTCCGCTAAAGCCCATCGCCGGCCGAGTCGAGCAGCCCCGAAGTCTTTCCAGACCGGTGGAGCCGGCGGCGGGGACGTTAATTTGCGGGAGCAGGTCCGCCATCAACTGCACCGCGGTACGGACGTGGGCGTCCGTGATGCGGTAGTTGTTGAACAGCAGGTCCTTCGCCACGTAGCCAGAACAAATGGCGGCCTCGCTGCGACAAGCGCGCGCATTCAAGGCGGTGTTGAGCGTGGCCTTCCATTCGGTCGCAGTCGCGGGAACGTCCACCTGTCGGCAGGTGCCGTTGAGGCCGTATGCTGCGGTCTTGAATTTGGCGGCCCGGAATTGGCGGACGAGCTGAAGCGTCGTTGCGACTTGGGGCGCCGAGCTATCTGTTTTGACGTAAGGGAGAAACCAAGAAGCACGCTGCGAACCGAACCACCAGGAAGTAGGCTGGCCCCCGGGGACGATACCGAACGGGTCGCCGCCCATGTTCAGTGCGAGGATTCGGTGCGTCCACGACCCCTGTCCCCACGTCTCATCGGCGCGGGTCTTCCACCCGTAGGTATCCGGATCGCTTCCACCCGGCACGGAGTCGCGAGCGCTACGGCTGCGACCCATCAGGGAGGTCAAGTTCTTGCTGGACTCCATGAGGAGCTCGACCGAGCCCACCATGTCTTGGTTCAGTTGCTTGAGGGCCTCCTTCTGAGCGCTCGTCGCTTGAGCGCTCGTCGTGTCATCGAAGCGCAAGAACTTTTGCAAGATTCGGCCTCGCGAGCCGACCTCATTTGCCGGCGTTGCGGCGCCGACCTCGTTGTTCGCGCCGATCGCCGCCATCGAGGTGTAGAGCTGCACCGCGGTCTGCGCGTGTAGCCGCTCCATGTTCGCGAGCTCCATCTGCTCATCCTGCGAGAGCAACAGACCTGTACCGCTTTGCAGGAAACGGTGGGTAGACTGCGCGAGACAAGCGTTGAAGCCAAGCTCATAAGCCGCACCCAGAATGGGATTACCCGCGAGAGAGGAGTACTTTCCTAGAGCGCCGGAGTACGTATAACTAATAGTGTGAGGGCGCTTAAGTCCGCTTTCCAGATCACAGCTGAACTCGCGCCTGAAGTCCGTCCAAATATAGTCTGACGCGAATTGCGGCGGTCCACCGGCGATGGCGTTGATGGTGGCGGTCATCAACTTCTGCACGCCCGAGAGGTAGGGCGGGAAGCTGGAGTGGGAGAGGCCGAAGTTTCGGCAGCTTTCCAGGATGTCTGCCGCGATCAGCTGCGCGCGGTTGCCGTCCCAAGCGTTCTTGTACTTGTTCGTCGCAGAGTCCAGCTTGCAGGGGACAGGGATGTGTACTGCGTCCCCATTCAGCAGCGCCTGCTCCTGCGCCCCTAAGCGTTCAGTGCTCGCCTGGTCGCCGGCGCTGCAGGCCAGTGCGAATAGTGCGAGCGAGCTGAGACCAAGCTTGAAGTGTTTCATCATTCTCCGCTCCACGCGCAACGAAAGCCGTAGTTCCTCTGAGCCTTCGCGCCTTCGCCCGAGGCACGCATGGGCGCCGAAACGAAGTCGATGCTGCCAGGCGCCCCGAGGGCGCTCGAAATCAAACAAGTTTTGCTATTGTCCGGGCACCCGTACATGCCTCCCGATGCGTCGCCCGTGACGAGCTCGCCTTCGATGGGTAGCAGGACGTCCTCGACTCCGTAGGAAGAGGCGCCCTTGGAATGCTTGCCGGCGAGGAGAGACAGCTTCGGCACGCACTCATCCGAGCCGGGTGCTTCCGCACAAGCGTTCAGCTGCTTCTCGCAGACGCCGGACCAATGCTGTTTGCAGCTTGGGCGTTCCCGGCCCCAAGGAAAGCGCTGTACGGACGGACCGCGCGCGGCCAGCATCCACTCAGACAGGGTGGGGAGCCTTCCGCCGACCCAAGAGCAGTACGCGCTCGCCTGTTCGGGTGACACACAGGAAGCAACCTCGGTGGACTCCGGATCCGCCTGATTTTCAGGGCATTCGGCGTCCGCCTCGAGCACGCAGGCACCCGAGGAGACGCAGGCCACGTAGTCCCGGACTTGAATGGGGAGCTTCGTCAGCCGAAAGCTCTCCACGCTCGTCGAGAAACGCAAGCTCCCGCGATGCACGCCGACTTCCACCTCAGCGGCCTGTACAGCGACCGATTCAGGTGCGGGGCCGTTCGCGTGCGCGCCCTGCTTGCTACATCCCACTAGAAGAGCTGATACGCACCAGCTCGCGAACCACACCCTCGTTTGCATATGCATCATGACCACGCCCATGCCCGTTGGAGACCCACACGCCTCGCGTTCACGCAGATATCATGACCGAGCAAGAGGTCGCAACCTCCATGATTGGAGTGCAGTGCCGGGTGATGCGGCGACGCTGCAATCAGGTTCACACGACATCGAGATGTCACGCGCGCGCGGCTCTCGACCACCAACCGCGTGCAGCGCGACCACTGAGCTCGGAACTGTCACGCAGTGACCATCACCCGCGGGCGGATCTCCTGCCGTCGCCAGTCAACGGCAGCCTCGGCTTCTTTCGTCGTTGGCAGGGGCGCGGCGCAGCTCTAAGAGCGACCGATGAACAAGCCGTCAACAGCGCTCCTTTGCTCGGTCCTGGCGTTGAGCGTCGGAGGTCTGGGCTGCTCGAAGGAGTCATCCACGCCCGCGTCGGACAGCGCGAGTCCTAAGGTTGTCCCCTCAGCACCACTTCCGCCCGGCGCAGTGGCGCCAGACGTCACTTTCTTGCTCACCAATGGCGAAAAAGTTCAGTTGGCCAATCTGCGCGGCAAACCCGTCGTCGTTTATTTCTATCCCAAGGACGACACGCCGGGCTGCACGGTGGAGGCGCAAGAGATTCGGGACCTGCACGACCAGCTGAAGGGGACGGGCGCCACCGTGATCGGCGTTTCCACCGACGCGGTGGAGTCGCATCGGGCTTTCGCGGAGAAGCACGCGCTGCCGTTCGGTTTGGCTTCTGACGAGAGCGGCGCCTTGGCGAAGGCGTTCGGCGTACCAATGAAGAACGGCCGCGTCACTCGCGTGAGCTTCGTGGTGGGAGCGGACGGTCGAATCAAGCAAACGTTTCCGCTAGTGACGCCCAAGGGCCACGCCGCCGAGTTGCTGCAAGCGCTCAAGGGCTGACGGAGCGCGACCCGCGCCGCTGAGTCCGGGATCGCGCGGCTTTTCCGCTCGCTCAAAGCGTGCTGTCATGGATGCATGCTGTGGCGCGGCGTTGGGTCGATCTTGGGCGCAGCTGGCTCTCTCTTCTTGGCGGCGGCTTGCGGCAACGGCGGGGACTCGCGAGTCGGTCCCACCTCCGGCGCAAACGCGGGCGCCAGCGCGAGCGGCGGGAAGGGGAGTGGACCCGATCTCGGCAACGTCACTGGCGGCAGCGCTGCCGCTGGCGGCTCGGGTCGCGGGCAGGACTGCGCGGCGGATTTGGTGGAGGCGCAGCGCTTCCCGCTCGACATGTACGTCATGTTGGATGTGTCCGGCTCGATGCTCACCCCGACGGAGGGAGACGCGGACATCAGCAAGTGGCAGGCGGTGAGCTCCGCGCTTGCGGACTTCGTGAGCGACCCCGCCTCGGCCGGCATGGGGGTGGGTTTACAGGTGTTCCCGCTCCGCCACCCGGAGGCTCCCGCCAGCTGCACGAGCAACGCTCAGTGTGCCGGCTTCGAATCCTGCTTGCTCCGAGTCTGCTGGAACACGAACGATCTGCGCGCCTGCGAGAGCGACGAGGACTGCGGGGTCTTCGCGGACGCGGGCTCCTGCGTGAGCTTTGGGGTTTGCGAAGGCGACGCTGGCTACGTATGCCCCACTGTCGGCGTGGGCTGCGGGACGGGCGACAACGGCGAAGAGCTCGGGGACTGCGTCGCCGCGCCGCCCAGCCAGTGCACCCTCACCGCGGACTGCCGCCCGGCCTCGTACGCGGCGCCGGCAGCGGAAATCGCCTCGCTACCGGGGGCGGGGGCCGCGCTCGTCGCGTCCTTACAAGCTTCCGCTCCAGACCCCGCGAACCTCACTCCCACCGGGCCGGCCCTGGAAGGCGCCATCCTCCACGCCCAGTCGTGGGCTCAGAGTCACCCGGACCACCGCGTCATCACGGTCCTGGCGACCGATGGCCAGCCGACGCTTCGGACCGCCGCGGGAGCTTGCGGCAGGACCGAGCCGGCCGACCTCCAGCGTGTGTACGACATTGCAGGGCAGGGGCGTACCGGCGCGCCGCCCATCTCCACGTTCGTCGTCGGCGTGCTCGGTCCGGAAGACGCCGCGACAGGCGCGGCAACGGTGCTGGACCGCATCGCTGAGTCCGGCGGCACCGGCCAGGCGCTCATCATCGACACCCAGGGGGACGTGCAGACCAAGTTTCGGGCCGCCCTCGATACGATCCGCGGCCAAGGCCTCTCTTGTGAGCTCAAAGTCCCCGAAGGCAAAGCCGGAAAGCCGGTCGACTACGGGCAGGTCAACGTCGAGCTGACGAGCCCGGACGGAAAGAGGCAGCTCCTCTACGTGAAGGAGGCTGCCGGCTGCGCCGCGGAGCCGAACGGTTGGTACTTCGACATCCAGCCCGAGGAAGGGACGCCGACCCGTATCGTCGTCTGCCCGTCGGTCTGCACGACGTTCCAAAGCCTGGACGAAGGCTCGGTCGCGATTGCGCTCGGCTGCGCTCGGCAGGATGTAAAGTAGAGAAACTGGGCGACCACTAGCGCTGAGCGGGCCCGCGGGGGTCCAAAAAGGCCTGCGCACTGATAGTCCGACCAGGGTTCATGGAGAAATCCGTGCCAAAGAGACGACGATCGCTTGCCTAGCGGCGAGTGCTTTGCTACGTAGCGCCTCCCCTTTGCTGGCCCACTCACGGTGGGCTTCGCCAGCCGCCCAGCGGGCGGCGCGCGGCGGGTCCGAAAGGACCTACTGGCCGCGGCCCCCGGTGGCGGATGTCGGAACGCCGATAGCCGTCGTTCCGAGGGTCGACAAGTCTCACGGAGAAACTGTCGTCATGATTAGCAACGCCAAAGCCAATTATCAGAGAATCAGTCCGCGCAAAGCGCGCATGATCGTGAATCTGATTCGGGGACGGGACGCAAGCGAGGCTCTGCAACTCCTCGACTTCACCTTCAAGGCCGGAGCGCCTTTCGTGAAGAAGCTCATCGCGAGCGCAGTGGCGAACGCGAAGCAAAAGAACCCCAGCATCGACGTCGATACGCTCTACGTGAGCCGCGCGTCGGCCGACAAGGGTCCGAACTCTCACCTCCGCCGCTGGCGGCCGCGCGCTCAAGGTCGCGCGACCCAAATCCAGAAGGGCGTGACGCACATCAACATCGAGCTGGACCAGCGCTAAGCGCGCGGACAGCTGCAGCCAAGAAGTAACCCATGGGACAAAAAACTCATCCTTATGGCTTTCGTCTAGGTGTCATCAAGACCTGGACCAGCAAGTGGTACGAGGACAAGCAGTACCAAAACTGGCTGCACCAAGACATCCGCATCAAGCGGGCCGTCAAGGAGTACCTCTACAACGCGAACGTCGCGTCCGTAGAAGTGGAGCGCGCTGCCAACAAGGCGAAGATCATCGTGTACACGGCGCGGCCGGGTATGGTGATCGGCAAGGGCGGCAAGGGCATCGAGATCCTCAAGGTCGGTAACCTCGGTACCGCCGCCAAGGGCGAAACGAAGTTCGCCGGCGTGCAGTCCTTCACGGACAACGAGGTGTTCATCGACGTTCAAGAGGTGCGCAAGGCCGAGACCAACGCGCAGCTCGTCGCCGAGAACATCGCTACTCAGCTCGAGCGTCGCATCGCCTTCCGCCGCGCCATGAAGAAGGCCCTGCAGACGGCGATGAAGTTCGGAGCCAAGGGCGTGCGCGTTCGCTGCGCCGGCCGCCTCGGCGGCGCCGAAATGGGCCGCGTGGAAACCTACCGCGAAGGTCGTGTGCCCCTGCACACCCTCCGCGCCGACGTGGACTTCGGCCTGGCCGAAGCCCGCACGACCTACGGCACCATCGGCGTCAAGGTCTGGATCTTCAAGGGTGAGGTCTTGCAGCGCAAGGCCCGCCGCATCCCGGAGTGATGCGTCATGCTTCAACCGAAACGCACCAAGTTCCGTAAAACGCAGAAGGGCAAGAACCGCGGCGTCGCCTGGCGCGGCTCCGACGTGTCCTTCGGCGACTTCGCCCTTCAGGCCGTCGACCACTGCCTGGTCACCTCGCGTCAAATCGAGGCCGGCCGTATGGCAATTCAGCGCCACGTGAAGCGCGCCGGCAAGCTCTGGATCCGCGTGTTCCCGGACAAGCCCATCACCAAGAAGCCGCTCGAAGTCCGCATGGGCTCCGGCAAAGGCGGCGTCGAGGGTTGGGTTGCCGTGGTCAAGCCCGGCAAGGTCCTGTTCGAGATCGCCGGCGTTCCGGAAGCGGATGCGCGTCAGGCCTTCAAGCTCGCGGCCAGCAAGCTGCCGCTCGACACCAAGTTCCTGGTTCGGAGTGCACTGTGATGAAAGCCAAGGACCTGCGTGAGCGGTCGACCGAGGACCTGACGGCCCTGAAGGAGAGCATCTCCAAGGACCTGTTCTCCCACAAGATGAAGAACTTCACGGGTCAGCTCGACGACACGAGCCTCATCAACAAGACCCGCAAGGACATTGCGCGCATCGAGCTCCTGCTCAGCGAGCGTGCCGCCAAAGGAGCGAAGTCGTGAGCGAGACCGAAGCCAACAAGGGTTCCCCGGTCTACCGCCGCAAGCTCATCGGTCGCGTCTCCAGCGACAAGATGAACAAGACGGTGGTGGTCGAGGTCGTGCGCTTCAAGCGCGACACCATGTACAAGAAGTACGTCCGCGTACGTAAGAAGTACAAGGCCCACGACGAGACCAACCAGTACAAGGTCGGCGACCGCGTGGAGATCCAGGAGCACCGCCCGCTCTCCGCGGAGAAGCGCTTCATCGTCACCCGCCTCATCACGCGTCCCGCGTCGGAGCTCGGCTGAGCCATGATCCAAACGCAGTCTTTTCTGGACGTAGCCGACAACAGCGGCGCCAAGCGCGTGCAGTGCATCAAGGTGCTCGGCGGCTCGCGTCGCCGTTACGCCCACGTGGGCGACATCATCGTCGTCAGCATCAAGGAAGCGCTCCCGGGCTCCAAGGTGAAGAAGGGTGACACGGCCAAGGCCGTCGTCGTCCGCACCGCCCGCGAGTGCCGCCGCGCCGACGGCAGCTACATCAAGTTCGACGACAACAGCGCGGTCTTGATCAACGCTCAGTCCGAGCCGGTCGGCACCCGTATCTTTGGGCCGGTGGCTCGCGAGCTCCGCTCCAAGAAGTTCATGAAGATCATCTCGCTCGCTCCGGAGGTGCTGTGATGAACCGCCTCTTGGTCGGCACGGAAGTGATCGTCATTCGCGGCAACGACAAGGGCAAGCGCGGCAAGGTCAGCAAGCTGATCAAGGACCGTGACCTCGTCGTCGTCGAAGGTGTCAACACCGTGAAGCGCCACCTCAAGGCCACCCCGCAGCGCGGCGGCGGCATCTTGCAGGTCGAGGCTGCCTTCCCGGCGTCCAACGTCATGCCGGTGGATCCCGAATCCGGCAAGCCGACCCGCGTCAAGGCGAAGGTCGAAGGCGACAAGAAGACCCGCACCGCGAAGAGCGGCACGGCTCTCACCGTCGCGAAGGAGAGCTGAGCATGTCCGAGAACGTCAGTCCGCGTCTCCACGGCAAGTACAAGAGCGAGGTAGTGCCGGCGCTGATGAAGCGCTTCAACTACACGAACGTGATGCAGGTGCCGCGCCTCAAGAGCATCGTGCTCAACATGGGCCTCGGCGAGGCCGTGGGTAACCCGAAGATGGTGGACGCCGCCGTTTCGGAGCTCACGCAGATCACCGGTCAAAAGCCGGTCGTCACGAAGGCCAAGAAGAGCATCGCGACCTTCAAGCTGCGTGAGGGTATGCCCATCGGCGCCAAGGTCACCCTGCGCCGCGAGCGTATGTGGGAGTTCATGGACCGCCTGGTCACGCTCTCCCTCCCGCGCGTCCGCGACTTCCGCGGCACCAGCCCCAAGGCCTTCGACGGCTCGGGCAACTACACGCTCGGTCTCAAAGAGCAAATCGTCTTCCCGGAGATCGACTTCGACAAGGTCGAGAAGATCAAGGGCATGAACATCACTTTCGTCACAACCGCCGATTCGGACGAGGAAGCCAAGGAGCTTCTCGCAAACCTCGGCATGCCTTTCAGGAGCACCTAACGATGGCACGCGCTTCCCAGTGGGCCAAAGTCAACCGTCCGCCGAAGTTCTCGACCCGTCTCGTGAACCGCTGCAAGGTTTGCGGCCGTTCGCGCGCCGTGTACCGCGACTTCGGGCTGTGCCGTCTGTGCTTCCGCCTCCTCTCGCTCAAGGGCGAGATCCCGGGCGTTACCAAGTCGAGCTGGTGATCCCATGATGACCGATCCGATTGCCGATCTGCTGGGGCGTATTCGTAACGCCGCCATGGCACGCCACGAGCTGACCCGCCTTCCGGCGAGCAAGCTCAAGAAGAGCGTCGCCGAGCTCCTCAAGCAAGAGGGCTATGTCGCCGACGTGCGTCAAGAAGAGTGGGGCCCCAAGAAGCACCAAACTCTGACCATCGTCCTCAAGTACGCCGTCACCGGCTCGAACGAGCGCACGAGCGCCTTCCAAGGCATTCGTCGCGTGTCGCGTCCCGGTCGCCGCGTGTACGTGGGTCACGACCAAATTCCGCGCGTGCTGTCCGGTCTCGGGATCTCGATCCTGAGCACCTCGCACGGGCTGATGACCGACAAAGAAGCGCGTCGCCAGAAGGTGGGCGGCGAGCTCCTGTGTGAGGTGTGGTGATGGCTACTGCAACCGAAGAAGTTCGTCTCTCTCGAGTCGGCAAGCGCCCGGTCAACATCCCCAAGGGTGTTACCGTCAACTTGTCGGACGTAAAGGTGGACGTGCAGGGCCCCAAGGGCAAAATGTCCGTCCCCATCCCGGCCCAAGTGATCGCGAAGAAGGATGGCGACGCCATCAGCTTCACGAGCTCGGCTCCGGGCCGCGACGGCGCTCGCCTCCAGGGCCTCGCTCGCGCGCTCTTCGCCAGCGCGGTGAAGGGCTCGGCCGAGGGTTACGAGCGCGTGCTCGAGCTCGTCGGCACCGGCTATCGCGCCGAGGTCAAGGGCAAGGTCATCACGCTCGCCCTCGGCTTCTCGCACCCCACGAACGTGGAAGTGCCCGCCTCCATCACGGCGGTCGTCCCGCCGGACTCCAAGGGCACGCAGCTCGTGCTCACGTCTGCCGACAAGGCGCTGCTCGGCCAGCTCGCGGCCTCCATCCGCGACCTGCGCCCGCCAGAGCCCTACGGTGGCAAGGGCATTCGTTATCGCGGCGAGAACATCCGTCGCAAGGCCGGCAAGGCCGCCAAGGGCAAGGGTAAGTAACCATGGCCAAGCTCACGGGTCGGGAGCGCCGCAAGCTCCGCATTCGCAGCAAGATCAGTGGCACCACGGAGCGTCCGCGCCTCAGCGTGTTCCGCACCGGGCGCCACATCTACGCGCAGGTCGTGGTCGACGACGACGGCAAGACGCTCGCCGCAGCTTCCACGCTGTCGGGCGACTTGAAGAACACGCTGGGCGAGGACAACAAGACCGACAGCGCCAAGAAGGTCGGCGCGTTGATCGCCAAGATCTGCCTCGAGAAGAAGATCGAGCAGGTCGTGTTCGACCGCAACGGTTACCTGTACCACGGGCGCATCAAGGCCCTCGCCGAAGCGGCTCGCGAAGCCGGTCTCAAGTTCTGAGGACGTAAGCATGGCGATCGACAATATCGACGAAGAAAAGCTCAAAGAGCGCGTCATTCACATCAACCGCGTGGCGAAGGTCGTGAAGGGCGGTCGCCGCTTCAGCTTCAGCGCGCTGGTGGTAGTGGGCGACGAGTCCGGTCACGTAGGCGTCGGCCTCGGTAAGGCCAACGAAGTGCCCGAGGCGATTCGCAAGGGCAACGACCAGGCTCGCAAGAACATGTTCAAGGTGCCGATGATCGGCTCCACGGTTCCGCACGACGTGATCGGCCACTTCGGTGCCGGCCGCGTGCTGCTCCGTCCGGCCGCGCCCGGTACGGGCGTCATCGCCGGCGGCGCCGTGCGCGCCGTCGTCGAGTCCGCGGGCATCCACGACATCTTGAGCAAGTGCCTCGGCACCACCAACAAGCACAACGTCGTCAACGCGACGATCGCGGCCTTGCAGATGCTGCGCGCTCCCGAGCGCGTCGCCGCTGCCCGCGAGAAGCAGACGGAAGAGATCGCGGCGGACTACCCGGTGGCGGCCATGGCCAGCCACGCGGGTGAGGCCTCCTCCATCGTTTCCAACAAGGTCCTTGGCGGAGCCAGCACATGAGCAAGCTGCTCGTTACCCAGACTGTCAGCGTGATCGCACGGCCGCACACGACGCGCGCCGTGATCAAGGGCCTCGGCCTGCGCGGCCCGGGCTCGAGCGTGACCGTGGAGAACACCCCGTCCTTCCGCGGCATGATCAAGAAGGTGCTCCACCTAGTTAAGGTGGAGGAGAAGAAGTCATGAGCAACGTTCTCGCACGCCTCACGCCGCCCGCCGGCGCGGTCAAGACCAGCAAGCGGCTCGGCCGCGGTGTCGGCTCCGGCCTCGGCAAGACCTGCGGCAAGGGCATGAAGGGCCAGAAGGCTCGTCACGGCGGCAACTTCGGTAAGTTGCACTTCCAAGGCGGTCAGACGCCGATTCAGCGTCGCCTGCCGAAGCGCGGCTTCAACGTGCCGTTCCCGGTCGTTACGGTCGCCCTGAACTTGGCTGACCTGGAGCGCTTCGAGGCCGGCACGACCGTGAACGAGGAGACGCTCCGTGCGGCTCGTCTGGTTCAGGGTCGCGACGTGAAGATCAAGATTCTCGGCGATGGCGAGCTCACCAAGAAGCTCACCATCGAGGCCCACGCCTTCAGCGCGTCGGCCAGCGAGAAGATCGAGAAGGCCGGCGGTAAGGCCGTCGTTCTCGAGTCGACCGTCGCTGCGAAGACCGAGTCCGCGAGCTAAGCTGACCGACCATGGCAGCGCTCGCCGGCTTTTCGAACATCGGTAAGGTACCGGAGCTGCGACGGCGGATCATCTTCACGTTGATCGTCGTCGCAATCTACCGCGTGGGCGTGTTCGTCACGACCCCCGGGGTGGATCGCGTCGTGATGCATCAGGCAGTGAAGGGCCAGGGCGGTTTGCTCGGGCTCGTCAACCTGTTCTCCGGCGGCGCGCTCGCGAACCTTTCGATCTTCGCGCTCGGCATCATGCCCTACATCTCGGCCAGCATCATCATGCAGCTCATGGGGCTGGTGAGTAAGCAGGTCGAGGAGCTCAAGAAAGAGGGCGAGGCAGGACGCCGCAGGCTCGAGCAGTGGACTCGCTACGGCGCGGTCGGCTTGGCGATCTTCCAGTCGTTCGGCTTGGCTCTCACTCTCGAGGGTATGAACGGCGGGGACAGCGGTAGCGTCGTCGGCCATGGTGACGTCGTGACGAACCCCGGCTGGGGCTTTCGTCTGCTCACCGTCATCACCCTGACGACCGGCTCGTCGCTGTTGATGTGGCTCGGCGAGCAGGCGACGGAGCGCGGCATCGGCAACGGCACGTCGATGATCATTTTCGCCAGCATCGTGAGCGGTATCCCTGCCGGCGTCATGAGCTACTGGCAAGGCACCGGCGGTGACATTCAGCCGCTGACGATCGCGGTTTTGCTCGGCGTCTTGCTGGCCAGCATCGCCATCGTGGTGTTCTTCGAGCGCGCGCAGCGCCGCATCCCGATTCAGTACTCGCGCCGCCAAGTCGGTCGCCGCGTGTACGGCGGGCAGAACGCGCACTTGCCGCTGAAGGTGAACATGGCGAGCATGATCCCGCCGATCTTCGCCTCCAGCTTGCTGATGTTCCCGGCGACGCTCGCCAACATGAACATCCCGGGCATGCAGGCCTTCAGCTCGCTGCTGAACCGCGGCGACTGGCTGTTCCACTCGCTGTTCGCGGCCCTCATCATCTTCTTCGCCTTCTTCTACACCGCCGTCACCTTTCAACCGGTGGACGTGGCGGACAACCTCAAGAAGCAGCAGGCGAACATCCCCGGCATCCGCCCGGGCCGCCAGACTGCCGAGTACATCGATCGCGTCCTGACCCGTCTCACGACCGGCGGCGCGCTCTACATCGCGGTCATCTGCACCGTCCCCGCGCTCGTCGCCCAGTCGTTCCGGATCCCCTTCCAGTTCGGTGGCACCAGCTTGATCATCGTCGTGGGTGTGGCCCTCGAGACGGTCAACCAGATCGAGGCTCACCTCATCACGCGTAGCTACGAGGGTCTGACCGGCCCACGCATGACGCGTCTCTCTGGCCGGAGGCCGGCGTGAGGCTGATTCTCTTGGGCGCGCCGGCGAGCGGTAAGGGCACGCAAGCTGCGGTCCTGACCGAGCAGCTCGGCGTGCCGAAGATCTCGACCGGGGACATGCTCCGCGCCGCGCTCAAGGACGGTACGCCCCTCGGCAAAGAGGCGGCGACCTACATGAACAGCGGCAAGCTCGTGCCGGATTCAGTGGTCATCGGCTTGGTAGAGGAGCGGCTCAAGGAGTCCGACGCCCAGAAGGGTTTCATTCTGGACGGATTCCCGCGCACGGTCGCCCAGGCGGACGCACTGGACGCGCTGCTCAAACGTTTAGGCGTAGGGCTGGATTTCATCGTTCAGATCGACGTCCCGCGGGAATTGCTCATGGAACGAGCAACCTTGCGGCGCACGGATAAACGGACTGGACAAATCTACCACCTCAAGTACAGTCCGCCGCCCCCGGACGCCGAGCTCGAACATCGGGCCGACGATCACGAGGAAAAAGTGAAGACCCGCCTCGACGCGTACGACGCTCAGACGGCGGCTCTTCTCCCGCACTACGAAAAGCTCGGCGTTCTGCGCCGGGTTGATGGGGTCGGATCTCCCAAAGAGGTCACTGCCCGAATGCTTTCCCAGATTGCCGGCTGAGCCGGAAGAATAGAACGGAGGATCGAAACGAACGAAAGAACTGAAGCTGGCATCATCGAAGAGGTTCTACCGAGCGCCATGTTCTCGGTCCGCCTGGACGATGGTCGCAGGGTTCGCGCGGGAATCGCTCCCGCCCTCCGCCACGCAGTCGTCAGACTGATCAGCGGCGCCCGAGTCAGCGTCAAACTTTCCGAGCTCGATCCCAACCGCGGTCAAATCACCGAAAAGATTTGAGGCAGTCATATGAAGGTCCGTCCCAGCGTCAAGAAAATCTGTGAAAAGTGCAAGATCGTGAAGCGCCGAGGTGTGCTGCGCATCATCTGCGACAACCCCCGTCACAAGCAGCGCCAAGGCTAAGAGGACTGAACGATGGCTCGTATTGCTGGTGTTGACCTTCCCCGCCGTAAGGCGATTGCTTACGCCCTCCCGTACATCTACGGAATTGGCCCCTCGACTGCGAAGACGATCTGCAGGAACGCGAACATCCCTGAGTCGCGCAAGGTAGACGAGCTGTCCGAGGCCGACGTCAAGGCCATCCGCGAGGCCATCGAGTCTTCGATCAAGGTCGAAGGCGACGCGCGCCGCGAGGTGCAGCAGAGCATCAAGCGCTTGATGGATCTCGGCTGCTACCGCGGCCTCCGTCACCGCAAGTCCCTTCCGGTGCGCGGTCAGCGTACCCGCACGAATGCCCGTACTCGCAAGGGTCCGCGCAAGAACCTCGGGCGTCGGGCCTGAGCGGAGCACCCAGCTAAATGGCTACAGCATCTACCGCCACGACCAAGGGCCGCCCCGCCAAGAAGGTCGTCAAGAAGAACATCTACACGGGCATCGTCCACATCCAGTCGACGTTCAACAACACCATCGTGACCATCACCGACGTAAACGGTGCGGTCATCTCTTGGGCCAGCGCGGGTTCGCGCGGCTTCAAGGGCTCGCGCAAGAGCACGCCGTTCGCGGCGCAGCTCGCGGCGGAGGAAGCCTCGCGTCGCGCGCAGGAGCACGGGCTCCGCTCGGTCGCGGTGTTCGTCAAAGGCCCGGGTGCTGGTCGCGAGTCCGCGCTGCGCGCGCTACAGCAGGCCGGCTTCAAGGTCACGCTGATCCGCGACGTCACGCCGATCCCCCACAACGGTTGCCGGCCTCCCAAGCGCCGTCGCGTTTAGTTAGAGGAAGATACAGATGGCTCGGTATATTGGTGCAGTTTGCAAGCTCTGCCGTCGCGAAGGCGGCAAGCTTTACCTCAAGGGCGAGCGTTGCTTCACGGAGAAGTGCGCCGTCAGCCGCCGTCCGTACCCGCCCGGTCAGCACGGCCAGGCGCGCATCAAGCTCAGCGAGTACGGCCTCCGCCTCCGCGAGAAGCAGAAGATGCGCCGCATCTACGGCCTGCTCGAGAAGCAGTTCTCGGGCTACTACGTGCAAGCGACCCACCTCAAGGGCCGCACCGGTGAAGAAATGCTCGGTCTCATCGAGCGTCGCCTGGACAACGTGGTTCTGCGCATGGGCTTCGCGTCCAGCCGCGCTCAAGCCCGCCAGCTCGTGCGTCACATGCACGTGAAGGTGAACGGCAAGTACGTCAACATCCCGAGCTACGTCGTCAGCCCCAACGACAAGATCGAGATCGAAGAAGCGGCGAAGAAGATTCCGTTCATCGCTGCGGCTCTGGCTGCTGCTGGCAACCGTCAGCAAGCGAGCTGGCTGGAAGTCGACAAAGAGACGTTCAGCGGCACGTTCAAGAGCATGCCGGTTCGTGACGAGCTCAACGAGCCGTCCGTTCGCGAGCAGTACGTCGTCGAGTATTACAGCCGCTGATAAGATCAGCTGCGACGCGGGCAGGCTGCGGGTGCGATGGGAGGAGCGGTTTCCACCATCGCGCCGGGACGGCCGCGCGAACCCTGAAACGAAGAAGGAGAGCATCGAATGGTAACGCAAATGATGAGCCGTAACTGGCGCGACCTGATCCGCCCGAAGGCGATCACGCTCGACCCCGAGTCGAACAACGAGGTCTACGGAAAGTTCACGTGCGAGCCGCTCGAGCGCGGCTTCGGCATCACGATCGGCAACTCGCTCCGCCGCGTGCTCCTCGCTTCGCTTCAGGGTGCCGCGATCACGGCCGTGAAGACCGAGGGTGCGCTCCACGAGTTCACCACGATTCCGGACGTCGTCGAGGACGTGACGGACATCATCCTCAACCTCAAAGAGGTGGTGTTCAAGGCGGAGTCGCCCAAGACCTACACCGTGCGTCTGGAGAAAGAGGGCCCCGGCCCCGTTCTCGCCGGTGACATCAAGGTGGTGGACGGCCTGACCGTGCTCAACCCGACTCACCAGATCGCGACCCTCGACAAGAAGGGCCCGCTTTCGATGGAGCTCACGGTCAACGTAGGCCGTGGGTACGTCGCGGCCGAGCGCAACAAGAGCCCGACGATGTCGATCGGCACCATCCCGATTGACTCGCTGTTCTCGCCGATCCGCAAGGTGAACTACACCGTGCAGAACGCGCGCGTCGGCCAGCAGACGGACTACGACAAGCTCGTGCTCGAGGTGTGGACCAACGGCGCGGTGCGTCCGGTGGACGCGGTCGCTTTCGCGGCGAAGATCCTCAAGGAGCAGCTCTCCATCTGGATCAACTTCGAAGAGAGCGAAGAGACGAGCTACCACTCGACCGGCGGCGACGAAGAGCCGTTGAACGAGAACCTGTTCCGC
Source organism: Myxococcales bacterium (assembly GCA_004193285.1). Taxonomy (GTDB): domain Bacteria; phylum Myxococcota_A; class Polyangia; order Polyangiales; family Polyangiaceae; genus PMG-095. The sequence continues at coordinate 1,152 of SECP01000063.1, read as the reverse complement.
TCGGTGGACGAGCTCGAGCTGTCCGTGCGTAGCGCGAACTGCTTGCAGAACGCCAACATCACGCTGATCGGCGAGCTGGTTCAGAAGACCGAGCAGGACATGCTCAAGACCAAGAACTTTGGTCGCAAGTCCCTCAAAGAAATCAAAGAGATCTTGTCCACGATGGGCTTGGGTCTCGGCATGAAGTTCGACAACTGGCCCGGGATGCTGGAGCGCTGGAAGGCGCAACAGGCTCAGGGCTAATCGCCCTTCGCCTTTCCTGTCTCCGGGGGCGCAGCCCCCGCCCCGATGAAGTAGTTCATCGGGGCCCCACCCCCGGTTTCGGGGTCCCCTCCCCGAAACACAGCAGATTCTAGACTGAGGAACCGAGGACACAATGAGGCACCGTAACGCCGGGCGGCAGTTCAGCCGCAACACCAGCCACCGCAAGGCGATGTTTCGCGCGCTCACCGCTAACCTGGTGGCGCACGAGCGCATCGAGACCACGGACGCCAAGGCCAAAGAGCTGAAGCGCGTGGCTGAGCGGCTCATCACTCACGCCGTCCGCCTGGGCGACGTCGCCTTCACTCCCCAAGACAAGCTGAGCCCGGCCGACAAGGCCAAGCGTCACGCGGCTCAGGCTCACATGGGTCGCTTCCTCCGCCGCTTCGCGGTGGTGCAGCAGGCCGGTGAGGACGTAAAGATCGACCTCGTCGAAAAGGTGTTCGTCGACCTGGCTCGCCGCTTCAAGGGCCGCCCCGGCGGCTACACCCGCATCATCAAGCTCGGCCACCGTCGCGGCGACAACGCCCCGATGGCCCTCGTCGAGTTCGTGGTCGAGGCGGGCGAGGCGCACAAGCCGGTCAAGAAGGCGAAGCCTGCTGCCGGCGCCAAGGCCGAGAAGAAGCCCGCGAAGAAGGCCGCCAAGGCCGCCGTCGCCGGCTGAATCCAGCCATCAGGCAAAAAGCGCAAAGCGTGGTTGGGTAGCTCCCGACCACGCTTTCGTCGTTTGTGCGGTTCCTCCGCGACCACGCACCCGCGCGCCGCCCGCGCTCTTGCGCGCAACGCTCCGGGCTCCCCGCCCTCGTAGCCCGCCACCCACGGCCCGCGGCAACCAGCAGCCCTGTGAGGCTCTTGCCATTAGGGACCCCGCAGCCGTTCTGCCCCCCGCGC
>SECP01000062.1 GCA_004193285.1 Myxococcales bacterium | reverse complement strand
AGGACCGCGTGGTCCTGCCTCCCATCACGCCGGTAGCGCGCACTCTCTCGCTGCCGCTGTCCTTCTTGCAAGAGCGGCTGTGGTTCGTCCACCAGCACATGGAAGAGCAGCGCACGAGCTACAACGGCACGATCGGTCTGCGCATTCGTGGTCCGCTCTCCGTCTCCGGGCTGCGCTCGGCCTTCGAGCACCTGCAAGCACGCCACGAGAGCCTTCGCACCGTTTTCAAGGAGCTGCCTGGTGGGGCCGGCGCCGTTCAAATCCCGCAAGTCGATCAGGAGCTCGACTTCTCCGTCGCGGACGCGACCGAGAGCGCCATTGCCCCCGCGATGGACCAACTCGCCACTCACGTGTACGACCTGGCGAACGGTCCGGTCTTGCTCGTGCGCGTGCTGAAGTTCACGGCCGAGGATCACGCCTTGCTCATCGGCATGCATCACATCGTTTACGACGGGTGGTCGCAGTACAACGTGATGAGCCGCGAGCTTCGAGCGTTCTATCTCGCCAAAGTGACGGGAAGGACGCCGCAGCTTTCACCGCTCCCCATCCAATACGCGGACTACGCGGTTTGGCAGCGGGCTCAGGACTTTCGACACCACGCGCGCTATTGGCAAGAGGAGCTCGAAGATTACGAGGACGACCTCCAGCTCCCCTACGACTACGCCAGGCCGCCGAACCGCGCCTGGAAGGCGGCGGGCGTCACCTACGACTATCCGGAATCGCTCGCGCGAGCCTTCGGCCGGTTTGGCCGAGCGCATCATACGACGCTGTTCATGGGTCTGTTGACGAGCTTCGCGCTCGTGCTGAAGCAGTACACGGGGAAAGCCGACCTCTGCATCGGCACGACCACGGCTGGGCGCACGCAACTGGAGCTCGAAAGCATCATCGGCTTCTTCATCAACGTGCTCCCGTTGCGCATCGACCTTTCCGGAGACCCGGATATGGGCGAGTTGATGCGGCGGACGAAGCGCACGGTGCTGGGCGCGTTCGAGTACCAAGCGCTACCGTTCGAGCGCATTTTGAGCCTGGTCAACACGTCTCGAGACAGCAGCAAGATACCGCTCGTTCCGGTCATGCTCCGCCACCAGAACTTTCCCGACGCGACGTCGGAGAGCTTGAGTGACGACTTGACGATGGCGGTCATCGAGCGCGACGAGCGAACGACTCCCAACGAGCTCGATCTCCAATTCTTCGGTGACGAGACGTACCTCAGGGTTCACGTCGAATACCCACAGGAGCTCTTTTCGGAAGCCACCATCCGTCGGCTGATCCACCACCATCAGCGCGCGGTCGAGTTCATGGTCTCCACGCTGAACGAGGCACCATGATGTCTCGTCGTGATACGCCGGACCACGATGGCGAGGCTTTCGCCGGGCTGCGCGTGAGCGCGGACCTGGATTTTCGCGCCCCTCTGACGAGCGCCGGGCCTACGTTGCCCACGGCTGCCGCGGAGCTCCTCTCTGACCACCTTCACCGGCTGGGGAAGGCCTACGCGCCGGCGCTCACGACGAGTCTCGCGAGCTCTTGCTTCACGCTATCCCTACGTTGCCCGGCCGATGCGTCGTCGCCCCGCTTCGGCTTGTGGCTTCAGGAGTGTGACCGGCAGGGGCAGCTGGGGCGCCTCGTCGCCTCTTGTCTGGCCCACCGCGGCGTCCTCGTCCAAGCTCAACAGTCGCCTGGAAACGGCGTCCAGTTTTGGCTGGGTGTCGATGCCACGTGCGGTGACATCGAGCGGCTAGTCAGGGTTCTCGAGCCGCTGGTGGAAGCGCTGTTTCATCGCCGCACGGATCTCCTCTTCCGGCACCTGGGCGGACCGAAGAATCCGGTCGCGGTCCACCGTGGCGCCGAAATCGGCGTTGGCGACCTCGACGACGGCCGCGCGGACACCGCCCTTTTCCTCGTCTACGAGCCTCCCGACCCGCAAACTCTGGCCCGGCTCGATGCGAGTCTGCTCGCCTACGACGATCAGGCTGCTCGCTCCGCCGGCCAGTGGCTCGCTGCCAGGCTCCGCCCCTTCTTGCTCGAGCGCCGAGCCGCCAGCGTTGGCTCCCAACGCGTGCTTCTCCAACAGGTGTGCTTTCCGAGCACCCGGCCAGCAGACGATCGTTCCGCGATCGAGGCCGCCGTTGCGCGTGCTTGCGGGGTGGACCTTGGCCGAGGCGCGCGCGTCGCGTTGAGCCAGGCATCCGCGCGCCGGCTGGCGGCGCGGAAGGAGCATTCAGTGGCGGCGCGCTCCGCCGCGGCCGCGGCCAAGCATCTCGTCCGCAGGGCCGTCGCGGACGTCGTCTTGCCTCAGCTCAGCGGCAACGAGCTCTCGTTCGAGTTCATGGGCGCGGACGCGGCGACGGAGCGGGAGCTGCGCGAGTACTGGCAGGGCGCCCTGCCGCCGCCGGCCAATCCAGCTCGCCCGCGCATCGAGGTCCTCTTGATCTTTCCGGAGGCCTCCACCGACGAGCTCGTGCTTCGGCCAAGCTCGCTCGTCTTGGACCTATTCGGGGTACTGCGGCTGAGGCCGACGCCAGTGTCTCTGCAGTCCAATGTCCTGTACGGGCGCGGCGTGTCGCTGCAGATTTTCGGCCAGCCGCTGACGAGCACGGGGCCGCTCGGGCAGCACGGCGTGGACGCGGAGCCACTCGCGGCGCTGCTCGAGCTCGCGGCCGCGCCCGGGCGCGCCTCCGCGTGCGCCGGGAGCGAGGCGTTGGTCGATGAGCTCGGGCTCCGGGTCACTGCGATTCAGGGCTTCTGGGGTGACATCACTCCGGTGGAGTGGTGCGCATTCCAGAGCCACCGAAGGGTCCTCGCCGGCTCCGAGCCGGCGCCCTCTGAGCTCACGATCCTCAATCCCTCCCTCGTCCCGCCCGACCAGTCGCCGCTCAACGTCTGCGAGCACGTGTTCTGCCCGGCTCACCTGAGCTCGTCGTCTAAAGTGATCGCGCCCGCGACCGGAGACGCCCTGAGCTACGCGGAGCTGCGGATTCGAGCGAGCGCGTACGCGCACCATTTTCGCTCCCTGGGGCTGGAGCCGGGTGACGTCGTGGCGCTCGCAGCTCCCGACGGTCTCGAGAGCGTCGCGATCCTTCTCGGTTGCCTGATGGGAGGCTGGGTGCTCGCGCCGCTCAACTTCCATTCAGAGGCGAACCTGCGGGTCATGCTCGACGCCGCAAACCCCCAGCTCGTGCTTTACGACCGTGCTTGTGTCCCGAGCCTTGCCTCCTACACAGAGGCGCCCGCGGTCGCCCTGGACCCCGCGCTCACCCTCGAAGAGCCCGCCGCGGCTGCCGTGACCTTTCCGGCCGTCCGCGTCCCGCCCGGCTCGGCAGCGTTGGTTCTGTTCACCTCGGGCTCCACCGGCACTCCCAAAGCCGTGGCTCACTCGCACCGGGACCTCCTCACGTGCAGCCGCAACTACGCGGCTTACGTGCTCGGCCTGAGCAGCGCGGACCGGGTTCACACGCCCTCACCCATGTTCTTCGCCTACGGGATACACAACCTGATGCTCTCGCTCCTGGCGGGGGCCACTCACGTCGTGGCGGCGCCAAAGGCCTCGGGCGTGCTCGTTGCGGACGTCCTGACCCAATACGAGATCACGGCGCTCTTGGCGGTGCCTGCGGTCTACAAGCTACTCCTGTCTCGAGTCCCGCGCGCCTCGAGCTTTCCTCGGCTTCGCTTGTGCGTCTCTGCGGGGGAGAAGCTCCCGCCGCGGCTCTTTCGGGAGCTGCAGCTCCTGCTCGGCGTCGAGCCTTTGGACGGTATCGGCTGCACGGAGGCGCTCTCCACGTTCGTTTCGAACCGCCCCTCCTACGCCAGCGCCTCGTGCACGGGCGTCGTCGTGCCTGGCTTCGCGGTCAGGCTACTCAACGAACAGGGTGAGCTCTGCGACATCGGCGAGGTAGGCACGCTGTGGCTCCGAGGCGGCCCGCTCGCGGAGGCTTACATGACAGACCCGGAGTTGACGAAAACTACGTTTGCAGACGGGTGGTTCAAGACACGGGACTTGTTCTATTACGACGCCGAGTATCGCTTCTACAACGTTGGTCGAGCTAGCTCGACGATCAAGATCAACGGGTGTTGGTTCTCGGCCGAGAGTGTGGAATCCGTCCTTCAAACCCACCCTGCCGTACGAGAGTGCGTCGTGAGTATAGTCAGCGATCAGTACCGGCTGCCGCGTCCCAAGGCGCTCGTCGTGGTCGACGCCGCCGCCGGCTACGACCACGACCTGGAGCGCCTTTGGAGCGAGCTACGGGCGCTCTCGAGGGAGCGGCTAGGCAAGGACCAGTATCCGCACCTGTTCGCGAAGGTGGACGCCGTACCCCGCACCGCGAGCGGCAAGCTCATGCGACCCAGCCTTCTGCCACTTCAGGCGGGCGGGGGCCTCGAGACCGAACGCGTGGGTAGCGAAGGAGCGCAACTGTCATGGACATGAGTTACGACGCCGTCGTTCAAATGATGAACGACTTTCTGCACTCGCAGACGGAGACCACTCCGTACCCGGTGACGGTGCTGGACCGGCCATTCGTCGTTCATCCGGGAGTGTTCTCGCCGCGCTATTACCCCGACACCGAGTTCTTTGCGCGCGTCCTCCCGTTGCGACGCGGTGAAAGTTTCTTGGAAATCGGTTGTGGAACAGGAGCCATCTGCGTGCTCATGCGTCTTCTGCACGAGGCGCAGGTGACGGGCGTGGACATCAATCCGCAGGCGGTCGAGAACGCTCGCGAAAACGTGGCCGAGTACCGGCTCACGGACGAGGTCACGATTGTAGAAGGGTCGCTCTTCGAGCCGCTCCACGCCGAAGACGAGTTCGACTGCATCTTTTGGAACGTGCCCTTCGGCTTCATCCGCGAAACGGATCTCGACTGGTCGCAGCGGGCCATCTTCGACCCCGGTTACGACTCTATCCGCCGCTTCGTCGCGGAAGCGCGCCGACACCTGCGGCGAGGGGGGCGAGTCTTCATCGGATTTTCTACGACCTTGGGCAGGCTGAACGAGCTTCAGGCCATCGTCGCCGCAAATCACGCGAGCCTCCGCGCGCAGGCCGCGCAGGAGACTACGGACAACGACTTCGAGCTCAAGACGGAGCTGTTCGAGCTCGTGTACGAATGAGCCTTCGCGCGCGCAATTCGTTACGGAATTTCAGAAGAGAGGAAACGCCATGTGTGGAATAGCCGGCTGGGTAGACTACGAACGAGACCTTCGTGAACAGAAAGAGACCGCGCGAGCGATGACGCAGACGATGCGCAACCGCGGGCCCGACGCCGAGGGCCTCTGGTTGGACGAGCGGGCGGCCCTCGGTCACCGTCGCCTGGCCGTGATCGACGTGGCCAAGGGTAAGCAGCCGATGATCGCCAGGCGGGAGGACCAACCCGCTTTCGTGCTCGTCTACACCGGTGAGGTCTACAACTTTCGTGAGCTGCGCCGCGAGCTCGCGACTCTGGGCCACCGGTTCGATACTGAGAGTGATACGGAGGTCGTCCTGCGCGCCTGGGAGCAATGGGGTCGGTCCGCACCCCCGCGCCTCAATGGGATGTTCGCGTTCGCGGTGTGGGACACGCGGGAGCAACAGCTCGTGCTGGTTCGCGACCGCCTCGGCGTCAAACCCCTGTACTACTACCAGACTCCGACCGGCGTTTTGTTCGGCTCGGAGCCCAAAGCCATCCTGGCGAACCCGCTGGCCTCTGCGGAGCTGGACGAGGATGGCATGCGCGAGCTCCTCGCCTTCAACAAGACTCCTGGGGAGGGGGTATTCCGCGGGATGCGAGAGGTCCGCCCGGGCCACGTCGTAACCATTCGCGCCGGCCAGGTGAGCGAGCACGCGTACTGGAAGCTGGAGTCTCGTCCTCACACCGACAGTCTGGAAACCACGGTGCGGACCATCCGTGAGCTGCTCGAGGACATCGTCACGCGGCAGCTCGTCTCGGACGTACCCCTCTGCTCACTCCTCTCCGGAGGCTTGGATTCGAGTACCATCACCGCCCTCGCCCAGCGCGCGTTGACCGCGCAGGGCCGCGGCCCCGTACGGTCGTTCTCGGTCGATTTCGTAGGCAACGAGCGCGACTTCAAGCCGGACGAGGTCCGCGGCACCGCGGACGCCCCGTTCGTCGCCGAGGTCGCGGAGTACGTCAAATCCGAGCACAAGAACATCGTGCTGTCCGCGCAACAGTTGATGGATCCAGACGCGCGCAGAAGGGTCATGGTCGCGCGTGACTTTCCAGGTGTCGGAGACATCGATACCTCGATGTTCCTGTTGTTTCGGGCCATTCGCGAGTACTCGACGGTCGCGCTCTCGGGGGAATCCGCGGACGAAGTGTTCGGGGGCTACGCTTGGCTCCACAATCCTCAGGTGGTGGAGACGCCTACGTTCCCGTGGGTCGCGATGGTCTTCCTACGCAGCGGCGGGAAAATGCAGCCGCTGCCGATGGCGCCGGACCTCGCCGCGAAGCTGGACCTCCAGGGCTACCTGCAAAGTCGCTACACCGAGGCCCTTGCGGAGGTGCCGCTACTGGAGGGCGAGGTTGGCCAAGAGAAGCGGATGCGCGAGCTCTGCTACTTGAACCTCACCCGCTGGCTGCAGATGCTCCTCGACCGCAAAGACCGAATGAGCATGGCTTCTTCGCTCGAGGTGCGCGTTCCCTTCTGCGACCACCGTTTGGTCGAGTACGTGTTCAACACGCCCTGGTCGATGAAGACCTTCGATGGTCGGGAAAAGAGCCTCTTGCGCGCCGCCGCCGGCGACCTCCTTCCCCGTTCCGTGCTGGAGCGGCGGAAGAGCCCGTATCCAGCTACGCAAGACCCCGAGTACGAAAGAGTGCTGCGGGCGCGGGTCACGCAGGTACTCGATGACCGGAGCTCTCCAGTGCTCGCTCTGCTCGATGAGTCACGGGTCCGTGGCTTGTTGCAACTGACGCAAGGTCCTGCCAATCAGTTCGCCAGAATCGGCTTCGAACACCTACTGACGCTCAACGCCTGGCTGCAGGAGTACAAGGTTCGCCTGGTCACGTGATCGTCATCGCCGCATCGCGTGAGCCCTGCTCGCGTGAGCCTTGCGCGGCTTTTTTTGTTGCACGGCCTACCCCCGCTGTGGGACGGTCGCCCGTCGCTATCGAGGGTGCATTGTGTGACGCGCGGGAGACTCCTGTGCGTCACTTCGTCGAGCCATTCAACATCGGCCCGCGGGAGGGCCGGTGAGGCTGCATGGCGGGAAAGCGAAGCCCTTCGGGATCGACGCAGCGTCTTCCTGATCTCGTCCAGCAACTTGGTTTGCGAAGCACCGGCGCGGCAGGCCTCGCCCGAGATGGCTTCGTGGCGACTGAGGCCATCCCCTCACGAAAGTAGTGTGATTCCAATGAACCAATTCTTTCACTATCAGCTCAGAACGACCGATGTCCCCGCGGCCAAAGCCTTCTATGCGTCGATTTTGGGAGAGGGCGTCGCGGACATCGAGCCGCTCCCCAAGCAAGCCATCGAGCGCGGCGCTCCAGCTCACTGGCTGGGGCACATCGCAGTCGAGGACTTCGAGCAAGCCGTGCGCGCCTTCGTCGACCGTGGGGCGATGCAGCTGGGCCCGGTTGTGCCCGCGCGCGGTGGTGGAAAGGTAGCTGTCTTTCGCGATCCAGGTGGGGCCGTCGTGGCCCTCGCGTCAGATGCCAACGGTGCGCAGGGTGCGCCGAAGCCGGACGTCGTGTGGCATCAGCTCCTCGCCGGCAACGTGAGCCAAACCGCGTCGACCTATTGTGATTTGTTCGGTTGGCACGTTGCAGGGCAGCGTGACCACGGCGAGCACGGTGTTCATCAAGAGTTTGCTTGGCGCCAGGGCGACGCTTGCGTCGGCTCCGCGGTAGATGTCGCGGGGCGAGCCGGCGTACATTCACATTGGCTGTTTCACTTTCAGGTGCCGTCGCTGGAGGCCGCAGCGGCCAAGGTGAAGAGCGCGGGAGGTGTGGTCCTCGCGCCGACCAAGCTCGAGAACGGGGACCGGCTCGCCATGTGCGAAGACCCGCAGGGGGCCGCATTCATGCTCCACGAGCCGGCGAACGCACCGTCATGATCGACGCAGCCGCACCCGAGCCGTCCCGAGCGGCGGAGGGCCAAGCGTCGGTTCCGCCGCCGCCTGGAGGTTCACCGATTCAAGAGCTCGCTCGCACTGCGCTCTGGGTCGCGGCCATGCGAGCGCTCGAGACAGAGCGCGAGAAGCCGCTGTTCCGCGACCCCTTCGCGAGGCTGCTCGCCGGGTCGGACTTCGTGGAGGAGCTACGGCTACATTACCAAGGTGACCGCGCAATGCCGCCGGCGATCGAGGTCCGCACCCGTTGGCTGGACGACCAGGTCGCGCTCGCGCTCGGCCGAGGAATTCGGCAAGTCGTCATCCTCGCGGCGGGGATGGACGCACGGGCGTATCGGCTGGCCTGGCCCAGTGACGCCCGCCTATTCGAGTTGGACCATGCAGAGGTCCTGCGCGAAAAGGAGGTAAAGCTGGCGGGCGTTGTGCCCAAGTGCGACCGACGCACGGTGTCCGTCGATCTCGACGCGGACTGGCCGACGGCGCTCCGTGAAGCCGGTTTGCGTACCGACGCGCCGATCCTGTGGCTCGCCGAGGGCCTACTCGTCTACTTGCCGGAGGAGCTCGTGCGTCGGATCGTGAGGCAAGTGGATGGCATCAGCGTCTCCGGTAGCATCCTGCTCATGGACGTGGTCGGGCGGTCGCTGCTCGTCTCCGCGCGCTCTCGGCAATTGCATGAGCTCGCAAATCAATTTGGCACCGACGATCCCGAGGACCTCCTTCGACTCGTCGGCTGGGCCGGGCACGTCCACACGACTGCGATGACAGGCCAGCAGTTGGGCCGCTGGCCCTATCCGGTTCATCCGCGGGGGACACCCGGGGTGCCTCAGTCCTACCTCGTGCACGGGCTCAAACCGTAAGCGGAAGCACGCAGCGTCCTCGGGGAGCGTGATGGGGAACTCGGGTGCTGGCGGGGGTCAGGCACCACGGTAGCGGTCAGTGACGTAGTCGTCAGCCCGGCTCCGGTCGACTCTGAGTGACCGACGCGGGCGAGTGCAAACATAGTCGGGAGGAAAAAATCATGAAGATCGTAGGTAGGGTGCTTAGTCGATTGACCTTGGTGGGCCTGGGCGCGGTCGCGCTGGCGGCAGTCGCGTGCGGTAGTGAAGTCATCGGCAGTGAAGAGCTGGCGGGCGCCGACGCGCTCGGGGAGGTCGCGAGTGAGCTCCGCGCCGCCCCGGTCACGCTAACCGCTTGCTCCCCGCAGCCGCAGCCAGTGGTCGTAGCGAGCGCTTCTTCGCAGCAGGCGGCCAAGTTCTCGGCCGAGTTCGCCATCGACGGGAGCTCTTCCACCCGCTGGTCCAGCAACACCAATCCCGACCAAACGCTGCTGCTGGACCTCGGAAAATTGGTGAACGTGAGCGCTCTGAATATCAATTGGGAGACTGCGTTCAGTAAGGCCTACCGCGTCGAGTGGTCGTCCGACGGTCAAATTTGGGATCCATTCATCTTCGCCGGTGCTACTCGGCCGGGGGTGCAGCGCGTCAGCGGCTTCGCGCGCACCCGCTACGTGCGCATTCACTCCACGGAGCCAACGAACTGGCGCAGCGTTTCCATCATCGACGTTCAGGTGATAGGCACGCTCGACGAGGGCTGCCCGAATCTGCTCGCGGGCGCCTGGGCGCTCTCCGAGGAGAACGTCGAGCCGCCGACGTTCGACGTATCCAGCCTGTACCGCGTGACCGACAACCGAATCGACTTCAGGTACCAGGGCAAGCCGTTTACCGTCGTCGGCGCTCCTCCGCTCGGGTTGCACTTCACTCAACCGGTAGAGGTCGTGCAAGGTGGGCGTTATCGCTTGCGCCTGGATGTGACGAACGTTGGCGGTGCCACAACCACGATGTTCCACGCGAGGCTGAGCGGCGGCCCCTCCGCCACCGAACAGGACACCACACCCTGGTTGACGATTTGGACTTTGTCACGCCCCGGCGGCACGGGGTCTTCCATCATCGAGCTCGAGGTCTCCACGCCGCTTGGCGCCGCGCCCCAGCTCGAGTTGGTGAGCACACCGAATACGGTTTACCCCGGCGTCGGCGTGCAGGACTTCAACGTGCTGGCTACCTTCACGAAGGTCAACTGAGCGGCCGCGCTCGGGCGGCGGTGGTCATCGTGAGCCGGGCGGGCTGACAAGGCTCGTCCGGCTTCTGTTGTGGTACGCGGGGAGACGCTCGCGCGCTATCGGCTCGGCCCTACCTCAAAGCTCGACGCCCAGCTCCGCCAGCAAGCGCTGGGCGTTTTCGACCTCGGCGAGCATGAACAGGATGTAGCGCAGGTCCACATGGATGCTGCGGGTGTTCGGCGTGAACAGCCAGTCGGAGGCGACCGACTCGTAGGTGCCGTCGAACGCGAGGCCGACGAGCTCGCCCTTGGCGTTCAACGTCGCCGAGCCCGAGTTGCCGTTCGTGATGTGCAAGTCACTCAAGAAGTCGACGGGAACGTCCCCCAAACCTTTGGCCGCGAAGCGGGAGCGGGGGGCGTTCTTGGCGGCTGCCAGCAGCTTTTGCGGCGCGTCGAACGGCTCTTTCCCGGTGCTCTTCTTCACCATCGAAGCGACGGTGGTGAACGCGCCGATATCTGCGCCTGGGTCGCCGGGGGGCGCCTTCTTCACCGTACCGAACGCGATGCGTAGGGTGCCGTTCGCGTCGGGCGCGACCGCGCCGCCTTTGAACGCCAGCAGCGCCTCCATGTAACGAGGCGAGAGCAGCAGGAGCTTGCCTTCGAAACGCTTGCGGCGGTCGTCTACCGCGCGGATGTGGGGGTAGAGCTTGGACATCATCCGCACGATCGGATCCGTATGGGCGGCGAGCGTCGCTGGCTTGGCCTTGTCGAACAGCTCCAGGCGCGTCTTCTCGTCCCCGAGCTTGGTCTTGTCGTAAAGCTTGGCGATGGCCGCGTCGAGCTCCGCGTCGGTCGGCTCCTTGCCGGCGATCAGGGCGAGCGCGGGCGTGCGTTGCTCGGGCTTTCGAGCGCGGTCGCGCTGCAGCGCGAGCTTCAAGAACGCGCGGTCCAGCTTCGGGCTGTAGCTCGCGTCGATGGACTTGAGGTCGTCCTTGAGGCGATTGACGTTGCGCTCCTGATAGCTCGGGTCTCGCTCGGCGTCCGGCTTTTGCCGCTCTTCGGCCATGCGCGCGATGCGGTAGGCCGCGAAAAACAGCCGCGGCAAGAGCAGCTCGCGCTCGAGCGCGGTATCGGGTACCCGCGTCTTCTCCTGCTCCAGGTACAGCGCTTCGATGTCCCCGAGGACGCTCCCGAACGCCGCCTTGCGCGCGGCGTCCGCCTCGATGAACGCGCGCAGCGCCTGTTGCTCCGCCAGCTTTTTGTCGACGAGCTTGGCCTTTTGCATGCCCTCCAGCTCGCCGAGGTGCTTGGTGCGGTAGTTGTCGAAACCGCGGCGCCGGCTCGTCGCTTTGATCGCGAGCTCCGGGTCGCCCTTGCTGAGCTCGGCGATGAGGCCGAGGTAGGCGTCGAACATCGCGAGTTGCTCGGGGTAGACGACGCTCTGGATCTGCTGCATCTCCACCGCGGGTGAGAGCAGCTCGGTGTGACCTGGGTAACCGGTGACCATCACCAGATCTCCCTCGCTGAGCGGTGCGGAAGCCAGCTTCAAAAACGCGGGCGGCTGGTAGGGCACGTTGTCCGGCGAGTAGTCCGCGGGCAGGCCATCTTTGCCGACATACGCGCGGAAAAACGCAAAATCACCGCACTGGCGGGGCCAGCGCCAATTGTCTATCTCCCCACCGAAGCTGCCGACGCTCTCCGGGGGCGCGTACACGATGCGCACGTCACGAATCTCCAGCGTCTCGATCACGAAGTACTGCAGGCCCCCGTAGTAGCTGACGAAGCCGCAGCGCACGTCCTTGCGGCCTTGCTCACAGCGAGCGACGAGCTCCTTTTGCAGCTTTTCCAGCTGCAGCTTGCGCGCCTTGTCGTCCGTCACTTGCGCGAGCGTGGGGCGAACCTGCTCGGTGACGTCGGTCATCTTCGAGAGCACGCTGAGGCGCGACGAGGGGCCGCTCGAGCGCTCCTCCGCTCGGCTCTTGGCGAGCATGCCGAGCTCCAGCAAGTTTTCGGTCGGGGTAGAGTTGTGCTGCAAGGCGCCCGTCGCGCAGTGGTGATTGGTGACGACCAGGCCTTCCTTCGAGACGAACGAAGCCGAGCAGCCGTTCAAGTTCACGATCGAAGCGAGCACGCTCGATTTCGGGTTTGCCAGCAGCGCCGGATCGATGGCGAGCCCCAGGCGCTTCAGCTCCTCCGCCTTCAGCGGGACCTGCGTGGGGAGCCACATGCCGCCCGGGTTTTCGAACGTGGGTTTTGGTGTCGCCGGCGGTCCCGCGTCCGGCACCGTGAGCGGGCGCGTCTGCGGCGCGGGCGGCCGCGGTGGAGACGAGGCGCTGCAAGCGAGCGCGAAAGAGGCGAGGGCGAGCGAAGAAGCGCGGAAAAGACCCGACATCGCCGGGCAGCTTAGTACCGACCTGTCGCTCCGGCATCAGGCGAGCCGCCCGGGTGCGATGCCGGCCGCTCAGCCCGAGATGCGGCCGAGCTTCGTCATCGTCAGCCGCGCGGCGCGGACGACGAGGGACCGCGGAAACACCTTGGAAGCCAGCGTTTGCACGCTGTTGACGAAGCCGGGCGTCTCGATGACCGCGCGCCGCGCGTACGCGTCCAGCGCGCGCTCCACGACGGTGCTGGCGTCCAGCTTGGCGAAAGAGAGGACCGCGCCGCTCGGAATGCTGGCGGCGGCTTGGAAGCCGGTCGGCACCGGGCCCGGGCAGAGCGCCAGCGCGTGCACGCCACTGCCGCGCAGCTCCTCGGCCAGCGCGAGCGTGAAGGAGAGCACGAACGCCTTGGTAGCGCCGTAGGTGCTCATGAACGGCGTCGGCTGGTGGCCGGCGGTGGACGCCACGTTGAGGATGCCGCCACGCTTGCGGTCCAGCATCCCGCGCAAGAGTGAGCGGGAGAGCACGGTGACGCTCTCGCAGTTGACGCGGATCATGCGCGCTTCGCGCTCCACGTCCATCGTCTCGAAGCGGCCCGCGGTACCGAAGCCGGCGTTGTTGATCAGGTGATCCACCGCGATGTTGCGGGCCTTTAGCTCGCGCGCGAGCGCGAGCGCGCCGTCCGGCTCGGCGAGGTCTTGCGCGATGACTTGCACCTGCACGCCGTTGACGCGGGAGAGATCCGCGGCGAGCTGCTGCAGCTTGTCGTGCGAGCGGGCGGTGAGCACCAGGTTGACGTGGCGGCGCGCCAGCTCGCGCGCAAACTCCTCCCCAAGTCCGGAAGAAGCGCCGGTGACGAGCGCAGTGGTGCCGCTGAAGACGTCGCGTTTGGCCATGATCTCTTTTCTTTGTTACGTCACTTCGACTTGAGCACTACGCCGGCAAGCAGCGCGCCGGCCACGCCCGCAACGAGGAGCGCCTGCAGCCCTTGCTCGCGCGAGCCGGAGATGAGCTCTTTGCCACCGTAAAAGCAAAACACGGCGACGACGGAGGCGAGCGCCACCTTGAGCTTGCGCATCCGCGCTACTTACCCCAGTCGCCGCGCTGCCCCCGCTGGCGCAGGTAATGGTCGGCCAGCACCAGCGCGACCATGGCCTCGCCGATGGGCACGAAGCGCGGCAGCAGGCAGGGGTCGTGACGCCCCTTGGTGCGAATGGTCGTTGCTTCACCCTCACGGGTGACGGTGGTTTGCTCCAGCGGCAAGCTGCTGGTCGGCTTGATCGCGGCGCGCATCACGATCGGCATGCCGCTGGAGATCCCGCCCAGCATGCCGCCGTGGCGGTTGCTGCCGGTGGTGACCTGGCCCCCTTCGGCGCGAAACAGGTCGTTGTGCTGGCTGCCGCGCATCGCCGCCACCGCGAAGCCAGCGCCGTATTCCACGCCCACCACCGCCGGCAGGCTGAAGAGCGCCTTGGCCAGATCCGCCTTGAGCTTGTCGAACACCGGCTCCCCCAAGCCGGCGGGCACGCCGCTCGCGACGATCTCCGAGACCCCGCCGATGGAGTCTTGGGCTTTGCGCACTTCTTCGACGAGCGCGACCATCTCCGCGGCGCGGGCCGGGTCCGGGCAGCGCACGATGTTGGGCGAGCCGTCCGGCAGCTGCTCCACCTGCTCGAGCGTCACCGCGCTCGGGTCCGCGATGCTGGCCACGATGTGGCCGACCTGCGTGACGTAGCCGACGACCTTGCCGCCAAAGGCCTGCGCGATGAGCTTCTTCGCGACCACGCCGGCGGCGACCCGCGACACGGTCTCGCGAGCGCTGGAGCGGCCGCCGCCGCGGTAGTCGCGGAAGCCGTACTTTTGGTCGTACGTGTAGTCCGCGTGCCCCGGACGGTACTTGTCCTTGATGTCCGAGTAGTCTTTGCTCTTCTGGTCCTCGTTGCGGACCAGGATGGCGATGCTGGTGCCGGTGGTGCGACCCTCGAACACCCCCGCCAAAATCTCCGGCTCGTCCGCCTCTTGGCGCTGGGTCACGATGTGACTTTGGCCCGGGCGGCGCCGCGAGAGATCCACGCGCAGGTCCTCGACCGAGAGCGCGATGCCGGAGGGGCAGCCGTCGATGATGACGACGTTGCCGGGCCCGTGGGACTCGCCGGCGGTGGAGATACGAAAGGCCTGACCGAAGCTATTGCCCGACATGAGCGCGCGGCAGCTTACTATCAAAAGGCGCTGCGCACCCCCAACGCGACCCGGATTGTGTCCAGAGCCGCGCCACTCTCCACCGTTTCCGTCCCGAAGCCAACGAGAGCCTGAAAGACGCTGTCGCGAGAGCCGTTGGTCTCCAGGCCGATCGCGGTGGATACCCTCACGCGGCCGGGCCGAATACCCTCGAAGTGCGGGCCGAACACGTTACCCAAGCCGGCTTGCAGCGAGCCTTTCAGCGCCAGCCAGATCGGCCAGGAGTAGCGGAGCATGGCGACCACCGCGCTCCTTCCATAGAGCCGCCCAGAGCGCAGTCCGGGCATGGAGCGGCCGCCGCCCGGCGCCGCCAGCTGCGTGAACGGTACCGGCCGATCGCCGAGCGGATCCACCAGCGTGGTCGAAAGGGCGAGGCTCAGCGTGCGGCCGCCGTCGCTCAAGTCCACGAATCCGAGCACCGTGCCGCCGTAGCGCACCCAGCCCGAGGTCGGCGAATTCGCGAGGTCGACGCTCTCCTCGCCGCTCAGCTCGACCCGGACGCCGCTCTTGGTGCGCGTGCGCCCCCGGGAGTCCAAGACTAGGCGTGCGGCGCCGTAGGGCGCACGGTAGCCGTCACGAAAGCCAGGCGGCTCCGGCAACTGCATGAGCGCGACCGCTTCGTCCACCGAGGGCTGGTAGTCCGGCTTACCGCGGTCGTCCGCGTCGTAGTCGCTATGGCCGAAGCGCGCTCCTCGGTAACCGAAGGCGCCCTCCAGCACGTGCCGGCCGCCGAAGACGAGCTTGGACTCGGCGCGCGCGTACACCGTGTCCGCCTGGTAGCGCGTCAGCGCGGACTCGCGCGTGTCGGGCCCGATGCCGTAAAACGCGTAGTCCGGACGGCGGGTGGCCGTCGCGGTCAGCGTGATCTCCTGCGGGCCGAGCAGGAATCGCTCCGTGAGCGTGCCCGAGAGCCAGCTCGGCCCCCAGGTGGAGCCGCGAAAGCGCAGCTGGTGGCCTTTGAAACCGGCGTCGTCCCAGTACGCATACAAACCCGCGCTCGGCTCGAACCCGAAGTCGATGAGCATGAACGGCACGATGCCCACCGGGTGCACCTGATCGAGCGCGAGGAAGTCGGAAACGGCGGCGGGCCAGCCGGATTTTTCCGCATGGGTGATGAGCGCGCCGAGGGGGCGCCGCACGACGTACTCGCTCACGACGTACGCCGGAAACAGCAGCACTCGCGGTACCCAAAGCGACTTTTGCCCCGGCGACCTCGGCGCGCCGCCGCGCCCGTCGTAGTTGGGTTTCTGGCGCTTGGCGGGCGGCGCTTCGTCTTTTTTCGGTGCAGGGTCGGTGGCGTGAGCCGTGGTGCCAGCGCACAGCAGCGCCGCTACCAACGTCGCGCCGCTACGGATCCGAGCCAACCTCACCGGGCGGGAGACTAGTGCCGTAGCCGTGCCTCCTTCAACGGAGCCGATGAACGAGGATTTTTGCGACGGTAGCTGCGCTTGCGACCGGTAGACCCGGATGGTAACCAAGCCCGATGAGGGTAACGGGAGCGGTGTTTGCCGTATTGCTCATGGCTAGCTGCGGGCGGTCGGAGCGCGAGTTCCCGACCGCGAGCGCGGCCGGCAGCGCGTCGGAGGGCGGCTCGGATGGTGCCTCGGGCGCGCCCTCGGAGGGCGGAGACGCGGGCACGAGTTCGGCCGGGTCTCCGGCGTCGGGCGGCTCGGGTGCCGCTGGCGGCGTCGGCGGTGCCGGCGGGGTCGGCGGGAAAACTTCGCCGCCGAGCGAAGGCTGCGGCGATGGTCAGGTCACCGGCGCCGAGACGTGCGACGACGGCAACCCCGCTTCGGGCGACGGCTGCAGCGAGGCCTGCGAGCTCGAAAGCGGCTGGGAGTGCGACGGCGAGCCTTCCGCCTGTACGGACTCCGACGAGTGCGCGCTCCACACCAATGACTGCAGCCCGAGCGCGACGTGCACGAATACGAAGGGCAGCTTCACGTGCGCCTGTCACGAAGGCTTCGTCGGAGACGGCAAGACGTGCGACTTGCGAGTGCCCTCGCTGTCGCTTGGCGGAAACCACAGCTGCGCAGTCGTCGGGGGCGCTGCGGTCTGTTGGGGCGCGAACGATTATGGGCAGCTGGGCGTCAACGGCGGCGATCGCTACTCGCCCGTCTCCGTCTTCGGCCTTGGAGCGGACGTG
Organism: Myxococcales bacterium; assembly: GCA_004193285.1. Lineage (GTDB taxonomy): Bacteria > Myxococcota_A > Polyangia > Polyangiales > Polyangiaceae > PMG-095. The sequence goes on along the minus strand of SECP01000062.1, from coordinate 32,758 downwards.
CTGCAAGTGGGCTCGGGGTCACTGCATTCGTGCGCGCTGATTCGAGGCGGGACGGTTCAATGTTGGGGCGACAACTCCGCGGGGCAGCTCGGGTCGGATCCGAAAAAGCTGACCGAGAGCAGCGATCCGGTCGTCGTTGCGGGGCTGACCGGGGTCACTCAGCTCGCGACCGGGCAGTTTCACAACTGCGCGCTGCTCGCGAGCGGCCAGGTGAGCTGCTGGGGTCGCAACGAATTCGGTGAGCTCGGTAACGCCGCGGCGACGCCGAGCTTCAGCCCCGTCCCCACCGCCGCGCTCGGGGCCAAGGCCGAGCAGCTGGTGGCGGGCGCGTACCATAGCTGCGCGCTCCTGGAGGGTGGTGACGTCAGCTGCTGGGGACAAAACTTCTACGGCCAGCTCGGCGAAGGCACGTTCGAAGATAGTGCGGTCCCGGTCGTGGCAAAAACGCTCGGCGGCAAGGCCTCCCAGCTCGCGGGCGCCGGCTATTCGAACTGCGCGCTCGTCGACAAGACGCCGCGCTGCTGGGGGGACAACGAAAACGGCAGGCTGGGTCGCGATCCCGCCACGCTTCCCAAGACGTCCACCGCGGTCGCGGTAGACGCGCTGGGCGCCGCGGTGACGCAGGTTTCGGTCGGTTGGGGCTTTGCTTGCGCGGCCAACGAAGCCGGCGAGTACCGCTGCTGGGGCTCGAACTCGTCCGGTCAGCTCGGCGCCGATCCCAACAAGGTAGCCGCGAGCTTCGTCCCCATTCAGGTGAGCAACTTGCCGAAGGACGTGGTGGAGCTCGCCAGCGGCGGGTCTCATTCGTGCGCGTTGCTCTCGAACGGCTCCCTCAAGTGCTGGGGGGATAATCACCAGGGCCAGCTCGGCAACAACAAGACCCTGGATAGCTACAAGGTCGTGAGCGTCATCGGCATTCCGTAGCGGCGGGGTGAGACTGCGAATGAAGCGCGGTTGGTTGCGGCCGACGCATGAGGGTGCCAAGCTCGCGCGCATGGGACGTTGGAAGGCAGTGGTATGGGCGGCCTCGTGGGTTTTGTCGTTGTCGTGCTCCTCGAATGATCACGATTTCGAGGGCAATTCCGGCGGAGCGGGCGGCAGCGCCGGCACCGGCGGCGGCGGCGCTGCTGGCAGCAACGCGGGCGGCACCTCAGCGGGTGGCAAGAGCGGCTCGGGTGGGCAGGGGGGCGACGGCAACGGTGGCGTCGGCGCTGAAGCAGGTCAGGGCGGCAGCGCTGGCGGCGTGAGTGGCGGCTGCGGCGATGGCACGCTGGCCGCGGGGGCCGAGCCTGAAGCGTGCGATGACGGCAACACGGAGGAGGGTGACGGCTGCGATGCCGCGTGCGCCGTGGAGACCGGTTGGTCTTGCGATGGCGAGCCCTCGGTGTGCACGGACATCGACGAGTGCGAAGCGGACACCGTCAGCTGCGACGCGAATGCCTCGTGCGCCAACACGGAGGGCGCCTATGAGTGCGCTTGCCGCGCTGGGTTCCTGGGCGACGGCAAGGCGTGCGTTGCCTATCCGCTCGTCGCCGGCAGTGACCACACCTGTTTGCTCGCCGCAACTGGTGGCGTTTCCTGCTGGGGATACAATGAAGAAGGAGAGCTCGGTAACGGCGCGATCTTGACGAGCGCGGCTCCGGTAGCCGTGCTCAACGTGAGCGACGCCATCCAGATGTCGTCACTCTTCTACCACACGTGCGTCCTTCGTCGGAACGGCGGAGTCCAGTGCTGGGGGGAGGGTGACTTTGGTCAGCTCGGCGTGGGCAACATCGACCGGTCCACTCCGGTGGACGTGCCCGGCTTGACCACTGCCATTCAGGTCTCTGCGGGTGATGGCCATTCGTGCGCGCTGCTGGCGGACGGCACCGTGCGCTGCTGGGGCGACAACCAGGTGTCCCAATACGGCGACGACACGACGGACAACAGCGACATGCCGGTGCAGGCCTCGAACCTGAGCAACGTCGTGCAGATCGCCGCGGGTGCGGGCCATACCTGCGCCCTCTCGAAGGAAGGCGCGGTGGATTGTTGGGGGCGCAACGACAAAGGTCAAACCGGAGCCGTGACCGAGTTCGAGCCGCTGACCGCCACCCCCTTGCCGTCGCGAGTACCCGGCCTGGATGCGGACGTCGTGCAGCTCGCCAGCGGCTACGTTCACACCTGCGCTCTGCTGCGCGACAACACGGTCAAGTGCTGGGGCAGCAACGAGCTCGCTCAGCTGGCGGAGGCCGCCACCGTGACCACGACTTACACGCCCGTAGTCATCGCGAACCTCGGCAAGGACATCGTGCAGATAGCCGCGGGTCACTTTCACACCTGCGTGTTGCTCGAGGACTCCACGGTCCAATGTTGGGGCCGTAACGCGCAGGGGCAGCTCGGCGCGGACCCGGTCAAAACGCCCACGAGCATCGTGCCGGTGTCCGTATCTGGCTTGCCCGGGCCGGTGCTCCAGCTTACGGCTGGCTACGGTCACACCTGCGCGCTGCTCGAGTCCGAAGACATCTACTGTTGGGGCGACGACTATTACGGTCAGCTGGGGGACGGCAAGCTCGAGGTAGAGAGCTTCACGCCGGTGAAGGTCCAAGGCTTGCCCGCGCTTTGAAGGAGGCGCGCGGCTCGCGGGGTTGCGGCTTGCAACGGGTCCGCTATTCCGATTCACTTTGGTGGTGACCGCACTCACGCAACTCTCCGACGACGAGCGGCTATTTCACGCCACGGTGCTGGATTTCGCGAAGCAACGCATCGGTCCCAAGGTTTCGGCCATGGACGAAGCAGCGACGCTGGATCCGGCGCTGTTGCCCGCGCTCTTCGAGCTCGGGGTCATGGGGATCGAGGTCCCGGAGCAGTACGGCGGCGCCGGCGCGAGCTTCTTTACCGCCATCCTCGCGGTGGACGCGCTGGCGCGGGTGGACCCGAGCGTCTCCGTGCTGGTGGACGTGCAGAACACGCTCGTCGTCAACGCGCTGTTGCGCTGGGCGACGGACGAGCAAAAGCAGCGCTACCTACCGAAGATGGCGAGCGAGTGGGTCGGCTCCTACGCGCTCAGCGAGGCTTCCTCCGGTTCGGACGCGTTTGCGCTCAAGCTGCGCGCCGAGAAGCGCAGCGACCGTTACGTGCTCAGCGGCCGTAAGCTCTGGATCACCAACGCCGCCGAGAGCTCGCTGTTCGTCGTGTTCGCGAACGTGGACCCCGCCCTCGGTTACAAAGGCATCACCGCGTTCCTCGTCGAGAAGTCGTTCGCGGGATTTGGGGTCGGCAAAAAGGAGCACAAGCTCGGCATCCGCGCCTCCAGCACGTGCGAGCTCACGTTCGACGACGTCGAGGTGCCAGCGGAGAACGTGCTGGGTGAAGTCGGCAAGGGTTACAAGATCGCGATCGAGGCTCTCAACGAGGGTCGCATCGGCATCGGCGCTCAGATGCTGGGGTTGGCTCAAGGCGCTTTCGATGCGGCGCTGCCGTATACCCGGGAGCGGGTGCAGTTCGGCAAGCCCATCGCCGATTTTCAGGGCATGCAGTTTCACATCGCGCGCATCGCGATGGAGATCGAGGCCGCGCGGCTCATGGTTTACAACGCGGCGCGGCTCAAGGACGCCGGGCAGCCCTTCGTGAAGGAGGCGGCGATGGCCAAGCTCTTCGCCTCGGAAGTGGCGGAGCGCACCGCCAGCCAATGCGTGGAGCTGTTCGGCGGCGTCGGCTTCACCAAAGAGTACCCCGCGGAGAAGTTCTACCGCGACGCCAAGATTGGCAAGATTTACGAAGGCACGAGCAACATGCAGCTCGTCACCATCGCCAAGCTGCTCTGAGCGCGGCCGCGCGTCTCAGAAGCCGACGCTGTCGCGCACTCTCCGACCGCGTTCGGCGATCGCCCACTCCAGCACGGCGACGAGCTCGTCGGCCCGCCCCGGTTTGGCGAGCACCGCGTGCGCCAGGTCTTGAACCTGGTCCGGGGCGAGCGACTCAACGTGAGACGAATGAATCACTCGGATGAGCGTCGGGTGTTCGGCTTTGAGGCGGCGCAGAAGCTCCAGCCCGTCCTGAACCGGCATGTGGAGATCCGTGACCGCGACGTCGTACGTCTTGGTTTCCAGGAGCTGGAACGCTGCCTCCGCGCTGTCCGCGATGTCGATTGCCCAGCCCGGACGCCACCCGACGAGCAAGCGCCGAATCGCGCGCAGCACGATCGGGTCGTCGTCCACGAGCAGGAGCCGGGGCGCCCGAGCGCTCGGACCCGACGTGGGAGGTAATGTGGACGCCATGGCTTGCCGCGCTCTCAGCAAGACTCTTGCCAACACGATAGTGGTGGTCGAAGCAAGCGGCCAGTGAGCCGAATTTGGCGCTTGCCCCCCACACGCGCACGGCTATGGTGCGCGCCATGGTCGAACCCGGGCTGGTCACGTTGACCAAAATCGTCGGCACCCTGCTCCTCGCGATGGGCATCATTCCGTTCTTGTTCCTGCTCTCGCCGGGCGGCGACAAGTCCGAGCCCAAAGACAACTTCGACGACCTCTGAGCGCTGCGGTTGAAACCGCTCGCCAGAAGCTCCGTACAGCGTGCAGCAACGTAGAGCCGCTCCGCGCGGCACCAGGGAGAACGTGATGCAGCAGAATCGGATGACGCTGGTGGGTGTGGCTGTGCTTTGTGCGGCGCTCGGATGTAGCAAAGAGAAGGAACCAGAGCAGCAGCTCGCGCCCGCAGCGGCCGCGCTCTCCGCCGCGCCGCAAGCCGCGAGCGCGCAAGCGCTGACGGTGGACCCGAGCACCAGCAGCTTCAAGTTCCTGATGGACTCGCCACTCGAGAAGATCGACGGCGACGCGCCGAAGTCCTTGAGCGGCGAGCTGTTCGTCGACCCGACCGACTTGACCAAGTCCACCGCGCTCGTGAAGGCGGACTTGAAGCTGCTCACTTTGTACCAACAGAAGCGCGGCGACGACAAAGGCGCCTATGGGGAGCGCAGCAAGAGCGACCTCCAGAACGAGCACGCGCGCGGCTGGCTGCAAATCGACGTCAAGGAAGGCGAGGTCACGGCAGAGCAGGCGGAGGCCAACCGCTTCGCGGAGCTCAAGATCGAAAAGCTCACGGACCTGAGCGCGACGGACGTGACGAAGCTGCCCGGCGCCGAGCGCAAAGTGACCGGCACCGCCACCGGCGACTTCCGCCTGCACGGCCGCAAAGCGATGAAGAGCGCCAAGGTGGAGCTCGTCTTCAAGTACGACGGCGACAAGCTCACCGCCGTAGACGTGAAGACCCTCGAGCCGCTGCCGGTCGCGCTCGAAGAGTTCGAGGTGCATCCGCGTGACGCCGCGGGGAAGATCGTCAAGAGCCTGAGCGACGCGCTCTCCAGCAACTTGAAGGGCAAAGTCGCCAAGGACGCGCCCGTGACCGTGAGCTTCACCGCGAAGGCGAAGTGACCGGCTTCACTTACCGTCGCGCTCTTCCAGACGACTGAGCCGATGCTCGATGCCGGCCAAGCGCTCCTCGCTCGCCACCTGCTCGAGGCGAGCGAGCCGTTCGATACCCTCGGTGCGCTCCCGCAAGCTCGACGTCACCAGCCGCGCGAGCCGGCCGTTGATGGTCTGAAGCGTTCGATCCATCGAAGACATCCGCTCGCTGTTTTCGACGGCGAGCTCGGTTAACTGCAAGACCGCGGACTTGAGCACGCCGACGTCAGACTTGAGCACGCCGACGTCGGACTTGAGTACGCCGACGTCGGACTTGAGCACGCCGACGTCAGACTTGAGCACGCCGACGTCGGACTTGAGCACGCCGACGTCGGACTTGAGCACGCCGACGTCGGACTTGAGCACGCCGACGTCGGACTTGAGTACGCCGACGTCGGACTTGAGTACGCCGACGTCGGACTTGAGCACGCCAACGTCGGACTTGAGTACGCCGACGTCGGACTTGAGTACGCCGACGTCGGACTTGAGTACGCCGACGTCGGACTTGAGCACGCCGACGTCGGACTTGAGCACGCCGACGTCGGACTTGAGCACGCCGACGTCGGACTTGAGCACGCCAACGTCGGACTTGAGCACGCCGACGTCGGACTTGAGCTCGCCGACGTCGGTTCCGAACCCGTCGAGACGCGTAACGAGCTTGTCGAGCTTGTTGTCTACGCTGGTGAGCCGGTCCATCTCGGAAGACGAGTTTGCCATGCTCCCGCTACTCGGCCAACCACCAGCTCGGTTGCGTCGAACCCTGGCTACTTGCGGAGCGCTTCGCGTAGCACGGAGAGGCGCTGGGTCGCGCCGCCTCGGCTGATGGCGACGACCACGTCGCTTTGAAGCGGGCCGGAGAGTCGCGAGCGCGCGTCGTGCATGCTCGAGGGCTTCGCGTCGTTGATGGCGGTGATGACGTCGCCGGGCTCGAGACCGGCGCGCTCGGCTTCGCTGTTGTCGGAAACCGCGACGACGACGACTTCGAGCGACTCCCCGGCGCCGCGCTCGCCCAGCGTGACGGCCACGCCGCCGGGCGCGAAGGGATCCGAGTCCGCGCTGGTCGGGCGCAGCGCAATGCGGACGTCAGAGCGCGTGCGGCTGCTCTGCACGTCCACCTTCGTGGAGCCGCGGCCGCGCTCGGGCGAGAACGCCTCGAGCGTCGTGAGGCCCGGTTTCAGGCCTTGCAGCGTGAACGCGCCATTGGCGTCCGTGACCGCCACCCCGCGCGGCAGCGCGCCGGCGGGCAAATAGCTCGGGGCTCGACCGACCGCGACGCGCGCGCCCGCTACCGCGTCGCCGCGCTCGTCTCGGACCTCGCCTTCCACCGCCCCGGGCTCGGCCAGATCGATGGTCGGCAGCTCGAAGGCGCGATCGCGGCGGCCAGGGTTCTCGACGGTGCTCGTCAGGTCGCCCTCGGCGAAATCCGGGTGGCTCACGGCGAGCTTGACCGGGCCGAGCGGTACGTCGGCGATGCGGTACGTGCCGTCTTCGTTCGTGGTCGAGGTCTTGCGCAAGCCTTGAAAGGTGAGCGTGACGAGCGCGCCGGCGACGCCGCTCCGGCCGCGTAGCGCGGTCACCCGCCCCTCCACCAAGGCGCCGCGCGAGAGCTCGAGCTCGACGGCGGAGGGCGCGGCTGCTGCATCGAGCACCAGGAGCCGCCGCGCGAAGCCGGGCGCCTGCGCGGAGACCCGCAAGGAAAGTCCGCGCGCGTCAGCCACCTCGAGCTTGCCGCGGCCGTCGCTGAATGCGGTGCTGCGCAGCGGGGAGGCGGGATCGAGCGACAACACGGTCACTTCCGCGAGCTCGATGGGCTCCCCCGAGTCGTCCTTGACCGTGATCGCGATTGACTCACGGAGCGCCGGCAGCACGATCTCCAGCGTCTGCTTTTCGCCCTCTTTTACGCTGAGCGGTACGCGCTTGGCGACCCGAGTGGGGCTCTCCGCGCGACGCACGTTGACGACGACCTCGCGCGGCAAGGCGCTGAAGGCGAACGAGCCGTCCGAGGCGGTGATGGTGGCGCGCTGAAACGTGCCGCGCTCCGCCGAGACTTCGACCTCGGCTCCTTCCACCGGTTGGTCGCGCTCGTCGCGCACACGGCCCTCGAGGGAGCCGCCGCGGAGCAGCGTCACCCTGACGTGCGCCTCGCCGCCGGGCCCGAGCGTCACCGCGTCGCTCACGGCCTCGACGAAGTCGGGATGACGCACCAGCGCCCGCACGCTGCCGGGGGTGACCGGGGCGGCGCGGAAGCGACCCCCCGAATCGGTGATCCAGGGCGGCAGCTCCTCTTCTGCGTCCAGAGGCGAGCTGAGCGAGTCGACCGCCGCCCCCGTGAGCGAGCCGTTACTGCCCGGAATGGGCGGGATCGGCCCCGGCATGACGCCAAGCTCCCCGGCCGCGATGAGCGCCGGCGTGCCGCTCATCGCCCAATTGAAGTGAGAGCGCCGGAAGCGAAGCGATTGAGGCGTCTCCGAGATGGGCAGGCCCATGCTGTCCGAGCCGATCACCTCGATGGAAGCGCCATCGATGGGGAAGCCTCGCGCGTCCGTCACGTCGCCGGTGAGCGTGCCGCCGCGCGCGAGCGCGATGCGCACCGGCTCCGTCGTGACCTCGGGGACGGCGACCACCGCGCTCCCGACGAAGTCCGGCGCGCGTCCGGAGAGGGTGGCGGGGCCGTTCGAGATCGGGCCGAGGGTAACCTTCCCATCACTGCCGCTGCGGCCCCGCAGCGGAAACGTGCTCAGGCCCTCCTCGGCGAGGACGACGTCCGCGTTCGCGACCAAATGCGGGCTCGGACCGGTGCCGTCCGTGACGAGCGCCGTGACCAGTCGCCCGGGCTCGAGCCGAAGCGTGACCTCTTGGGTCTGGCCGCGCTCGAGCGAGAAGCCGACCAGCACGCGCGAGACGTCCGTACCGGCGCTGGCGCGCAGGTCGTAGCTGCCTGCGAGCAGCCCGCCGACGCGGCAGTCTCCATGCTCGTCCGCAGTCGTGCTGCGCGCTGGCCACAGCGTGGCGCCGCCAATTTCGACTTGCGCGCCCGGCGCGGGCGCTCCGTCCGCCTTCCGTACGTGCACGAGGATGCTGCCCAAGCGCCGCAGCGCGAGCTCCACGTCGCCAGAGACGCCGCTTTGGCTGACGCTCTCGTAGCCGGGCGCGGACGCTTTGATCGTGAAGGGCGCGGCGCCCAACCGACCGAACGCGGCGTCGCCTTGCGCGTCCGTGAGCGCACCAAAGGGCAGCGGGTCCGAGCTGGTGACGAGCACGGTGGCGTCGCGCAGGGGAGCGCGCGCTTCGTCGGTCACGCGCACCCGCAGCGAGGTGGCCGGCGCGAGCACGAGCTTCACCTCGCGCGACCCGCCCTCCACGACGAGCTGCGTCGAAGCGCGAGCGTAGCCAGCGGCTTCGCCCAAGAGCCACACGCTCCCGCGGGGGATGCGCTCGAGCTCGGCGAGCCCCGCCTCGTTCGTCGTGCCCTGACCGGCGTCGAAATAGCGCTCGTCCTGCCGCCAGTAGACCCGCAGCTGCGCGCCCTCCACCGGCTTGCTCAGCGCACCCACGACCGTGACTCGCAGCCGCCCGTCCCGCTCGGCTTCCGCGACCTGAGCTTGCGGCGCGACGGGGGCGGGGCGCGAGGTGACGACCTTTTCGCGCGAATCCGCGACCACCCCCACCAGGACCGCGAGCAGTGCCACTGCACCGACAACCGCCGCCACCACGTCGAAAGCGCGCAGCAAGCGCTCGAAGCTGGCCCGATGCGTGGGGCTCGGCTGAAGACGGGGCACCGCCGAACCATAACGCGGAAGCCGGGCGGTCTTCTTTCCGCTATCTTCGATGAGTGCGTCTCTGGCGTGTCGCCTTGCTCGGGCTGTCAGCGGTGGCGCTGCCGCTTGCCTGTGGGAAGGGCAGCCACCCGCCGTCGCTCGCCGCGGAAGAGCCGCCCGATACCGGGGCGGCCGGTCGGGACGGCGGCCCGTTGATGCTGGACGGGGACTTGGATTCTTCCCCCCAGGGTCCGTGCGGTGAGCAGGTCATCCCGGTCGTTACCAATCCGCCCAACCTGAGCTTCATCATCGATCATTCCGGCAGCATGGGTGACGAGCTAGCCGGCAGCGGCCTCAGCAAGTACGAGAACGCGCGGCTCGCGCTCTCCCAGGTGCTGAAGGCCATCGGTCACCGCGTCAGCTACGGCGCCGCTATCTTCCCCGGGCTCGCGGGGAAGACCGGCTGCGAGCCGGGCGATGAGCTGATGCGCATGGCGCCCGGGGATCCGCCGAGCTACGCGCGCGCGGGCAAGACGGGCCCTAGGCTCAAAGATCTTCTGGCGCGCCTGTCGATTGCGAGCGTGGACGGCGGCACGCCCGCCTCCGCCACCCTCGAAAAGATGAGCGGCGTCCTCTCCGAGCTCACGGGGGACACGTACGTCGTCTTGATCACGGACGGCGCCCCCAACTGCAACGATGCGATCTCGTGCGCCGCCAGCGGCTGTATCCCCAACATCGAGGATCGGACCCTCGCCGGCATGGAGTGCCGGGACGGCTACAACTGCTGCGACCCTGCCAACGGCGTCGAGGGGGCGAACATCAACTGCGTGGACTCGCAGGCCAGCTTGGAGGCAGTGCAGAAGCTGGCGGACGCGGGCATTCGGACGTTCGTCATCGGCATGCCCGGCAGCGAGCCGTACGAAGACCTCCTGAACGGCATGGCGGAGCGCGGCGGTACGGCTCGCGGAGGCGACCTCGAGTACTACTCGGTAGAGGACACGAACGCGCTCCAGGAAGCGCTCTCCAAGATCGCGGCCTCCGTGGCCATCAGCTGTGAGGTTCCGCTCGACTACGAGCCGCCGGATCGGGACTATGTCAACGTTTTCTTCGACGGCGTCGTCCTGCAGTACGACCCGGAAGACGGCTGGGAATGGACCGAAGGCGGCGCGGTCGCCATACGCGGCGCCGCTTGCGACCAGCTCATGAGCGGTGACGTGCTCGAGCTCCAAGTATTTGCCGGGTGCAAGACGGTCGTGAAGTGACGCGCTCCCGCCATTTGTGTGTAGGATGCGCGTCGTGACGTCCCAGCTGGACCTCGACGCCTTGCGCCGCGATATCGACTCCATCGATCAGCAGCTGCTCGCGCTACTCCACGCGCGCGTGCAGCTGGTCATGAAGGTCGGCGAGTACAAGCGGGAGCGCGGTATCCCCGTCTACGACCCAGCGCGCGAGCGCGCGCTGCTGGACCGCTTGTCCAAGGCCGCGGAGCCCCCGCTGGACGCGGATACCATCCGCCGCATCTTCGAGCGGCTGGTGGACGAATGTCGCCGCATCGAGCAGCACCATATCGGCTGATTTCGCCTCAATGCAGCGTGTGCCACTGCCCGTCGTGCTCCACCTTGGGCACCTCGATTTCGGGTAGCCGCTGGAGCGCGGTCGGCGGAACCGCGGTGGGTGCGTCTTCCGGCGCCCCGCCGCGCGAGAGCACGATGTGAACGCGTGGCGCCGGGAGCGAAGGGTCCGCGCGCAGGGGTAGACGACGACGACGCTCGTCCTCCGCCGCTTCTTCGTTGGCCCAGCGCGCGAGCGTAGCGCGGGCCTTGCGCTTCTTCTTGTGCCAGCCGAACGCGAACAAGCCGAGCGTGCCGGCCCAGATCAAGCTGCCGGAGAAGAGCACGGGGTAGAAGGTGTAGCGACGCGACACTTCGTCCCGCCACTCGCTCTCGAGCGTGGACATTTCCTCGCCGTAAGAGTTGAGCAAGGCGCTGTCCATCGTTTCGCCATCCCGCAGCCGGGAGACGAGGCCACGGAAGCGATGGCGCTCCTCGCGCTTGACCAGAAAGCGCACCACGTCCGCCGCTTGCGCGTAGGCGATGCTCGCCTCGTTCTCGTTCGTCGGAAACGTGCGCTCGAGCTGCGCGAGCGAAAGGAGGTTGTCCGAAACCGTCGCCGTGAACAGCGTTTGCATCCGCATGAACGACGTTTCCCCCGACGCCAGCACCGCGAAGCCTTCGTTGAACCAGCGCGGCACGGGGCGGCCGCCGACCGCGTCTTCCAGCGCGATGTGGGCGAGCTCGTGCCGGAACACCTCGTTCAGGTCTTGCGCGGAGTTAGGGTGTACCGGCTTGTTCGTGAGCAAGACCAGGCCTATCTCCGGGTAGGCGACGCCCGCCGCGTAGTCCGGGTAGGGCGCGTTCTGCGGCGCGAGCATCGCCATTTCCCCCGGCGTGCGCGCGACCACGACCCGCACGTCCGAAAGGACGGGCTGCCCGACCCACTCCATGAGCGCGGTGCGCGCGGCCGCTGCGTCCGCGATGAGCGGCTGCACGCGCTCGCGGATCGACGGGTGGTAGACGAACTTGATCCACCCGCCGTCGTACGTGTTGAAGCCAGCGGGCACGCCGGGCAGACGCAGCGTGCCGCCGTGGCTCCTCGGGGCGTCCGACGGAGCCTCCTTGCGGCTCTCGATGGTGGCGCCGTCGGCAGGAGACGCCACCTCCGTCGTGCCGGTGCGAACCGCGGGCTCCTCCGCGCTGGGCGCGGCCCAGGCCGCGTACGGCCATAGCGCCGCGACCCACATCAGGAGCACTCCGGACACGCGCATCCGGACCAAATATGATGCGGTCAGGAGCCGTCGCCAAGCCAGGACAGCGACGCGAACGAAACGGGCGCCCGGGAACCGAGAGTGCTGGAGACTGGCGCGCTGCGAAGCGAGGCCATCGCGCAAGCGAGCAGGATCACCCACCCCGCCCCCCAAACCTGCCACCCGACCCGCGCGAGGCGGGCGGGCACTGGGGCCAGCGCGGTGACCGCGACCGCGCCGGCCAGCGCGGCGGCTTCCACCAGGCTGGGCCTCGCCGCGCCAGCGAGACCAAGCGCCGCGGTACCGGCGAGGGACAATCCACAACCCAGAGAAAAAAGGTTTTGCCACGTGGAGTTCACCGCGCTTTCGCTCCCTCCTCGGTAAACCCGGAAAGAAAGCGCGACGCACAGCGCGAGCAAGCAGAGCGCCGCCACCGCGAAGGTAGCGCCGCCGAGGGGACGATGATGCGTGGTCGATTTGAGCACGCCCCCGAAAAGCGCAAGGGGCAAGGCCGACAAAGCTGCCCCGGCCGCGAGCGCGCGGTCGCCCCGGGCCGCGCCGCTCTGCGCTACGCGCCGGAGCCAGGCGCCCGTCGGCACCACCACGAGCGAAACCGACGCGACCAGCACCAGCGCCGCGATGGCAGCGCTGCTGCTGCCTGCGACGCGCACGAAGCCCGGGACCGCCGCCGGGACCGAGCAAAGAAGCCCCAGCGCCAGCGCTCCGTGAGCGGCGCTCGGCTGGGCTCCGCTCAAACCGGGCGCAGCTCCAGGCGCACGCGGCTCGCCGCTTGCTCGGAGACGTACCCGTTGTCCAAGAACCAGCGGACGCTGCGGGCCAGCGCCTCACGCGCGCTGCGGTGGGTGTACCCGAGCTCGGCCTCCGCCTTTTGGCTCGTTACCCACACATTGGCGCCCACGTAGTCGCGAGCAATGCGCGAGGTGACCAGCGGCTCGCCGCCACGTAGCCGAGCCGAGAGCTCCCAGAGCGTGCCGACCAGCCGCGCCAGGCCCGGGCTGCTCGGCTTGCCCGGCTCTGCGAGGCCGGTGATGTCCGCCAAGGTCTCGAAGATCTGCGAGAAGGTGAGGTTCTCTCCGCCCAGGATGTACTTCTGGCCGACGACGCCCTTCTCCATGGCGAGGATGTGCCCGACCGCGACGTCTTCGACGTCCACGATATTCAAACCACCGGGCACGACCGGGAAGCGCAGCGACGGGGAGTGCTTGAGGTAGCGCAAGAGCGTCTGCCCGTTCGGCGTCGGCTTGCGGTCACCCGGGCCGGCGATCGTGCCCGGCAGCACGCTGACGATGGGCTGGCCCGCCTCCACGGCGTCGTCCACCACCTCCGCCTGCTTCACCTTGGCGAGCGTGTACACCTCGGGGTCCGAGAGGTTCAGCTCGTGGGTCTCGTCCATCTCTTCTTCCTGAGTGGTACCGAGCACCGCCACGCTGCTGGTGACGACGAGCTTCTCGATGCCGCGCGCCTTCGCGGTCTCGAGCAGGATCTTCGTGCCTTGCTCGGCCGGGCCGATGATGGTTTGCGGGTTCTTGTCCCACAGCTTGAAGTTTGCGGCCGTGTGGTACACGCGGTCCACGTTGGACATGGCGCGGTAGACGCTGCTCGCGGACAAGATGTTACCGACCTGCAGCAGCATGCGGTCCTGAGGCAAGCCTTGCAGCGAGCTCAGGTTGGTCTCCGGGCGGACGAAGGCCTTCACTCGCTCGCCGCGCTCGATCAGCTTCCGCACCAGCGTGGCGCCCAAAAAGCCATTCGCTCCAGTGACCAGACTGTACGGCTGCTGCTTCATCGACTGCCCCTCTACCATTACTTTGCTCGGGCATGCCAGATGGCAGCGGCGCGCTGGGTCGGCTTGGGTAGACTGGCGCCGTGCTCGCCGCCGGCCGCCTCCGTTTCATGCTTTCCGCGTCCTTTTTTTCGGGCTTGAGCCTCGCCTCCAGCCTTGCCGGAGCCGAGGCGCCGCTGCCCGTACAGGCGCCGCCCGGTACCGGACAACAGGCGCTCAGTGTCTTCGTTTCGGGGCAAGACATCGCCGCCGCCAGCTGCGCGGCCGCGCCGTGCACCGCGGCTCCGGTAGCGCTCGGGTTGCCCGCGTCGCTGCGCGGTAGGCCGGCGCGTGGGGACGTGGTGTCGCTCGGCTCCGGGCGCCGCGCGGTCGTGGTCACGGTCGCGTCCGGACCGCAAACGTGGAAGGCCGTGGTCGCGGCTCCGCTCGTCCCCGGCGCGCCCAAGGTGCTGTTCGCTGGGCTGGTCGGCTTGCTGCAGGGGCAAGAAGGGACGCGCTCCGGTCCCATGGTCCAGGTGTCCGAGCCCGCGGCGGACGGTACGCGGCGCGTGCTCGTCGGCGAAGAGCACGAAGCGGTCTCGCTGTGCGGGCGCCCGACGATTTTGGCGCCGCAGCTGCTGAGCCCCGCTGACCTGGAGCTGCACGCGGCGAAGGTGCAGCGCTTGAGCGTCGCCGAGCGCGACGCCGCGCGCGCGGTGACCGCGGTGCGCATCCCCGACGAAGAGCCGAGCCACGCCGCGCGCTCGGTGCTCGGGGCTCTGGCCGCCTCCAGCGCGCGAGGAGCGCCCCAAGCGCTGACCGACGGAGATCCGGAGACGGTCTGGTCGGAGAACGTGGGCGGCGACGGCAAAGGCGAGTTCGTCACCTTGCACGCGCCGGCGGAGCTGCCCATCTCTGGGCTCGAGCTGACCATCCGTCCGAAGCTGGCGCCGCTGCCGGAGGGAGCCGCGCCGGAGCGGCTGTTCATCGCCGGCCCGCGCGAGGTCGTCGCCGTCACTTTGCCGGAGGACGCGTGGAAGAGTCCCGGCGCGCGCTACCGCGTCACGCTGAGCCCGCCGCTGCAGAGCGGCTGCATGGCGCTCGTGCTGGATACGGCGTTCACGCAGAGCAAGACGGCCCAGGTCTCGGTCGCAGAGCTGTCCGTGCTCAGCGAGCTCTCCGCGAGCCAGCTGCCGGAGTTGGTGGCTGCGCTCGCCGGAGGCGGCCAGCGCGCGGAGGCCTCCAAGAGCTTGCTCATCGCCGGCGGCGCCCCCGCTTTCGCCGCGGTGGCGCAGGCGTTCGACTCTTTGGACGAAGGCGGCAAGCGCGTCGCCCTCACGGTGCTGGACCAGGCGCCCTGCGAGCAGAGCGCGCCGGTTTACGTGGCGGCGCTGACCGGCAAGATCGAAGCCCAGGCGCGCCACGCGCAGAGCCGGCTCGGTCGTTGCGGCTCGGCCGGCGGCGAAGCGCTGGCGCAAGCGCTCACCAAGGCCGACAAAACCGATAAGCGCGTGCTGCCGCTGCTCGTCTCCCAGCTCACCCTCACGGACCCGGCCCGGGCGGTGACGGCGTACCTGCCGCTCATGGACGAGAAGACGGTGCTGCGGCGCCGGCTGCTGCGCACCGCGCTGGCTCAAGCCGCGCGCACCGCGCCGGCGGAAAAGGCGGTGCGCGCCGCGCTCGCGGATCCGGCGACGTCTGCCGTCGCCCTGGTGGATCTGCTCCGGGCCCTGGGGGACCAGGCTCCGCGGTACCAGCCCGAATCCGGTCAGGCCCTGCAGCGAATAGCCAAAACTTCCGCGGAGTTTCGGACGCGCTTCTTGCTGCTCGGCCCCGCCGCCGCGCTGAGCTCGCGCGATGCGTCGGCAGAGGCCGCCTTCCGCAAGAGCTTGAGCGCGGATCCGAGCCCCCACGTGCGCGCGGCCGCGCTCGCGCTGGTGCGGGAACCGAAGCGCTTCCAGGGCGAGCTGCTGAAGGCGCTGGAGGACGGCGACGTGCGCGTGCGCGAGGCGGCTGTTCAAGCGCTGGGCAGCCCCGACGCGGCCTTCGCGGGAACCGCGCTGGGCGCGCGACTGGAAAAAGACGAATGGCCGCTCGTGCGCGCCGCGGTGGCCGATGCGCTCGCCAAGCACCCCGCCTCGGCGGCGCTGGACGAGCCGCTGACGAGCGCGCTGGGTGACGACTCCTCTCTGGTGCGCGCCCGGAGCGTACGAGCGCTCGGTGAGCGTCGCGTCACCTCGGCGGCTGGCCGTATCCGCGATCGCCTGGAAGATGCCGACGAGTGGCCGGAGGTGCGGGCGGAGGCGGCGCGCTCGCTCGGCGTGCTGTGCGACGATGATTCGGCGGATATTCTCGCCGCTTTTGCCAAGAAGCTGACGGACCCGATGGCGAGCCCGGACGCTCAGCTCATCGGCGCCGCCTCCGTGCAGGCGTTGGGCCGCCTCGCTCAGCCCCAGTTGGCGAAGCAGCTCGCGCCGCTGCTGGACAAGAAGGCACCGCCGCAAGCGCATCGCGCCGCCGCCACCGCGCTCCAAGCGCGCGTGACCTGCCGCAAGCGCTGACCCGACTCTCTTTGGACTGCTCAATCCTGTAGCGAGCGCCGACTCACTAGGAAGGATGCAGCGGAGCGTTCGGGGTCATGGTTCGGGGTGGGCGGGGCTCGTGGTCGAGCGGTGGCGGAGGGTGAGCGGCCCAATCGGGGTAACATTGCCGCTCCCTCCGCCACCGCGGATGGTCACCACGCTCGCTCACCGCTAGCTCAGCGCGCGCAGTCTTTGAGCAGCATCAACGCTTGACGCTCGATGTGGCCGCCGGCGCGGCGGCGCGTGAGGGAGCGCGCGAGCGAGCAGGCCTGATCGCGGTTGCCGTGAGACATCAGCAGCTGCGCGCGGCCGAGATCGGCCTTGTCGCGGGTCCGGGGGTCTTCGCTCTCCGACAACTTGCTCAGGGCAGACAGCGCGCCCGTTTGGTCGCCGCTCGCCAGCGCCTGGCCCACTCGCCCCCATTCGGAGACAGCCTGCGCGCCGGGCGCGGAAGAAGCGGAAGCGCTCGCGCTCTCCACGCCGCTCTGAGCCGCGACCGGCGCTTGCCGCAGCTCTGGCCGCGCGGACACAGCTCCCGGCCGCGCCTTCGTCTTCGAGCTGCGAGCGCTCGGCTCGGCCGCAGGGGCCTCGCGCGCGGTCGCTTCGGTCGCGGTCGGCGCGGGCGCCAGCTGCGTCGTCGGCGCAGACGGGGTAGCGGGAGTGACGGGGCTCGGAACGGCGGGCGGCGCCTCGCGGGGAACGATGAGCGCGGCTCGTTGTTTGCCATCACCCCCGCCCAGCAGCGGCAGGCCCCGCTCCACCAGCTCACCGAGCGCGTGCGGTTTGGCCCACGCGAGGCTGCCCAGCGCCAGCACCACGAATACCAGCCCCTTCATCAACCACTTGCGCCGTTGCTTGGGGCGGCGCAGCGCCAGCCGTGCGCGGCGAACGCCGGTTTGCACCTCCACCACGGAGGGCTGAGTCGCCTGGTAGGCTCGCTTGGCAAGCTCCAACCGAGCCGAATCCGCCGCGCTCACGTCGGCACCTCGGGGTCGAACAGCGGATCTTTGCGCAGCAATTCCGCCAATTTCTTGTGCGCGTCGCGCAGACGAGAGCGCACCGTGAGCTCGCCGGCGCCGCAGATGACCGCCACCTCGGCTACGTCCAGCCCCTCCAGGTCGTGCAAGATGAGGGCGGCTCGCTTCTCGCTAGGCAGACGGTCCAGCGCCACGTAAAGGCGGCGAGCGCGGCTCAGCTCACGTAGATCCGTCTCGGACGTGCGCGGAAACGAAGGGTGGTCGGCCTCTTCTGCCGTCTCCACCGTGAAACGGCGCTGGAAGCGACGGTACCAGCGCTGGTGATCCAGCAGCGTGCGGTACACGATGCCATAGGTGAAGGTGGAGAGCGACGAGCGACCCTCGAACCGCTCCAGTGCTTTGAGCGCGCGCTCCGCGGCCGCTTGCACCAAGTCGTCCAGATCTTGCCGCGGGCCCGCGAGCGAGCGCATCTGGCGGTAGAGGAGCGCCAAGAGCTCGTCCGAGCCTTCTCGGGCGAGCGTTTGCTCGAGTGGCTGGCCCGCGTCGGCCAGCTCGAGGGTCGTGTTGAGGAAAGATTGGGCCATCCCCGAGAGCGCGCTACTCCTACTCGCTTACGTTAGTCGCCCGAGAGCCGCGCGGCGAGCGGCTCGCTGCGAAGATTTTTTTTGCGTGCTCCGAGCGTCGCCATCGGCGATGCTGGCGGGGCGGGAGGTATGCGCGAAACATCAGGCAATGCGCGGCTTTGGCCGCTTTTCTTGGCGCTCAGCGCGGTCGCCGCGCCAGGCCTCGCGCAGGGCCACCGAGCTCACGTGGAGAGCCTCTGCCCCAGCCTGGACGCCGCCGAGTACGACGAGCTGGACGCGCGAGTGTTGCTCTGGCTCGGGAGCGCGCACGACACCCGAGCTCCGCCAGTGGTGGGGTGCGACGCGGAAGGGAGCTGGGTCGAATGGGCCGGCCGGCGCTGGCCGCTGCCGGGCGTGGCGCCGCGGCCGGACGAGGTGGTGGACGTCTTGGATGCGGCCAGGCGTGAGGCGGCCTCCCTAGAAGCGCTCGCCAAAGTGGACATCGCGCAGGCCCCAGAGACGCCGCCGGTCTGGCAGGTTCAGGCGCGCCGCGCTCAGGGCGGGGGCATCGCACTGGGCTGGGAGACCGAGCTGCCGCTCACCGGTCAGGTCGGTAGCGCGGGGCTCAGCTTCGACGTCGCGCTTCCGTCCGGCCCGCTGCTGCTCGGGGTGCGTGAGGCTTTTCGCTTGGCGTGGACCGGCGGTGAGGGCGCCTTCTTGGACTTGCAAGCGCTGCTCGCGTACGGCGCGCCACTTCGCCCGCGCGCCCCGTGGGGCCTGGCGCTCAGGCTCGGGGTGGAGTGCTTTGCCGCCGGCTCCGCCACCACGACCTCGCGCGCAGAGTGCGTGCCCATCGCGGCCGGCGGCGGGCGCGTGGCGCTCGGCCTCGCCGCGAAGGAGCTGTGGCTGGGCGTGGACCTGCACGCCCGTCTCTCCCCGCTGCGTCTGGCAACCGTGCAGTCCATCGCGGAGGGATTCGGCGTGTCCCTCACCGCCGGGGTCGCCTTCGTAGACTGGAGCCGGCGCAAGGCGCGCTGAGCATGTCGCGACGCCGCATCTTTGCACTAGGTCTGCTCGCCACCGGGGGGCTTTGCGCGACGCACGCGGTGGCAGCCGAGCCCGCGCACGTCGTGAATCGTTGCCCACGACTCGAAAGCGAGGATTACGAAGAGCTCGACGCGCGGGTGCTGCTCTTGCTCGAGGGAGAGAGCGGCGCTCGCTCTCTCCCTTCGGTCGTGTGCACGGCGAGCGCGGCTTGGGTCGAGTGGAACGGCGAGCGCGATGCGATCGTCGGGCGCGCTCCGCTCGTGGACGAGGTCGTGGGCTTGATCGAGGCGCGGCTGTACCGTGAGGCGCGCGCGCGAGTCGAAGAGGAGGCCCTCGCCTCGGGCGAGCCGGTGCTCGCGGCCGGCGCTGGCTCATCGCCTCCGTTGCCGTCCACCGTGCGTCCGGCGGACCGCGTCGCGGTTCGGCCAGCGGACGCGCGGGGCGGAGGGATCGCGCTCGGCATGGAGACCGAGCTCGCTTCGGACACCATCGCGACCACCGCCGGCCCCGCTTTCGACTTCGCCGCTAGTGTTGGCCCGGTGCTGATCGGGGGGCGCGAGTCGATTCGCTTCGCGCTGTCCGGGCGCAGCGTGTCGTTCATGGATTTTCAGCTCTTGGTCGGGTATGGCGCGCCGTTCGATCCTGGTCAGCGCTTCGGCGTCGTTTTACGCAGCGGGCCGGAGTGGATGGTCGCCTACCCGGAGGGCAACTCCGGGCAGGCAGCGGTCGTGCCCGTCATCGACCTTGGCCTGCGGGTTGCCCATCATTGGGGCCCGATTGGCTTGTGGGTGGGAATCGACGCGCGCTGGAGGCTCGCGCGCCTCGCCCTCCGCGCGCGCAGTGATCTCGTCGCGAACGACCTCAGCGGCTCGCTCACGGTCGGGGCCGCCTTCGTGGACTGGAGCCGAAAGTAGCGCGTCAGGGGCACGCGGCGGCGCCGTTGCCGCTGCAGGTGCAGGTCTTTCCCAGGGGCGTCAGAAAACCTTCGATAGCGCAGGCGGGCAGGAGCGGATTTTCGCTAATCGTGACGTCCCCGCGGAGCTCGGTCACCGCAGCCAGCGCTCCGATGCTCGCCAGGAGCGGGTTTTTTCGGATCGTGACCGTCCACGCCAGCAGTGTCACGCCTTCCAGTCCTTTGAGGCTGGTCAAGACGGCGTTGTTGCTGACGTCGAACGACGCTCCAATCGAGCGAATCTGGAGGCCGCTGAAGTCCACGAGGGCGGCGTTGTCATCCACGCTCAGGCCCATTGCGCCGAAGTACTCGAGCGACCCCAGGCCTTCGAAATTCACCAGCAAAGGGTCGTGACGCAGCGAGAGCCCGTCCACCGCGGTGAGGCCGCGGAGGCCATTGAGGCTCGTGAGCGAGGCGTTGTTCGAGAGCTCCATTTCGCCGGCCCTCGTGAGGTTGTGAAGCCCTTCCAGCGAGGCGAGCGCGGCGTTACCGATGATGTCGACGTCACCCGTCACGAAAGTGAGGCCCGAGAGCGCCTGCAGATCCGTCAACGCTGGGTTGTCCTCGATGCGCACCGCGCCCACACCCTTGAGGTTCTCGAGACCGTGCAAGCTCACCAGTGATGGATTGCCGGCGTCGTCGAAGGAGAGCGGGGGCGCGACCCCGATGCGAAGCTCGCCCACGGTCGTGAGGCTCTCCAGCCCCGACAAATCCGCGAGCGTGCTGCCGGACACGTTCAGCGCGCCTCGGATGCAGGTGACGCCGGCGAGCGCGGCGATGTCCCCCGCCGAATCCTCGCCGTCGATGGTCGCGCTGGCCAAGCACGAGGACACCGCGCCGCTGCTCAGCCAGGGGCAATTTCCCTCGTCCGCGCCCTCCGCGCAGTCGTTGTCCCCATCGCAGACCCAGTACGGCGAGAGGTCACTACCGTCTGCGCAGCGCAGGCTTGGGCCGTAGCACTGCTCGGAGGCGACGAGCTCGACGAATCCGCACGCGGCTCCGAGCTCGTCCGTTGCGGCTTGGCACGGCCGGGCGCCCTCCGTCGCGTGATAATAAAATTGGTTCAGCTGGGCGCAGCTCAACGTCGCCTTGCACGACTCGAACGCCACCATCTTGTCCCAGCACGCCGCGGGCGCGAGATCTGCCTGGCAACCGAGACGCGGGTCGGCGCATTGCCGCTCGCAGTCGGCCGCGTCCCAAAACCCGCAGCCGCCGTCGGTTCGACATTGCGCGACGCACGCCGCCTTACGCTGCGTGGCGCGCTCCCCATCACCAGCTGGGAGCGCGCTCCACATCGCGCCAGCCCCGAGCATGGGGCCCTGACCGGCTTGCCCCGAGGACGCGGCGCCGGTTCCGCCGGCCGAGCTGCCTCCGCTGCCAGCGCCGCCTGCGCCCGCGCCCGCGCTCGAGACCGAGACCGGGCTCGGCGACTCCGGGCTCCCGCACGCGCCCAGCACGACTCCCAAAACTCCTCCCATGAGCTTACTCATCCCAACGCTCCTCCCAGGTGTCCCTCATACCTCATGCGCCGGCGCGAATCTTCCCTGCGGGCTCGGGAAGCCTCGGGCCGGCCCGCGCGTTGTGCATGCGCTTGGCGCTCCAAGGTGCTTTACTCACACGGCAATACCGAGGCCGGACCCAAGCTCGGGCGCGGCTTCGCCGTCTGTAGGGACCATGAGCCAAGCGAACCAGATAGGCCGGCTCGAGCGGGCTGCCCGCAGCACCGGCCGGAGGCTCGCGCTCTCTCGCGCGGTCGCCGCCGCTGCCGCCTGGCTGCCCTTGCCCATTGCCTACACCGCCCTCGTCCTCGGGGCCGCCAAGTTGGTGCCGCTAGACGCGGCGCAGGCTCGGCCTTGGTTGTGGGGCGCGCTCGTCCCAGCCCTGGTCGTGGTTTCGGCGGCCCTGCGCGCGGCGCTCCGGCGCCGCTCCCCCTATGAAGGCGCGCTCGCGCTGGACCGCCATCACGGGCTGGACGACCGCATCGCGAACGCGCTCGCCTTCTCGCGCGTGCCGGAGTCGGAGCGGAGCCCGCTCATGCAAGCGGCGATCGCGGACGCAGCGGAGCGGGCGCCGAAGCTCGAGCCGCGCCGCGCCGCGCGCATCCGGCTACCGGTCGAGCTCGCGTACAGCGCGGGGCTGTTCGCGGCGCTGCTCGGGCTCGCCGCGCTAGAGGTGCGGCAGCTGCGAGTCGTGCCGCCCAACGTGGTGCGGACGCAAGCCGCGCTGCTCAGCGCGGACGACGTGGAGCTGTTCCGCGAGATCGGCCAGGAGCTGGCGAAGGCGTCGGACGACCCTCAAGTTTCCGCGGCTGCGCGGCGCTTCAACCAGCTCGTGGAGGACATCGCTGCGCACCGCATGGACCGCCGCGAGGTGTTCGAGCGTCTCGGCTCGCTCGAACGCGAGCTCGCGGAGTCGAGCCAGCTGGATAAAGAGGCGCTGGACGACGGTTTGAAGGAGCTCGCGCGGGAGCTCGAGAAGAGCGGCCTCACCAAGCCCGCTGCCCAGGCGCTTTCGGAGAAGCGCCTGGCGGACGCGGAGCAAGCCCTGCGGGAGCTGGCCGAGCGCCTCAAGAAGAAGCAAAACGTGCCGACCAAGGCGGAGCTGGACAAGCTGCGTAGCGCGCTTCAAAAAGCCAGCTCGGCCTCGAGCGAGCACCAAACTGCGATCGAGCAGCGCCGCAAAGAGCTGGAAGAAGAGCAGCAGAGCCTGCTGAAGAAGAAGCAGCAAGAGGGCGACAAGTCCGCCAAGACGGACCAAAAGCTCGCCGAGAACAAGCGCAAGCTGGAGCGGCTGGGGCGCGACAAGCAGCGGGCGGAGCGCTCGCAGCAGAAGCTCTCCGAGCTGGACAAGCAGCTGCAAGACGCCGCGCGTCAGCTCATGCAAGACATGCAGGGCGCGGGGAAGAGCCTCGAGTCCGCGGCGGAAGACGTGAACCGCATGGGCAAGCAGCAGCTGAACGACGAGCAGAAGAAGGAGATGCTCAAGCGCCTTCAAGAGCTGCGTGAGGTGCTGCGGCAGCAAGGCAAGGGCGGCAAAGAGCAGATGGACCGCATGCAGCGCTTCGGTGAGCGCGCTCGCGGTGGCGGCAAGCAGCCGGGCCAAAATGGCAAGCCGGGTGGCGGCAAGCAGCCGGGCCAATTGCGGCTCTCGCGCGGCGCTGGGGACGGCCCCAGCATCGACGTGCCGATGCCAGGTGAAGGGCAAGGCAACGGCCCGGGGAAAGACACGGAGGCGCCCGGGCAGGGTGACGGCGCGGGGCGAGGTTACGGCTCCGGCCACAACGAAAACCTCGCCGGTGACCCCACGAAGCTGGAAGGCAAGACGCAAGACGTCACCGCGGCGGGGGTGGACAGCGGTCAGGGCGCCGCCTCGGCCGAGGTCATTTACGGCGCCGCCGAGCGCGGCTTCGTGGGCCGAGGCTACCAAAAGGTTTTTACGGACTACGAGACCGTCGCCGAGCAGGTGATGACTCAGGACGAAATCCCGCCCGGCTATCGTTTCTACGTCCGCCGGTATTTTCAACTCATCCGGCCGCGCGATTGAGCCGCGCGTCCGCTCTCGAGCTGCTCCCAATCTAAAGCCGTGAGCTGCTAACTCTCTCCTTGGAGCCATCATGAGCGACGTCGAAGAAGCCCGTGAGGAAGTGCAGGCCTTTCAAAAGCAGGTCGGCACGCTGCGCGAAGAAATCGGTCGCGTCATCGTCGGCAATCGAGAAGTGGTGGACGGCGTCATCACCTGCGTCCTCGCCGGCTCGCACGCTTTGCTGGAGGGCGTGCCCGGCTTGGGCAAGACCATGCTGGTGCGCACGTTGGCGGAGGCGCTCGCCCTCGAGTTTTCGCGCATCCAGTTCACGCCCGACCTGATGCCGGCGGACATCCTCGGCACGGTCGTGGTGGAGGAAACGCACGGGGGGCCGACCACGTTCGAGTTCCGCAAAGGCCCCGTCTTCGCGAACATCGTGCTGGCGGACGAGGTGAACCGCGCGACGCCGAAGACTCAAAGCGCGCTCCTCGAGGCCATGCAAGAGCATCGGGTGACGATCGGCCGCACCACCTACCAGCTGGAGGAGCCGTACTTCGTTCTCGCCACCCAGAACCCCCTGGAGATGGAGGGCACGTACCCGCTTCCGGAGGCCCAGCTGGACCGCTTCTTCTTCAAGCTGGTGGTGCCCTTCCCCTCGCGTGAGGAGCTGCACACCATCATCGACCGCACGACGACCGATCAGGAAGTCAAGGTCAAGCCGGTGCTATCGCGCGAGGACGTGCTCGGGATGCAAAAGCTCGTGCGCCGCGTACCGGTCGCCAAGCACGTGCAGGACTACGCGATCCGCACCGTGCTCGCGACCCATCCCGGCAACGCGGAGGCGACGGAGCTGGTCAAACGCTTCGTGCGTACCGGCGCCTCCCCGCGCGGCGTGCAAGCGGTGCTGCTCGGCGCCAAGATCCGTGCCCTGTTCGCCGGCCGCTTCGCCGCGTCGATAGAGGACGTGCGGGTCTCCTCCTTGCCAGCCTTGCGTCACCGCATTTTGCGCAGCTTCGAAGGCGAGGCAGAGGGCGTCGCGGAGGACACCATCCTCCAAGAAATCCTGAAGAAGCTGCCCGAATCCAAGGGCTGAGCTCGCCATGGGCTTGCTGGAGCTGTTTCGTCCGAAGAGCGCCCCGCGCCGAGCGGAAGCGCGCCGAGCGGAGCTGTTCGACGACGACTTCCAGAAGAAGCTCGAGTCGCTGGCGATCGTGAGTCGTCGGGTGTTCGCCGGTCGGATGCGCGCGGATCGGCGCAGCAAGAAGAAGGGCAGCGGCGTGGAGTTCGCGGACCACCGTGACTACGCGCCCGGCGACGACTTCCGCTCGGTGGACTGGAGCGTCTACCAGAGGTTCGGCAAGCTGCTCGTGCGCCTGTACGAAGAAGAAGAAGATCTCAGCATCTACTTCATCGTGGACTCCTCGAGCTCGATGTCGTTCGGCGACGCGAAGAAATTCGATCAAGCGCGGCGGCTGGCGGCAGCCCTGGCGTACGTCGGCCTCGCCAACCTGGACCGCGTCACCATCGTCGGCGCGACGGACGCGGTGAGCGCCCGCATGCCAACGACGCGCGGGAAAGGCCGCATTTTCAAGGTGTTCGAGTTCCTCAGCGAGCTGGCTCCGGGCGGCACGACGGACTTGGGGGACGCGATGAAGACCTTCGTCGCTCAGCACAAGCGCCGGGGCTTGGCGGTGCTCATCAGCGATTTGTACGACCCCGCCGGCTTCGAGCGCGGCATCAACGCGCTGCGCTTCGCCAAGTTCGAGCCCTTCGTGCTCCACGTCGTGGATCAGAAAGAAGCGCGGCCGGAGCTCAAGGGGGACGTTCGGCTTTACGACTGCGAGACGGGCGAAGAGCGCGAGGTCACGGTCACGGATAGCCTGCTGGAGGAGATGCACAAGGCGTTCGACGACTACCAGAAGTCGATCGAGCGCTTCTGCACGTCGCGCCAGGTGCCGTACTTCGCGGCGGACGTAGGGGTGCCGTTCGACGAGCTCGTGCTGCGAGTATTCCGGCGCGGAGGGTTCTTGCGTTGATGGGCCTATCCGGCCTGCCCCTCGGCACGCTGCTCGGCATCTTCGGCGCGGCCGCGGCTGCGGTGGTCGTGCTCTACATCTTGAAGCTGCGCCGGCGCGCGGTACCGGTGCCGTTTTCCCGCATGTGGGACAGCGTGCTGCGTGACAAGCAAGCGACCGAGCTCTTCTCCAAGCTTCGGCGGCTGCTCTCGCTCGCGCTGCAGTTGCTCGTGCTCGCGCTGCTCGTGCTCGCGCTGGGCGACCCGAAGCCGAAGGAGGACCTGCGCGCTGGTCGCCACCTGGTGCTGCTCATCGACGCGAGCGCTTCCATGAAGGCGGTGGACGTCGCGCCGAGCCGCCTCGGCGTCGCCAAGGCGGAGGCCGAGAAGCTCGTGCGCGGCTTGGGCGCGGCGGATCGCGCCATCGTGGTGCAGATGGGCAGCGTGCCGCTCGCTCGCTCGTCCATGAGCGGGGACCAAGGCGAGCTGCTCGGCGCGATCGCGCAGGTGCAAGCCAGTGACACCCGCGCCGATCTCGAAGCCGGCTTGTCCTTCGGCCGCGAC
Organism: Myxococcales bacterium; assembly: GCA_004193285.1. Classification (GTDB taxonomy): domain Bacteria; phylum Myxococcota_A; class Polyangia; order Polyangiales; family Polyangiaceae; genus PMG-095. Next base: position 6,755 of record SECP01000062.1, on the reverse strand, counting down.
AGCCTGCGCGGCTTACCCCAAGGCGAGCTCGTCGTGATCGGGGACGGCGCGTACGGCGACGCGGAGTCGGTCGCGGCGCTCTCGGCGCGGGTCAGCCTGGAGGGCGCGGTGCCGCGCTTCGTGCCGGTGGGTAAGAGCGGAAAAAACCTGAGCATCACGGAGTTTTCCGTGCGCCGCTACCCGCTAGACAAGAGCCGCTACGAGGTGATGCTGGAGGTCACGAACCTGAACGACGCGCCCGCCGAAGTGGAGCTGGAGCTCTCGGGCGACGGCGTGATCGTGGACGTCACGCGCCTCAAGCTCGGCCCCAGCGAAAAGCTCCCTCGCTTTTATCAAGACTTGGCCGGCGCGAGCCGCACCTTGACCGCGCGCATCAAAGCCGCGCCGGGCACGGACGACTTGCCGGCAGACGACGTCGCTTACGCGCTCTTGCCGGAGCGCCGCCGCGCGCGCATCCTGCTCGTCACTCCGGGTAACACCTACCTGGAGGCCGCGCTCTTGCTGGATGAGTACCTGGACGTCGCGCAGGTTGCGCCGGGCGCGCCGTTTCCAGACGGCAAATTCGACGTCGCGATCTTCGACGGCGTCGCGGCGCCGGTCACCGAGCGCATCGGCTCGGCCCTCTACCTGAACCCACCGGCGGCCGGCGCGCCGGTGCCGCTCGGCGCGCCCCTCACTGATTTCGGCTTCGACACCTGGGATCGCAAGAGCCCGGTGCTGCGCTTCATGTCGATGGGCGACATTCAGGTCGCCAAAGGCTTCGCGTTCAAGCCGGCCCCGGGCGGCGGCGACAAAGTGCTTGGCGCGAGCGACCACGGGCCGATTCTGGTCAGCGGCTCGCGCGAAGGGCACCGCTTCGTGGCGCTCGGCTTCGACCCGCGCGACAGTGATTTCGTGCTGCGCATCGGTTGGCCCTTGTTCGTGCTCAACACGATCAACGCCTTCATCGAGGAAGACACCGGCTACGTCTCGTCTTTCCGCACCGGGGACGTGTGGCACGTCGCGGTGCCGGGGTCTCTCGGCAGCGTCACGCTTCACGAGCCGGGCGGCCAGAAGCACGCGGTGCCGGTGAGCGATGGTCGGGCGGTGTTCCGCGGCGAGCTCGCGGGCTTTTACAAGCTCTCCGGCGGCGCGGACGACGCGCCGCTCGGGGAGTTCGCGGCCAACCTCTCGGATCTGGAGGAGAGCCGAATTCAGCCGCACAAGGAGCTCACGCTCGCCGGCAAGAAAGCCAGCGCGGTGTCGATCGCGGCGGTCAGTCTCCGCAGCGACGTTTGGATTTACCTGCTGCTCGCGGTGATCGCGCTGTCGGCGGTGGAGTGGGTCACTTACCACCGGCGGGTGACGGTTTGAGCAAGACCCTCCGGCGCTGGTTGTGGCTGGGCAGCCTGGTGCTGCTGTTCGCGCTACTCGGCGCCGCCTTGTACCGGTACGTGTTGACCGCGCCGGCGGAGGCGTTTCGCTGGCAGCGTGAGGCCATCAAGTACGAGCTGTTGCAGCCGCGCGCGCTGGCGGTGGTGTTGGTGGCGCCTCTTCTGCTGTACGTGCTCGGCAAGTCCTTGGCAGACTTGCCTTGGCAGCAGCGCGCGCTCTCGGTTCTGCTGCGGCTCGCGTTTTTGGTGCTCCTGGGTCTGGGCCTCGCGCGGCTGGTGCGCTCGGACGAGACGCACCGCGTCGCCACCGTCGTGCTGGTGGACGCGAGCGAGTCGGTCGCGGACGAAACGCTGGAGAAGGCGCGCGCGGAGCTCGTCAAGCTCTACCAAGCGCGCGGAGAAGGGGACGTCCTCAAGCTGGTCGCCTTCGCCGCGCGGCCTCAGGCGCTGCCCCTCGAAAAAGACGGGAAGCTCGCCGTCCCGCCCCTCGCGGACTTTCGCTGGAAGGACGCCCCCAACACCAAGAAGACGGAGGCGGGGAGCAACATCCAAGCCGCGCTGCAGCTCTCCTACGGGCTCTTTCCGCCCGGCTACCTCAAGCGCATCGTTCTTCTGTCGGACGGCTTGGAGACCGAAGGGAGCCTGCTCTCCGAGGCGAACCACGCGGCGCGCTTCGGAGCGCGGCTCTTCGTGCGCCCCTTCCGCGAGCCGCCGCCAGGCGAGGTCGCGGTGCGCGCGCTGCGCCTGCCCGACAAGGTGGACATTGGCCAGCCCTTCGATGTCACGGCGGAGGTGTACGCGAGCCGCGCGACCACGGCAAAGGCCCGGCTCTTCCAGGGCGAGACGCTGAACGGCCTGGAGGGCGTGCGCGACGTCACGCTCAAGGCGGGGGACAACGAGCTCAAGTTCAAGAGCGTCGTTCGCGTCGGCGGCGAGGTGACGTACAGCCTCAAGCTGAGCGACATTCCGCTCGGCGAAGATCGCTTCGGCCAGAACAACGCGATGGACGTCACGCTGGACGTGCCGGGCCGCCCGCAGGTGCTGTACATCGAGGGGCAGCCGCAGCGCGGCAGTTACCTGGTGAGCGCGCTGTCCGCCCAGCAGTTCGATGTGGACCTGCGGCCGCCGAGCGCCATGCCCGGCTCGCTCCGTGAGCTCGAGCGCTACGACTTTTTCATCCTTTCGGACGTCCCGCGCGAGGCGGTGAGCGACGCCGCTCAGGACCTCATCGAAAAGTACGTGCGCGACTTGGGGGGCGGCCTCCTGTTCGCGGGCGGCGAGGCTGGCTACGGGCTCGGCGGTTGGGGTCACAGCACGATCGAGCGACTCTTGCCGGTGCGCATGGACGCGGAGCGCCGCAAGGAGATGCCCGGGGTGGCGATGGCCCTCGTCATCGACCGCTCGGGCTCGATGACCGGCCTGCCGATGGAGATGGCGAAGGCCGCGTGCCGCGCCACCGTCGAGACGCTCCAGGGCGACGACCTGATCGAGGTCATCGCCTTCGACTCCACGCCCGCGCGCTACGTGAAGATGCAGCCCGCCCGCTACCGCTCGCGCATCCAAAACGACATCGCGCGAATTCAACCCGGCGGCGGCACCGAGATCTTCTCCAGCCTGGACATGGCCTACCAGGACTTGTCGGTCGTTCAGGCTCGCAAGAAGCACGTGGTCCTGCTGACCGACGGTCAGGCTCCGGTTCAGGGCATCAAGGACCTCGCGACCGGCATGCTCGCGGAGGCGATCACGGTCACGACGGTTGGCCTCGGTGAAGGCGTGAATCAGGAGCTCCTGCGGAGCGTCGCGGACGCGGGCGGCGGCCGCTTTCATCTGGTGCCGGATCCGAACAGCCTGCCCAAGATCTTCACTCGGGAGACCGAGCTCATCGCGCAGCAAGCGGCGGTGGAAGAGTGGTTTCCGGTCGAGCAGGTCGGTAACGCGGACTTCTTGAAGGGCATCGGCGTGAGCGCCGCCCCGCTCTTGCACGGCTACGTTGCCACTCAGCTCAAGCCGGCTCCGGCGCAGCTCATCCTGCAGAGCGACCGCGGCGACCCGATCCTCGCGCGCTGGCGGGCCGGGCTCGGCTGGGCCGTCGCTTGGACGAGCGACGTCAAGAACAACTGGTCGGTGGACTGGCTGCGCTGGAGCGGCTTCTCCAAGTTTTGGGGACAGTTCGTGCGCGAGCACATGCGCATCAAGCGCCGCCAGGAGCTGCCGATGCAGGTGGAGATGCGCGAAAACACCGTGCACGCGGTGGTCGACGCCTTCACCGCGGACGAGCGCTTCGACAACCAGCTGGAGTCCAAGCTCATCGTGACGGGGCCGGCGACGAGCAAGAGCAAAGGCGAGAGCCGGGACGTACCGCTGCGGCGCACCGCGCCGGGTCGCTACGAAGCCGAGCTGCGCTTGGACGAGTACGGCTCTTTTCTACTGCGGGCGGAGCACGCTCGCATCGCGGCGGACGGCAGCGTCCAGCCCTTCGCCTCGAGCTTCGGCCACGTCAGCAACGCCTACCCACGCGAGTATGGCCGCTTCGAGCCGGACGTGGATCTGCAAGCGCGCGCTGCGGCCGCTGCCGGCGGCTTGGTCGACCCGGAGCCGGCCAAGGTCTTCGACCCTCAGGGCGAGAAGATCATTTACTACCGGCCGCTCTGGTCGCGCTTCGTGCTCGCGGCCATCGTCGTGTTCTTGCTGGACCTGCTGGTGCGCCGGGTGCGCTTGTTCGACCGCAAGTTCTTGCCGCGGCGCAGCCTGCCGCCGCCGCCGCGCTCTGCCTGAGCGTCGCCGCTAGATGGCGCCGTCGCGCGCGTCGTGATCGCTGGCCGCGAACCGGAGCCTGAGCAGGGTAGGCCGAGTCTCGTTCCTTGCGACCCGGCCCAGCTGGGCCGGGAGACAGGCCTACCCCAGGAAAGCCACTCCACGGACGCGCGGCTCGAAACGGACATCACCCTTTAGAGTGATGGAAACGAGCCGCGGCGAATCGCAGAGCGAAGCGCTCAGTTCTCGTCCTTCGTCGTCTCCTTGACCTTGTCCCCGGCGTTCTCGACCGCTTCGCCGGTCTTCTCGGCCGCGTTCTCGGCGCCGTCCTTCGTGTCCGAAGCGGCTTCGTCCACCTTCTCGCCGGCGTTCTCCATCGGGCCTTCCGCAGGCTCCTTGTTACCGCCACAGGCGACGAGGGCGAGACCGGTGAGTAGCGATGCGAGCAATACAGAGTGTTTCATCGCCGGGGCGCCAAGCACTCGCCGTGCCACGCCGTTTATGCGAGAATACGAGGCGTTTGGGTGTGCTGCACCGTGGCGTCTCTGCCTCACTGGGGCGAAGTGCTGCGCTCCTGCTCCGACTGCCGAAGCTGCTCGAGCGTGTTCGCGAGCTCCGCCGGCAGGGGGGCGTGCACGTCCAAACCGGGGAGCTGTAGCCGCGAAGCGTGCAGCGCGAGGCGGTGGAGCGCGTACCGCTCGCGGAAGAGCCGGTTGTGCTCACCCTTGCCGTACTTCACGTCCCCGATGATGGGGCACGAGATGTGCTTCAGGTGCCGCCGAATCTGATGCAAGCGACCCGTGTGCGGCCGTGCTTCCACCCAAGCGTAGCGACCCAGCTGCGAGAGGAGTCGCACGTTCGTCGTGGCTGCCTGCGGCTCGTCCGAGTTGTCCGGCTTGAGCGGGTGGTCGATGAGCAGCTCCGGCGGCGGCGCTCCGCGCACGAGCGCCAAATACGTCTTTTGCACCTCGCGGCGCTCGAAGCGCTCGCACAGGGCGCGGGCGCTCTCCTTCGACAAACCGAACAGCAGCACGCCGCTCGCCCCGCGATCCAGGCGGTGCACCGGGTACACCCACTGGCCCAACGCGTCGCGCACCAGAGTCATCGCAAAGGCGTCGTCATCTGCCCAGCCGCGGTGCACCGCCAACCCAGAAGGTTTGTTGATGGCGACCACGTCGTCGTCCCGATAGAGAAATTCGATGTCTTGCATCGGTGCGAGCGGAGCCGGAATCGTCCGGCAGGTCTTGCCAGGCGCAAGACCGCGACATAAGTCAACGGAGCGTCATGAAGCAATCGTCCGCGCCCAGCAAGACACCGCGTGCTTTCCGGCTTTTTCCGGCCCTCGTGCTCGCCGTGGGCCTTGCGGCTCCGCTCAGCGGCTGCGGCTACAACGAGGTCATCACGGTAGACGAGTCCGTGAAGGCGAGCTGGGCCGAGGTGGAGAATCAGTACAAGCGCCGGGCTGACCTCGTGCCCAACCTGGTCAGCGTCGTGAAGGGCGCCGCCAACTTCGAGCAGGAGACGCTCACCAAAGTGGTGGAGGCGCGCTCCAAGGTGGCCGGCATGAAGGTGGACGCCTCCACCATCGACGACCCGGAGAAGCTCAAGAAGTTCGAGGCCGCGCAGTCCGAGCTCTCCGGCTCGCTCTCGCGCCTACTCGTCGTCGCCGAGCAGTACCCGCAGCTTCGGGCCACCGACGCCTACCGGGACTTGCAAGCTCAGCTGGAGGGCACGGAGAACCGCATCGCGGTCGCGCGCCGGCGGTACATCACGAGCGTCGCCGAGTACAACGGAGTCGTGCAGCGCTTTCCGACCAGCATCGGCGCGTCCATGCGCGGCCGTACCGTGCGCCCCACGTTCGAGGCCGCCCCGGGCTCGGACAAGGCGCCAGAAATCAAGCTCTGAGGCGCGAAGAAACCATGACCTTACCCGCCGGCGCGGCCGCGCGAGCCCTCGCTCGGCTCGCGCCGCTCGTGCTCGCGTTATTGCTCCTCGTTCCGTCGACGGCCCTGGCGCTCGCGGTGCCGCCGCTGCGCGCGCACGTGAACGACACCGCGGACATGCTCTCCCCCGAGGCGGAGGCCGCGCTCGAGCAACGGCTCACCACGTACGAGCAGCGCACGACGCAGCAGTTCGCGCTGCTCACGGTGGACACGTTGGAGGGCGACGCGCTGGAGGACTTTTCGATCCGTGTCGTGGAGCAGTGGAAGCTCGGCCAAAAGGGTAAAGACAACGGGCTCCTGCTGCTGATCGTGAAGAGCGATCGCAAGCTGCGCATCGAGGCCGGCTACGGCCTGGAAGGGGAGATCACGGACGCGTTCAGCTCGCGCGTGATCCGAAACGTGCTCACTCCGCAGCTCCGCGCCGGTCAAGCCGGGCAGGGGGTGGACCAAGCCTTCACGCTGCTCATGAAGCAAGCGTCGGGCGAGGCGGTCCCGGAGAGCGCGCTCGCCCCTCCGCGCCGGACCCGTGAGCGGGGTGGCAGCTCCCCGCTCGGAGCGCTCGTGCTCTTGTTTCTGCTCGTTCCGTTCGTGCTCCCGCTGCTGCTGGGCCGCGGTCGGGGCGGTCGCCGCGGCCCAGCAGCAGCGGGAGCACGAACGGAACGAGCAGAAACAAGAGCACGAGCGC
>SECP01000008.1 GCA_004193285.1 Myxococcales bacterium | reverse complement strand
CCGTCGTGGTGCCCCCGCCGCTTCCCCCCGCGCCCGTCGGTTTGCCGGTAACCCCCCGAGCGGAGGTCCCGCCACCTGCGGCGGAGCCGCCCACTTCTGCCGGCAAGCGCGCAGACAAGCCAGCCGCCGGTGAAGACCCGACGAAAGTGGCGGAGGCGGTGCGTGCGCTCCGCAAGCAGGGTGACGCGGCGAGAGCTCAGCAGCTGCTGGACCAGTACTTGCGCACGAATCCGCGCGGCGCCCTGGCGGAGGACGCGCTCGCGCTATCGATTGAAGCCGCGGCGGCCCGCAAAGATCCGCGCGCCGCCGACTACGCTCGCCGCTACCTCGCGCGCTACCCGAGCGGTCGCTTCCGCGGCGTCGCCGAGCGCGCGCTGTCGCGCTGAGCGAGCTCGAGCCGCAGTCTTCTTTGCCGCCGCTGTCGCTGCCCGCCCTCGACTAGCGGCACGCGTTCGCGGTCACGCACGCTCCATCGCAGTGGCCGCTGTAGCAAGTTTCGTCTGCGCTACATGATTCGCCGGCGTGCGCGAGCTCGCGGCAAACGCCTGCATCACAGCGCGCGTACGGTGCGCAGACGTTCGCCTCTGCGCCCACGCCTTTCGCACAGGGCTCGCCTGCGGCCGGCTTTGCCGTGCAGGTTCCGGGGTTGAGCGGGTTTTCCGGCAGCTGGCAGTATTGATCGTCTGGGCATTCATCCGGAAAAGCGGCTCGGCAAGCCGCGCCCGCCGCGACGCGAGGCACGCACTCGCCCGCGAGCGGCGCCACCGTCTTGATCTCGCAAGCGAAGCCCGCCGTGCACAAAGACTCATCCAGAGAACAAGGGTCGCCCGCTTTGCCGTCCAGTACTTCTTCGATCACCAGGCACTTCCCCGGCACCTTCCGGGCCGCGTCTTCGCCCAAGCAGATCAAGCCATCCGCGCAGTCCGGCTCCCCCTGCTGGCAAGCTTCGCCTGCTTGGGAGGGCGCGACGCAAAATCCCTGGCCGCTGCATTTCAGCCCGCTAGCGCAGTGGTCGTTGCTCGCGCACTTCTCGCCCGCTTGCTCGTACGGCGCGCACTCGCCGGGGCACGCGCTCGCGACTTTGCAGTACTGATTGCCGCTGCATTCTGCGTCGAGCTCGCAGTCCTCACCCTCGGCTAGAGTGCCTTCGATCGCGCTCTGACAGCTCGCCGGCTCCCGCTCACTCAATCCTTCGCAGCCGCGGGCGACGACTTCATCCAAGCACTTTTGGACCTGGCTCGCATGGTACTTCACGCGCCCGGCGGCGATGGCGTCCGGCAACGTCGCCAGCTCCTCCTCAGCCGTGATCGTGAACTCTTTCACGCAGTCTTCACCGGGGCGGAAGAAGCTCCACAGGTCTCCGATGCAGCCGGTGAACACCTCGCACAGCGCTCGGGCGTACTCGGCGGGCAACTCCTCCACCGTGATGCCCTCGGCGGCGCCGCCATCCGGCTCGCCGGAGCTCGAGTCGTTGCCGCCGCAGGCTGCGGCTAGACTCATCACGCACAGCACGGACGCCAGACGCATCGATCGCATAGCCCTAGCCATCACTGTCTCCTCTGTGGAACCCAACGCGAGCAAACCCCCAGCAACCAACATGCCAGCCTCTTGCCACGACTGAAAGCACCGCGTGAATGGCGACGCGGCGCGGAGCCGCGGTCTCGCCTACACGAGCTCCGAGAGCGCCATACGTGGCGGCGCGTTCACACCCTCACGTGCGCCGTTCACATGAGGCGCGTCGAGGCGAGACGGGATGCAGTGAGCTTGTAATCACTGACAGCTGTGTGTCAGGGATGGGATTGGATAGTTGCGAGATTTAGCTAATGGTTTCGCGGTACTGCCGGCGCTGTCGGGCCGGTGCTAAGAGCTTCGGCCCCGATGCCGAAGCTGACCAAGCAAGCGCCGCCCGAGCCTGATGCGATCGTGATTCGCGGTGCCCGCGAGCACAATTTGAAGAACGTCACGGTCCGGATCCCCAAGCACAGCCTCGTAGTGCTCACGGGCGTCTCCGGGTCCGGGAAGTCTTCGCTCGCCTTCGATACGCTCTATGCGGAGGGGCAGCGCCGCTACGTGGAGAGCCTCTCGAGCTACGCGCGGCAGTTCTTGGGGCAGATGGAGAAGCCCAAGTACGACACCATTCGCGGGCTGTCGCCGACGATCTCGATCGAGCAGAAGACCGCTTCCAGCAATCCGCGCAGCACCGTCGGCACGGTGACGGAGGTGCACGACTACTTGCGCGTGCTGTACGCGAGCATCGGCGTGCAGCATTGCCCGAAGTGCGGCGTGAAAGCGGCCGGGCAGTCCGCGGAGGCCATCGTCCGTGCGCTCATGAGCTGGCCCAAGGGCGAGACCCTCACGATTTTGGCGCCGCTGATGCGGCAGCGAAAGGGCGAGCACAAAGACGTGCTGGAGAGCGCGCAGAGCAAAGGCTTCGCGCGGCTACGCATCGACGGGCGCATCGTGAAGCTCGGTCAGGAGCAAGTCACCCTCGACAAGAAGAGCAAGCACGACATCGACGTGGTGGTCGACCGCGTCAAAATCGAGCCGGACGCGCGGGCCCGCATCACGGATTCCGTGGAGACCGCGCTGCGCGAAGGTGAGGGCAAGCTGGTGGTGCTGGACGCCAAGGAGGAAGAGACCGCGTTCAGCGAGAAGTGCGCGTGCCCCAAGTGCGGGATGTCGTTCCAAGAGCTCTCCCCGCTGGCGTTCTCGTTCAACTCTCCCATCGGTTTTTGTGCGGACTGCAACGGCCTCGGCTCCCGCCCGGAGATGGACCCGGAGCTGGTGGTACCCAACCCCGAGCTCTCGATCAAAGACGGCGCGGTGCAGCCTTGGGCGGCCGCGGTGCAGCGTGGAGAGGGGTGGACTGCGTCCGAGATCGATTACGTGGTGAAGCTGCTCAAGATCAAGCTCACCACGCCGTGGAAGCAGCTCACGACCGCGCAGCAGAAGGGCGTTCTGTGGGGCACCACCGCCAAGGGCTACGAGTGGGAGGGCTTGTGCAACCAGCTGATGCGGCGCATGCGCGCCACCTCCAGCGAGGACATGAAGCAGTGGTACATGCGCTACTTCTCCAGCAAGCCGTGCCCCACCTGCCACGGCGCGCGCCTCAAGGCGGAGAGCCGCGCGGTGAAGATCGCCGGCATGAGCCTGACCGACCTGGCCGAGAAGCGCATCGAAGACGCGCTCCGCTGGGTGGACAGCGTGGAGCTGAAGGGCGCAGACCAGGAAATCGCGGTGGAGCTCCGTAAGGAGATCCGGGCGCGCCTCGGCTTTCTGCTCAATGTCGGGCTCGGCTACCTGACGCTGGACCGCGCCGCCGCGACCCTCTCCGGCGGCGAAAGCCAGCGCATCCGCTTGGCATCGCAGATCGGCTCGGAGCTCACTGGCGTCGTCTACATTCTGGACGAGCCGTCGATCGGTTTGCACCAGCGCGACAACGGGCGCCTGCTCGCGACGCTGGAGGCGCTCCGGGATCTGGGCAACTCGGTGGTCGTCGTCGAGCACGACGAAGAGACGATGGCCAAGGCCGACTACCTGATCGACTTCGGGCCCGGCGCGGGCGAGCTCGGCGGCTACGTCGTCGCCGAGGGCACCCCCGAGCAGGTGATGAAGGTGAAGGACTCGCTCACCGGCGCTTACCTCTCCGGGCGAAAGAAGATCGAGCTGCCGGCCCAGCGCCGCGCTGGTAACGGCAAGTACATCGAGGTGAAGGGGGCCACCGAGCACAACCTGCGAAACCTGGACGTGAAGTTCCCGCTCGGCGCGCTCGTGGCGGTGACCGGAGTGAGCGGCGCGGGCAAATCCACCCTCGTGAACGGCATTCTGTACCCCGCCCTTTCGCGCAAGCTCCACGACGCGCGGATGCAGATGGGCGCGCACAAGTCGCTCCTCGGCACCGAGCACGTGGACAAGGTCATCGCCATCGATCAAAAGCCGATTGGCCGCACGCCGCGCAGCAATCCCGCGACCTACACCAAGGTCTTCGACCAGATTCGTGACTTGTACGCGAGCACGAACGAGGCGCGCGCCTACGGCTACGACGCGGGGCGCTTCTCGTTCAACGTGAAGGGCGGCCGCTGCGAGGCCTGCTCGGGGGACGGCGTGCGGCAGGTGGAGATGCACTTCTTGCCGGACGTTTACGTCACCTGTGAGGAGTGCCGCGGTCGCCGTTTCAACGACGCTACGTTGCGCGTCGTCTACAAGAACAAGAGCATCGCGGACACGCTGGAGATGAGCGTGCTCGAGGGGCTGGACGTCTTCTCCGTGCACACGCAAATCATGCGTGGCCTGCAGACGCTGGCGGACGTCGGGCTTGGATACGTGAAGATCGGCCAGCCATCACCGACTCTCTCGGGTGGTGAGGCGCAGCGGATCAAGCTCGCCCGCGAGCTCTCGCGGGTCGGTACGGGGCGCACCATCTACATCTTGGACGAGCCGACCACGGGCTTGCACTTCGCGGACGTAGAAAAGCTGCTGGTCGTTTTGCAGCGGCTCGTGGACGCCGGCAACACCGTGGTCGTGATCGAGCACAATTTGGACGTGATTGCCCACGCGGATTGGGTCATCGACCTGGGTCCGGAGGGCGGCACTGGCGGCGGGCAGATCATCGCTCAAGGCACCCCGGAAGAGGTCGCCCGCGTCGCGGCTAGCCACACCGGTCGCTACCTGAAAGAGAAGCTCGATCAGCTGGGCGGCTCCGTGCTGCAGCCAACCCGCGCCTCCTCGCCGCCATCAGGCCGCGCGAAGAGCCGTAGCGGCGCGCGCATGGCCAAGGCAGGCTAAACCGATGGGTAACTGGCTCATGATCTCGAGCGCGAGCGGGTTTCTCGCGGTCGCGCTCGGCGCTTTCGGCGCGCATGGTCTGCAGTCGCGTCTGGCGGGCGCAGCGGACGGCGCCAAGCGCTTGGAGTGGTGGCAAACCGCGGCTCACTACCACCTGATGCACGCTCTCGCGCTGGCGGTCGTGGCGCTCGTCATCGTCAGAGCGCCCCAGGCTCGGTTCGCCGGCTATGCATTCACGGTGGGGACGCTCCTGTTCAGCGGTAGCTTGTACGCGATGACGCTCGGTGGCCCGCGGGTGCTCGGCGCCGTAACTCCGCTCGGAGGGCTCGGTTTTCTCGTCGGGTGGGCGGTGCTCGGGTGGTGCGGGTTCTCCCTCGGTCGGCCCTGATGCTAAGCTCCGCGGCGGAGGTACGGATGAAGAACTGGGGACTGATCCATGCTGGTGCGGCGCTGCTCTTCGGAGGAGCTTGCTGGGGCTGCAGCAGCGATTGCGAGGACGAAATCGCGGCCGCGCAGGCCTTTCTGTCGTCGGAAGCCAACCTGGCTTGTGAGAGCGACGCGGACTGCGTGGTCGTGTCCACCGGCTGCCACACCTTCGAGGGCGGCGTTTGCTCGCAGGCCTACCTGAGTCGTCGCGCGGCCAACGGCACGCAGTGGGCAAGCATCACCGCGGACCTCGAGGAGTGCGAGGGCGACTGCACGGTGTGTGACGCCGCGCTCGCACCCGCCCAGTGCGTCAGCGGCCGGTGCGCCGCTCCTGACTGAGCGGTTTGAGGCAACGCGCTACACGCGCTGGGATCCTTTGGTAGCGCGAGCAAGTGCGCGCGAGTGCGCCTCTCACGCACTCATCTCGGTTCAGAGGTGCTTTGCGGGCTTGAATGGACGGTCAGCGAGCGCATCATCTGCGCATGCTCAAACGAGGGGTTTGGTCGGTCGCGGCAACGCTTGCGTTCGTCGTCGGCTGCGGTCGCGCCGAGGCGCCGGACGAACGAGTAGGCAGCAGCGCGCAGCGCTTGAACGCGGGCGGAGCGATCTTGGGCTTCGAGACCGCGAGCGTGTGGCACGGCCCTGGTAGCATCGCGAGCAGCGCGGTCCACAGCGAGGGCGCGTCGTCGCTCGCCGTCGACCCCACGAGCGCCTATTCTCGCTACACGAGTGACGCCTTCGAGCTCACCGGGCAGCTGCGCAGCATTGCTCTAGACGTGGAGCTGCCCAGCGCCCCCGTGGGCTCAACCTGGCCTGGCTCGGTACAAGTCTTCGTCTCGTGTCCGCAGAAGAGCGTGAGCTCGGAGTTCGTGGGACAGGTGGAGCTAGCGGGCAAGCCGATCGGTGTCTTCAATCGATTGGAGTACCCGGTGTCGGCCAGCCTCCGCACGAGGCTGGGGAGCGGCTGCAGCGGCATGAAGGTGACGATTGGTCTCAATGCTCCGAGCGGCTCGCTCGAGTACCTGCTGGACAACCTTCGCCTGCGCACGGACCTGCTCGCGCTGTACGAGTTCGAAGACGGCGCGACCCGTGCTACCGACACCTCCGGCTACGACCGGCACGGCACGTTCGTCGGTGGCGCCGAAATCGCGCCGGACGCGGAGCGAGGCGCGGGCCTCAGCCTGAACGGCACGTCTGCGTATGTGGAGCTGCCGAGCGGCATCACGGACGGAGCGACCGAGCTCACCGTCGCGACGTGGGTGAAGGTGAATCAAGCGACGGCATGGAGCCGCATCTTCGACTTCGGCGGCCCGAACGGCTTTCTGTTCCTCACCCCGTCCACCCACGACGGCTTGCTTCGCTATTCGGCTTTCACGAGCGCCGATCACGAAGGCATCGTCACCGCTCCCGCGCTGCCCGTGGGCGCGTGGAAGCACATCGCACTGACGAGCCGCGGCCGCGAGTACCGGCTGTACGTGGACGGCGTGGAGGCGGGCAGCGCGCTGGGGGAGCCGGTGACGCCCGCCCAGATCGGCTCCGGCTCCGGGCAGTGGCTGGGGCGTTCGCGCTTCCCGGATCCGCTCTTGAACGCCAACCTGGACGACTTTCGGATCTACGACCGCGCCCTCGGCCAAGCCGAGATCGCGAAGCTAGCGGCGGCGCAGTCCAGCTACTCTCACTACCGGTTCGAAGAAGCATCGGGCGCCGCCGTGCTGGATAGTTCCCGCTTGCAGCGACACGGCGCGCTGGTCGGGGCCGCGCAGCGAGAGGCCGGGATCATCGGCCGCGCGCTACGGCTCAGCGGCGGTCACGTACAGCTGCCGCAAGGCGTCGTGGCCAGCTGCAACGACTTCTCGTTTGGTGCTTGGACCAAGGTGCGCCAAAATCAGCCGTGGGGTCGCGTGTTCGACTTCGGAGACCCGGCGCTCTCCAGCTTCATGTACCTGACTCCGGCGGGTTTTGGCGCCGCGGGTCAGGAGCTGCGTTTCGCGCTGGTGACGCCGCTCGGCCTCCATGACCTCGGCTACCCGTTCGAGATGCCGCTCGAGGAGTGGGCGCACCTGGGCGTGACGCTCCGCGATCAGACCGCCACGTTGTTCTTGAATGGTCGCGCGGCCGCGACGCTCTCGGGAGTGACGTCCGACCCTGCGGACATGGGGCAGACGGTGCAGAACACCTTGGGCAAATCGTTGTTCAATGACCCCAGCTTCACCGGCGCGCTGGACGACGTGCGCTTCAGCTGCCGCGGCTGGGACGCAACGGAGCTCGCCCAGCTCGCGCACCCGCCGTTGCCAGCGAGCCCGCCCAATCAACGCCCGCTGAGCGGCGCGATCACGGACGTTCATGACCCGGCCATCATCGCGGCGCCGGGCGGCTATTACTTGTTTTCCACCGGCCCCGGTCTGCTCGCGCGCTTCTCGCCAGATTTGACGAGCTTCACCTTTTCCGGGCAGGTGTTCGCGGAAAATCCGCCGTGGGTGGTAGAGCGCTTTGGCGACTTGGAGTCGCTGTGGGCGCCAGATATCTCGTTCTTCGGCGGCCAGTACCACCTCTATTACGCGGCCTCCACGTTCGGCTCGAACCACTCCTGCATCGGGCACGCGACCAAGGCGGACCTGGCTACTGCCGATGCCTGGGTCGATCAGGGGCCGGTGCTTTGCTCGAACGATGGTGGGAGCGTGGACGACTTCAACGCCATCGACCCGAACGTGATCGTGGATCAAGCCGGCACGCCGTGGCTGTCTTTCGGGAGCTTCTGGGGCGGCCTGCAGCTCGTGCCGCTCACGGCCACCGGCGAGCGCGCCGGGGACGAAATTCACAACATCGCCAAGGGGCCGGGCACCGCCGCCGAGGCGCCGTTCATCGTGTACCGCGCGCCGTACTACTACCTGTTCGCTTCGTTCGACTTCTGCTGCCGCGGCGTGGACAGCACGTACCGCGTCGTGGTCGGCCGCTCGACGAGCATCACCGGGCCGTACCTGGATCGCACCGGCTTGCCGATGCTCCAAGCCGGCGGTACTCCCGTCGTCTCCGGGAGCTCGCGCTTCCGCGGCCCAGGCCACAACGCCGTCATCGCGGCCTTGGGGCAGACGTTCAACGTCTACCACTCGTACGACGCGAGCAACGGCGGCGTCCCGACGTTGCGCATCTCGCCGCTGCTTTGGCAAGACGGCTGGCCCATCAACGCGGAGCCGTGAGGCGCGCCGCCGAGGACGCTAAAACTGCGCCTTGCCGACCGGTGTTTCGAAGTACGAGTCGGCCGGGATAGCGAAATTCAGCGACTGATCGAGGTGCTCGCGGCCGACGAGCACCAAGGTCGTGATGCCGAGCAAGTAGGTCACGTCTTTCCGCCCCCGTGACCTCGCAAGTCGAAGACGATGCCGGTCTCGTCGTCCAGTACCGAGGTGTAGGTCTGCTTGAGTGACTCGTACACTCGGGGTTGATGCTCCCGGAAGTCTTCGACGGACTGGCCGGACACGATCAGGTACTCAGCGCCCTGGCCCCGGAGCGACTCGATGCTCTCCCACGTCAACCAGTGCACCGCCTCGTACCAGCCTTTGCGGTCACCGAAGTAGAAGACGTCGGGCGGGCTCATGCTCTTTTCTTTGACCCGATTCTGAACGTCCACGACGATGATGAGCGCGCCGGGCCGGGTTAGCTTTTTCACGAGCATGCCGGTGACCTTTTTCTGCTGCCACATCGTCGAATCGATGTGGCGGTCACGTCGGAAAAAGCGATCCGTCGACCACGCAACATTGGCGGCCGTGCCGACGACGAAAAGCGCGCTGAGCGCGGCGGCCGGGGCGCCGAGTCGCTGCGCGAAGCGGGTCAGCCACGGACCGGCAGCTCTCAAGAGCCACGCGCCACCGACACCGACCACCAGGGCGGCTACCGGCAGGAAGGGTAGCAGGTAGTGGTAATGACCGCCGTGCACGCCGTGCGCAGCGACGCCGCTGTACACGAGCACCGAGGCCAGCCAGGAAAGTAAGAAGAGGTTGCGCGGCGCCGGCTCCGCGATGAGGCGTCGCATGCCGTAGACGAAGCCGAAGGTGCCGACCGGCGTGAGGTGGTAGAGCGCGATGCGCCGCAGCGCGTTGAGGTAAAACGCGGGGTCTTCGTACAGGCTCTTGGAGCCGAACTTCATCGTCCCGCCCGCCAGGATACCGAAGGTGTTACCCGACTCCACCCCCACTCGGTAGGAGTAATAATACCAGGCAACGTTGGGCAGCAGGATGCCCAGCCCGAGCAGCCACGTTTGAGGTGCTTTCAGGACGTCGCCGCGTAGTCGTCGCCAGAGCAGGTACGCTACCGGTAGACCGACGTGCAGCGCCGTGAGCTTGAGCAGCGCTCCCAAGCTCAGGAGGGCGGCGGCCGCAATCAAGCTGCGATGGCGGCCGCTCTCCGACCATTCGTACGCGTAGTAGAGCCCAGCCGTCGTCGCGAGCACGCTGGGCGGATCGGCCCACATCCCGGTAACGGTGAGCATGACGAACGGTGGCACCACCGCCACGAGCAGCCCCGCGCACAGCCCCTCCAGCGCGCCGAACCAGCGGCGGCCAATGAGGTACGTGAACCAAACGAGCAGAAACCCGCTCAGCAGCGGCACCACGAGTGACAGCCCCTCGTGAAAGCCGAACAACTTGAACAGGATGGCGGTGAGGTACGGAACGAGCGGAAATTCCATCTCCACGTAGCCCGGTCCGGAGCCGCCCCACGAGACCTGCGGATGGAGAAAGCTCATCGACCCGCGCGCGTAGTTCAGCGCGATACTGGCCATGTCCGTCGGACGCCAACCGAAGACCGGGTTGTCGAAGATCAGGGCGACGCGATAGCGGGCCACGCAGTACGCAGCGAGCAGTAGCAGTAAGGCGTTCTTGGGCTTCGCGAGGAACGCCATCGGGGGGGACCGACGCTAGTAGGCAAATGACCGCCGCGCTACCTACCAGTACCTACCGCTCCACACCGACCGCCGCGCGCCGCGCGCCCTTGCCAGGCGCGCGAGCGCATGATTGGCCAAGTGACCTCCCCTTGACACGCGCGCTTTCGTGCCGTCATTGTCCGGCCGGTGGAGACGCAAGAATCTCCGGTGTTTTCCGCGAAGTTCACGCTGGGTTTGCTCGCGTTCTTGCTCGTCCCGTTTGCGATTAAGTCAGTTGTTTATGCCGAGCCGTGGCCCGCGGTGGTGCTCCCTTCGGGCGCCATCAAGATCTCGGTGACGGAGGGAGTCGCGCACTTCCCCACGACTGCGGTCTCGATTGTCGCGGAAGACGGCGCGCGTCAGCGCCTCGGCCCGCGCGTCATGTTCCAGCCCGTTCCCCCGCATTACCTGTTCACGTTGCAAGCCGGCGGCTTCGGTCAAGACCGTCGAGAGTACCGCGAGATTGGCCTGAAGCGCGGGGGGGCCTTGGGGCTCACGGCGCTCCGGTTCCCCCGCCATACTCCCACGGAGCAAGAGCGTGAGGAGGCGCGCACCTGGCTTCGTAACAACGCTCGGCTCGCCGGCTTGTCGGGCGACCGTCTATCGATTCGAAACCAAGTCGTGCACGTGGCGATGCAGAGTGGTCAGGAGCTGAGCCGAGAAGATGCCGACGAGACTTTGGTCCCGATTCGTTGAGCGGCCCAGCGCGTGGTTTTGGCGGCGGGTCGCGACGGTGGCGGACATGCCCGGCGCTTCCCTCGGCTTGTTTCGTTGGGTGTTCGGGCTTTACCTGTTGCTGCTCGAGCTGCCCTCTTGGAGCTGGCTTCACCGCGTCCCGGTCGCCCTGTTCGACCCGCCGCCGCTGAGCCCCGCCGCGCTCGTGCCGTCGTTTCCGGGGGCGCCTTTCTTTGCCGTTTTGGACGTTTTGCTCGTCGTCTGCCTGTGCGCGGTCATCGTCGGTTATCGGACGCGAGCCTTTACCGCGGCGTACCTCGCGCTCGTCCTCGTTGGGACGAACTTCAACTACTGCTTCGGCAAGATCGATCACGGCAGCGTGCTGAGCTCTGCGCTCCTCGCCGGCATGGCTTGGGCGGACTGGGGCCGCTACTACTCGGTAGACTCGCTCCTCCGTGAGCCCGAGCGAGAGCCAGGCCGCGCGCGCACCTCGAAGCGGGCGCTCAGTTTGTTCGCGGCGGTGCTCGCCTTCGGCATGCTCACGGCCGGCCTCCCCAAGGCGTGGTCTTGGATCGATTTCGATCTCGGAACGAGCGGGTTCCTCGCTTGGTACTACCCGAACCGGGAGTCGCTGGGCCGCGACTATTTGCTCGCGCCGCTCGTACCCCAGACGCCCCTGCTCGCCCTGGAGCTGGCGGACTACGTGGGCGCCTCGTTCGAGATGCTGGGCATCTTCGCGCTGGTCTCCACGCGCCGGCTCTGGCGCGGCTGGTTGATGATCGCGGCGCTGTTCCACCTCGCGAACGCCGCGGCCCTGAACATCGCCTTCACCCAGCAGGCGCTCGTCTACGCCGTGTTCGCGGATCTTTCGCGGCTCGCGCCGCCGCTCCCCCGGCCGGAGGCGCTGCGCCGCGCGCTGCGCTGGCTCGTCCCCGGTGTGTGTGCGCTTGGCGCCCTGCGGGTCGGTCTCCGCTTAGAGGGCATCGGCACCGCCGCGTTCTTCACGACGAGCCCGGAGCGCGACGACTTCGCGGGGCTCCTGCTCGCGCTTCCTGGCTGCGCGCTGGCGGCCGGGCTCCTCGCCTATTCGGCCTTCAAGGAGCCTCGCAGCGATTTCTCTCGCTGACCGAGCTGGCCAATGGCCTCCAGCGTGAGGTCCGCGATGCGCTGCTCGGTCTTTGCGCTCGGGGGCTCGTCCAAGAGCGAGCCGAAGTCGATGGGCTTGCCGAACACGACGATGATGTCGCGCCCGGTACCGTCGAAGTTGCTCTCCACCTGGCGGGGCAAGTCGTTGATGAGCCCGTTGATGAACACGGGGATGACCGGCACTTTGGCGCCTTGAATGATGCGGCCAACGCCGCGCTGCGCGGGCAAGAACGTGTACGGGTCGTCGTCCTTCTTGCGCGTGCCCTCGGGGTGGATCCCCGCGAACATGCCGCCGCGCTTGAGCAGCCAGGACAGCTCGTCCAGGGACGTGGGGTTCAAGATGAGCTTCTTGCGCTCCCGAAAGAGCGGCGGGTACATGGCGAAGAAGCTCATGACCCCGTTCACGAATAAACCCAAGGGGTTATCGTAGAAGAACTTGGAGCGCACCGGGAACACGATGCGGTGCTTCAGTCCCCGGCGCACCAAGTCCCCAAAGATCACGTAGAGGTCGAAGAAGCTTCGGTGGTTGCAGACGAGGATGTAGCTCTGGCGCATCTCCAGCGCCGGCAGATCCTCGAGCCCGTGCATGTGGCGGAGGTGCTTGGTGCAGTGGTGAATCCAAGACGAGCCGACCCCGTGCTGGAGCCAGCGAATCACGCTGTCCACCAGGCCCCGGCGAAAGGTGCCGCGCACGAAGCGAATGATCACCCGCTCCCAAAAGGACAACCGCTCCTTGCCGGTCTCGACCAAATCCGGTCGAGCCGCGCCTGGTACGACGGGGCTGTGCGACGTCATGCTCACTCCTCGAACACGATGTCCACGTAGCCTGGCGGCGGCAAAAATGGCCCCACCGCGTCGAACACGTGCTTGGCAAGGTGGCTATGATCCACGGGGCCAGGCGCAGTCCGCAGCTTGATCGTGGGGTGCGGCTCCAGGTCGCGCTCCGGGTTGAAGGTGCGCAGTAGCTCGAAACCGTACAGCTCCGACAGCTCGGATACGCAGCGCTCGAGCGCGGCCACGAGCTCGGGTGAGGGCGCCGCGCCCGGCTCGGCGACGAGCGTCTTTTCGTGGTCGTCTGGAATCGCCGCGACGTAGCCGACGAGAGGAACCGCTTGGCCGGTGACGAGCCGCTTCACTTCCGCGGCGGTGAGCACCAGCTCCGAGTCGGCGCCGGCGTCGATGACGACGCCATGCACGTGCTCGTCCAGCGTGCCCGCGGCCATCTCCAGCGCCACGCCGCCCGGAATCGAGCAAAACTCCAGCCCCTGCTCGCCGGTGCGCCAGCCCAGCTGCGCGCCCACCGCGTCCAGCAGCGGCGCGCTCGTGAACAAGGCGGCGAAGAGCGGCCCTTCCGGCGTCGGGAGGAAGTGCGGCTGGAGCCGCAGCTCGCCCTCGACCTTGGTGCGTACCCCGGTGCTGGCGCCCGCCAACGGCTCTGCCAGTGGGATCAGCAGGTCCGCCTGTTCGAGCGCCTCGAGCAAAGCCGCCACGTCGCGGCGGAACCCACGCCGCGCCTGCTTGACCGCGCTCACCAGGTCCGGGCCACCGCCCGAACCGCTGTCTTGACCGATGATTTGCATGAAAAGTGCGGCGCCTGCCTAACACGGGCGGGGCGGCACCGCACGAGCCCCGGGCCGGACCTCCGTGATACTCTGCGGGGTCCCCGATGGTACCGCGCGTGCTCCGCAGCTTCTATCCCGAGATCCAGCCCTACCGGACCGGTTTTCTACCCGTCTCTCCCGTCCACTCGCTGTACTTCGAGGAGTCCGGCAACCCCGAAGGCAAGCCGGTCGTGTTCCTTCACGGCGGCCCCGGCGGCGGGACGAGCCCCAAGCAGCGGCGCTTCTTCGACCCTGCGCGTTACCGCATCGTGCTCTTCGATCAGCGCGGCTGCGGCAAGAGCCGGCCCCACGCTTCGCTGGAGGAGAACACCACCTGGCACCTGGTGGCGGACATCGAGCAGCTGCGCCAGCACCTGGGAATCGAGCGGTGGCAGGTTTTTGGCGGCTCGTGGGGGAGCTCGCTCGGGCTCGCCTACGCGGAGGCTCACCCGGACCGCGTGAGCGAGCTCGTGCTGCGCGGGATCTTCCTGCTCCGCCGCTGGGAGCTCGAATGGTTCTACCAGCGCGGGACGAGCATGCTGTTTCCGGACGCGTTCGAGCCGTTTCGAGAGCTCATCCCGGAAGCCGAGCGCGCTGATCTGATCACCGCGTTCCACAAGCGCTTGGTGAGCGAGAGCCCCGTGCAGCGTCAAGAAGCGGCGCGCGTCTGGAGCGTGTGGGAGGCGAGCACCAGCCACTTGCTACAAGACCGAGAGTACATTCAAAGCGCGGCTGGTGACGAGTTCAGCCTCGCGTTCGCGCGCATCGAAGCGCACTACTTCGTCAACGGTGGGTTCTTGAAGAGCGAGCAGCAATTGCTGGAAGACGTGAGCAAGATTCGTCACCTACCATGCGTCATCGTGCAGGGCCGGTACGACGTGGTCTGCCCCCTGCGTAGCGCCTGGGAGCTCTCCAAAGCGTACCCGGAGGCGGAGCTGCGCATCGTGCCGGACGCCGGCCACTCCGCGTTCGAGCCCGGTATCGTGCACGAGCTCATCAGCGCAACCGATCGCTTTGCCAGCCGAAAGGCCCCTTGAAATGAGCCTGGCGGGCGCATTTTTCACGGTTCGTAAGCTTTTGTCTCCCCGCGCGCGGCGCGCTTGGATGAGTCGGACGCGGGCTCACGTGGAGCTGCGCGACCTCTCGCCTTCCGAGCTCTCGCTGTTTGCGGAGCGGGTGCGGCCGGCGCTGAGCCAGCTGGTTCGCGTCCGCAGCGTGGAGCTCAACGCTCCGCTGCGTCGCCTGGTCGTCTCCTTCGACGACGACGCGTACACGTTGCCGGAGCTGCTCGTGGTCGTCGAGCAAGCGGAGCGCGCGGCCGGAGTCGACAACGCGCGCTTCCGCGACGAGCACTGGGAGCACCCGGCGGACGCGGAGAGCGTGGAGCGGCTGTTGGTCGGGCTTTGCGCGGACGCGCTCGGCACCGTCACTGCGCTCGGTTTGAAATTTTCGCCGGTGCCCGCCCTACGCGTCGCGGGCACCGTGGGCAGTCTGCTCTCCATCGCGCAGGGCACGGCCCGGCTCCGCAAGCCGCTGGACGAGCGCGTTGGCCCGAACCGGGCGGACCTTCTGCTGGACATGGCGGCCGCGGCCGCCCACGGCGCCGCGCAGCGCCCGGGCAGCGCCTTCGTGGACCTGACCCACAAGTTGTCGCGCCTCGGCGAGGCTCAGGCCCGGCGGCGCATCTGGGAGCAGCGCGAGGGTGAGCTGTTCGCGGTGCCCACGGACATCACCGAGCCCGTGTCGGCAGAGCCGCGGCCCCGCGCGATGCCGCGCGGCCCGATCGAAGAATACGCGGACCGGGCCTGGATCGTGTCGCTCGGCGGCTTCGCGGTCAGCTTCCTCACGACGCGCAGCGTGCAGCGCGCGATCGCGGCGCTGTTCGCGGGTCTGCCCCAGCCGGCGCGCCTGGGCCGGGAGACCTTCTGCGCGGAGCTGGCCCGCGCGCTCGCGGAGCGGCAGGCGCTCGTGGTGGATTCGGAAGCGCTGCGGCGCCTCGACCGAATCGATTGCTTGGTGCTCGAGAGCGGCCTCGTCGCGCGCGATCGCTACGAGGTGCGCGAGCTCCTGTGCATCGGCAGCGTGGACGAAGCCGAGATCCGCAAGGCGCTGGTCGCGATGCTGGACGTGGAGCGCCCGATCGAGAAGCGCACGCTGGGCGACTACACTTTCGGCGCGCTCGGCGTGCTCGGCTGCGAGGTGCCGGACGAGCTCGGTCCCCAAGTTTCGGATTTGGGCCGTCGCGGCGGCTTGGTCGTGGGCATGATTCACGGCGGCGCGCTCGTGGCGCTCGCCGAGGTGGAGCTCATCCCTCAAACCGGCATCGACGAGCTCGTCATGGCCGCTCACGAGGCCGAGATGCGCGTCGTCGTGGCCGGCACGGACGAGAGCGTGCTCACTGGCTTGCCGGCAGACGACACGATCGGCGGAGGAGAGGAGCTCGCGCGCGGCATTCGGCGCCTCCAGCGCGAAGGGCGCGGCGTGTGCTTGGTGACGACCAGCCGCTCCCCGCGGGTGGACGCAGACTTGACGATCGGGTTGATGCGCGAAGGGGAGGCGCCGCCGTGGGGCGCGCACGTCATCTGCCGCGATGATTTGTCGGACGTTCGCTTCCTCATCCACGCCGCGGTCTCCGCGCGGCAGGTAGCCAAGCAGGGCGTGAACATCGCGCTCGGCGCGGCCACGCTGGGTGCGCTCGTCTCCGCTGGCGGTGTGCTGCCGCTCACCTCCCGGCGCGTGATCGCGGTCGTGAACGCGGCCTCCCTCGTCTCGATGGCGAACGGCGTGCGCGGCTCGTTCGCGCTCGCGCGGCGAGCCTTGCCGGCGCCTCGCGACCGCACGCCGTGGTACGCGCTGGACGCGCGCAGCGTGCTGGTCAAGCTGCGCACGTCCGAGCAGGGGCTACTCAAGCGCGAGGCTCTGCGCCGCAAGCACCCGAGCCTCACCCGCACCCGCTCTCGCGCCGGCGAGCTCGCGGAGGCGATCACGGACGAGCTCTTCAATCCGCTCGCCCCGCTGCTCGCGGCGGGGGCCGGCCTCTCCGCTGCCGTCGGTTCCTTCGGCGACGCCGGTATGGTGGGCGGCGTCGTGCTGCTGAACGCGCTCATCGGCGGCGCGCAGCGCTACCGAACGGAGCGGCGTCTGCGCGAGCTGTCCCGGGGCGAGCGCCGCTACGCGCGCGTGCGGCGCGGCAACTCCTTGCTGGACGTGCCGGAAGAAGAGCTGGTGCGCGGCGACATCATCGTTCTGGAAGCGGGCGACGTCGTGCCGGCAGACTGCCGGATTTTGTCCGCAGAGTCGCTGGAGGTGGACGCGTCGAGCATGACCGGTGAGTCGCTGCCGGTCCGCAAGTCGCAAGCGGCCTCGTTCGAATCCCAGGTCGCGGACCGCAGCTCCATGCTTTACGACGGCACCGCGATCGCGGCCGGGCGTGCGGTCGCGGTCGTGGTCGCCACCGGCGAAGAAACAGAAGCGCGCCGGGGCGCTAGCGCCGTGAAGCGCGACCCGAGCCGTGGCGGGGTCGAGCGGCGCCTTCGCTCGCTCATTCACATGACCGGGCCGGTCGCGCTCGCCGCGGGCGTGAGCCTGATTGGCGCCGGCCTCGTGCGCGGCCGCAAGCTCGAGGAGCTGGTGGGGAGCGGCGTGAGCCTCGCGGTGGCGTCGGTGCCAGAGGGCCTGCCGCTGATCGCCACCGCCGCGCAGCTAGCGGCCGCCTCTCGGCTCTCGCAGCGCGGCGCGCTCGTACGAAATGTGCGCAGCATCGAGGCGCTCGGCCGGGTGGACGCTCTGTGCCTGGACAAGACCGGAACTTTGACCGAGGGCCGCATCGAGCTCGGTTCGATCTCGGAGGGAACGAGCGACGCCGCCGCCGCTTACGGAGACGTGGAGCGAGCCGTGCTCGCGGCTGCTCTGCGGGCCGCCCCGGAGCCGCGCATCGGCAGCACCAAGACGGATCCAACCGACGCCGCGCTCTACCGCGCCGCAGAAGCGCAGAACGTGCAGGCCTTCGACGGCGCCGGGGGGTGGCTGCGCCTGCGAGAGCACCCTTTCGAGGCCGAACGCGGCTACCAAGTCGTGCTCGGCGAGACGCGCGAAGGCGCGCTGCTCTCCGTCAAAGGCGCCCCCGAAAAGCTCATCGAGCACGTCCGCAAAGTGCGCAAAGCCGGCCAAGAGCTGGACCTGGACGCCGCCGGGCGCGCCGCGTTGCTGGAGCGCGCCAAGGAGCTGGGCGGCGCTGGTTTGCGCGTGCTCGGGGTCGCGGAAGCGCGCGTCGCCTCGGACCACGACGTCTCGCAGTTGCCGGCGCTCACCTTCCGCGGCTTCGTGGCGTTTCGGGACCCGGTGCGCGCGACTTCCGCGCAAGCCGTCTCGGACCTGCACGAGGCCGGCGTAGTCACGTACATGCTGACCGGCGATCATCCGAGCACCGCGGAGGCGATCGCGCGGGAGGTAGGCTTGCTTCGGCCGGGCGGCATCGTGATGTCGGGCGGCGCGCTCGCGCAGTTTTCGGACGAAGAGCTGGACGCGCAGCTCGGCCGCGTCCGCGTGTTCGCGCGGGTCACGCCGGCCCAAAAAGTGCGCATCGTGCGCGCCTTGCAGCGCGCCGGGCGCGTCGTCGCCATGGTCGGTGACGGCGCCAACGATGCGCCCGCCATTCGCCTGGCCAACGTCGGCATCGCGGTAGGTCGCCACAGCACCGCCGCTGCGCGCGCCGCTGCGGACGTCGTGCTCATGGACGAGCGCATCGAGACGCTGGTTCACGCCATCGTCGAGGGGCGCGCAATGTGGGCGTCGGTGCGGGACGCAGTGTCGATCTTGGTCGGCGGCAACCTGGGCGAAATCGGCTTCACCCTCGCGGCGGGTCTCTTGGACGGGCGGCCTCCGCTCAACCCTCGTCAGCTCTTGCTCGTCAACTTGCTGACGGACGTCGCCCCGGCGATGGCGATCGCGCTGCGCCCGCCGTCCCTGGATACGCTGAGCGCGCTTCGCACGGAGGGACCCGAGGCGTCGCTCGGGCAGCCCTTGAACCGAGACATCGCGGTTCGCGCGCTCGTCACTTCGCTCGGCGCCGGCTCGGCGTGGGTCGTCGGTCGCTTTGGCGGCCGTGAGCGCGCGAATACGGTCGGGCTCCTGGCGCTCGTCGGCTCGCAGCTCGGCCAGACCTTGCTCTCCGGCAAGATGAGCCGCCCCGTCGTCATCACCAGCGTCGCCTCCGCCGCGACTCTCGCTGCCATCGTGCAGACGCCGGGCATTTCCCAGCTTTTCGGCTGCAAGCCGCTCGGCCCCTTCGGCTGGGCGACCGCCATCGGCGCGTCCGCGGGCGCGACCGCGCTGGCGAGCTATTTCCCGGAGCTGGTGAACGCGACCATGAAGCGGCTGCACCTGGACAAGCCGGTCATGGTGGAAGACTTGGACGCGCTGGAGACCTGAGGTAGGGCGCGCGCGTTTGCGTGCTACAGGCATGCTCGTGCAGAGCCTCCGTCAGTTTCGCGTGGTCGCGTACCTCGAAGGGATCTCTTACTTGCTGCTGCTCGGCGTGGCCATGCCGCTCAAGTACCTGGCCGACTTGCCCCTCGCGGTTCGCATCGCCGGCAGCGCGCACGGCGTGCTGTTCGTGGCTTTCGTGGTGGCGCTCACGCGGGCCGCGCTCGCTCGGCGCTGGCGCGTCACGCGGCCGGCCTGGATGTTCGCGACGTCGCTCGTGCCCTTCGGCATGGTGCTGCTCGACCGGGAGCTTCGACGCGAGCTGGCGCTCGCCCGCTCCACCGCCGCTTGAGCGCGGCCCTCGAGCAGACGAACGCCGCCGAGCCGCGAACCGCGTCCTCAGTGCCGGATGGAGACGGTGAGCACCGCGAGCAGCGCCTCGCGGACGCGCTCCACGTCCGCCGGCTGCTCCACCTTGGAGCCGTCCAACCGGGTCACGTAGAAGACGTCGATCACGCGCGTTCCCTCGGTGTTGATCTTGGCAACGCCGATGGTGAGGCTGAGCGCGTGGAACGTCCGCGAGAGCGTGAAGAGCAAGCCGGGGCGGTCCCGCGTGACGACCTCGATCACGGTGTGGGTCGCCGACGAGCGATTGTCCACGTTGACTTGGGTCGCCACTGGCGGCGCTGGGCGCTCGCTCAACCGGCTCGAGACGCGGCGCTTCATCAAGTCTTCGGCGGTCACCGAGCCGCTGATCACGCTCTTGAGGTCTTGCTCGAGCTTCTGCAGGGCGAGCTCGAAGGCGTCGCCACCGTGGGCGCGAGCCGTAATCCAAAACAGATCGACCGCTTGCACCATGCCGTCGCTCAGGCGTCGCGAATGAACCTGCGCCGCGTGCACGTCCAGCCCGTTGGCGGAGATGGCGGCGGAGATTGACGCCAAGAGGCCGGGGCGGTCCGGCGTGATCACGAACAGCGGGTCGGCGAGCTCCCCGGTGACCACGCACAGCTCCGCGACCTCCGCCCGGCGCGATGGCACGACCGCGGCGGTCACCACTTCGTCCCGACCGCGCAGCGCCACTCGCGCGTGACTCGCGATCTCTTCCGGCCCGTTCGAGAGCAGGTAGCCAGGCGGCATCGAATCCAGATAATCGGCCAGAAAATGCGCGTCGTCCTCCGCGCGCCAGAAGCGCACGGCGGCTTTCTTGACCGCCGCGAGCCGGGCCGCGGTGGAGGTGGGCGAGCTCTCGAGCCAGCGATCGGTGCTCAGGAACAGCTCGTCCATCATGTGCGACTTCCACTTCGTCATGGAGGTCGGGCTGGTCGTGGAAAGGTCCGCGACGGTCAGCAGAAACAAGTGGCGCAGCCCCTCACGCCCGTGAACGGCCCGCGCAAACTCGGACACGGTCTCCGGATCCTCCAGGTTGCGGCGGGCGGCGACGCGGTACATGACGAGGTGCTGCGCGATCAGGTGACAAGCGTCGTCGATGTCCGGCTCCGTGAAGCCGAGCCGCCCCAAAATGGTGCGCGCCATCTCGGCGCCGCGCTGCGAGTGGTCGCGGCTGCCGATGGCCTTGCCCACGTCGTGGAGGAGCGTGGCGAGGTAGAGCACCGCCGGGCGCGTCACCTCTCCTGCGATGCGCGAAGCGAGCGGTTGATCTTGCGAAAGCTCCCCGCGCGCCAACGCGCGCAGGCGGTCCACCGCAGCCACCGAATGCACGTCCACCGTGTACACGTGGTAAATGTCGTGGTGCACGCGGCCCACCACCGGCAAAAACTCCGGAATCATCGCGATCAGGAGGCCCACGTCGTGCAGCTCCGCCAAGATGGAGCCGTGATGGAACGCAGCGGTCTCGGGGCTCGAGACCAGCTCCACGAACAGCTTCGCGGCTTCGGAGCTGCACCGCAGGGCCTCGCAGAACTCGGGCGTCGCGGTAGCGCGAATGATGACGTCACGCGCGAATGGCAGCACCGGTAGGCCTCGCGCCACTGCCGTCGCGTAGAGTCGAAAGGCGAGAGCGGGGGTCGTCTCCAGCGCCGCTACCTTGGAGAAGGTGACCTGGTCGTTGAAGGACTCCAGCCCCTGACCCAAGTCCACCACCCGCGGGCGCCGCCGCTCGAGCAGCGGCATCGCGCGGGCCGCGATCTGGTCCCGTACCCGCAGCACCACGCGCGCGTGCCGGTAGTAGTCCGACATGAAGGCCTCGACCATGGCGCCGGACGCTTCCTCACGATCCGCCGGCATGGCCTCCACGCGCTGCCGGTAACCCATGGCCTCGGCCAGCAACTCTTGCTCGTCGAACGTGAGCCGGTCGCTTCTTCGGTTGGCGTGCCGGTGCAGGTGGTTGCGCAGCTTCCACAGAAAATCCTCGGCGCTCGCGATCTCTTCGGACTCTCGCGGCGAGACGAAGCCCACCCGCAGCAGATCCGCGATGCTGGCGGTCCGGAAGCGCGCGCGCGCCGCCCACATCGCCACGCACAGGTCCCGGAGGCCGCCGGCGCCCGATTTCACGTCCGGCTCCAGCAGGTACACCGAATCCCCGAAGCGCTTGTAGCGCTCTCGGACCTCCACCTCGAGGCGGCGCAGGAAGGCGGGCAGCTCGCGTTCGCTGAAGAGCCCATCGTAAGCGCGCGCTTCCAGCCGCTGCGCGAGGCCTGGATCGCCGGCCAACCGCCGGAAATCGAGCAGTGAGGTGGCGGTCGGCAATTGCTCGCGCGCCGTCTCGATCAGCTCGTCGATGGTGGCGACCTGGTGCCCGACACTGACCCCCGCATCCCACAAGGGATAGAGCAGCGACTCCGCGAGGGGGCGCGCTCGCTCGGCGGGCTCGTCGGTGACGAACCACAGGTCGAGGTCGCTCTTCCACCCGAGCACCCCGCGCCCAAAGCCGCCCACCGCGCCCACCACCACTGGCACCCGCTCCGAGCTCGATAGCGTACCGAGCGCCGTCTTGAACAGCGAGTCCACCAAGCCGCTCATCACCTGGGCGTGGCGACGCGCGAACACCACGCCGCCGTCGCCCTCGCGCTGCAGCAGGTTCAGTAGCTCGGCCCGGTGGTACTGGAGGTACGAGGAGACGTGACTAGGCTTGGTCGCCCGAACGGGTTCGCAAAGCACGTTTTGCATACGGCTCTCCCGGAGGGCTCACCGTCACGCGCGGAGGGCCCGCCTCGTACCCACGCTAGGCTCGCGGTGAGTCCATGAGGTTTCGCCCAGGCTTCGGATGCACTCGGCCGCCCGAGGCGGATTCGTCCCCAGCCTATCCCCAGCCTCAGGCGCGCACGGAGCCGACGAGACGGTTCAGGATGCGCCGCAGCTCTGCGACGTCGAATGGCTTCTCGAATTTCGGGTTCGGAACGCTCTCCAGAAATTCCTGGACGCGAGGCATCGACACGCCGCCCGTCATGAAGACCATCCGCCGCGCCAGGGGCGGGTATTCGTGGCGCACCACCTCGAAGAGCTCCATCCCCGTCATCCCCGGCATCATCAAGTCGCACAAGATGGCGTCGTAGCTCTGGTGCGAAGCCGTTTCCTGCCGCAGCACCTCCAGCGCCTCCGCCGCGCTCTGCGCGATGACCAAGTCGTGCTCGCCTGAGAGGAGCACCTTCAGGGTGTGCGCGACGACCGACTCGTCGTCCACGATGAGGATCCGTCCGCGTACGCGCGGCCCCTCCACCTCGCGCGACACGCGGTCCGACTTGCGAGGCACGATCGGCGAATGCTTGGAGGCGGGCAGGCTGACGGTGAAAGATGCGCCGAGGCCCGGGCGGCTATCGATGTGAATCTCACCGCCGTGGGTTTGCACGATGCCGCGGCAAATCGGCAGGCCAAGCCCGGTTCCGACCCCCACCGGCTTGGTGGTGAAGAACGGGTCGAAGATGCGGCCCAGCAGCTCTGGGGGTACGCCGGGCCCGTTGTCGGCTACCTCCGCCACGACCTTGTCGCCCTCGCTGCGTAAGCTGATGCGGATCAAGTTGTCCGCCTCGTCCGAGTCGGTCGGGAACGCTTGAGTCGCGTTCAACAGCAAGTTCATGAACACCTGCTCGAGTCGCCCCGCGTTGCCGTCCACCGCGGGCACGGTCTGGTACCGGCGCTCCAAGCGCGCACGCAGGCGGATCTCCGGGTAGGCGATGTTGACGGCGGCCTCGATGACCGCTTCCAAGCTGACCGGCTGGCGACCTGTCTCTTCACCCCGCGCGAAGGTGCGAAGGTCCCGAACGATGGACGCAACCCGGTCGGCGCCGTGGCACGCATCCTGGACCCGCACGATCAGGGCCTCGATTCGAGCAGGGTCGCCGGCGGCCTTGGGCAGCTCGCGCTTCAGGTACTCGAGGTTCAGCAGCACGTACGCCAGGGGGTTATTGATCTCGTGCGCCACCCCTGCCGAGAGCACCCCCAGCGCGGTCAGCCTGTCCGCTTCCAGGAGCTTGAGCTCCATGCGCTTGCGCTCGGTCACGTCCCGCGCGAAGGCCAGCAGCGCCGGCGAGCCCTGGTATTCGATGGGAATCGACGAAATCTCGACCGTGTGCTCCTCGCCCCGCTCGTCGATCGAGCGGTATTCCGCGCGCTCGTCGAGCCCGCCGGTTTGAAGGAGCTTTCGGATGCGGGCGGCGGCGCGCTCTCGGTCGTCCGGGTGCAGGAACTCGGTGATGGTGCGGCCGACGCCCAGCTCGGGGTTGCTCAGCCCGAGCAGCTTGGCGGCGCGCGCGTTGAGGAAGCTGACGACTTGTCCGCGCAGGATGACCACGCCGTCCGGCGCGGCGTCGACCAGATCCCGGAATCTCTTTTCGGACTCGCGCAGGGCCTGAGAGGTGGCGGTGTGGGAGGAGATGTCGTTGACGAACGTGACGGTGACGGGGTGCCCGTCCCAGCGCGCACGGCTCTGCGCCAAGTCGATCGTGATGCGCGCGCCGGAGCGGTGTAAGAGCACCGTTTCGAACCGGCCGGGGACCTTCTCGCCGTTCGCTCGGCGCGCGGCCATGTCCTTCAAGCGCGCTCGCTCTTCCGGCGCGATGATGGCCCAAGGATCGAGGGCCATCACCTCCTCCGGCGCGTAACCGATGAGCCGCGCGACGTCCTCGCTGACCATCAGGTGACGCGGTTCGGAGTCGGAGATATCCGTGATCACGAGCCCCGTGCCGGAGCGCTCCGCCGCTT
Organism: Myxococcales bacterium; assembly: GCA_004193285.1. Lineage (GTDB taxonomy): Bacteria > Myxococcota_A > Polyangia > Polyangiales > Polyangiaceae > PMG-095. Next base: position 175,463 of record SECP01000008.1, on the reverse strand, counting down.
GGCGTAGGGCGTCGAACAAGCTCGCGCGCTCGGCTTCCGACAAGTCCAGGTACCCGGACATCGCTTGCCAGCATACCCGGATTTTGCGGCTGCGGACGCGCCCGCAAATTTGCCCGGCCTCGCCGATGTGTGGAAAGGGGGTTACATGGCCCGCTCGTACCTCGCCGCCGCTTCGCTGCTCTTCGGCTCGCTCGCGCTGCTGGCGTGCGGGCACGCCCCTCCAAGTGCTCTCCGCAATCCGAGCGCCACGGCGACGGTAGCTCAGCCGGCTCCTCGTTCTGCTTTGGCACCCGCTCCGCAGCGGCGAGTGGGCGACTTCTTCGTGCACCGCTTCAGCGGCACCTTCTCGAAAGAGCCGCTGACTCTGACGGAGGAGGTCAAGGCGCGGGAAGGGGCGCTGTGGGTCGTCGACTTCTCGCTCACCGAGCAGGACCGAGTCGAGCGCATGCGGGTGCGGTTCGAGAGCAGCGGAAGGGCCGTCTCCGCGGCCAAGCTGAGCGGGAGCACCGAGGTGAAGGCGAGCGTCGCCGACTACGAAGCGCTCCTGGGTCGCACCGTGTTCACGGCGGACGTCAACGACGGCCTCCTCTCCTCCGCGGCCCAGACCTGCCTCGTGGGCGACGATGCGCTCGATTGCGAGACGAAGACCTACAAGGTTTGGGTCGGCGAGCGCGAAGCGACGCTGTCCGTCGTCCACTCCGAGACCTTCCCCGACCGCGATGTGTCGGGGGAGCTCACCGCCGGCGACGGCAAGGTCTTGTACCGGGCCGAGCTCGTGGAGGCGCGCCTAGGCAGGGCGGCCAAGGGCCTCGCGAGCGCGAGCCACTGAGGCCAGCGCGCCCGAGCCGCTCACCGCTCATCTGACGAAGGTCAGCCAGCCCAGGCGCTTTTCGTCCTTACCGGTGACCGCCCGCAAGTACGCCCGCTGAAACGCGGCGCCCAAGGTGCTCTTACCGGTCACGAACTCCGCGCCGTCCAGCTCGCGGACGGGCGTGACCTCGGCGGCGGTACCGGTCATGAAGATCTCGTCTGCGCGCAGCAGGTCCTCACGCGTGAAGGGGCGGATTTCGATCGGCACCTGCTGCTCCCGCGCGATGTTCAAGATGCAGTCGCGCGTGATGCCCGGCACGATCGACGAGCCGACGTCGTTCGTATAAAGCACGCCGCCTTTCACGAAGAACACGTTTTGGCCGGTGGCGCTGGCGACGGTTCCGTCCTGATTGAGGAGGATGGCGTCGTCGTAGCCGCGGTCCATGGCCTCGTGCGCGGCGAGCACGCTGTTGGCGTAGTGCCCGCTGGCTTTGGCCATGGTCGGCAGCATCGTGTGGTGGAACTTGCGCCAGCTGGAGATGGTGACGCGGATGCCGTTTCGAAGCGCGTCTTCCCCCAAAAAGGTGCCGAGCTCGCGCACCGCGATGAACACGCGCACTGGGCATTCTTTCTTGGGCCTCAGGTCTATGGGGCCGCTGCCGAAGTAGGCGAGGGGACGCAGATAGCCGTTCTCCATGCCGTTGCGGCGCGTGACCTCCAGGGCGCCGCGCGCCAGCTCGTCCGCGCTGAACGGCAGCTTCATGCCGTAGAGGCGAGCCGAGGAAATGAGCCTCTCTACGTGATCCTGCACGCGCACCAGGGCCGCGCCGCGTTCCGTCGGGTAACAACGAATGCCTTCGAAGACGGCGGTGCCGTAGTGCAGCGCGTTCGCGTAGTAGTGCACGTTCAGCGAATCCGCCTCGCGCACCTCGCCGTCCCACCACACGTAGCGCGCGAGCTTTTGCCCTCGGGGCCGCGCCGAGATCAGCGCGTCTTCTTCGGGCACGCCGTCGAAATTCGGCCATTCGTTGTCGAGGGACGCCATGACGATTCTCCGTGACCGCGGCGAGAGCGCGCGGCTCGCTAGCGATCCTACGCGGGTTGGCCTAGCTTTTCATCGTGTTTTCTCGCCGCACCGGCCGTGATCAATCGCCCAACGCGGTTGCGCGGGCGCTCGCACGCTCCGGTCCGCCGCGGTTCGATTTGACCGGGAGCAACCCAACCACGGCTGGGATCGAATATCCCGAGGGGTGGTTGATGGCTCTCGAGCGCGCTCAATCCGCCTCGCGCGTGTATCGTCCCGAAGCAAGGGGGCTACGGTCGGCGCGCGAGGCGGTGTCCGAGCTCACGAAGTCGCCGGTCGAGGACATCGTGCTCACCGCGAGCACGAGCGAGGCGTACTCGTATCTGTTCAAGCTGCTGTGCGATCCGGGCGACTCGGTGCTCGTGCCGGCTCCGAGCTATCCCTTGTTCGAGCACCTGGCCGAGCTGGAAGGTGTGCGCGCTGTCCCGTACCGGCTCGCCTACGACGGCGCGTGGCACGTGGACCTCGGCTCCGTGCGCGCCGCGGTGGACGCGCGCACCCGTGCGCTCGTGCTCGTCTCCCCGAACAACCCGACCGGACACTACACGCGCGAGGCGGAGCTAGCTGAGCTTGCCCGCTTCGGGCTGCCGCTGATCAGCGACGAGGTGTTCGCGCCGTTCTGGCTGGGCAAGCCCCGCCCGCTTCCGCCCAGGCCGGCAGATTGTCTGATGTTCACGTTGGACGGCCTGAGCAAGCGGGCCGGCTCGCCCCAGCTCAAGCTCGGGTGGATGCTCGTCTCTGGTCCCGAGGGCGCGCGCCGAGAGGCTCTCTCCCGACTCGAGCTGATCGCGGATACGTTCCTCTCCGTTTCGACCCCGGTGCAGCAAGCGTTGCCGCAGCTGCTCGAGCTTTGCCCCGAGATCACCGAGCACATCGCGAGGCGTTGCCGCGAGAACCTGGCCGCGCTGAGCCAGGCCGTGAGGGGCAGCGCGGTCACCTTGCTCACACCGGAGGCGGGGTGGAGCGCGCCACTGCACCTGCCGCGCGTCGTTAGTGAAGAGGAGCTGGTGCTCGGGCTATTGCGCGACGCGAGCGTGCTGGTGCAGCCGGGCTGGTTCTACGACTTCGAGGACGAGCCGTACGCGATCGTGAGCTTGCTCGGCGAGCCGCGCGCCTTCCACGAGGGAGTCGCGCGGCTCGTCACGCACGTTACGCGCGTCGTCGACGGCTGACGAGCAGGGCCAGCCCGAGCAGCGCTGCGGCCACGGCCGTACCGTTTCCACGCTCGCCGCCCGCTACCTTGCAGCCGCACCCGCCGGGCTTGCCCTCGACGGGCGGCGGCGCGTTGTCGTCCGCCGTGGGCTCGGGCTTGTCCTCGGCCGCGGGAGCCTCTTCCTTCGCCGCGTCCTCCGCCGGCGCAGCCTGCTTTTCTTCGGCAGGTTTGTCGGCTTCCGGCTTCTTCTCTTCCTTCTTCTTGTCGCCCTTGGAGGCGAACACCATCGCGCGGCGGTCGATGGTCTCGTTCTCGCCCTGGAACTTCAGGGTCTGCGCGGTACCGATCATCTTGCCATCTCGGGTGTCGCGGATGGTCACCTTGTACTCGCCGGCCTCGTAGCCGTGAGCGCGCGTCACCTTGAACGAAAACCGGGTGCGCGCCTCGATCTTGCCCGAGCCGCTGTCCATGAAGCCGACGTCCACGCTCTCGATCAGGGACTGGCGATCCGTGAGCGGAACCGTGTGCTCCACGAGCTTGTCGCCGTCCGTCATGTCGCGCGCGTAGTACGCGGTAGGCTGGAACTCGAACTTCATCGGCACGTGCGCCACGTCCGGCGCGCGCGGCATGTAGATCGCCACTTCCAGGCGCCAGGACTTGTCCTCACGTTCCTTGACGGCGGTGCTCTTCCACTCGATGCGACCCGCCGCGAGCGCGGAGCCGGAACACAGCAGGACGATCGCCAGCTGCAAGAGAACGAGCACGAAGCGACGCGTCGCGAATGATGCACGATTCAAGGTCGAGACCTCCGTTCGGGGTCCGCGAAAGTAGTGCTCCGTAGCCCAAATAGCTACGGCGACCTTGACCCCCGGATCGCTTACGGAGCTTTCTGGGTCGGGGCTTGCTCGCCGTCGGGTTCGCCCAGCCACGTCGGCGCTGGAATCGTGTCGTGGGGCTCGAAGTCCGGCGTCTCCGCCTCGGGCTCGGCCAGCGTCGCGAGAGTCTCTCGGGCGGTCGGGGTGCGACGATCCGAGCGCGCAGCTCGGTCCGTCGCGGGGGGCGGCTCGCTTGCGTAGGCCGCATCAGGGTGACTCGAGAGGGCGGTGCTTTCGATGGCCATCAGAAGGGTCCAGAGCTGAGCGGAGGCTCAGATGCTGCATTTCCCCGCAACAAGGCGCCTGTATCTCAGAAAACCGGCCGCCGCGCCAAGCAAAACGAGTTCCATTTACCCACATGTGCATACCTGAGGCGAAAAACACCACTGGTCCCGGTGGGTTAGGGAGCGCCGTTGATGAACCGCTGAAGGGCAGCCCGCAGGCGCGTCAGGGCTGGCTGTGGCGCTGAGCGCAGACCACGAGCAAGCCAGGCGCGGCGTCCTGGTTCGTACAACTCGCGTCCGGTCGCAGCCGGCTGGGCTCGTGGGAGGCGAGCGGCCGCTCACTCTGGAGCCGACTGGTGAGAGGAAGGAGCAGAGCCTGCCGAGCTCCGAGCGCGCTCGGGGTGAGCGTCGCGCCGGGGTCCAGACCAACGAGAGAGATCGTGGCCTCGCTCGTCTCCAGCTGCGGCTCGATGAAGCCGAAGGGAGTGCGCTGGCGCGTGACCTCGGCCGGACGCTTGCGGAAGATCCGCACGCCGCCAGAGTCGGCCTGGCCTGCCAGCGCTTGAGGTTTGGCGATGCCGAGTGACACGCCGCTCACCATCGGGTACGCCGCGAACAACCAGCCGGCGCACTCTTCTGCGGCTAGCTCCAGCAGTGAGTAGCAGCGGAACTGCAGGAGAGCGATGATCTCCGTCGAAGCGCGGGAGTAGTCCACCGTATGCGCGATGCGCCCGCTCTTGCCCGCGCGCTCGAGATCGACCTGCAGATCCAAATCCAGCCGAACGCGCTGCGCGACTCGGCGCTCGCGAGCGCGGATGCCGATGATGCAGCGGCAATGAAGTCCCCTGATTTCGACGCTATCCATGTCCGGCCGCTCTGCGCCTACCCTGCCACAAAAAGGTCGGCTTGCGCGCGCTGTCGGCGGCGCGGCGGCGCACAATCACGTACGGTAGGGCGATGAAACGACCGGCCGCGGCCCGCCGTTGGATAACGATGACGACGGCCCTCGGTTTGGGCCTGGCTTCCGTGGGCGGCTGCGGTGGACGTACGGGCGCGCTGGACGACGACCTCTATGCGGACGACGACGGCTCGGTCAGCGGGTCTCGCAGCACCGGAGGAAGCGGCTCGGGCGGCGCCCCTCGCGGCGGCTCGACGAGCGTTGCGGGCTCGCGTCCGATGGGAGGCACGGCGCCGGTGGCCGGCCGCGGAGGCGCTTCTTTCGGAGGCAGTACCGTCGGCGGGGTAGGGCCGGTCGCAGGCGGGCCACCCATTGGCGGGATGCCGGCGGGCGGCTTCGGACCCATCGGTGGAGCGCCGGCAGGCGGCTTCGGCGGCTTTGGCGGCTTCGGCGCGGTCGGCGGCACGAGCCCGGTGGCTTGCCAGGTGTGCCTCACGCAGGCGTGCACGCCGCAAGTGGCGGAGTGCTTTCAAGACGTGGGCTGCATCGCGATCTTCGGCTGCGTCGTGAGCAGCGGCTGCAATACGTTGCAGTGTTACACCCCAAAGTATTGCAAAGACGTCATCGATCAGTTCGGCGGCGCCACGGGCCCGTCCGTGCAGCAAGTGTTCGAGGTCGTGAGCTGCGCGGCGAGCTCCGGCTGCGACTGCCCTTGAGGGCGGCGCCCGCGGGCTCAGTGCACGACGGCCGGCCGCGGCTCCAACCGGGCGACGACCAGCGGCCAGTGCAGGTTCTCGCGAGTGAACGAGTCCGTGCCGGGTTGGCGAACGTCCACGCAGAGCTGGTAGTTGCCGGGCACGATCGGCGCAGGCATTCCGAAAGAGCGGGTGCGGTAGCGCGGCGTCGAAGATTTGTGAGGCGTCGCGTCCGTCAACAGCTCGAGACCGGTCGGGGCGACCAGCGCGAACCGCACGTCGAAAGGCTGCGATAGCTCCCCAGGCCCCATCGTGAAATACGCGTGCACCTCCAGCGGCAGGAACGCGCCCGGCGGCGGGTCCGCGTTCGGCTGCAGGTTCACCTGCTCGACGAGGTTGAACAAGGTCACGTTGTTGGAGTGCTGGTCCAGGCTGGACCCGGCACACAACGCGAGGAAGTAGCAGCTCGGCATCGCGCCGGGGTCTAGCGCAACAGCACGCCGCTGGCGACGCGAATGACGGCGGCGGCGCCGAGGCAAAACGAGATCGCGCTCCCGAGCGCGCAGGCACGCGCGGAAAGTCGCCTTTTTCCCGGCGTCGGCAGCAGGCCCTCCAAGAGGAGCCCGCGGTGCACGCCGAGCCCCGCGTGCGCGGCCGTCACCAGGAGCCCGAGTAGGTAGAGCCCGCCGCTGAGGGGCACGCCGCTCGTCGCGCTCGAAAGCTCCTCGAGCAAGCGAAATCCGGCGTCCTCCGCCGCCGCTTCGCCGCGCCAAACCGTGAGTGAGTAGGTGCGCCCATGGTACGCCAGGAAGGCGAGCGAAAGCAGGCTCGTCACCCGCGACACGAGCCGCGAAGCAGCGGGCACGTCGCCGGTGGGAGCCGCCGACGCCGCATGCCCCATCACCCAGCGCCCACAGCCGAGCGCGACGTGAACGGCGAGCGGCAACCACACCAAGAAGAACGAAGTGAGGCGGATGAAGGCCGTTGGCGCGGGCCGCACCACCTCGCTCACCTCCGTGGCGAAAGCCCAGCTCAGCTCGTGAGCGAGGTGGAGAGCGAGGAAGGCAGGCAGCGGGATCAAGCCCGACCACGTGACCCAGCGCTCGACGGCCGGTCGGACGTGTGCCACTTGTTCGCGTGGGTGGACCGGCCGGTCCTCTTTTCCCTCGATGCTCCGCGCTTCTGTCATTCGGTTCGTCGTCTTGTGCTTCGGGCTTCCGAGCCTGGGCTGCGGCGCGGGCCAGGAGGCGCAAGAGCCTAGCCCGAGCTTGAGCGAGACGCGCGCCGCGCAAGCTGCCTTTCGGAGCATCGCTCAGCGATGGTTCGAGCAAGACGAGCCCCAGCGGCTTCAGCTCCGGCCGCGCCTCCAGGCCTTCCTCTCCCGGTACCCGACCGATCCGCGGTCCGCCAACGTTCGGCTGCTGCTCGCGTGGCTGTCCATACTGGAGGGGGACGGGGTCACCGCCGAGCGGCTGATCGCAGAGGGGCGAGCGTCCAGCTCACCCAGCGTGAGGGACTTTGCCGACGTCACCGCCGCGCGGCTCTTGCTGTCCCGGCAGGACCCGCAGGCCGCGCTCATCGTGCTGCTGCGCCTGGAAGGAAAGCTGGTGGACCCTTCGGAGCGGCTGATCTGCGCGGAGCTGCGGCTCCAGGCCGCGCTCTCCAGCCGCCACTTTCCGGAAGCGCTGTCGGCCCTGACCGACTACCTGTCGGCGGCGCCGGCGGACTTGGGCGACCGGGCGCGCGCGAAGGCGCAAGCCGCGCTCGGAGCAATGCCGGAGCTCGCGCTGGAGCGCAGCCTGCTCGACCTCGACGCGAAGGCGCGCCAAGGCTCGCTATCGGCGCCGGACGTGTGGCTCCGGCGCGTCGTGCGCGAACGCCTGATTCGCTTGGCGGTGGAGCACAAGGACGCGGCGCTGGCCCGGCGTCTGCTCGACTCGCATCCGGGCCTGGCGCGCCGTAACGACCTTTCGATGGAGCTCTTGCAGCTCGCGGCCTCGGCTTCCGCCGCACGTGGCGCCCACGGCGCGTTCGTCGGGTTGGCGCTGGAGATCGGGGATTCGGACTCCGAACGGCGCTCCGCCAGCGTCGCGCGGGGCTTGTCGGACGCATTGTCGGCGTCCTTACCGGGGGCGGATAGCTTGCCCGTCGTGGTCCGCGCTACGGACGCACAGCACGTCGGGGAGACACTCACGGAGCTGACCCGTGCCGGTGCTCTGGCGCTGGTTGCGGGCGTCACGGACGCTTCCTCCGAGGCTGCCGCAACCTGGGCGGTGGCGGGAGACGCGCCCGTGCTGCTCATTCGAGACACGCCAGACCTGGTGATTTCCGAGCTGTCGTTCGTGCTCGGGACGAGCGACATGGATCAGCTGGACGCGATCCAAAAGGAGCTCACGCGGCGCAACGTGGGTAAGTGGTCGCGCGTGGGCAGCGGCGGGTTCGACTGCCGCGCGGCGGTGGAGAAGGCCGGTCAGGACCGCTTTCCGGTCAAAGAGTGGAAGCAGGAAAGCGTGGAAGCGGTGGCGGTGCTCGGCCCTCGCAGCTGCGCGCTCGAGCTGTTCGCGGAGCTGCGCTCGCAGCGCTTGGCCCCGCTGCTCGCGCTGGGTCTAGAAGGCGCGGAGGCCCTCACCAGCTTCACGGGTCGGCGCTTCGCGCTGGCCGCGGGCAGCTTCCCGAGTGGCGCGCCCGGGGCGGACATACCGGCCGACTTCTACGAGTCGCTCGGCAGCGATGCCGGCAAGCTGCTGCGTCGAGCGTGGTCGGAGCTGGGCCGCTCGTCGCGCAGCGTCGGCGAGGAACGTCAGCGCTTGCCGACGCTGCTCGGAGCCGTCTCGTTGCCGCTCGCAACGACGGAGGCGACCGGCTTTGCCGGCAAGCGGCGCCTCCCGCGGCGGCTCACGATTCGCGAGGCCACATGAGCGTCGTCACCCGCGACCTTCCGAGCAAGGCGGCAACCACGAAGCTTGCGGCGCAGCTGGCGCCACTGCTCGCGGCGGGAGACTTGCTCCTGTTGGACGGGCCGCTCGGCGCCGGCAAGACCTTCTTCACTCGCGCCCTCGCGCGCGCGCTGGGGCTCACGTCGGAGGCCCGGGTCACGAGCCCCACCTTCACCTTGGTGCAGGAGTACGCGACCGAGCCGCCGCTCGTCCATGCGGATCTGTACCGCCTGAGCGACGACGAGCGAGGGGTCTTCGAGCTGGGCCTCATCGGGCAGCGGGACGACGGCGCGCTGCTGGTGGTCGAGTGGGGGCTTCCTTTCGCGCGAATCCTCGGCGGCGACGCGCTGGTCATGACTCTGGTGCGCGAGCCACGAAGCGCGTCCTTTTCCGCCACAGGGCCTCGCTCACGCCGCCTGGTGGAGGCGCTAGGGCTACTCTCCTGGGAATCGGAGTAGAGTAGCGGCCTTGGCCGAAGCTTCCGAAGATCAGTCGCCGGGCTTCGCCCAAAAGTTGTTCGCGCCCCTGGTGGACGCGCTGGACGGAATCGGGAGGTTCCTGACCCTCACCGCGCAAACCGTGTCGTGGATGATCCGGCCGCCCTATCGAATCATGCAGCTGCTGTCGGCGATGGACTTCCTGGGCGTGCAGTCCACGTTCATCGTGGCCCTCACCGGCATCTTCAGCGGCATGGTGCTGGCCCTGCAGATGACCTACAGCTTGCGGGCGTACGGCGCGGAGAGCCAAGTCGGCGCCATCGTCGCGGTCTCGCTCGCGCGCGAGATCAGCCCGGTGTTCGCTGGCCTGATGGTGACGGCCAGAGCCGGTAGCGCCATGGCAGCGGAGCTCGGCAACATGCGCATCACCGAGCAGATCGACGCGCTCACGACGATGGCAGTGAGCCCGGTCCAATTCCTGCTGTCGCCCCGCCTGCTCGCGGCGGTCCTGATGCAGCCGCTCTTGTGCGTCCTCTACTCGTGCGTGGGCATGGTCGGCGCTTGGCTGGTCGCCGTGCAGAGCATGGGGGTGGACCTCGGCAACTTCCTCGCCAACATCGAGAAAGTGCTGGTGCCGTCGGACTTTTACATGGGCATCGTCAAGTCCATCGTGTTCGGCTTCCTGATCTGCGCGATTGCGTGTAGCCAGGGCTTTCACGCTGCCGGCGGCGCGAAAGGCGTCGGTGAGGCGACGACGCGCGCCGTGGTTCAAGGCGCGGTGGCGCTGCTCATTGCCAACTACTTCATCACGAGCCTCATGACGGCGATGTGACGCTCGGCGCGTGGAGCCCACCGCGCCGCGTCGTGTATAAACGGGGGGCAATGGGCATCCAGCAGCTGAACCCGTACCTCAACTACAACGGCGATGCGGCCAAGGCCGTCGAGCTTTACCGGACCGCGCTCGGGGCGGAGGTCGTCACGCTCTCGCGCTTCGGAGACGCGCCCGGCGCCTCCGCACCACCGGAGACCAAAGATCGCGTCATGCACGCGGTGCTGAAGCTCGGGGACGCCGGCACCATCATGCTGAGCGACATTCACCCGGGGATGCCGCACACGCCTGGTACCAACGCCTACGTGTGTTTGTCGTTCGACGACGCTGCAGGCATGGCGCAGCAATTCGAGGCGCTGGCGGTGGGCGGTCAAGTGACCATGCCGCTGGAAGACACCTTTTGGGGCGCCAAGTTCGGCATGCTGATGGACGCGTTCGGCGTTCGTTGGATGTTCAACTGCGAAAAGAAGGGCTGAGCGTCCCGTGACAGCGCAGCCGCTATGGGATGAGACCTTGCCGCTCGCAGAGCGCGTCTCCAAGGTGCTCGCCGAGCTGAGCGTCGCGGAGAAAGCCGCGCAGCTGCTGCACGAGGCGCCCGCCGTGCCTCGCGTCGGTCTGCCGGCGTACAATTGGTGGAACGAGTGCTTGCACGGCGTCGCTCGTGCCGGCACCGCCACCGTGTTCCCGCAGGCCATCGGCTTGGCCGCCAGCTTCGACGCCTCGCTGATGAGTGACGTGGCGCAAGCCATTTCGGACGAAGCTCGCGCCAAGCACCACGCCTTCATGGCTGAGGGGGACACGGGGATCTACAAAGGGCTCACGTATTGGTCGCCGAACGTGAACATCTTCCGGGACCCACGCTGGGGCCGCGGGCAGGAGACTTACGGCGAGTGCCCGTTTCTGACGAGCCGGTTGAGCGTCGCGTTCGTTCAGGGGCTGCAGCAGGAGGAGGGTGGGTACATGAAGCTGCTCGCGACCGCCAAGCACTTCGCGGTGCATAGCGGTCCGGAAGCGTTGCGCCACGGCTTCGACGCGCGAGTCACGACCAAGGACTTGTTCGAGACCTACTTGCCGGCGTTCCGCGCGCTGGTGGGGGAGGGCGGAGTTGCGAGCGTGATGACCGCGTACAACCGCGTGAACGGCGAAGCCGCCTCCGCCAGCCCCACTTTGATTCGCCGCATCCTCCGCGAGAGCTGGGGATTCGACGGCTACGTGGTCTCGGACTGCTGGGCGATCCGTGACATTCACGAGCATCACCAGCTCGCTCCCGGTCCGGAGGAGTCCGCGGCGATGGCTCTCCAAGCGGGCTGTGACTTGAACTGCGGCTGCACCTACGAGCACCTCCCCGCCGCGGTGGAGCGAGGCCTGGTCAGCGAGGCGGAGCTGGACGCGAGCCTGGCCAAGCTGCTCACGGCGCGCCTGCGGCTCGGCATGTTCGATGCGCCGGAGCGGGTACCGTTCTCTCGCATCCCGTTCGACGTCGTGGATTCGGCCGAGCACCGCGCCCTCGCGCGCCGCGCGGCTCGGGAGAGCCTCGTGCTGCTCAAGAACGACGGCACTTTACCGCTCGGCCCGGAGCTCCGCTCCATCGCGGTGATTGGCCCGAACGCGGACGCGCCGCGCGTGCTGTGGGGAAACTACTGCGGCACGGCTTCCCAGACGATCACGCCGCTCGCCGGCATTCGCGCGCGCTTGCGCCACGGCAGTGAGACCAAGCTCTACTACGCGGAAGGTTGCAAGCCGCACGGCACGGACCTGACCGGACCCGCCCCGCACGGCAACTTGAGCGAAGCGGTGCTGCTCGCCAGGCGGGCGGACCTCACGGTGCTGGTGCTCGGTCTCAACTCGGAGCTCGAGGGCGAGCAGGGCGACGCGAGCAACTCGGAGGCCTCCGGGGACAAGCTGAGCCTGGGGCTCCCCGGCTTGCAGGAGCAGCTGCTGCAAGCCGTGCTCGACGTGGGCAAGCCGGTCGTCGTCGTGCTCGTGGCGGGCAGCCCGACCTCGCTGCCGCTGGCGGACGAGCGCGCCGCCGCCATCGTGCAAGCCTGGTATCCAGGCGAAGAGGGCGGCAGCGCCCTGGCGGACGTGCTGTTCGGCGACGTGAGCCCAGCGGGCCGGCTCCCGGTCACTTTTCCGCGTTCGGTTTCGGACCTGCCCGCGTTCGAAGACTACGCGCTCGCCGGCCGCACCTACCGTTATGCCAAGTTGCCGGCGCTCTATCCATTCGGCTTCGGCCTCTCGTACACCCAGTTCAGCTACTCGGAGATGCTGCTCTCCAGTCACCAGGTCGCGGCCGGGCCCGAGCTGCGGGTGGAGGTGAGCGCGCTGGTCACGAACACCGGCGCTCGCCCGAGCGACGAGGTCGCCCAGCTCTACGTTCGCGATCTCGAAGCGAGCACGGTCGTGCCGCACCACGAGCTACGAGGGGTCCAGCGACTGCATTTAGCGCCGGGCGAGTCCCGCCGGGTCGTGTTCGTGCTGGACGCGGCCGCGCTGTCCTTGATCGACGACGCGGGGCGGCGGCAACTGGAGCCGGGGGCATTCCGCGTCTTCGTCGGCGGGAGTCAGCCGGATACGCGCAGCGTCGCGTTGCTCGGGCAAGCGCCGCTCATCGCGGAGTTGCGGGTGACGGGCGAGCCGGTGCCGCTTCCCTATTAGTGGTGCTCGGTGTGGGCCGCCTCGGCGTGCCCGCCTTGGACCTCGGCGCGCGCGCCCTCCGTGCCGCTCTTCTTCCCGAATTTCGCGATTTGAGCGGCGATCGCCTCGGCCGCGGCGGCGTCGTCCAGCTTGCCGCCCTTGGTCGCCCGCTTGCGGTCCTTACCGTCGCGCGGCTCGGCGCTCTTGCCGGTGATGGCCTCGACGAACGCGGTCATGCGCTCCGGCTCACTGTTGCCGTTGACGTTGACGACCGAGAGCTTGCCGGCGCCTTGCAGCAAGTCGTTACGAAAGTCGTACACCGCGCCGACGACGGTGAGCTGGCCGGCTTGGATGTCCTTGGCGAAGTGCTTGAGCGCGGTCTCCACCTGGTTGTTCACATTGGCGATCACGGCTTCCGCCCAGGCTGCCTCCGGTGGCTTGCCGGCGCCCGCTTTTGGTAGGTGCATGTGGTGGAGCTCGCCTTGAATGGGCTGGCTCAGCTTGCTCAGGTCCCCCATGGCGGCCTTGACCGCGCCGCAGCCGGTGTGACCGATCACCAGCAGCAGCGGTGTGCGCAGGTGCTCGATGCCGTACTCCAGGGAGCCTTGTGCGTTCTCGAATTGATTGCCGATGTTGCGGACGACGAAGTCGTCGTTCTCCGGCGTCACGTCCCAGGCGGTGGTGTGCACGCGGGAGTCGGCGCAGGTCAGCACCGTCGCGCGCGGAGTCTGCTTGTCGGCGAACTCGGCGAAAAACTTTTCGCCGTGCTCCATGTAACCCTGGTTGTCGGTCAGCACGTCGGCCAGGAAGGCGCGCGTCTGCGCCAGCGGCTCGTCCTTGGCCGCCTCCCAAGCGAACGGCACGATGAACTTTCCCGGATCGGGCAGCTCCCCCTCGGTGGGTTGAGCTTTGGCATCGTGGGCTCCCTTTTCCGCTTTGGCAGCGGGCTTGTCCTTCTTCACGACCTTCTTGGGCTCCGCCGTCACCTCCTGCTTGGGCTTGCACCCAGCCGAGCCGAGCAGGCTAGGAGCCACGGAAAGGAGAAAGGCGAGACGCCACGCGAAGGCCATGGCGCTAGGAACGGCCGCAAACGTCCAAACTTGAGATCCGGGCGTGGGTCATCGGAGGCCGCTCGCCGGCCACTACTTGCGTCCTTCGCGATCCGCTAATATCCGGTCCTTTCCGCGCTGCCCTAGCTGCGGACCGGTTTGCCTACATCGTGTCGCAAGAGTCTTCCAGTTCCGATCTCCAAGCCGAGCCGAGCGAGCGCGCGCTCGGCGCCCTCCGCGTCCGCTCACGTCTTCGCAGCCTCGTGACTTGGCGCAAGGTGTCCGCGGTGCTGCTGCTCCTCGTGGTGCCGCTGGTCAGCGTCGCGCTGGACTTTGCGCGGCGCGGCGCGCGCATCCGTGCGTTTCCCCACGAGTACGTCGTGACCTACCTGGCCTCCGTCGCGGAGAGCCTCATCGTGTGGGGCGTGCTGCTCTACGCGGCCGCACGTCGCCGTGGCGCGGCGCGGCACCTCGCGGCCGTCCTCTTCGTGATCATGGTCACGTTCACGGTCGGCGGGCAGAGTTACTTCTTTCAGCAGTACCACGCTTACCTGAACGTGGACGTCTCGGTGTTCGCGTCCAACTTCATGGACTCGGTGCTGAATCAGCTCACGGCGGATTTCGGCAATTACCTCCGCGCCAAGCTGCCCCCGCTTTTGCTCGCGGTCGGCCTGGTGTGGGCGGCGCGGCAGGTGATGCGTCCGCCGAGCTTGCCGTCGCAGATCGCGGGGGCGGTCGCGCCGCTGCTCCTTGCCGCGAGCTTCTTCGTTCCCACTCAGTACCGAAGCGAGCAAGCGTCCACGCCGGACACGCTGTACCTCAATGCGGTCGGCGGTCTGCTGCGCACACAGCTCGGTTTGACGGATCAGAGCAACCAGCTGCGGCCACGCGCGCGTCAGTCGCTCCCGGTCCCGCCGCTCACCCGCGCGAGCGTGCCGAAGCGCAACGTGCTCTACGTGATTTTGGAGAGCGTTCGCGCCGACGCGACGTGCATCGAGCACGACCCGAAGTGTCAGCGAACGGAGGCGACGAACAAGCTGCTGCCGGAGCGCTTCCCGTTCACGCAAATGCGGTCCATGGACTCCTGCACGGCCATTTCACTGGCGGTGCTGTGGTCCGGGGTTCGGCCGATCGAAAGCCGCGACACGCTACACGAGTGGCCGCTCGTGTTCGACTACGCGCACGCGCTCGGCTACCACACCGCTTACTGGACGAGCCAAAACATGATGTTCGGCAACGTTCGGCTTTGGGTGAAGAACCTCGGCGTCGAGCACCGAGTCACCGCGACGGAGCTGGACCCGGCCGCGGATTTGGATATGGGCGCGCCGGAGAAGTACCTCGCCGAGCACGTCAGCCGGAACGTCGGCGAGCTCGAAGAGCCGTTCATGGCCGTCGTGCAAATGTCCAACGTGCACTACCCGTACTACCTGGACCTCGCGCTGCCGACGCCCTTCCAGCCGTGGACGACGAGCAAAGCTCCGGAAGAGAACCAGGCGTTCAAGAACTTCTACCAGAACTCGGTTTACCAGCAGGACCTGCACATCGCGAAGATGATCGCGGCGCTGAAGGCCTCGCCGGCGGGCAAGAACACCGTCATCGTTTACACGAGCGACCACGCGGAAGCGTTTCGTGAGCACGGGCAGATGGGCCACACCTTCAGCATCTTCGACGAAGAGGTGCACGTGCCGATGTGGATCGACGCTCCGCCCGGCACCCTCACGGACGCGGAGATCGGCAACCTGCGCGCCAAGCGCGACCAGTACCTCTTCCACGTGGACGTCGCTCCCACCGTGCTGGACCTCATGGGCGTGCCGGACGACCCTCGCCTCGCGCAGTACCGCGCGAAGCTGCCGGGCCACAGCTTGCTGAGCAGTGAGCTCACCACCGAGCCGATGCCGATGACGAACTGCGCCGGGGTGTGGTCGTGCGCGTTCGAGAACTGGGGCGCCATGCAAGGCTCCCTCAAAATCGAAGCCCGCTCCTGGGACAACGGCTGGAATTGCTACGACCTGGAGCAAGATCCAGGGGAGCAATCGCCGCTCCCGCTGGATCAGTGCAGTGACCTGCACGCCTTCGTGCAGAGGACTTACGGGCGGCTACCGGGTAAAGACGTGCCCCGCCCGACCAAGTAGCCCTCGCTCAGCTCAGCGCGAGCATGCGCTCGATGGGCAATAGCGCGCGGCGACGGAGCTCTTCGTCCATTTCCAGGCGCGGCTGTAGATCGCGCAGCGAGAGGTAGACCTTCTCCGGCGTGTTGAGCCGCATGAAGGGGCACTCGTTGCACGCGCAGTTGCCGTCCGGCGGCGCAGGGATGAGCTGCTTCTGCGGCGCGCGCTTCTGCATCTGGTGGATGATGCCCGGCTCGGTCACCACGATGAACTCCTGCGCGTTGTCGTTCTCCACGTACTTGAGGAGGGCGGCGGTGGAACCGATGAAGTCGGCGCGCTCCAGGAGCGGTTCCTCGCACTCCGGGTGCGCGATGATCTTCGCGGAGGGGTGCGCGTGCTTGATGGCCATGAGCTTCTGCAAGCTGAAGGTCTCGTGCACCACGCAGCTGCCTTGCCACAAGCGCAGGTCGCGGCCCGCCTGCTTCATCACCCAGCGGCCGAGGTTCTTGTCGGGCGCGAACAGGATCTCCTTGTCCTTGGGGATCGAGCTCACGATCTTGACCGCGTTGCTGGAGGTGACGATGTAGTCGCTCTCCGCCTTCACCTCGGCGGTGCAGTTGATGTAGCTGACCGTCACCGCGCCGGGGTAGCGCGCCTTCCAAGCGCGGAAGCGGTCCGCCGGGCAGCCATCAGCCAGGGAGCACCCCGCTTTCATGTCCGGGACCAAAACGATACGCTCTGGGTTCAGGATTTTGGCCGTCTCCGCCATGAAGTGGACCCCCGCGAACAAAATGACGTCCGCGGTCGTGCGCTGCGCGGCCTGCGCTAGCTGCAAGGAGTCCCCGATGAAGTCCGCGAGGTCCTGAATCTCGCTGTCTTGATAGTAGTGAGCCAGGATCACGGCGTTGCGTTCGCGCTTCAAACGCCGGATCTCTTCGTCGAGGTCCAAGATGGCGGAGACGTCTTGTGAGTTCTGTGCGGCGAGCATGCTGTCTGTAGGCAGTATGCGACACTTCTCGGTCTTTGGCCGCCACCGTAGCGATCCGCCCCCATCATCGGCACTCTCGGCGATGGATTCAGGCGTCGGCGCGGTGTTAGGCTGGCCGCTCGCGCCGGGAATTCAGGAGGCGCGAGCAAGTAACAGGTGTCATGCCGCTTCGGGACGAGTGGTGCGATTTGGCTCGGAAGCTGGACTGGTCGTTCAGCTATGCGGACGAACGCGCGGTGTTCCCCGAGGCGCTGTGCGGTACGCCGTGGCTGAGCGCGCGGGAATGGCGGGAGTGGGACGAGCCCTTCCGCTCCACGTTCTCGGAGTACGTGGCGACTCAGCATCGTAAAGAGGTCGCGTTTCAAGCCATCGCGGAGGCGCTCGGGCGCGTAGAAGACGTAGCCAAGCTGGACCCTGGTTGGCTGTCCGTGGTCAAGCTGCACATGGCCACCCTGCCGCTCGCGGAGTTCGCGGCGATGGTCGGCAACCTCCGCTCGGCTCGCTTCGGTCGCGACAGCGCGTGGCGCCAAACCTCCTTGCTCGGCGCGCTGGACGAGCTGCGGCACACCCAGCTCCCGCTGCGCGCCATGCATGATCTGGTGCGCTGGGATCAGCAATTCGAGTGGACCCACCGCCTCCTGCACAGCAGCGATTGGATCGCGGTCGCCGGGAGGCACTTGGTGGACGAGCTGCTGCTGGGCTCGGACGCTATCGAGTTCGCAATCGGCACGCACTTCGTGTTCGAAACCGGCTTCACGAATCTACAATTCATCGGGCTCACGTCGATGGCGCGGGAGTCGGGGGACAAGCTGTTCGAACAGATGCTGCAAAGCATCCAGACGGACGAAGCGCGCCACGCCCAGATTGGTAACCCCGTCTTGCGGAAGCTGGTTCAGGTCGACCCCGCGCGAGCTCAGCGCCTGGTCGACAAGTGGTTCTGGCGCTCGTTCCGCTTCTTCGCGGTGGTGACGGGCTTCGCCATGGACTACCTCACGCCCCTCTCGGCCCGGCGCGGCAGCTTCCGTGAGTTCGTGGAAGAGTGGGTGGTCGATCAATTTCAAAGCTCGCTGGACGAGCTCGGCCTAGCGCGGCCACGGTACTGGCAGGCCTTTTTGGACGCGCTGCCCATCTACCACCACATGCTGTACGCCAGCGCTTACAGCTACCGGGCGACCACTTGGTTCGACTTCGTGCTGCCGGGGCCGGACGAACGCGCGTGGCTCGCGGAAAAGTACCCCTCCACTTGGCCTGCGCTCGCGCCGGTCTGGGAAAACATCACGGAGCGCTGGCGCGCAGCCGGACCGGGCGTGGAGTGGTTCACTCACGGCACCACCCCCGTCGCGTTCTGCAACCTGTGCCAGCTCGTGCTCTGCGGTGGCACCCCTACCCAGAACTCGGCCGTGTTCGTCGAGCGCGGCGGCCGCCGGCATGTCTTCTGCTCGGAGCCTTGCCGGGAGCTGTTCGAAGCGGAGCCGGAGCGTTACGCGGCGCACCGCGGGGTGGTGGAGCGCATCTTGTCCGGGGAGGCGCCCGCCAACCTGCTCGAGCTGCTCAAGTATTTCGGGCTTTCGGAGGCCAATTGGGGTCGGGACATCCGCTCCGGTGACTACCCATTTCTGCGCGACGAGAAAGGTGAGCCGTGAGCCTCCCACTCTACGTATTCGTGCAGGGCGACACGCTCGGCCTGGTCGTGCTCGCTCCGGAGTCGGAGACGGTAGACGAGCTGGCCCAGCGCCTCGCGCGGGCCGCGGCGCCGCGCGTCACCCTGACTGGTAAATTGCGCGTCGTGCACCGAGGCCGGGCGCTGCCGGGTGACTCGAGCCTGAAAGAGGCCGGCATCTCCGCGCTGGACCGCGTGGATCTCTCATCGGAGCCTGCAGGTGGCTGAGCTGTCGCTGCAGGTGGATGAGCTGTGGGTCGGAGAGATGCGGGGGGTCACCCTCGGCGGGCAGCGGCTCCTCGTCGTCCGCACCGAGCATGGCGTGTGTGTGTACCGCGATCGCTGTCCGCATCAGGGGTACCCCCTCAGCGAGGGCCGTTTGGAAGGCGGCGTCATTACCTGCCTCTTGCACGGGCACACCTTCGACGCCGCGACCGGCGCCGGCATCAATCCGCGGTCGTCCTGCCTCGCGGCGATCCCGTCGCGCACCGAAGACGGGCGAGTGCACGTCACCGCCGACGACCACCGGGGGCTACCGTGACGGTGGAGGTCGGCCCCGTGCTGCTCCCTTCCGAGCTGGGGCGCGCCGTGCTCTCGGCGATTCGCGCTGGCAACCCCGCGGTCAGAGTTTGGGACCGGGGCGCTTACCTGCGAGTCCTCTCGCCGGGGCGCTGCGCCGTGACGCGTGCGGCGATCGAAGAGGCGCTGGGTCGAGCCTTCGCGCTTCCGGCAGATTTGGAGCTTTGCATGGCATCGTTCAAGGGGAGGCTGAGCGTGGACACCGAGCGCGCCATCTGGGAGGCGGCTGAACCATGACCAGCTCGCCGCGAGAGATTCGCGTGGCGCGGGCGTTGCCGCCGGCGCGGCGCACCTACTGGTGCCTGGAGAGCTCGCGTCGCAAGCCGACGGACTACGAGATCACGAGCACGGCGCTGCTGTACTACCCCGAGCGCGGCTTCGAGGTGGATTCGCCGGTGCTGCGCCACTACGTCCCTGCCTCTGGCTGGGACGCCTTTCGCGACCCCGCCGCGCTCACCTACGCCGGTTACGTAGCGGAGCGGCGTGATCAGGAGGCCTTTCTCGATCGCCTGCTGGAGCGACCCGCACGCGGCCTCGTGCCCGCGTTGGAGCCGCTCCTCGGCTTGCTGAGCGCGCTGCGCTTCGCCCTGCACGGCATGCAAATGGCGGCCGCTTACATCGGCGCGTTCGCGCCCAGCGGCCGCATCGCGATCACGGCCGCGCTCCAGGCGGCGGACGAGCTCCGGCGCATTCAGCGCATCTGCCAGTGGCTCTCCCGGTCCGGCCGGCCCTCGGCGGAGCTGGACGCGCTGGGCCGCGAGCTTTGGCAGCAGGGGCCGGCGCTGCAGCCGCTGCGGCGCCTCGTGGAGGAGCTGCTCGTCGTTTACGACTGGCAGCAGGCGCTGGTTGCGCTGAGCGGCGTCATCAAGCCGCTCTTCGACCGCCTCTGGTTCGAGCAGGCCGTCAGCTTGGCGGAGCGGCACGACGACGAGATTTTGGAGAAGATATTGAGCTCGCTAGGGGATGACGGCTTGTGGCACGAAACCTGGTTCGTCGCGTTCGCCCAGCTCGCCGCGCAGCGCGAGCCAGCAGAAACGGAGAAGATGCAAGCTCAGGTGCTCGCGTGGCGACCGCGGGCTGCGAGCGCGCTACAAGCTCTGTTGCCCGCGTTCGACCGCCTCCTCCAGGACGACGGAGCTCGCGCTTACGTGTGGCGGGAGCTGGACTCCGCGCTCTCGGCGCACCTGGGCCGAGCAGGCTTGCTCGCCGTCGAAGTAGGGGAGGCGCCTCGTGCCGACTCGTTCTAGTCCGCCCATCATCGGCGCGCCGGATCGCGCGGAGGACGCCCGCTTTCGGCTCTTGGCGGACCACGCGCCGGTCATGTTGTGGATGTCGGGGTTGGATGGGCTCTGTGAGTTCTTCAACTCCACTTGGCTCCACTTCACCGGTCGCTCTCTCGAGCAAGAGCGTGGCAATGGCTGGGCCGAAGGCGTCCACGCGGACGACTTTCAAGACTGCATGGATCGCTACTTGGCCGCCTTCGTCGCTCGCGCCGCATTCCGCATCGAGTACCGGCTGCGCCGCGCGGATGGCCAGTACCGTTGGATTCTGGACCAGGGCACCCCCCGTTACGGTCCGACGGGCCTGTTCGAGGGATTCATCGGCTCGTGCGTGGACATCACGGAAATGCGCGAATCTGCCGAGTCTTTGCGGGCTCGGACCGGCGCGCTGGCGGCCGCGCTGCGCGAGCGCGAGGTGCTCCTGAGTGAGATCCATCATCGGGTGAAGAACAATCTCCAGCTGGTTTCCAGCATGCTCGCGCTGCAGGCCCGCGGCGTCGGGGTGGAGGCGCAGCACGCGCTGGCGGAGGGCCAGCGTCGTATCGACTCGATCGCGCTGGTGCACGAGCAGCTCTACGGCTCCCGCAATCTTTCCGCGGTGAACCTGGCGCGGTACGTGGAGGCGCTGATCCCCGGGCTGTGCCGCAACAGCGGTGCCGGCGAAAGGGTCGAGGTCTCGCTGAATCTGGAAGAAGTGGAGCTCGTTCCCGAGCGAGCCATCCCCTGCGGTCTGCTCGTGAGCGAGCTGGTCACTAACGCGCTCAAGCATGCCTTCCCCGACGAGCGGCATGGTACGCTCGAGGTGCAGCTGACGCGTATCGCCCCATCTGGCTTGCGTCTCGTCGTACGCGATGACGGCGTCGGCTTGGGCGGCGACTTTCCGCTTGGCAAACGCCACGGCTTGGGGCTGGATCTCGTAGCGATATTCGCCAAACAGCTGGAGGCGGAGCTGCTCGTCGAAAGAGCGGGCGGCACTCGTTTTCAGCTCACCTTCGAGGAGGGCTCGCCATGAACGCTGTGGCAATTCCAGGCGGACTGCGGGATCCACGTGTGCTGATCGTCGAGGACGAGCGCGTCGTTGCCACCCACGTGGAACGCAGTCTGCAGGACGCGGGGTACGTGGTGACTGGCATCGCCTCCACCGCGGCGGACGCGGCCGCGCTGGTGCACGCCGCGCTGCCGGACGTAGCGCTGGTGGACATTCGCTTGCGTGGCAAGTGCGAGGGGTTCGAGGTCGCGGAGCGGCTACGGGCCGAGCACGACGTGCCCGTCGTGTACATGACCGCCCACACGGACGACGAAACGCTGCAGCGCGCCGCCCGCACCGGCGCCTACGGCTACGTCGTCAAGCCGTTCACGATCGGGGAGGTCAAGAGCGCGCTCCAAGTCGCGCTCCACAAGCACCGGCTCGACCAGCAGCTGGCGGATCGCGAGCGTTGGTTCTCCACCACGCTAGGCGCGATCGCAGACGCCGTGGTCGCCTGCGACGCGGAGGAGCACGTCACGTTTTTGAACGCCGCCGCCCAGCGCCTGCTCGGTCAAGAGCAGGAACAAGCGCGTGGTCGTCAGCTCGGCGAGCTCCTCGGGCGAGGCACGCACGTGGTGGAGGTCGCGCAGTCCATGTCGTCGCGGTCACCGAGCACCTTCTTTTTCGAAGCAACGAGGCCGAGCAGCGGCGCCTCGCTACTGCTCGAGGGCAGCGTCGCGCCCATCGTGCACCGTGAGCGCGTGCTGGGCGCCGTGCTCGTGCTGCACGACGTGACCGAGCAGCGCCGGCGCGACGAGCAGCTCGCCCTCACGGACCGCCTGAGCTCGCTGGGTACGCTGGTCGCGAGCGTGGCGCACGAAATCAACAATCCTCTCTCCTACACCATCGGCAACCTCGGCCTCGCGGTCGCAGAGCTAGAGCGGCTGGCGGTGGAGCTCCCCGCAGGCCCGCGGGACGCGCTGGACCGCGTCGTGCGCAGCCTCCGTGACGCGGAGGACGGCGCGGGCCGCGTCGCCAACACGGTCAAAGAGCTACGCGCCTTCGGGCGAATGGAAGAGCGCGTTCAGCGTGCGGTCGACCCCCGGGCGTGCGTGGACTGGGCGCTCCGGCTCACTGGCAATCAGCTGCTTCACCACGCGCGGCTGCTCACCAGCCTACGGGACGTTCCGCCCGTCAAAGCCAACGAGCTCAAGCTCTCGCAGGTCGTCGTCAACTTGCTCACGAACGCGGTGCAGGCGCTCGGTGCCGAGCGGGAGCTGAACGAGGTGAAGGTGTCGACGTGGACGGACGAGACCGGCAGCGCCATCATCGAGGTGGAGGACAACGGTCAGGGCATGCCGGAGGAGACGCGACTCTCCATCTTCGAGCCGTTCTTCACGACCAAGCCGGTCGGGCTCGGCACGGGGCTCGGGCTCAGCATTTGTCGCAGCATCGTGCAGGGTTTCGGCGGGGACATCACGGTGGAGAGCGCGGTCGGCCACGGCAGCCGCTTTCGCGTCCGTCTGCCCCCCAGCCAAGAAGACATGCCCGCGTCGATGCTCCGGCTGTCCTCGGTTCCTCCACCCCCGGCCCGCGGCCTGTCGGTGCTGAGGGACGCGCCGAGCATCCTCCTCATCGACGACGAGCCGATGATCCGCACGCTCGTGAGCCGCCTGCTTTCTGGCCGCTACCGCGTGACCACGGCGGACTCCGTGCGCGCGGCGCTGGCGGTGCTGAACCAGCGGGCGGACTTCGACGCCGTACTGTGTGACCTGATGATGCCGGGCGAGTCCGGCATGGATTTCTTCGGGGTCGTGCGTCGGCTCTACCCGAGCTTGATGACGCGGGTCGCCTTCATCACCGGGGGGGCGGTCACACCGGACACGAGCAAGTTCCTGGAGACAGCCGCGCGCCCCGTGCTGGGCAAGCCGTTCGACGCCCAAGCGCTGGCGCAGTTCATCGACCGCATGATCGCGGACGCGGTCATTCGGGCGGCTTGTCCAGCTTAGGCACCGCCTTCTGAAACTCCTCCCCGAACCACTCGGCGCTCTTTGCGCTCGATAGGTCGAGCTCGAAGTCCGGCGCCTGGCTCGGCTCGAGCTTCGCGAGCAGCTCGGCGATCTCGCGCTTGGCGAGGCCGAGCTCGTCCAGCTCGGTCGCGGACAAGCTGCCTCCGCGCCCCTCCAAGCCGCCCTCCTTGACGCTCACCAGCTTGCGGATGGCGTCCAGATCCATGCGCGACATCCGCGCGCCGCACACGTCGTAGTCGATCCAGGCCTCGTAGCTCAGCGGCGCGACGCGCTTGAGCATCCCGGCCATGACGCGGCCGTACTCCTGTATCTCCCACTGCGCGTGACGGTCCACTCGCAGCTTCAAGAAGTGCAGGAAGTTGTGCAAATCGATCTTCCAGTACCACTGGGTATACGTGGAGAGCGGCAGGTCGATGCGCGCCAGCTCCCGCGCCATGTCCGCGGCCGTCATCTGCTCGTACGCTTCACGGCTGAGCTTGCGAATCTGGTTCCAGCGCTGCACGGACTCCGCGTACGCCTCCGGCGAGACCGGCGTGCCGCTGCGCCCTTGGTTGTTGGTGCGGCTCTGCGTCTGCAGCTGCTCGGCGCTGGGCGTGTAAAACAGCATCGGCATCAGCGAGTAGCGCCCGCTGTACTCGTTGACGTTCGCGGCGCGATGGCGAATCCACTGCCTTGCGATGAACATCGGCATGCAGCAATGGAACTTCAGCTCGAGCATCTCGCTCGGGGTCGTGTGCAGGTGCCGCCGCAGGTAGCGGAGTAGCCCGCGGGTCAGGCTGGCTTTACGGGTGCCGTAGCCGTAGCTCACCCGCGCCGCGCGCTCGATGCACTCGTCCGTCCCCATGTAGTCCACCAGCGCCACGAAGCCGTGGTCGAGCACGGGGAAGTACTGGCCGAGGATCTCTTCGGCGCCGGGCGAGACGGGACGCTTGCTGGACATCGGCACCGTAATACGGGCGCCGAAACCGCGGACGCAACGCCTCCTTCGAAAAATTGCCGATGCCCTCGGAATGTCAGCGAAAACGTTGGCGAAAGGCAGGCGCTCCCCTGGAAGATCGGCCAAACAGCTGCTACACCGCCGCCCCATGCGCATCTGCCTCCTCGGAGCCACCGGTCTGGTCGGGCGTGAGTCGCTCGACCTCGTTGCGCGCGCCTGGCCCGGCGCGACGCTGTCCTTGTACGCGAGCCGCGATCAAGAGCTCAAGCACGGGGGCAAGACCTACAAGGTGGAAGCCGCGCCCAAGCTCGAGGAGGAGGGCGCGCCCAAGGGGGACTTGGCCCTCGTCGCGCTGGACGACGAGCACAGCAAGCGCTTCGTGCCGCGCCTCCTCTCGCTCGGCTATCGCGTCATCGACAAGAGCAACACCTACCGCGGCGACGCGAAGGTGCCGCTCGTCGCCGCCGGCGTGAACTCCAATCGGGTGACGGAGGAGGTGCGGCTCGTCGCGAACCCGAACTGCACGACCATCCCACTCACCCTCGCGCTCAAGCCCCTGCAGCAGGAGTTCGGCCTGGAGGACGTGACGGTCAGCACCTACCAGGCCGTCAGCGGCGCCGGCATTGCCGCGCTGGACGGCTTTTTGGAGCAGAGCAAGGCGGGCTACCAAGAGCTGGACCGCTTCGGTAACGTGTTCGATCCCAAGGCTTACGCGGGCAACACCGTGCCCCACAACGGCGGGACGGACGAGAGCGGCTTCTCTTCGGAGGAGCGCAAGCTCATGTTCGAAGCGAAGAAGATCCTGGAGCTGCCGGAGCTCGGGGTCAGCGCGCAGTGCTGCCGCGTCGGAGTCGCGGTGGGTCACTACGAAAACGCTTGGGTCACCTTCGGCAAAGCCGTCTCGCCCGAGCAAGTCGCGGCGGTCCTCTCGGACTCGGCCAAGGCGCCATTCGTGAACTTCTTGGCCGGCGCGGCGGGTGAAGGCCTCTCCGCCCTGTACTCGGTCAAGGCGCGGGACCGCGCGCTGGTCGGCCGGGTTCGCCCGGATTCTCGCGACAAGAGCGGTCGCACGCTGTGCATCACGGTGGTGGGCGACAACCTGCGCCTCGGCGCCGCCACCAACGCGGTGCGCGTGGCCAGCCGCTGGTTCAAGTCCGAAGATCCGGAGCTGCAGGCTTAAAGGTCCGCTCATGCGGCTCGGGGGCTCGGCCGCTTTCGCGCTCGGCATGCTGCTGAGCTGCGCGGGCGCTCGCTCACCCGAGCCGAGCGCCCCGGCGGCGACGTTTTCGCTACCGAGCTCCAAGCCGGCGCCGTCGAGCCCGCGCCTCTTTCCGCCGACGAAGGGCGCTGGCGTCACCGACGCAGGTTTGGAGCACGACGGTTCACGTCGCTTGCTCGCCTTCGGCTTGCGCGTCATCGAGCGCGCGGACGGCTCGCTGGAGGTGGGCGACGAGCTGCTACCGGCGGCGCGCAGCGCGCGCTTTGCGGAGCTGCCGGCGCGGCTCGGCTCCGGTTATCTGTTCTGGATAGTCTCCTCGAGCGGCACGCTGCTGTACCGCGCCGCGAGCTGGACTGCGAAGCTCGAGCCCCTCGCGCAGCTGGACTTCGAGGCGGAGCGCTTCGTTCCCGGCTTCGATCGTCTGCTCGTGCTGCCGAAGCGCGACGCGGACTACCGAGCGCTGGACCTGCAAACGGGGGAGCCGGTGCCGCCCATCGGCTTGCCCGCGGCCCCAGCGTACGGACCCATGGCGTTCGTGGACGGCTGGTTCGGCGCCGTCCAGGTGCCGCTGCGCGGGGTTTTGCTCAGCTTCGACGCGGGCGCGAGCTGGCATCCGCTCGGGATGCCCGTTACCGGCTTCGAAGCCGCGGGGGACGCGCTCGCGCTTTCGACGCAGACGGGCGACTACCTGCTGGACGCGCGCGGTCAGCTCTCGCACGTCGCCGATCGCGATCAGCAGAAGATCAGCGAAGCCGCGCGCGCGGAGCTGCAGCGCGCGCTGGCTCCTCCCCCCGCCGCCGTCGGTAAGAGCGCAGAGTCGCTCCTGGAGCTGGCAGTGCAGAGCGGTTATCCGGACGGCGCTGGTAACGCCCTGGTCGCGGCGAGCGGGTCGCTGCTCCGTGTGTCGTTACAAACGGGGCGGGTCATCGAGCGGCGCGAGCGCGCTTACTCCACGAGCTCGGAGTGCCAAGGCGTGAGGCTCGGTAGCGGCGTCGGCTTCGTCTGCGGTCAGGGGCGGGAGCTCACGCGCATCTACCGCGTTACCGCCCCGCTCGGCCTCTCGCTGCTCCGCGAGCTACCGGGCGCGCGCGCAGTGACGGACAGCGGCTCGGGCGCGCTCTCGGTGCGTGGCGGCTGCGACGGGCTCCCGGTCGCTCAGCGGCACTGCGTGGTGCGCGCAGATGGCTCGACCGAGGAAATTCGGAGCAGCGGTGAGCGCGACCGGGTCGTAGCGCTGGCGGACGGTCGCGTCGCGGTCGTCACCCCGCCCCGCGCGGGGGCGGCGGGCTCTCTGGCAGTGTGGCAGGGCCGCGCCGTTCGGCGCGTGCCCTTGGCGGTCGCTACCAAGGACGCTCGACAGAAGAGCTTGCTCGAGCAAGGGGTGTGGCTGGACGGCATGGTCGAGGTCGAGCCCGGCGTGCTGTCGGGCTGGGTCGTGGGAGCGGGTCCGTTCGCGGGCGTCCAGCTCGCGGTGGACGGCAAGCTCACGCTCCGGCGCACTCAGGACAACGCCAGTCGCGTGCTCTTTGCCGGTACCCGCGCGCTTTCGCTTGGCGAAAATGGGCTCGCCTCGGAGACGACGGACGGCGGCGCGGAGTGGCAAGCCGTCGAGCTGCCTCCAGAGACCGACGTGAGGTCCGCGCTCTCACAAGGCTTGCGTCAAGGTTGCTCCGCGGCGGGCTGCAGCTTCGCCGGCTTCGTGCGCGTGGGTTGGTTCGAAGGGCGCGCCGCGAGGAGCCTAGCCATGCCCACCACGCCCGCGCGAGTCGCCTTTCCGGGCCCGGGCGGCTCTCGCTGGCGCCTTCACTGCAGCCCCACCGGGGACGCGAGCGCGCCGGCCTTGCCCTTTCGTGCGGCCACCTCGCTGGCGGGTCGGCGCTTGAAGCCCACTCGAATCGGGCCCGGCGAGGACGCGCTGCTCGCGCCGCTCTCGCCGTTTTTGGAGCTAGCGCCGCCGCCGCTGCCGGACACCTGGGAGGGCGTGGACGCCGGCACGGAGCCGCAAGGCTTGCAGCTGCGCGTCTACGCATACGGCCCGCGCGGTGGCGACTGGACGCGCGCGGGGTCGCTCGGCTTCTCGTTCGCGGATCGCTTCGCGACCCTGGGCGGAGCGCGGCGCAGCGGCCTTTCGCGCAGCCCCTGGGCGGACGCGGCGGCGGCAGCGGACGCGCTCGGCGCGGAGCCGAGCACCAACGCGGCCGGCCTCGCCGCGGCGCTGGATCCGGGCGGCAGCGCTGGTGCGCTACTGCTCAGCTCTCGCGGCACCCTGGATTTGTTCGTGTTCGAAGCCGGCCGCGTGCCGCTGCGGGTGCCCAACGTGGGTCGGCTCGGCGTCGCGTCGCGCTTGTCGGGTTTCGTCAAAACCAAGTCCGGCTACTACCTAGGATCGTACGATGAAGGCGCGCGCGCGCTGCGCGTCTACCGCGTCGCGGGGCAAGACCTGGAGGTCGCGCTGGAGGTGACGGACATCCCGCCGCCACGCGGGGCGAGCGCAGAGCTCACGCGCACCGCGAGCGGCGACGCGCTCGGAATTTGGGTGCGCAGCACGGGCTGGTTCGTTCACCCGCTCGACCTGGAGACGAGCACGGTGGACGCGCCTTACGTCGTCACCCCGGCGCAGCTCGCCGTCATGCCAGAGCCGTGCGCGGAAGGCGCCGAGGGCTTCTTGGTGACCGGGTCGATCGGGCTAGATCCGGCGGCGGAAGCTCCGCCCGGCTTCGGGATGCGCAGCTTCGAGGGGCGGTTTCGCGTGTCCTCGCTCGGCGTTTGCATCGACGCGCTCGCCGCTCAAGGCGAGGCAGGGAGCGCAAAAGGTGCCGCGCGGGCGCCGAGCAGTAGCGCCTCGGCGACTGGCCGCCCGACCGTCATGGCTACGTTGACGGAGCGGAAACCGCTCGGTCGTCGAGTTGAGCTCGGCTGCTCGAACTGAGATGCGCGCGTCTCAGCTCGGGTTCAGTCTCACCCCGAGATGTTAGCAATTTTACACTGCTGCTCAGCGTCCGAGGTTGCGTCACGCGCGCGCAACTCGCGTGCTGCAAATCCACCAATTAGGGGTTTGCTTTTCTCGAGGCGGGCTGCTACATCATTCGTGTCCGCGCAGAGTGAGGCTGTCCCCCCCCCGGCCCCTTTGCGCGGACACTAGTTTTGTCTCCGTTCGTTCCTGCGCTCATCGCAGTCGTCGACGAAACGGAGGTAACCGCCGCCGCGAGTGCGGCCGGCGGTTAACGGATTGCTGCGGCGTCTAGGTCCGGTCGAGCTTCTTCGCCATCGCTTCGCCGAGCTCGATGGCGCGCTTGGTGGCGGACTCCACCGCATCGATCAGCGTGCGGCGTAGGCCGCCGCTCTCCAGCGTGTGGAGCCCCGCGATCGCCGTACCGCCGGGACTGGTCACCATGTCTTTGAGTCGGCCCGGGTGCTCGCCTGTCTCCAGCAGCAGCTTGGCCGAGCCGTACACCGTCTGCGCCGCCAGCAGGAGCGCGGTGTCTCGGTGCAGGCCCACCTTCACTCCGCCGTCTGCCAGCGCCTCGATGATGACCATCACGTAGGCGGGGCCGCTCCCGGAAAGCCCCGTCACGGCGTCGATGAGCGACTCGTCCAAGACCACGGAGCGGCCAATCGCGGCGAACAGCTTCTGCGTGAGCTCCACGTCCGCCGCGGTGGCACGCCCGCCGGGGGCGATGCCGGTGGCGCCGGCGAGCGCGATGGCGGCGGTGTTCGGCATGGCTCGCACCACGCGGACATGGCCGGGCAGGCGCGCCTCCAGCGAACGGATTGGCACGCCGGCGGCGATGGAGACGAGCAGCGTGTCCGGAGCGAAAGAATCCGCCATCTGGTCCAGGACGCGGTCGATGACCTGCGGCTTGACCGCTAGCACGACCACGTTCGCCCACGCTGCCAGCTGTTGGTTGTCGGTGTAGGTCTTGATGCCGTACTGAGCTTCCAGCTCCCTCAAGTGATCGGCGCGTACGTCGCTCGCGACGATTTGCTCCGGCTTGACGCTCTTGGAGGCGAGCAGTCCGCGGATCAATGCGCTAGCCATATTGCCGGCGCCCAGCATGCCGATACGTTGGGAATCCATGGCGCGGAAGCTAACTCACGAGCTCCAGCCGAGCCAGGACTTCGCGTAGCTCCGCGGCGGTGCTCGCGCCGTACGCGCGCTCCTGCAGCGCTCGCTCGCGATGCCGCGAGTCGAACCAAACCGCGCTGGCGCCGGCGCCGAGCGCGCCCTGCACGTCCGCCTCCCACGCGTCACCCACGTGCAAGAGCTCGCCCGCGCTCGCACCCAACACCGCGCAAGCATGCAGAAAGATGCCTGGCGCGGGCTTGTCCATGCCGACCCGACCCGAGTCGACCACGACGTCGAAATCTGCGGCCCACCCGAGCTCTTCTACCAGCTCCGCCAAGCGCCCTTCCGAGTTGGAGATGATACCAACCGGTACGCCGCCGCGCCGAAGCTCGCGCACGAGCTCGATCATTCCGTCGATTGGCTTGCGCCACAGGTTCTTGCCCGGCTGCTCGTCCCACAACCAGGCCGCGAGCTCGCTTGCCTGAGCCTCCGGCACGCCGCCGCCCTCCAGCTGCGCCTGCATCATCGCGCGCCACGCCACGACGTGCCCTTCGCTCTTCTTCTGGCCGTACAAGTCCCACGCCCGCTTCGAGCTCTCGCGACCTCTCACCGCGTCGAACACGGCGCCGCGTGGCGCCACGCGGCGCGCCATGAACTCGTAATCCAGCTCTGCCAATGTCTGGCCGAAATCGAAGCTGACTGCCTTCATCCGAACAACCCCTTTAGTTTTTCCATGAAGCTCTGCTGTTGCGGCTGCAAGTCCTCACCCAGCTCACGGCCCAATTGTTCGATGAGCTCTCGCGCGCGTGGCGTGAGCTTGGCCGGAATCTCCACCGCGACCTCCACGAGCTGGTCGCCGCGGCCGCTGCGGAGCCGGTGCTCCACGCCCTTGCCTCGCACGCGCAGCACCTGCCCGGGTTGAGTGGAGGGCGGCACCCGCAGCTTGATCTTGCCCTCCAAGGTGGGCACGTCGATCTCGCCGCCGAGCGCCGCTTGCACGAACGTGATCGGCACGCGGCAGACCACGTCGTCGCCAGCGCGGCGGAAGAACGGGTGCGGCGCGACCTCCACCAAGAGCTCCAGGTTGCCCGGCGCTTTGTCGGCACGGATGCGGTGACCGCCTTGGTCCACGACCCGCGTCGCGCCGTGCTCGATGCCGGCTGGAACGTCCACCTTGAGCACGCGCTCCACCGCGCGCAGCCCCTTGCCACTGCAGCTCCGGCACGGAGTGTTCGGAATCGACCCCGCGCCTTTGCATCGCGAGCAAGGTCGCTCGACCGCCAACGGGAACAGCGCCTGTTGAAAGCGCACGCGGCCGCGCCCACCGCACGCGGAGCATGTCTCTATGCGCGTGCCAGGCTCGCCGCCGCTGCCGCGGCAGCTTCCGCAGGTGTCGGCTCGCTCGTAGCGCACCTCTTTGCTAGCGCCGAGCGCCGCTTCCTCGAAGGTCACTCCCAGCGTCATCCGAATGTCGCCCCGGTCGCCGCCCGCGCCGCGAAACCCGAACGCGCCCAAGATGTCGCCGAAGATGTCGTCGAATCCGCCAAAGTCCACGACGTCGCCGCCGGGACCCCGGCCGCCAGCTTGAAAAGCGGCCGGCCCGTAGCGGTCGTAGGCGCTCCGCTTGTCGGGGTCCGACAAGATCTGGTTCGCCAGGTTGATCTCCGTGAAGCGGGTCTGCGCGCTGGGGTCGCCCTGGTTCTTGTCGGGGTGATGCTGCGCGGCGAGCCGGCGAAAGGCACTCTTGATATCCGCCTCGCTGGCGTCGCGGCCTAAACCGAGAACTTCATAGGGGTCGCGCACTGAATTTTCGCCATAGCATGGCCTTTTCCGGGGGCCATCCGGCTATCCCCTTCCCGGCTCGGAGCGGGGCGGCTACCCTCCTCAGCCTTGTCCGACGACGACAACCGGCGCCAAGCCTTCAGGGCACCCATCGAGCTCAAGGTCGAGTACAAGCGCCTCAATACGTTCTTCGCCGACTACACGCGGAATATCTCGCGCGGCGGCACGTTCATCGGCACGGAGAAGCCCCTCAAGGTCGGCACCGAGTTCGTGTTCGCGCTCGGCATCCCGAACATGAAGGAGCCGCTGCGCCTGCGCGGCAAAGTCATCTGGACGACCGACCCGGCGGACGCGACGAAAGCCAACCCGGCCGGAATGGGCATCGAGTTTCAGTACGACGAGGGTGAGCGCGCCGAAAAGGAAGCCGCCGTCGAGCGCCTCCTCGCCGCGGAGCTCGGCGACCACCTCGCTACGAAGCTCCTCGGCCGCAAGCCTCAGCTCTGAAGGGCAGGGGGCTGCGCAGCCGCTCACTCCTCCGGTGGACCGCGCCGCGGCGCGACGTCAGCGTGCGGCGCGCCACTGCGCCGGTAGCCCGCCGTCAGCTGAGCCCGCGCCAGTGCCAGTGCCGGTGACCGGGTCTTGTGGTGGAATCGGCACCGCGGCGATGCGCCGGTCGCTCAGGGGGCGCTCGCTCGGCTTGCCATAGTTCATGTCGGGTCCGGTGCCGGTCGGGTATGCCCCGAGCACCGCAAAGTCGGTCGACTGGCCCTCGTTCTTGTGAGCGACGCCCGCAGGGATGACGAGCGCGTCACCCGCGCGTAGCTCGAGAAGCTCGCCGTGCGGCCCGCCCAAGCGCACGCTCACGCGTCCGCGAAAGACGCCCAGCGCCTCGTGCGCGGTGCTGTGATAGTGGTGCGCTCTGTAAAGACCGTTGCGCCACGCGCCGGTCCAGCCATGGCGCGCCAGGAGCGCCTCGAAGCGCTCGGCCAGGTCCGCTCCCACCGGCAGCGCCGTCGCGTAGACGAGCGCCGGCAAGCGGCTGTTCGGAAATTCGCCCGTATCCGCGAAGGTGAGCGCTCGCGGGGGGGCTGTCAGCGCAGCTTCTGCCGCCGTAGCGGAGGAGAGCGCGGTCGGCGCTCCCAGAGCGAGCAATTCACGCCGTCCGTCAGAGCTCATCAGCATGCGTTTAGCACCGCTGCGTCACCTTGCAGGTGAGTGTCGGATACCGTGCTCAATCCTCCGCTTCCGCGCCTGAAAAGCAGGATCTGACTCGCAAGATGACGAGCATGAAAACACACACATAGACTCCGTCTCCGCCCGCCCTACACTGGAGGCAGCCACTTGGACTCCGCGTCTGCTCGAGCGCCGCCAAGGCCTCTCGCGGGGTCACTACATAAGTGCTGGCCCCTAGTCATAGGCGTTCATTGAGCGTCTAACAGCAGTTTCCACGGCAATCCCTGTTGTTCTTGGCTACTCATATATGTCTGGTTGGTATTCTTAGCGGCGTCGCGTTTCGCCGCGAGGGTGCAGAGGCAAAGCCGCGCTCTCGTTGCGTTACGTCTCAGCGCGCTTGTCCGCGCGGGCGAGCGAGGATGAGCGCGGGCGAGCGAGGGCGACTGCGCGCGAGCGCGGGCGACTGAAGGCGACTGAGCAAACTGAGAGTCATCGGCGGCGCGGCGGGTGAAAATACTTGCGGTGTCCTTCGCCGTTCTGCAAAGTGTGGGATCAAGCTTCTAGAGGGATCGCTGGTCGCAGCCTCACGCGCGCCCAATCGCCGCCGGTACTCCGTGACCGGTCGCCGAGAGGACCGTAAGAGGCAGGCGTTCAACGCAACCTCTCGGCGCCCATCAGGAGGTGTCAAATGCCAAGTACCAACGAAGATCACGGCGGGGAGCTCACACCAGGCCTCATGCTTGGCCGTTACGAGCTCCTCATGCCCCTCGCCAAAGGCGGTATGGGCAGCGTGTGGGCTGCGCGCCTAAAAGGCACGCGCGGCTTTCGCAAGCTGGTCGCGGTCAAGACGATCTTGCGGAACATGGAGAACGCCCAGCTCCAGCAAATGCTCTATCAAGAGGCCGTCGTGGCTTCCCAGATCCGCCACCCCAACGTGGCGGAGACTCTGGAGCTCGGCGAGCACGAGGGGCGGATGTACCTGGTGATGGAGCTGGTGCTCGGGGAGTCTTTGCTCTTCGTGCTACGTGAAGCGCAGCCGGACACCGTCCCTTTCGACGTGAGCGTCAACTTGGTCGCGCAGGTTTGCCGCGGGCTGGCCGCAGCACACGACCTTCGCGACGAGAACGGCCAGTGCATCGGCCTGGTACACCGTGATGTGTCGCCGACCAACGTGCTCGTCACCGAGAGCGGCATCGTCAAGATCGTAGACTTCGGCGTCGCTACGACCGCGTCGAACGCGACGTACGGCTCGGGGGAGATCAAAGGCAAGATTTCCTACTTGGCGCCCGAGCAGCTACGCGGCGAGCCGCTCGACGCGCGGGTGGACGTATTCGCGACTGGCATCCTGCTCTACTCGCTCACGGTCGGCAGGCATCCATTCCGGTGCGCCTCCGAGTCCAGCACCATCTCTCGTATCTTGTCGACGGAGCCCGCCGCGCCTCCGTCGGCGTTGGTCGAGAACTACCCGGAGGCAGTCGAGCAGGTCGTCCTGCGAGCCCTCGATAAAAACCGGGAAACTCGGTACCCCTCGATGCTCGCTCTGCTCGAAGCGCTGGAGACGGCCTGCCCGGCGGCCTTCGGCCCGCGTGCGGACGAAGCGGTGGCTCGCTACATCCAGGGGCTCCTCAAGGAGCGCCTGCGGGAGCGCGCATCGACGCTTCGAGTGGCAGAAGACTGGGCGGAGACTTCATCTCGTCATTCGCGCGCCTCCTTGCCGGCGGTGGCCACGAGCACGCCTCCTCAAGCGAAGCCGGCGCGCGCCGCGCTCATCGGAGTCGGCGGGGTGCTCACCGGCCTGGCGATGGCGGCTGCCCTCGTCGTCGCCTATTTGAACGGGCCGGCGAGCCCGGTTCGCGCCGCGGCCGCCAATGTCCCGCGCCAGCAAGCCCGGCTCGCCATGCTCGATCAACGGGGCACGCTGGAGGAGGAGCCGCCCGCGGCCTCGGCGGACGCACCCGAGGCGGCCCTTTCCGCCAGTCAAGCCTCGCGGGAGCCGCGTACGGCGAGCGCAACGAGCCGTAAGGAAGAAGCGGAAGCGCGCGCCGAAAGGGGCGCGGCGGAAGCGAGCGCGGCGGCCTCGGTCCTCCCGCCTGCCGTGGAGGAATCGCCGGAAACGCCCGTTGCGGCGGCCGCCCTGCCGGAGGTCAAGCTCCCTGCTCCCGAGCCTTCGCCCCGCGCCATGGCGCCGACCGCCACGCCGCTCGCGCCTCCTTCTCCCAACTCGGTGGCTCCCACCGGTCCGCGCTCGATTTCGTCGAAGCTGGCTCACCGCCAACTACTAACGAATCCAAGCTCGGAGGCCGCGCGTATCCAGGTGCCGGAGCTTCTGCGGCGCACGCAGCAACGCTTCGGCGCGACGGTAAACCTCTGTGTGGACGCCGGCGGCCGGGTCACACAGGTAAGCATCGTGCGCTCTGCCGGTCCTGCGCTGGACCCGCAGATCACCCGGGCGCTCTCCAACTGGCGCTACCGGCCACTCATGGAGGATGGCAAGGCCACCCCCTTTTGCTACGTGCTGAACTACCAGCTAGACGCCCGCTAGCAGCGGCGAGTCAGGGCACGACGATGTTGGGCGGAAGCTTGTAGCCTTTGGGTGCGTCGTACGCGGCGAGCAAGTCGCGCGCGATCGACACTTCCACCAGATCGATCGCTTCGCTCTTGGTTACCTGCTCGAACCCCGCCTTCGCGTCCTCGGCGCTGCCTTGCGCGTGCCGCGCCATGGCAGCGTAAAAGATGGCTTCCGTGCGCTGGGAGCGATCTTTGGCCGCGGCGAGCAGCTCCGCGTCGGAGAGCCGCCCCGTGGCCCAGGCGCGCAACCGCGCAGGCCAGCCAGCGCCATCCGCTATCGAAGAGTAGGCGTCTTCCACGGAGCTGCTGCCAGGGACGCGCAGCTTCTTTTCGAGCAGCTGCAGCCACAGCGCAGGGTAGACGACGTCGTCCCCGCTCATCCCGGCGTTCACGGCGCGCTCCACCGCGCTCCGCGCCACGGTGAGGTCGGACAAGGTGAGGCCGCGGCGCGCAGCGTCCATCACCGTGGCGGAGAGGAGGCGCGGGTCGGACCCGGCGGCTTCGAAGGCGCGCTCGGTGGCGCGGCGTATCGCGCGTTGGTCGCCGTAGTATTCCAGGACGCGGGCCAGCAGCCGCTCCGCCCGCGCCTGCTGGGCGCCCGTTCGACCCTGCTTTTGCGCGGCAAGCACGCGGGTGAGCGCGGCCTCGAGCGCGCGGCTCGCCTCGGTGGCGTCCTTCATCTCGCGGAACAGCTCGAATCGGGTGATCTGCGCGTCCGCCTCGGTCAAGAGGTCACCGGTGGCGCGGGCGCTCTCCACGGCCTTGTCCGCGTAGCCGAGCGCGTCCTTCAGCTTGCCGCGCTGGCGGTCGATGGCGACGACTAGCAGGTACGCGTCGCTCGCCGGCTCGTCTTTCAGCGACTCGAGCAGGAGCGGGCGCGCGCGCTCGAGCTCGCCGTGACGAACCTCGGTTGCAGCCATCGCGAAGCGCAGCCGTGCCGGCGTGGGGTGGAGCTTGCCGCGCATACCGGGCGCTTTGGCGAGCTCCAGAATTGGCGCGGCGTTTTCGAAGGTGGCGCGCGCGGCGGCCAAGCCGCCCGTCTCTTCTTCGTCGCTCATGACGCGCATCACGAAGCCGATCGTGGTGCTCACTGCGTCTGCTTCCGGGTGCTCGCTGAGCGCAGGACCGAGCACCAGCGGGGCGACCTCCCCCATGCCGTGGGTCGCCAGCTCCGTCGCCATCGGCAAAGAGCCGCGCAGCGAGCTTGGCTCGGCCCTGAACAGACCTTCGGCCGCTCCGAATGCAGCGGCGTCTACGAGCTCTGGATCGAGCAGGCCGTCGGCGCTGCCGCGCGCCGAGTCGAAAAAGCGATAAAGATCCATCCACGCGTCCGGATCGCCCTCATCCCCCGAGCGCTCCAGACGGTCGCGGAGCTCCGGCGGCATGAGCTTCTCGAGACCAGCGGAGTCCAGCAAGCCGAGCGCGCCGCGCGGGTCCCGCTGCCGAAGGTAGAGCGCGGCCACCGTGTAGCCGCCGGCACGGAGAGCTCGGTACGCCTCGAACGCTTCGTCGCGCTCTTGATTCGAGCGAATCGGCGCTTCGCCCACGTTGGTGGACAGCGCTTGGCGGAGCCACGCCAAGGTAGCCTTCTTGGCGCTCTCCATTGCCTCGGAGCGCGTGTCCAGGAGTGCGCGGCTGATCGCGGCGCGCGCTACCGCGGACGAGGTCGTCACCGCGCCCGTGCCGCGCGTCTCCTGTCGAAATTTCTCGATCGCGGACAAATGAGCTTGGACGTCCGTGCGCCACGCCCCTTCGCGCAAGCGCGGCAAGAGCATGGAGTAGAGCGCGAGCGCGCGGCCGTCGTTGCCGACGCGTGCGACCTCGGTGGCGGCGGCGTCCAGCGCGGGCTCACCCTTCTCGAGCATCTCCGGGCGCAGCTCGCCCGCGCGGCCCAGCAAGAAGGCGCCGCTCACGGCCGTGAGCCCCGCCGAGGCGTTGCCCTTCTCGAAGCGGCGCGACGCGCGCGCCAGCTGATGACGCGTGACGCCCACGAGGAGGCCGGCGCGCTCATCGGTGTTTCCACCGCTGAGCAGGAGCTTGTAGGTGGCTGAGCCGAAGGAGCGCTCATCGACCGCCGCCGCCTGGATGGGGCCGTTTGCCGAGAGCGCGTTTTTAGGGGAGCCGGAACCGGTCGACCCACCAGCACAGCCGGCGAGCAGGGCAACCAGCCCGAGCAGCGGGAGGACGGACAGCCGCATTGCGGAGAACCTTACCATCCGCGCCGACATTTGCCGCATGAGAACAGGGCATCGTATTGGAGCCGGATTCCCGCCTGCTTCCGCCTCGCCCCGGCGGCCGCCCAGCGGCGCGATGAAAGGCCGCGCTCGCGCAAATAGCGCTGAAGCGCGCCCTGTTTGGCGCTCCACCCGGCGCGCGAGCTAGTTGGCCTCGCGTCCGAGTCGACCGCGCCACCGAAAGCGGCCGACTCACCTCGTACGTTCCGCACCGGCAGGCAGGCCTGGCCGCGGGCGGCGGCGGTGCTCGGAGCGGGCAGCAGCACGGGGTTGAAAACGGGAGTAAGCTGCTCCCGCAGCGTCGATGAGTGATCCAGTTCGGCCCCCGCCCAAGCGACTCGCCGACTTCGAAATCATCCGTCGCCTCGGCGCGGGCGGCATGGCGGAGGTGTTCCTCGCGAAGAAGCGCGGCGCGGAGGGCACCTTCAAGCTGCTCGTCTTGAAGCGCATTTTGCCGGCCTACGGCTCTTCGCGGCGCTTCCGAACGATGTTCGCGGAAGAGGCGCAGCTGGCGACGCGGCTGAACCACCCGAACATCGTCCAAGTCTACGACTTCCAAGACTACGGGGAAGAGGGCCAGCTCCTCAGCATGGAGTACGTGGAGGGGCCTGACCTTCGGAAGCTGATGCGCGCAGCGCAGGGCAAGGGACAGCGCGTCCCTCCGTATGTCTCCGCCTACGTGATCTCCGAG
Source organism: Myxococcales bacterium (assembly GCA_004193285.1). Taxonomy (GTDB): domain Bacteria; phylum Myxococcota_A; class Polyangia; order Polyangiales; family Polyangiaceae; genus PMG-095. Next base: position 137,554 of record SECP01000008.1, on the reverse strand, counting down.
ATCGCCAAAGGCCTTCATTACGCGCACGAGCGCAAGGACGAAGCCGGCAAGCCGCTGGACATCGTGCATCGCGACGTCTCGCCGCAAAACATGCTGCTGAGCTTCGACGGCGCGGTGAAAATCGCGGACTTCGGCATCGCTTCCGCGAACCTGTTTCGCGAGGAGCCCGGCGTCCTCAAGGGCAAAACCGCGTACATGTCGCCCGAGCAAGCGCGCGGCGAGAGGGTAACGCGGCGCACCGACATTTACTCCCTCGGCGTAGTTTTTCACGAGCTGCTGACCGGGCGCGCGCTGCACGGGAGCGCGGAGGGGCCCGAGCTGCTGGAAGCGGTGCGCGCGGGTAGGGTGGAGCCGCCCAGCACCTTCGTCCGCGAGCTCCCGGCGGACGTGGAAGAGATCGTGATGAAGCTGCTCGCGCGCGATCCCGCCGAGCGTTTCCAAACCGCTCGCGAGGTCGCGGCTGCCATCAGCCGGGTGCTACTGACTCGCCAGCAGCTCATCGACTCTCACACGGTGGAGTCCGTGCTTGCAGAGCTCGTACCGCGCGAGCACACCTCGCCCGGCGCGCCCTTGCCGGAGCCGATTCCCGGCCTACACATCGGCCCGGACGCATCCGAGCACGCTTCTTCGCTGTCGATCGGTCCGGGCACATCCGGCTCGGAGGCGCCCGCGGACGAGAACACCGGGCCCGGCCTCACGCGCGCCGGCTTACGCGAGCGCGCGGGGCGCGAGGTGCGGCACGTGGCGGTCGTGACGCTGTGCATCCACGGCGTGGACGAGCTCGCGGCGGCCACGACGCGCAGCCAAGCCTCGCAGCTCTTGGACCGCCTCAAGAGCACGCTGGAGGAGATCGCTTTTCGGCGCGGCGCTCACTTCGCTTGGACGGAGCTCGAGCGGGGCGCGCTGCCGTTCGCGCGCGCGGTGGTGGGCCTCATGGCCAACCCCGCGCGGGCTCCGATGGACGCGGTGTGGCTCGCGATCGACGTGCACGAGGTGATTCGCGGCGCTTCCGAGGACGTGCCGGTCCCCCTGCGCGGCTCCATCGGCATCGTGCGCGGCATCGCGACCGGTCAGCGCGATAAAGCGGGGCACTTGGTGCAGCACGAGCTGGCAGAGCCAGCGAATCATCTGGCAGATCTGTTGGGTGAGCACGCGCCGCCGGGGGTCAGCTGGGTCGCGGGCGGACTCTACCGGCTCGTGCGTCGTGACTTCATGTGGGGGGACGCGCCGACCATCCGCATTCCTGGTGCGGAGGAGCGAAATCTGCCGCAGGACATGCGCATCTACTCGCTGCTGCGCCCGCACACGCGCGAAGAAAAGCTGCTGGAGCTGGCGAGCGCTTCCAGCGACCTGATCGGGCGCGACGCAGAGCTGGCCGACTTGCACGCCGCCTACTACGGCGTCGTCGGCTCCGGGCTCTCCACGGGCCAGGTTGCGGCGCGCGTCATCTCCGGGGAAATGGGCATCGGCAAGACCGCCCTGCTCACCGCGTTCTTGAACGAGCTGCCGCCGGACGCGCGGGTGCTGCGCGCAGAATGCTCGCCTGCGCTGAGCGAAGTACCGTTCGCCACCGTCTCCGAGTGGGTGCGAGAGCTGACCGGCACGCGCGCGGATCAGTCGATAGAAGAGGCCCGCGCCCTGATCAGCGAGGCGTTGAGCGAGCTGGCGGGCGGCGAAGACGGCCCGGAGATCATCGAGCGCATGGCGGAGCTCGCCACCGGCCGGGTGAGAGCCGCGGTAGACGAGGCGGACGTCGCTCGCTCGCGGCAGCTCGTGGCTCTCGGCTTGCGGCGCTTCTTCGCGCGCGCCGCCCTCGAGGCGCCGCTCGTCATCGCGCTAGACGGCTTGCAGTGGGCGGATCGGCCGAGCTTGGAGCTCGTTACCGAGTTCTTGAAGCGCCCCGAGCCGCTCCCCATCCTGGTGCTGCTGCTCGCCCGTCCCGACGACCGCGTCATGCCGCAACTGGAAGAGCTCGTGCGCATCGACTTGAAAGGTCTGTCCGCCGAGCACCAACTGCGGCTCTTGCAGGCGCGCTTTGGCGTGATCGATGGCGTCCGCCAGGTGTGCGCAGATCTGCTGCCGCGCGCTGGCGGCAATCCCTTCTTCTTGCTGGAGATGGTGGACGCGCTGTTGGAGCGTGGGCGCTTCGAGATCCACGAGCGCGAGGGCGGCGGGCAGGAGCTCGTCAGCGTGGAGCGGCCGGGTGAAGTGCAGCTGCCGTTGCCCTCCACGTTGGAGCAGCTGATCGCGGACCGCTTGAACGAGCTGCCGACCGCGGAGCAAGCCATCGTCGAGTGGCTCGCGGTGGCGGGCGGCCCCCTAGGCACGGAAGACCTGATCGCGTTGGAAGGGCCGGAGGTGGAGGACGCCACGATGCGCCTGTGCGCGCGCGGCCTTTGCGAGCAAAAGGGCGAGCTCACGGACGTGCGCCACCCTCTCACGCGCGACGTCGCTTACCGCGCGCTCGACCGACGTCGCCGCGTACGCATGCACCGCAAGCTCGGCGAGCACCTGGGCGGCACCCCGCTCGGCAAAGGGCTCACCGCCGCCATCGTCGCTCGCCACTTGGCGCGCGGCAATGCGCGCGAGGAAGCGGCCGCCTTCTTTTTGGAGGCGGCGGACGCCGCGCGCGCCAGTTATCAAACTCAGCTCGCCAAACGCTGCTACCGCCGCGTCATCGCGCTCTTGCCGGATACCCATCCGAAGCTCATCGAGGCATACGAAGCGTTGGAAGCAATCTCGCGCAACCAAGGCCGCTGGCAAGAGCGCCGAAGCCACCTCACGGAGCTGCGTCGCTTGGCCAAGCGCTCCGGCAAAGCATTCTGGGCCGCGACTGCGCTTTTGCGCACCGCGCAGTTCGAGCTGGACGCGGGCCAACTCAGCAAGGCGCTGTCCTCCGTACAGCGCGGCGAGCAGATGTCCAAGCTCAGCGGCTCCGCCGTACTGGAGGTGAGCGCGCGCACGCTCATGGCGGAAATCCTGCATGAAATTGGCGACATGCAGGGCGCGCTCGCGGCCGTCGATCGCGCGCTGGAGGCTTCCACCGGGGACACCGCTCCCGCGCGCCTCCGCGCCGAGGCGCTGCGTTTACGAGGCACCCTGCTCCGCCGAGTCGGTCGCGTCCACGAAGCCGTCGAGTGCCAAGCCGAAGCCATCGCTGTCTTCCGGCGGGTGGGAGCGCGCCGCTTGGAGGCCCGTGCCAAGAACTCGCTCGCCTACGCGCTGCTCGTGCTCGGCCGTTTCGAGGACGGCATTGCGCTGGCGCTCGACGCGATCCGCATCGACTTGTCGATCGGGGGCCGCTTCCAGATCGCACGTACCCTGAGCACCATCGGCGCCTGCTACGCCAACCTGGGAGACGTGGCGCGGGGCATGGCTTACTTGCGGCGCGCGCGCGACGCACACGAGCGCTACGGCGATCGCGACTCGCGAGCCGACACCTTGCTCTCCACCGCCGAGCTCCTACTGGAGACGGGAGACATGGTCGCGGCCGAGACGCTCGTGGGAGACGCAGGCGCGCTGACTGCCGTAACCGGCAGCGCTTACGACTCCGTCCACGAAAAGATCCTCCGCGCCCTCATGGCCCGTCAACAAGGCGACCCGAGCCGCGCCGTCATGTACGCGTTCGACGCGCGGCAAGCGGCCGAGGCGCAGGCGTACGTCGCGTTTCACTTCTACGCCATGGCCATCGAGGCCCGCGCCCGCGTCGAAATGGGCGAAAATCACACTGGTATCTTGCTCGCCACCACCGCCATGGGCGCCATAGAGACGCTGCAAGGCTCCGAGTACGGCCTGCCCACCCGCGCCCTCTGCTGCGAGGCGCTCGCCCGCGCCGGCTCGCCCCAAAGCCGAGAAATGCGCGAACGCGCCCGCGCCTACGTCGCCCGCCTCGTCGAGCACATCCGCGACATGGTCTTCAAGGACCTGTTCCTCAAGCGCCCCGTCGTACAAGACATCCTCATGAACGCCTCGGGACCCGACAAGAGCCCCGAGCGCTCGCTCTTTAGCTGAGCTCTGCTCTCTGCTCTTGGTTCAGCTCTCAGCTCTCAGCTCTCAGCTCTCAGGCTCTTCCGCTCTCAGTCTCTTCCGCTCTCAGTCTCTTCCGCTCTCAGTCTCTTCCGCTCTCAGCTCTCAGTCTCTTCCGCTCTCTGCTCTCAGTCTCTTCCGCTCTCAGGCTCTTCCGCTCTCCGCTCTCAGCCTCTTCCGCTCTCAGGCTCTTCCGCCCTCTGCTCTCAGTCTCTTCCGCTCTCAGGCTCTTCCGCTCTCCGCTCTTCCTCTCTGGGTGCTGGACTCTCCGCTGCGACCGCTCTGGAATCCACGCTCGCTCGCACACTTTCCGATTCGCTCTGCGGCCGTCTGATTCGTCCGAGCCGCGCCACGCGCCGGAGTCCCCCTGATCGTGCCTCCGCCCGACGTAAGATTCGGTACTAAATTTCCCCTGTGATTTCGCGCTAGCCCCAGCGAAAATCGCAGATGTACCGAACCATACTAACAGCGCTCAGTTTTGACATCGGCAGGCGCCGCACCAACCTCCTCCGATACTTCTCTGGGTCCGAGTTTTCAGCAAAATCAGCCCGCAGGCCTCGCCACGCCCTCTCGCGCCAGCGTCGTCTCGGGCGCGCATCTCGGGCGTGCATCTCGAGCGCGCGTCTCGGGCGTGCATCTCGGGCGCACATCTCGGGCGCACATCTCGGGCGCACATCTCGGGCGTGCATCTCGGGCGCGCGTCTCGGGCGCGCATCTCGGGCGCGCGTCTGGGGCGTGCGTCTCAGGCGCGCGTCTCGCGCATCTCGGGCGCGCATCTCGGGCGCGCATCTCGGGCGTGCGTGTCGGGCGAGGGCTTTCGGGCGTGCGTCTCAGGCGCGCGTCTCGCGCATCTCGGGCGCGCGTCTCGGGCGATGGTTTTCGGGCAATGGGCCACGGGTCACGATCGCGGCTCATGGGCGCGGGCCGTGCTTCTCGGGCGGTGTCGGCGGTCATGCTCTCGGGTGACCGTATCGCGCCAGAGCCTCCGGACATCGGCGGTGCGAGGTATTCCACCGGGACGAGGCGGCACTTTCCGCGGCGAGCCTTGGTCTGCCGAGACTCCAGCGCGTGTCGCGTCAAGCCTGGTTGCGGACAGCGTGGTGGTCGAAGGCGACCGCGGACCGATGTAAGGATCGGTACATTGTCATTCGAGCTGGATGTCGTTGCGGAATCACTGAGGAAATTTAGTACGGAAACTTACGTTGGCGGGAGGTGACAGGAGTGGAACCCGGCGGCTTCGCGCGACGATCGAGCGCGGAGGGACGAGGCGGCACTTTCCGCGGCGAGCCTCGGTCTGCCGAGACTCCAGCGCGTGTCGCGTCAAGCGGCCTGGTTGCGGAGGGCTTGGTGGTCGGAGGCGATCGCGGACCGATGTAAGGATCGGTACATTGTCATTCGAGCTGGATGTCGTTGCGGAATCATTGAGGAAATTTAGTACGGAAGCTTACGTTGGCGGGAGGTGACAGGAGTGGAACCCGCCGGCTTCGCGATCGAGCGCGGAGAGCCCATCATGATGAGTGGGGCGGGAACGCGAGCAACTCTCATCGGCGGGTGACCGATAGGGGCGCATGAGCGAGGTGTTGGCGAGGAAGCGCGACCCACCGGGCAAGATTCACAGAGAACGCTGGCGAGAGGCGAAGCGCTTTCAGCGTCGCGTTCAGTCGGCGCTCGTTGGGCTCCGTGTGTCATTCAGCGAATGGCTCGTGCTCTCGACCATCGATGAGCTCGGCCTGGAGCACGGCGAAAATGTGAGTCAAAACTTGGTTGCGGAGCGAACGGGCCTGACCCGCGTCACCGCCGGTCATTGGGCTCGCGTTCTGGAGCGGAAGGGGCTGGTCGATAGGGGTGAGCACTACAACCTTCGCGCGTGGGGCGTAGTACTCACCCAAGAGGGCGCGAGCACGCTAGAGCGCTGCAACGAGCGGCTGGCATTCGTAGCGGGTGACTAAAACGGGCGATGTCGAGCCCTCAAGAGCGCCGGCCAGCTTTTGCAGAGCGGCCCTTGAGCGTTGAGGGAGCGGCTCGAGCGTTGCTGAGCGGCTGAGCGTTGCTGAACGGTTGAGCGTTGCTGAGCGGCGGAGCGGCGGAGCGTTGCTGAGCGGCGGAGCGTTGCGGAGCGGTTGAGCGTTGCGGAGCGGTTGAGCGTTGCTGAGCGGTTGAGCGTTGCTGAGCAGCTGAGCGTTGCTGAGCGGCAGAGCGCGTTTAGATCGGCAGGTCCACGGAGGCGTCCACGTAAAAACCGGTCATCGTGATCTCGTACTTACCGGGGTACCCGCAGAAAACGCAGCGGGTGTCGGTCGTGTCGACGGTGGCGCTGCCCATCCGTCGACTGAACGCCCAGTTCACTTGCCAGGTATCGCGCTTGTACCCAGCGCCGAAGGTGAAGGTGTGAGTTGCAGCAGGCGGCGTTCCGAAAGCGCTCGGGTAGATCGGATTGCTGACACGTGAGTCGTAGATGTAACCGATGCGGAGCGGCACTTGAGGCATGTCTCCGATGCGGTACTCCACTCCGTTGCGCCACGTGACGCCGTTCTTCCAATCGAAGACGTTCTGCACCTGCGCGTCGCGGCCCATCAGCGTGCCGGTGAGGGGTGGTCGCTTGTTCTGGCTCTGAAAGGCGTATTCGACGTCGCTGGCTACGCCAAAATGACCGAGATCCAGGCGGGCACCAAACCCGAGCTTGGCCGGCAGCGTGAAGTCGAGCGCGGCGTTGGTCGCTTCCGAGGTGAGGACGGTGGCCGAGTCCGCTTCGGTCGTCACGGTGACCTTGTTGCGGAACACGAAGCCGAGCTTCAGCGGCTCGATCGGTTGATACTGCACGCCAACGCGGAAGCCGCCGAAGCTCTTTCCGCTCATCTCCAGATCCAAGTACTGCAAGCGGTCCGGCTCACCGCGTTTGCGATCGAAGGTCACGTAGTTGAAGCGCCAGCCAGCGCCGAACGCCAGCTTGCCGGGGAGCCAACGGTCCTTGGGCACGTTCAAGCTCAGGAGCGGGGACGCTTCCAGGAACAAGATCTCGGTCTTGTCGATCCAGTTGGTGGCGCCGACAGGGTATTTGTACTCCGCGCCGCCGGACGCGACCGGAAATGCCGCCACGCCCAAGGTGAGCCATTCGTGCACCCGGTAGGCGCCACCGAGCAAGAAGAACGGCGCGACGACGGTTTGCGATTCGAGGTTGTCGCTCGGGGTGGGGCTGCCGCGCACCTTACCCAGGATCAGGCTGAAATCTCCGGTGAAAGCGAGGCCGCGTACTCCCTGTAACCCCGCCGGGTTATGGAAAGCGGCCGACGCGTCATCCACGTAGCCGATGGCGGTGCCGCCCATGGCTTGGTGCCGAGCCGTGTACAGAATGGGGGTGTCGAAACCAGCCGCGCTGGCGCCGGACGCGGCGAGCGTGCCCGCCGCCAGCACCCCAAATCCGGCGCTTCGCATCACGGTTCGCCGCGCCATGCTTACTCGAGTCACTCGGGTAGGCCGCTACACGCGTCGAAGGTGGGGCGGCAGCCTTCGGTTTCTTGGCACTCGTGACATTCGTCCGAATCTGGATCGCCGATGCACGCGGCCACGCAATTTTGGATCGTGCAGCCCACGAAATCCGCATAGCAGGCGGCGCAGTCGGACGTCATGTCCAGCTTCTCCAGGATGCACTCGCGAGCACAGTCGGGATCTTCGCTCGTCAGGCAGTCCATCTTGCCGCAGTCTTGGGCGGCGGAGCGAGCGGTGCCGTCGATCACGAAGTCGCAGTCAGTGTCGTTCTGACAGGTGGTCGCTTCTGCCGGATCGCAGGCCAAATTGGGGCTACCGGTGGCCGGGGCGCCCGCCGTCGGCTCGTTACCGCTCTTGCCGGCCGCTCCATCACCGTCACCGTCGTCGTCCCCGCCGCAGCCGGCCAGCCCGAACGTGGTCACGCACGCCAGAACCGAAAGCGCAGAAATGATTCGCTTCATTGCTTGAGCTCCTCGAATGCGAAAAATTGCGGTACGCGTCCGCAACAGTTCTTAACTAGCACTCGAGGCGCGGATCAAACAGGTGCGTAGATGTGCGCGAATCAGGCGCGCAGATTTGCCACAAGCTTTGGCTAGCGAGTGGCAGCAGCTGACGCAGAGCTAGGCGACCGTTGAGCAGAGCCAGGCAACCGTTGAACAGAGCTGGGCGACCGTTGACAGAGCTGGGTGACCGTTGAGCAGAGCTAGGCGACCGCTGAGCAGAGCTAGGCGACCGCTGAGCAGAGCTAGGCGACCGCTGAGCAGAGCTAGGCGACCGCTGAGCAGAGCTAGGCGACCGCTGAGCAGAGCTCAGGCGACCGCTGCGTCACAGTCCGGCGAGGGCGGACTCGAGCTCGCCGAGGGCGTGACTGTCGTGCTTGGCGCGCGCGACCTCGATCCCGCTCTCCAGCCAGCTCCGCGCTTCTTCCGAGCGACCGGAGTCTATCAGCGTCTGCCCGGCCATCAGGTACATCGGAACGTACGCGGAGTCCTTTTCTCGCAGCCGGGTGAAGGTGGCGATCGCGTCGTCGATCCGGCCTTCTTTCCGGTACTCCATGGCAAGACCATAGAAGGCGAAGGAATCCGCGGTGCCCGCGGCGCAATGTTGCTCCAGAAACGCCAAACGCTTGTTCATGCCGGCTCCAAAAACTCGAGAAGGATGCGCTTCTCTCCATACCCCGGGAAGCTTGCGACCACGCTGGGTTTCATGCCGCCCTCCACGCTTTGAACGACGCCTTCTCCGAAGCGCACGTGGCGTACGTGGCTCCCGGGCCGAACCGCTTGCCCTTCACCCGACGATTGCTGGCTGTACTCGTCGCGCTCGACGACGCGCGAGCCAGGCGCCAATACCGGCCGGTCCTTGGCCAAGCCAGTCGACGCGTAGCGCTGGCCTTGGAAGTTGCCGTCTCCCCGGCTGCGATAGCCGCCGGGTGAGTAGCCCCCGACGTAGCCAGCCCCATAGCGGGCCCCTGCTTGACCCCCCGCCGAGCGAGCGGCGCGTGGAGACCCTTCCAGCTTGATGACGGACTTGGGCAAATCGTCCAGGAACTGGCTGCGCTCGAGGTAGCGCGTTTGACCGAACAGCGTGCGGGTGCCTGCGTACGTGATCGTGAGTCGGCGCCGGGCTCGCGTGATCGCGACGTACGCGAGCCGGCGCTCCTCCTCGAGCTCTTCGTCTTCACCGCTGGCGATGCCGCGGTAAGGGAACATCTCCTGCTCCATGCCGGTGAGAAAGACCGCATCGAACTCGAGGCCCTTCGCGGAGTGCACCGTCATGAGCGATACCATCGGCCCGTTCTTCTGCGAGTCCGTCGCGGCCACGAGCGAGACGCGCTCCAAGTAGCCCGAGAGCGTCGGCTCGGTGTCGACCGTCTCTGTCTCGTAATCTTGAATGGAGCCGACGAGCTCTTCCAAGTTCCCGAGGCGGGCGTCGCTCTCGGCGGTGTCTTCTTTGCGCAGGAGCTCGCGGTAGCCGGTCACTTCCAAGATATGACCGGCGAGCTCACTGGGGGAGAGGCGCGTGGCCTCGACCTGCAAGGTCTCGATGAGATTCTTGAAGGCACCGAGCTTCTTCGAGGCGGCGGTACCGAGCTCCTTCATGGCCTGGGGTATCGCTTCGAACGCGCAAACGGAGGACTCGCTGGCGACGTTCAGCAAATGTTCGACGGTTTTGTCACCGATGCCGCGCGCGGGGGTATTGATGACCCGCGCGAGATCCGTGTCGCTGGTCGGATTGGAGGCGAGGCGCAAGTACGCGAGCAGGTCCTTCACCTCCGCCCGCTCGAAGAACTTCATGCCGCCGATGATCTGGTACGGCACGTTGCCCTTGCGCATCGCTTCTTCCAGCGTGCGCGATTGAGCGTGGACTCGGTAAAAGACCGCGATGGAGTTGGCTTGGGTCCCGCGCGACAGCTCCGTTTGAATGCCGCGCAGCACTTGCTCTGCTTCTTCGCGCTCGTCCATCACCGCGCGGACGCGCACCGGGTCACCGGCGGGCGCGTTCGTCCACAGCTCCTTCGGCTCGCGCTCGCGGGAGGGCTCGATCACACCCAGCGCGGCCGCCACGATGTTCGCGGTAGACCGGTAGTTTTGCTCGAGCTTGATGATGATCGCGTTCGCAAAGTCTTTTTTGAAGCTGCGGATGAGCCGCACGTCCGCGCCGCGCCACCGGTAAATGGACTGGTCGTCGTCGCCGACGACGCACAAGTTTTGCGTGCGCTCGGACAGCGCGCGCACCAACCGGTACTGAATGAGGTTCGTGTCCTGAAACTCGTCGACGAGCACGTGCGAAAAGCGGAGCCTCAGGTCGAGCCCGGCCGCGCTCGCCGGGTCTTCCACCAGTTGCGTGACCTTCAAGATCAGGTCGTCGAAGTCTACCGCGTTGGAGAGGCCGAGCGCCTGTTCGTAACGCGCGAACACCTCCAGCACCACGTCCGTGAGCCGACCGAGCTGCTTGGCTTCGCGCGGGCCGCGGCCTTCGCTCTTCTCGCCGCTGATTGCGGAGAGGACCTGCTTGGGCGGAAACTGCCGCTCGTCGTAGCCAAGCTCGCGCAGCGCGCGCACCACGACGGCCTTCTGATCCGAGGCGTCGTAGATCACGAAGTCGCGGCGCAGCCCGACCGCGTCGTGGTACCTTCGGAGCAGCCGCGCGCACACGGAATGAAACGTGCCGATCCACAAATCACGAGTCACCTCCGGCGAGGTGAGGTGCGTGAGCCGCTCGCGCATCTCCGCGGCGGCCTTGTTCGTGAACGTCACCGCCAAGATGCGGTAGGGCGGCACCCGCGTCGCCAGCAAGTTCGCAATGCGGTACGTGATGGTGCGGGTCTTGCCGCTGCCGGCGCCGGCGAAGACGAGCAGCGGCCCTTCCAGGTGGGCGACGGCTTGCTTCTGCGGCTCGTTCAGCTCGGGCATGGTCGACACTCGCTTACACCGCGTGGGCCGAGGCGCAAGCCCGCGCAAGCGGAGCGCGACCCGCTTGGAGGATTGTGGGCCTGAGCCGCGAGCGCGCTGGCACGCAGCGCTTCACTGTCGCCGCGCTCGGCCTGGTGCTGGGCGTGTCCGCGGCCGCGCTTCTGCCGCTGCTGCTCCCCTGGCAAGGCCAGCTCGCGCTGTCGGTGGGCGCGTCGGCCCTCGCGGTCACGCCGTTCGTCGGGCTGGCGCTCGTGTGGCGCCGCCAGCACGAGGCAGGCGCCCCGCTGCTCACCCTGGCCGCGCTCGTTGCGCTCGCTCCCGTGCTCGCGCTGGCGCCGTTGTTCAGCCTGTACCGCGGGCAGCTGCGCGTGCTCAATCACGGCGAAGAGCCTTTCTGGTTGTGGGTGGACTCCCGGCGCGTCGGTCGCGTGGAGCCGAGCAGCGGCGAGAGCGCGCTGGCTGGCTTGGAGCTCACTCTGCCCGCGGGAGAGCGCGCGCTCCGCGTCGTTGGCGCGCGTGACGGCCGCGAGCTCTTCCGCTCATCGGTCCTGGTGCAGGGAGGGTCGCCGCACCTGTTCGCGCCCCTGAGCGACGGCTACTGCTTTGCCATCGAGCGTCGCGGCTATGGCGACGAAAAGCGAGCTCTCCACACCGAGCCGCTGTCCGGCGCGAGCCCTTTCTGGGTATTGCCCGAGGGGATCGCATTTTTCACGCCGAACCCCGAGCCTGGCCGAGTCCTCACCTCCGGCGGCACGCTCACGTGCCTGCGGCAGAAGCGGTGTCGAAACTGAGATTCTGCCTCCTTGGCAAAGCGTGGGTCATGGTTATACTCGCGGCGCCGTGCCTGACGAAACCGAGTCCAGTTCGCCCCCGCCCGTAGAAGCAGAGGCATCCGAAGCCGCAGCGCCCGCCCCGGAGCAGGACCCGTTGGAGGCTGCCAAGGCGGAGCAAGCAAAGCTCAAGGATCAGCTGCTGCGCACGCTGGCGGATTTCGACAACTTCCGAAAGCGCTCTCGTCGGGAGCTCTCGGATGCCGAGCGCCGCGGTCGGGATGACCTGCTCAAGGAGTTCCTCCCCGTGTTCGACAACCTGGACCGCGCGAGCGCCCACGCGGAGACCGCGACCGACATCAAAGCCTTGGCGGACGGCATCGCCCTCGTCATGCGGCAGTTCGCGGACACGCTGACCAAAGTCGGTATCGAGCGCGTTCCCGCCGTCGGCAAGCCGTTCGATCCATCCCTGCACGAAGCCGTGCAGCAGATGGAGACGACCGAGTTCGAGCCGGGCACGATCGCGGCCGAGGTTCAGGCTGGCTACCGCAACGCGGAAAAGCTCATCCGCCCTGCGCTCGTCGTCGTCGCCAAAGCCAAATCCAACTAGCCGCCCTTTGCGGCACTTCAGCTGCACGCGGCGTCGCGTGGCTCGGACGCCGCCGGTCGGCCGCTAGGGGCTTGGCTTTGCCTGGACCCGGCAGGCTCCCTTTCGCGAGAGCTCTCGCCGCCATGCAGATCCTGCAAGCGGTGTAGGTACGCGCAGCACCGCCCGCGGCCAGTAGACCCGCGGTGCGCGGTGCGTCGCGCGGATTGCCGCTCGCGGGTTGCGGGCGGCCTTGCCAAGCGCGCGCTCGCATGGGCGGGAGCTACAATCTGGCGACAGGTGCGGGCGCGTCGGGGTATGCTCGAGGTCCCGCATGGGGAAAGTCGTCGGCATCGATCTAGGCACCACGAACTCTTGCGTATCGGTCGTGGAAGGCACGAGCGCCTCCGGCCAGCCCGAGGTGAAGGTGATCGCCAACACGGAGGGCGCGCGGACCACGCCGTCCGTCGTCGCTTTCACCGCCAAAGGGGAGCGTCTCGTCGGTCAGGTCGCCAAGCGCCAGGCTACGACCAACGCGGAGCACACCATCTACGCGGTGAAGCGGCTGATGGGGCAAAAGTTCGATTCGGAGGTGGTGCGCCGCCAGGCCGGCTCCGTTTCCTACACCATGCTCCAGCATGAAAATGGAGACGCGTGGGTTCGCGCGGGCGAGCGCACGATGTCTCCCCCCGAGGTCTCCGCGCTGGTTCTGACCAGCATGCGCGAGATCGCGGAAACGTACCTTGGCGAAGCGGTGACGGAGGCGGTGATCACCGTGCCCGCGTACTTCGACGACGCGCAGCGCCAAGCCACCAAGGACGCCGGGCGCATCGCAGGGCTGGACGTGAAGCGTATCTTGAACGAGCCGACGGCGGCCGCGCTGGCGTACGGCTTGGACAAGACGGAGCGCGAGGTCATTGCGGTGTACGACCTCGGCGGCGGCACCTTCGACATTTCCATTTTGGAGATCGCCACTGGCGTCTTCAACGTGAAAGCCACCGGCGGCGATACCCACCTCGGCGGCGAAGACTTCGATCGCGCCATCATCGACAAGCTGTCGGACGAGTTCTTGGCCAAGACCAAGGTGGACCTGCGCAAGGACCGCACCAGCTTGCAGCGCCTCCGGGAGGGTGCAGAGCGCGCCAAGCACGAGCTCTCTTCTTCGCTGGAGACGGAGGTGAATCTGCCGTTCGTGGCGATTGGTCCGGCGGGGCCGCTGCACCTGGAGCGCACCCTCAAGCGGAGCGAGCTGGAGATTTGGACCCGCGACCTCGTCGAGCGCACGATCACCGCGTGTCGAGCGGTTTTGGCCGACGCCAAGATGACCCCCAAGGAAGTCGGGCAGGTCGTGCTGGTGGGCGGGATGACTCGCATGCCCGCCGTGCAAAAGGCGGTGAAGGAATTCTTCGGGCGCGATCCCAACAAGGGGGTCAATCCGGACGAAGTCGTGGCGGTCGGCGCCGCCATTCAAGGCGCCGCGCTCACCGGTCAAATCGACGAAGTCTTGCTGCTGGATGTCACGCCGCTCTCCATTGGCGTGGAGACGGGCGGCGGAGTCTTCACCAAGCTCATCCCGCGCAACACCACCGTGCCGACGGAAAAGAGCGAGATTTTCACGACGAGCGTGGACAACCAGTCGTTCGTGCCCGTGCACGTGCTTCAAGGCGAGCGTGAGATGGCGGTGGACAACCGCAGCTTGGCGCGCTTCGAGCTCACCGGCATCCCTCCGGCGCCGCGCGGCGTGCCCAAGGTTCAGGTCACCTTCCGCATCGACGTGAACGGCATCCTCGCGGTGGAAGCGAAAGACCTCGGCACCGGTCGCGTGCAAGCGGTGAGCGTCACTCCCACGAGTGGTCTGCAGCCGAACGAAATCGACAAGCTTGTCACCGAAGGTGAAAAGTTCAAAGAGACCGACCAGCTGCGCCGTGATCTAGCGGAGATGCGCAATCAAGCCGAGACGCTCATCTACACCACCGAGCAAGCGCTCGAAGGTTACGCGGACCTGCTGGACGCCGAGAAGCTCGACAAAGTGCGCGGAGAGGTCGAGCTCCTCAAGAAGATGATGGAAACGGGCGCGACGCTGGACTCACTCCGGGAAGCCTACGCCCAGCTCGAGAACTCCACGTTCGAGATCGCCGAAGCCATGTACGCCAGCTGAGCCTCGGAGCTCGCGGACTCTTCACACGCAGGCGGACCTGCTCACGCAGAGCGACGCTCAGCTTCGCCCACGATCTCGGCAAGGGGGACCTTGGAGATGCCGGGGCCGCTAGCGGGACCATTGCCGCTCACGGGAGCGTTGCATTCGCTCGAGTCCGTCCAAATCGTGACCGTCGTGGTGTTGGCGGGGAACGTCGTGTCCACCCGCACTACCTTACCGACGCGGCCATCTGCCAGCTGCACCATGCGGCGCTCGTTCATCACTTGGTGAAGATGCCAAAGGGACAACATGTGGTCTCGGTGATCTCCGTGTTCGTGTTTAGCTCGCCGAAGCATAGCGTCGAGCGAGCCCGGACGCAGTCACGACCGCTTGGCGCGGGGCGTCAGGCCAGGCTGTCGCGGGCACCTTGCAAGGCACTCCGCAATCTCGCACGGCCACGGTTTCGTTTCGGTGACGACGTGGTGATGAAAACTGCGCAACCCTGGTCGACGCGGGCCCGCGCCGAGCCCCTCTGCTCACCTCCGCCGGGCCTCGACGCCAGCCGCTTGCCGGCGCCTAAAATTTGGCCATTTTTCCAGGTAATCCTATGGTTTGCCCCGCCATGGGTCCGTTCAAAGTCAGCCCGCTGCTCGGTGTTGCCCTGCCGCTTACGTTTGCCCTGTCCGGCTGCATGCAGCACCACGAAGCGCGTGTGCAGACCGCCCTGCTCCCGCCGCCGAGCGCCACCGCCGTGCAACACAGCGGCCGCCTCTGGGTGGAGTTGGGCGAGGCAACTTGGGAGAACCAGTGCCGCACGCCCAAAGCCCAGCGCCTCCTGTGCTTCGACGGCGTGCGCCGTGCGGCATTCGGTGCGCTCGAGCGCAGCCTATGGACTTCCTTTCCAGACGTCGCTCTCCGCGACGGTGAAGCGCTGCGTCCGGGGGATTACCTACTGCAGCTCGATGTCACCATCGACGCCGCGCCACCCGACGCCGAAGGCCCAGGTTGGTCCGCGATCGCCAGTGGCGGGTTCCGCCTCTTGCGCGACGGCAAGGTGCTGCATGAAGAACGGCTTGGCTCCCGCTCGCGCGCGGCCTTCGCGTACGGACGCGCGCTCGGTGTTGGGGCTGGCGAGGTGGTGAGCGCCTTCGCCACCCACGTTGCCCAGGTGCTCGGGGCGGTGCCGGAAGAGCGCCCGTTGCGCGCTTCGCCCCTACCCGCGGTCGTCGCCGAGGTCCTCACTCCTGCTTCATCCGCCCCTGCCGCGCCCCCCGCTCCGGTGGCCCCTACGGATGCGCCCGCTTCGCTTCCTCCCGCCGAGCGCGCGCCCAACTCTGCCGAGGCGCCGACTCCCGCCGCCAGCGAATCCATGCTCGACGTGCCGGTCGCCGCACGCTGACCTGATCCCATCTCCCTCGCTGCGCGCCACGGCGTGGCGAGCGACCGGCGTCGAACCGACGCTAGGGCAGTGCGGCGGCCAGCGAGCGGAGCGGCGCTCGCAGTGCGGGGCGCGACGGACGATCGAGTGGCGCCTGTTGCCGACACGGCAGCTTCTGCAAGCGGGCTGCGAAGTGGCAGCCCGGTGAGACGTTCAATCCTCGGAAGAGGCGAGGCGCTGCTCGATCGCTTCTAGGTGCGCGGAGACTTGGGGGTCGCGCTGTCGGAGCGCTTCCACGCGACGCACCGCGCTCATGACGGTGGTGTGGTCGCGGTTGCCGAAGGCGCGGCCCAGCTCGGGGAAGCTGCACTTCAGGCGCTGGCGGCAAAGGTACATGGCGACCTGGCGCGCGAAGGCGACGCTCTTGTGGCGGTCCTTGCTGAGGAGCTCCGAGTTGCTGAGGCGGAAGTGGCTGCACACGGCGCGCTGAATGTCTTCAACGCTCATGATGTCCGTGCGGCGCGGCGAGACGGTGTTCATCTCGCTCAGGGTGAACTCTTCGTCGATGGGGCGGCCGGTGAGGGAGCTCTTGGCGGCGAGGCGGATGAGCGCGCCTTCCAGCTCGCGCACGTTGCTCTGGATGTTCTGCGCGAGCAGCACCGCGACCTCGTCCGACAGCGGAATGCTCTCGATTTCGGCCTTTTTGCGCACGATGGCGACGCGGGTCTCCAGCTGGGGGACTTGAATGTCCGCGACCAAGCCGCTCGTGAAGCGGGACACCAAGCGCTCCGGCATGCGCTGGAGCTGCTGCGGGTACTTGTCGCTCGTCACGATGATGGGGCGGTCCGCGTCGTGCAGCGCGTTGAAGGTGTGGAAGAACTCTTCCTGCGTCTGCTCGCGGCCGGCGAGGAACTGGATGTCGTCCACCAGCAAGAGGTCGCAGTCGCTGCGGTAGCGAGCGCGGAACTCGTCCATCTTGTGGTGCTGCAGCGCCTCGATGAACTCGTTGGTGAAATGCTCGGCCGACACGTACACGACGCGCGCGTCCGGACGCTCCTCCAGAACCTTGTGCGCGATGGCATGCACGAGGTGCGTTTTGCCCAACCCGGTGCCGCCGGCGATGAAGAGCGGGTTGTAGCGCGGACCGCCACCGCCAGCTGACGCGAAGGCCGCGGCGTGCGCGAGCTCGTTCGACGGGCCGACCACGAAGTTCGGGAACGTGTACTTGGAATTCAGCGTCGCCAGAAATTGCGAGCGGGAGTAGCGAGGCACCGCCGTGGGGCGCTCCGACCGGCGTGAAGCGGGCATGGGCTCCGGCTTGGAGGGCCGAGGCGCGCTGCGCTTGGGCTCGCACACGGGACGGGTGAGGCGGTTGGAGATGTTCCAGGTGACGCGCAGCGCAGCGCTGGGCTCCCCACTGAGGCGCCCCAGGTTCGTCAGCAGGTCCGGCAGGAAGTGCGCCTTGACCCAATCGCGCACGAACTCATCGCGCGCGGTGAGGCCGAGCACGCCATGTTCGAAGCCCTCGAACTGGATGCTGGTGAACCACTGCTCGAACGACGCGGGGGAGCGACCGCGAGTGTGCTCGAGGGCCTGACTGAAGAGGCTTTCGCCAGTGCGCGACGCGGGGGTTGTTTCCAAATCCATCACGAAAGATGCGTCCCCAAATTATCCACAGGGCTGTGGACACCAAAAAGCCTAACCATGCTGCCGTCTTCGGCCGCTGGGGGCGAGCCCTCAGCCTGCTGTGCTTCTGGGGAAGTCACTAGCGTCACACCGTACGTTCCTGCCGCCGTCTGGCTCGTCACCGCCTGGTGACGCATCCGTCGAGCGAAGGGAGGGGGAGCTAGCACTGACCTCGAACAAAGTTCAACCAAGACATTTTCGAAAAGCGCGAAGAGCGCAAATTACTGCGGCCGCGTGAGCGGTGAAAGTTTGGTGCGGACGAGTTTGTCGGAGTCGATCCAGAACCGCGCTCAGTAACTCTGCAGACCCACGCCACATTCCGTCGTCGCGGCGTCGCGCCCTCGTGCGTTGGGCGTCAACTTTCTTGGTTTTGCACGTCAAGCGTCGCCTGCAAAATCACTTCGCGGTGTTGTGACTCGTTACGCGCGCAGGCCGAACGGCCAGGAGAGTGTCGTACGCGTACGGATTTCTTGGCCATTGGTCGAAAGCGCAGGTAGTGCCGACATGCCCGCCGCAGCTTCCTCATGCTCACGCAGCCGATACGCCTCACTCGACCGAACAGCGCGGCGTCGCTCCGCGCCATCGCATGTGCAGGTGCTTGCTTTTTGTGGAGCACGGTCGTCCATGCGGACCCGAGCGATGTAGCGCCAGAAGTTGGCTACAACTACAACGAGGTGGAGACGGCGCGCGTCGCGGGCAAGAACGGCGCGGACCGCGCGCTCGGCAGCAGCGTGAGCGCGCTGTTCAACAATCCGGCGAACATGGCGGCCGCGCGCGTCTACCACGCGGCTGCGCTCGTGCAGATCTGGCCGGAGGCTTCGCGGCAGAGCTACGGCATCGGCGCGGTGGACTCGGTCGGCTCGAGCACGCGCCTCGCCGGCGGCCTCGGCGCGAACTGGACGCGCCAAGATCCGGACGGCGTGGATCGCACCGCGACGGATCTTCGCTTCGCGCTGGCTTACCCGCTCAGCGACAAGCTCTTCATGGGCGCGGGTGGGCGCTTTTTGTGGCTGAGCCAGAACGGCGTGGGCCCGCTCGGTCCAAGCTACGCATCCGCCGGTTTGCAAGACGAGCGCATCGTCAAAAACTTCTCTTTCGACCTGGGCCTCACGCTGCGCCCCGGCGGCGGCCTCTCGCTCGCGCTCGTCGGCAACAACCTCAACGGCGCGAAGAGCGGCTACCAACCGCTCACTCTCGGCGGCGGCATCGGCTACGCGTTCGACAAGTTCGGCATCGAGGCGGACCTGGTGAGCGACCTCGCCACTTACGACAAGGCGAGGATGCGCGGCATGGCCGGCGCGGAGCTGCTCCTCGGGGACCACGCCGTGGTGCGCGGCGGCTACCGCTACGACGATGGCGTGCAGAGCCACTCCGGCAGCTTGGGCTTCGGCTACATCGACAAGGTGTTCAGCGCGGACCTGGGCGCGCGGCGGGTGCTGGCCGGCTCGGACAAGGTGACGGCGGTGGTCCTGACGTTCACGTACCACGTGGACTCCTCCGGCCTGACCCCGACGCCGAACGAGACGTGGTAGCGCCGCGCTCCTCGAAACGTTGACGACACGTCAGCGGGGGCAAGCTGCTCTCTGCCATGTCGCGTTCCGTGCATGCTGCATTTCAGTCGCTGCCCGAGGTGGACATTTCGGGCCTTTACTCCGAAGAGTTGGAGTCGCGCCGAACCGCTGCCCGTGCGCTCGTGAGCGCGTGCCGCGAGGCCGGCTTTTTCTACTTGGTCGGTCACCGCGTCACGACCGCCCAGGTGGACGCGCTGCTCGCGCAGGCGGAGGTCTTCTTCCACCAATCCAGCGAGCAGAAGCTCGAGTACTACATCGGCAAATCGCCGAACCACCGCGGCTACGTGCCGCCGGGTGAAGAGGTCTTTTACGGCGGCGCGCGCGACCAAAAAGAGGCGTTCGACCTGTGCTTCGAGGCGCCCGGCGGCGCGGTTCCCCTCCGCCCCAACCCTTTTTCTGGGGCCAACGTGTGGCCGAACCTGCCCGGCTTTCGCGAGGCGGTGGCTGCGTACTACGCGGCCATCTTCGCGCTGGGCCGAAAGCTCCTGCAAGGCTTCGCCCTCGGGTTGGATCTCCCGGAGACGCACTTCGATCACTTCGTCACCGCGCCCCCCAGCCAGCTGCGCATGCTGCATTACCCGCCGAACCCCGGCGCGGAGGTCACGGTCGGCATCGGCGCTCACACCGACTACGAATGCTTCACCATCCTGCTTCCCACGACGCCCGGCCTCGAGGTGATGAACGGCGCGGGTGAGTGGATCGACGCGCCGCCTCGCGCCGGCGCCTTCGTCGTGAACATCGGCGACACGCTGGAGATGTGGACGAACGGCACGCTCACCGCGACCTCGCACCGCGTGCGCAAAGTCAAAGAGGAGCGCTACAGCTTTCCGCTCTTTTTCGCGTGCGACTACGACGTGGAGGTCGCGCCTTTGCCGCAGTTCGTGAGCGCGGAGCGCCCATCGCGCTACCCGCCGGTCAAGGCCGGGGAGCACCTGTACGCGCAGACGGTGCAAAGCTTTACCTACTTCAAAGAGCGGCTCGAGCGCGGCGAGGTACAGCTGCCGGGCGGCGCGCGGCCGCTCTCGTCTTTCGGTCAAGAAGGTAAGCGCATCCACGAAGGGGCGACTTGATGGAGCTCGTCGAGCTGTGCTCGCTGCAGGGCACGCACCCGCCGAGCCGCGCCGTACCGGTATGGACGTTGGGCTGCTTCCGTCGTCGTTCCATCACCTTCTTCAACGGCGACTCGGACGACACGACGCTGGTCCTTTGGCTGCAATCGCGCGGGCTCACCGGTGATTTGCGGCTCGCCGCCGATCGCCCGAGCGTGCCCTCCCGGGAGGCCCTGAACGACCTGCCGCTCGCGGAGCTCGTCCGCTTGGCGGAGGTGGAAGGCGGCCTCTCTCCCACGCGCTTCGAGGGCTCGGGGGCGGAGCTTTCCGGCAGCATGAGCTGGCTGGATTGGAACGCGTTCCAAGTCCACGCCAAGTGGCCAGAGCCCGGCCAGCTGAGGCGCGTCGGGGACTGCCTGATCGAGTTCGCCCCGAGCGGCGCCTACGTGGAAGATTGGCGGCTCCAGCCGGGTGGCGACGGTCCGCTCATCGGTCTCACGCTGGTGGAAGAGCGTGATGAGAGGGGCAAGCTGCTGCATCGCGGCGGCGGCCTCGTCATCACTGGCGAGCATGCCATCTTGGTGCGCGGCCGCGCGGACGCGTTGCCCGCGTGCCAGCGGGTCACGGATCTCGTGGAGCGAGCCACCAAGGAGCCACCGCTGCTCGACGCGATTTTCGGCTTCGACGCGTCCTACGCCCGCCGGGACGCCAGCGGCCGCTACATCGTGCAAGCCTCCACGCTGCCGTGGCGCGAAGGCAAGCCGCTCATGGCCTTTGGCGGCTTCACCTTGCAAGACGGCGTGGTGGTGCAGAAGGCGCGTGAAAACAACCGCGCGGTGGAGCGGCGCTTCACGGTGGACACGCTGGAGAGCAACTACGAAGACTGGCTCGCCACGCCCGCGACGACGAACGCCGCGAACTGGCTGCACGAAGAGAAAACTCTCCTGCGCGCCGCACGCAAGCTGTAGCGCCTTGAGCGGCTAGAAACGGCCGGCAATGCCGAGGTAGTTCGTGCCGATGACGGGCGTGACCCTGGCGCCGGCGACCGTGGTGCTGCGGTTCTGATCGAGGATGAGCAGAGTGACGCCAGCTGCGAGCCCCACGCCGCCCACGACGAAACCGGCGATGGCCACGCCGCGCTGCGAGGTCGCGTCGTCATCCAGCCCCTCGATCTCGAGCGCGCGCGGGCTGCCCTTGGCGCAGCCGGTGACCTGGCACTGAGCGAAGAGGGCGTCCGACTTGTCCGCGGTGTCGTTGCTCTTGGAGAGGAACAGCGTGCCGAGCACGCCGCCCGCAACCGCAACGCCGAAGCCCGCGATGGAACCGACCAGAAGCGGGCGACCGCCGCCGCTGGCGGCGCTGTCCGTAGACGGCGCGCTGAGCAATGAGCCGTTCGAAGCCTCGCCCTCCGCGGGCGCGGCGCCGGGGGCGGTCGGCTTCTTCTTGCTGGCACCTGGAATATCCCTCAGCGTGAGGAGGACGGTGTCGCGCACGCCTTCGCGCAGCTTGATGGTCGTGGCGGTGCTCTCCATGCCATCGGCGAGCGCCTGGTAGCTGTAGTCACCGGGGTTGACGGGTGTGGGGACACCGAGCAGCTCCGGCGGCACGTCCTCCCCGTTGCGCGTCACCCGCACGGACGTAGCGCCGGCCCCGCCTTGAACGACGACCGAGACGTACGCCAAGCGCGACTCGACCTCGTTCAGCTCCTTTTCGCCCATCTGCTGGGCGTCACGGAACACGCGCGGCGCGGAATCCGCCAGGCGCTCACGGGTGAGGGTGAGGTAAAGCTCACGGGCCTCCACGAAATGCCCGAGCTTGGCGTGCGACCGGGCCGCGTAAAGGAGGTGGGGCGGAGCGTGGACCAACCGCTCGGCTCGTTCGAACAGATCCGCCGCTTCCGCGTACTTACCCGCGTCGAACGCGTCCGCGCCGGCGTCGGCCGCAGCCCGGGCGCCGGCCTTCTGCTCCTTGGTTTGCGCTCCCGCCGGGGCCGCGGTAATCAATCCTGCGGTTACGAGGATGGTTCCAATAGCTGAGAAGGGCTTCACGGGAGGCATGCTAGTCGGGGTTTCAGCTGGGCACTACGGGATCCAGGAGCAGTCGCGGTGAGCATCGAAGCAGGGCAGGTCATCGACGGTAAGTACCGCGTCGTCAAGCTCCTCGGTCAGGGCGGCATGGGCGCCGTCTATCTGGCCGAGCACATGATCATCGGCAAGCGCGTCGCGCTCAAGGTCCTGCTCGGCACCGTGGCTGGAAACGAGACCGCCGTGGCCCGGTTCGAGCGAGAGGCGCAGGCGGCCGCGCGGATCGGTAACGATCACATCCTCGAGATCTTCGACTTCGGCTCCCTCGCGGATGGCTCGCGCTACATGGTGTGTGAGTTCCTGGAGGGGGAAACCCTGGCCGCGCGCGTCCAGCGCGACGTGCGCATGACCCCCGCCGCGGTGACCCCGCTCGCTCGCCAGCTGCTGAGCGGCTTGGGCGCTGCCCACAACGCCGGCGTCGTCCACCGGGACTTGAAGCCGGAGAACATCTTCATCCTCCGCCAAAAGGCGGGGCTCGCGGACTTCGTCAAGATCATCGATTTCGGCATCTCCAAGTTTCAACCCCTCACTGCCGCGGAGGGGCTGCAAATGACCGCGACGGGCATCGTCGTTGGCACCCCTTGTTACCTTTCGCCGGAGCAAGCGCGCGGCAGTCGCGAAGCGGACGCGCGGAGCGACCTGTACGCGGTCGGGGTCATTCTTTACGAGTGTGTGACCGGGCAGCTGCCGTTCAACGCGCAGAACGTGAACGACCTGCTCTTCAAGATCGTGCTGGAATCGCCGCGCCCGCTGCTGGAGGCCGCGCCGGACGTGGACCCCGCCTTCGCGCGGCTGATCGAGACGGCGATGGCGCGCGAGCCCGAGCGCCGCTTCCAATCGGCGCCCGCCTTCATCGCGGCGCTCGATAAGTGGGCGGCCGAGTGCGGCGTCGCGTTACCGATTCGAGCCCGCGGCACGTCGGCGTCGGGTGACGGTGCGGTCTCCGCCCAATCTGCGGACGTGAAGCTGGCCTCCGGCGCGACGCGCTCGCTCGCGCCGACCCCCGGTACCTGGGCGGACTCCAAGATTTCGATCGCCGCCTTCCAGCCGCAGCCGCGACGCCGTTGGCTGTTGCCGACGCTCGGAGCCACCGCGGGCGTGCTCGTGGTCGGTCTCGGCTTCGCCTTCCTCAAAAGCGGCCCGACGGACGGCGGCGGCGGCGCGGCCGCTTCCGGTGCCGCGCCCACGTCCGCGGCGATCGAGCCCACGAAGCGAACGGAGGAGCAGCCTGCTCCCTCCGCGCGTGAGGAAGTAGCGCCCACTCCCGCGGCGGACATGATGGTGGTCCCGCTCGGAACGAGCGACGCGCCGGCCTCGCCAGACCTCGCGCCGCCGAAGGCGACTCCGTCGCCAAGGCCGGCAGTCCAGCAGAAGAGAGCGGTCCCCGCGAAGAAGCCGGTAGAAGCGGCGGCGCCCGTCACTCCGACTCCGACGCCAACTCCGGCGCCAGCGACCGCGGCCAAGCGGCGCCGAGATTTCGGCTACTGAGGCGGCGCCGCGACGAGCGCTTGCAGGTACGGCGCCACCGCGAGGCTGAGCCGCTCGAAACCCTCCGGGCTCGGATGCAGGAAGTCTCGCATCGTGGCGCGCGAGATCGAGCCGTCCGGCTCGAGCAATAGCGAGCCGAGGTCGCGCACCTCCACCCGGTCCGGTTTGGCGAGCGAAAGCAGGAGCTGATTGGCTTGCGAGATGCGGAGGCGTAGAGGATTTTGCGCGTCTTGCCGCGCTGGAAGCACGCCGAGCAGCAGCACGCGCGCGGCCGGGAGCTGCGCTTGAATCGCGGTGAGGATGGCGCGCACGCCGTCCGCAGTTTGCTCGGGTGAAAACCCGCCGGCCAGGTTGTTGACTCCAATCATCAACACTACCGCCCGCGGGTTCGTACCGCTGAGCGTGCCGTGCTCGATGCGCCAGAGCACGTTCTGGGTCATGTCGTTGGCGATACCGAGGTTCACCGGTGCATAGGCTGCGAAGTGCTGGCCGTAAGCCGGCGCCACGCCCCAACCTTCCGTGATCGAGTCGCCCAAGAAGAGGACCTTCGCGGTCGTGCGACCAGGGGCGTGCAGCTGCCGCTCGTGGTGAGCCCGCCACTCTTCCGAGATGAGCCAAGGCTTCTCCCCGATCCTCGGAACCGCGCGATTGGCGATGTTCTGGGGGTAAGCGCGGAGCAGCTGCGAGACCGCTGATGGACCCCCTCCTTGCGGCGGTGCGGGGAGCGGGGAGGCCGCAAGAGTCAACGACGGCAGCCCCGGCGCCACGGCTGCTTCGGGCGGCGACGCGACTGCCGGCGCGACCGCCACCGGCTCTTCCGCGGGCACCATCGAGGACGGAGGAGCCGCGCTCCTCGTTGCCTCCAGCTTCGCAACCTCGGAAGGCGTTCGGCCGCGGATCGCCGTCAGCGCAAGCGCGACGCCCGCACCGGTCAACACCACGAGCGCCAGTAGCCAAGCTTGACGGCGCGCGGCCGGCCTCTCGCGCGCGGGGCCGCGACCGGGCTTCGAGTCGCGACCCACTCGCAGCAGCCCGAAGCCGAAGCGCAGCTCCGCTCCGTCCGGAACCGCGGTCCACTCGCTGGTCAGTGGTTTTCCCGCCAGGGTGACGGCCCCGTCACCTCGCGCCGCAAACAGCGCCTGCCCGTCGAACTGCAGCCACAAGTGCATCGGCATGACTCCTGGCCCCGACAGCGACCAATCCCCCGCCGCGCCGACCGAAATTCTAGCCGAAGCTCGACCCCGGACGAACGCCTGTTGGCCTTGCTCCGCGCGACCTCGAACCACCGTGACGATGACGTCCGCGTCTGCGGGCGCCATCGAGCGGGATTGAGCGGACCTGGCCATCGCAGCAAAGACTCATCGACGCGGCGCCGCCAGTCGTCAAGAAAAGCGCGACGGAGGCCTTGCAGCCGCGCTTACGGTAAGCGCGCCAGCCAGACCCGGTCCATGCCGCCGAACGAGCCGTTGCCGGCGATCACGCGACCGTCAGCAGACACCGCCACCGCTTCCGACAAGGTCCAGCTCATGACGTCCGCGCCGAGCTCGAAGAGCACGTCCGACAGCAGGCGAGCGCCGTGGTCCTCGTCCCAGATCATCGCCTCCCCACCCGACCTGCCGACGATCACGTCACCCGTCTTGCTCGCAGCTCGGGCGGAGCCCATGACGCCGAGCTCCTGGGGCGCTGCTCCTGCGACCCAGCGCACGGCTTGCCCGCCCGCTTCCCCGACGATCACCCGACCGTCCCGGCTCACGCCGAACGCTACGCCGCCCTCCACTCCTTCCGGAACAGGCAGGTTGGCCAAGCCGCCTTCCGGCGTCCAGACGATCGCTGCGTCCGGATCGTAGGCGTACCCGACGATCACCTTGCCGTCGCCGCTCATGCCTTTGACGTAAATCTCTCCGTGCCCGGTGCCGAGCAGCACGGCTTCCCCGTGATCAACCCAGCGTACGGCGCGCGGAGAGCCGTTCAAGGATTCTGATTCGCCGGCGACCACCATGCCGTCGTCGCTCACCACGGAGGGACGACTGCTCACGGTTTGACCGTTGTAAACGAGGCCTTGATAACCGGACCCCTGCTGGCCGTTGAACCAGCTCACGCCGCTCGTGCTTCCGTCCGTGGAGCGCGAGTAACCGACGACGAAGGTGCCGTCGCTCGTGAGCGCGGTCGCTCCGCTCTCGAATCCCGTCGACAGAGCTTTGGTGCCGATCGCAGGCTTCCACCAGAACGGCGTTCGCACGCTGTCCACGTTGCAGTCGCCGACCGCGACCGCGCCGCTGCCGCTGAGCGCAGCAAGGTCGCAGCTCGTGGCGCCGGGCAGGAGCGGGAGCGCCTCCAAAGCTTGCTGCGTGCACGTCGTTCCTGCGAAGCCGCCGGTGCACTCGCACACAAACGACTCGCCGCTCTCGTGACACACGCCCTCGTTCTTGCAGGGGTTGGGAGCGCAGGGGTTCGGGCCCGGCTCCTGCTCGCACTCACCGGCTGCGCAGTCTCCGGCCATGCCGCCGTCGCCCGCCGCAAGGCTCGAGCTGCCGCCGTTGGTCGACCCCGAGGTCCCGGCGGCGCTCGCCCCGCTGGCGCCGGCGCTCGTGCGCGAGCCGCCCGAGGCGCTCGGTTCACCCGCCGCGCCGCCGCTCGGCTGGTTCGGCTGGCTCGGGTCGCCGAAAGCGCGATCCGAACCGCTGCTACATGCGACGACCAAGCCCGAGGTCAGCGCACCCAGCACCCAGAAACGACAGCCCAGGCCCAAGCTCATGCGCCGCTTGTATCACGGTGAAAGCGAGACGTGAGGCGTACCCGAGCCCATCGCATCCAAAGGAAAGCGCTCTTACCGTTTCGCGACCAGCGATGGTGGTTACGAACGGCTCGACGCCAGAGCCTGTGCTGCGCGACGAAAGCAAACGCGGCAACTGCGAGAGCGCTCGAAGCACGGCGCGCGCGCTGGCTCGACGCACTGCGAAACGACGCAACCCTCTCCGCGCGCCCACCGCACCTCGCGAATGTCGCGCCACGGTTGCGACTTACCCGGCCCAGGTTGGACTTCCAGGGCGCGGGCGGGCACTCTTAGATGACATGAAGCTCTCTGTTCTTTCGCCGCTTGCTGTCCTTTTGAGCGCCTGCAGCTTCGCAGCTTGCTCCAGCTCCTCCTCGTCCGACGCGCCCCAAGGTGGAGCGAGCGGCCAGGCCACGGGTGGCACCTCGGCGGCGGGCTCTGGCGCAGGCTCGACCGGCGGCTCCGCTTCGGGCGGTAGTGGTCAAGGCGGAACTGCGGGCACGGCAGCCGGAACCGGCGGCACCGCGGCCGGCGGCAGCGCGGGTCAGGGCGGCACCGGCGGAGGCCAGGCGGGCACCGCGAACGGCGGCGCGCCCGTGGGCGGAGGCAGCTCCAGCTGCTCCGGCAAGAGCTACAAGCTCTGCGAAGATTTCGAGAGCGGGACCGTCGGAGCCTCACCGACGGGGTGGACCTCTTTCAAGGGCTACGGCACGGCGTCCGCACAGGACCAAACCGTCTCCAGCGCTGAGTTTCATTCAGGAGCCAAATCGCTCATGAGCAACTCCGCGCAAAAGGGCATCAGCCGCATTCAAAAAGACCTCACTGGTCTTGGCGCCACCGCCAGCAAGCATTGGGGGCGCATCTTCTACAAGGTGAAGTCGCCCGCAGCGCAGAACCCCTCCAATTACTTCCACGTCACGTTCGTCAGCCTGCTGGGCACGAGCGAAAATCGCGTGGTGGACACGGTGTCCGAGCCGGCCAGCAACGTGCACCAGTGGCTGTTCAACAATCCGAACGACAAGGGCGGCGCCGCTTCTAGCTACGATTGGATGTGGGACGCCAACTGGCATTGCGCCGAATGGTTCGTGGACGTGGGCGCCAAGAGCTACCGCTTCTTTTCGGACTCCAAAGAGGTGACCGAAATCGCGCTCACCGGCGGCGACAACCAAATGTCGGACTACAAGTCCCTCATCATCGGCGCCACTCACTACCAAGACGACGCGCTGCCGGCCCCCTTCGTGGTGTGGTTCGACGACTTGGCGATCGCCGACACCCAAATCGGCTGCCAGTAACTGTCTCGATGCTCAGGGCTGCCTCGCAGTCGAGATCAGCCCTCGGGAGCAGCAGGCAGGAACCTGGCGAGCCGAAGCCGGTCACTTGCGGACAGTCTACCGACGTAGTCAGTGCAGTCACCGGCTAAGTCGAGCAGCAAGAACGGCGGCTCGGAGGGGGCCCGCCGTGCATTCAATTGGTCCATCAAAGCCCGCAAGTGTTGCTCGACTTCCGCCGCGCTCCCCTCCAAGCGCACCTCATCTGCTCCGAGCGCTGCGAAAGGGTACTGCGCATTCGCCGGAAAGCCGCTGTCCTGTTGCAGCGTCGGATTCCACAGCGCGTTGTGTTCGCTCTCGAACCTGGATGGCTGCAAGACGAACGCCTCAGCGTCACGCTCGAACACGACGCCCAAGCAAGGTGGCAGCGACGCCGCGTCCCCTCGGACGAAGCAAACCGTCAGCGCGAGCGCCGGCTCGGTCGCCTTGGCAAGGCTGCTGCGAGCGGCACGGAGCAACCTGTCAGCCAACTCGCCCGACGAGAGGGGCGTACTGGGCGCGGGAGAGGCGCTCCAGGCGAGCGTTCCGTTGCGTGTCAGGCGCAGAAGCTCGCCCTTGCCGTCATACGTCGCTTCGACCCTGTCGGGAGCGTTGGCTCGCAAGTCCCAAATCTCCAGGCGCGAAACTCGCCCGAGCTCGTGCGCCCAGACGTACGCGTGCGCTTGCGCACCACCGCTGGTGGCTACGAAGTAACCCAGGTTCGGCTCCACCGTCCCGCGCCGCGCAACCCGAGACAGCCTGCAGGTGCCTTTGAACGCGGAGATCAGGAAGCAATCAACGGAAACCGCGCCGCGGACATAAATCCAGTACTCGCTCCTGCCCTTGACGCTGGGCTTCTCACTCGCAAGCACCCGCCCGGTCGCGTCGTACCACTCCCTCATCAAGCGGTCGGAAGCGGGCTCGCCGCGCAGTTCGAAGAAGAACGGCACCGGCGACGAGCTAAGGCACGCGAGCTCCGCATGGGCGCAGGCGGCGGCCAACGCGGCGTCCACCACCTCCCGGGCTGGCCGGTTCAGCAGCACCCGCGTGTCCTCCGCAATCGCCTCGAGAACGGATTTGGAGATCAGCGGCTCAGCCATCACTCCCCATGCGAACGCGACTCTAGCGAGGTCCTGCCGCCGTTGGCCGCCGTGATGCGCGTAGCCCTGCCGCTCCGGTGAGCGTCGCCAGCCCCACTCGGCGTCCTGCACCTGCGAAGCTGGTCGTATGAGGCACGAAGATGGTCAGGAGCTGACTCACGACGAGCCCTAGAAGCTCCAGCCTTCGCTCGGCGAGAGATCTATCCAACGATTGAACTGTTGAAATGCTTCGGGATGGTCCCAGGCCCACTCGAGGTCTGCTACCTGATCTTCGAGCCACGCTTCGAACGGCAAGTCCGGACCGAGAACCTCGCCGCTCTGATGCAAGAGGCGCACGATGCCTTTCGGGTTGATGGCCCACATCGCATGCATCTCGTTGTAACGGCTCGCGAACAGAATCCAACCTGGAGCTCTGGTGATCAGCCAGTCATCTGGCCCCACCCGCTCGTTGGCCCCAGCCAGGTCATCACAAGCGAACCAGTGCGGAATGACGTTGCTGTTTTCTTCTGTACGCGCGCCAATCGGAAAAAACGTCAGCATGCCAGCGAAGAGCGCTGCTCCATTCGTCGCGGCCATGAAGCTCAGCAGCTCACTTCCGAGGCTGCCGCCGTAACGCTGTTCAACTTCCGTCGCGACGCGGCGGAGCTCTTCCGGCTGGGGCGGGGGCGGCAGAAAGTGCCGGTAGTGCGGCGCCGTTGCGGCAATGCGGGAATGTGCGGAGCCCGTGAACGTAGTCGGCCGCGGCCAGCTCGGCGCCACTTGGAGCATGACCGCCGCAGGTCGAGCCGGCAGAGGGCTCGCCGGCAAATTCACCAGCTCCACCGGTTGTAGGAGGAGCGAGTCACTGGCGCCTTCAGCTAGCAGCGCTTGAACGAAGTCGCCGCGCGCCAACAGGGCGCGGTACGGATTGTTGGTGTCGACCTTCAGCCATTCACTGACGCAAACCGGGTCACCAGACCAAGCCGAAGCATCGAAGGTGACTGGAGGAAGCGGCGTACCCGGAACCCCCACCGGACAATTCGAAGCCGCTGCTGGACGAATGAGGTTCATCGTCGACGTGGGTGCCCCGAGCCGCCCAGGCAACTGCAGCCCATACAGTCGGGAGCCACGAACCGGATGAGGACTCGCATGCACGACGGGGCTCGCACTCCACCCGCTCACACCCAGACGCGTCAGCGCTCGAAGCACGACCTCGGTACAGAACAGACCAGCTCCGTCCCCGAAGAAGTCGTGCCGCGGGACGACCTTGTAGTCCAGCTTCAGACTTGGATTGGGCGGCTCGGTGACCCAGGGCGGAGGCGGAGGGCTCGGCAGGTGGCAGTCGCGCGAAAAGACCTCGAACTCGCTGAAGGCGTAGGGTGCAATCCTGACCCACTGCTGCGCGTCTACCTGACCGGCAGCGATAAGGTCCTCGGGAAAGACAGAAGAATCCGAGGGAATCGACCCTCGCCATGGGCGGCCCGCTACGGCCACTTCCTCGACTCCACTCTACTCGAAAGCTCGTGCGCGCGAGCCAGCTCGCGTTGCGCTGCGTGCGGAAAGCTCCAAGGAACCCGGGCTGGCAATCGTGTACGAACGAGAACAGCATTGTAACGCCGAGCGCGGGCGAGCAACAAGCCTGCATCTACCGAAGATGAACAACTCTCACTTCCTATCGAGTCGCGTTTGCTATCTAGAGTCGGTCGCTCTGTCGTCGGCACGGAGTCTGATCGGCTGCGGTATGTCGGAGCGGCCGCAGCGCATGCGGGTCGCCTGCTACGGCAACTTCGTGCTCGCAGCCCGGTGCGCGATGTCACACTAGCGATTCGCGCCGACCTCGTCGTCCCAGAACGAAGATTGGTCGCCGCTCGCCAAGTGGTGAAGCAGAGTCCGGGTGCGCTTGGGAAGATCCGAGTCTAATTGAAATTCTGAAATCTCTTTGACTATCGAATCGACATTTGCGCCATTGATTGTGGTGGCTGTGCCACGTTTGGAAATTTCGCTGAGCCTTGCTTCCACCTGCGGGCGCGACAGCAATTGCTCTAACACGTCACACCCCTCCTTTTGCCAATGGAGTCTCTCGTGGACCTGGTAAAACCACCATGGCAAGAATGGCCTGGTGAACCACGGATGATCCGGCGTCGGGTATGCTACCGCGCAGATGTATTCGAGTGCAGATCGTTGCTGGTCGTTGCCAACTTCCAAGAACGCGAACAATCGACTCGTCAGGGACGGCCACATTGCACAGCAGGAATTTGCCAGTGTAAGCCAGTCTAGCCCGCCACGGCTTTGAAGTTCGAGCGCCGCGTCTGTCAACACATCTGCCAGGATCAGAGAAAGCGGCGCGGTTCTGCTGACCTGCGTTGAGCTTGACCCGAGAGCATCAAATACTCTTTCGCACACCAAATGAATGTTCGAACGCGGGTTCGACCAAGTATTCATCCCGGCAAGCAATGTTGCCGTGCGCGCGTATGCGCAATGAAGGAGTGGCTGTGGCTGCACGGACTCCCTGCGAAGATCAGTCCACAGAAACGCCAAGGCTGCGGCCGTCGCTTCGTTGTCCTTGGAGCTGAGCAGCGTGGCGAGATCTTGTGCGTCGAATTCGTAGCAATTGACGAGCAAGTCGCGGGAAAGGTTCGTGCACGAGTTTCCGAGCGACTTCAGCTGCTCGATGGCAGATGGTCCTCTCAACGGCATGTCTTCGGAACGTCCTTTTCTTTCCCTGTTGGGGGGTCGCCGCTCGCCAGGTCCCAAACGTTTTGACCAAACAAGCTCTTTCCAGCACGATCGTCGAGAGGTAGCCCGCGCTTTTCCCACTCGATCAGGGCTTCTCGTAGATGTCTCTTCGAGATCAAAATTTCAGCTTCATGAGTCGCCCACCCAGGCGATCCTGGGCGCATCTTTCCTTCGATTTGCTCGCGAATCCGGTGAACCAATCCGTGTCGCCCACCTGGACTGCCGAGCCCAGCGCGCTTATCGCGAAAGAGTACCTCGTTGATGTGCTCAAACAGCTGATGATCCCCCATGCCAGCCGGATTTGCGGCTAAACCAAGGGGATCGAACCAAACTAGAGGATCGACAGTATAGGCATGAAAGCGCCAACCGACGAAAATGCCTATGGGGTCTTGAGATAGGTATTCGCCCGCACCGGGTGCGTAGTATCGAAATCGATTGTAATAGAGCCCCGTCTCTATGTCTTCATACTGCCCCGGCCACCGAAACGGACAGGCAGCGCGCTCCCCATGCAAATTGCGCAAGTCGCCGTATGCGTCGATGTCCGCGGCCCACACCTCCGCGCCGGCGCTGTCGAACATCGCCCTCGGCGTGCCGAGATGATCGGTGACGATGCCGAAGCGCTCCCCAGCGACGACCTTGGCAAGGGGGGCAAAGCTCTCCGGCTCGAAGAGCCAGGTGACGGGCGATTCGAGGGTGCCTTCGGCGCTCGCTTTGGCGAGAGAAGCGGCGGAAGCGTCCGAAGGTGGCGGCCCGTTGGCAGGCCTACCAGAGAGGAGCGCCCTGAGGGCCCTTTCACCGGCTGCAACGGCGTCTTCGTCTTTGCGATGCGTGAAGTCTTGGTCGACGGCGTCTGCGTCTCGCTCGACCCATTCGTGCAGGGGGACGTTGCGGTCCCAGATCCAGCGGGTGGTCTTGCCGCGGTAGGTCTTGGAAAGTCGCCGAGCAAGTGCGTCGTACGTGAAGGACACGACGTGGCCGTCGGGGCGAGTCACGCTTGCGAGCAGGCCGGCGCCGTTCCAGGCGTAGAGCCAGGTGGCGCCGTCGGGCTCGGTTTTACGGACGAGGTTGCCTTCGGGGTCGTAGTGGTAGCGAGTGACGCCGCGGCCGTCGTTGGATTCAAGGAGCTCACCGGCGCGGCCGTATTTGCGATCGGAGCGGTCGCCGGTGCGGAAGAGGTTGCCGACGGCGTCGGGCATGCGGACGTCGACTTTGCCGTCGGCGTAGGTGGCGGCGGTGAGGTTGCCGAGGGCGTCGTGTGTGTAGTCGACGGGGCCGGTCATGGCGTCGATGACGCGCTTGAGGCGATCGTTGACGTCCCACACGTACTGCTTGGCGTCGTGGAAGCGGTCGCCGCGCCAGATTTCTTGGCGCATGGGGCGGCCCAGCTGGTCGCGCTGCCAGCGGGCACGGACGCCACCGGGCAGCTCGCGCTCCAGCTCGAGGCCAAGTCGATCGCGCTCGAAGCGAGCGCTGAAGTTGCTGGACGCGGTGGCCGAGGCCTCGGTCCCCGGTTTTCCTGGGACATTGGGCGCGGCGCTTGTTTTGCTGCCCACGTCAGCCTCGAGCGCCAACACGTCGCCCATGGCATTGCGTCGCACCCGCTGGACTAAGCCCTTGGACGAGCGGAGCTCGCTGCGACGACCGAGCGCGTCGTACGTCGAGCTAACCCAATCCGCGCCCTGCGTTTCCCGAATGATGCGGCCGACGGGGTCGCGGTCGAAGACGACCTTGAGCGCGTCGTTCTCGGCGGTCGTGAGCGCACCGTCGGGTCGGTAGGCATAGGCTTCTTTCGAGCCGTCCGAATGCTTGACAGCGACGATTCGACTTGCGGCGTCGTAGTCGTACTCGGTTCGGCGCTTGTCCGGGCGTGCGACGAGCGTGATGCGGCCGGCGGCGTCACGCGTGTAAGCGCGTCGCAGGTCGTCGAAGCCGTGTTCTTCCGCGACATCGCCGACGGGATCGAGGACGAAGCGGTAAGCGAGGCCGTGCTCGTTCTTGATGGCTACGAGTTGCTCTTCCGTATCGTAATGGAATTCGACTCGAGCTCCGGCCTGGGAACGCGCGGCCAGCCGATCCATGCCGCGGTACTCGAAGGCGACGTCGTACAGGCGATCGCGCGCGCGGACGATGTTGCCTTGCGGGTCGTAGTCGAGCTGGCGCTGGTCACCGTCGGGCTCTTCGATCAGGAAGGCGCGGCCGAGCGTGTCACGCTGGTAGCGGCGCTGGTTGCCGTTGGCATCGGTGGAGGCGGTGCGCCGGCCCAGACGATCGTGGGCCCAGCTGTTCGTGGCGCCGTCGGGTGCCGTGATGGAAGACAGGCTGCCGGCGGCATCGTAAGCGAGCTGAGTATGCTGGCCAGCTGCGTCCGTGAAGGCGATCAGGCCGGCTTCGCCCCAATGAAACTGCGCGCGTTCGTGCGCGGGATTGCTCGTGCCTAAGACGCGCCCGGCGGTATCGTAGCTCCAGCGCCACTCGCCGCCGAGCGCGTCGACCGCGCGCTCGGGCTTGTTCAGCGCGTTGTATTCGACGAGCAGCTCGCCCCCATCGGCAAGACCGACGCGCGTTGCATTGCCTCGCGCGTCGTACTCGGTTTTGGTTTCACCGCCGACGGGGTCCGTTACTTTCGTCGTCTTCAGGCTGCGCTCGTCGTACTCGTACTTGGTAGAGCCGCCGCGCGCGTCGACGACTTCTACGACCTGCCCAATGGGGTTGAGCTTGTATGCCGTCTTGAAGCCGAGGGAGTTGGTGACGACGGTTTGGACGCCTTTGGCGTAGTCGATGACGTGGTCGTAGATGCCGCCGTCGCCCCAGGTGCGGACGCAGTAGGCGTCGGAGCCCCAGCCGTCGTAGGCGAAGTAGAAGGAGAGGCCGTTGCGGTTGGTCTCGCGCACCATGAGGTGGCGCTTGTAGGCAAAGGTCCAGGAGGCGCCGAGCGCGTCCGTGACGCGGACGAGGTCGCCTTCGGAGTCGTAGGCGTAGCGGACGTAGTCGATGAAGCCGTCTGCGTCGGGGTGGGGGAGCAGGACGCGGACGAGGCGATGATTGGAGTCGTGCTCGAAGCCGATGATGCGGCCCCCGGAGTCGCGGACGGATTGGAGATCGCCGCGGTCGTCGTAGGTGAGGGTGATGTCGTGGCCGGCGCGGGCGCGGCGGCGTTGCAGGCGCCACCAGCTGCTGCGGGGGCCGGGCTGCGACTGGCGCAGGGGCGAGAAGTCCAGAGTTTCGCCCTGGTGAGTCTCGATTTGGATGAGGCTGCTGGAGCGGAAGCGGAGCGTGAGCTGGTTGATCGGGTCGTAAACTTCTTGGCCGACCTGGAGCATGTGGTCGGGGAAGTCGAAGACATCGAACTCTATCTCGCGGCCATCTTCCGCCAGGTACACGAGCTTGCCGCGCTCGGACCAAACGGCTTGGTCGAGGGAGTGGGACCAGCCGGGGCCGAGCGGCCCGTCACGGTGGGACCAGCTGGAGGCGTAGTTGCGCTCGAATTTGAGCGGGAGAGGGCCGGGGAGCTCGAAGTCGACGTTGTCGGTGAGGAGGCGGCCGCTCGCGACGTCTACGGGATGGCCGGTGAGGAAGCACGCGACCTTGTTCAGGATGTTGCGGAGGCGGTCGCTCTTGATGCGGCTGATGAGCGAGTGCAGGTAGCCCGCGACCCACTTGGTCTTGATCATCGCCATGAGGGCGTCCATCAAGTTCACGCCCGGGGGGCCGCCGACGAGCACCAAGGGACCCTTGGGGATCGCGATGACGACGGAAGAGGGCAGGCGGAGCGGCTCGCCGCAGCTCATCCACATCTCCCCCATGCGCACCGCGCTCGAGCCCATGATGCTGACCGTGGTCGAGCCCATGATGCTGACCGCGTCGTCCTCCGGCTTGACCGGGAGCCCTGGGAATTCGGGCGGACCACGGAAGGAGGGCTTGGGGAACTTGGGCATCGGCACCCACATCGACCCGGGCGGGATCAGGATGTGGCCCATGCCTTTGGCTTCCGTGCCGACATTGGTCGCCGGCATGCTGTTGATGAGCACCGGGCCGGTCGGCATTCCTCCTGTAGCGAGGGCGAGGGCGGCCCCCAGCGCGAGGCCTACCGCCAAGCCCGAAGGGTCGATGACGATGCCGATGAAGGGGTTTGGAAATGGCGTCGGCACCGGCGGCGCCGGCGGGATGATCACCATCTCGAAGTGGATATCCACCCCGACGACCATGTCCATCCAACTACTGGCGAGCACTCTGCGACCTTTCCATCGACCTAGGCTTGAGGTACCGGCGCGCTCTGCTCGAGCCCGTGCTCGAAGCGGAAGGCTTGTTGTTCGTAGAGCTCCGCGTCCCGCGCTTGTCCGCGGCTGCGGAAGATACCGGCAACGCCGCGCGCGCACTCTGCGGCGCTCGTCGCCTTGACTTGTAAGGGGTCCATCGTGGCGGCGACGTTGGTCGCGCGAAGCCAGGGCTGAAGGGCGGCGTCTTGAGCGTTGAGGCCGTAGGCGAGCTGGCCGGCGGTGCGCCAGCTTTCGATCGCAAGCGCATGGTTGCCTGATTTTTCCGCCACCTCCGCGGCCTCCAGGTAGCGCGCCATCGCTTGCCGAGGTTGCTTTTCCAGGGCGTCCAGCATGCCGAGGGCCAGGCTCGCTTGCACCTGCTCGTCCGGCATCTGCTGCTTTTGCGCTTCTGCTTCGGCTTGCTCGTAGGTTTTACGCGCTTCGCGCGGAGACTGCGCGGACATGAAATACGAGCCCAAGATGATGGTGTTGATGAGCTGCGCCTTCAGCATGCCGAGGCCGCCGCACAAGGAGACGGCGGCCTGCTGGAGCTGAATGGCCTGGGCATGCTTGCCCTCTTTGATCGCCAGTGCGCCGCCGAGCAGCAGCTTTTGCAGCAGCTGCGCGCCGCCATTGACGAACGCCGGGTTGACCCCAGCAGCGGCGAGTTGCTCATCCGTAGGGGGCGGCGGAGCGCCCTTGCGCGGAGGCGCCTCCACGTCCGGACCGGCGCCGGGCGCCTGCCAGGTGGGCACCTGGGGCGTGAACGACAACGAGGCCGGTAGAGGACCCACCAGCGCGCTCCAATCCTTGAGACTGGCGGCTTCGTCACGCCACCACTCGCTGGCGAGGGCGCTCTGGGGGCCGAGCTCGTCCACCAAGCCGCGGCTGGTGATCACGTCCCGTTCCAGCACGATGAAGCGCACCTGAGTGAGGGCCGGGCTTCGCAGCAGTTGCCGCAGCTCGTCCGTGAACGGCGCGCCGCTCTCCACCTGGGTGGGGGCGAGCACGAGGACCAAGCCGCTGATAGGGGGAGCGAGGCCGAGGAGCATCTCTT
The DNA here is from genome assembly GCA_004193285.1 of Myxococcales bacterium. Lineage (GTDB taxonomy): Bacteria > Myxococcota_A > Polyangia > Polyangiales > Polyangiaceae > PMG-095. Next base: position 100,672 of record SECP01000008.1, on the reverse strand, counting down.
GCAGAAGCCCCGCAAATTCAGTGATTGGCGGGGTTCGCTTCTCCGCCGGCCCGAGTGGACGGAGCGCGATACCTTCCTTGGCGAGCGCTTCTTGCTTGGCGGTGTACTGCTTGCGGAGTGTTTGCGTGCGTGAGTACCAGGTGTCACTGCGGGCGAGCGCAGGCTCCTCGCTCATCAGAAACAAGCTCTGGTTGTCAGCGTGGTACTCCTGCCCCACGCACAGCTTGAGCGCTGCCGCCCCGAGGTCCGCGCTGGTGCTCACGTGCAGGAGCCGCAGCTCCTTGGCGCGCGCGAACCAGGCTGCGTCCGCCTGCAGCCTCCTCATCCCGACGTTGACCGACTCCATGGCGCTCAGAACCCGCTAGTTGATCTTCACCATGCCACCGGCGATGGAGACCATGCCGCTGCCATTGACGTTCACCATGCTGCTCGCGACGTCCACGCTGGCCGGGGTCGCTTTGACCGAGCTGCCGCCTGAAGTCAGGCTCGCTTCGGTCTTGCCCGTGCCGGCGACGGTTGCGCCGTCCAGCGTCACGTTGCCGCTGCTGCTGATGGCGACATTGCCGTCCATCAGCAATTGATCCCCGGCGTTGGATTGAGCGCAGAGGTTCGCGTCCAAGAGCGCGCTCGCTCCGCCGCTCGCCTTCACGAAGGCGTTCGCGTCCAGCATCATTTCCGAATTGCCGCTGGAGGTGAGGAAGATGTTCGGATCCACGGTGATGGTGGAGCCGCTCGCGGTGATCGTGATCGAGCTCGGCGTGATGGTGATCGAGCTCCCGCCGACGGTGAGCTTGATGTGTGTCGGCGCGGTCATCTCGATCGTGTCGCTCGCGTCCACCGAGTGCTTGCCGGTGACGCTGTGGGTGCTATGCACGGCGCTCTTGCCGCTACCCTTGACCGTCACGGAGAGATTGCCGGTGACGCTGACCGAGCGATCCCCGCCGACCGAAACCGAGTCGTTGCCGGTGACGCCCGCGGAGCGGTTCGCTTTCACGGTCGTCGACTGGTCGTTTTTGACCAGCGTGGTCATGTTCTTTTCGGCTTGGATGTGCAGCTCTTCTTCGCCCTTTTTGTCTTCGAAGCGGAGCTCGTTGAAGTTGTCGGCCCCGCCGCCGGGCGTGCTGTGGCTCTTGATGCCGCTTTGAGTCGGCGTGTCCGGATACGGCGCGTGGTTGAAGCCGTTGTAGACGCGCCCGGTGACGATCGGGCGGTCCGGGTCGCCCTCCAGGAAAGAGACGATGACCTCCTGCCCTATGCGCGGGACGTGAGAGCTACCCCAGCCGTCCCCCGCCCAGGCTTGGGCGACGCGCACGTAGCAAGAGGACGAGGCGTCCGCCTTGGGATCGGGGTCCCAGTGGAACTTGAGCTTTACCCGGCCGTACTCGTCCGTGAAGATTTCGTTCTCTTCCGGGCCGACCACGAGCGCGGTTTGCGGGCCCTCCACGATGGGCTTTGGGGTGGTGGAAGGGGAGCGGTACTGCTGCTTGGCGTCTATCGCGTTGAACGAGAAGCGGAACTCCGGCTGCTCGCCGTCGGCCACGTTCGACTCGAACTGTGCCGTGCTGATTTCGTACGACGCACTGACGATGACGTAGTCTTTGTTCTGGTCGTCTCGCGGGAAGTGCTCGAGCTTGAACTTGGCGCCCGCGTACAGGCCGCGTACCGCGCCCGAGCCGCTCACCAGCTCGTGGTCCGCTTGGAGCTCCTCCAAGCGACGCCGCGCCTGGATCTCCGCTTCGTCTTTGTCGACCGCCTCCGCCGGAAAGTCGTAGACCTCGGCGTCGCCGTGGTCGTTGTCCAACGGGGCGATTGCGCTCTCCGTGACGAACGGGATGGGCGACTCGAAATTGAAGTCCACCAAGGTCACCTTGTCCGGTCGGATTTGGCGCGTGGTGAGCCAGGTGTCGACGTGCTCCTCCAGCCGCAGCCCTCGCGCGAGCGGGGCGTAGAACGGCACCTCCGCGAAGCCCTCCGCGGGCTCATGGCTGGCGGAGGAGTCCAAGAGCACCAGCGTGTGCTTGCCGTCTTGGTGCTTGAAGAAATAGTAAATTCCTTCCTGCTCCAGGATGCGATGAATGAAGTTCAGGTCGCTCTCGCGGTACTGAACCAAGAACTCCCACGTTCGGTGGGGGTCGCTGATGAGGTTCTCGAAGTCCGTCACCCCGCGCTCGCGGAGCAGGTCCATGACGATTTCGGGAACTGACTTATTCTGAAAGATCCGGCACTTACGGTTCTGACCGATGAACCACAGCGCCGGGCGCAGCACGCAGCGGTAGCGCGCGTAGTTGCCGTGCTCGCCCACGAGCGAAAATTCGGTGACCAAGCCGTTGAACTCGCGGACGCTCCCGTCCAGCCGCTCCAACAGCACGCTGGCCGGCTTCGCCAAGATCTCCTTCAGGTCCAGCGAGTCGTTCTCGCTCAGCAAGTCGACCTCGAAGCGGAAGGGGCGGCCCAACCTCTCGCGCCCGCTCATCGACAGCAGGGCGACGCTTGGCCCGAACGGGCTTGCGAACATAGCGGCACGGCTCAGCGTCATGACCTAGCTCGCCCTCCTCGATCGCTTCATGGAGCTCCGCCGCTGCACGCCCAATGGGCCCGAGCCAGACCACCACCCAACCATGAGCCGAGCGTAGCCCCGCTGGTGGTTGCTTGCACGTCCATGAACGCTGAAAGCCTTACAGCTCGCGGTAGCCGCCCGGCACTGAGTAGGCGTCGTCACGGCCGGCGGTCATGAACATGCCCCAGCAGGAGAGCCGCGTTTTGGCGGCGAAAGTCAGATCATCATCCAGCGAGCCGATGGCGCCGAGCACTGCCAGGTTGGAGCGACGGACGCCCCAGGCCCCGGGACCGTGCTGGAGCAGGGCAGCATGCAGCTCGGCTCCCGCTTCATCCGCATTTTTTAGAACCGCGACCCTGAGGCGAACGGGCACGTCTGTTCCCGCTCCGCTGACGATCAGGTAAATCAGGTCCGAGCGCGGCCGCTCGACGCGAACGTCCAACTGCTGCTTGTTCAGGAACTCGATGAGGTGAGCTTCGGTAAGCTGCTTACCCTCGGGGTGCAGCTCACTGGCGTCGCACATGCCGCTCTTGAAACGAAGCCCGTCCGGATTGCTCTGGCTGGCCGCTCCGTCGCGCCGTGTGACGTAGGTGCTCACGTCCGAGCGGTCATTGACGTGGAACATGGGTGACGAGCAGCCCACGAGCGACGCCGCGCCCACCAGCCCTGCTCCGATGACCCTACGAACCATGGCGACGTTTTACCAAAGGTCGCACTGCCTCAGTAGTGAAATGGCTAGCGAGTCCACCCAGGCCGTCGGTCCGAGCGAAAGGGGCTCCCGCAGACGCGGTGCCGCTGGTAGCTTCGCCTCGTGGTCGACCGTCGGGTGAGAGCAGGACTAGTGCTGGGCGCGCTCTGCGCGGCGGGCTGCGGAGGCCCCTCGGAAGGCGCCACCAAGAACCGCACCTTTTACGATTGGACGGTCGCGACGGGCGAGCAGGGCGCAAAAGAGTTCGAGGAGCGCTACCCCCCGCTGGACTTGGCGCCCCAGGAGCCCAACCCCGAGTACGTAGGCGTCACGGTGTTACGCCGCGGCATTCACCTTTCCAAGCCGAAGAACTGGCTCTTGCGCGACGCGAGCAACCAGCCGGGCCAGGCCTACGTCGGTTACATCTCCCCGAACGCCTACTCCTTCGCCATCTACGAGCGCCCCGAGTACGCCGCGGACGCCTGGCGGGACATGCTGCAGCGCTACGAAGACGACGCGCAATCTACGGGAGCCAAAGTGACGGGCAAGCGTGTCCCCGTCGCGGTGGGCATCGGTCAAGGCCGAGCGTACAGCGTGGAGCGCAGCGTAGAAGCAGCAAAGAAGCCGCTCACGAGCCGTAGCCGTGAGTACCTGGTGCGCGGTCAGTCGCGCGTCGTGGTCGTTCAGATCGTTTACGAGGGTGACGATCTGTCGCAAATCAACCCCGAGCTCCTGCGCGTGGTCGACACGCTCGAGGTCCTATGAAGCCGAGCGGTTTGGTCATCGGCGCTATCGCCGCGCTCTCCTCGCTGAGCTGCGCCGGCGCGGTGGAATCCTCCAAAATGGAGGACAGGGCAAGGCGCACGGTGCCGGTTCCGATCTGCATTCAGCCGCTCGAGCGCAGCACCAGCGGCGTCTCCAAGGTAGAGCCGGCCGACTACTGGCGCATGGTTCTGCCCAGCTTCGACGCGGGGTCTTCCACGGTGGACGCGGGCGCTCAGGACTGCGCAGGCCGCGCTGCCTTCTCCGAGCAGGAGCTGCTCGGGGCGGAGGGGCCGCGCGCTGGTTCCTTACCGGCCAAGCCGGACCACGCGGTCGTCACGCCCGGTCCCGACGGTTTTCGAGTGGTGTGGCTGCGCACCTTCGAGTTCTCGGACGGCTCTTCGGCGGGGCCCCTCGCTCTCGTGCGTTCGCGCGAAGGCTACGCGGAGGTCTACGGGACCGGCACCCTTCGTAGCCGGCTGAAGACCACGCGCTTCTCGCTCGAGCGCATGGGCTCACGCATCTTGGTGACCGCGACGGACGAGGGCTGCGGCGAGGTGAAACCTGGTCAAGGTTGCGAGACCGCGTTCACGGTTTACGTGCTCGGTGGTGGGCGCCTGACCCGCGCCGCCGCGCTCCCGCTGGATCGCATCGACTACCGGCCCTTCCCTGGTTTGCCCGGGCTCTCCAAATACCGGCTCACCGCGACGCCGGTGTTCCAAGACAAGGGCATGCGAGTCGTGGAGCAGGTGCTCGTTCAGGATCCGAACCAGGGCACCGTGCGCAAGTCGGACCTGGAGCGGCTCTTCAAGCTCGCGCCCAGCGGGAAGCTGGAGGCGAGCGTGCCTTCGCTGTGGACTCAGGTCGCGGGCGGAGACGTGGCAGCGCCGCACAGCGCGGGCCCGGCGCTAGACGAGCCGAAGCCCACGCCGCCCAAAGCCAAGCCGAACCGCTGAGAGCCCGCGCTCTCAGCGCCTTCGTTTCACCAGCAAATCAGGTTGCCGCCGTAGCCGCACTCCGGGCGCTGAGCGGCGCCGTAGAGCGCGCCGAGGCCGAGGCCGAGCGCCAAACCGATGCCGGCGCTGCCCCAGGATTGGCCGCCCGTCTCCCAATTGCCCGACGTGCGCCCGACCGTGGTGATGACGCCGAGCACCGCCGGCACGCCAACGTTCATCGCGAGCGAGCCGCCATTGATGCGCCCGCCGCTCCACTTGAGCGTGTCTACCAGGAAGATGCCCAAGCCCTGGCCGAGCGCCGAGCCCACCAAGTACGAGTGGGTCGACATCATGCCGTAGGAGTTGCACTCCGGAGCGATGCCTTGGCTCGCCTCGTCACAACCCGGGCGGTAGCCCTCGAAGCTGTCCTTCAAGAACTGCTCGTTGACGAGGCCAGTCGCGATGAGCGCCATGCTGGGCGCCAGGACCGATGCATGCCAGCGCGCCTTCCAGCCCACCGTGACCTCGGGGTCCGAGTAAAAGACGCGGGGCATGAGCAGCTGCACGCCCAGTGACGACAGGGTCAGGATGTTGGTCGCGTCCTTCCAGCCTTGACTGCGATGACGGTCCGGAGCCTCCGCGTCTTGCGCCTGCGCGGCTCGAGGTGAGCCCAACAAGGCGGCGGAGACCCCGAGCGTCAGCCCCAAAACTTTGATCCCGCGGAGCCCGAGTTTTCCCTGCACGGCGCCATTTATGCTCGTGTTCGCCAGGGCCGCAAACAAAACTTCGTCGCCGCGGGCAAGCGATTCAGTCGAAGGCGTACGTGAACTCCGAACCGGTGACCGACACGCTCACGCGGGCAGGCGGATTGCCGGAAAGGGTGCGCAGCAACAGCTCGCGGCTCAGCTGAGGCAAAAGCGTGTTGGTGAGCACGGCGTCGATCATTCGGCCGCCGCTCTCGAGCTCCGTGCAGCGGCTGCAGATGAGCTGCACCACGGCGTCGTCGTAGCTGAACGGAACTTGGTAGCGCTCGGTGACGCGCTTCTTCACGCGCTCCAGCTGCAGCCGCACGATGTTGCCGAGCATCTCGTCACTCAGCGGGTAGTAGGGAATGACGACGACGCGGCCTAACAAGGCGGCGGGAAATACCTCGAGCAGGGGGGCTCGGAGCTGCTCGGCGATGGCAGCCGGGTCCGGCTTCTGACCGCCCGTGGAGAGCTTCATGATGAGGTCGCTGCCCACGTTGGAGGTGAGCAGGATGATCGTGTTCTTGAAATCGACGCGGGTGCCCTGCCCGTCCTCCATCCAGCCCTTGTCGAAGACCTGGAAGAAGACCTCGTGCACGTCCGGGTGCGCCTTCTCCACCTCGTCCAGCAAGACCACGCTGTATGGCTTGCGGCGCACCGCCTCCGTGAGCACGCCGCCTTCGCCGTAGCCCACGTACCCGGGGGGAGCTCCCTTCAGCGTAGAGACGGTGTGCGCCTCCTGGAACTCGCTCATGTTGATGGTGATGGCGTTCTGCTCACCGCCGTACAGCGCCTCCGCCAGCGTGAGCGCGGTCTCCGTCTTTCCGACGCCGGAGGGGCCCGCGAGGAGGAACACCCCGATGGGTTTGGTCGGGTTCTCCAGACCTGCCCGCGCGGTTTGGATGCGCCGTGAGATCATCTCCAGGGCGTGGTCCTGGCCGATCACGCGTTCGCCCAGCACTTCGTGCAAACGCAGCACGGTCTCGATCTCGTTTTTGACCATGCGCCCGGTCGGGATGCCGGTCCAATCCGCGATCACGCTCGCGATGGACTGCGCGTCCACGGTCGGGAAAACCAACGGGTTTTCGCCTTGGAGCTGGCTCAGCTCGGCTCCGAGCCGCTCGAGCTCTTGCAGAGAGTGGTCCCGCGAGTCCGTCCCATTTAGCGAAGGGGGCGGCGTCGGCTCGCCGGGCGCGGGCTTTTCCGCGCTGCGGCGCAGCTCCGCCCGAAGCGCGAGCACCCGATCGACCAGCGCCTTCTCCGACCGCCAGCGACCTTCCACCAGGGTGAGGTGCTTGTTCTCCTCCACGAGCTCGGTCTCGGCCTCCGAATAACGGTTGCCGACGGCGACTCCCACGCTCTGCTCTCGGGAGATGATGTCCAGCTCCTGCTCGAGCAGCTCGATGCGTCGTTTGCTGTCCTCTACCTCCGGCGGCTGCCCGTGCTGGCTCACCGCGACGCGCGCGCACGCCGTATCCAGCAAGCTGACGGCCTTGTCGGGCAGCTGGCGATCCGGGATGTAGCGCTTGGACAGCTTGACCGCGGCTTCCAGCGCTTCGTCCAGCAGCTGCACGCGGTGGTGCTTCTCGAGCGCGCTCACCGTGCCCCGGAGCATGGCAATGGCTTTGGACTCGCTCGGTTCTTCCACCTTCACGACTTGAAAGCGGCGCGTGAGCGCAGGGTCCGGCTCGACGAATTTTTTGTATTCGGCCCAGGTAGTGGCGGCGATGGTGCGAAGCTTGCCGCGCGCCAGCGCCGGCTTGAGCAGGTTCGCGGCGTCGCCCGTGCCTTGCGCGCCGCCGGCGCCGATGAGGGTGTGGGCTTCGTCGATGAACAGGATGATCGGCTTGGGTGAGGATTGCACCTCGTCGATCACCTGGCGCAGGCGGTTTTCGAACTCGCCCTTCATGCTCGCGCCCGCTTGGAGCAAGCCGATGTCCAGCGCGCGCAGGGAGACGTCCCTCAGCGCGGGCGGCACGTCACCGCTGGCGATGCGCTGCGCGAAGCCCTCCACCACCGCCGTCTTGCCGACGCCCGCTTCACCCGTGAGGATGGGATTGTTCTGACGCCGCCGCAGGAGCGCCTGAATGATTTGGCGAATCTCCTCGTCGCGCCCGGCAATGGGGTCCATTTCCCCGGAGCGCGCGCGCTCGGTCAAGTCCGTGCTGTACTTGGCGAGCGCCTGCTGCTTGCCGAGCTGCGCCGGGGAAATGGCGTCAGTGGTCGCTCCCGCGCTCGGGTCGACGGAGGCGCTCGGCGCCGTGCGTGCCTCCGGCGAGTCCCCCAGCAGCTCCGTGAAGCGCGAGAGCAAGTCCTCCAGCCGGATCTTCACGAGCTCTTTCGAGATCGCGAGCAGCGCGTTCTTGAGCTGGTGCGTCTTCAACCAACCGACGAGCAGGTGGCCGCTGCGGACCTCGCTCTCGCCGAACATCAGCGAGCCGTAAACCCAGCCGCGCTCGACCGAGTCCTCCACCTGGAGCGAGAGGTCCGACACGGACGTGGCGCCGCGCGGCAAGCGGTCCAAGGATTCGGTCAGGTCTTTGGCGAGGCGGGCGGAATCCACCTGAAAATGCTTGAGCACCCGCAGCAGGTCCGAGTCCGGCGCTTGCAACAGCTGGTGCAGCCAGTGCTGGAGCTCCACGTACGGGTTGCCTCGCATCTTGCAAAACAACGTGGCACTTTCGATCGCCTTGTACGGTAGCGGACCGAGCTTGCCGAACAGGGTGCTGCGACTGATTTCCGACACGATCATCTCCCTGAGAATCCGCCGACGACCCTCTCGCCCGCGCCGGCGCTACCGTAGCGTACGTTCGGTCGAGTTCGTGAGGGGATCGACGATCACGTTCGCCTGCAGACCGCGCTTCCGGCCGGCCCCGAGCATCGCCGTCAGGCCCAGCCGCCCCCCGCGGCCGAGCTCGAGCTGAGTGACGGCGTCCGCGGCCGGGATCAGCTCCAAATCCCAGGCCAGCTGTGGACCTGCGTAGGCGGTAACGAGCGCCGAGAGCGAAGCCAAGCCTGGGGCGCCGGGCAGAAAGCGCACGAAGTCCGCCTCACCGAGCGGCCCCATGACGATCCGAAACTTGTGACTGCGGCTGAACACCCGCTGGCCCAGCACCGTGCTCCTTCCGAGGCTGCTGACCTGCGGTGAATGGCCGAGGCGGAACCGGTCGTCCGCGTGCAGCACGAGCCACTCTCCCACGAACTCTTTCACCTCGATGGGGTGACCGAAGTAGCCGCTCAACGCCGCCCGCAGACCGTCCGGCGGTCGAGAGGCCATGGAGAAGAGGCCGCCGAAGTACAGCAGGGCGCGGTCCGGCACCGCTCCCACACCCTGCTGAGCGGGGAGGCCCAGCCCGAAAGCCGCGCCGACGTAGGTGCGAAAGCGGTCCGCTTCCGGGCGATCGTGGCTGACCGCAGCCCGGCTGTGCGACCACGCGCGGTGGAACATTGCCAGCATGCGGTGGTGGAAGAGGTCCACGAATGCGGCGAAGGTGTGGTCCCCCGCCTGACGGATCCGATCCCGCGCGTACTCCGTGAAGTGCAGGGGCAGCGGCCCTTGAGGGCCGAAGAGGCCGAGAAAACCGATCGTCAACCGCGCCGCTCGGTCCTCCGTTGGCAAGGTGAAGCCGCGCACGGCCGCCGGTGAAAAATCGAAGGACGGATCTTGCCCGATGCGCAGCGGCTCGTCGCGAGGCTTGGCCGCTTCCCCCCAGCGCGGCAGATGCCGGAACGTGGTCTCGACTCGGCGCAGCGCCTGGTGAAAATCGAACTCGAAGGGCTGCGCGGCGAGCGCTCGCAGCCAGCCTACGCGTTCGAACGCTGACCTAGTCTCGTCGGCCATCGCATGATTTCCCCGCGCTGCGGTGTTCTGAGCACGGTCTCCGTGAAAGAGTTCAAGCCGACGAGCCGCGCGAAGAAACGCTCGAGGACCGCGCCGAGCAGGAAGCAGCTGCCGCCTTCGAAATAGGCTTCGTCGCAGTCCAGCGTGAGCTCCAGACCCCGCGCGAAGCTCGCCGGCCCGTCGAAAGGCAAGCGCCGGGTAACGGAGGCAGTCGTGACGGAGCGGATGCCCTCGATCTCACGACGCAGGACCGCGGAGCCGAGGTCGCCGTAGAGCTGGAGCAGCTGCCGTAGCGGCGCGGGCCCGAGGTCGTCTTGCGCGTTGGCGACCGAGAGGTGATTCAGCGACAAGTGGCTCACGAGCCGCCAGGAGCTCTCTCCCCACGCCGGGGAGGCGTGCGGCTCGGAAGGCCCCGCCACGCAGCGGATGGACTCGACGGGCGCGCCGGTGTCCAACGTGAAGTCGGTCTTCCCGGTACCGAGGCTCATGAGCAGCGGGAGATCGCGATTGGTGCAGAGCGTGTCCACCGCGAGCTGCTTGAGGTCCGTATGGTACGGGCCCTCGTTACCATCTACCAACGAGACGAAGACCTCGCTGCCAGCGTAGGTGCTGCGCGGGCCCGTCACCGCTCGCCGCGACGAGATGAGGCGCGGCTGGCGATGCAGCGTGAAATACGCCTGCGTCTCCGCGTTGTGCCGCTCCGTGCACGCGTAAAACGGGAGAAAGGGCCGCGCGGCGGCGGCACCCGCGCCGACTCCGGAGACCGCCGTGACCGAGTGCACCTCGAAGTCCAAAGGACGCGTGCGGTCCGCGACGACGTGGTACTCGCTCTCACGCTCGCTCAGGTGAATGCGATCGGCCTTCTTCGGGAACAGGTTGATGACCGGGGCGCAGAACAAGGCGAGGTGGTCGGACGAGACCGACGCCTCCACTACCGCGTCCCGCCGGTCCAAAAGCACGACGAGCTCGAGCTCCGGCGTCGAGCATTGCTCGAAGAGCTGCGCTAGTGACAAGAGCTCGACGAACAGGAAGCGCTGAGGCAGCGCGAAGTACTCGTGCAGCAGCCGGTAGCCTTGAAACGAGCGCAGGTCGTAGTTGAGCAGCGCCTCGTCGTCCGAAAGCCCCATGGCGCGCACCGGCGAACCGGGTACGAAGCCGATGCGGCGCCCGTTTCCGTCCAGCCCGACTAGCCCAACCGCGCCCCCCGCCAAGAGCTCGTACAGCCGCATTCCCAGCTGCTCGGCCCCGCGCAAGAACAGCGGCAGAGTCTTCACCGTGAGCTTGCTCAGCGGCGGACCGCTCGAGCGCAATCGGATGCGCAGCGCGCTCTTCACGGGGCGCCGCGAGTCCGTTCGTAGATCCCCCAGGTCCCCGACGTGGCCGGTGTGGGTGACGCGCGTGATCTCCAGCGGCCATAGCTCGACTTCTTGCGAGGTTCGATATTCGCAGGCGGTCTGCTCGCCGCGACCAAGAGGCGCCTTGAGAGCAGTGCCTCGAGCGATGGTGTGGCCCTCCGCCAGCCCGCCCTGCTTGGTGCTGGGCCGGAATTGCACCACCGCGAGCGAAGGCGTGGGCGCCAGCAGGTGCGGCGCCAAAATCGACATCAACCCTTGGGTGAAGCGAGGGTACTCCGCGTCGATTTTCAGCTGCACTCGGGCGGCCAGGAACGCGAAGCCCTCGAGCAGCCGCTCCACGTACGGGTCCGTGCACTCGAACTCGTCCAGCCCGAGCCGCCCCGCAATTTTGGGGAAATGCTTCGCGAACTCGCCGCCCAGCTCGCGCAGGTACGACAGCTCGCGGTTGTAGTAGCTCAGCAGCCGGTGGTCCAAAGCCTAGCCAGCCTGACCCGTTACGTCCGTCACCTGAGCCTCACCGGTCTCCAGGTTCAGGTCCGTACGCAGGAAGAGCCGCAGCGGTAGCGGCTGAGCCCACAGCTCCGCTTCGATGACGAGGCAGAGCGCGTTCGGGCCCATCGAGTTTTCGTCCTGGAGCAGCCGGACGCGGACCGTATTTTTCATCAACCGCGGCTCGAACTCCCAGATGGCTTTGCGGATCTGCTTCTCCACCGTTGGCACGTGGATGCTGGCGGTGGTCTTGCCGGAGAGATCCGGCAGGCCGAAGTTCAAAGTCGACCGCTCGGCCTCGGGGTGACCCGAGAGATCTTGAACCGACACCAAGTTCACCGAGTTGAACAACCACGCCAGATCCCGCCGCACGCTCTCCCGCAGGCGCTGCGGGGAGAGCACCCGAAGGTCGCGACCTTCTACCTTCCGCTCGGGCTCGTTGTCGGTCAGACGGTCGAGCAGAGAGGGTTGAAGGCGCTCCTTCGGGGTGAGCTCCGCCATGGTGCTCGGCTACGTCAGGCCGACTTGCTCGACGGCAGCTTGGATACCAGCCGCAGCGAGACCGACAGCCCTTCCAGCTGGTAGTGCGGACGCAGGAAGAACTTGGAGTTGTAGTACCCGGGGTTGCTCGGATCTTCCTCGATGACGACCTCGGCCGCGGCGAGCGGGCGGCGAGCCTTCGTCTCCTCGCTGGAGTGCGCGGGGTCACCGTCCACGTACTGCGTGATCCACTTTTGCAGCCACTTTTGCATGTCGTCCGACCCCTTGAAGGAGCCGACTTTGTCGCGGACGATGCACTTGAGGTAGTGAGCGAAGCGGCAGGTAGCGAACAAGTACGGGAGCCGCGCGGCGAGGGCGGCGTTCGCGCTCGCATCCGGGTCATCGTAGGTGCCCGGCTTTTGCAGAGACTGCGCGCCGATGAAGGCGGCGAGGTCCGTATTCTTCTTGTGGATGAGGGGCATGAAGCCGCTCTTCGCGAGCTCCGCCTCGCGCCGGTCGCTGATGCCGATCTCGGTCGGGCAGGTCATGTCCACCCCGCCGTCGTCCGTCGGGAAGGTGTGGGTGGGGAGGCCCTCCACCGCGCCGCCCGCCTCGATGCCGCGGATGCGTGAGCACCAACCGAACTGCTTGTAGGAGCGGTTGATGTTGACGGCCATCGCGTAGGCGGAGTTCGCCCACGAGTACTTGCTCGCGTCCTGACCGGTGGTGTCTTCTTCGAAGTCGAACTCTTCTACCGGGTCCGACTTGGCACCGTAGGGGCGGCGCGCGAGGAACCGCGGCATCGTGATGCCGAGGTAACGCGAGTCCTCCGACTCGCGCAGCGAACGCCAGCCGGCGTAGTCGGGCGTAGAGAAGATCTTCTGCAGGTCGCGCGGGTTGCCGAGCTCCTGCCAGCTCTCCATGCCGAACAGCGAGGGCGCAGCCGCCGAGAGCACGGGCGCATGGCACGCCGCGCCGATCTTCGCCAGCTCGCCGAGCGTCTCTACGTCTTGCGGGCTGTGATCGAAGTAGTAGTCGCCCACCACGCACGCGTAGGGCTCCCCGCCGAGCTGCCCGTACTCTTGCTCGTATAGCTTCTTGAAGAGGGGGCTTTGGTCCCAGGCGGCGCCCTTGAAGCGCTTGAGCGTCTTCTGCAGGTCCTTCTTGGAGATGTTCAAGACGCGAATCTTGAGCATCGTGTCCGTCTCGGTGTTGTTGACGAGGTAGTGCAGACCCCGCCAAGACCCCTCGAGGTCCTGGAAATCCTGGTTGTGCAGGATCTCGTTGACCTGCGCGCTCAGCTTCTTGTCGATCTCCGCGACGATGGCCTGGATGCTGGCCACTACGTCCGTCGAGATGGTGGCGGCAGTGCCGAGCGCCTGCTGCGCCAGGGTGGCGACGGCCGACTCCACCTCTTCTTTGGCGCGCGTGGATTGCGGCTTGAACTCTTTGTTCAACAGCGCCGCGAAATCACTCGCTTCGGCCGTCTCGACCCCGACCTGACCGCCCTTTTCTTGTTGTGCTTCGCTCATGACTTCATTCGCTCTTGGCGGGCTCGTCCGCCGGCTTGGGGTTCTTCGCGAGCGCCTCCAGCAAGTTCTTGTCGTGCAAGATCTTGTTGATGAGGTCCTCGGCCCCGGACTTACCGTCCATGTACGTGATGAGGTTCGCCAGTTGCTGGCGTGCCTCCAGCAGCTTGGCGAGCGCGGGCACCTGCTTGGCGACCGCCGCCGGCGAGAAGTCCGCCAGCGCCTCGAACTTCAGCTCGACCGGGATCTCGCCTTCGCCCGTGAGCTTGTTGGGCACGCGCATCTTCACGCCGGGCCCGATGCCCTTGAGCCGCTCGTCGAAGTTGTCCACGGAGATCTCCGTGAACTTGCGATCGGGCACGGGGGGCTGCTCTTTGCCGGCGTTGCCCGACAAGTCCGACATCGTCCCCATGACGAACGGTAGCTGGACTTTCTTTTCCGCTCCGTAGAGCTCGACGTCGTATTCGATTTGCACGCGTGGCGCGCGGTTGCGCGCGATGAACTTTTGGCCGCTCATGTCCTAGACTCCGTTCTGATCACGATGCCGTCCCCGGGGTAGCTTCCCACCCGTTTCATTTCCCGTCCTCTTTACCCATGACGACTTGTGCTTGCTTCATGCCGTCAGGAGCGAGCTCGTTGAGGATCTCGAAGAAGCTCATGGTGACGAGCTTCTTGCAGCGCTGAGCCAACACCGGCACCGGGCTCGCCGGCTCGTGCCGCGCGTAGTACTCGCAGATCTTGTCCAGCGCCTTCACTACGTCCTCGCGGGTGAGGATATCACCGGACAGCCCGCGGGGTGCAGGCGGCGAGGGGCTGCCGCCCGCAGCAGTGGCGTCGCCGCCTGCGTCAGCCGGGGTTTCAGGCGGCTTTCGCGCGTCCAAGCGCTGGCGGAGCGCGTGCTGAGCCTTCGTGAAGTAGTCCTGAAGCGCCCCGAAATCCGGCCCGCGGCTGCCGGTCTGGGCCTCGAACACTGCGTCGATGGCGTGCAGGTCCGCCTTGGCGGCCCCGAGCATGTTCGTCGTCTCCTCCAGCAGCGCCAAATCCACCGACTCGAAGACGCCAGAAATGCGCGCGGTGTCGGCCGCGCCGGTGGGCGGAAAGATGTCAGCGTAGCTGACGGGACCTAGCGCCCGAGACTCCAGGAGTGGGGACTGGCGAAGCGCGAGCATCAGCGCCGGCGTCGCGAGCGCCGCGAGGGAGGTCACGCGCATGGTCGGGTCGTTGTCGTCCTCCGGATCCAGCTGCGGATGAAGCTGCGGCCAGTACTGCTCGATGAGAGCCTTGAGCAGAGCAAGGCCTTCCGCGAACGCGGCGACGCCGTTGCGGTGCAGCAGCGCGCGCGCCGCCAGCACCGCGATTCTCAGATCCTTCGTGCGGCCCAAGAGCTCGAGCGACGCTGAAAGCACGCCGTTCCACTCTGGCGGCTCTGCCGGAGTGACGGCGCCTCCGATCACCTGCTCTTGGCGGCCTGCAGCCGCTCTTTCCGCAGCGGCAAATGCCGGGTCGTACTCCAAGTTCGCCCCCGCAGGCGCGTCCGGCGATACGGGGGCGAGCAGCTTCGCAATATCCAGAACTGCCATGTGAGCGAGTCTTTCCCGAGCCTCTTCGGCATTTGCGGGCGGCTTTGCCCGGTTGTCAACAGCCGCCTTTGCTTTGGCAAGGATGTGCTAATCACTGCGGTTGGAAGGACCCGTGAGCGCTGGTGAGCAAGGCTGGTTGAAGCCGGGGTGGGGCAGGCCGGAGCTCGTGCTAGCGCTGTCGTCTTGCGTGGCGGAATGGGAGAGGCTGCTGCGGGCGCCGGTCATCCCGCGGGACGCCGCGCTGCAGGCGGTCATGCAGCGCTCTCTCGAGCTGGAGGAGCCATCACGCAGCGTCGGTTTCGGCGGGGTGGGCCACCATCTCGCGGAGCTCTCACGGCTGGCCCGCGCGGAGGCGGGCGCCGCTACGATTCGAGAGCAACTCGGCGTCGTGCGCGAGCTCCTCAGTAGCGCGGAGGCGGCACTTTCCCCCGAGGAGCGCGCGCGTGCTCGGCCCTCCACGGCTCCGGCTAGCTCGCTCGCCCCACCGCCGCTATTGTCTGGCTACATTCAGCTACCGCGCGGCGCGGACGCGGCAAGCCCACCGCAACCGGCCGGCCCCGCGGCGCTCCAACCGCCGAGGATGCTCACCTCTTACGGCGAGCGCGCCGCCGGCTCGCCGTCCGCCGCCGCCCCCCCGCCTCCACTTCTCTCGGACCGCGCGCCGCCGCCCGCTCTCGCGCAGCGCCCGCTACCCGCAGGGGTACCGGCAGGCTCCCCGCCCGCGCAGGCGCCCATGCAGCCGGTGGCGCCCCCTCAGGTGGATCTGAGCGCCGCACAGAACCGCCCCGGGCAGCCGAGCTTGCTCGTGCGCTCGCTGCTCGGCTTGCGCGCTTTCGGGCGTGAAGCGCCGGCAAAAGGCAACGCTCCGCCCGCGGCCGCGCCGCCGCCGGGAGCCAGCCAAGAATCTTCCGTGCTGGGCTTGCAGCGGCGTTCGTCTTCGATCTCCGCGCCGCCGCAACCGCTCGGCAGCGGCTACGGCGGCTTGCCGCAACTTCGAGAGCCGCTCCCCACCGGCAGCGTCACCCCGTCTCCCCTCAAAGGCTCGTCGCCGCCGCCGGATCTGCGGGAGAGGATGAGCAGTAATACGGGCGAGAGCCGGCGCGCGCGCGGGCGCACGCCGATTCCGACGCCTGCCCCTCCGGCGCGCGTGCGGAGCCAGGGCGGCTCCGGTCGCTTTCGTCAGCGCAGCGGCGCAGGTGAGAGTCGCTGGTGGGTCGGCGCGCTGGCGGCGCTCGGCGTGTGCCTGGTGGTGCTCGGCATCGTGCTCGTGACGGTGATGCTCACCCGGCGCCGTGACGACGCCGGTCCAGCCGCGACGAGCCAAGGCGGTGGGGCCGCACCCGCCACGAGCGCGGGCGGGGTAGACGGCGCGATTGGCGCGCCCGGTTCTGCGATGCCTCGAGGCAAGCTGCTCAACGACGACGAGCGCTTCCGCTCGCTCCTCTCCCAGGTTCATGGTCGTGGCGGAAAAGAATCCGCCGAGCTGCGAGCGCTCTTGGACGAGCAAGCTTCGATCGCCGCGCAGGCGCTCCAGCCCGGCTGCGTCGGCCCTCAGTGCGCGGCGCTGAAGGACATGAGCAAGCTCGTCACCAACGCCACGAAAAAGCGCGTGAAGCGCCGCTCGCGCTCGCCGGAGTCGCTGCGCTCGCGCTGGCTCGCGGGGCTGGATATGCCGGAAATTCCGGTGGAAGACGACCCGCGGGTTCAACGGCGCTTCGAGTTTTATACGGAGAATCCGCTGGGCCGCGAGACCTTCCAGCAGATGCTGTTTCGGTGCGGAGCTTATAAAGACGCTATCCAATCCTCGCTCATTCGCCGAGGGTTACCGAAGGACCTCATCGCGGTCGCGTACGCAGAGAGCGGTTGCTACCCGCTCGCCAAGTCGCCCGTCGGCGCAGAAGGGCTGTGGCAGTTCATTCCGGACGCCGCTCGCGCGTACCACCTGCGCATCATCGAGGGCGTGGTGGACGAGCGGCACAGTCCCCAAAAATCCACCGAAGCCGCGATTCAATACTTCAGCGACATGTACGCGAAGTTCGGCGAGTGGGACCTGGTGTTCTCCGCGTACAACGTGGGGCCGTTCGGCCTCGCCGCGCGCATCGAGCTGGTGGAGGTGGAGGGTGAAAAAGTCGGCTTTTGGGAGCTGGTGGATGCGGGGGTGCTCCCGGGCGAAACGGCGGACTACGCGCCTGCCATCCAAGCCATTGCCCTCATCTTGAACAACCTACAAAAGCTCAAATTCGGGGCGATTCAGCAGCGCGCTCCTCAAATGACGATGGACCTGCCCGTACCGCCGAACACGCGCCTCTCGCTCGTGGCACGAGCCGCCGCGACGAGCTTGGAGGAGCTCCGCAGGTTGAACCTGGACATCAAGGGAGCGAGCACGCCGGGCGTGCAGAACTTCGCCGTGCAGGTGTCCAAGGACAGCGTTTGGCAAGCGCGCGAAACGCTGCAGGAGCTGCTCAAGACGAAGGACGAGAGCGACATCTGCGCGCCCCAGAGCTTCGACTGGGGTCGGCAACGCTTCACCCCGGAGATGCAAGAGGCTTGCGCGCGCAACCTCGCGGCTCGCGGAGCTGCGTCCGCCACTCCCCGCGCTCCTCTGACTCCGTAACCCTGCCGCGCTCCACCCGGCCGCGCGCGAAGGCCAAGTGAACCGCGGCCGCTCCGTAGAGCGACCGCCACCCAGCCCACGCGAGGAGACCCTCAGGCCAGCGCTTGGTTCGCCTGCAGATCCCAGCCGCCCTCGATTGGCGGCTGCCCCTGGCCCTTGTTGTCCTGCGGGGTGTACTTGATCGTGACCTTCGAATAGTTGATGCGAACGGTCTCGTCGATCTGGTCCGCCTTCGGCTGACCACCCAGGTCGAAAGACGTGATGATCAAGTCGTCGAAGTGGATGACGAGGTACTCCAGGGCGTCGTTGCCACCAGCGGCTTTGCGCACGTAGAGGTCGGCGCTGGCGATGTGAGCGCCGCTGCAGCACAACTTGTAGAGGACCGGCGAGGCCTTATCCACGAGCTTGCGGATCTCGATGTCGTGATGCTCCACCTTGCCGGCGGTCAAGCCGCCGCCCGTGCCGGCCGTGCCGGTCTGCGAGACGTTCCACGACCAGCTCAGCACCTGGATCTGATCAGCGTGCTTGGCGTCCTTCGACTCACCATTGATCCCATCGATGCGCAGAAACATATCAACGGCCATGACAAATTCTCCTTCAACGACGCACGAGTGTGCTGCGCGACCACGGCCGTGTGTTCACCCCGTAGCCCAGTGCCCACTCATCTCTCTCTACGGACTACACTCAGCGAGGTGAGGGGTCAAGCTTTGGCCGGCGGTTACTGGCTCACTTTGCCGCTGCCGGGGACGCCGCTGAAAAGCACCGGGGTCGTGTATAAAGGGCCGTCATGGTCCGTCTAAACCATCGCGCTCTTGCGCTTGCCCTCGGCGCGCTCGCTGGGGGGTGTGGAGGAGCTGCGCCGCCACCTCCTGCCGCGCCGCCGAAGCCTTGCCAGGTCTTGCCGCTGCAGCTGGCTTTCAGCGCCAGCCCACGGAGCAATTCACTCTCTACGGGTGAAGGCAGACCAGTGCAGGTGCACGTCTTTCAACTCAAGTCGGACGCGCGGCTACGCACCGCTTCCTTCGAGGACATCTGGCAGAACACGGCCAAGACGCTCGAGGGGGAGCTGGTCTCGTCCGAGCAGCACACGCTCTTTCCCGGCGAAAAGAAGACGGTGACGCTCGCACCCAAGCCGGACGTCGCGTTCATCGGCGTGGTCGCGCTGTTTCGGGAGCCGCAAGGGAAAGACTGGTTCCTCACCTACGAGGTGGCGCCGCCGAAGTCGCAGCCGCCGTGCGATACGAAATCGACGCCGATACCCATCTGGCTGGACCGCATGCAGATCCAAGATGGCGCCGGACGCGAGGGTGAGGCAGAAGAGACCGGTTCCAGCCTCCCGGTGGTGGCGGAACCAGGGGTAAGGGCAGGATGACTACGACACGCAAGCCGATCTGGACCGAAGGCCTGCTCGTCAGCCAGCATCACTTTCAACAGCAAGACCAGTACTTCGAAGGCTTGCTGCAGGATCGCATCCGCGCCGTCAGTCATTACGACTGGGGCATCAGTGAGCTCAAGATCGACGAGCGGAGCTTTGCCGCGGGCCAGTTCCGACTCCAGCGCCTCAGCGCGATCTGGCCTGACGGTGCGAGCGTCGCGTGCGGCGAAGGCATGGGAGTGCCCGCGCCAGAGCCGCGCGACCTGCCCCCAGGCGCTCAGCGCGTGGAGGTGTTCGTGGGGCTCGCTTCCAGCTCGGACCCCGCACAAGTTTCGCTCGACGGCAGCGCGACGCGCCGCTTCACGCGCGAGCTCACCACCGCGGTCGACACCAACTCGGGCACCTCGGCGCAAGAGGTGGAGTGGGCCCGTCCCAACCTCCGTATCCTGTTCGGCAACGAGCGCCGTGACGGCTTCGTCGCGCTGCGCGTCGCGGAGCTGCTGCGCCAAGAGAACGGGCAGTACATCGTGGTGGATACGCGAGTGGCGCCCGTGCTCAAGCTTTCGGCGGCGCCCTTTCTGGAGGCGGGGCTGCGCCGCGTCCTCGCCAACATCGTGGCGCGTCAGCAGCAGCTCTTCGGCGAGCGCAAGGGCCGACAGAACGCGGGGGCGGACTTTCACGCCAGTGAGATCCGTAAGTTCTTGCAGCTGCAGGTGCTCAGCAGCGTCGTGCCGGAGCTCAACCACCTGCTGGACACCGCGCGAGCTCACCCGGAAGAAGCGTACCTCGTGCTCGTTCGGCTGGCGGGCACACTCGGCTGCTTCTCCGCGGAGATGGAGCCGGTAGAGCTACCCAAGTTCAACTACCTCGAGCTCGGGGAGACGTTCGAGGCGCTGTTCGCCATCATCTTGCGCCTCGTATCCGGCGGCACCGAGCGCGCTTACACGGAGATCGCGCTCGAGCATCGGCCTGACGGCATGTTCATCGGGCGCATCGCGGAGCCGAGGCTGACGAGCATGAACTTCTTCATCGCGGTCAAGGCCAACATGGCGGAGGCGCTCGTCCGCGAGCGAGCGCCGGGGGTGCTCAAGCTCGCCGGCTGGAGCCACATCTACGACGTGGTGAAGCACGCGCGCACCGGCGTGAAAGTCGCGGTCGAGTGGTCGCCTTCGGGCGCGTTGCCGCTGCGGCCGGGTCTGTGCTTTTTCAGAGTCGAGCGGGAGGGGAGCTATTGGGAAGAAATCGTGAGGTCCTCCACCGTAGCGCTCTACTTGCCGTCGGACGGCGATTGGGCAGGAGCCGAGGTCGCGCTCTACGCGGCGGACTCCGCGGCGCTGAGGTAAGCGGGCAATGAGTCAACGGGTGTACGCGGCGTGCGCGGAGGTGCTGATGCTCGCGGTCAGCTTTCCTCAATCGCCCAGCATGGGCTCGGCCGGCGAGCTTCGGCAGCGTCTGCAAGTGGCGCTGGACGAGATGGTGGGCAAGGGGCGGTCGCTCGGCATTCAAGAGCCGGACCTGGCCGACATGCGCTACGCCGTCGTCGCGTTTTTGGACGAGCAGATCCTCAAGTCCAACTGGCCGGGCCGCAACGAGTGGATGAGCCAGCCTCTCCAGCTCGTCCTGTTCAATCAGTACACGGCGGGCGAGCACTTCTTCAACCGCTTGCGGGGCCTGCTCGGCGAGGGCCGCGCCGACGCCATTGCCGCCTATCAACTGTGCTTGGCGCTCGGGTTCCGCGGGCAGTACGGCACCGGGGCGGACCCGGCGGGGTTAGCTGGGTTCGTGAACGCGGCGCTGCAGCACGTCGGTCGAACTTTGCCTCGGAGCGACAAGCTCGGCCCTCACGCCATCCCGGCCGACCGCGCGGGGAAGGTCAAGAGCAGCAACGCCCCGCTGGTCGCGTTCGCGGCGGTTGGCTTGCTCATCGCGTTCGGGCTCACCTTCGCGCTGGAGCGGCTCGTGCACGCTGACGTACGAAAAGCGCTGGACGTTTTGCCGCAAGGGGCGACCCTGCCAGCCGCCGCGGCTCCAGGGCGATGAGGTAACGGCGCATGTTGATGTTCTGGCTCGCTCTCGGTCTCTCTCTCGTCGCGCTCGCGGCGTGGATCATCGTGCTCGTCGTTCACGCTCCGCTCTGGATCGGCATCGTGGTCACGGTGGTCTGCGTGACGGCGTTCCTGGCCGTGCTGATCATCCGCCATGTCCGGGCGAAGATGCGCGCCTCCGCCCTGGAGACAGAGCTGTTGCGCCAAGCCGCGCAACAAGCGGACAGCGCGCGTCCGGACCGCCGTATCGAGGTGCAGCGCCTGCAAGCGCAGATGAAGGCGGCCATTCAGGCGCTCAAGCGCACGCGCTTGGGAGCTCGCAGCGGCCAGGCCGCGCTCTACGCGCTGCCCTGGTACGTGATCGTCGGCCCGCCTGCGGCCGGTAAGACCACGGCGCTGACTCAGTCCGGTCTCGGCTTCATCGCTCCACCCGGCAGCACGAGCACCAAGGTGCGCGGCACCGCAGGCACCCGCAATTGTGATTGGTGGTTCTCGCCGCACGCCATCTTGCTCGATACCGCGGGCCGCTTGGCCACCGGCGAAGACGACCGCGACGAGTGGCTCGCGTTCCTGGATACGCTTCGGAAATTCCGTCCGCGCCGCCCGCTGGAGGGCGTCGTGGTCGCGCTCAGCGTGGAGGACTTGCTCTCCGCCAGCGAAGCCGAGCTCGAGGAGACCGCAAAGACTCTCCGCGCCCGCGCGGACGAAGTGATGAGCCGGCTCGAGATGGTGCTCCCGCTGTACGTCGTCCTGACGAAGGTGGATCTCGTTGCAGGCTTCGTGGATTTCTGGGGGGACTTGGGCAAGTCCGCCCGCGCCCAGACGTGGGGCACCACCTTCGGCTTCGAGGAAGAGCTTCAGGACCCGGAGCAAGCCGTCGGCGAGGAGCTGGACGTGCTGGAGCGCGTGCTGCACGCACGGATGCTGACGCGCTTGGGCAACGAGCCCCTGCCCGAGGTGCGCGCCCGCATCCTGCAGTTTCCGCTGGAGTTCGCCGCGCTCCGTCGTCCGCTCGCGACGTTCGTTGGCCAGCTCTGCCAGCCGAACCCGTACCAAGAGACTCCGCTGCTCCGCGGCTTCTACTTTTCGAGCGGAACTCAAACCGGGCGGCAGCTGGACCGCGTGCTCTCGAACATGGCGCGGGGCTTCAAGCTGCCTGCGGCCGGCGGCGGCTCGCCGCGCCAGCAAACCGCGCCTCAGAGCTACTTCGTCACCGAGCTGTTCCAGAAGGTCATCTTCCCGGACCGGGACTTGGGCTTGGGCTCTGCCAGCCGCATGAAGCGTCGCTCCGTTCGTCAGGCCGTGCAGATCGCGCTCGTCGCGGTGGCGATGCTGACGATCGTGGTTCCGGCTGCGCTCAGCTACGCCGAAAACAGCGAGCTCGCGCAAGCTACGGCGCGGGACGCAGCTCAGTCACTATCGCTGGAGCGGGCTCCCGGCGGGGGCGCGGGCGCGACGGCAGGAGCCTTGGACCTATTGGTCGGGCGGCTGTTGTTGCTGGAGCGGGCGGACACGGAATTTCACGTGCGCGGCTATGTTGGGCCGTACGCGGCGCCCGAGCTGCTGCAAGCCACGAAGCGCGTGTACCTGGAGCGGCTCAAGTCTTTGGTGAAAGGGCCGGTGCAGACCGAGCTACTCGCGAACGTGCGCGCGACCGCGGACCTCGTGCGGATGGACTCGCAGAACTTTCAGACCGCCTACGACGATCTGAAGCTTTATTTGATGCTCTGCAAGACCGAGCACCTCGAGCCGGAGTGGGCCACACCGCGCTTGGCCAAGGTGTGGGCGCAGGCGCTCGGGTCGCAAAGCTCGACGGAGGAAGACAAGCTTCTCGCTCACGCCAAGTACTACGTGGAAGCGCTCCAGACCGACAAGACCTTCGCCTGGACGCCGGACTCGAGCGCGATCTCCGGAGCGCAGGGGCGGCTCAGTGCCGTACCGCTCGAGGAGCTGCGCTATGGGTGGCTGGTCGAGGCGGCCAAAGGAGTTCCCGCGATTCGTCCGGACAAAGTCTTCTTCGGGCCCGCGGCGCAGTACTGGAACGCGCTCGGCAACGTGGAGGTGCCGGGGCTGTACACGGCGCTCGGCTGGCAAAAGGTGCGCGGCTTGCTGGAGTCACCCGACGCTCGCCTCGAGCTTTCGACCTGGGTACTGGGGCAAGACATCCTCCCGCTGGCGGACACGAAGAAGACGGGAGCGGACCAGCTCCGCGAGCTCTACTTTCAGAGGTACGGCAAGGCTTGGGCCGAGTTCATCGCCGGCCTCTCCGTGGTCGTACCGAGCGACATGCCCACCGCCCTCGACGAGCTGCGGGTCATCTCGGCTTCGGACGGCCCGTACGTGCGCTTGTTCAAGGTCATCTCCGAGAACGTGCGGCTGGATGTGGCTCCGCCCAAAACTCTGGCTGAGCAGGCGCTGGAGAAGGGCAAATCTGCGGCAGCGGAGCAGCTGGCGTCGGCCGGGGTGGACGCGGGCGCGCCTCCGCCTCCGCGCGCGGTCTCACCGGTGGAGCGCCAGTTCGAGCCGCTGCTCTTGTTCGGATTCGGCGAAGCCTCCGCCGGGAAGGCAGACGCGGCGCCATCGAGGCTCAGCCTTTACTTGGCGCAGCTCACCACGCTGGAAGCCGCGCTCGGCCAGCTAGCAGAGACGAACGCGTCCCCTGCCCAAGAGTTCGACGCGGCGCTATCCCGAACCGCGACCTCCGTGCAAACGCTGCTCGGCGGGCTCGATACTCGAACTCGGTTCATCTTGGAGCCGCTCTTGATGAACCCCATTCGCGGCAGCCGCAAAGGCGCGATGAACGCGGATTTCGCGTCGCTGAGCGAGAGCTGGCAAAAAGAAGTTTGGGAGATCTACAGCACCAAGCTCGCCAATCGCTACCCGTTCGCGGACGCACCGGCGGAGGTGTCACTGCCCGAGTTCACGGACTTTTTTCGGCCCGACAGCGGCTTGCTGTGGAAGTTCTTCGCCACCAACCTCGCCACGCGGCTCGAGCGCGCAGGCAGCGGCTACGTGCCGAAGGCAGCGGCGGACGCAATGCCGTTCCGTCCGGACTTCATTCAGTGTCTCAACGTTGCGGCCGAGATCACCGACGCGACCTTCGGCGGAGCGCAGGCGCCCAGCGTTCCGTTCGCGATCAAGATTCACCCGGCGGGCAGCACCGTCGCCGAAATCTCGTTGACGGTAGACGGCGCGAGCACCGTGTACCGCAACGAGCCGGAGCGGTGGACGCCCGTGGTCTGGCCCGGCACCGGCTCTCCGCGCGGTGCGGTGCTGCAAGTGCGCGGCGCTGGCTTCACCGACGAGATCCCGCGCGCTGGAGACTTCGGGCTGTTTCGCTTGCTGGAGGCCGGTGGCCTCAAGCCGGCCCCGGCGCTCTCGGACGGCGCCGGAGTGCAGAGCGGCGCCTGGACCCTCTCGCGCGCGGGTGAGGCGCCGGTGACGCTCGACCTCCGCCCCGCGAAGTCGGTTCACCCGTTCGTGAAGGGCTTTTTCCGGCGCTGGCGCTGTCCGGCGGCCATCACCACCGTGAGCGCCCGGTGACCTCTTTCGTGGCCGGGCGTAGCGGCGCGGTCGGCAAGGTGCCGTGGCGCGCAGAGTACCTGCCGGTCCCGGCCAGCGCGGCTTCCTTCGCCGCCTTCGATGCTTGGCTCACGGAGGCAACGGAGTGGGCAGTCGCCGCCGCCGGCCCTGGTTGGCCGGAGGCTTTCAGCCGTGGAGCGATGCACGGCTTCATCTACCGCTGCGCCACCGATTCGGTGGACGCGGCGCTGTGCGGCGCCCTCGCCCCGAGCCGCGACAACGCCGGGCGGCTCTTCCCGCTCGCGCTCGGCGCCCCGCTCCGCCTCTCCAGCGAGCTCTTGCGCCGCCCGGAGCTTTTGCCCTTCAGCCTGGAGGGGTTGTGGGCCGAGGCAACGACCGCTCTCGCCGACTTGATGACCGCGCAGTCGACCGAGCGCGCGCATCTACCGAGCTTGAGCTCCGGTCACGACGCCGAGATCGCCGAGGCCGCTCAGCTTTATGACGAGTGGGTCGCGACGCTCCCGCTCGCGGAGCTGTGGGCCTTGCTTGGTCCCGCCCTCGAGGACCCCGCGGCGACGTTGCAAATGCTTTGCGAGGCGCTGGCGCCGATCCGCAACGTCGAGCGGCCCAAGACGACCCTTTCGTTGCGGCTGCCGCTCGGGCTCGCGGGCGGCGCGGCGCTCTGCTTTTGGCTGGACTTCGTGCGGCGTCATGTCCGCTGGCAGAGCACGGTTCCGAGCCTTTTTTGGTCTCACGATGGCAACAGCGGCGTGGCCCTGCTCCACCTGGGGCGGCCTTCCAAAGCGGCACTTGCGGAGCTCTGGATGCCCACCGGGCAGCGAGATGACGCCGCGGACTTGACCAACCCGGCCGATCCTACCTGGGCTGAAACATTTCCGCCCCTGCCGCCGGCCGTGCTTGCCGTCCTCGGGGCGCCTGGAGCCACGGCGGCTCAGCTCCTGGCCGCGGTCGCCGCTTAGCGAAGCGCGCGAGAATCTGGCGGCAACTCGCCCGCGTCGCGCCCTCGATAGTACGCTCGAAGGGTGGCGACGGTCTTCGTGCTGAGCGCATTCACGCTGAACGGTGAACCGATGGTCGAGCCGAAGCGCCTGGCTGCGCTCCCGATCCGCATCGGTCGCAACGCCCTGAACGACTTCGTCCTGCCTCACGGCGGCATCTCCAGCTTCCACGCGCGCATCGACGACATCGAGGGTCGGCTTTGCATCACGGACCTGGGCAGCAAAAACGGGGTACGGCTGCTGAGCGGAGGACCGACGGGGCACCAACTGGCGCCTCACCAGCCCTCGGATCTCCAGCCGAGCGGGTTTCAGTTCTTCCTCGGCGTTCACGTGTGGATCAAGGTGACCTTCGACGAGCTCCGCGAGCCGCTCGAGCATCGGGGGCCGATGAGCTTCACCGGGCACGTGGTCGGAAACGTGGACGTGCTGCTGGGCACGCCCTCGGTGCCGCCTCCCGCAGTGCAGCTCCCGTCCGCGCCTCCGCCGGCCCTGGCGCTGCCCGTCTCGCCCTCCAGGCCGCCCGAGGCGCCCTCGCCACGCGGTCCGGCGTGGGTCCCGGTGCAAGAGAACAAGATTCCGAGTCCCCTGCCGCCTCTGCCGCCGGCGCCGCCGGCGGGGGGGCGTGCTGCCACCGCCTTCCTGCAGGGCCTCTCCGCCGAAGCGATGGCTCTCCAAGGTCTCAGGGAGCTGGCGGCCTCGCTCGTGCCGGGCGTGCCTCTCAACAGCACGGGCGACATCGGTCGCTTCATCACCAAGCTGCACGACGCGCTGGACGCGTTCTGCCGGAGCTTCATCCCGCTGCGCGAAGGTCACGCGCAGTTCATGTCTTCTTTCGATCTGCAGCGCTCCATGCGCCGCTCGGTGCAGCGCTCGCCATCTTACGCGGCGGTGGAAGGCGCTCGTACGCCAGAAGAGCTCGCGGCCGCGCTGCTCAGCCCCAAAGAACGAACGTTCGACGCGCCGCAAGCGGTCGAGGGCATTCTCGCCGACCTCATGCTGCACCAGCTCGCCTTGCTGGAGGGCGTGATGCGCGGCGTGCGGGCGCTGCTCGAAGAGCTCTCTCCAGAGAACATCGAAAACCAGGTCGGCGGTGGCCTGAGCCTCAGCCGTCACCGGGCGCTTTGGAGCAAGTACCTAGAGGTTTACGAGAACATCTCCGAAGAGCGGCAGGCCTTCTCCGTGATCTTCGGCGCAGAGTTCACGGAAGCGTACCGCCAATACCGCCAAGGCGGCGGTAGCTGAGCCGCGGCGCCGTCACAGGAGCGGAGCGAGGTGCTCGCGGAGGGCCTGAGCACCGCGCTCGAGCGCTTCTTTGCCGGCCGTGATCGGCGGGGGTACGCGCGCTTCCGAGCGCAGTTGCTCGATGGCGCGAGGGTTGCGAAACCAGTCTTCGTCGTGCTCTTCCACCAGCCGCGTGGACTGCTCGAAGGCGAGCAGCAAACCGCACAGGCGCTGCGCGTCACCGAGGCGTGGTCGGAAGAAGAGCCCCGCGGCTCCTGGCGGCGGCTCGAAGCCGAACGTTTTGGTGCCGGTCTCCAAGAAGGCTTCCGTCAGCGCACGGGGCCCTGCCAGCGCCGGCTCCTCCAGCAGCACCCGGAGCGCGAGCTGGCGCGCGAAGAGCAAGGCGCTCTGGGCCAAGGCGCGGGAGTGCGCGCCGACTCGCTGCCGGTCGACTCCGAGCTGCCGCTGCAAAAACGCGGTGGAGGTGGTCAGGCTCGCGAACAGCGCGCCGC
This sequence comes from Myxococcales bacterium, assembly GCA_004193285.1. GTDB lineage: Bacteria > Myxococcota_A > Polyangia > Polyangiales > Polyangiaceae > PMG-095. The sequence continues at coordinate 73,402 of SECP01000008.1, read as the reverse complement.
TTTGCGCGCGCGCCAAGCCGAACGGATCGCGCGCCACGCAGAACGGTTGCGACGCCGGGGAAAGCGCCTCCAACCACGCAGCGCCGAGGATAGCCATCCCCCGCGTGAAGCTCGCTGGGCAGAGCGGCGCGGGGAGGTCCGCCGCGTCGAGCCGGAGACCCGAGAGCCAATCGCGGCTGCCGAGGAGCTCGTTCAAGCTGCGCAGCGAGAGCTGACGGGGCCATCCATCCGCGGCGGGGACCGCCAAGCCGCGCCCCAGCACGTCCGCCAGGCTACGGAGCTCCAGGCTTTGGGCGGCGTCGGCCGTGCCCGCCAGCAAGGCCCGAGCGGCTTCGGGCGCTTCGGTCCGCAGCCCCTCGAGCTCGGCGGGCTCCCGCCCCGCAAAGCGGGGCAGGGTCGCGCGCAGCTCGTAGAAGCGCGCGCCGGCGTCCCTCAGCGACTGGCCGCGGTCCACCAGTACTTCTAGCAGGGCGGGGCGCCGCGGCGCGTCGCGCAGCGCATGACCGAGCAGCTCGCGCCACGTGAAGTGGCCGGAGAGCGGCTTGTCCAGCGGGTGGCGCTCCGCGCGGTACCGACGCACGCGCTCACCGGCGAGTGGCAAGGCGCGGCGTGAGAGCTCCAGCCAATACAGCCAGCGCAAGAGCGGCGGCGCGATGGGGTCGCTCTTGTCCGCTGCTACGCGCTCCAGCGTCTCCGGATCGCGAAGCAACTCGGGCACGGTGAGCGTGACCTCCCGACCACTGCGGAGTGCGCGGTAGGCGGCGCGGGCGCGGGGGGCGACTTTGACGAGCTCGCGATCCAGCTCGAACGGGCTCAGCTCACGGGGCATCGACGAGCGCAGTACATCACAAAACTTCGCCGAAGCTCGCGGTTACGCGGAGGCCGACGGTGGCGAAACCGAGCACACGGCCGTAAACGGCAGGCGCGGGGCCACAAACCGCGCCCTGACACTGTTCCTCGCTCCAAGCGAGCCACCGGCTGAAGCTCACGCTCGGGCCGAGCCGGAGGTGGGAGCCGAGCACGTAGTCCACCCCGCCCGCCACGCGCACGCCCAGTCCTGTCGTGGACACGCTGCTGCCGACCGGCGCGCGACCTTCCAGCAGGAGTGAGCCGAAGCCCAGCGTGAGCGCGACGTACGGATCCCACGCCCCCGAGTCCGCAAAGTACACGCGACCCGCCACGCCCAAAAAGCGCGCGCCCCCGCCCGCGCTGGAAAGCAGACCGTGGCCGCGCGCCCCGAAGCCGCTCAGCGCCGCCTCCGCTCCGAACGCGAAGTACGGCGTGGCCCTGTAAAGCAGAGCGGCATCGACACCGGAGCCTGGCGTGACGGTCAGGCAGGCGCGGTCGTCCACACTGCCGGAGCCGCAGCTGGGCAAAAACGTGGCGAGGGCCGCCGAAAGCTCGAGCGGCCTCCGGGGCCGCTCTGGCGGGCGCGCGAGCGGGGGCGGCAGGTCCGTGGCTGGAGCCGCAGGCGGACGCTCGAAACCGACGCCGTGCCACGGCTCGTACGGGAGCGGCAGCTCGGAGGACGTTTCCTGCGCGGAAGCGGGAATGTTCGGTGCGGCTCCTGCGTCTGCGTGCGCGGTGATAGTGGAGGTAGCGAGCGCCAGCGACACGAGGGCCGTACACGCGGTGCGCGCCGTACGCCAAACGAGTGGTTGCATGCGTTTCGTCACCACTCCCGCTCGGGCGAGCGCATGCCATAGTTGCGTTCTTTTCGATGGCGACGCGCAGATTGCCCGTGATTCAGGAGCCGGCCGGCGAGGACGCCGAGGCTGCGGCCCGCCCGCCTTGGCAGTGGGTGCTGGTGGGCTCCGGCCTGCTGGTCACGATTTGGACTCCTTCGGTCGCGCTCTGCCTGGCAGTGGCACGAAAAATCTCCGCTTCGGCCGCGGTGGGCCCCGCGGTTGCGGCGAGCCTCGTGGCGGCCTCATTCGCGCTCTCGTCCGTTGCGGCCGGCTACCTGGTGGCGCGATTCGGCCCAAGGACGCGGCGCCGACACGCCCTGTTCGCGGGGCTCGTCGCCGCCGGCGAGATCTGGATTTTGGCTTTACTGGGCGGCGCTTTCACGAGCGTGCTGGTCGGAGCGAGCGCGCTTTTGTCGCTGGCAGCCCTATCCGGCGCGTTTGCCGCGCTCGGCGCCTGGCTTCGCCGCCGCAAGAAGTCCCCCCGCTAGAACCGGCAGGCTTTTCCCGTTGTAGTGCTACCCTTGTCCGGTCCGAAAGATTGAGCCCATGAGCGTCGACCAAGAGCTAGAGCGCGCCCTTCAAGAAGCTGAAGCCGAGGCTGCGGCCGTGCCCGCCGTCGCTGGAGCTCCCGAGCCCAGCAAGCCGAAGCCCAAGCGGAACCTAGGCTTGCTCGTCGGCCTGCTCGTCATCGTCGCGGGCGCTCTCGTCGTCGTCTTCTCGAGCGGTAAGGACGCCGCGGTTTACTCGGTCGGGGTCGACCAACTCCTCAAGGAGTCAGCTCGCTACAAGGACCGCTCGGTCCGTGCGAAGGGCATGCTCGTGAAGGGCACGCTCGCCCGGCGGGACGACCCGTGCGAGTACCGCTTCAAGCTGATCGAGAACGGCTCCGTGCTCGAGGTGCACCACCCTGCCTGCGTGGTGCCGGACACCTTCAAGGACATGCCGGGGATGGAGGTGGAGGTGCAAGCCGAAGGTCGCCTGTCGGACGACGGCAAGACCTTCGTCTCCAACAACATCATCGCGAAGTGCCCGTCCAAGTACGAGATGAAGCAGAAGTCGATGGCGGGGGAGATGGCTCCGCACGCCGGCACCCAAGGTTCACCGCTAGACACCTTCGCTCAGAAAAACTGAGGTAGGCTGCGCCCCATGTGGGATCGTTTTTTGCGCGCATGCCGGCGCGAGCCTGTCGACGCGACTCCGGTGTGGTTCATGCGCCAAGCGGGGCGCTACATGGAGGAGTACCGCGCCCTCCGCAAGAAGCACACGCTCATCGAGCTGTGCAAGACGCCCGAGCTTGCCACCGAGGTCACGCTGCAGCCCATTCGGGCCCTCGGGGTGGACGCGGCCATCCTCTTCGCGGACATCCTGCTCATTTTGGAGCCGCTCGGCGCGCCGTTCGAGTTCGCGGCCGGTGAAGGCCCCGTCATCCACTCGCCGGTGCGCGACAAGGCCGGGGTGGACAAGCTGCGTTTGTTCGCGCCGGAAGAGGGCCTCGGCTACGTGCTGGAGGCGGTCCGCCTCATCCGCAAAGAGCTGGACGGCAAGACGCCGCTCATCGGCTTCGCGGGCGCGCCGTTCACCTTGGCGAGCTACCTCATCGAAGGCGGCGGCAAGACCAAAGACTACGCCATCACCAAGCGCCTCATGTACCGCGAGCCGCAGGTTTGGCACGAGCTGATGGCGAAGCTCGCGGAGATGACTCGCCGCTACCTCCACGCGCAAATCGAAGCCGGGGCGCAAGCGGTACAGCTCTTCGACTCGTGGATCGGCGCGCTTTCGCCGACGGACTACGTGGAGTTCATTCAGCCCCACGTGAAGCACATCCTCTCTTCGGTCGAGCAGACCGGCGTGCCCGTCATTCACTTTGGCACCGGCACTGCCATGCTGCTCGAGCTGCAGAAGCAAGCCGGCGGCACCGTGATCGGAGTGGACGGCAAGACCCCCTTGGACTGGGCGCGCAACCTGCTCGGGCCGGACGTCGCGGTGCAAGGCAACCTGGACAACCTGCTGCTGGACGCCCCGCGTGACCTCCTCGCCGCGCGCGTGAAAGACGTGCTGCATCGCGGCGGGCACCGCGGCCACATCTTCAACCTGGGTCACGGCATCCTCCCCGAGACGAACCCGGACGCAGTGAAGTACGTGGTGGACCTCGTGCACGATCAAACGATCGCGCGGCTGTGACAGGCACTGCCCCGCACCGCGGCGAGCGCTTTCAAAAGTACCTGAGCCAAGCGGACCGGTGGGTCGCCTTCAGGCGCGCATAGCGCCGGCACAGTGGGTACAGAATCAGCAGCGCCGTGACCCACACGAGGAACGTGCAGATGAGCGGCAGCTCGGGGCTCCCTGCGGTTCCGAGCGGCGGCATGCGGAAAGCGTTCGCGCCATGCCGCAGCCAGGCGACGGGAATGGCCGTGTAGCGAAGCAGCAGCAGGTGCAAGACGTAAAAGAGCAACGGCACCTGACCGAACACGAGCAAAAATCGTGAGGCTCGCAGACGGGTGGGCACGAAGGCGAGCAGCAGTAGGGCCGGCCCGAGCGTCATCAACGAGAAGGCGAGGGAGGGCGGGTACTTCTCGCAGTTGAGAAACGACAGCACGCTCCGCAACGGCGTGGCCTGCGCCGACCACGGCGCCGGGTCTCCGTAGCCATTGAAGGCGCGCAGCAGGACGAACGCGATGCAAGCGCCTGCCCCGAGACGCACCAGCCACGCGCGACGCCTGAGCGCGCTCATCTCGAAGATGGAACCGAGGGCGTAACCGAGCGCCATGACCCCCACCCAGGGCACCAGCGGGTACGACACGAGCACCTGCCGCCCCGGTGCGAGCGTGAGCGTGGCGCGCTCGTGCAAGAGGTTCCACAGCGGCGCCCAAGCTCCGAAGCTCTCCGCCTTCACGCTGTCCAGCGCGTTGTGGCCCAGCACGAGCGCCGCTCCGAACGCGATCACGACGGCGCGAGGAGCGAAGCTGAGCGCGCCGAGCACGACCATGGACCAGCCGAGCACCCAAATCACCTGCAGCAACGTGAAGTGGTAAAACGGGTCCGGAATCCACAGCAGCCGAACGACGGTGAGCTCCAGCACGATCAGCAGCAGCCCGCGCGTGAGCAGAAACCGGGTGCGCGACCGCGCCCCGTGCTTTGTGCCGTACAGGTACGCGGAGACCCCGGCTAGGAGCACGAACGTGGGCGCACAAAAGTGCGTGACCCAGCGCGTGGCGAAGAGCGGCACCGTGGTGGTCGCCAAGTCCAGCGGCTTGTGACGGAGGCCAAACCAAAAGTCTCGCGCGTGGTCCAGCGCCATGAGCACCATCACCAACCCGCGCAGCCAATCGATCGCGTGGTCGCGCGCTGCCGAGGAGGCTTGCGTGAGCACCGGCGCTGAAGCAGCCCTCATGACGCCCGGTACTTTACCCGTAACGAGCGTCAGGTCTTCGAACGCGCCCCCTGATAGCGACTGCTCCCCCCGAATAGAACCGTTCATGCGTTGCTCCCGGCCCGAGCCTGAGTCTCGAGCGATGAAGGGAGCATGCAGCCGAGCTGGGGAGTCGCAAGTCGTAGACCAACGAGCTCGATAAGAATTCGAAGCGGCTCGGGTCAAAGCCAGGTGAGTGCTAGCGCAGCCGCGTCCGATCTGGCGTGCGAGCATTGACGCTCGCTCGGCTAACCGACACGCCGACCGTTGCGTCGCTCCACCACCAAAATCTGCGTCGCCGGCAAGTACTTGGGTGACCGCGCGCCGACGTAGGGAATCGAACATCAATTGCTCAATGATCTCGCGAGGCGAACGCCGCCTCCAGTGAATGTACCGATTCGTACATGACGGCGCGCCGTCGGGGGCCCGCCGCGTAGGTTGCTGACGCCGAGCGAACGCAACGGGGGCTGCGTCGGCCGAAGGCGATGACGCCCTCGCGCAGTCACACACAGCGAAGCCCAAGCGCGCCGCGGCCGCGGCTGAGTTGCCCATAGTAACGGGACAACCAGCGAGGCGGATAGCGGCCGCCCCCGCTTCCTCGGCCGGCGGTTAATGTTGGTGTTGGTGTTGTCTTGTTTTCTCGTCGCCATAAACCTCGAGGTGGAGGCTGCCGAATCACCGGACGTTTGGCGGTAGCAATAAGCCCTTTGCTGCCCAGGAACATCATCGCAGCTCGAACCGTGCTTCGGATTCCGCGGAGCCGAAGTGTGCCTCTTGACTCGCTCAGCTCAGGTTATTCCCGCTACGATTGAAGACATGTGGCCCGCGCGGCGCTTGAGGAAAGGGCTGCGCTTGGAGACAGTCGGTCTGGCAGATAGGAGCTCCGCGCCCGCGGCGACTGGCACGCGCTCGGAGCACCGACAGAGCCAGTCGGGGAAGTACTCTTCGCGATCAGTGGCACCTTCTTGGTGGCGAGTAGCCATTGGCTGAGCTCGCGTTGCACAGAATCGCAGGTGGCTTCAGTCGTCTTCCGTGTCACCGGAAGGTCATCGGATCGTCGCCCGCCAAGCGCTCAGTTACGACGATGCTCGCTGCCGCGGATGACATCGAATGACGAATCTGCTCTTGAGGAAACGCGATCATGGACATTCGGCGAACGGAGAAAGACCGCGTTCGTCGATGCAGCGTGCTGTAGGCTGCGCGCTCCCTCGGGAGGAGTGATGATGATTTACAAGCGCTACGCAGCACTATGCTTTTGTCTATTCTCAAGCAGCCAAATCGCTTTGCTGGGTTGTTCTGCCGGCGAGAGCGAGCAAGGCTCCGCGACCTCGGGCTCAGAGCTCGTTCTTGCTGACGCCGCGCGATGCGAGGCCGGCAGGTTCGAGAGCACCGTCGGCGACGCTTGCACTCGTGCCGAGGATCCCATCGGGTACCGCGCGAGCGAGGTGGGCGGCGTCCCCGCGCCCGCTCTCGGCGTAGGACTAGCCTACGGGGTTCGGCTGAACGGGGTCGGCGGCTCATTCAGTGGGGAAGCGAGCCTCAACACGCTTCCCGGCGGCGAATACATCATCTATTTGAGCGCTCCGAACATCGATGTGGAAGTGCTCGACGCGGCAGGGTCCGTCGTTTCACCGATCTGTGGCCGCTACCTGCCACTCGCTCCGACGCCGCCGGCGTACCCCGGCGCTTGCTCGCTTCGCGGTGCCTACGCCCTGAGCCTGGACGCGCAAGCGAGCTATCGGCTGCGTTTCTCGTCGTCGAGCTCCTCCTATGTGCGGGTGATGGTGGCCTTGCGTCGCGAAGCCGGCGCTATCGCGGCTTCGGCAGTGCAATGCGGGCAAAACGCAGACCTGCTCGCCACGCTAGCCCCGGCCTGTAGCGCCGCCGAACCGACCACTGCCATCACGGCGTCCCCTTTCGGCGGCGCCTCGCCCCCCATCGGTGGCGGAGCGTCTTACGGCGTTCGCCTCAGCTCGGTGGGGAATACGAGAGAAGGGTCCGTTGGCTTTGCTCCGCCGTACACTGCAGACTACGTCGTTTATACGGGTACTCCCGGCGCGCCGGTGGGCGTGCTCAACGCCGATGGCCAAGTTCGAAACGCGTGCGGCTATCCAATCACGGACGAAACCTCGCAATCGATGATCGGCACCACCTGCCCCAAGCTCCGCGCAGGGTACGTCTTCAGGCGTCTGAAGGGGGGAGTGGCCCACCAGCTCGAGCTCGGCCAAGTCTCCCCGCAGTCTTGGGTGCGCACGATCGTGCTACCCACCGCTCCAGACACGGATGCGGACGGGCTGGCCGACAACTTGGACCGGTGCCCCACGACGGCAGGTGATCCTGAAACGTGCGGCTGCGCGCCCGCCGTGTGCTCCGGCGGGGCGACATGGCTGCGCACGATCGACGACAGCCCTATCGATACGGTGCGGGACGTGGTGACGGACGCTAGCGGAAACGTTTACACGATCGGAGAGGTAGAAGCGTTCGAGACCGTGAGAAACATTGCGGTCCGAAAGTTCGACCCCAGCGGAGCTCCCCTATGGAGTCGACTATTCGACTACTCAGATTCGATGGACGGGCGAGGGATCGCCATGACGCCCACGGGGGAGCTCGTGGTTGCTGGGTCTTACTACAACGCTGGCAGTATCGACCTTTTCACCGCCAAGTTGAGCTCCAGCGGCGCCCTCATCTGGGAGAGTCGCTGGGACACCGGCTCCTGGGGAGCGGGGAGGGACGTAGCCGTGGACCCAACCGGCAACGTCTTCTTCGTCGGCAGCTCCACGAACTTCGATCTGGGCGACGTCGAGTACCCGATCATTCGCAAGTTCGACCCAGCGGGAAACGTCCTGTGGACCAAGTCGCTGACGATAGGGAGTGGTGTCTCATCCTCGGGCGTCGTCAATGGCGTATCGACGGACTCTTCCGGTAACGTCATCGTAGTCGGTTTCCATGGTCGGGCGCTTCAGCGCGAAGCTCGACGGAGCGGGCAATGAGCTTTGGCGCCGAGTCGACACGACCGGCAGCATCTCTGACTTGCAGGACGTGGCGGTAGACTCCAACGACAACATCGTGATCGTCGGCAGTCGGGGAGTCGGACCCAACTTGGACCTTTTGGTACAACGGCTAACGCCAATTGGCGCCACCCATTGGGAGCAGGTCTACGACGGCGGCGGCACGGACTCTGGCTTCGCGGTAGCCGCCGGCGATACGATCGCGGTGACCGGCTCGACGCGCGTCGGCGCCAATGGCGACCTGTTGGTGCAGGTTTTCGCACAGAATGGCACCTTGCTGTCCACCCAAAAGCCAGAAAGCGCGGTAGACGTTCGCGGCGAAGCTGCTGCTTTCGACTTGCAAGGCAACTTGCTGATCGGCGCCACCGGCGTCTACTCCCCTGCCGAAGGTGGGCTGAACGGTCTGCTGCTCAAGTACGTGCCTTGAAGCAGCGCCGCCTCGCGCGGTAGCGGCCGCAGCTGGGGAGTCGCAAGACCTCCGGTGCCGGCCACGAAAGCTCGACCTGGCTCCGAGCCGAAGCTGGAGCCAGGTCGATGCTAGCGAAAGCAGCGCGCAATCCACGCGCACAGCGCGGCTAGAGGCAGGGCCCGGCTTGGCAGTAGCCGCTGATGCAAGTCAGGGGCGCAGCGCACTCATCTGGCAGTGCCGCGTCGCACGGCACGGAGCAGAGAATCTCGGTTCTGGCGCAACCCCCGGCGTTGCCGCACTGCACGCAGATTTCCTTCGCGACTCGCCCGTCCGAGCACGGATTGACGGAGGGCCGCCCTTCGCACGAGTCGATGCATTCTTCCACCGTCGCGAAGCGATTGTCGTTGCCGCCGCAGCCGCCGTACGTCGCCGGGACGCACTGTCCTTCAATGAAGGCGAACACCTGGAAGTTGGCGTCGCAGTTTCCTGCCTCGAACGGCAAGAGACAGCGAGTTGCCGGCACCAGCACGGGGCCCCCGCCGCCCCCGCCGCCGCTGCCGCTACTCGTTCCGCCGCCGCCGGTGCTCGTGGCGCCCCCGCCACCTACCGTCGATCCTCCACTCCCGGCGCCGCTAGCGGCGCCTGAGCCACTGCCCCCGGCGCTTGGCTCCGTGAGGCTCGGGCCGCGGCAGTAGCCGGCCGCGCACTCGAAATCCAGCCCGAGCCGGCGGCAATCCGCGGAGCCTCCGCACGCGACATCGCAGATGGCGAGCGCACCTGGCTCGAGGCTGGTGTTGGTGCACGTCGCGTGCTCGGCAAGGTCCGAGCACTTCCCTCCCTCGATGCGGCAGCCGCGCGTGCACACGTCCGCAACGCACTCGAGCCCGCGGCCGCAGCCGTCCCCGCAGCGACGCAAGAAGTGCGACTCGCCCCCGACGCTGGGCTGACCGACGACTCCGCCGCATGCCGCGAGCCACAGCAGCGCCAGCGCGTATCCCCACTTCGAGCGCTTGGCGCCGGCTTTGATTCCCTGATTACCGTGCAAATTCGTCATCTGCTTCTCCCTCGCTGTTACGTTGCAAAATGCACTGCCCCACATACGTGACCACTTGCTCGTGCGTCGGCATGACGCCGTGCGCACGGTTGTGCTCGTCCACCCGCTGCCGTAAGTCCCCGAGCCGTTGGCGGAGCTCGGCGAGCTGCGCCTTCGTCTCCGCCTCTAGCGGATGTCCGGGCCACACGTCGAAGCTGTAGGTGCTGCCTCCCACCGGGAGAGGCGACGCGTCCGTGCTCGCCTGCTGAAGCCGCTGGCAGATCGTTTGCACCATCGCCTGCACGTGATCGAACACCGCGGCTTCCCAGCCGGCGGGTGAGCCGAGTGGCAGGACGAACTCACGCGCGCTCAGGGTTCCGTCCGCGTTGACCTGCACGCGTCCGTCCGCCACCAATCTGTCTATCAGCTGGGCCGTCGTTTCCGGCGACCGCCGCAGGAGCTCCCCCAGCCTCGCTGCCGCGAGCGGCCCCTCGCGGTAGACCAGCACCCAAGCCAGCTCGTCCGCGCCGCTGGAATCTGAGAGCTGCGCCACGCGGTCCAGCTCGTCGTCGCTAGCGACGCGGTAGACAGCGCGCTTGCCAGAGCCAGAGCCGAAAACCAAGCCGCTCTCGGTGAGGTCGTGGAGCAGCGCGGTGACTTGGAGCTCGCCGTCCGCGGCGAACCTCTCCAGGACGCGCTCTCGCGTCACCAGCCCCTCCGCCCGTACGAAATCCAGCAGGGCTTGCCACAACGTGCGCCCTTTCTCCGTTTCCGCCTCGCTGAGGCGGCGCACCTTGCGGATGTACGCGCGCAGCGCCATCCCGAACATGTCCGCGCTCACTTTGCGGCTCAAGCCCTGCTCTTCCAGCTCGCGCGCCAAATCCAAGAAGACCTGGTTGGCGACATGCGACAGCGGCGCCCGAATACCGCCCGACGTCGCGAGCTGTGCGATCAGCACCGTGACCTGCCGCACTATCGAGTCGATCAAGACCTGCGCGTTCATGGCGACCTTCCGAAGTCCAAGCTGACAGGGTTCCCGCGCCCCCACCAGATGACCCGACGGTCACCCACACCTTCTAGAAAAGACGGCCGCGGAACACGGCCCCCTGCGTCAGCGCGAGCCGCGGGAGCGTTGGGCAGCTCGCTCAGGCGTTCGAAAGTGACTCCGCCCGTGCTCTCCCTTGAGGCAGGCAGCGAGGCCTGGGGTCGCTACGTGAGCTTCTGCGAGTGGGGCTGCGTGGTGGCAGCCCCTAACGAGCCCCTAACGAGCCCCTAACGAGAGAGAGAAGAGGTGGTTCCGGTGCATGGATTCGAACCACGATTCAGGGATTCAAAGTCCCTTGTCCTGCCTTTAGACGACACCGGAAGGGTAAGCGGGGCCGCATGCGTACAACGTTCAGCGGCCCCGTCAAGCGGGAGATGGGTGGAGGGGTTGCATGGTGCCATAACAGCGGGCCGAATCAGCCTTTCTGGCCGGTTTTTGCGAGGGCGGGAACCTGCCGGCCGTTTGGCTGTCTGGGGGTGGTACGGTCGCAGTTCAGCCCACGATGGAGCTCGAGGACAAGGAAGAGGCGCGGTTCATCGCGCGGCTCGCGTCGCGGGACGAGCGGGCGTTCAACGAGCTCGTGGTGCTCTACCAGGAGCGGGTGTTCCGGATTTTGCTGCGCATGCTGGGCCGGCGCGACGAAGCCGAGGACATGGCTCAAGAGGTGTTCGTGCAGGTGTTCAAGGCGGTGAGCACCTTCCGCGGCGACTCCAAGCTGAGCACGTGGGTTTATCGCATCGCGGTCAACCTCTGTAAGAACCGGATGAAGTACTTGAAGCGCCGCCGGACCGAGGCGCAAGACGAGTACGAAGCGTTGGCGGACCGCTCGCCCATGACCTCGGGCAGCGGAGTCACCTCTGGCGACATCGCGCGGCCGGACCAGCTGGTGGAGGGGATGCAGCTGGAGCGGGTCGTCCAGATCTGCATCATGGAGCTCGAACCAGATTTTCGCGAGGTGCTGGTGCTCCGGGACGTGGAAGACCTGAGCTACGACGAGCTGTGTGAAGTGACCGGCTTGCCCGACGGCACGGTAAAGAGCCGGCTGCACCGCGCGCGGGCAATGCTCAAGCAAGCCGTCGAGCGCAGAATGGGAGACAAGACGAGATGAGCGAGGCCGACGAGAAAGAGGAGCTCGGCGCGGATCTTTTGTCGGCGCTCAAGGGGACGCAGACGGAGCAGGCGCCGCCCGACGTGTTGGCGGGTTTTCAGAAGAAACTGCGCGAGCGCAGCGGCGGCAAATTCTACGAAGACGGCTGGTCCACGAGCCGTCACCCGCCCATCAACACTTACCTCATCACCAGCTTGATCATGCTCGCGGTGCTCGGCCTCATCTACGCGCTGCTGGCGCCTCTCTCCGGCGAGCCGGTTCCGGTGGAGAACGAGCCCCAGCCGGTGCAAATCATCAGCCCACGCCAATGACGAAGGTGACGGCAGCGACGGCCGAGAAGCAGCTGGTGGTGAAGCCCATCGGCGTCGTGCGCTCACCCTTCAAAGAGAAGGTGCAGGCGCCGCGCCAGCCGAACACGCCCCAAGCGGCCGCGGGCACGGTGGAGCTCTCTGCCGGGTGTGACTTCGAGCACGCCCTGGAGGACCTGGCGACCTTTCGATACATCTGGCTGCTGTTTTGGTTCGACCAGGCAGAAGGGTGGCGCCCCAAGGTGTTGCCGCCGCGCAGCGACAAGCGCCGCGGCGTGTTCGCGACGCGCTCGCCGCATCGCCCCAATCCGATTGGCATGAGCCTGGTGGAGCTGAAAGCGATCGAGGGCCTCGTGCTCTCGGTGGAGGGCTTGGATTTGCTGGACGGAACGCCCGTCCTCGACATCAAGCCCTACATTCCTTACGCGGATTCGCGGGGGGACGCCGATCACGGCTGGCTGGAGGAAGCGCGCGACCCCAAGCCCGGCTTCGTCGTGGAGTTTGCGGCGCGAGCGGTCACGCAGTTGGCGCTGCTGCAAACCTTTGGGCTCGAGCTAGAGGGGGCGATTCGTCAGGTCCTCGAGCTCGGGCCGGAGCCGCACCCGTACCGGCGAATCAAGAAGACGGACCGCGGCGCCGTGCTCGCGCTCAAAGATTTCCGGGTCTCTTTCACGAGCGCGGAAAAGCGCGTGACGGTCACGGATGTGGCGACTGGCTATCGGCCGCAGCAGCTGGCCACGTTGCCGGACCCCGCGCTGGAGGCGCACCGCGCTCTTGCAGCGTTGCCAAAGGCGTGACATCCTGCCCCCCGTTCCGAGTTTTCGGACGTACCCTCATCGCAGAAAGGAGCCCTCCATGACCGACCTTGCCCAAGCCGTCGTCCGCTCTTTCTGCGGGCGCATCTGACCACCACCTCCGGCCGTTTCGCATTCGCGTGAGCGCCGAGGCTTCGTCGTCAATTTCACCGAGCCGCGCGCGTCGCGGCCGAAGTGCATAGCGTTTTCCAGGGGTTTTCCCGATGTTCGAATCGATTTGTCCCGAGCTGATCAAGCTCGGTTTGTCTCCGTTTTTCATGCAACAGCTCCATGCGCTCGAGGGCGAGGGGCACTTGGGGCGCGTCGCCTGTGAGAGGCGCGGCCAGTACGAGGTCCTGACCCGCGCCGGGCTTTTGCGCGCGTCGCTGAGCGGCCGCTTGGAGCACCGACTGGCCGAGGATGATCGCCCGACCGTCGGAGATTGGGTCGTGGTCGAGCCGGCCGAGCCGGTGGGGCGCGTGGTAGCGGTGTTGGAGCGGCAAAGCGTGCTGCGCCGTTCGGTGGTTGACGGTACGTCGCGCGCGCAGAACCTGGCCGCCAACGTGGACTTGTGCTGCGTGGTCGCCGCTCTCAGTGGCGGTGACGAGCACACGCGCCGCCGGGCGCTCAATCCGCGCCGCATCGAGCGCTACTTGATGACCGCGCAGGGCAGCAACGTTCCGGCGCTCGTGCTGGTCAACAAGGCGGACGTCGTTTCCGTGGAAGAGGCGGAGGAAGCGCTGCGGGCTCTGGATTCGCTCCAGGCGCGGCTCCTCCTGGTGAGCGCGCACACGGGCCAAGGGCTGGACGAGCTGCGCGCCGAGCTTCCGGTCGGTACCAGTGCGGTCCTGCTCGGCTCGTCCGGCGTGGGAAAGTCCACCCTCGTCAACGCGCTGTTGGGTGAACAGCGGCAGCGAACGTCCGCGGAGCGCACGGACGATTCGCGCGGCCGGCACACCACCACCGAGCGCCAACTCCTCGAGCTGGAGAGCGGCGCGCTCTTGATCGACACGCCCGGCATGCGCGAGCTGTCGCTCTGGGCCGACGCGGATTCCGAGGTGGGCGGCTTCGAGGACATCGAGCGCTTGGCGGAGACCTGCCAATTTCGCGACTGCTCTCATCGAACCGAGCCGGGGTGCGCGGTGGTAGCCGCGATCCAGGCCGGAACGCTAGCCGCGGAGCGGCTCGAGCACGCGCACAAGCTGGAAAAAGAACGCCTTTTCCAGCAAGCGCGTGTGGACGTGCGGCTCCGGACCGAGCTCGCGGCGCGCAGCAAAGCCCTTTCGCGCGCGGTGCGGGTGCAGCTCAAGAACAAAGGGAGGCGCTGAGGTCGTGCTACGCTGAGCGCGGGTTGGAAGGAGCGGTGTCATGAACGGTGACTGGCTTCGCGGTGGAGTGGTGGTTCTGCTGAGTCTGGCTACCCTCTGCGCTGCGCGGCGGTCGCCCGCTTGCACACCCGTCAAGGCGCTCACACCTGACGCCGTCCTTTCGCCCGCGGTCGGCGCCGTGCTCGGCGGTGACTCGGCGCTGTTGTTCAGGACGCGGGATGAGGAGCCCGCGTTCATCAGCGGGGTGGACACGCCCAACGTGAACTTGGTGCCGGGGGCCGCGTTCGAGTCCTTCACTCCTCTGGACTCGCGCTGGGCTTTCTTTCATCCAGCGCGGCCGCTCATCGAAAATCGAGACTACGTGCTCCAGACGGCAGATGGGGCGCTCGTCAGACCCTTTCACGTTTCGGCGGTTACTCCACGCGTCGACGCGACCGTTACCATCTCCGTCGTCGCGCGCGCGGTGCCGGAGCAATCGCTGGGCTTTGGAGACTGCTACAGCGGCCCGCTCGAGGGTCGCCCGTTCACGCGCGTGGCGGAGGTGGTCGTGACGTCCTTACCTGCCAGTCGCTTGCTGGTTTCCGTCACCGCGCTGGACTCGCTGAGCGGCGAGCTCATCGAAGACGTCTTCTTACCGAGCGAGCAGCAGCTGGGTTCCCGGGATCGCAGCGAGCTGCCGTTGCCGCGAGGGGTCGGGGAGTGCCTGAGGGTGCAGGTGCTGGATTACGCCGGCACCGCCCTCGTGGACGAAGAAAGCCTGTGCGTCACGGGGGAGGTGGAGACGCGGATCCACCCGGTGGCCGTGTTCGAGCGGACGGACGTGGCGCCGCCCGAGCCGGTGGATTCTGGGTTCGTCGACATTCCGCCGGGCGGTGAGCGAACCCCGGAGCCCGGAGAGGGCACTGATAGCCGCACGTCGAAGAGCTGCGCGCTTTCGTCCCCGGCGCAGGGCGCGCCGAGCGCAGCTGGAATCATCGCGCTCGGCTGGTTGGTACTCGCCCGCCGTCGTCTCGCGCGCTCTCGGTAGGAGTCGGGCCGTAGAAGCCAGTGCGCCGGCGCATTTTCGGCCGTCTGCATTGAACGGTCGCTGCCGATCTGTAACGCTTCCGGCATGGTGAAGGGACCGGACGTCTTGAGCCCGGAGGAGCGCGCGGTGGAGCTGCTGCGGCCGCGGCCTCGCGGCTTGCCCATCGCGCCCACGGCTCCGGCCGCGCGCCGCCGGTTGCCGCTCGCGGAGACGGTGCGGCCTCGCGACGAGCAAGCGCGACCCATTTACGCGGTTTGGGAGATCACGTTGCAGTGCGATCTCGCGTGCCGTCATTGCGGCTCACGCGCCGGGCACGCGCGCTCGGACGAGCTCTCCACCGCGGAGTGCTTGGACTTGGTACGCCAAATGGCCGCGCTGGGGGTGATGGAGGTAACGCTGATCGGCGGCGAGGCCTACCTGCGCGAAGATTGGACCGACATCGTGCGGGAGATCCGCGCGCAAGGCATGTCGTGCACCATGACGACGGGTGGGCGCGGTATCACGGTGGAGAAGGCGCGCGCGGCCAAAGCGGCAGGCCTGGAGAGCGTGAGCGTTTCGATCGACGGCAACGAGGCGACTCACGACCGTTTGCGCGGCGTGAAGGGCTCGTACCAGAGCGCGTTCCGGGCCATGGATCTCATGCGTGAGGCGGGCGTGAAGGTGTCGACCAACACCCAGATCAACCGACTCACGCTGCCGGAGCTGCCGGAGCTGCTGGAAGAGCTCGCTGCGCACGGCGGCCACAGCTGGCAGCTTCAATTGACGGTGCCGATGGGCCGCGCTGCGGACGAGCCGGAGGTGCTCTTTCAGCCGTACGAAATGCTGCAGCTGTTCCCGCTCCTGGGGCAGCTCAAGAAGCGGGCGGACGAGCTGCGGGTCCGCATTTGGCCGGGGAACAACATCGGTTACTTCGGGCCGTACGAGTCCGTTCTCAAAGGGACGATGCCTCGCGGCCACATGGCTTCGTGCGGCGCCGGTCGCTCCACCCTCGGTATCGAGGCGGACGGCGCGATCAAAGGCTGCCCCTCCTTACCAACGGAGGCGTGGACGGGCGGCAACATCCGAGACGCCTCGTTGAAAGACATCTGGGAGCGGTCCGCGCCGCTTCGTTACACGCGCGATCGCACGGTGGACGATCTGTGGGGCTACTGTCGCACCTGCTACTACGCAGACGAGTGTCGCGCGGGGTGCACGTGGACGAGCTTCGTCTTTTTCGGCCGCGCCGGGAACAATCCGTACTGTCATCACCGCGCGCTCGAGATGGAGCGCCGCGGTGTGCGCGAGGTGGTAACGCGGGTGGAGGGCGCCCCTGGCGCGCCCTTCGATCATGGTGTGTTCGAGATTCGGGAGGAAAAGCTATGAGTCGTTTGGAGCCTTGTCCGAGCTGCAGTCGGCACGTGCGCGTGGGGGAAAGCGCGTGCCCGTTCTGCGAACGATCACTGCCGGTCACGGCGCCGCCGCGGCGTCCGATGCCGAGTGGGCGGCTGAGCCGCGCGGCCACGCTTGCGTTCGGCGCCAGCGTCTTGGGAGCCACCGCGCTCGTGGCCTGCGAGGACGACGAGCCGGATCCAGGAGCCGTCGTCCCCATCTATGGCGCTCCACTGGGCGGAAGCTCGAATGAAGTCCCCGAACCGGGGGCTAGCGGGCAGGGTGGTCAAGCCGGGGCGCCTGCGGCCGAAGGAGGCCAAAGCGGCGCGCCCCCAGCGGAATCTCGCGGCGCAGGCGGCCAAGCCTTCGCCGTGTACGGCGGCCCTCCTGGCGGAGACGGCTCGCTATGAAGCACAATCCCCCCATGACCCAGCTCGTTCCTTGTCCCGCCTGCAGTCGCCATGTTCGGCAGAGCGAGAGCAGCTGCCCGTTTTGCAGCCGCGCGCTGTCGCTGGGCCACGTCGCGCCGGCTGAGCTGCCGCGCACCCGGCTCGGCCGCGCGGCGACGTTCGCGTTCGGCGCGACGTTGGTGAGCGCCGCGGCGCTGGCGGCGTGTGGTGGCGAATCGCAGACCGGCAAAGAGGGCGGAGGCGGCACCAGCGCCGGCGGCAGCTCGGCCGGGTCCAACAGCGGCGGCAGCGCGGACGCCGGAACCTCGTCGTCCGGCTCCTCGAGCGTCGCGGGGCAAGCGCAGGGCGGCACCGGTACGGCAGGTCCCGTGTACGGAGCCCCTCCGGGCGGAAGCGGCAACGACAACGTTGCGGGCCAACCGCAAGGCGGGACCGGTACGGCAGGTCCCGTGTACGGAGCCCCTCCGGGCGGCTTCGGCAACAACGAAGCCGGCACCTCGCCGGGCGTGCCGATTTACGGCGCTGCACCCGCAGACTGAAGGTCGCGGCTCACCACCTGGGCGGAGGTGCGACCCATTTCGCTCCACGAGCCGCGCTCGGCGGCGGCTCGTGGGAGTCTACCGAGATGCGCTACGCGGCGATCGTCTTGTCCCTCGCTCTCGCAATCGGTTGCAGCAGCAACGACGACGACCAGGACGACGGCGTTCAGGACCAGTACGGCGATGCGCGTGAGCGCTGCGTGGAGCGGACCAACGAGCTACGCGCCACCATCGGGCTCGGCCCTATTGCGCGCCTGGCCTCCGCGGAGGCGTGCGTGGACGGCCAGGCCCGCTCGGACTCGGAAAGTGGCAAGGCGCACGGCTCCTTCGACGCCTGCCTGGACCAGGTGAAGGGGTGGCGCGGAGTCGCGCAGAACGAGTGCCCCGGCTATCCCAGCGTAGAAGCGGCGCTCGGCGGGTGTTTGGACGCGATGTGGGCGGAGGGGCCAGGCGGCGGCCACTACGACAACATGACCGGTGATTCGACCCACACCGCGTGCGGCCTCTACACCACTCCGGGCGGCCAGGTTTGGATGATTCAGGACTTCTGGACCGCGCGCTAGCAAGGTCCGCTCGGTGACGGCCCCTAGTAAGGGCGTGCGCTACTTGCTCCTGGTCGCTCTCACGATGGCATGCTCCTCGGAAGTGGGGGAGGAGCCCACGCCGCCGAGCAGCGGTGGGACGGGCGGCTCGGCGGCAAGCCCTGGAGGCTCCACTTCTACGGGCGGGGTCAGCGGCTCGGCGACCAGCGCGGGCGGCGGCGGAGCAGCCGCTGCCGGGACGCCGCCCGTCGGTGGCGGTGGAGCGACGAGCGGCAGCGCGGGGACTTCCTCCTCCTCCGGCGGCACCGGAGGTGCGGGCGGAGTTGCGGCGACGGGCGGCACGGCAAGCGGAGGCTCCGGCGGTGGGCCCGAGGTGCCCGCTTGCGCCACGAACGAAAGAGCCCGCTGCAGCGGGTCTTCTCCGATCACGTGCGACTTCGGCGGCGCCCCGGGCGATTACCTGGTTACGGTGGAGCTGGGCGGCCCCGCCGCGAGCAAGACCTTCATCGAGGCCGAGACTTCCCGCCGCGTGCTCGGCAACGTAGAGCTCGGGGCGGGGGAGACGCGCCGGCTGGCCTTCGGCGTGAACGTTCGCGAGCCTGAGGGCCAGCCCGTTCAGGATGTGCCCAAGGGCAAGCCGGGGCTGCAGCTGTACTTGCGCGGAAGCGCGCCCGCGCTGTCCGCGGTGTGCGTCAAACCCCTGAGCCCGAAGCCGAAGGTCTGGATCGCGGGGGACTCGACCGTCTGCGACCAGACGGACACGAGCTTCGCCGGGTGGGGGCAGCACGTGCCGCAATTCTTCGACGACTCGGTCTCCGTCGCGAACTACGCGGATTCCGGCGAGAGCTCCGCGACCGTTCTAGGTAGCGCCAGAATGTGGGGCGCCATCAAAGCAGGCTGGCATCCGGGGGACTGGGTCCTGGTTCAGGTGGGCCACAACGACAAGAACATCACGACCGCGGCGTTCCGGAGCAACATGACCGCCTACGTCACCCAGGCCAAGGCGGCCGGCGTGAACATCGCGCTGTGCACCCCCATCTCGCGCGTGGGTTACACGCTCGAGAACGAGCACCAGAGCTCAGCGGGTGCGGACCTCCCCGCCATCATCAAGGAGGTGGCCGCAAGCCAGAACGTGCCCCTGATCGATTTGACGACCAAGACCTGGAACTGGCTTCAAACCGTCGATTGGAAGCAATACTTCGCGCTTGGCACGGACCGCACCCACACCAACCCGGCGGGGGCCGAGGTCGTGGCGGGTCTGGTGCGCGACGCAATCCGCGAGCAGCACATGCCGCTCGCAGATCACCTCCGCTGAGCCACGAAAATGACGTGCCGCGTCCCGCTCTGCGGCGCGGCCGCGACGCGGACGGAGCGCGCCTCGAAGCCGCTGCGTGACAGCTGCCGCTCGTAGCTCTCGCTCGGCCCCGCAGACCACACCGCGAGCACGCCCCCGGGGCGCAGCGCTTCGTGGCACGCGCGCGCGCCCGCCTCCGTATACAGCTCGCGATTGTCGTCGTGTGACAACGCCGCCGGTCCGTTGTCGACGTCCAGCATCAGCGCGTCGAAGCTCGCCGGCGAGCGCCGAAGCAGGCGCCCCACGTCGCCGACGTGAACCTGAGCACGCGCGTCGCTCAGCGCGTCGCCGTGCAGCTCCGCGAGGTGCACCCGGTTCCACTCGACGAGCTCCGGCACCAGCTCCGCCACGTGCACGCGCGTCCGCTCCCCCACCCGGTCGAGCACCGCGCGCAGGGTAAAGCCGAGGCCCAAGCCGCCGATGAGCACGTCACGCGGCTCCGTGACTCGCGACAGCGCCTCCGTGGCGAGCGACTCCTCCGAGCCGTGAGCCCGGCTGGACATGAGCACGTGGCCGCCCACCCGCACCAGCCATTCTCGACCGCGCCGCGCGAGCACGAACGCGCGGTCGCCCACCTGCGCCGTGGCGACCGTCTGCAGCGGCAGCATGGCGAGCCTGGCGCTACTCGATCCAGCGAGCGATGACGCAGGTGATGTTGTCGGGGCCGCCGTTCTCGTTGGCGGCTTCGATCAGCCGGTGCGAAGCCGTGGGCAAGTCCGGCGCGCCCAGCACGATCTCGAGCATGCGCTCGTCCGTCACCGGGCCGCACAGGCCGTCCGAGCAGAGGACCATGGCGTCCCCCGCGCGCGGGGCCTCGAAGCGAGTGTCCACCTTGACGGTGTCCTTCATGCCCAAGGCGCGCACGATCACGTTCTTGTGGGGGAAGTTGGCGATCTCTTCCTCCGTGAGCTTCTTCATCTTCTTGTAATCGTTCAGCAGGGAGTGGTCCTCCGTCAGCTGCTCGATCTGCTCGTTGCGGATGCGGTACACGCGGCTGTCGCCGACGTGGGCGATGTAGACGCCGTCCTCCACCGCGAAGAGCGTGCAGATGGTCGTCCCCATGCCGCGCTGCTTGCTGTTGCGCTGCGCGGCCTCGTAGATGCGCAGGTTACAGAGCTTGATCCCGGTGATGAGCCGGTTCTCCTCGTAACCTTTCGCGCGGTCCATCTTGTAGGGCCACGTCCGCTCTGGGTCGTCCGCGGTGGCCGCGAAAAACTCATGCAATGTATCGACCGCCATCTTCGAGGCGATCTCTCCGCTGGCGTGACCGCCCATGCCGTCCGCCACCACGTAGAGGCCATACTCCGCCATGATGGCGAAATTGTCCTCGTTGTGAGCGCGCTTACGGCCGACGTCGGTTTGGCCGGCTACCTCGATGCGAAGGGGCCGTGACACTCGTGAGGGGGGTCCAGGCAGAATGGCCGCCCGGAAGCCCGAAATCCTCCTCGATATCGCCGGGTTCTGTCAATGCAAACCCCACCGAGAGGGGAGCGTCAGCTACGATTTATTCGAGCCCGCCGGCCGGAGCGCGACGACGCCGGCATTTGCGATAGCTGCCGGCGCCGCGCGACACCGGCCAATCGATACCGGTTACCTTCCGCGGCGGAGGTTTCAGAGATGAGCAGTCGGAGTTGGTTCGGGATCGGGGTGGTGACGGCCCTGACGGCGCTCGGGTGTACGCCCGGGTACATGAAGGCGAGCGAGCTCGAGGCCCGCGGGCAAGGACCTTCGGCGTGCGTGAAGAGCTGCGAGGATCTGAACATGCGCATGGCGGCGCTGGTGCTCGTCGGTGACTCGCTCCCCGGCTGCGTGTGCCAGCCGGTCAACGTCCAGGGCGCGCCCATCAAAACGAGTGAATCGGCGCCGGCCGGTGCCTCGCTTTCGGAGGAGGCCGCCGCAGCCTCTACGACCGGGTACGTGGTGCTCGCGGCCGCCGCTGCCGCGCGTGAGCAGCAAAGGCAGCAGCAACAGCTGCAGCAGCAGCAGAGCTACTCGAAGAAGAATTAGCGGTAGGGGTTCGGCGTGGGCGCAGGCGGCGGCTTGGGCGTGAACGCGGGCGGCACCGTGAGCTGAGGCGCGGGTCGCGGCTTCACGCTCACGGTGCGGTAGCGACCCATGCCGAACAGCAAGAGCTCCACCTGGTCCGTCGCGGTGCGGGCGCGTACCGCCTCGTTCAAGGCGCTCGGCGTCGTGACGGGAGAGCCGTCCACCGCGACGATGATGTCCGCTTGGGCCGCGTCCCGGCCGGGACGGAGGCCAGCGACGCTCGCGGGACCGTTCGGCACCACCGAGACGACGCGCACCCCGCGCACCCCACCTGCGTCTTCAGTGGCGGCGTCCACGCCCAGCCACGTTGCTTCCGCCGGCACGCGCTGCAAGAACTGTTTGAGCGCGGAAATCGGGGCTCCGTAGGGCGAGGGCACGCAGGCGGCGTTGCTCGGAGTGGGGCAAGCGCGCGCGACGAGCGCGACGACCTCGCCCTCTGCGTTCACGACCGGGCCCCCGACGAACGCCGGCTTGGTCCCCAGCTCGTACGCGCCCGCGAGCGACGCGGCGTCCCCCCCGAGCAAGCCCGGCGAGAGCTTGAGCGCTTGCGGCGCGGCCGTGATCGTCGTCGGGGGAGCCAGCGTGAAGGCTTGCAGCCCTACGAAGCTCGGCGTCCGCGCCGCGCGCAGCCCGGCCTTGCGAGGCGTTTGGCCCGCCGCGGGTGCTGGCGCGAGCAGCGCGAGGTCCCAGGCTCGGTCGCTGTGAACGAGCTTCAGCGGCGCGACGCTGCCGTCCGCGTAGCGGGCGTTCAAAAAGTTACCGCTCGTGAGCGGAGACAGCGCGGTCAAGATGCGACCGTCTGCCTCCAAAACGACGCCGAGCGCGAGCGGCTTCCCTTGGCGCTGAACGACCACCACGCCCTGGCGGGCTCCCTCCACCGTATTGGCCGGAGCTGGCGGCGTCGCCGCGCTCGCGGCGGGAGGCGTCGCCGGAGCTGGCGCCGGCGTCTGCCCCGCGGGTCGAGGCGCGGTCGTCGTCACCTTTTGCCCAGTGGGGACAGCGGAAGGCGCCGTCGGCGCGTTGGGCGGCGCGGGCTGAGCCTGGCGCGGAAGTAGAGCCATGCACGACACGCCGAGCGCCACTGCTCCCATCGACCGAAGCCGCAACATGAGGCAGAGCTTAGCTCAGTTCTAGCGACCCCGTACCAGCTCGCGGATGCCGTCCGCTCCCGCCACGACGACCACGTCCGCACGGCCGAGGAACAGGCCCGTTTCCACGATGCCGGGCAGCGCATGCAGCGCTTGGTCCAGCTGGGCCGGCTCCGCCAGCTCGCCCGTGGCCAAGTCCACGATGAAGTTGCCTGCGTCGCTGCGCAGTGGGGCGCCGTTGACCAGGCGCAGCTCCGGCGCTCCGAAGGCGCGGAGCGCAGCGAGCGTGGTCTGGTAGCCGAAGCTCAGCACCTCCAGCGGCACCTTGCGGGTTTGCCCGAGCCGCGCGACGAGCTTCGTGGCGTCCACGATGATGATGTTGCGTTTGGCGGCGTTGCTCACGACCTTCTCGCGGGTGTGCGCCCCGCCCCCGCCTTTGATGAGGTCCAGGGACGGGCTCACCTCGTCCGCGCCGTCCACGCACACCTCGATTTGCCACGGCCCGTCGTCCGCGAGGAGCGGGATGCCGCACGACTCCGCCAGCCTTCGGCTGTCGATGCTCGTAGGCACGCCCTGATATGCCCGCCCCCCGCGCACGAGCTCCCCGACCGCCTCGATGAAGAAGCGCGTCGTCGAGCCGGTGCCGAGACCCAAGACCCCGGCCTCGGGGAGGTGTCGAAGCGCCGCTCGCGCAGCCTGGCGTTTCATTTCGTCGGAGGACATGCGTCAGGGCTATATACTACGCTCCCAGCGTGGCGAAGCTCGTTCCGGCAACCTGTCCCAAGTGCGGCGCGAACGTGCAGCTGGATCCCGATCGGGAGTTCGTGACCTGTCAGTTCTGCGGAGCCAGCTCGTTCGTCCAAACGCAGAAGCGGCCCGTCACCGCCTACGTCCACCAGCACGCTCTGCCCGTCATCCACGTGCCGCGCGCGGTCGGCTTGTTGGGGGGGTGCTCCGGAGCCATAGCGCTCATTGGCGCGCTCATCGGTGTTGGCGCCGCGGTAGCGGCGGTGGTGGTGGGCGTGGTCACGTCGCGGGCCGTCACTGCTCCGCCGCCTAGCCTCGTCTCGTCGCCTTCGCCGGTCTCCACCCCCGCCGCGGAGAGCACGGCCGAGGCGCCCGCCGCGGCCTTGGTGGAAGAGGACTATTTCGCGGACGCGACGCGCGCGAAGGCTCGCTACGAAAAGGTGCTGGGCAAGCCGATCATGGCCAAACAGCTCAGCCTCATGCAGTACTACGCGACGCTCGAGGCGCAGGATCCGAAGAACCGCGACCACGTGGACAGCTACAAGCTGTGGGCCAATCAGGTCGAGCGCCCGCAGCCGGTTCGGCTCGGCAGCGACAAGCAGCAACTCGCCCAGCTCGTCTTCTCGCTGGACAGCATCGACTTCTCGGTCGTGCCGCGGGTCATCAAGGCGGCTCTCGCGGAGCTGAAGCTGGAAGAAGGCAAAGTGGCGGTGGTCGTGCTCGAACGCGAGGGCCAGGGGAAGCGGGAGCCCATCTGGCGAGTCATCGTGAACGGCAGCCGGGACAACGGCGTGGTCGAGTTTTCGGCTGCCGGCGAAAAGCTCCGCACCTTCCAGTGAGCCAGACCTAGCGGAGCTTCGAAGCCGCGCCTCGGACGTGAGGCTCGGCGCCAGCGTGCTACCACGAGGGGTAAATGAAAATGACTTTCAATATCAACTCCATCATGGTACGGCACCAAAGACGCACGGAAAGGCCGAGGATGAACAGCGCCGCTCTCCCTACCAGCCACGTCGTCTCCCGCGTCGCCGCTAGCTTGCTGGGCGGCTACGCGTTCGTTTGGGGATTTACGTCCCTCGGCATCGCGCTCGGGGTCGCGGCCGGAACCGACTACCACGAGGCAGAGACGCTGATGTTCCTGCTCGCCTTCTTGGTCTTCTTGGCCGCCTTCTGCTGGGCGTTCGTCGCGGCCAGCTTGACCCGCGTCTGGGCCGTGCTCGCGGGGGGCGGCGCGCTGATGACGGGCGTCGCCTGGCTAGTGACGCGCAACCTGCTCTGACTACGAGGAGCGCTCCCCCATGTTCCACTCCCTCCGCCTCGCCATGACCTGGCTCCACACCTGGTTCGGCATGGTGTTCGGCTTCGTGTTGATGGTCGTCTTCTTCTTCGGCTCCCTGTCGGTCTTCGATCGCGAGATCGATCGCTGGGCGATCCCCGAGTCTCGCTTCGAGCCGCAGGTCATGCCCTCGTACGACCGCATGCTTGCGCCGATCTTCGAAGGCATTCAGCCGGAGGAAGACGAGCTTGCGGCAGCTCGAGAACGCGTGGGCACGCTCGAGGCATCGCTGCCAGTCATGAACTACGGCGCGTACACGACGCACCGGGACCCCGTGCTCGCGCTTTACAAAGAGTTCGCGGTGACCAACAACCCGCGGGATCCGGCGGACCACGTGCACGGGCGCGCGACCATCGACCCGCGCAATGGCAAGGAGCTCCCTTCCGGCCAGCTCAAGCTCGGGAGCGAGTTCTTCTACCCGCTCCACTTCAGCCTGCACCTGGATTGGTTGGGCCTCGGCTACTGGGTCGTCGGCTTGGCCGCCCTCATCATGCTAGTAGCCCTCGTCAGCGGCGTGATCGTGCACCGAAGGCTGGTGCGGGAGCTGTTCACGTTTCGCCCGGACAAGAGCTCGCAGCGCAGCACGCTGGACCTGCACAACTTGACCGGCGTGCTCTCACTGCCGTTTCACTTCATGTTCCCGTTCACCGGCCTGGTCATCTTCGCCGGTATTTACTTGCCGCTGTCGCAGACGACCTTCAAATCACTGCACGACGCGCACGAGGTAGCGGAGGCGGCGGATAAAGGGCTCGCTTTCGCGCCGGCAGGCGTGCCCGCGCCGCTCGCGTCGGTAGACGCCATGGTGACGGAAGCGAAGCGGCGCTGGGCCGCGCGCGGCATGCCCGGGGAAGTCGGCTACCTGTACGTCAATCACGTAGGGGATGCCAGCAGCTACGTGAGCGTCTTTCGCGCTGGCAGCGACCGCGTCACGCTCGTTGGCCAGGGCGTTCACTTCGCCGGCACCACCGGCAAGGTCATCTACGAAGAGCCGGCGCCCAGCGTCGTGGCCAGCATCAATGATTTCTTGACCGGGCTGCACCTGCAGCACTTTCAGCATTGGCTGCTGCGCTGGCTCTACGTGCTGGGCGGCCTGTCCGGGTGCGTTTGCATCGCGACCGGGCTCGTCTTCTTCGTCAACAAGCGCAAGCGCAAGCACGCCGCGCAGGGCATCGCTGGGTCACGCTGGGTGGACGCGCTCGCGGTGACCACCGTGACCGGCATGCTGCTCGCGACCGTGGCCATCCTCATCGCAAACCGCGTTTTGCCGGCCGAGCTCGCCGCGCGCGACGATTGGCAGCGACGCGTGTTTTGGCTCACTTGGCTCCTGACCTTCGCGCACGCTGGGTGGCGTAGCGCCATCGCTCCGCAGGGCCGCCAAGCCTGGCAGGAGCAATGCTGGGCCTTGGCGCTGCTCGCACCGTCCGCGGTGCTGCTGAACTGGGTCACCACTGGCGATCATTGGGGGCGCACCATCCCCGAAGGTTATTGGCCAGTCGCGGGGCTGGACTTGGCGCTCGTCGCCACGGGCGCGCTGGCTGCGTTCGCTGCTCGGCGGCTGTCGCGTCTCCAGCCGGACGGAGGCATGCTCCCGCGCAACCGCTCAGCGGCCGTTCCCGACACCGCGGAGGCGGCCCATGGCTGAGGCTCTCTTGTTCGCGGCCGCACTGCTCTTCGGCTACTGCGGCATGGGCTGGCTCGCGCTCGCGAAGGCAGCGCACTGGGAGCAAGCACGAGGCCGCCCGCGGCCCTCGGGCCCGAGCACCCGAATGCTGCAGGGGCTCGGCGCGGCGGCGCTCGCCGGCTCCCTCGCGCTCTGCCTGCTCGTCGACCACGCGACGATGGCCTCGCTGGTTTGGGTGATGCTCCTGACCGGCTCCGCGCTGCTCGTGACGTTCACGCTCGCCTGGCGCCCGCGCTGGCTCAAGTGGCTCGTCATCTGGGTGAGGTGAGGGGCGCGCGGCACTGAGCCACGCACAGAAGAGTCCCGTTGCAATCTGACACAGCGGGGAGCTTCGCCCGCCAGCTCCGCCGAAATCGGCCTGGCGGATGCGCCCGTAGTGCGAGCTGGGCGGCACGACCCATGCAAAGTGGCGCCGGCTGGTATGAAGTCGCAGCCGGATGACGTGCGGGGAGCACACGCGGCTGCGTTGACGTCCCTCTTGCTGATCGCGCAGCAGGTCGCCGGCAAGGCCGCGCGCGACGCGCTGTTCCTTTCGAGCTTCCACACCTCCAACTTGCCCGTGGCCATGGCCATCGGCGCGCTGCTCTCGGTGGCCGGTGTGTACTGGTTGTCGCGGCTCATGGTGGCCAAGACTCCGGCGGGAGTCATGCCGGTGTTGTTCGGTATCAGCGCGGTGGGCTTCCTCGCGGACTGGCTCCTGACCAGTCACTCCCCTAAAGCCGGCGCCCTGCTCGTCTACTTCCAAACCGCGCTGCTGAGCCCGATCATGATCTCGACCTTCTGGTCCTTGATCAACGAGCGCTTCGACCCTCGCACCGCGAAGCGCGCCGCTTCCAGGATCGCCGCGGGCGGCACCCTGGGGGGCGTGCTCGGCGGGCTCGCGGCGTGGCGCGCTTCCACCGTCATCCAGCCCCTCACGATCTTGTTGCTCCTCGCGCTGCTGAACGCCGCCGCGCTGGTTGGCACGTTGGTCACGCGCGCACGGCACGACGCCGAGTCACCTTCCACCGATCAACTCACCGATGCCGCCGCCATGGCCTCGCCGCTGGCTACCTTGCGTGACGCGCCATTCCTGCGGAGCCTGGCGTTGCTCGTGGCGCTGGGAGCCGCCATCTCCGCGCTGCTGGACTACCTGCTGAGCGTGCAGGTGACCGCATCGTTTACGAGCGGGCAGTCGCTGCTGTCGTTTTTCTCGCTTTTTTGGCTCGTCGTAGGCATTGCGTCCTTGTTCCTGCAGATGGCGCTCGGTCGCTTAGCGCTCGAGAAGCTCGGCCTCGCCGTGAATATCGCGATCTTGCCAGGCGTCATCGTCTTGGGGGGAGCGTTCGGGTTCGCGGTCCCGGGGTTGGCGAGCGCTTCGCTCCTACGCGGCGCGGAGGCGGTGCAGAGAAATACGCTTTTTCGCTCGGCCTACGAGCTGCTCTACACTCCGATTCCGGAGTCGAGCAAGCGGGCCACGAAGGCCGTCATCGACGTCGGCTGCGACCGGCTCGGAACGGTGGCCGGCAGCGGCTTGGCGCTCGTCATGGTGCACGTGGCGCCGCACGGACCTTCATCCTGGCTGCTGGGCGCGGTCGTCGTGCTCGCGCTGGTGACCTTGCCGGTCACGCGGCGCCTGCATCTGGGATACGTGGACGCGCTGCAGGCCGGTTTGCGCGAGGGCGCGGCGAAGCTCGAGGGCGCCAGCCATCGCGCGGCGCGCAGCGCGCGCCTTTCGCGTTCGAACAGCAACGGGCACCGGCACCGCGAAGAGCTGATCGAGCGCGTGGAGGAGCTGCAGCCGGGCGGTCTATCCGCGATGATCGGTGAATCGCGCGAAGGCGCCGGCGAGCCTGCTCCAGCCGCCACCCGCGATTGGCCGGCGCAAGCGGAGGCGATGCTCGCGACGGCGCGCATGCTGCTCGCCCCAGACGCGGCTCAGGTCGAACGCGGCTTACAGCAGCTCGAGCCGCGCGGTCCCGCCATCGCTTGCGCGATTTTGCTGCTCGGTCAGCGCCAGCACCGCGATCGCGCCCTCGCCGCATTGCGCTCGCGCGCCCCGCGGCTCACGGGGCAGCTGCTGGACGCCCTTCTGGATCCGGAAATGGACTTCGTCATTCGGCGGCGCATCCCCCGCGTGCTCGCCGTCTGCGGAACGCAGCGCGCCGCAGACGGCCTGCTGCTCGGCATCGCCGACGAGCGCTTCGAGGTCCGCTACGAGTGCGGACGCGCCCTGCTCGAGCTCACGGACGCGAACCCCGAGATCGTCGTCTCCGAGGCGCGCGTCATGGCCGCGATCCGCCGCGAGGTGGAGAGCGGTAGAGCTTTGGCCGAGCAATCGGCGGCGCGAGCGGACGATGAGGACTCGCCGGACGAGCAACAGGCGCTGGTCGACGGCCTGGTGCGCGACCGCGTGGACCGCAGCCTGGAGCACATGTTCACGATCCTTTCGCTCATCCTCGAGCGCGAGCCGCTGCGCATGGCCTTCAAGGCTCTCCACCACGAGGACCAGAAGTACCGCGGCACCGCCCTGGAGTACCTGGATACGGTGCTACCTCGCGACGTGCGAGACATCATGTGGCCGTACCTGGGCGAGTCAGCGCCTCTGTCGACGGCGCGACCAGCGAGCGAGCTGCTCGAGGACCTACTCTCGGCGACGCAGCCCACCCAAGCGCCGCGAACGGTTGCCTAGCGTTCCCTCACGTTGAAGCCTCGCCCAGCGCAAGGCCGAAGCCGAAGGCTCGAACCAGGGCGGGCTCGTGATGGAACGCGACCACGCGTGAAACTCCGCTCGGGGTGACGGCCAAGGCGACGATGCCGCGAGCTCGGAGGATGCCGTCCATTTCACGCTGGTAAACGGCCGCGGCTGGCTGTCCATTCGCGGTCGTAGCCAGCATCCGCCAGTCGCCCGGGTTGCCCAAGACCTGCGCCTCGAGCAAACGGATGCAGCGAGCTCGCCCCGTCTGCCACTCGCGAAAGGGGGTGGCCTCGAGAGTCGCATCCGCGCGCAGCACCTGGACGAGGAGCGCCGGGTCGGAGCGTTCGAAGGCGGCGATGTAGCCTTCGAGCAGCTCACGGGCTCGAGGGTCCGTCGGCTCGAGCAACTCTTCGCGCGCGGGCGCGAGCTCTTCCAATCGAGCGCGGGCCCGCTGCAAGCCGCTTTTCACCGCGACGCTGGAGGCGGCCAGGATCTCGGCGGTCTCGTCGGCGGAGAATTCCAACACCTCGCGGAGAATGAAGATCGCGCGCTGGCGAGCGGGCAGAAACTGCAGGCTCGCGATGAGCGCCAACCGCAGCGACTCGCGCGCGACCACGGCCGCGTCCGGCCCGGCCTCCGCCGACGTGAGCAGCTCGTCCGGCAGCGGCTCCAGCCACGACACTTCACCTGGCGCAGCCGGAGTCGCGGCGGGCTCGGGCTCCGCGTCGGCCGCTCCGAGGCTCGAAGGCAGCACCCTTGGCTTGCGGTGCTCTAGCCACGTGAGGCAGACGTTGGTCGCTATCTTGTACAGCCAGGAACGCATCGAGGCGCGCCCGTCGAACCCGGCCCGGTAGCGCCACGCTCGCAGGTACGTTTCCTGGACCAAGTCCTCCGAGTCGGACGCGGCACCAACGATGCGATAGCAGTACGCCACCAGCTCCCGGCGGAATCGCTGCGTCTCCGCGTCGAACTGAGCTCGGCTCACTCGCTGCACGTGCGAGCAATCCACCGCGAGCGTCAACGGAGATCCGGGCGCCCGCAGAGCAGCGCCAATTTCCCAGCCGTTTCGCGCTTTTCCAGCGACTCGAGCGCCCTCGCGCCGTCGGTCAGGGCGTACACGGTTGGACGGGCCGGGCCGAGAACGCCAGCGCCAACGAGCGCGAAGAGCTCCCCCATGACCTCGCCGAACAGCTGGGGCGTGGCCTGGATCAGCGCCCCCAAGTTGAGGCCGATCAGCTGAACCGGGTGCTCGTAAACCAGCTGCCAGTTCGTGACCTGCGCTTCGCCACCGGCCAGGCCATAAACGACGACCCTACCGGTCACCCGCCGCGCTGCTGCCAAGCTCACGCTGAACGTCGCGCCGCCTGCGGACTCCAGCACCAAGTCCGCGCCGAAGCCGCCGGTCAGCTTCTGGACCTCGGCTGCGAGCTCCGCGCTGCGCGAGTCCAAAACGTGGTCGGCGCCCAGCGCCCGCACTGCATCGTGCTTGGCGGGTGAGGCCGCGGCGATGATCTTTGCGCCGTAGTGCTTGGCCAGTTTCACCGCTGCTTGCCCGGTTGCTCCCGCGGCCGCGTGGATGAGCACGGTCTCCCCCGGGCGCACCCGCCCCAAGTGCTTGAGCGCGGCCAGCGCGGTGGGGTAGCTCACGACCAATCCCAAGGCCTCCTCCGCTGCCCAACCGGCCGGCACCGCCACCGCGGCCGCGGCCCGCATGACCATGTACTCGGCGAAGGCGCCCGACCCGACGCCGATCACGAGCGCTCCAAGCTGCGGCCCGCTGACGGCTTCGCCCAGCGCCACGACCTCCCCTACCGCCTCGAGCCCCGCCAGGTACGGCGGCGTTGGACCGTTGCCGAAGGTCCCGTAACTCATGGATATGTCGGCAAAATTAACGCCGGCGGCGGCGACGCGGATCAAGACTTCGCCCCGGCCCGGCGCTGGTACCGGACGGCCCGTGACGAGCCGGAGGTCCTCGGGGCCTCTCCTCGAGGTTTGTTCGAGCGCGCTCATCGTGGTGGGAAGACTCATGCTCGGTTAGACCCGAGCCGCCGCCCAAAGGAATCGGTGCCCGAGCGAAAAGAGTAGCCCAGCCCTCTTCGGCGACCCTACCGCTGGCAGCTCGGGCAGTAGCAGGACGAGCGCGTCGCGATCACGACGCGCACGATGGCGGCGCCGCAACTCGGGCACGGCTCGCCCTCGCGCCCGTACACGCGCCGCTCTTTTTGGTAGCCGCCGTCCGAGCCGTCCGGGTTCACGTAGTCGCTGATGCTCGAGCCGCCGGTCCGAATCGACCGGCGCATCACCTGCTGCGCGGCCGCGACGATCGCGATGCTCTCTTCGCGCGTGACGCGGTTCGCGGGACGCTCCGGCCGTACTCGCGCCAAGAAGAGCGCTTCATCCGCGTAGATGTTGCCGATACCGGCGATCACGCCTTGGTCCAAAAGGAGCGTCTTGATCGGGATCTTACGAGCGCGGGCCGCTTCGTGGAGGTGCTCACCCTCGGCCTTCAGCGCGTCGATTCCGAGCTTGTCGAGCCGTGCATCGCTCTTGCCGGCGTGGACCAGCAGCACCTTGCCGAATTTGCGTACGTCTCGAAAAAAGATGCGTGGCCCACCCCCTTCGAACTCCAGCTGCAGGTGGGTGTGCTGATCCGGGGAAAAGCCAGTCTTGGCGCCGCGCTCCGCCACGCGCAGGAGGCGCACGCTCGTCGCGCCTTCAGCGAACAACTGCCCCGTCATGCCCAGGTGCAGGAGGAGCGTGGCTCCGCTGTCCAGCCGGGCGAGCAAGTATTTTCCGTGGCGGTCCAGCCTCTTCACGGTGCGGCCGAGCAGCTCTTGCTGCAGCCGGGTCGGCTTGGTGAGAAAGAAGTAGCTCGGCTTGGTGGTGAGGACGCGAGAAATTTTGCGCCCCACCAGCAGCTTGGCGATGCGGCGGCGCGTGACCTCGACCTCGGGCAGCTCCGGCATCAGTCCTTCGGCGCGGCGAAGCCTGCCGGCGGCGTGAGCCCGGTGTCCTTGCGCATCAGGTAGAAGAAGTCACGGCGCTGCTTTTTGCGAATGTACTCGTCGGGCGAATACTCGAAGCCCTCCGCCAGCGCGATGGCGTTGCGCTCCGTGCTGCCGCTGGGCGCTTCGAACGTCACGAACTTGGGGTAGCTCCAGTTCACGTCCAGCTGCGCTACGTCTACCGCGCCGACGTGGTGCATGCCGTCGGCCAGAACTCGAGCCGTGCTGTGGTTCGTGATTGACACGAACAAGACGTCCCGCGCGGCGTTCAAGCCGATCGCAGAGCGCCTGATCACGGTGTCCCCATCCAACGTCGCTCCCCACTTCAGACCCTTGCCGCCGACCAAGCCGGGGTGCAGCTTGTCAGCGTGCCACATGCACTCGGGGGCCTGGCGCAGCCAGCGTACCTGGGCGGCGGTGTCCTCCAGCTCCTTCCACGGGCCAATGCGCAGCGAGTCGTCGTTGTAAACGACGATGGTGCAGGCGTTGGGCTTGGGCTTCACCAAGGTGACGCCGTCCACCTGCATGCCATAGCCGCCATGCTCGGTCATGAAGCCGCCGTTGAAAGCGGCGAGGAGCTCTTCGTCGTGCTCGGTGGGGATGAGGGCGGTGCGCTGGTACTTCTCCCCCTCCGGCGAATCCGCCGCCGGCTCACGCGTGCCCGCCACCGCGTACAGGCGCACCCGCCGCAGGTCGATGGCGACCACGAACACCTCGGCCCAGGACCGCCCGGCGTCCGGATGGAGCAAGGTCTTGAGCATGTACGTGGGCTCGGTGGGGCGGCGAGGGTCGACCATGGCGACCCATTTGCCGTCTCCGGGCGCGGCCCAGGCTTTCGGCCAAGGACCTGGATCCTTCAGCGTGAAGGGCGCCGCGCGCGGCGCATCTGCCGCGGCGGACGGCGCCGCGCTCGGCGGCGGCAGCGGTGCGGGCGCGCTGACCGGCACCTGCCAGTGCGCTTGCGGCTTTTCATTCTTGCGGGTGAGACGGTTGACCCGATCCTCGACCGCGTAGACGAGGTCCTCCAGCTTGGCGACGTTGTCCACCCCCACCACCGAGCGTAGGCTGTTCGCGACCAACGGCCCGGCCCACTCGTAACGGTGCACGGCCCAGTACACGAGGCCGACCGAGAGCACCCCGATGCCGAAAAGCCACAGCAAAACGCGGCGCCAACGCCACCGGTGCGCTACGGGACGCTCGGCCTTTTTGGAGCGTGGCGAGGCCGACGCCTGAACCATTCCCCGGCCATACCACAGTATAAGGGGGCCGATGCAGCCGTCGCGTGAGCTCCGCCTTCTTCGGGCCCTCGCGCTGCTTTTGTGCCTGCTGTGGGCGACGGCCGCCTTTGCGCAGACGCGCGTACCGGAGCTCCGCCCCGCGCCGGATTCGTCGGCGCTAGCAGGCCGCGTGCTCACGCACGTGGAGGTTGCGGTCGAAGGCACGCGCTGGCGCGGCGCTCCGCCCATCGTGCGCGCCGTTGCCGGTCAGGTGCTGTCGTCCGAGCTCGTGCGCCGGTCGCTGGACGAGCTGCTGGAGACCGGCCGGTTTGCGGACGCGCGCGCGGAGGTGGAGGCCGAGGGGGAAGGCGTGAGGTTGATCTTTCGCGTCACGCCGCGGCGCATCATCGCGGACGTGCGCGTGAGCGGCGGCGTGCTGCCAGACGACGCGCTGCTGCGCGCCATCGGTATCCAGGTCGGTCGCGAGCTCGCGGTGGACGACGTGGAGCGCATTCGTGCGCGCGTTCTCGGCGAGTACGCGCGCCACGGCTTCCCGAGCGCGGCGGCGAGCGTGACCGCCATCGATACGGACGACCCGCTGCGCGTCGCCCTGCGCATCGACCTGGAGCCCGGCCGCGCCAAGCGCATCGACGCGCGCCGGTTCGCGGTCTGGCCGGATCCCAGCGAGCCGGTGCTGCGCAGTCTCCTTCCGAAGTACGGCGCGGGCAGGGGCGACCGCTCGGACGAAGAGCAGCTGGAGCAAGCCGACCGCAAGTTCGAGCAGCTGCTGCAGGCGCGCGGCTTTCATCGCGCCAAGGTGCAGCACGAGCTCACGACCGAAAAGGCTCAGAAGCTCACGCTCACCGTCACCGTCCACGCGGACCAGCGCTTCCGGATCTCGTTCGAGGGCAATCGGTTGTTCGATGGCGACGAGCTCCTCGCGGTGCTGGAGCTGGAGGAGAGCGACGACCGCTCCCCGGAGACGCTCGCGGAGAAGCTCCGCCAGCACTACCTGGCGCGCGGCCGGCTCGACGTGCAGGTGAGCCCCAGCCTCCGCCAGGAGCCGGGCGCCTCCGTCACCGACCTCGTGTTCGCCATCCGCGAAGGCGAGCCGCTGCGCGTCACCGCGCGTCGCTACCCGTGCTTGACGCTTCACGAGCCGGCAGACGTAGACGCGGAGATCGACAGCTTTCTCGCGGAGCTGCCGGGTGGGGAGCTGCTCGGCCCGGTGGACTCGCGCGTCATGGACGCGGCGTACGGCCCGACCCACGGCGCCGGCAAGCGCCACGCGCCCCGAGATTTCAACCCGTACTCGTACTACGTGCCGGACGTTTACGATAAAGCCATCGAGCACCTGCGGGACTTGTACCGCTCCGAGGGGTACCTCTCCGCGAGCGTCGGCCCGCTCTCGCTCGTGCGGCGCAGCTGCGATCGCCGCTCGCCCGTCGGTCAATGCATCGCCGAGGGCAAGCCGGCGCCCGCCCTGGATTCTTGCCGCTACGACGACGTCGGCTTGCCGCGCGAGCTACCTCCGCCGGACTCCGCGCTCGGCTGCGTGCCGGATCCCAAACGCGGGCGTCATTGCTCCACGGACGCGACGCTTTCTTTGCCGATCCGGCTCGGGCCGCGCACCTACTTGCACGACGTTGCCTTCGAAGGGAACCGCGCGCTCGTGGAGAGCAAGCTGTTCTCCGCTTCGCAGCTCGAGCTCCGCGTGCCTCTCAGCCAAGCGGAGCTGGACCGAGCGCGGCGCCGCATCTTGGACGTGTACGCGGAGGAGGGCTTCGCCTTCGCGGACGTGGAGGTCGAGCTGGATCTCTCCCCGGATCACACCCGCGGCCGCGCCCGTTTCGTGATCAGCGAGCGGGAGCAGGTGCGCGTCTCGCGCATCGTGATCAAGGGCGCTGCCGTGACGAGCGAGCGGTTGGTGCGGAGCCGCGTCGCGCTCACCACGGGCGGAGTTTATCGCCGCAGCCTGGTTCGCCGCACCGAGGAGCGCTTGGCCACGCTGGGCGTGTTCGGCAGCATCAGCGTCGGCTTCGAGGATCCGTACGTTCCAGCGCGCGAAAAGGTCGTCATCATCACGGTGGAGGAGCGACTCGCGCAGTACGTGGACGTGCGCCCTGGCCTGAGCAGCGGCGAGGGCTTCCGCATCTCCTTCGAATACGGCCACCGAAACCTCGGCGGCGAGGCCATCGCCCTCACCCTGCGCTCACAGCTGAACTTCTTGCCGCAGCAGTTCATCATCGAGGACGACGTGCGCGCCAAGCACGAGTCGGTGGATTCGCGCTTCGGTCGGCACAACTCCGCGAGCGTGGAGTTTCCGGACATCGGCCTCGGCCCGCTCTTTCGCCTGAACGTAGAGGCCATCGACGTGCGCGACAACGCCCGCGACTACAGCCTCGTCAAAGACGCCTTCATCCCCCGCGTCATTTTCCGGCCGGAAAGGCGCCTCTCGGCTCAGCTGGGCGGCTCCTTGGAGCTCAACACCGCCACCATCTTGGGCGACACTGGCGGCCTCGAGAAGTACATCCGCGACAGCGGGCAGCTCACCACGTTCCGGGTACCCGAAGGCACCACCTTCGTCATCGCGCAGCGAGTCTCCGCTACCTGGGACCAGCGCGACGTCCCGCTGGACGCGACGCGCGGCTTTCTCATCTCCGGCTCCATCGAGCACGTTCGCGCCAAGCCGGTCGGGGAGACCGCGACCGAAGCGGCGCGCAGCAGCGGCAGCGGCCCCTTCGACCCGGTGGTGAGCGACTTCATGCAGTACTCGTCGCGCATCGCCGGCTACATTCCTCTCAGCAAAAAGAAGGGCGCCGCGCTCGCGCTGTCCTTCCGCTGGGGCCTCAACAGCCAGCTCATCGAGCGCTCGCACACTTATCCGGACCGCCTCTTCTTCATGGGCGGGGTGGACACCATCCGCGGCTTCACTCAAGACTCGCTCATCCCCGAAGATCTCGCGCAGCAGCTCTTGGACGCGCGCGCCCTCTCCGACTCGGATCCGGGCGACAACCAGCTCCTCACCGTGGACCGCATCCTCATTCGCGGCGGAGACATCTTCGTGAATCCACGTGCCGAGCTGCGCATCCCGCTGACCAGCAGCATTCAAACCGCGCTCTTCCTGGATACCGGCAACTTGTGGAGCTCGCTCCGCGCGTTCGAAGAGCTCGGCTTCCGCCTTCGCTACTCCGTCGGCAGCGGCATCCGCATCGCCACTCCGGTTGGCCCCCTCGTCTTCGACTACGGCTTCAACGTGGACCGCGTGCTGGACGAAATAGACCCTTCACGCCGGCGCCAGCGCTTCTGGGAGAGCCTCGGGGCCTTTCACTTCAGCATCGGTCTGTTTTAAGGAGCCGCCAGGCGCCGAAGGACGAAGGGTTGGCTCAAACCATCCTCTCCGGGCGCGCCTACCGTGACCTGGGTCGGATGGGTGCTCGAATCGAATATGGCGAAGGTCATGCCTTCGAGCTCTCCGGTACGTACGAATGCGCCGGAGTCGGCGTACTCGGCCAGCGGAATCACGCCGAAATCGCCGGTGAGCACGAAGCCCTGACTGGTGAAGTCCACCCGAGCGTGATGCTCGTACTCTCCAAGGTACGGTAGTGCACGCGCGCGCTCCACGGGGATGGAGCTTGCTGCGATGTCTCGAAGTTGGCCGATGAGTTGCTCGCTGGCCTCGACTTGCAGCGCATCACCCTGATGAGCTAGCGAGAGCGCGGTCTCGACCGCGAACTGCTCGACGGCCCCATAGAAGCTGTTCGCTTGCGCGAGATTGGCAAGGACGATGATGGCTAGCTCGGCCTCCGGCAGCAGCAGGACCTCCGACGTGAAGCCCGCCGTGTTGCCGTCGTGGCTCAGTGCAGTCAGGCCTCGGTAGTCGGCCATGGTGTACCAGCCCATCGCGTAGCCTGCGCCCTGCCGGTCGACGGTGGGCCACTCTTCACGAGGAATGTCGGCGATCGCTTCCGCGTGGAGCTCGCCCAGGTTTTTGGCGGTCACGATGCGTCGGCCGTTGGGCGCGACGCCGCCGAGCTGCGTGGAGGCGTACCGCTCGAGGTCTCGCAGGCTGGACCAAGCCCCACCCGCGGGGGCCACCGATTCGACGAAGCGCTCCACTTCAATCGGTGTGCCGACGACCGCCTCGCGAGCCCCATCGTAGGCGTGCGGCATCGCGTGGTCCGCCACCGCGAGGCATGCGTCCATGTCGAAGGTCGTGCTCGCCATTCCTATCGGCGAAAAGACGCGCTCCTGCATGAGGCGCTCGTACCCGGACCGCATGTCGCTCCCGCCCGTCGGCTCTTCACCGGCCCGCGCCGCCACGTACCCGCCGATCGCGACCATGGCGCTGCTGTAGCCAAATGACTTGCCGGGTGGTGCCACGGTCGGAATGCCGGAAACCAGGTCGATGAGCTCGGTCGGCGAGAACGTCCGAATGAACAGTGGGCTGTCGTACCGTGGCACGCCGCTGGTGCCGTTGAGCAGGTCGCGGACCCGAATCTGCGGAGTCGAAGCCGGGTCGGAAAGCGCGAAGCTGGGCAGGATGTCGGTGGCTCGGGTATCCCAGTCGATTTTGTGATCATCGGCGAGGGTGGCTACCATCAAGCTCGTCATCGACTTCGTCAGTGAGCCGACCGCGAATAGCGTTTCCGGGGTCACGGGCTGGGCGCTTTCTACGCTTCGCACCCCAAACCCTCTTTCGTAGACGACGTTTCCCCCACGAACGATCGCGATGGCCGCGCCCGGAACTCGATAGCGGCCGAGGGCCTCGCCGAGGTAGGCGTCGAGCTCGGCGGTTTGCTCTGCCGTCAAAGCGATGGTCTCTGGCACGTCTGCGGCGTCGTCCTCATCGGAGCAAGCGGTGAGAGTTATCGAAGCCGCGAGCGGAAGCGCGCGCAGCAGGCGCGAAGGGAATGTGAGTGAACGCATGTGGAAGGTCCTGGATCTGGGAGTACGAGCAACTTGCTCGCGATGCCGACCTAAGCACCCTCCATGCCACGCGCGTAGCGCCGCAAACTGCGCGCTTTCGCCGCCGCGAGCTCGCATCCAGGGGCCCTCATCGCGACAGTTGTCCGCGGTCAGCAGACCAACGTCCGGCGTGGTGGATGGTCGCGGCGCCTCTAGTCGCGAGGAGGGAAATGCGGGAACCTCGCCCGGTGCGAGACCAGATTCGACAGCGCCGCGCCGGGCTCCTGACCTACGGCATCACCCCGCCCAAGCGCTCGTACGCTCCGGAAAAGCTGGCGGAGATCGCAGCGGCGCAAGCGGCGCGGGTGCGGCAGCTTCCGGTGGATGCGCTCGTCGTTTACGACATTCAAGACGAAGCGGCGCGGACGGACGTGCCGCGGCCGTTCCCGTTTTTGCAATGCGTGGACGCGGTGGATTACGCGCTGGACGCGCTCGCGGCGCTGCCGACTCCCAAGATCGTCTACCGCTGCGTCGCGCCGCTTTCGCCGCCGCAGCTCGCTTCGAGCTTGAAGCGGCTGGACGACGCCTCGTGCCTTTCCGTGCTGGTCGGAGCGGCTTCGAGCCGGCAAGCCACCGCGATGAGGCTGAGCGACGCGTACCCTCTGGCCGAACGCAGCGCCCCGGAGCTGCCGATCGGCGGGGTGCTGATCGCCGAGCGGCACGCCCAAACTGGCGCCGAAGATCAGCGCGCGGTCACGAAGATGGACGCGGGTTGCCGCTACTTCATCACTCAGGCCGTCTACTCCGTGAGCGCCACCAAGGACCTGCTGAGCGATCTCTACTATCGCTGCGAGGCCGCGCAGCGCTCCGTGCCGCCGGTTCTGATCACGCTCAGCCCGTGCGGCTCCCTGCGGACGCTGGACTTCCTGCGCTGGCTCGGGGTCTCCATCCCGCGATGGCTGGAAAACGATCTCCGCCGCTCGCGCGACATCCTCCAGGCATCGCTCAAAGTGTGTGCGGACGTGCTGGCGGATCTGCACGACTTCGCGGCGACGCACGGCATTCCCCTCGGCTGCAACGTGGAGAGCGTCTCCCTCGCCAAAGTGGAGATCGAAGCTTCGGTGGAGCTCACCCGGCTCGCGGCGCGCACGTTGGGCCGCGCCTGAAGGACCGCTACTGCGCGGCGAGCGCGGGGGCTCGCTCGAAGGGCCAGCGCGAGGCGGGGATGGGGAACGCGGGCTTGGCGAACAGATAGCCTTGCCCGTAGTGAGCGCCGGTGTCCAACAAGGCACGGAGCTCTTCCTCCGTTTCGATGCCTTCGGCGACGACTTTGGCGCCGAGCTCTTCGCAGAGCGAAACGACTTGGCGCACCAGGATCTGCTGGCGCCGGTTCTTCTCGATGCCGCGTATCAGCGCGATGTCGAGCTTCACCACGTGGGGCTCCAGGTCGACGATGCGCTTGAGGTTGGAGTGGCCGGCGCCCAGGTCGTCCACCACCAGGTAGGCCCCGCCGCGCGAGCAGATCTCTTTCAGCACGCCGGCGCAGAGCCCGAAGTAGCTGAAGGCAGCGGACTCGGTGATCTCGAGGAACACCGCGCGGTCGTGGAAAAACAGAGGGTCGTCCGGGCGCACCAGCCAGCCGTCGGAGAGCTCGTGGGGGTGCAAGTTGACGAAGAGCGGGGCGTCCGGGCAGCGGCTGAAGGCTACCTCGCGGACTTTGCGCCCGAGAGGCCCGCAAGCGCGCTCCGCCTCCGCCTGCTGAAAGAGCACGACCGGGTTCTTGAACTCCGGCCAGCGGCAGCGCGTCAGCGCCTCGTACGCGAACGGAAACCCCGTGTGCATGTCGACGATGGGCTGGAACACCACGTCGATGTCGGAGGTGGTGAGGTCATGCACGGAGGTGGCCCGGAGCCCCAAGCCCGAGACAGTCCGGTCGAAGTCCGGAGGGGGAGGCTTCGTGCTCGCCAATACCATTCGTGCGCCAATGACCATGAACGGCACGTCTCGATGCGTCCTTAGCGGGACAGGAGCGATTGTGTCTCGGGTCTCGCTCTTCTCGCCTTGGGACGCTCGCCCGCGGTGTCGTGTCAGGTGGTGAGGTAGCGCACCACGAGCTCCGTGAGCTCGTCCACGATCGCGGCGTCGTCCACCCCCGCGGGTGAGGCCAAAAAGTAAGCCAGCATACTGGCGCGTACCGACTGATAGATGACGAAGGCGGCGGCTTCCAAGTTCATGGGGCGGAGCCTCGCACCGGCGAGTCCGAGCACGGCCTTGACCAGACCTACGCTGCGAGCGTCGAACGCGAGCACGGTTTCGGGCGGAGCGAACCGCAGGCCCTCCACCGCGAGCACCCGGTGCAGCGCCGGGGCCGCCTTGTACAAACCGAACAGTGCCTCCACCACCGCCCGCGCGAGCTCTCGATCCGAGCGCGGCTGGGTGGACTTGAGCAGCCGCTCCAACATCTCCGAAGCGCGCTCGAGCTCGCGGCTCTGTAGCGCCTCCACGATGGCCTCGCGGTGCGCGAAGTATTGGTAGAGGGTCCCCACGCTCACCCCCGCTACCTCCGCCACGCGTGACGTGGTGAGCGCTTCCCAACCGTCCTGCTCCAAAACCCGAATCGCCCCGTCCAAAATCACGCTCACGGTGGCGCGCGACCGTGGCTGCTGCGGCTGATTTCTAGGCGTTTTGAGCGTCGAGCGGCGGGTCATTCAAAACCTGAAACGAACGCGAATGGCCGGGAGTCTGTCCAAGTCGCAAGCTCTGCTCCGTCGCGAGCAATACGCGAACGTTAACACGAGAGGCACCGAATGAGTCTCCGCTTTGCATCCGATCGCCGCACGCTCTTCTGGGCATTCGTCCTCTTTCCGCTCGGGCCTGCGCTCGCGCTGTGGCGGCCAACCTTGCTCCCTTGGCTCGCGCCGCTGCTGCTCTACTGCTCGTACCTATCGGGCGTGCTCACGCACAACCACAACCACGTGCCGGTGTTTCGCGGTCGAGGGGTGAACGTCGCCTACGGCGCTTGGCTCTCCATTTTTTACGGCTTTCCGATCGTCTCCTGGGTGCCGACCCACAACCAGAACCATCACCGCTACGGCAACGGCGAGGGGGACGCGACCGCGACCGCGCTGCACGCCCCGCAGGACAGCCTGCTCGCGGCGCTCACGTATCCGACTGCGTCCAGTCGGCGGCAATTTCCGCTGCTGGTGCGCTTTGCGCAGGGCGCGTTTCGGTCACGCTCGTCTTATCGCGCGCGCATCCTCGCGGAGGGCGCGGCGCTCGTGCTCGGGCATGCGGCAGTGCTGGCGCTGGCGATCGCGCTGCACGGCGCCAAGCTGGGCGCGCTCGTCTACGTGGTCGCCCTGGGGGTGCCCGCCTCGCTCGGCACGTATTGGATGATGCTCACGAACTACCTGCAGCACGTCGGGTGCGACGCAAAGTCTGGCGACGACCACAGCCGGAATTTCGTGAGCCCGTTCTTCAACTGGTTCGTGTTCCAGAACGGCTATCACACCGTGCATCACGATCAGCCCAACGTGCACTGGAGCCAGTACCCCGAGCTTCACCGGCAGCGCGCGGCCACCATCCAGCCGAGCTTGAACCGCGGCGGCATGGTGGCTTCGTACGTATTTTCTCGCTACCTCAGCGGCGAACACGCGCGGCCGAGCGCTCGAGCACCGCTCGCTGCCGCCTCGGAAAACGCGTAGCGGGCACCCCGCCGCGCGAGAGCCCCCGTGCGGCATTGCTCTCCGTGCCGAGCAGGCTGTCGAGCTCCGCCGAGCGGGCGAGCTTCAGCTCCTTCAGCAGCTCGCCCGCGACGCGCGCGCCCGACTCCGCGGCTCCCTCCATCCACCCTTGAAACTCCATCGACGTGTGCTCGCCGCAGAACATCAAGTTGCCTTCGCGCTCACCCTCCAGGCCCCAGTTCTCCCACTGCCCCGGGCGGTAGCAGGTGTAGCTGCCGAGGGTGTATTCGTAGCTGGGCCAGTGCATGCGTCGCGCGCTCCCGGCGCGGTAAGAGTCGGCGGCGCCGGGGAAGAGCCGGTCGATGTCGCTCAGTAGACCCGTGTAGTAATCCTCCGGCTCGCCTTCGCCGACGTCCACCCCCGCCTGCCCACCGAGGAAGTTGGTGAGGATCCCGCGCTCGCCGGGCTGCCCAATCGAGCTGTCCCACGTCTGCTGAAGGGGCAGGTCGGTCGTGGCCGAACCGCTCTTCTGGTGCTCCTCGCGCCAGACGCGGGCTTCGAATTGGCCCATCACCTTGGCGTTCGTGCCGTAACCGAGCTCGTCGATGATCTGCTGCTTCGTTTCGCTGATGGGGGCTTCGATGCGCACCTTGCGCAGCACACTGAACGGCAACGCGAGCACCACGTAGTCGAACGTCAGCTCGCGCTTCTCTCCGCTCTTGGTGCTTACGACCTCCAGCGTCAGGCCGCCCTCGGCGCCGCTGCTGACGCGTGTGAGCTTGGTGTTCAAGCTGAGAGCTCCGTCCTCGAGCTTGTCCGCCAGGCGGGTGGCGAAGGCGTCGCTACCTTCGCGTGCGTGGTAGCGCTCGTCGGACTCTCCGAAAATGCGAAACGGCTCTGGCTCGTCCGAGCCGATCAGGTAGATCAAGTTGAGCGCGGACTGCTCGCTCGTCTCGAGCCCGAACTCGCCGCGGTAGGCGACGTTGAGCACGCTGTTCAGCTCGGGGTATTCGGCACTGGGCACGCTCTGCTCCAGCCAGTCGAAGAGCGGCGTTTCGTCCAGCTCCGCGAAGGCGGTCTCGTTCTCCGGGTCGTCCGCGGCGGCCATGGCCTCCGCCATGAGCCCGGCGACCGCCGTGAACTGCGAGGTGATCGTCGCTTCCGAAACCTCGGCGCCGTCGACGAACCACACGTCCGTCTGGATGCCTTCCTCGAAGCGGTCGTCCACCGTGATGCCGAGCTCTTCCGCGAGCGCCAACATAGTCCGGTGGTTGGAGTCGATGAGCTCTCCCCCGAGCTCGAACGTCTGCCCGCCGTAGGCGTCTTCGCGAGCGGTGAAGGTGCGGCCGCCGACGCGGCTGGCTGCTTCCAGGACGCTCACGCTCAAGCCCGACTGCTGCAGCCGGTACGCGCAGTGCAATCCCGCGAGGCCTGCCCCGACGATGGCCACGCGCTCGCCAGCTGGTTGGCTCGGAGCGTCGTCGCTCCCGCAGCCCGGGAGCAAGCTCGCTGCCGCCAGCGGCGCGACGCCCCAAGTCACTTGCCGGCGCGTCCAGCGGCCGCCTGCGGAGGGCACATCACCCATTTGGGGGGGCCGCGAGGCGAGCGCACGCGCGGCAATTCTCCGCAGTTGTCCGAACAAACGAGTCCTGGCCATGATTCGGGCATCCTAGGCCTTGACCCTGGCGCGCCTCAACTCCACATGGCCGGGAAGTTTGTGCGTGTAGCGATGAGCCAAGCGTCCGTTTCCGCTCAGGTGCAAGATCCGCCCGCCTTTGGCCTCGCTGCCGTGGATCCGGAGGCCGCGCGCTTGCCGTTCAGCCTTTGGGCTCAGTTTGGCCGGCATAGTCGCCGTTATCTGGCCGGCCTGTTGCTCCTCGCCGTCTACCAATTCTCGCAATGGTGGTTCGACACGCGCATCAGCCGCGCCATCAACCTGGCCGACCAGCATCAGAAGGAAGCCGCGGTCAGGCTCGGCATCTGGCTGATCGTGGTGGCGCTGGTCGCGTTCGGGGTCCGAGTCGCGTCGCGGGTCGCGGTATTCAACGCCGGCCGCAACGCCGAGTACGAGATTCGCCGCGTGCTCTCGGCCAAGCTGCTCACGCTCGGGCCCTCCTTCTATCGCCGCATGAGCACGGGCGAGATCATGAGCCGCGTCACGAATGACCTGACTCAGGTGCGGCTGCTGCTCGGCTTCGGCGTGCTCAACGTCATCAACACGCTCTTCGCGCTCGTGAGCGCGCTCTTCGTCATCTTGCCGATCTCGCCGAAGCTCACCGCGGCGGCGATGCTGCCGTTGCCGCTGCTGCTGCTCGTCACTCGCTGGTTCTCGCACGGCTTCTTCACCCGCACTCGCGACGCGCAGGCCGCCCTGGGGGAAATGAGCGGGCGCGCTCAGGCCAGTATCGCCGGCGTCCGCGTGGTTCGCTCCTTCGCGCTCGAGGGGCGCGAGGCCGAGTCCTTCGAGGTCGTGAACCAAAAGTACTTGGACAAGAGCTTGGGCCTGGCGCGTTTGCGCGGCTCGATGACGCCCATCTTGCAGGTCACGCTCGCGCTCGGCGTGCTCGTCGTCTTCTGGTACGGCGGTGACTTGCTGATGGCCCGCGAGATCAACAAGGGTCAATTCCTCGCGTTCACGCTCGCGCTCGGCCGCCTCACGTGGCCGCTCATGTCGCTCGGCTTCATCGTCGGCATGTTGCAGCGCGGGCGCGCTTCATACTCGCGCTTGGCGGAGGTATTCAGCGCCGAGCCGGACATCG
Organism: Myxococcales bacterium; assembly: GCA_004193285.1. Lineage (GTDB taxonomy): Bacteria > Myxococcota_A > Polyangia > Polyangiales > Polyangiaceae > PMG-095. Next base: position 28,888 of record SECP01000008.1, on the reverse strand, counting down.
TGGACGGCCCGGTTCACCCCGCCAAGCTGCCGTCGGGCTTGGAGGTGAAGCACCTCAGCTTCGCCTACGGCGACCGCACGGTCGTAGACGACGTCTCTTTCCGGCTCGAGCACGGCAAATCACTGGCGGTCGTCGGTCGCACCGGCGCCGGCAAATCCACCCTCGCGCTGCTGCTCGCGCGGCTGCTTCCGACGCCGCGCGGGGCTGTCTTCTTGGGAGGCAACGACGCGTGCGACTTGCCCCTCTCCACCGTGCGCCGCACCGTAGGCTACGCGCAGCAGAACGCGTTTTTGTTCAGCACCACCGTCGGTCGCAACATCGCCTTCTCTCTGGACGACCCGGACTCCGCGGATGCGAGCGAGCGAGCTCATCGCGCTGCGGAAGAAGCCCGCATCGCGGAGGAGATCCGCGAGCTGCCGGACGGCTTCGACACCGTGGTCGGTGAGCGTGGCGTACAGCTCTCGGGCGGGCAGAAGCAGCGCACCGCGCTGGCGGCCGCGTTCGTCTCCGAGCCGGAAATCTTGGTGCTGGATGACCCGCTGAGCGCGGTGGACGCTCGTACCGAGCGCGGCATCCTGGACGCCATCGACCGTCAGCGCAGTGAGCGCTCGCTGATCCTCATCACCCACCGCGTGGCCGCCGCCTCTCACTGCGACGAGATCATCGTGCTGGACCGAGGCCGCATCGTGGAGCGCGGAACTCACGACGAGCTACGCAAGGGCGGCGGCTTGTACGCGGCCTTCGCCGAAGAGCAGCGCATCGAGCGCGAGCTCCAAGCGCTCGAGGGTGAGCCGGTGGAGCCGGCTCCGGTCGGCGAGCAGGGAGCCGGAGCATGAGCGCGCAGCCGCAAAACGGTGCGGCCAAGGCGGGCCGCAACACGCGCGCCGCCGACGCGGTCAAGGCCTTCCACGAAGAAGAGCGCTACGGGAAAGACGTCTACGACTGGAAGCTGGCCAAGAAGATGTGGCCGTTCATTCGGCCGCACCGCCGCCTGCTGTGGTTGTCGCTGGTCGTGATCGTGTTCACGTCGGGCGGCGCGCTCGTGCGCCCGCTCATCATGCGCGCGGCCATGGACGACGGCGTGGCCGCCGGCAACGCCCACAAGCTGATGCAGGCGGGGCTATGCCTGGCGGGCGTGCTCGTCATCGAGCAGGTGCTCGGCTTCCTGCAGATGTACGCGATGCAGGTGGCGGGCGCGCGCGCCATGGCCGATCTGCGCGGCCACGTTTTCCGCTTCCTGCACCGGCAGCGCCTCGGGTTTTTCGATCGCCAGCTCGTCGGCAAGCTGGTGTCGCGGGTGACTAACGACGTGGACGCGGTGCTGGAGCTGTTCGCCTCCGGCGCGCTGCTCTCGATTGGCGACCTGATCAAGCTGGTCGGCATCGTGGTGCTCATGTTCTCGCTGGACCATCGCCTCGCGCTGGTCGCTTTCGTGGGCGTGCCGCCGGTGGCGTTGCTCGTCCGCTTCGTCCGGCGCCGCATGCGCGACGCCTTCCGCGCCATTCGCAGCAATACCGCGCGCATGAACGCGACCACGAACGAGCAGGTCACCGGCATGACCGTGATCCAAGCGTTCAGCCGCCAAGCCGCGGCCGCGCGCGAGTTCGACGAGGTGAACGCGCAGTACCGCGACGCGAACAACGCCGCCATCAAGTGGGACGCCATTCAAGACGCCGCGATCGATACAATCCGCGCCATCTGCATCGCGTCGATCATCGTCTCGCTCGGCTACGAGCCGGTCAGCTTCGGCACGCTCGTCGCGTTCACGGCTTACATCAAAGAGTTCTTCGACCCGATCAGCGCCCTGGCTCAGCGCTACACGCTGCTGCAAAGCGCGCTGGCCGGCGCCGAGCGCGTCTTCACCCTGCTGGACGCGTCGGATCCGGACTGTCCGCCGCTGGAGCGAGGGGAGCCGGGCTCGGCGGAGCTGGACGTCGAGCTCGATCACGTGGAGTTCGAGTACAAGCCCGGCGTCCCCGTGCTGCGGGACTTGTCGATCAAGGTGCCACGCGGGGAAAAGGTCGCGCTCGTCGGCCCCACCGGCTCCGGCAAGACGACGATCACCGCGCTGCTCTTGCGCCTGTACGAGATCAAGTCCGGCTCCGTGCGTGTGCAGGGCAAAGACGTCCGCCGCTACGATCGCGAGGCGCTGCGGCGGCTGTTCACGGTCGTGCCGCAAGACGTGTACCTGTTTCCCGGCACCGTGCTCACCAATGTTGCGGCCGGCGAGGCGCCGGATCGGGAGCGCGTGGAGCAAGTGCTCAAGCGGCTCGGCGCTTACGAGGTGTTCGCGAGCCGCGAGCAGGGGCTGGACACGCCGGTGCTGGAGCAAGGCAAGAACTTCTCCACCGGTGAGCGGCAGCTCATCGCGTTCGCTCGCGCCATGTACCGCGACGCGCCCATCCTCATCCTGGACGAAGCGACCGCCAGCATCGACAGCGACACCGAGTCCCGTCTTTCCCGCGCGCTGACCGAGCTCCTGCGCGGCCGGACCGCGCTCGTCATCGCTCACCGGCTCAGCACCGTGCGCGCCGCGGATCGCATCTTGGTGCTGCAGCGGGGGCGGCTCGTCGAGCAAGGCAGCCACGACGAGCTCATCCGGCAGGGCGGGCTCTATGCGCGGCTGCACGAGCTGCAGTTTTCGCGCACCGAGCACGCCTCCGCCGGGGCGCTGCCCGTTGCGGCGCCCCTGCCTGCGGAGTAGCGCTTCAGGGCGCGACGCGCACCAAGCCGGGCTGCGCGGGCAGGCCGGCGCTCGCGTTCTGGAGGGCGAAGTTGGTGGCGAACAGCGTGTCGCCTCGGTACGCGACGCTGGCCGGAAAGTCCAAGGGCGGACCGGAGGCGAGCGTGGTCACCACGCCCGCCGGCGTGACGCGCATCAGCTTGTTTTGCCGATTCACGGCGACGACGAACGCGCCGTCCGGTGCGCGCGCCAAGCCGTCAGCGCCGCCCAGCGCTTCGCAATCCGGCCCGGCAACGACGACGGCGGCTCCCGCCGAGCCGTCCGCGCCGCGGGGGATACGCAACAGGGTCGCGTGGTCCAGGTTCACCACGTACACCGCGTCCTGCTCCACCAGGATACCGTTGGCGCCGATCGCGAAGCCGGGTCCCGCCCCGTTACACGCCTTGGCGTCGCCGAGCAGCTCCGCGCCGGTCGCCCAGCGCTCCGCGTGGCCTTTGGCGTCCACGCGAAACACGGTGCCGGTGCCCGAGTCGGTTGCGAACAGCGCGCCATCGGCGTCGAAAGCAAGCCCGTTGGGAAACGGCAGCGCCTCGTCTTTCGCGAAGAGCGACACCTCGCCGCTTCCCTTCTCGATGCGGTAAATGCCGGCTTGAACCTCCGGTACGAAGGAAGCTAGCCCCGCGTACAGGTCGCCGGCTGGTGACGCCGCCAGCCCCGTCAAGAAGCCTTGGTTGGGGACCGGCGCCGGTAGCTGCGCGAACGGCGCCTGCTTGCCGCTGGCGAGGTCCACCCGCACCACGCGCCCCGTAGGCGCGAAGCCGACGTAGGCGCTGTCTGCGGTGACGGTCAGACCTTCGGGCAGCTCGCCCGCGGCGGCGTCGAACTGGGCCACGAGCGCGGTGGCCGGCGACCCTGGCTCCGAGGCGTGATTGGTCGGGTTGGCGGAGCACGCCGTAGAAACAAGGGCGATGAAGGTCGCGAGTATCAATGAATGACGCATATGAGGTCTCCTGCGCGGCAGAAAGTGTCGCCGCGCCAGAGACCATGCGCCTCACTACCAGGTGCGAGTAGACCGTACCGAGTTGCGAGATTCGTGAATCCGGCTCATGAATGCGGATGAGTGAACGCGAGCTCGTTTCCGGCATGTCGGTGTTCGTGGCGGTGGTGGAGGGCGGATCTTTGGCCGCGGCCGCCCGCGCTACGGGGCTGACCCCGTCCGCGGTGAGCAAGCTGGTCACGCGGCTGGAGCACGGCTTCGGTACCCGCTTGCTGCGGCGGACCACGCGGCGGATGACGGTGACGGATTCCGGGCAGGTATTTTACGAACGCGCCCGCTCGGTGCTGGAGGAGCTGCGCTCGGTAGAGCAGGAAATGGCGAGCAAGGACGCCGCTCCGCGCGGCAAGCTGCGCGTCTCCGCCTCCCTCCACTTCGGCCAGGTGCGGGTGCTGCCCATCGCGCTCGAGTTCATGAAGCAGCAGCCGGCGCTGTCGCTGGAGCTGGAGCTGACGGATCGGGTCGTGGACTTGGTGGGCGAGCGTGTGGACATCGCCGTGCGCGTCCACTCACAGCCGCCCGCCTCCTTCGTCGCTCGTCGCGTCGGCTCGGTACAGCGCGTGCTGTGCGCGAGCCCGAGCTACTTGCGTGCGGCGGGTGTTCCCCGAGCTGCGGGGGAGCTCGCCCAGCACAGCTGCTTGCACCTGCTCGGTGATGGCGGCGCGCCCGGGTGGAGCTTTGGTTCCAGCGGTCCGGGTAGCGCCCTCGTCAGCGTGCGCGTCACGCCGCGAATACGGCTCTCCAGTACCGCCGCCATTCACGAAGCGGCGAAGGCAGGGCTCGGCATCGCCGATCTGCCGGATTACCTGGTCGATGAAGACTTGCGGGCTCGCCGGCTCACCCGCGTGCTGCCACAGCTTCAAACGCCGGCCAGTAGCGTGCACGTCATCTACGCGCCGGGGCGGCTGCTGCCAACGCGCGTTCGAGAAGCGGCGGGTTACCTGGAAAGGGAGCTGAGACGGGTGCTCGCGTAGAGCTAATCCAGCCAGCCCATCACGACGGTGCGCTCGGCGAGGGCCTCGACCACGTCCTCGACTCGCGCGACCTCATGGGCGCGGAGGGGACGGCCTTGCCTGCCGATTTCGAAGAGCGCGACGAGCTCGCCGTAGAGCAAGAGCGGTACCATCGCCACGCTCTCCGGCTCGGGCAGGCACCGCTCGATGCGCCCGATGATGTAGCGCGATACATCTCCCGGCAGCGGCTCGGACAGCACGCTACGACCGGCGCGCGCCGCCGCGAGCGTGGGATCTTCGCGCGAGAGCCGTTCCCCCAGCAGCATCTCGGTACCGGGCCCGTGCCCGCCGACGGTCACGGCCGCGTTCAGGTCGCCCCGCACCCGGTGCACCAATCCCACGTCCGCGGACGCCGCTGCGACCGCGGTGGAAACCGTGAGCAGCAGAGCCTCCTGAAGCTCTCCGGCCTGGGCGAGCACGCCCACCGGATCCACCGAGACAGGGCGGAAGCTCTTGCGTGATGCCGGCTGGGGGTTGAACGGCCGCGAAGATAGCTCCTCGCCGGTAGGGGGCGGGGGCGGTTCGCTGAAGGCGCTCCGCGCGCGCTCCTCCGCTCCGGCGCTGGCCGTCGCCAGCTCGGTAACCGTCTGGTTGCGGTGGACTGCGCTGAGCGACTCCATCTCGTCCAGCTTCCGCCAGACTTGCCACGACTCGTGCCGGATGAAGGAGCTGGTCGAGATGCGCCCGAACGCGACCCCGCGGAGGACGAGCTCGAAGGTCACCGGGCCCACCGCCACCACACCATTGGTTACGAACCAGCGGTCGCTGGGCGCTGAGTTGTTCCCGGGATCCGCCTCGAGCATCTAAAGTCCTACCCTGTCTCCTCGGTGGTCACACCAGCGCACAGGGTGGGACAATCATCGACAAATCCAGCTGGCGGTCAATGGCTGTACCGTTTACAGAACAATTTTGAAGGCTTATGGGAAGCGATCTGACGGTTAAAGCCGCTCGCGGCGGGGGCACCAAGCCACGATCCCCATTCTGGGCGTTTCGTCGTAAGCAGGGAGACTGATGCCGCCCCAAGGAAAAATCTGGCTGGTGGGCGCAGGACCCGGCGAGCCTGGCCTCATCACGGTGCGCGGTCAGAGCGTGCTGTCGCGCGCAGACGTGGTGCTTTACGACGCGCTGGCTCACCCGGCGCTTCTCGAAGCGTGCCCCCAGGCGGAGCTCCGCAACGTCGGCAAGCGCTACAACGAGGAGAGCGCGGCCCAAGGCGAAATCATCCGGCAGATGATCGAGCTCGCGCGACAGGGCAAGCGGGTCGTGCGCCTCAAGGGCGGGGATCCGCTCCTCTTTGCGCGCGGCGCAGAGGAAGCACTTGCCCTGGCCGAAGCCGGCATCCAGTTCGAGATCGTACCGGGCATCGCGTCGCCGATTGCCGCGAGCGCTTACGCCGGCATCTCGCTCACGCATCGCGAGGTCTCGGGCAGCGTGACGTTCATCACCGGCAGCGATCGCGCCGGCAAGGAGTGGTCGCCCGCGTCGTGGAAGAAGCTCGCGACCGCGACCGACACCATCTGCGTTCTGATGGGCATGCGCCGCATCGGCGAGATCACTCGCGCGATCATCGAAGGGGGTCGAGCGCCGACCACGCCCGCAGCCGTCATTCACTGGGGCGCGCGGCCCGAGCAGCGCGTCGTCACCTCCACCTTGGAGCACGTCGCGCAAGCGGCGGCCGACGCTGGCCTCAAGAACCCGTCCATCATCCTCATCGGTGAGGTCGTGAGCTTGCGCGAAAAGCTCAGCTGGTACGACTCGCGTCCGCTTTCCGGCAAGCGCGTGTTGATTCCGCGCGCCGTGGAGCAGGCGCGCGATACGGCTAGCGCGCTGCGCGAGCGCGGCGCGGTTCCGGTCGTCATGCCCATGATCGAGATCGCGCCGCCGCCGGACCTTGCCGCCTTCTCGGCGGCAGTGGCGGAAATGGGTCGCTACGACTGGGTGCTCTTTACCAGTGGAAACGCGGTCGAACAGCTGCGAACGGAGCTTTTGCGCACGGGGCGAGATGCGCGCGCGTTCGGCTCCGCGCGCGTCGGCGTCGTCGGTCCCAAGACCGCGGAAGCGCTGGCCAAGCTCGGCATCAAGGCGGATCTGGTGGCGCAAGAGTTCGTCGGCGAAGGGCTGAGCAGCGCGCTCCTCGCGCACGGCACGCCCGCGCGCGTGCTCCTGCTACGGGCGCTGGTGGCGCGCGACGTCTTGCCGGACGCGCTCCGCGCTGCCGGTACCCGGTTGGACGTCGTCGCCGCCTACGAGAACAAGCCGCTGCACGGGGCCGGCGCCGAGCTCGCGGAAAAAGTGCGCCGCGACGAGCTGGACGCCATTCTGTTCACCAGCAGCTCGACCGTCACCTCCACCCTGGAAGCGCTCGGGCCCGACGGGCAGGAGCTGCTGTCGCGCGTCGCGCTGGGGAGTATCGGTCCCGTCACGACGCGCGCGCTCGCGGCCGCCGGCCTGGCGCCGACCGTGCAAGCCGCCGTATACACGGTTGAAGGCTTGCTGGACGCGCTGGAGCAGCACTTCAGCGGGTGAGGCCGGAGTCCCCGGTCGTGAGGCGGTCCACGTCCGCCGCGGAGACGCGGTTGAAGTCCCCGGGAATGGTGTGCTTGAGAGCGCCCGCGCCCACCGCGAAAGCCAGCGCTCGCTCCGCGGAGCGCCCCGCCAACACCGCGTAGATGAGCCCGGCCGTGAATGCGTCGCTCGCGCCGATCGGCTCCACCAGGGAGATTTGATACTGCTTCGATTGGAAGAGGGTATTGCTGCCGTGCTCGTAGAGCAGGCCGCTCCAATTGCAGTCACTCGCGGAGACCGGGTCGCGCACGGTCATCGCCACCATCTGGATGCCGAACTCGGTCGCGACGCGCTCCGCCAGCTGCCGGTAGCTCTCCGTGCTGCCCGTCTCCCCCGTGCGCTCCGCGCGGTTACGCACGACGCCCAAGCCGTAGCGAATGTCGTCCTCGTTGGCGAACACGAGGTCCACGTAGCTGAGCAGTGGCCGCAGCACGTGCTGCGCCTCGTCCGGCTCCCACAGCTTCGCTCGATAGTGCACGCCGAAGCTCACCGTAACGCCGGCGCGCTTCGCGGCCTCCAGCGCGGCCAAGGTGCAAGCTTGCGGTTTCGCACCGAGGGCGGGGGTGATGCCGCTGACGTGGAACCAATGCGCGCCCTGAAAGACGCGGTCCCAGTCGACCGCGGACGGCTCCAGCTCCGTGATGGATGAGTGCGCGCGGTCGTAGACGACAGTCGAAGCGCGCGGGTGCACGCCGTTCTCGGCGTAGTAAATGCCGAGCCGCTCGCCGCCACGCACGACGTGGCGCGTGTCTACCCCCTCCGCACGCAGGCTCCGGAGCGCGGCCTCGCCGATCGCGTGGGCGGGCAGGCGCGTGACCAGCGAGCTTGCCAAGCCGAGCCCCGCGAGGCTCAGCGCGACGTTCGCTTCGCCGCCGCCGAAGCTCGCGCTGAGCTGGGGGGACTGCAGGAAGCGCTCGTTGCCGGGCGGGCTGAGCCTCAGGAGCACCTCTCCGAACGCGACCGTTTTCTTCATGGCTAGCCCGCGCCGATTGGCATTCTGCGAGCTAAATCAGCCCGCCGCAAGCGGCGTATTCCAGGTCTAGCCGCCCTGAGATTGCAGATTCAGCGAGCCTGCGGCAAGCTCGCCCGCCGTGAGCGACGACGCACCCTCACACTACAAACTCTGCAGCGAATGCAAAAAGCCGATCGCGTTTTCGGCCGAATACTTTCGCTGCAGCGTTTCGACCTGCAATCGCAAGCGCACCGGCTTGTTCTTCTGCTCCGTGTCGTGCTGGGACGCACATGTGCCCATGATGCGCCACCGCGACGCGTGGGCGGAGAAAACCAAGGCGCCGACGCGCGAGCAGTACCTGGCGGAGCTGGCGGAAGAAGAGGAAGGCGAGGCGAGCAAGATGGCCGCAGAGGAAGCCGACAAACAGCGCCGCATCGTGGGGCTTTCGGACGACGCGCTCCCCAAGGAAGTGCTCGTCGTCGTCTCCAAGCTCAAAGCCTACGTCAAGGCGCGCTCCGGCATGAGCACGTCGGACACCGCGGTAGACGTGCTCTCCAATCACCTGCGCAAGCTCTGCGACGAAGCCATCCGCCACGCCGGCACCGCGGGCCGAAAGACGGTCATGGACCGCGACTTCGAGGCCATTCTCAAGGGGAAATAGTCCCGAGCCAGCGGACCGAACCGCTGGGCGGAGCGAGCACGGTCACGTCTCGGCCCGGGAGCGCGGCTTGAAACCGCGCCCGTAGCAGGCTGTCGAGCGGCTTGCCTTCCGCGCGCGGGAGCGCTTCTGGCGTGAGTGAGAAAACGGCCGCCAGCGCGGGGGCGATGGCCGCGATCAGACCGGGGCCAAAGCTCAGCCCCGGCGCGGCCTCGGCCGCCTTTCCCAGCCACGCTACGTAGTGCGCAACCGGGCGGCCCTGCGAGTCTCGCCGCACGGAGTCCACGAACACGGTCGCGAAGAACGGATGCCCGACGCCGACGCCGAGCTCGCCGCGGAGCAGGAGCGGCTCTTCGCTCGGCTCTACACCGCTGAAGATGCGGCGATGCAGCGCGTACCAGCCCTCGCTCAGCAGTGGGGGCGGCTTGAGCAAGAATGCGTAGTCCCAGTCTTGCCCGCGCGTGCGGTACAGCACGTCGGTCAAAGAAACGGTGAGCGACGGCGCGCTACTCATCGCTCAGCCGAGTTTTGAAGTAGGCGCGCTCGGTCTCCGGGTTGCCGAGCTCCGCACGCAGCGCGTACGCCACGGCGTCCAGCGCCTTGCCTCGCCGGGCGGCGGAGCGCTGCTTTTCTCGCAGCTTCTCCGCGCTCACGGTAAGGCCTTCTTTGGTACGCAGGGCTTTGATCAGCACCGTGAGCACTCGGTACTTTCCTGGCAAAAAGTCGTCCAGCTTGTCGATGGCCTCGGTGAGCCCGCGCATGAGCGTGAGGGCGGTCGCGAGCGTGCCCCACACCGCGCCGCGCCCCGTCTTCTCGGCCACGCGCGTCAGCGCGCCGAGCAGGACGAGCGGCGCGATCGCGGTCAGACCGAGGGTCTGGTGCGCGTCCAGCACGCTCCGCCCGTCACCCCGCACCGCGCTGAGCAGCAGGTACTCGAGCCCGAACGTGCTCTCTCCGCCCACCGCCTTGCGGACGCCCAGCAGCTGGTCTGCCGCCCCTTCACGGAGCTCTTGCGCGAGCGTGAGCGCGCTGGCGTGCGCCGGCAGCAGGTCCGCCTTGGAGAAAGCGATCAGCCACTGCGTCGGAAAATCCGGCGCTTTCCCGAGGGCCGAGAGCTCGTTCACGATGCGGCGAATCTCGGCGCGAAATTGGTCGAGCAAACTTCGTACGTAGGTGAGGCCCTCCGCCAAGTAACGCTCGGAGTCGATCAGCAAGATCGCGCTGTGGCTGTCCAAGAGCCGCTCCAGCGCTTGACGACGCGCGTCGCGCTCGGCCTCGTCACTCGGCGCGGTCTCCCACCAGCCGCCCGGGTAGTCGTACCAGACCACGTCCAGGCTCGGCGTCGGGAGGTCGTGCACCTTGAGCCCGAACCGCAGCGTGTCGAAGCCGTCCGTCCCGATGGGGAAATTTCCTCCCTCGAGCCGGTAGTAGCGCGACAAGAGCACGCTGCCCTGCGCCGCGTCGGCCGCTTCCAGCCGGTAGCCGTGCCGCTCCTCGAAGGCGTTTCTTTGCTGGTTGCCGAAGTAGCTGGCCAGCAGCGTCGTCTTGCCTGCGCCTTTCATGCCGAACAGGGCGATGCGCACTTCGGGCCGGCTGGGCATGAGTCAGCGTAGCGCGCCGCCCCGACTACGCTCAAGTCGTGCTACTCGGTAGGCATGGCTTCCGTCACCCTCGCTTCGCACGACGGCGAAGAAACCCTGTTCGAGGGGCGCGCCGCGCTCGTGCCGAGCTTCGCCACCCTGCTGGCCGCGGTTTTGACCTTGGGCCTATGGCTGCTGGTGCGTTATTTCCAGACGCTGGGCCGCAGCTACCGCATCACCACGCGGCGCATCGTGGTGGAGAGCGGCGTGCTCTCCAAAACGCTCGAGCAGATCGATCTCTACCGCGTGGCAGATTACACCGTGGAGCGTCCGTTCGGGCAGCGCCTCATGGGCACGGGCAACCTGCTGTTGAAGACGTTCGACAAGACCACCCCGGAGCTGAACGTCCTGGACATCAAGACGGACGTAGTCGGCCTGTACGAGCGCGTGCGGGCGGCCACGGAGGCGGACAAGCTCCGCCGCGGCGTGCGGCTCGTGGACTACGAAGGCGGCAGCACGCCTTAGCGCTGCGGGGCGGCCTCCGCCTTGAGGAGGCAGAACTTGTTGTTTAGCTGCTTGTCCGTGAGCTGAGTGACCCGGTAGCGGTCGCCGAGCTCGGCCTTCAGCGTGCTCGTGCGGCCATGCTCCGCGACGAAGAACAGCACCTTCGCGCCGGCCTTGCGCTGCGCTTCCAGCCACTTCTCGAACTTGGCGCCGGTGGTGACGAACGCTGGGATGCGATTGCCGGTGTAGAAGTTTTCGCCCTTCCAGTTCATCTGGTAGGCGACGACCGGCTCGCTTTCGCCGCCGCGAGCGCGGTAGTACGCGAGAAAGAGCTCACGCTGGCCGTAGTGCGGCGCGAGCGCCGGCAAGTAAACCCAGAGCGTGAAAGCGCAGAAGCCCACCGCCACCGCGCCGCAGAGCGCGACCGCGTAGCGGCGAAGGCGCGGGAACGCAAAAGCGCCGAGCGCGGCCGCGAAGGCAACCCCGAAAGCGCCGAACGTCCACTCGAAGTCGAGGCTCGCCGGCCAGGCGCGCCGATAGTTGTAGGTCACCAAGTGCAGCAAGCGCGCCGACGCGGGCACGTCCCCGGACCACGAGGTCGATAGATCCCGAGCGATGAGCAGGGTGACGAGGGCGGCCACCCAAGCGAGCACGACCACTGACCCGCCTTCGCTCGAGCTCGGCTCGCGGCGCCACCCCCGATCGAGGAGCAGCGCGGCCGAGACGGCCAGCGGCGGCGCGCAGGGAAGCGCATAGTGATGAAACTTCGTGAGCGAGAGCGTGAACAAGCCGAAGCTCAGCACGAGCCAGATCGTGACGAGGGCTCCGAGATCGCGCTGCCGCTCGTCGGCCGAGCTCCCTCGCTCGAGCGCGAGCCCGAGCCCGCCGAGGGCCAGGCCGCTCCATGGAAAGAGCCCGTACCCCAGCTGCCAAACGTAGTAGCGCAGCGATACGTCCGTCCCCGCGTTCGTGTCATGAACATGGACGAACGCCCGCTTGTACATGTCGTGAAACAGCAGGCGGTCGGTGAAGCCGTCGCCGTGGCGCATGTACTCTTGCACGTACCAGGGCATGCACACGGCGGCGATGACGAGCCCCAGGCTCGCCACCTCCGCGCGCAGGAGCTCCTGCCAGCGGCCGCGCACGAACAGCACCGCGCTCGCGATGAGCAGTGGTAGCACGAGGCCGGGGGCGCCCTTGGCGAGCGCGGCCAGCGCGGTGAAAAGCCAGGCCGCGATGTACAGCAGGCGCTTTTTTCGGCGCTCGCCCCGGTTCAGCCACAGCAAGTAGCCGAGCGCAGCGCCGAAGACCGCGAGCCCCAGCGCGGGCTGGAAATACGGGCTGCTCGGCGAGCCGCGCCGGCACACGTCGTTGCCTGGCAGCCCGCAGTTACCCATGCCGGAGCCGGAAAAGAACTCGTCGGCGTGCCACCGAAAGCCGTACGGCGGCGCCGCGACCTGCAGCGTGAGGTGACGGGTGAGTAAGTAAGCCAGCTGCGGCAAGGCCATCAGCAGCACGGCGCCGAACAGCAGGTGAAAGAGCGAAAGCTCCAGCCGCCGACCGAACGCGGTGAGCTCGAGAGCGCCCACGCGCTCCTCTGCGCCCGTCAGTAGCGCGAGACCAAAGCACGAGAGCGCAGCGGTGAGCGGCGCCACGTAGGGCATGTCGGTCATGCTCTGGTGCGCGAGCAGGGACCAATACGGGGCGCACAGCAGGAGCAGCCCAGCCAGCAGCCCCGCTCGCTTACCGGCCGCGGCGGCTACGAAGCGATAGAGCAAGTACACCGCCAAAAGCGAGACGAGCGCGATCGGCAAGCGCGCTGCCCACTCGGGCTGAGGCAAGCGGCCGTGGGCCGCGCCCGCCAGCATCTGGCCGGGCCGGAAATCGACGCCCAAAAGCGCGAAGCTCAGCCCTTGCAGCCAGAAGTCCAGCGGAGGCTTCGACCAGAACCAGCCTTCTTGCGCCCACCAAAACGACAGCCAGTCGTCCCGCGCCAGCATCTCGCGCGCGACCTCGCCATAGTGCGTCTCCCAAGGGTCCAGCAGCGAGTAGGAGCCGGCAAACGGCACGTACAGGAGCAGCCCCACCAGCAGCAGCCAAAAGCCGGCTCGCTGCCGCAGCTGGCCTTGCGGCTGCCACGCCAGCGCAACTCGCCCCCACGCCAAGAGCACCGCCGCGCTCGTCGCGGTGACCGCGAGCGGCGCCACGAGCGCGTGCTGCGGCAGCGCACCTTGCACCGCCAGGCGCAGCACCAGCACCCACAGCAGCGCGGTGGCTCCCGCCTCCAGCAAGCGTGGACGGAGCTCCCTCAAGGCAATCGACGGCCGACCCGGCTGCGGCTCGCCGTCGAAGCAGCCGGCGAAGTCCAGCACCCCTAGCGCGCTCACTAGCGCCGCCAAAAAACCGAGGGGCACGCTGAGCACGAAGTGCGCGTCGCTCGCCAGCAGCAGCACCAGCGCTCCGAAGCCCAAGCACGCATAGAAGAGTGAGCGCGGCCGGAGCGGGTTACCGGGCGGCGCCAGCGGCTCTTCCACAGCGCTTCCTCTCCTTAGCTGCGCAAGGAGTCAAGCGCCTCCTCGAGCGCTCAGTCCGTCGTCATGACCCGGTTACGACCGGCATGCTTGGCGCCGTACAAGCGCTTGTCCGCCGCGGAGATCAGGCCCTCCGGCGTCTTTTCACCGCTGGTCGTGAGCGAGGCGCAGCCGGCGCTCACCGTGACTCGGATCGGCCCACGCTCGGTCGGGATCTCCAGCGCGGCGATGCGCTCCCGCAGGCGATCCGCCACCGCGCCGGCGCCCTCGATGTCGATGCCGCGCAGCACGAGCGCGAACTCCTCGCCACCATAACGCGCGAACACGTCTTCGCTCCTGACGGTGGCGCGCACGACCTTCGCGAGCTCCACCAGCACCGCGTCCCCCACCTGGTGGCCGTACGTGTCGTTCACCTTCTTGAAGTGATCCGCGTCGAAAATCACGAGCGACACGTCGGTGTTGTGCCGGCGGGCGTAGGACATCTCCGCTCGGAGCTGGGTGTCGAAGTGCTCGCGGTTGTGCGCGCCGGTCAGCGCGTCCGTGACGCTCGCGTCGTACAGCTGGCGTAGCAACGCCTCGCCGCCCTCGTCGCTCAGCGAGTAGCGAAACACCGCGGTGGGACCGAACTGGACGACGTCCCCGTCCTTCAGCTCGTGTCTCGTGATCTTGACGCCGCCGACGAAGGTGCCATTGGCACTGCCGTCGTCCTCGACGACGTACTGGCTCCCTTCACGCACCAGGACTGCGTGGCGGCGGCTCACGCCGTCGTCAGACAGCCAGAGCTCCGAGTCTTGGCTGCGGCCGACGCGCATGCGCTCCGGCGACAGCAACGTCACTCGCCCTAGCTCCGCCCCGCGAACCCGCACGAGCAAGTGCCGGTCTTTGGATTGCTTGCGCGGCGGGACTTTGAGCTCCCTGAGGCTAACGATCGCCGTGCGATCGTCGGGGTCTTCCTCATAGCTTTTCAGCTCGCGATCGTCGTTCAAGTAGCAGTCCCTCGACCCTCAACCGTACCACGTGGCGACCACGGGCGCGGCCTCGGATGCGTCATCAAATGCTTCTAGCCGTGAGAAGGCTCCTTGGAAGCTAGCTCATGTAGGACAACGGCGTCCTTCACGAAATGCTTTAGGGGTTTGTCGCTTGGGGCCGGTGATCGGGGAGCCGAGGGCGCACCATCGGTCCCGGGCCGCCGCCACTGTAGGATTGTTGCGGACTACGGCTGCCGACGCCGAGGGGGTGAAATCTACCAGGGTGGGGAACTTTCCACTGGCGGCTCTGTCTGCTCTTCCCGTGACGTTCGGCACGGCTCGCCGCTGAGGGAGCCGGTCAATCGGGCGCTTCGATTAGCGAGCGCTCGCTCAGCGACGTCACCCCCACAGTCTCTCAAGGAGAAAACCGTCATGGCATCGCTCCATCCTGCAGCTGGCCCGCCAGCAGCACTAGGCCCTCGTGTATTCGCGGCGCACCACAACCCGTTCTTGAGCGCCAGCGCGAAGCTCGAGCCGGAGGTGCTCGCGCCCGCCGCCCCGCCACTGAACGTCGATGCGGCACCGGCCGAGTCCGTGGAGGTGACCGTGATTTGGGGCACGAACGTCCTTTCGGTCGCCCAGCTCACGCCGCCGCGCAGGTACGCGGTGGGGGAAGTCGGAGGCTCACGAGGCGCCGGCACCAGCGCCGCGGGCGACGTGGACTTCGCGCTCTCCTCGGAGCGGCTGGGAACGGAACGTCGCGAGCTCGTGGCGCTCCGAAGCGGCGTACCTTTCGCGGTGCTGAACGCAGGGGAGACGCCGCGGGTACTCGAGCGGGGCAAGCTGGTGGACGCCAGCGCAGCTCTGGTCGACTGCTCGGACGTGGCGCTGGGCGCGCGCGGGATCGAGCTCCGCCTGGATCGGGTCGTCGTGATCGAGACCTCCGGCCTCACGTTTCGCATCGCTGGCGGCGAGAAGCTCGCTCGCGTGCCGCGCGCGGTCATGGGCAGCACGGACCGGTCCGCGGTGTTCACGATGGGCGGCGCGGCCCTCCTACAAGGCTTGCTCGTTGCTTCGCTCGCCTACTTCACGCCTAGCCTCGCGTGGGGCGACGACGACGAGCTGAACCGCGACCGGCTTCAGCTCATGCAGCAATACCTGCACGCCAGCGCTGCACGTGAGGAGCCGCCTCCGCCAGACGTGCCGCAAGCGGGTGGAGGCGAAAAGGGCGCGCCCGCCGAGCGCAACCGCGGCCCGGAAGGCGCGGCCGGCAAACCGTCCGCCAAGCAAGCCGGGCGCATGGCGATCAAAGGCGACCAGGACAACCGCGTAGCCTCCCGCCAGGAGCTGCTCGCGGAGGCGACTCAAGGCGGCCTCATCGGGATGCTGAACGCGATGAACGCGAGCACCGCGCCCAGCTCACCGTGGGGCGCGGACCTGGCGACCGGTCCGGACAACGTGGACGCGGTGGGCGACATGTTCAGTGCCAACATCGGTGAAGGCATCGGGCAAGGTGGCCTGGGCCTGTCCGGCACCGGCCTGGGTGGTGGCGGGAACGGCCTCGGCATCGGGCTGGGGCGAATCGGTACGTGCATGGGCGTCAATTGCTACGGCAATGGTGAGGGCGGTTTCGCTCGCTCGTCCTCCCTAGCGCGAAGCGGACACGTGACGCGCGCGCCGCGCATCGCCACTCAGCCGCTGACCTTGAGCGGCCATTTGCCGCCGGACGTGATCCAGCGCGTCGTGCGCCAAAACTTCGGGCGCTTCCGCAATTGCTATGAGGGAGGCTTGCGCTCCAATCCGAACTTGGAGGGGCGCGTGACCGCGCGCTTCGTGATTGGTCGTGACGGCGCGGTCAGCAACGTGTCGGCAGGGGGCGACTTGCCGGACGCGGCCGTGCGCTCCTGCGTCGCGAGCGCCTTCTACGGCTTGTCCTTCCCGGCGCCGGACAGCGGCATCGTGACCGTCTCGTACCCGATCCTGCTGACGCCCGGCGGCTGAAAAATACCCGCAAGCGCGGGGGCTACGACTAGGATGGCGCCGATGAGCTTTTCGAGAGCTTTTGGCGCCGTCTTAGCGGCATTTTGTCTTCTATTCGTTACGGATGCTCGCGCCGAGGAGTGGACGCGCAAGAGCTTCCTCTTGCCTGACGGCTCGTTCGAGCTCACGGGCGACCCGGCGCGGCCCGCCATGCTGGAGATCAACGCGTCTCGCAACAGCTTCGGCGAGCCGATCCTGGTCGCGCCCCACTTCTACTGGGGAGTGACGGACGACTTGACGATCGGTATCTCGCACCAGCGCGGGCTGTGCCTGAACGGCTGCGACAAGGTCTACAACGACGCCGGTTTCGACCTCATGTACTTCCTCACCGGCTCGGACCGCTTCGAGCTGGATCTGCACGCAGGGGTACCGGTCGGTAGCTTCAGCCCGTTTTACATGGGCCTCCAGGCGGGCGTGCTCGGCCGCGTCAACATCGGCCGCATCACCGCCTTCGTGTTCGACCCTTCGCTCTACGTCGGCGTCACCCATCGAGACCGCGGCAACACCCAGGCCATCAACCTACCCTTCTGGTTTTACTTCCAAGCGACGGACGTGGTGGTTCCGTTCGTCGGCAGCGGTCTCCAAGGTCCGCTGGATGAATTTTCGGACAACTTCCAGATCCCGCTGGAAGGCGGCATCCTGTTCGACGTCGCGCAGAACGTGGACGTCGGCTTCTCGCTGCGCTTCCATCAAGTCGCGGGGCCCTTCAGCACCGCTGACGCCCGCAGCCTCTATTTTCTAGGGCGTTTCAGGTTCTGATGCGCCTCCGGTCCACCCTCGGGCGCTGGGTTTGGGGCAGCGCGTGCGCGGCGCTGCTCGGCGCGTGCGGCGGCGCTCCTACCCTCAAACCAACCGCTCTGCCGAAGGACACCGCGCCGCCTCCTGCGCCCAAGCCTCCCAAGGAGCGGCTCCTTGGCCTTCTGCGTCACATCGAGCGGCCCGCGCCGATCTTGGACCTGCTGCCAGCCGAGTCCCTCGCTCAGCTGGACACGCGACTCAAAGCGCTCTCTGCGGAGCAGCGCGACCAGCTCTTGCGCGGCGAGCTGATGCAAGCGGTGCCGCTGCTGCACCTCAGAGCCGGC
This sequence comes from Myxococcales bacterium, assembly GCA_004193285.1. GTDB lineage: Bacteria > Myxococcota_A > Polyangia > Polyangiales > Polyangiaceae > PMG-095. Next base: position 11,258 of record SECP01000008.1, on the reverse strand, counting down.
GGAGGGGACGCGATGGCGCTACTCGCGCTGGCCAGCACGCCCGCGGCGGCGGAGGAGCTGCCGCTCACCTTCGAGTCCGCGCCGCAGGCCAGCGCCGAAGAAAAGCTCGCCAAGGTGCGCCTCCTGCACGACTTGGTGCTCCGCGCCGGCCTGCACTTCCTGCGCGACCGCGTGCTGGACATCGCGAACGCCTCGCCGGAGTCACTGCCTCGGGTCCTCTCGGACGTCGCTTGGGTGGCCGGCCACGCCGAGCGAGACGACGTGGTGCGCGCCGCTTTCGAGACCTGGGCCGCGTCTGGCGCGCCCAAAGAGGCGATGGCCACGTTGGCCGGCCTGTGCGCCAAAGACCTGGATGAAAAGTGCTTCAAGGAAGCTGCGAGCAGCGTGCCGGAGACCGCGCCTGAGCGCGCCCGCCTCGCGCAGCTCGAAAAGGCATTAGCGAGTAGCCGAGACGGCGACCCGCTCGTGAAAGCCTGGGCGCTGCTGCGCCTCGGGCGCTACCGCGAAGCCCAGGCGACGCTCGCCCCGGTGGCGAGCAAGTCCAAGAGCAGCCTGCGCGTCGCGGCCGGTCTCGCGGTTGCGATCGCAGACGGCAGCGGCTGTCCTGGTCTCCCACCGCAAGTCGGCTCGCCGCGCCTTTGCGCGGACGCATTCGAGGTGCGGCCCGGCCTCGCTCCCGCGCTTGCGGACATGGAGACCGCTTGGCTTTCGCAAGGCGGTCGGGATGCGGCGAGCGCGGAAGGCTACGTGGGTCTGGCGCACGTCGTGCCGTGGGGTAGCGTTGCCGCCCAAGCGACGGACGCGGCGAGCTTGGAGCGTGAATTCTCCGAGCGCTACGCGGCGCTCTCCAAGGTGCTGCTGGAGCTGCCGGAGCAGAAGCCGTTCGCGGTGTTCGCGGCGGCCATGGCCGAGAGCATCACCGCGGGCCTTCGTGCCAAGCCCGGAGAGCGGCCGCAGATTGACGCCAATCGAAAGCAGGAGCTGTGGTTCGGCGCGCTGGGCGTCGAGGCAGCGGCGCCGCGGCTCGCGGTCGGGGCGGTCCTGGCCGGGGACCAACCGGTGCTTCAGCTCTTGCCGGAGTCCGCGCCGCCGAGCTTGGTGCCGGCGCGCGCAGGGCTCTTGGCGTGGGAATCCGCCAGCGGGGCAGAGCCGGGCGTCGTCGAGTCGGCTCGGGCCGCGCTCGCCGAGCAGCTCACCTCCGCCCGCGACGGCAGCGTGGACCGCTCGAGCGCGGTCTTGCTCTTGGCGGAGCTGGACGCAGTGGCGGCTCCCAGCGAGCGCACTCACTCGGCTTTGGCCCGCATTGCGAGCCAGCTCATCGGCCAGCCCCTGCCGCCCGAGCTCGCCCTCCGCGCGGTGCTGGACGCCGCCGGCGCGCTGGAGCGCCTCGGCAAGCTCGAGGAGTCGCTCGGCGTGCTCACCAAAGCGGCAGAGATAGACCCGCTACCCGGCAAAGCGGGGGAGATGCTCGCCCTCATCCGGGTGGAAAAGCTGGTGCTCGCCTGGGACGCCAAGAAAGACCCGCAGCGGGTCGCGCTGGGCAAGTCGCTTGGCGCCCTCCAGCTCGGGCCCACGTCCGCGTCCATCGCCTTCGCGAAGGACGCCTGGGCGAGCCCCAAGGCGCTGAAGAAAGGGGCCGGGTCGCCGCAGTCTCAGCTCGGTCAGCGCCTTGGCGTGCGCGCCGCCGAGCTGATGGCCAAAGGCACGCTCCGGGGGACGAGCGTGTCTTTGCGCTTCTCCTACTTCTTCCAGACCGGGCTCGTGCCAGAGGTGCGCTTCGACCCGCTCTTCATCCCGCTGGTGCGGCCGGACCTCATTCAGAAAGCTCTTTGACGAGCTCGAGGCCCTCCACGAGGCGCTCTTTCTGCTGCTGGAGGCTCGCGAGGGTGGCGCGCGCCTCCGTGAGCACCTCCGGCGGCGCGTTGGCGACGAAGTTCTGGTTCGCCAGGCGCTTCTCCATCACCTCGATGTCTTTGGCGACGCGCTTGGACTTTTGCTCGATGCGCTCCTTCTCCTTGGCGGGATCGATATGACCCTTGAGGGTGACGAGCACCTCGACCTCGCCGGCCACGTTCAACGTGGAGCCACGCGGCCGTGAAGAAGAAGGCTCGGCGACCGTCGGCGCGCCGTCCGTGCTGGCCAAGAACTGGATCATGCGGCTGCTCTCCGTGAGCACGCGCCGCAGCTCGGCGTTCGGGCTCCGGAGCTCCACCGACAAGCGATTGGCGAACGCGATGCCATGCTCGGCCCGCACGGCGCGCGCGCCACTGATCGCGTCCATGAGCCACTGCATCTCACGCTCCGCGACCGCGTCCGTGCGGCCGTCGGCGCCGGTCGGGTAAGGGGCGAGCGCCACCGTGGCGCCGTGACCGGGCGCCTTGGGGATGAGCTGCCACAGCTCCTCCGTGATGAACGGCATGTACGGGTGCAGCGCGCGCAGCACCACCTCCAGGCTATGAACGAGCGTCGCGCGGGTCTCCGCCTGCGCCTCCGCCGAGCCGTCCAGAAAGATCGGCTTCGTGAGCTCGACGTACCAGTTGCACAGCTCGTCCCAGAAAAACTGGTACAGCGCCTTGCCCCCGTCGTCCAAGCGGTACTCGTCGATGCCGGCCGTGCTCGCGTTCACCGCCGCGGAAAGCCGCGAAAGCAGCCAGCGGTTGATGAGGAGCTTCGGCTCTGCAGGCGGCTTGCCGGTCGGTTTCTCGTCCTTGATGTACGTGAGGGCGAAGCGCGTGGCGTTGTAAATCTTGTTACAAAACTTGCGGTACCCGTCGACACGCGCAGGCGAGAGCGCGATGCGCTTGGCTTGCGGCGAGTAGCTGCACAACGTCATGCGTAGGGCGTCCGTGCCGTACGCGGGAAAGCCTTTGCCCATCTGCCCCGCCGACGGATACGCCTTCTTGAACTTGGTCAAGGCCTCCGCCAGCGGCGCGTCCGGCTGCGCCTTCTGCACCATGGCCTCGAAGGTGGTGCCATGGATCAGGTCGAGCGGGTCGAGCGTGTTGCCCTTCACCTTGCTCATCTTGTCTCCGGTCTCGTCCACCACCATGCCGTGGAGCAGCACGCGCTTGAACGGCACGTCTCCCATGAAGTGGAGCCCCATCATGATCATGCGGGCGACCCAGAAGAAGATGATGTCGTAGCCGGTCTCGAGGTCGGACGCGGGATAGTAGCGCGCAAGCTCCGGCGTTTGCTTGGGCCAGCCCAGCGTCGCAAACGGCCACAATTGGCTGGAAAACCAGGTGTCCAGCACGTCCGGGTCCTGTGCGAGCTTGGCGCTGCCGCACTTGCTGCACGCCTTCACTGCGTCCTCGCGGCTGACCGTGACGTGCGCGCAATCCTGGCAGTGCCACGCCGGGATCTGGTGACCCCACCACAGCTGGCGGCTGATGCACCAATCCTGAATGTTGGTCAGCCAATACTCGTAGGTCTTCACCCACTCTTCCGGCACGATCTGGATGCGCCCATCGCGCACCGCTTGCAGCGCGGGCTCCGCGAGCGGCGCCATCTTCATGAACCACTGCGTCGAGATCATCGGCTCGACCACGCTGTTCGTGCGCTGCGAACGCGGCAAGGTCATCTTGTGCGGCTTGCTGCCGCGCTCGAGCCCCAGCTCCGCGAGGCGCTTCTTCACCGCCTTGCGCGCCTTGAAGCGCTCCAGGCCCGCGAACTCGCCGCCCTGGGCGTTCATGGTGCCGTCCAGATTGAAGATGTTGATCTCTTCCAGGCCGTGGCGCTTGCCCGTCGCAAAATCGTTGAAATCGTGCGCCGGCGTCACCTTCACCGCCCCGGTGCCAAACGCCATATCCACCAGCACCGCGTCCGTAATCACTGGCACCTCGCGCTCCACGAACGGGTGCTTCAGCTTCTTGCCGTGCAGGTGCTTGAAGCGCGGATCATCCGGGTGCACCGCCACCGCGGTGTCGCCCAGCATCGTCTCCGGGCGAGTGGTCGCCACGACCAGCTCCGTCGCGCCCACCGCCGGGTCCGCGTCGATCACCGGGTAAGCGAACTCGTACAGCTCGCCCTGCACGTTCTCCTCGATTTCGACCTCGAGATCCGACAGCACCGTCTGCGACTCCACGTCCCAGTTCACGAGCCGCGTCGCGCGGTAAATCAAACCCTCTTCGTACAGCCGCACGAAGCACTCGCGCACGGCCTCCGAATACTCCGCGTCCATCGTGAAGCGCGTCCGCGCCCAATCCGCAGACGCGCCGATGATGTGCAGCTGCTGCGCGATGCGCCCGCCGCTCTGCTCCTTCCACTGCCACACGCGCTCGATGAACTTCTCGCGCCCCAGGTCGTGCCGCGTCACCCCTTCGCGCTTGAGCAGACGCTCCACCACCACCTGCGTCGAAATCCCGGCGTGGTCGATACCCGGCTGCCACAGCACGTCGTAGCCCTGCATGCGCTTGTGCCGGATGAGCACGTCCTGAAACGTGCTGCCCAGCGCGTGCCCCATGTGCAGCGACCCCGTCACGTTCGGCGGCGGAATCGGAATCACGTAAGTCGGCTTGCCAGCGACGTGCCCCGCCCCCGCCGTGAAGACGCCCAAATCCTGCCAGTGCTTGTACCAGCGTGGTTCCACGTCAGCGGGTTCGTAGGCCTTCGAGAGCTCTTCCATCGGGTCGCCGCATATAGCACCGCCCCCCGCGCCGCCGAACCCCGCGCATCAGCGCCTGGAAATTCCAGGGTGGGCTGCCACAGCGCCGCCCCCCTCGCAGAATCTTCCGTGCCGGCCCCCGGTACCCCTGGGAAACCAACGCCACGGGCGGCTCCAGCGCACCCGGCCGCTACAACGCCAAGGAAGGCGCGGACGCGCCAAGGCGATGGCGTCCCCGGTCGCGACGAGAGGCACGACGCTGCGGGTCACGACGCTGCGGGTCACGACGAGGCGCGGCCGATGCCTACAACGGCCGCTTGTTGAGCGACCGGTTAGCGTCGCGACGAACACTTTGGTCGGCCACCAGCAACGTGCTGCCGCATAGCCTCAGCGCTTCCGCTGGCCAATCAGCTCTGCCTTGGCGTGAATCCGTTGAATGATCTCGTTCGAACCCTCCTTGAGTCCAACGAAGAAGCGCCCGGTACGGAATTCGGGAGTCATCCGGCCAATCACTTCAGCGGCAAGCTCGTCTGTAATGAGGCGCTCCAAGCCATAGCCCACCTCGATCCTGACCGACCTGTTGTCACGGGCCACAGTGATCAGGAGCCCGTCATCGACACCGCGTCGTCCGAGTGCCCACGCGTTCGCGACGGCCAGCGAGTACTCCTCGATACTCAGGTTCGGCAGCACCTGAATGGTGAGCAGCGCTACCTGACAGCCAAGCTCTCGTTCCAGACCCGCATAGAGCTCCCCTAGCTCGGCTTCTTCGGCAGCCGACAGCAAGTCAGCATAGTCATTCACGCGCCCCCGCCGCTGAGGCAAGTCAGGAGGGGATCGCGACGGTCGAACAGAGGCTGATGCCACGGGCGCCGAATGCGGGGCAACTTCCGCCGGAGGGGCTCCGGCGCGCGAGCTCGCCGAATTGCAGTCAGCATACAAGCACGCGGAGGCGAGGATGACCCACCACGTCAGGGTCTTGCGAGGAGATAGGTGCGACGCATCCAAGATCATCCAAACGTTGTGCATGAGTAGTCGCCAGCTTGCTAGGCAGCGAACGCCAGGTACCCGTGAAGCCATGATAGTTGACCCACTCATTCGATCATTGAAGTCAGTCCCGCCCGACGGAATTCGGCGATGCGGTCGTGGTCAAGGTGGACATGCCTGAGTCGTCCCATCTCGTCACGCCCATCAACCTCAGGGCGGTACTCGGAAAAGATCACGAACAATGTCGGTTCACCATCGACCGAAGGGGGCCGCATCGTGGCGATGACGTCTGCGGCCCCGATCGCGTCGAGGAACCTGAATCCGGAGCGGTCCTCGATGATGAACAGCGGGAAGGTGGCGACCGGAATGGATTCGAGCACGTGATGCGTCGAGCGCTGAACGTCGAGAGCGGCAAGGCTCGTCTCGGCCGCAGCGCGGTCAAGCACCACAGCGGAGAGCCAACGGCGAGTACCTCTGCTCGACACAATCGCGTACATGCCGTCCGACCAACGTACCGCCGTTCAGCCACGGCCGCAGCAGGAAACGGGACGTGTCAGCTCGCGACGAGCGCGTGGTACTTCACGACGCCGGAGAGGGAGCGCATAGCAGGTCACGATCTCCAGCTCGGTCTCTGGTGTGACAACTTGGCGACGAATTTAGCGGTCCGACCAGCGCCGCGTGACGACGGTGTCCATCAGCGCGCCTGCGTAGCTCCGAGCGAAAGCCGCTAGCGGCGAGGCACTAAAGCGATGTTGCTCAGCCGGGCACTGACTGACGAGCGTAAACGCAGACTTCCTGACGATCGCGCATCGACGCGCTCTGCGTCGCACGGAGCTGAAGCGGATTGGGGCGTTGTTCGTGCCGGGGCGGAACGGCTTCGTTGGCCCCAATTGGGCTCCATGCGCCACTGCATGTCGGCTTGGGGGTGCCCCAACTCGCAGGTGCTCGCCTTCGGCTGCGCGCCTGCGGTCTTCCCCAAAGACCGTGCTCGCCCTCCGGGCTGCGCGCGGCAGGGGAAGACGGCGGCGTTTAGGCCCTTGACCCACGCGCGTGGAGAAGGGCTAGGTTGAGGCCATGGTGACTCGCATCGCGATCAACACAGGCGGCGGCGACGCGCCGGGCCTCAACGCCGTGATCCGCTCGGTTGCGCTCAGCGCGCTGAATCGCGGCTGGGAGGTGCTGGGGATCCGTCGCGGCTACCAGGGCTTGATCGAAGACGATGCGGAGGGAGTGACCGAGCTGACTCGCGAGCGCGTGCGCGGCATCTTTCATCAGGGCGGTACCATCCTCGGCACCACCAACCGCGGTGATCCGTTGCGGTACCCCGTGCTGCGCGACGGCCAAAAGACGCCGACGGACGTTTCGGAGCGCGTGGTGAGGCGGGCGCGTGAGCTCGGTATCGACGCGCTGGTCGCGCTCGGCGGTGATGGTTCGATGCGTATCGCGAGCAGCTTGATGGAGCGAGGCTTCCCGCGAGTCATCGGCGTGCCGAAGACGATCGACAACGACCTGCGCGGTACGAACGTCACCTTCGGCTTCGCGACCGCTGTGGACACTACCACCGCCGCGCTGGACAACCTGCACTCCACCGCACAGGCGCACGGGCGCGTCATGATCGTCGAGGTGATGGGCCGCGACGCGGGTTGGATCGCCCTGCACGCGGGCATTGCCGGCGGAGCGGACGTCGTCCTCATCCCCGAGATCCCGTACGACATCGAGCGAGTTTGCGAGAAGTTGCACGACCGCTACCGCCGCGGACCGGGCTTCGCGATCGTCGTCGCTTCGGAGGGCGCGCGGGAAGGGGGCGCGGATAAGCTGTACAAAGTCGAGAAGGACGCCTTCACCGAGCACGCCATGCTCGGCGGCATCGGAGCCCGTCTCGCGCAGCAGCTGCAGGAGCGGAGCGGCTACGAGACCCGCTCGGTCGTGCTCGGTCACTTGCAGCGAGGCGGCTCCCCCAACAGCTTCGACCGGCTGCTCGCGCAGCGACTCGGTTGTGCCGCCGTGCGCTACCTGGCGGAGACCGAGCGCAGCGGCCTCGTCGCGCAAATTGCCGGCGAGATCGTGCTCGTACCTTTCGCCGAGGTCGTGGGCGGCACTCGCAGTGTGGACGTCGCTTCCGACACCATTCAAACCGCACGCGACGTCGGCATCTGCCTCGGTGATTAGCGTCGGCTACTGGTGGAGCTTCTGACGCCGTGCCCCTTGGCTGTTCGCCGAGCTCAAAACTGCCCGGAGACGCCGAGCCAGGTTTGGTTCTCGCTGACCCGCAAAGTGGGGACGAGCGCAGCGCCGACGGGGGCTTCTTCACGGGCCAGCGCCGCCGAGTCGATCGCCACGGCGGCGGCAATACCGACCACGCCGCCAATCAACGCGCCGCCAAATCCACAGAAATCTCCCCCGCGGCAATCCTCCAACGCGACGCCTGTGGAGATCCCGAGCAGCGGCATGCCAACGCGAGCGCCCAGGCTGAGCGCGGCTCGGCCCCAGTTGCCGTGGCTGGCGTGGACGATTGGCCCGCCGAGCACGTAAGTCGCGAAGGACGCACCCAGTAGCAGGGGCTCCTCGACCGCGCCGCCCACGACCACCAAGCTCAACGCCGCCGCGTCCGTCGAGAGGGTTTGCCAGCCGTACCAGACGGTCCGCCCAGACCCGATGTCCGTTTTCGGCGCTGCTGCTTCTCCTGACGCTTGGGGCGCGGTGGAGTCGCGGTTTGCGGGCTTCCGTTGCGCTGCAGCAACGCTTGGCTCGACGACACTGGGCGCGGCAGTAACACCTGGGGCGAGGGTAGGTGCCGGAGTCTCAGGGCTCGGCGACGGCTGATTGCCGGCCGCACCCGCCGATCCCCGCGAGAAAGATGCGGTGCTTTGCGCATGAGCAGCCGCGGCCATGCTCGTGACCACCACCCCGATGTGCCAGGACACTCGCCTCACGACCGCATAGATAGCAAGCGTCGTGCCGCGGGACGTAGTGAGCTCGGACTCAGGCCTCCTTCAGGGCGATCCGCGTTTGAGGGTGGCCTTGAGTGTTTCGTGAGCGATGGGCCCGGACGTGTGCAGGTGAAAAATCTTCCAGCCTCCGCCCTCGCGGCGTAGGCCCAGGGTGAGCCGATTGTCGAGCGAGCGCAGCTCCTGGCCTTGCGCAGACACGGCCGTGAAGGTCAGCGTCGCATGACCCAGCGCGAGGTCACCCCGCATTTCCGAGGCCACATCGTGAGCTTTGACGACCACACGTTCGTCGCCTAGGGAACCGAACCAGCCCTCTGCCATCTCTCGCCACGCAACGAGCCCCCGCAGCTCCCAGTTGTTCCACATGTCGAAGACATGCAGATCGTCCGCGTACAACGCGACGAACGCGCTGACGTCCTTGTCGTAAACCGCGGCGCTGTAGCGCGATAAGGCCTCGAGAATCGGGTCGATCGTTTCGCTCATGAGCGCCGGAGCATAGCCTCTCGACCGCAACTGGCCCGCCATGAGCGAACCAAGTCAGGTCCGACCTCGTGGTTTGAGCGGCCCCCTCCGCGCACCACGCTTTAGCTTGGTTTTCGCAAAATGGCCTGCGTGACGTAACTTTTGCCGCCGTGGCCGCTGCCCTCCATCACGACCCGCTCACCCTCGAAGGTGTGCACGCGAGCCCACCCGGGGAAGGCGGCATGGAGCTCGTCGAGAGTCAGCATCATCGTCGGATCGTCCGGGCCACCGGTGCCGTAGCCGACTTGACGCGGATGATAGTGCTCGAGCAGTAAGACCCCGCCGGGCCGTAGCGCGCGCGCCAGCCGGGGATGCAAGGCCGCTCGCACGGGGGCCGGAAGATGAGCCCAGATGGAGACCACGCCGTCCCACCGCGCGTCGCCGGCGTCCCACTCCGCTAGATCGGCGAGCAACGTCGTGAGCGCAACCGCGCGCTCCGCGGCGAGCCGCTCCGCCTTCTCGAGACCCATCGCAGAGTTGTCGACCGCCGTAACCCGCATGCCGCGTGTGGCCAAGAAGACTCCGTTGCGGCCCTCGCCGTCCGCGAGGCACAGGGTCTCGCCCCCTGCCGGCAGCTCCGCGAAGCGTTCAGCAAGAAAGTCGCTCGGCTCCTTGCCATAAACGTACTCCGTCGATGAGTAGCGGTGATCCCAGAACTCGGGCGTCAGCGGCGTTCGTGGCGTCATGCCTGCAGCTTACTGGCCGAGGCGGCAGCTGGCTATTCGGGGAGGAACGACTTGCTCAAATCAGAGACGACCAGGGTTTCTGAGTCGACATAGGTGTAGTGTTGAACGACGCTTAGGACGTCGGCGTGAGCGTCCGTTGTGAGCGCTGGTTGCGGGCGAGTCACCGAGAGGGGCGTTCCGAAACGGCTAGCTGAATATCGCGTCGGACTTCAGACCAGGGTCGAGCAGCAGTGGGGTGGGCGGTACGCTTCGCGAGGTGCCTAAGCGGATCCGGCCCATGGGATCCCCCGCTGAACTTCGTCGAACGAGTACTCTCGCGGTGGTGATGGCCAACGACGGTGTGCTTCAACGAGAACCGACGGCGTGCCAATCGAGACAGCGTAGAAGTCATGATCGAAGGGCCTGCTCCCTAACCTCGTGAGGTAGCTGGTCAGGAGATCGCGGTCGAAGCGATCCTTCTTTCGTGGCGCGGAATACCGCTCCAGCTCCTCGAAAGGGAATGGCGAGCCTGAGGTGTCGAAGGTCCAGCGCCCGCCATCGTTCGCACAGGAAACGGAGCGGAGGTATCCCAACGGCGGAGTGCCACCGAGGGACTCGGGCGCGTAGACTTCCCAAATCGTCGCGGGCCAGCGTGCGTGCGCGCTAGCCGAGCAGACCCGCATGGCCCGACACTGCAGTTGTTGGGCAAGGTAGGACATCACCGGGAATGGGTCTGACCCCAGCAGTCCGCTAGCGAAGTAGGCGGTCCAAGAAGACCTTGTGGGCACGAAAGCGGCCCGGCGCATTTCCATCGACAAGGGCGCGAGCCCAGAGAAGGTGCTCTCGAGTGATGTCTTCTCGGACTCGATCGGACTCCCCTCGGTGTCGGCTCGCCATTTCACGAAGGCAGCGACGACGCTCGCCAGCGGCGCTTCGATCAGCCCGAAGTCTGATGCGGCCGGATGCCAGCTATCTACCAAGGTCCCCATCGCGCTGTTGTTGTCCGCCCAACGTATCGACGTTGCGCAGCGGCCGCATCAGGAAACGCTGAGGCAGCAGGCAGCGACGCGCGAGCTCCTTAAGCCCTTCGGACTTCGGACCGGGCTAGCTCAAATTCAACCGCGTCGCCAAGGTCGGGCCGCCTAGCGCTGTGCTTGTGCTCTGCCCAACTTGTATTTCGGTAGCGAACCGCGGGCAAGGTGGGCGACGCCGGCCCTCGACCAACACGCCGAAATGAGAGACGCCCGGTGCGCTGCGAAACAGCGGCACCGGGCGACGGCACGATAGCCTTCTGCAAGAGGGGCTGCGCGGCGGCAGCCCTCGCAGTCGGTCAGTCGCGGGTGAGGCGCGTGATCTCTTCCTTGATCATGGCCTCGGCCAGGGTGGGAACGACCTCCCACACGACCTTTTCTACGACCTCGCGCGAGAGGGCGAGGACGCCTTCGATCTGCGCTTGGGTGAGGCCGAGGCCGCCGAGCTTGCTCGCGAACTCCGCGTGGGCGCCGTTGCCGCTGACGGGGGGGGCCGGCGCGGGGG
>SECP01000091.1 GCA_004193285.1 Myxococcales bacterium | reverse complement strand
TCAAAACCGACGAGATCGTGGACCCGCTGGGAACGTACGCGAACCAGCTCCGTCAATATGTCGAGGCCGTGAAGCAAGCGACGGGCGTGGATGCGTCGGGCGTGCTGCTTCAGGTGTGATTGCATCGCGTTCGCTGCAGTAGGTGTAAGGCTTGAACGGTCGTCACAGTCCGCAACGGCATTTTGGAGGTTGAACCGATGACAAGCTTGAAATCGGTACTGGCGTTGCTGTTGGCGTGTGCCGAGGAGAATTCGGACGCGCAGAAGGAAGCGCAAGTTCGCGCCCACGCAGTCACTTGCACCGACGCCCGGCAGAATCAGCGACGCGGCTCCCGAACCCCGCGTCTTCGTGAAGGTCCTTTTTCTACGTGAACGTGACTGACGATATAGGCCGTCTGCCAGCTCTTCCGTCCGCTGTCTCTGCTCAGCTAAATCCCTCGCGGTTCTCTTCTCATTTCGAGAGGGACCTTAGTCCGGCCGTAACGGTACGTACGTCAGGTGTGAGTCCGCCTCCCTCAACCATTCGCCTTCTTGACCGCTTCGGTGCGCCGTCGAATGCCGCCCAGGGCTCCCTCCGCCCAGCTATGGGCTTTCTCGAGCTCTGTCGGGTCCAAGGCAACGCCTTGGATTAGTTTCGCAGCGACGCGAAAAATCATCTCCGCCCCGTTGCTAGGGCCGGGGCCACCAAGGACGACTAGGCTATTCAGGAAGCCGGCCGGGTCCCGCGTGGTATCGAGCGCGCCGTCAATTCCGGTGAGGTACAGCAGGTGACGAAGCTCCGTCTCGACAAGAGCGGCGTGCGCGATGATCGACAGAGCAGGCGCAGTCATCTGCGTCGCGAGAACCGTGCGGTAGGCTGCGGCGCGGGCACACGACTCAGACGGTGTCGCCGAGTTCGGTTCCACACCGGAGATCGCCCAAGTCCCGCCGCTGTCCTGCGCAATGCTGATGGTCATTGGGGGCGATGAGAAACGAAGGCCCCGACTTTGACCACCCCCAAATGCTGCCGCCAGAAACAAAACGAGCAGCCCATTGGCTCCGGGTGCCGTCCTGGCCCGCCGTATGGGCAGCGCGCGCGTGCTCTGGTTACCGGGGGCCGCCGCGTCCGGAGCGGCTCGCGCACTAGCCTCCTGTCCGGAATCGGCGGCGCACGATGGAGGCACCGTCGTGTATTCAGGACGGTGCCCTCATCGCGCAAGCTCGGGACGGGACACCAGAAATCCTGGCGTGGCTCTTCGCCGACTGCTACCCCCAAGGCCTGCAGGATAGCGATGGCGGCGGCTAGGCGCGCAGCGCGCGCGGAACGATGTCCGTAAGCCCTTTGCCCATGTGATTCTCCCTTTGCCGCTGCGCTCGGAGAAAGTCGACCCCCTGTACCCGCAACTCGGGTGAGACCTGCTCTATCATCAGGGCGCCGAATGCAAGTACGGACTCCCAGCTAGGAAACCCGACGAGGTGAGCTACGAAAGCTCCGGCCACTGGTAGCGCGACCTTCAAAACTGGCGTGAGAGCGCTTGCCCCAAGCCTGACTAGTTCGTGGTTGCTGTCGTTGGTAGCGGCGTCGTAGTCGGCGATCTTTTCGCGGACCGCGCGCTCAAAGTCGCCATCGGATTCTGTTTCGGCAGAGAGCTTACGTACGGCTCCGAAGAAGCGCCGTCGCGCTTCGCTAGCCTTCTCCCAGTTCTTTCCAGTCCTCAGCTTGAGTACGTCCTCAACGCTCATTGCCGCGAGCGCTGCACCCGAACCGGTGGCGGCAAATGCAATCTTCTCCGCGCGCATCGCCCGCCGCATGTGAGCCTTTTCCTCGCCATCGTCAGCAATGATCTGCTGCAGATTCTCTGTCGCGCGCGAGTGAACGCGTTCTAGCAGGTGGGAGGTGGCATCCGTCGCAGCCAGAGGAAACAGCCCGGCGAGCTCGCTCATTCCGACGCACTTCACCAAGGAACCCAACCTAGCGATTGCGAGCTTTCGGATGACGTCTGCTAGACCCGGCGGAAGTGAAGCCACGCCCTGCTCGAGCTCAGGAATGCCACGCCCAAGTCGACGTCGAACATACGGCCTGCAGGCGCCAAAGTCTCGCGCTCCTGGCTTTGCAGGTGGTGGACGTCGCCTACCCCTCGCGCAGCCTCGCGCAGAGTCACTTCGTCGATGATCAGGCCGCGCAGGCCCATGAGAACGGACTCCGTGCTCGCCCATTCGGACGGTGACGGCGGCGGACCGAAGATGGATGCCGTGTTGACGTGCACCCGAGGCGTATCGGCGATGACCACGAAGCCACCACGGATCGCAGGTTGCAGGTCTTCGCATAGTTCCTGAAATTGATCATCGTACCCGCGCACTTTGCCAAGAGGGAGCACTGGCCCTCCCGAAAGTTGAAGCATCCCGAAGTTCGCCATCATGGCCATCGCCGGATTCGTCACTCGACCAAATTCGCCGGGATCAACGACTCGCGATCCTCGGGAGAGGGGAGGCGTACGTGGTCGAACGTCAATAGCGCACGCTTGACATCGAGAAGTACGGGCGGACGTTCCGTCGGAATCAACAGCGCCCCTAGAAAATCTGGCATCTAGTCTCCTTGACAGAACGCGACAGTGGGTCAGCGCGCAAGCGCATTGCTGCAGGCAGTCTTGAGTATTCGACGAACATGGGCGACCATGCCGCTCAAGCTAGCCGCGACCGGCTAGCGAATTGGTGGCCGGTACTTTCCGGAAGCTGCCGTACCGTTGCGAATCTTCTTAGCCATGGCAGCCGCCTTCCGCGCCTTCGCGGTCTGGTCAGCTGGGTCGAATGTCAGCGTGGGCTCGTGCCTCACCAAGATAACGCTCGGTCGTGGAGCGGGAAGTTTCTTGTCGATAACCCTCCTTACGGCGACGATCACTTCGTCGATATTTCCGTGAGGGTCGTACTCACCGTCCCGCTCGTATTCGTAGCGCATCCGCTCGAATCTGCGGCGCGCTATCTCTAGCTCTCTACGCAGCGCCTCCGGCCGCTTGTCGAGACGTCGCTCTAGCGCACTCTCTTTGACGATGGCCGCTTTTCTGACCTCGTCGATGATGTCCTGTGGCGGGAGAATGGTGGCCCATTCTTGAGCGATGCTTCTCTGTACGTGCTCAAGGAGTTCGTCGAACAGCGCCATCAAGTCGTGGCCATCAACGACGCGATTCGACGTGAGCCATATGAGACACTTCAACAGCACCTCTAGGCAGAACGCCTCAAGAACGGGACCTACTACGCCAGGATCAGGATCTGTCTCGTGTGGGGGCGGAACGTTGGGCGGTAGTTTGCCCACAGCAAGATCGCGACCAAGAAGCATCATGCTGCGCGCGGCTGCCCAGTAAGATTCGGCATAGGCGATCATCTTCAGCGGCTGCAGCGTCTTCTGCTTTCGTCGGGCGCTGGCCTTAATGCTCGCCTTTTGCGCTTGCTCGACGTAGATGCTCTCGGCCTCCTGTGCGCCGTGCACGTTGACTGCAGTCGCGATCGCGGCGAAGCCATCTCCAGCATCACGCATCTCGACGATGAGGCTCGCGCGGACTCGCTCGAATTCATCCCGCCTAGGGGTGGCCATGTCGGTAGGTTTGCCCAGCCCGATGCCGGGCAACATCGCCCAAGTTGGCGATACACGTGCGGCTTGCGCGCGGGTAGAGCCGAACGCCCAGTCTTAGTATGCCGCCACGTGCCGAGCTGCTTTGCTCAAAGTCAGGTAGGCCGCGCTCCGGCACGACTACTGCATAGGAAGACGCAATCGATACGGAGCGCCAACGGTCGGGCAATGGGCCATCGCGCCCTACCTGATGACGTGCGCCGGCACCGCGACGGAAACTTTACAACTGGACGAAGTACTAGGGACGCGCGGTGCCGCCGGGCGCTAACCTCCCGTGCCGGATCCCCCCCCGCCCCGCGGTACGGACACCTGAGCGCGTGCTCGGGAACCGTCGGCCGCTCGCCGTCGCGGACCTGCTCGCGGCGGAGGCAGAGGTAATCCGGCTCGACCGGCGGGGGAGGTTGCTGCCGCTTGGCCGCCGGATAAGCTTGCCACCCATGCCACGCCCGCCCAAGAAGCCGCACTGGCAGACGCTGCTCTCGAAGCAACCAGTGGGCAGGCGGACCGCCGCACGTCCCGCCGCCGCCCATCCCTCGGCAGTCAGTGTACGGGCTCACCACGGGGCACCTGATGCCGCCCGACTGCTGGAACTTCCGCCGCACCGCCGCTGACGGCTCGAGCGAACTCGTCACGATGTAGCTGCACAGATGCCTTCCGCCGGCGCGCCCAACACTCCCGATCCTCTTGTCGTACTTCGTCTCGCCTTCGCGTTCGAGCGTGCCGGGCACGCCATCAAAGCCGTGGATTCCCCGGGGAACTTCACCCTCGGGCCTCCCTACGTAGCGGTCATGCATTTCGCCTTCGAGCTGTACCTCAAGGCCCTTTATGTCGCGGCCACCAAGAAGCGCTGGAAAAGGGTGCATGAACTCGACCTGATGTACGCTGCTCTTCCTGAGCCACTGCGAGCGTCGGTTGCAGAGGGTTGGTGTCGGGCGCGGTCTGGAGGGATAACGCAAGACCACCGAGTCCGCGCGGAACTCAGCCGCAAGGGCGTGCCGGTAGACCTGCTCGCGCCGTTTGCGACGCGGCCCGCGTTCGAACGTCACTTGCGGCGCTCATCTCTGGCTTTCGTGAACTGGAGGTACCTCTTCGAAGGCGGAGATAGTTCCGTTGGGGTCGTCTTGGACGCCATGCCAACGATGCGGCTCCTGGTGCCGATACTTGCGGCGATGAAGCTGCCCCTGATACCTCAGGGCGCGGCGACTGCTGGGCATCATGCCCGCACGCAGCCGTCGAAGGCGCGTCCGGAGTCGACAGTCTGCCCAGACCCCCTCGAGATTCTCAAGTTCGCGGACGACTTCGCTCGCGCTTGCGAAGGCATTAAGACTGCGATGTGGCCAAAGCTAGAAGAGGGCCGAGAGGGAGATCCGCAGCTCTTCGATCCTTGCGCCGCACTGACGTATTTCACCGTCGAGCTCTACTTGAAGGGGTGCTACGTCGCGACGCGGAAGGAAAAGTATCCGAATTGGCATCGTCTCGACGAGTTGTTCAAGGCGTTGCCGGAAAGCACGAAAGACAGCTTAACGGAGGGCTACGCCAAGGCGATTAACCCTGACGCGCCCATCGACGATGCCGCCGCGCAAGTCTACAGAGATGCAGAGATGCCTGAGTTCAAGATCCGCCAGTTGCAGCATCGCGGGACCCGTGCCGATCTAGAGAAGGAACTCGCCAAAGCAGCTACGGGGTTCGTCGACTGGCGTTACTCGTTCGAAACCAAGGAGTTAAAAATGGGGAATGTCCTCCCGATGATCGGACGGCTAAGAACGCTAATCATGCGGCATGCACCCGGCCCAGCCGTCTTGTGCTGAATTGACAGCGCGGCTCTGCGGGCGGCGCTAGCCTGCGGAGAAAAGAAGAGCCGCCAGCCCCTAGTGGAGCTGACGGCCTCGGCGCTGTTTCTTGAGTGCCGCTAGTCCCTCGAGGGGTGCGCGAACTGCCTCCACGAGCTTGGCTAAGCGCTTTCGGTCGAGGGGGCAGCACTCGCTGTGAATCTGATGGATGACGATCGCCGTCGGGTCGGTGTAGGCGGCGGCGTAGGGCATTCGTCGGGTCGTCGTCCTCGGGGATATGCTCACCGCGGTCGCTCCGGAAGCACAGCTCGAGGCTGCACCGCCGGGGCGCGTCGCCGAGCGGCGGCGGATGAAAATCGCCGTCGTGGGCGCGGTCGTGGCCGTCGTACTCCAGCTTCACGCCGAGCGTGCTGAAGCATGTTTGGAAGCAACTTACACAACGCCCCTCGAGCTCGTGCAAAACGACGCCCCCGCCATCGCGCACGATAACGCGGAGGTAGTGCGGCAGGCGTACGTCGCCGCCACCCGCGCTCAAGACCGGCTCGTCATCCCCACCTTCGGTGACGGGAGAGAGCGCACGGCGGCCATCGGCTGGACCGATACCCTCGCGCCCGGCCTGTAATCCTTCGGAGGAGAAGCGTCGCGAGCACAAAAGCTCCTGGCCCACTCGCCGGACGCCAACCAAAGCATCGAAGCCCACGCGCGCTGGAAGGCGCGGCGCGAGCAAGAGATTGCACAGGGCAGCCAGCCAAGCCTCACCGCCCGGCTCCATCACGGAGGCGCACCACCTCGGCTTCAACATCCCGCGCGAGAACGCCCGCCCCTTACCCTGCTACGTCTTCTTGTCTTTCGTCCACCCGCGCCTCCTAGCTAAAATCGGGGTGTCCAAGGAACGCGGGATTCTGAGGCCGCGCGCGCTCGACGTCTCGAAATTGATAGGGTCAGCGCTAGTCCGCGCTTCGCTCAGAACAAACTCGGTTGAAGCCGTCCTGAAGTTTGAATAACTTGCCGCTTGCGGACTGCCATCGCTCGCGCGAGCGCCTTCAACAAAAGCCTACGACAGGTCGTTTGACCGCTTGCCGCGGACCAACCTACTATCAAAATCCGGATCGGTCTTTGGCTGGGTCCGTCGCGCCTGATGACCACAGCGATGAAGCCGAGCAGCCTTGATGCAGCAGTGCAAGATGCCATAGCGGCGCTCCTCAAGGCAACAACTTGCTCAGCGAGCGAATGCGAGACGCACAAGGTCATCGCCGTGCAGGGCTGGGCGACGAGCGCGCAGAACATCGAGTGCCTGGCCACTTATCTCGTCGGCCTACTTGCGAGTACGATCAGCAGGACTCTGGAGGTGCGGGCGCACATCACGACGTCCATGAGCGACCGGCTTGAGATCCTTCGCAGCGTCGAACAGATCGTTGGGTCTGCGGCTGCTCCCCTGACGGATGACCACAAGCAAGACCAGCGCAACCCCTGGATCGCCGAGGGCTTGTGGCACCTTTACTTTTTTCTAGCGGCGCGGAATGCGGCCCTGCATCCCGCCGGTTCCGTCCTTGCGCTCGACTTCCCGCACGTCGCGGCCAAAGACCACGGCCTTGACGTGCTCGCAATCTACCGAGATGGCGCGCAGTTCGGCCTCGCCATCGTCGAATGCAAGGCGTACGAGGCGAATCCCAACAAGGCGATCAACGACGCGGTGAAGACCTTCAAGCAAGTCGACAACGGCAAGCACGATGCGCGGATTCGCCAATTTGTTGCGACTGTGCGAACTGCCCTACCCCCAACGGAGCAAGCCCAAGTCTCCGCCTCTCTCTGGAAGGACCTGCGCTCGTACGTTCCAAACCCGCATTACGATCAAAGTAAGAAACCGATGAATTGGACGAACAAGCGGACGTCGTTCGCATCCCTGGCCGTACCTGCGGCGCGGGTCATCGTGATGCCGCACGCCATCAACCAGTTCGCTACATTTTTCGACGATGTCGCCATTGCGATGATGAAAATCGCGCAGAACGCCAATGTTTGACGAGCACGCTCGCCGCGTCATTGACGAACTCCCGCGGCTGCCCGAACTCGATCCTGTGCAGTGCCGGCGCGCGCTCTCGCGCGCCTACGTGGCTATCGTCAATCAACGGGTAGGATCAGAGCTGCCGGAGGGCTCTCCGGAACTCAGCCAACTCCTTAGTGACCTGCGACGGATGGTTAATGCACTCGAGAGCGTTGCCGTCTTCGACCCCTTGAACGGCATACAGGTCGCTGAGAGTGCGCGTTCGGCAAGTGCCTTCGTCGCCGCTGAAGCGCTGGCCCTTTCAGCTGCCCTCCTAGCCAATGCGGCCGTACTCCCTGACGATGAGAAGACTTCCCAATCGATCGAGGACCCCATCCAGGACGGCCACGCCTACACGCACATCGAGAGCGGGCTGCTGTACATGATCGGCGGCTACGACATCAACGCTGTGGCTGTGGTCGCGGAACTAGTGGTACCTCGCGCGCCAGACCTCGGGGACGCCTTTTGGGTATCGCGTTGCCGGGCGGGGGGGACCCTCGCAACGGCGCTGCTGCGCCTGTGCCGGGGGGAGATTCCCGGCTCGGTTACGCGCGCGACGCTCTCTGAACGGCAGCTGCCGAACCTTGGCGCGCTCGCGAACGCTACTCGTCGTGCGCTTTATGCTGAGCTTACTTTTGCGACCGACGGCTACCTGCAATGGCTGGGAGGCAGCGGCGATGTCGACAGCGCCCTCGAACGCATTGAGCGCGTGCGTAAGGCTTGTGTGCCGCCGATGCCGGCGGATGGCACGGTTCCGGCGGACGCCGGTTTCTCCGACATCTATCATTTAGCCAGTCTGCTTGCGGCCGCGATAGAAACGACCCGTATGCGCTCTGTCGTTCACGCTGTACCGCCGCCAGACGGCGGTGACCCTACCATCCGAGCGCAGTTTGGAGGCTATCTCGAGAGGCGCGCAAAAGGGAGCACCATGCTTCGCGGTCGCCCCTTGCTTTGGCCGTCCACACTCGAATACGTTCACCAATGTCTTCCCGGGCCTGAGAAGGATGCGGTGGTGTCGATGCCAACGGGCAGCGGGAAGAGCTTCTTAGCGGAGCTTGCCGTTGCGCACGCTTTGACCCGCGGCTGGGTCCTCTATCTGGCTCCTACCAACGCCCTTGCGCACCAGATCCGCCGCGACCTTCTACGCGCCTTGCGGCCCTTTGACGGAGTGACGGTCTCAGCGTTCGTCGGGGGAGCGGAATACACAGCGCTGTCCGACGAGGAAATCGGCTCTGGTCCCTTCGTGGCAGTGATGACGCCTGAGAAGTGCGCGCTTGCCCTTCGACTCTACCCGGATCACTTTTCGCGCTGCTCGCTGTGCGTATTCGACGAGTGCCACCTCTTGAACGATTCTGGCCGGGGGGGCCTGGCTGATATTCTGCTCGCACAGCTGTTTCAGGCAGCACCCGTAATGCGGATGCTCCTGATGTCGGCGATGGTGGCCAACGCGGACGAACTCGCCGCCTGGCTCACGACTGTTCGACCCAACGGCGCGGTTCCATCCAAGGTCAAGTGGCGACCATCCCGCGCTGCCCGCGGCTTCGTCTTTGTCGACCAGGACCGTCTTGAAAGCCAACGGAAGGCCTTGAGGGAGGCGCTCAAGGGCAAGAAGGGGGCACTCACTTGCCGCGACGAGGTGCCAATTGGCTGGGTCATGGGACTGTCGGGGCCTTGGAGTAGCGTCGACGGTGCGGATGACTACGCTGCGGCGCGACTACCGATCGGTGCGGTTCACCACGTCAAGCGATCGAAACGGGGGCTTGTCACCGAGAACTACGACGGCTGGAAGAATCCCATTGGCGCGAGTCTCGCCGGGCACCTTGCAAGGATGGGACTGCCTACGATCGACTTTATTCTTTCCAGTCGTCATCACGCTTTCGGTCAGGCCGCAGACGTGGTCGGTGCACTGCCCGACGCAGTGGGAGATGGCCCCATCCCTGAGCTCATCGAAGCGCAGCTGTCGATTGCCGATGCCGAGCTCGGCGTTCCCACGGAGATGCGAAACCTTCTCCGAAAAGGCGTGGCCGTACACACGGCGGCAATGCTCCAGGTCGAGCAAGCTGCCTCCGAATACATGTTTGCGAGTGGCAAAGCGAAGCTGATGTTTGCAACAGGAACGCTTGCGCAGGGCCTGAACCTGCCTGCAGCTGCGGTGGTTGTTTCGGGAAGTCAGGTAGGCGGTGGTGCGCATGGTCAGGGCATGCGGGAGGTGGACGCTGCTGCCGGTCTGACACGAGCCAACGAGCTAATCCTGAACGGGTTTGGTCGCGCAGGGCGGCCGGGTTTCTCGAACCAGGGCGTCGTAGTCCTCGTGAGTGATCATCCGTTCTCGGCTCCGATTGTGGCCAACCTAGATGGCCGGGCAGCGGTCGGTGAGTACCCCGTTCTTGGCGAGCCCGACGCCTCGATCGTCATCAAGAGCCCAATCGAGTCGTTCTTGGACGAACTCTTCACCTCCTCAGCCGACGATGCTTCTCGCCTTGAGGTCTCGTTGGTCGCCCACCTGTCGACCTTCGATGGTCAGGACGAAAACGCTGGCACAATCCTCCGACGCACGTTCGCCGGGTACCGCAAGCGGAACGAATTCACCGATCAATATGCGGCGCTCGCCAATGCCCGTGTGGCACAGCTGAAGTCTCGTTTCCTAGAGCAAGAAGGAGTGCCGCCGTGGATGCCAAAGGCAGCCATGAAGGCCGGTGTCGAGTTCTTTCGAGCCCAACGAATGTGGCAGGCGTACGTGAGGAGAGGGCTTCCCGAAGTGAGTCAGCTCGCCACGTGGAGCCTCCGCGACTGCTTCGACGTCTTCATCGAAGTCTTGTCACTAATGCCGGTCACGCGCGTGTCTCGATACCTCGACCAGCTGCAGACGCCCACACCGCGAACGAGGCTCAACTCGCTAGCAGCAGCTGTCAGACCTGCCGAACGCGACAACAGCGCCTGGGATGTACCATCAGGGTGGGACACCACGTGGGCGGAACTCGCTGCAGTTGCTTTCGCCTACATGTCTGGTGCTTCATACACAGCGGTTGGCGCCCAGCTCTACGGCATCGATCCGCGGTCGTACACCTCGAAGCGAACCGACGGGGCGCGCGGCATTCCGCCAGTCTTCAAATTCGTCGGAGACATCGTTGAACGCAACCTTGCAACCGATGCGGGCTGCTTCCTGGCCCTTCATGAGGGGTGGCTCGAAGCCGCTCATTTTGGGGTGCCCTGCCCTGAAGCACTACAAGCGTTGCCTCTGTGCGTGCGGAACGGGTGTAGCTCGCTCGACGAACTCGCATGGTTTCGATTCGGGTTCCGACAGCGCGTTTGCGCACACGCTTTGGCCAAGGCCTTCCCGATTCCGCCGCTCATCAGCAACGACGAGGAGCGGGCAGAGTACGTCCGGGACGCCAGGCACATGTGGTTGAACGGCCAGACCCCCGACGCCAACTCATTGCTCGGGTTTGCGCGAACGGTGATAACCGAGGGCTCGTCGGAGCGGAACTAGATCGAAAGGCAATGAAAGCGCTACGCCCGCTTCGTGCTCCGAAGAGAGCCGCCAACGCTGCACTGGCCGGTTACCTCTACCAGTTCGCGTACACAGCGCTGAGATGGTTGAGAGCGCGACCCGGGGCATTACTGGTGTGTGAGGGGAACGAAGACTTGGACGAAGCCCAGGCCGACGGCTCTGTCGAAGAAGTCCAAGTCAAGCTGCGAACCGGAATCATTGGCCCGAATTCGCACCACGTGAAGTCGACGCTCGAACGGTTCGCCCTCGCCTTCTGCGAATTTCACCGTGCGGGGCAGCGTTGCACGCTGGTCTTCACGAGCACCGCTCGACCCGGTGGCAAGGCCGATTCGTTGGTTGGGGCGTGGCTGCGCGGCAAAAAGGTGGACTACGAACGTCTTGCGAGAGATGTGCGCTCGCGTCTCGAGCTACCCAGAGAGGCAGTCGCCTACCTGGACGCAAGCAACGCTTGGTCCAGCTTTCTGTCGAGCGTCGTTTGGCGGCTTGCTGCACCAAGGCTCAGCGCAACGCTTGGAGAGCTACGCGAGCGCGTCGAGCGCGACGAGCGCGCAGCTGGGCTCGAGCCGGAGCAGGTCGTGGCCTCAATGCTGCAAGCCGTCTTTGAGCGATCTGCGAGGCCCGACCTCCGGGACCGCGTCATTTGTCGCTCTGACCTGGATATTCTGCTGAACGACATGTGGCTGGCCAAGGAAGTCGATGAACGCGGCCCGAGCGAAACTCGAGGCCATGTCCATATCGCGACCAGCGGTGCGAGTGGACTTGGGCGCTGTTGCGTGGCGGTGTTTCTCGATGATGAGAAGCGCTCGGCTGCGGAGTTCGAAGCGGCGTGCGAGGAAGTTCGATGCCAACCTGGCGGCAAGATTGTTCGAGATCTTCTTGCGCTGGGAAAAGCCGATGACAATCGGTTCCTCAATGGGCTGGGTTTCGACGTCTACGCAGCCATTGACACACGCCAACGAGGGCTTTCGTTGCACGAGCTGGCGGCAGAAGTGGTGCCCTTCGTAGCAGCGCGGCAAAGTTCGATTGCATGGGTGCTCGGTGAGGTGCTCAAGGATGCGGTGAGCAACTCAGTTGAAGGGCAGCCCGTGTTCGCTTTCTCTGCTGAGCCAGATGGCCTTGGCTCGCGGTTGGCGAGCCTACTCGCCGAAGCGATCTTGGACGGGTGGAGAAACCGCCAGTTCAACCCGACCCTCGTCAGCGTCTTCCGGAAAATTCGAGTGGTCTGCGACGTCGGCGAAGCCTTGTACTTCACGCAAACTGACCCGCCCGAGTGGGCAGCTATAGGTTGACTGACTCGAGTAGCTTGACCCACTTTGCGTGGAGCGTCTTGTCTACGCCACCGGCGGCTGCAATGTGACCGCACAGACGCGCGAACTCTCGCTGAGGAGAGCGTTCACTCCCTGCGCGCGACGCATGGTAGCTGAGGCCAAAGCGCGCGCCAAAATATAGAGCTCGCTCAATCTCGCGTCGCGTTCGTCGAGTGAGTGTCGGGCTCCCACTGACCACAGATAGCCCGGTGACGATCTGGCCTGAGCCCTTCAGCTGCCGCCTGAAGCTGCGCGGACGAAGCTGAAATCCGGAGGACTCGAGAACCCTTCGTATCTGCTCCTCCGTGGGGCAAGCGGCGGCGCTGCCCGAAAATGTAAGATCGTCAGCGTAGCGTGTGTAGGCACACCGCCCGCCAAGTCGAACAAGTGCCTTGTCGAGGTCCGGGACCGCGAGGTTCGATATAGCCGGGCTTGCTCGACCACCCTGGGGCAGATGGCCTTGGAACGTGGTGAGACGTGCAAGCAGCGTGGCTGCTTGAAACGTGGCGCCGAGGCTCTGAAACAGCGACGTCACGCGCTCAACGTCAATCTCGTCGAAGAAGCCTCGGATATCCGCGGTCACGACCACTTCAGCGTCAACGTGCATTGCTGCGTTGCTGCGAATGCTCCGTCCACTGCGGAAGCCTTGAATGTAGCTTGGCTGCGCGTCGACGTGCGGGGCAAGAGCAACCGCCAGCACGCGATGAATGCGCCGCAGGGGGGCGCCAACCTCAAACACTCTGCGTGGTCTGCGCCCAGGTGCTTGGGGTAGGTCTATTGGTGTGTAATAGCGTTCGGGCTCTCGGAGGAACGACTGGAGCGCACGGGGCGTGGTCTGCAGATGTGCACAAACGAGCTGAACGCTTCTGAGATCCGAAAACCGGAGCGGTAGCATCAGATGCCCGCCCGGGAAGGTACTCCGCTTTGGTGTTTCCTAAGTGCCTGCATTTGCCGGCCACGCGCTAGGCGTGAAACTTGTTCCCGAGCGGGCACTCTCTAGGTTATCCGACTCGGCTGGGGGTGCACAGGGAAAGGTGTGAGGCGTGCCTGCCGCGAATATTCCTCGTGGGGCCCAGCGACTACAAGGGGAGGAACGGCTGCCCAGAAGGGCACTTCGGCCTTCGGCAAGGGAGCGGCCGGGCAGCGGACGCGCGCACCCCTTCGCTTGCTTGCCCTTGTTCGGTTCAGGGCTCGTTCCTCACGTAGTAGTTCGTTGAGCGCCCGTCCTCCCCGGCTTGCTGCACCGCCGGCACCTTGTTCGGACTTTCGTCCGCCCACTCCTCAATTTGCTCCGTCGGCCGCCGGCGCGGGCGCGGCATCAACGTCTCACGCCAGGATCTAGCGTAGCACTGAGTCCCGCGTGGGAACCGCTCGTGAACCATGCCGACCTTTGGGGCCGTTCCGCCGTTTTTCGAATGCAGCCTGTGCCGGTCGGACCCTCGTCGTTCGGCGCCGCCGCAGCGCGCGAGCTGCCCTAATCCAGGCAACTCAAGGCTGTTCGCGTTGCGGACACTGCGATCGTGGACGCCTTCTGCAGCCCACGTTGCTCCGCCGCCGTGCGCCGCGAGAGCGTGCGGCTCGCAGACGGTTTACCAGGCGAGGCAACGTGGCAGGGCAGCTGCACGCGCCGCGGCAGCGCCTTACCGAGAACGGGTACGCGCGGTGACGTGTCACTCTGCAGCGGGCTCAGAAACGGCGGTTCGGCCGAGGCGCCGCTTGCTTCCGCGGCGTCACATTTCCCAACCGAAGCCGCCTGGCGGCCGCCGGTACGGGCGAGCAGGGGGGCGACTACGCGCCGGCCAACTCGACCGTGGGGGAAGGCTCGCTCGACGGCGGCGCGCTGGAAAGAACCGCTGCCTAGGCAACTCTTGGCGCTAGATTTACGCGGGTTCTAATAGCCGGCAACACGGAGGCAATGGTGATCCTCGAGCGCGTTCTCACAAAGCAACATCCGCCCAAACGCAGTGATGGTCAGACGCCTGAAACCGCTCGCGACTCTCCGCCCCAATGTTCTCGAAACTCTCCCACTTCCGGGGCGCATAGTAGCCGCGCCTAAACACGTCCACCGCCTCCACTTTGCGCCGTAGCGCCGGCGACAGCAGCAAATAGTCGATCTTCTCGTTGGCCGTCCCGCGCTGGTAGGTTCCTGGGAAGGCGCCCTGGTACTGCTTGAGCGCCATCGCATCCGTCAAGTCGGTCTGCTTCAGCAGCGCGTTGAGGGAGCCACCGCCGGGATGGTCGTTGAGGTCGCCGGCGATGACCGCGAGGGGGTAGCGCTTCTTGAGGCCCTCGTAGATGGCTCGCACCCTGGCGGCCTGCAGTTTTCGCCGCTCTCCCGTGCGATCGCTGCCCTTGCTCGCGAAGTGGTTCGGCAGAATTAGCAGCTCTCGACCGCTGGGGAGCTCGACGTAGTACTCGGGGCAGTCGCGGCTGAAGGTGCGGCCGGTGGCTCCCTTGCGCGGGAGATCCGCGATGTGGCTGCGCATGCGCTGGATGGGGTAGCGGCTGAGGATACCGACGTCGATGCCGCGTTCGTCGTTGCCGTCGATGACCATGTTGTAGGGGTAGGGTTTGGCGGCGAGGGGGGCGAGGATCTTGTCGTGGAAGCGCTGGAGGGCGGGGCGGTTCTCGACTTCCACGAGGACGAGGATGTCCGGGTTTACTTCCGTTATGACGCGAGCGGTGTTGGTGATCGCGGGGTCGGCGATGGGTTCTTTTTTCAATTCGATCCAGCCGGTCCAGTCGTCGCGGCCGTTTGCGACGATGCGCGCGGGCTGGTCTTGCTTGCGTTCGAGCAGGGTGCCCCGCACGGTGCGGAGGGTGAGGAACGTATTGTTGGAGCGGGTGGCGAGGAGGTCGAACTTGCGCAGGCGGTGGAGCATCTTCCGCTTGTCGGCGTTCGAGTAGACGGCGCGGTTGAAGAGCGCGTTGAGCTCGGCCGCCGCGTTGAGGGCGGGCTGGCCCTCGCGCCAGGTGGGCAGGTTCATGGCCCGCGGCCGCTCGAACAAGTTCTCCACGTTGAAGGTGGCGATGATCATGGGCCCGCCCCCTTCTCCTCGTCGCAGCCCTCGCATGCGTCGCAGCTCTTGCCGGCGCACGCCGCGAGAGTACTGGGCGGCGGCGGGGTGACGGTGCGGACCAGCTCCGTGACGCGGAGGGGGGAGTCGTAGGAGGGTAGGGGAGTGCCTGGGCGGCGGCGGACGAGGCGGAGGAGCTGGGAGTAGTCCCAGTGGTCGAGATCGTGAGCGAAGGAAAGTGGCTGCCAGAGGGCGTGAGCGCCGGTGGCGCTGCGGTAGGGAGCGCTGGGAGAGAACAGGCCGTAGTTGGCGGCGCGGCCAGGGTGGGAGAGCAAGCCGTTGCAGAGCACCCAGCTCTTGCCGCAGGCGACCAGGGTCGAGCGCTTCGCGAGGGCGATGCGGCTGAGGAGCTGTGACGAGTGCTTGGCAACCGCAGCGGCGGAAGCAATGTCGATCCGGCGCGGGTCGAGCAGCACAGGTTCAGGGCACAGGGCTGCCTGCTCGTAGATCCAGTCTTCTACCTGGGGCGTGGTGAGGGAGCAGAGCCAACCCTCGCGCGAGAGCAGCACTGCGCAGGCGCTGGCGGTGCGGGCGGAGACGCCGACGAACAAGTCGCCCACCATGACCGGCCAGGCCATCACTTCCAGCCCCGGTGCGAGAGGCACCCAGGTCCACTCGGCGGTGCGATCGCCCACCAGGGCGATGATGTCGAGCTGGTTCACGAGGCCCTCGCTTCTACCCGGCCGGTGATGGCGGAGATCTTCAAGCCGGTGCCGCGGACGCGCAGAACCTTGTTGAGCACGTCGAACCAGAAGGACGCACCGAGGCTGACCGCGACCGCGGTGAGGAGCCACCCGAGCACGGTGCTGGTGCGGAACGGGATGCCGCTGTGCCAGCCCACCGGGAGGCCCGAGCGCGCGAGCTGCTCGGCTTCCGCGAGTAGCTGAGGGACCGTGGCTTCGGGCCCGGGCGGCGCCTGGACCAACGTGTGGGCGCTGGCCACGACGGCAGAGCGCAGCGCTTCATCCGCCCACAGCGCGGAGACGACGTGGAGCGTGTCTGCGTTGCAGAGGATGGTGACGAGGAGCGCGAGCGCCAAGGACCACAGCTGCGAATAGCGCTTGTAGGTGCCGCTGGCGCGCGCCATGCGGTCGTTGAACCAACCCTCGACGCGCTCGCTGACCAGCCGGCTGCGCTCGTTCAAGTCCCTCGCGAGCAGCTCCCCGTCCCCCAGCAGTAGGGTGAGGATGCGCTTGAGGTCCGGGTCGCTCACTTTCGCGGCCAAGTCCTTCGCATTGGCCAGCAACGTTGCGGCCCCGACTGCGTCGGCGGCACCCTTGGTGCCGCGCAGTACGTCTAGCAACGCGAGCGCGAAGGTGCGGCTTGGAATGTAGGACGGCAAGCCGCGGCCCAGCGGAGCGAGCGCTTCGCGCAGGGATTGCGGGGTGCGGCTGTTCAAATTGCGTATGAGCGGGTGCTCGTAGAAGGCCGCGAGCAGCGGTTGCTTGGCGCCCGGTGCGCCGCCGCTGCTCACGTCGCCCACGAGCAAGCCCGCGATTGCGTCGTACAGGTGCTTGGCGCGCAGGTGCAGGGCGCTGGCGAGCAGTTCCTGCAACGTGGTGACGATGAGCGCCAAGAGCAGATAGAGAAGAATGACGCCGAGCGCGACGTCCCCAACGATACCCATGTGAGCTCCCCCCCTTTCGAGGAGCGACAGCGGCACTGACTACCAGTGCCGTGCGCGCTCTCTCCGTCGGGCACCTGCGCGCTCGAGTTGTGTCCCAATCACCTCGGAAGATGCTGAGGAGGGGGCCGACGGCCGGGCGAGCATTTGGAAAACCGGGCGGTGACGGTCTGACCGGGCACGGGAGCTTTCCAAACACCGAGCGAGACGGTCGAACCCCCCTCGCAACACTCGAAATTCTACTTTTTCGACGGTTCGACCTCCGAAAAACTACAAAAATTCTGCTCGCTCGACGGTTCGACCGTGCCCGCGACGCCGAAAATTCCAAAAAGCAGACGGCTCGACCGTCGCTCGGCAGAAAGCAAAATGCCTTGTCGACGGTACGACCGTCAACCGCTGACCATGAGCTGACTCACAAGCACGGTTAAACCGTCCTCGTCTGAAGCTCGCATGACGCCGAGGAGGGGTTGGACCGTCAACCTCTGATGTTCGGAGGACGCGGAGGAGGGGTTGAACCGTCTGAGCGCGGGAGAACAACGCTTGTGGACGCCGCGCCACCACGGTCGAGCAGGTAGCGCGAGAACATTTGTCGCAACTCATCCGCGGTGTGACCGAACGGACAACATCGGGCGGATTTACCGCCTCACCCTCCGAGGATCACGTCATGAAAAATCAAATCGTCAACGTAGCTAGCAATGAATTGTTCGCGAAAGAAGCGTACGAGCGCGCCAAGGCCGATTGGGCCGCGCTCGAGTCGGACCAGCTGCTCAAAGTCAATCTGGACATCTCGATCGCCGCGCAGACGATCCTCGGGGCGCTGCCCGAAGTGCGGGCGTTGCGCGAACGCATCGTGCAGGAGCTGCCCACGTTCGATGCAGCGGAGTTCGATAAGTTGGAGGACTACGTGCTCGGTCTCGTATTCGTCCACGCCCGCTACGTCATGGCGACTCAACCGCCGGATGACTTGTCTGAGCTTTCGTCGGCAGCTAGCGCGCTGCGCGAGCGCCTGGCCGCGGACGCACGCACCCTCTCGTTGCGCGGCTTGTTCGACGCTCGCAAGGTCGCGGCGCTCAAGGGCAGCACCGGCTACCGCAACGTAGGGATCGATCTGCAGTCGCTCAGCGCCGAGCTCGAAGCGGTTTGGTCCGAGATTGAGGGCAAATGCGCCACCACGCGGGAGGAGCTGGACGCAGCGGCGCAGATGGCGGTTCGACTGCTGCGCGTCGTGGGTGTTCGCGACCAAGCGCCGGTGGTGCTGGCGGCGCTGGTGGAAGAGCGCATGCGCGCGTTCACCCTCGTCATCAAAGCGTGGGAGGAGGCGCGCGCCGCCGTTAGCTACCTGCGTCGCGATCAGGCGGATGCCGACAGCATCGCGCCCTCGCTCTACACCGGCAAGGCGCTGCGCAAGAAGGCGAGCGAGCCCGATGACGAGACCGACTCCGTCCCTGGCGCCGGCAGCCCCCTCGGCGGGGGGGTGATCACTTCGCCGTCGTCGCCCGCTACTCCCGCGGCACCCGCCCCGGCCCCCATCGCCGGACCCGCCGCCGCCCCACTGAGC
>SECP01000109.1 GCA_004193285.1 Myxococcales bacterium | reverse complement strand
CCGCCGTCATCACCGACCTCGACTACAACGCCCGCGGACAACGCCTGCTGTGCGCTTACGCCAACGGCGCCACCACGACCTACCAGTACGATCCAAAGACCTTCCGCCTCACCGAGCTACTCACACTCAGGGGTGTCACTAAGCTCCAACACCTCATCTACACCTACGACCCCGTCGGCAACATCACCGACCTCCAAGACCTCTCCAACTGGGACACGGTGCTCACCGCGCTCACCGCGCAAGGAGTCACCGGCAGCGGCAAATACCGCTACGACGCCCTCTACCGCCTCCTCAGCGCCACCGGCCGCGAACACCCAGGCCCCCAACCCAACGGCGACTCCACCACCGAGCCGCCACGCTGGCCCATCCCCCACGGCAACGACCTCTGCCGCACCTCGCGGCCATGGAGTGGGACTACGCCGACCGACTCAAGCACACGCTCAAGTCAGTGGGCTCCAGGCAGGACACCCACTTCACCTACGACGCTGCCGGACAGCGGGTCCGTAAGGTGTACGTGCACAACGGACTCATCGAGGAGCGCATCTACCTCGGTGGCTACGAGGTCTACCGGCGGCACACGGCCGGCTCCGTCACCGCGGCACCAGAAGAAGAGCGGCAGACCCTGCACGTCATGGACGATCAGCGACGCGTCGCGATGGTCGAGACCAAGACACGCGATGCGGGAGCGGTGGTCGGCGGCGCGACCAGCAGGTGGAGGTTCCAGCTCGACAACCACCTCGGCTCGGCGTGTCTCGAGCTCGATGCGAGCGGCGAGGTCATCAGTTACGAGGAGTATCATCCTTATGGCGGGACGGCGTTCCACACCGCCAGCGGTGGCGCCGAGGTCAGTGCCAAGCGCTACCGATATACCGGCAAGGAGAAGGACGACGAGACCGGGCTCTACTATCACGGGGCGAGGTATTACGCGCCGTGGTTGGGCAGGTGGTCCGCGGCGGATCCTGCTGGCATCGCCGATGGTCTCAATCTCTACAGATACTCTCGAGATAACCCCATTCGATACGTCGATCCATCTGGCACGGAAAGCAGCACGCTCGACCGAGCCCTTGGTGGGTTAAAGGCGGTGGGCGGCGCGCTTGAGACCCTTGCGGGGGCCGCGTTGGTCCTGGGCGGCGCTGCAACATCTGAATTTGGAGTGGGCGTCCCCATCCTCGCGGCGGGAGTTTTTGTAACCGCCCACGGAGCTGACACAACCGTCTCCGGTATTCGCACCGCTATCAGCGGCGAGCAGGTGGACACTCTTACATCGCAGGGACTACAAGCGGCCGGAATGAGTCGCCGGGCG
This sequence comes from Myxococcales bacterium, assembly GCA_004193285.1. Classification (GTDB taxonomy): domain Bacteria; phylum Myxococcota_A; class Polyangia; order Polyangiales; family Polyangiaceae; genus PMG-095. Next base: position 1,900 of record SECP01000109.1, on the reverse strand, counting down.
GCCAACCTTACCGACGCAGGCATTAGCGTCGTAGGAACATTGGGAGCCGGAGCCGCGACCCGCGCCCCCGCAGCTGCTGCTGGCGAGGTGTCCGTCGCTTTCCGGGCTGGTGCGCCTGTCGGTCACAACATGGTCGGTGTGAGCACTGCCGCGGAAGGCACTCAGTGGTCGCACCTGGTTGTTCGTGGCGCGGAGACGACATCGGGAGTTGTGACGTCTGGAGAAGCTGTCGTCGTAGCTTCGCGCACGGGGCCCGGAGCCGCGTACCTAACTGCGACCGTACCGGTTACCGCGGCCAAGGCCGAGGCCGCCTTGGCATCCTCGCAAGCTCAGGTCGCAACATCCAGTGTCGGTGCGTACAGTTACCTCTCAAACAATTGCACCACATACGCGTCCGGTGTCTTGGCGGAGGCCGGAATCGTCAGCCTGCCGGGGTCAACGCCTAGCATTCTGCTCGCTACCACGGCCCTTCAATCACCGGCGATCGTGCAACCCCTAGCCGCAGCGGGAGCAGGAGTCAACGCCAGTGTGGGAGCGATCTCACTCGCGTCGACAGAACCCAGCACGCCTATCGCGAAGTTGATGTCGGTGTCTCCCCCGGCTACAGTGGGAGGTGAATCCCTAGTCAGCTCCGACGATGGCACATGCGGATCAGCTTCTTCAAGCTCAGATTCAAGTTGTACTGAACCGGCTGAATATGAATCGCTACAGTCACTTCCTCCTCCGTATCGATGACAACGAAATGGGAAGATAAACCACATGGGACTCGTCCTAATACAGGCACGGTTCAAGCGAGAGCCCCCACCCGCCAGGGCAATTGAAGCAGAAATCAGACATCAGCTGGGATCGACAAAAGCAATCGATTCTATCGAGATTGACGACGATGTCGCCAACATACTTCTCGAACCGAGCACCCTCGTCCAGGCTTACGTAAGCAAGGCTGTCATGAACTTGGGCGGCGAGTGTGTCTACAGCGCCGGCCATCTCCCCGAGAGCTCGCTGCCCAAATATGTAAACGCCCCTTGGCTTCAATGGCCGCTCTGGAGGCGAGTTCTCTTTCGCATGGGACTCTGAATTGGGCGAATTGCACCTTGGTAGCACCGATCGCATAGTCTAGGCCTAGCAGCTCTGCTCTGTTACATCTGAAGGTGCGCGTGAGGCCCAGGCATGCGGCGCCAGCCGCCTGCCTTACGTCACCCAGGCCTGAGTGCACGCGACAGGAGCGCAAACGCCTGCACCGGTCCGCGCAGCACCAACTCCGCCGGCACGCGCACCACCCTGTACCCCGCGCGCCGCAGCGCCTCATCCCGGCGCGCGTCCGCGGCGCCACGCCGCGCGTGATAGCCGCCGTCCACCTCCACGATGAGCTTGACCGACGGTGCGAGGAAGTCCGCGATGTACCGGCCGAGCACGACCACTTGCCGCCGGAACACAACGCCGAGCTGCCGCCGCTGCAACAGCGCGCACAGCGCCGCCTCCGCCGGACTTCAAAGGCAACCTTCTCAGCGCCTCACGCCGCCTCGCGCTGGCGTACGAAACCGAGCCCAATTGGACCGCCGGCGAAAACCTTGACTCGCCCGGGGCGATCCTGGGCTCTGTTTCGTCGCTCCTGCGAGCCGAAGCCTTCACGACGGAGAGCACGTTCGATGCCCTCAACCGCGTCACAACCGCCACCGCACCCGACGCCGGTCCCACCAACTCGGCGTCGGTCACGCGCCCCGAATACAACGAGGCCAACCTCCTCGAAGCAGTCCACGTCGCCGTCCGCGGAGCCGCCGAAACCGCCGTCATCACCGACCTCGACTACAACGCCCGCGGACAACGCCTGCTGTGCGCTTACGCCAACGGCGCCACCACGACCTACCAGTACGATCCAAAGACCTTCCGCCTCACCGAGCTA
>SECP01000090.1 GCA_004193285.1 Myxococcales bacterium | reverse complement strand
CGGCTGGGCATATCCGTCGTCGCACGGCTGCACCTGGCGACGGGCGGAACCCTTGCGCAAGTGAGCGGCATCGAGGCGGCCCCCAAATGCGAAAAGGCCCCTCGACGTTGCCGTCGAAGGGCCTTGATTCGCTACCCGTGAGGGTTTTGCTTACTCGTCGCCGACGGCTACGAGATCGGCTGGCTGGACCCGCGTGAAGGTGGGCGGCGCGAACGTCGGCGACTTCTCGTCGATGACGACCTGCAGCTTCTTGTAGGCGGGGAGGCCGGTGCCGGCGGGGATCAGGCGGCCCATGATGACGTTCTCCTTGATGCCGCGGAGATCGTCCGTCTTGCCGCAGATGGCGGCTTCGGTGAGCACCTTCGTCGTCTCCTGGAAGGACGAAGCCGAGATGAACGACTCCGTGCTGAGGGACGCCTTGGTGATGCCGAGGAGCATGGGCTCCGCGATGCTGGGTTGACCGCCGCGTTCCATGATGCGGGCGTTTTCACGCTCGAACACGTACTTCTCGACCTGCTCATCGACCAGGAAGTTGGTGTCACCCACCTCCTTGATGCGTACACGGCGCAGCATTTGCCGCACGATGCACTCGATGTGCTTGTCGTTGATGGTCACGCCCTGCAGGCGGTAAACCTGCTGGATTTCGTTGACCAGCCAGGCCGCGAGCTCCTTCTCGCCTTTGACGCGAAGGATGTCGTGGGGGTTGGCGGGTCCGTCCTGCAGCGGGTCGCCGGCGCGCACGTGGTCGCCCGGCTGCACCTGGATGTGCTTGCCCTTGGGGATCAGGTACTCGCGCGACTGGTCCGGCATCAAGCCGCCCTCGGTGGAGAACGGGGTGATGAGCACCTTGCGCTTGCCCTTGGTGTCCTTGCCGAACGAAACCACGCCGTCGATCTCGCTGATGATGGCGTGATCCTTCGGCTTGCGGGCTTCGAACAACTCGGCGACGCGGGGCAGACCACCGGTGATGTCCTGCACCTTCGTGGTGTCGCGCGGCATCTTGGAGATGGCCTCGCCGGGGCTGATCTGCTCGCCTTCGAGCGCGACGATGTTCGCGCCGACGGGGAGCAAGTAGCGCGCGTCGAGATCCGTTCCGGGCAGCTTCACCGCTTCGCCCGTCTCCGGGTCGATGATGCTGATGCGCGGGCGGAGATCGGCGGCGCGCGACTCGATGACGATCTTGCGGCTGAGGCCAGTGACCTCGTCCACCTTTTCCATCACCGTGACGCCTTCGACCAGGTCGCCGTACTGCACGATGCCGCCCACCTCGGTGAGGATGGGCGAGGCGAAGGGGTCCCACTCGGCAACGACTTGACCAGAGGTCACGCGGTCGCCGTCTGCCACCTTCATCACCGCGCCGTACACGAGGCGATGGTGCTCGCGCTCGCGGCCGGTGTCGTCCATCACCACCAGCTCGCCGTGACGGTTCATGACGACGATGGTGTTGTCCTTGCGTCGCACCAGTGAGGCGTTGCGCAGGTTCACGATGCCTTCCGTACGCGTCTCGAGCGAGCTTTGCTCGATCTTGCCGCGCGCGGCCGCGCCACCGATGTGGAACGTACGCATCGTGAGCTGCGTGCCCGGCTCGCCGATCGATTGAGCGGCGATGATGCCGATGGCCTCACCCATGTTGACGCGAGAACCGCGCGCCAGGTCGCGGCCGTAGCACAGGGCGCACACGCCGCGACGGGTCTGGCAGGTGAGCACGGAGCGGATGACGATCTCTTCGATGCCCGCTTCCTCGATGGCGAGGACGTGGGACTCTTCGAGCTCGGTGCTGTTGGGGACGATGACCTCGCCGGAGAGCGGGTCGACGACGTCTTCCAGCGCCACGCGACCGAGGATGCGGTCGCCGAGCGGTTGAATGACTTCGCCAGCCTCTTCCAGCTTGGTGACGCGGATGCCGTCCAGCGTGCCGCAGTCGAACTCGGCGACGACGGCGTCCTGCGCGACGTCTACCAGACGACGCGTGAGGTAACCGGAGTTCGCCGTCTTCAGCGCGGTGTCCGCGAGGCCCTTACGAGCGCCGTGGGTCGAGATGAAGTACTGCAGCACCGAGAGACCTTCACGGAAGTTCGCCGTGATGGGGGTCTCGATGATTTCGCCGCTCGGCTTGGCCATGAGGCCGCGCATGGCGGCGAGCTGCCGCATCTGCGCGGGGGAGCCTCGAGCACCGGAGTCAGCCATGATGTAGATCGGATTGAAGCTCGACTCTTCCGAGGTCTCGCCCGTCTCCGGATCCTTCATCACTTCTTTGCCGATGCCCGCCATCATCTCTTCGGCGACGCGGTCAGCCACGCCGGCCCAGATGTCGACGACCTTGTTGTAGCGCTCGCCGTCCGTGATCAGACCTTCTTGGTACTGGTCGACGACCTTCTCGAGCTCGGCTTGCGCCTCGTCGACGAGCTCCTTCTTCTTCGCCGGGATGACCATGTCATCCATGCAGACGGAGGCGCCGGCTTGGGTGCCGAAGTGGAAGCCCAGCGACCGCAGACGGTCCGCGAGGAGAACGGTCTCCTTGTTGCGGTGGGTGCGGTAGCAGATGTCGATGAGGTTCGAGAGAGCCTTCTTGTTCAGCACCTTGTTCGCGAAGTCGAACGGGATTCCGTCCGGCAACACGTCGCTGATCAAGACGCGACCAACGGTGGTTTGCACCACGCGCGTGCGCTCGTTGCCCTCTTCGTCCTTGTCGACGACGCGGACCTTGATCGCGGCGTGCAAGTGCACGGTGCCGTTGTCGTAGGCCATCCGCACTTCGTCCGGCGAGGCGAACACGCCGCGGAGGTACCCGCTGAGCCCGGTCTTCTCGTCGTACTTGAGCGTGTTCTCGCGGTAGCTGCCCTCCACGAAGCGGCGCATGCGCGTCGCGTAGTAGAGGCCGAGCACGATGTCCTGCGTCGGGTTGATGATCGGGCGGCCGGACGCGGGCGACAGGATGTTGTTCGTGCTCATCATGAGCACGCGCGCTTCCATCTGAGCTTCGATGCTCAGGGGAACGTGCACCGCCATCTGATCGCCGTCGAAGTCCGCGTTGAAGGCCGCGCAGACCAGCGGGTGAAGCTGGATGGCTTTGCCTTCGATCAGCACCGGCTCGAACGCCTGGATACCCAAGCGATGGAGAGTCGGAGCGCGGTTCAACATCACCGGGTGCTCGCTGATGACCTCGTCCAGGATGTCCCAAACCTCGGGACGCTCCTTTTCCACCATCTTCTTCGCAGATTTGATGGTGTTGACGTAGCCGCGCTCTTCCAGCTTGTTGTAGATGAACGGCTTGAAGAGCTCGAGCGCCATCTTCTTCGGAAGACCGCACTGGTGCAGCTTCAAGGTCGGGCCCACCACGATCACGGAGCGACCGGAGTAGTCCACGCGCTTGCCGAGCAAGTTCTGGCGGAAGCGGCCCTGCTTGCCCTTGAGCATGTCGCTCAAAGACTTGAGGGGGCGCTTGTTCGGCCCGGTGATCGTCTTGCCGCGGCGGCCGTTGTCGAACAGCGCGTCCACCGCTTCTTGCAGCATGCGGCGCTCGTTCCGGATGATGATCTCCGGAGCATTGAGCTCGAGCAGGCGCTTGAGGCGGTTGTTGCGGTTGATGACGCGGCGGTAGAGGTCGTTCAAGTCGGAGGTCGCGAAACGACCGCCGTCCAACGGAACGAGGGGGCGCAGGTCCGGCGGCAGCACCGGGATGACCGTGAGCATCATCCACTCCGGGCGGTTGCCCGAGCCGCGGAACGCTTCCACCACCTTGAGGCGCTTGGCGTACTTCTTACGCTTCGCTTCGCTGGTGCTGGTGCGCATCTCGTGGCGGAGCTGCTCGCTCAGGCCGTGTACGTCCACCCGCTTGAGCATCTCCAGCACGGCTTCGCCGCCCATGCCGGCCTCGAACGCGTCGTCACCGTACTCCTCCAAGAGTTGCGCGTAGCGCTCCTCCGAGAGGAGCTCCGCGCGCTCGAGCTGCGTGGCCTTCGCGTCGATGACGATGTACGCCTCGCAGTAGAGGACCTTTTCCAGGTCCTTCAGCGTGATGTCGAGGATGTTACCGATGCGGCTCGGCAGGCTCTTGAGGAACCAGATGTGTGCGACGGGCGTGGCGAGGGAGATGTGGCCCAGGCGCTCGCGACGCACCTTGGACTGAATCACCTCCACGCCGCACTTTTCGCACACGATGCCGCGGTGCTTCATGCGCTTGTACTTGCCGCAGATGCACTCGTAGTCCTTCACCGGCCCGAAGATCTTCGCGCAGAACAGGCCGTCCCGCTCGGGCTTGAAGGTTCGGTAGTTGATCGTCTCCGGCTTCTTCACCTCGCCGTTCGACCACTCGCGGATCTTCTCCGGAGAGGCGAGCGAGATGCGCATGGCCGAGAAAGAAAGCGGATCCTTCGGTTTTTCGAAAAAGGAGAAAATATCTCTCATGTTTTTTCCTCAGTTCCGCTGATTCAGTCTTCCGCCGCGGTGGCCACGGGCTGGCTACCGGTCTCGACGAGCTCGACGTTGAGACACAACGACTGGAGCTCTTTGATCAAAACGTTGAAGCTCTCGGGCAGGCCCGCTTCGAGCGCGTACTCACCCTTGACGATGGATTCGTACATGCGCGTGCGGCCTTGCACGTCGTCGCTCTTCACGGTGAGGAACTCCTGGAGGGCATAGGCGGCGCCGTACGCCTCCATGGCCCAGACTTCCATTTCACCGAGACGCTGACCGCCGAACTGCGCCTTACCACCCAGCGGCTGCTGGGTAACGAGGGAGTACGGCCCGATAGAACGAGCGTGGATCTTGTCGTCGACCAAGTGGTGAAGCTTGAGCATGTACATGATGCCCACCGTCACGTCCTGCTCGAAGGGCTCGCCGGTACGACCGTCGAACAGAATGGACTGTCCGGAAGTCGAGCGACCTGCCAGTGCGAGCATTTCCTTGATCGTCTTCTCTTGAGCGCCGTCGAATACCGGGGTGCCCATGAACAGACCGCGCCGCATCTTCTTCGCCAGCAGGGCCAGGTCGCCTTCGGGCACGGCCTTGATCACCTTCTGGAACTTCGGATCCTGCGCGTTGATCTCGAGGATGCGCTGGCGGAGCTTCTCCCCGCCGAACTTCTCCTCGATCGCGATGTCGATTTGACGGCCGAGCTCGCGGGCACCCCAACCGAGGTGCGTCTCGAGAATCTGACCGACGTTCATGCGGCTCGGCACGCCGAGCGGGTTCAAGACGATGTCCACCGGACGGCCGTCTTCCAGGTACGGCATGTCCTCTTCCGGAAGAATCCGGGAGACGACACCCTTGTTACCGTGGCGACCGGCCATCTTGTCGCCGACCTGTAGCTTGCGCTTGATGGCGACATAGACCTTCACCATCTTGATCACGCCCGGGGGCAGCTCGTCCCCACGGCTCAGGCGGTCGATCTTGTCGGCGAAGTGCTCCTCGCGGCCCTTGAGCAAGGCTTCCAGGTCGGAGAGGAGCTGACGGATTTCGTCCGCCGTCTCTTCCACCGGGATCTCGCCCCAGTACTTCTGCGGGATCTGCTCCAGCTCGGTGTCGTTGAGGACCTGGCCCTTGTTGAGGAGGACCTTGCCCTTGTCGTCCACCAGCTTGCCCGCGGTGGTCTTGCCACCGAGGACGCGCTTGATCTTGCGGAAGTACGAGTCGCGGAGGATCTTCATCTCCTCCTCGCGAACGCGCTCGAGCTTCAGCTTCTCGGTGTCTTCGATCGCCTTCGCGCGCTCGTCCTTGTCGGTACCTTTGCGCGAGAAGATGCGAGCGTTGATCACGATGCCGCCGACGCCCGGGGGCACCTTGAGCGAGCTGTCCCGAACGTCCCCGGCCTTTTCGCCGAAGATTGCGCGGAGCAGCTTCTCTTCCGGGGAGAGCTGGCTCTCGCCCTTCGGAGTGATCTTGCCGACCAGGATGTCGCCCGGCTTCACCTCGGCGCCGATGCGCACGACGCCCGAGTCGTCGAGGTCCTTGAGGGCCTCTTCACCGACGTTGGGGATGTCCTTGGTGATTTCTTCTTTGCCGAGCTTGGTGTCGCGGGCGACGCACTCGAACTCCTCGATGTGAACCGAGGTGTACACGTCGTCCTTGGCGATGCGCTCCGAGACCAGGATCGAGTCTTCGAAGTTGTAACCCTGCCAGGGCATGAACGCGACGACCACGTTCTGACCGAGCGCGAGCTCACCCATGTCGCAAGCCGGACCGTCCGCGAGGACATCGCCCTTCTTGACGTACTCGCCGCGAGCCACGACCGGCTTCTGGTTGTAGCAAGTGCTCTGGTTGGAGCGCTGGTACTTGGTGAGCGGATAGATATCCGGCACCTCGTCGCCGACGCCTTCCGCCGCGCGCACCACGATGCGCTCGGCGTCTACGCTGACGACCGTACCTTCACGCTTGGCGATGACGCACACGCCGGAGTCGATCGCGACGCGACCTTCCATGCCGGTGCCGACCAGCGGCGCTTCCGTCCGGATGAGCGGAACGGCTTGGCGCTGCATGTTGGCGCCCATGAGGGCGCGGTTCGCGTCGTCGTGCTCGAGGAACGGCACCAGGGCCGCGGCCACCGACACCATCTGGTTTGGTGCCACGTCCATGAGCTGGATTTGGTCCGGAATGGTCATCCGGAAGTCGCCGTTCAGGCGCGCGGGCACCAAGTTGTCCTTGAACTTGCCCTTGTCGTCCATGTTCGCGGCGGCGGCGGCGATGTACTTGCCTTCCTCCTCCAGCGCGCTGAACCACTGCACCTCTTCTTGCACGCGGCCTTCGGTCACGTTGCGGTACGGCGTCTCGACGAAGCCGTACTCGTTCACGCGGGCGAAGCAGCTGAGCGACGCGATGAGGCCGATGTTCGGACCTTCCGGCGTCTCGATCGGGCAGATGCGGCCGTAGTGAGTCGCGTGCACGTCACGCACCTCGAAGCCGGCGCGCTCGCGGGTGAGACCACCTGGCCCGAGCGCGGAGAGGCGACGCTTGTGCGTCACTTCCGAGAGCGGGTTCGTTTGATCCATGAACTGCGAGAGCTGCGAGCTACCGAAGTACTCCTTCACCACCGCGCCCACGGGCTTCGCGTTGATGAGGTCGTGCGGCATCAGCGTGTCGATTTCTTGCGACACGCTCATGCGCTCTTTGATGGCGCGCGCCATGCGCACGAGACCGATGCGGTACTGATTCTCCATCAGCTCGCCCACCGCGCGGACGCGGCGGTTACCGAGATGATCGATGTCGTCCACCGAACCGCGGCCGTTCTTGAGCTCGATCAGGTGACGCACGGTCTCCTGAATGTCGCTCGGGGTCAGCACCGTGGCCTCGAGGCCCGGACGCTGATCTTCCGGCATGTCGCGGTAGAACTTGTAGTTCAGCTTCAAGCGACCGACCGCAGAGAGGTCGTAACGCTCGGGGTTGAAGAACAGGTTCTGGAACAGCTGCTTGGCCGTCTCCAGCGTGGGCGGATCACCGGGGCGCAGGCGCCGGTAGATCTCCATGATGGCGTCTTCGGTCGTCTTGACCTTGTCCGCGATCAGGGTGTCACGCAGGTACGGGCCAACGTTCAAGCCGTCGATGAAGAGGACCTTGAACTCGGGGACGCCGGCTTCCTTGAGGCGGTCGAGGGTGACTTCCGTCACTTCCTCGTTGCACTCCAGGAGGACTTCGCCGGTCTCCTTGTCGATCACGTCCTCGCCCGAGACCTTGCCGATGAGGTCGGCGGGCTCGTTGGGTAGGCGATCCAGCTGAGCTTCCTTCAGCTTCTTGATCGCGGCGCGCGTGAACTTGGTGTTCTTCTTGACGACGACTTCGCTGCCGACCTTGATGTCGCGCGTGGCGCGCTGACCGGCGAGCAGGTCGTACTCGATGGACTTCGAGAACTTGCCGCCCTTCTCGATGTACACCGTTTCCGTGTTGTAGAAGTAGTTGAGCAGCTCTTGGGTGCTGTAACCCAAGGCGCGCAGGAGCACCGTGGCGTGCATCTTCCGGCGACGGTCGATGCGCACGTACATGATGTCCTTGTGGTCGAACTCGAAGTCCAACCACGAGCCCGAGTACGGGATCACGCGGGCGCTGTAGAGCAGCTTGCCCGAAGAGTGCGTCTTGCCCTTGTCGTGGTCGAAGAAGACGCCCGGGCTGCGGTGCAGCTGGGAGACGACGACACGCTCGGTACCGTTGATGATGAACGTACCGGTCTCGGTCATCAGCGGAATTTCGCCGAAGTAGACCTCTTGCTCTTTGATGTCGCGCACGATGCGCTCGCCACCCTCGCGGGTGTCGTAAACCATGAGCTGGGTCGTAACCTTGATCGGAGCGGCGAACGTCATGCCGCGCTGGCGGCACTCGTCCACGTCGTACTTCGGCTTTTCGAGGTTGTACGAAACGTAAACGAGCTCGCTGGTACCGTCGAAATCCTTGATCGGGAAGACACTACGAAAGACCTCTTCGAGGCCCATCTCTTTCCGCTCTCGCGGAGACACGTCCGTCTGCAGGAACTTGTCGTAGCTGCTCTTCTGAATGTCGATCAGGTTCGGGATATCGACGATCGAGTCAACACGACCGAGGTTCGTGCGATGTCGAAAATTCGACTGGACCTTGGACGCCATATGCGAATCCTCCAAAATGCGTAGCGCGGGAGAGACGGAAACTTCCGCCTACCCGCGCTCACGCCTATCAAACCACGCGCGCTCCGAGACACCCCGACCCGAAGGCCAGGGAACGTTGCAGCTGAATCTGTGTCGCTTCGGTCAAGAGGGTCTTACTTGACCTCGACCTTGGCGCCAGCAGCTTCGAGCTTCTTCTTGATGTCTTCGGCCTCTTCCTTGCCGATGTTCTCCTTGATCGGCTTGGGAGCACCTTCGACGAGGTCCTTGGCTTCTTTGAGGCCGAGGGCCGTGATCTCGCGGACCGCCTTGATGACGTTGATCTTGTTCGCGCCACCGTCGGCCAGCACGACCGTGAACTCCGTCTTCTCCTCGACGGCCGCCGCCGGAGCAGCGCCACCGCCGCCGCCGCCGCCGACCACTACCGGAGCGGCGCTGACGCCCCACTTCGTCTCGAGCTCTTTGACGAGCTCGGCGATCTGGATCACCGGGAGGTTGGAGAGGAAGTCGACGACCTGGTCACGAGTAATTTCAGCCATTTTAGAACTCCTGCAAACTTAAAATCTTTTTGGGGAAACAAATACGGGTGAGACAGAACAGGGCGATTATTCGCCACCGTCCTTGCGGCGCTTCGCGTCCAGAACGCCGACGAGGTCGCGTCCGGGAACGGTGAGCAGCCTGACGAACGTCTGCGGTGCGGCGAGCATGGTGGCGAGCAACATCGAGCGTGCTTCGTCCTTGTTCGGCAAGGTAGCGAGCTGGTTCTCGACCTGCTTGGCGTCGAGTACCTGACCCTCGAGCAGCCCGGCCTTGACCTTGAGCTTCTCGTTTTCCTTGACGAAGTCTTTGACGACGCGAGCGGCCGCGCTCGGCTCCTCGAAGCTCCACGCCACGCCGGTCATGCCACGGAGAACGGTCTTGAGACCCTTGCTCCAGGCATGCTCGGTGAGCGCTTGCTCGACGAGCTTGTTCTTCACGACCTTGTACTCGATGCCCTTTTCGCGGAACTTGTCGCGAAGCTTGGACACCTCTTCGACCGTCATCCCGGTGAAATCCAGGAAAACTGCCGAGCTCATGCGGTCGAAGCGGGACTTGATGTCCTTGATCGCCTCGGCTTTTTGAGTGCGTTCCATCAGGCGTCCTCCTCGTTCGATGCGACGACCGTCGAGGTATCGACGCGAACGCCCGGGCTCATCGTCGTGCTCAGCGTGATGCTGCGCATGTAGATGCCCTTGGCGGTCGACGGCTTCTTGGCGAGTAGCTCACCAATCAGCGCCATCGCGTTCTCCGTCAGCTTCGCCTGGTCGAACGATTTACGCCCGATTCGGCAATGCACGACGCCGGCCTTGTCTACGCGGTACTCGACCTTACCGGCCTTGGCTTCCCTGACGGCGTTGGTGACGTCGAAGGTAACCGTGCCGACCTTGGGGTTCGGCATGAGGCCGCGCGGACCGAGGACACGACCGAGCTTACCAACCGCGCCCATGAGGTCGGGCGTGGCGATAACGCGGTCGAAGTCGAGAAAGCCTTCCTGGACCTTGGCGACCAGCTCGTCGCCACCGGCGACGTCTGCGCCTGCGGCCAGGGCTTCTTTCTCTTTGTCACCACGCGCGAACACGAGGACGCGCACGGTCTTGCCGGTGCCGTTCGGAAGCACGATTGCTCCGCGCACCATTTGATCGGCGTGCTTCGGGTTGACCCCGAGGCGCACCGCGACGTCGACGCTTTCGTCGAACTTAGCGAAAGCCATGGACTTCACCAGCGCGACGGCCTCATCGACCGTGACGCGCTTGGATGGGTCGCGCTTGGCTGCCGCTACCTTCCGATTTTTTGTTTCTTTCACTGCCATTGGGTCGTCTTTCGACTCCTGGACGCGGTCGGATTCGTCCACCCCCGGGGGGTGGCGCCGCCGCACCAGTAACTCTTCAGCTGATCGTCACGCCGAGGCTCTTGGCCGTGCCCGCGATGCTGCGAGCGGCGGCTTCGAGATCCGTCGTGTTCATGTCTTTCATCTTCTCTTTGGCGATCGCGCGGATCTGGTCCATCGAGAGACTGCCGACCTTGGTCTTGTTCGGCTCCTTGGAGCCCGAGCCCGGCTTCTTCTGCGTCGGCAAGCCGAGCGCCTTCTTCACCAGCACGCTCGCGGGCGGCTGCTTCATGATGAAGGTGAAGGAGCGGTCCGCGTAGACCGTGATCACGACCGGCAAGATCGTGTCGCCCAGCGGTGCGCTGCGGGCGTTGAAGTCTTTGCAGAACTGCATGATGTTGACGCCGTGCTGGCCCAGGGCGGGGCCAACGGGCGGCGACGGGTTGGCTTTGCCAGCCGGCAGCTGCAGCTTGATGTAGGCGTTGATCTTCTTTTTGGCGCTCATGACGGTGTGTCCTTGCGAAGCGTTTGGTAACTACCCAATCGGGTAGGCCTCAGCGCTTCTCCACGTGTGAAAAGTCGAGCTCGACGGGCGTGGGGCGCCCGAAGATGCTGACCATGACCTTGAGCTTCTGCTTGTCCGGCTTCACTTCCTGAACGGTGCCGGAGAAGTTGGCGAACGCGCCTACCACGACGCGGACCTCGTCGCCTTCGTTGAATTGGTGACGGGGCTTCGGCTTGACCGCGCCCTCACCAATACCCTTGCGGATGTCCTCGATGTGAGGCGGCTTGACCTCTTGGGGACGGTTGTTGCCGATGAAGCCGGTGACCTTGGGCGTGTCCTTGACGATGTGCCAAGCGTGCTCGCTCATCTCCATTTCCACGAAGATGTAGCCGGGGAAGCTGGTCTTGGCCTTCACCCGCTGACGGCCGTCCTTGAGCGTGTCGGTCACTTGCTCGGACGGAATGAGGATTTCCCCGAACTTGTCCTCGAGGTGGAACTGGCGGATGCGCTCCTGAAGCGCGCCTTTGACCTTGTTCTCGTAACCCGAGTAGGTCGTCACGACGTACCACTTCTTGCCGGGAGTTGAGGCAGCTGCTTCCATGCTCAGGCTCCGTACACGAGGGTGGTCAAGAACCCCCAGATTTTGTCCAAGATAGTGACGTACACGGTGGCCAGTGCGCTGGCGACCACGACGACGAGGGTGCCGTTGAGGACGGCCTCACGAGTGGGCCAAGTCACCTTCGACAGCTCGGCCGCGACCTCGCCCGCCCAAGTCCGCACGGACTCCTTGCGGTAAGATTGAACGACGACGAGCGTTCCGATGCCGGCGCCGGCGACGAGGGAGTAGGTCTCCCGCTGCTCTTCCGTGAAGCCGACGAGCTGGGGGACGGCGCGTACGGCGTCCGGCCAAGCCGCGAGGCTGTTCCACGCCATACCGATGGTCTTGGCGGAAATGTAGGCGGCGAGGATGCCGGCGACGAAGAACGCCGCGTGCACGTAGCGATCCGAGCCGAACGAGGTGGCGACGCGGTCGCCCTCTTCGCCTTCGCCTTCGGTCGCGTCCGCGCCTTCCAGGGCCGAATCCGACGCGGTCGCCAGAGCTTCGCTGGGCTCGCTGGACGAGGCTTCGCCGTCGACGCTCTCGGCGTCCTTCAGCTTCTCGTCTTTGTCGTCGGTGATGGCCATCTTGCGTTTCTTCTTTACTCGAGACCGTTACCAGGCTGGGCAGGGGCGGAGAGGCTCGAACTCCCGGCCTGCGGATTTGGAATCCGCTGCTCTACCAACTGAGCTACACCCCTGTAAGGTTTGCTCCGACGCGACCGTCGGGCGGCTACTTGCCTTCGATGTGAAGCGTGTGCGCGTTGCAGGTGTTGCAGAACTTCTTGAGCTGAAGTGGACTTCCGCCGTCCTTACGGGCTTTGGTCGTCTTGTAGTTGCGGGCGCTGCAGACACTGCAGCACAGAGCGATGGGGATGCGTTTGGTATCGGGCACGGGTCACAATCAGGAACCGAGGGGGCGGAAGTGTGACCGGCCGGGCAGCAACGCGCCACCCGGCCATGTAAACACCCGAAATTACTCGATGATCTTGGTAACGACGCCGGCGCCGACGGTCTTACCACCCTCACGGATGGCGAAACGCATCTGCTCTTCCAGAGCGACCGTCGTGATCAGCTCGACCTCTACCGTGACGTTGTCGCCCGGCATCACCATCTTGATGCCTTCCGGCAGCATCACCGAGCCGGTCACGTCCGTCGTGCGAACGTAGAACTGCGGGCGGTAGTTCGTGAAGAACGGCGTGTGACGGCCGCCCTCTTC
>SECP01000089.1 GCA_004193285.1 Myxococcales bacterium | reverse complement strand
GCAGCGGCGGGGGCACGGCGGGCAGGGGCGGCGCCGGGCTCGGCGGCATCGTGCCACTGTTCGGTCCCGAGACGTCGCTCGAGCCGGCAGTGGTGGTGGAGACGGCCGATGCGCTCAAGACCTACTGGGCGGATCGCGGTCGTGATCGGCACGCTCGCGAGGCGCGCTTCAATGCGTACGAGCACTACTTGCATCTGTACTGGGAAAAGCGCACCGCCGCGGTCGAGATCATCGACACGGTGGGCAAAGATCAGGACGGCGGTAGCGTCACCTTCAACGTGAAGTCGCAGTGGAAGCTCGACACCAACCAAGCCGAGCTTCGCTTCTTCTTTCGCGGTATCGGCACGGTCGCGGAGTACCACGATAACAAGTCGATGACGATGGTCGGAGGCGTCGACGACTTCACGTACACCCGCACCGTCACCCACAAGATGCCGGAGGGGCGAAAGCTCCAGGTGGGCGACAAGATGGAGTTCGAGCTGAGCCAGTTCTTGGACAAGAACTACAAGGCCGCCGAGTTTACGGGCCGCGACAACTATTACGGCACGACGATGCTGTACATCGCCGGCAAAGGACTCGTGCCTTGGGCCCAGACGGGAGCCGTTTGCCAGAATCAGGACGAGCCGGTGTGTCGGGATTCCGAGCCGATTCCGGAAGAAGCTTGGCTCGGCGGTCACACGACGATGCACGAAGTCGCGTCGGGTGAGCCCGAAAGCGCGTTCATGCAAATGGCCGCGAACTTGGCGCCCGACAACGGCCAGCTCTTCGTGCTCGGCCGTCGCGCCATTCACACGAGCTTCGACGATGGTCACCACGACGAGTCGGACGAAAATCCACGCTGGACCGAGCAGGCCAGCAAGCTCGGGCCGCTGTTCATCAACCACTCTTGCAACCAGTGCCACGCGCAAAACGCCCGCGCGCTCCCCCCCGCGGTGGGAGCTCCGCTGAAGACCTACGTGTTCAAAGTGGGCACGGAGACGGGCGCGGCGGATCCCACGCTGGGAGAGGTGCTGCAGCCCTCCGACGGCACCGGTGAGCCGGCGGTCAGCATCTCCGCGTGGATCGAAGAAGGCGGCTTACGCAAGCCGACCTTTGCGTTCACGGGCGGAGCCGCGCCCTCGCACTACTCGCCGCGCATCTCTCCGCAGATCGTCGGTATGGGCTTGCTGGAGGCCATTCCGGAGAGCCAGATCCTCGAGCTTGCCGACGAGAACGACGACAGCGGCGACGGCGTGTCGGGGCGGGCGCGCCTCCTCCAGGATCCGGAGAGCGGAGTGTTGAGGCTCGGGCGCTTCGGCTGGAAGGCAGGCCAGGCCACGGTCGAGCATCAGGTCGCCGGCGCGCTCAAGACCGACCTGGGTGTGCTCACCTCCGTGTTCGACACTCCGGACTGCGGCCCGGCCCAACCGAGCTGCGGCCCCGCAGGCATGGAATTGGGCGACGAAGAGCTCGCCCAGGCGACCGCGTACATCTCACTGCTCGCGGTACGCGCCCAGCGGAACTGGGCATCACCCGAGGTGGTGCGGGGCAAGGAGCTGTTCATGGAGGCCGGCTGCGCCAGCTGCCACACGCCGACCTTCCGGACCTCCGAGCTGGCCGTGCACGCGGAGCTCCGCGGCCAAACGATCCACCCTTACACCGACCTGCTCCTTCACGACATGGGGGCGGGCCTCGCCGATACCTTGCCGGAGGGCACGCTCGCCGAAGGCGGCAATGCGAGCAACCTCGAGTGGCGTACTCCGCCGCTGTGGGGCATCGGCTTCACGGCAGACACCGCCGGTGGAGAGGCTTACCTGCACGACGGGCGCGCCCGAACGCTGACGGAGGCCATTCTGTGGCACGGCGGGGAAGGTGATGCTTCGCGGAAAGCGTTCTCGGCGCTGTCGGATGGCGACGCGACTGCGCTCCTGGCCTTCCTGAAATCGCTTTAGATGCGCAGAGGCGCGCTCACTCCAAGAAGGACGAGAGCGCGTCCGAGTAGGCGGCGAACGCCTCGACCTGTGGCAAGTGACCGACGTTGGGCAGCTCCACCAGCCGCGACCCCGGGATTGCGGCTTGGGTGCGTTTGCCGAGCTGCGTGTAGTCGCCGAGCTTGGCCGCTACCTCTGGCGCCGACCACGCCGCCCCGAGCGCGGTGCGATCGCGCAAGCCGATGATGAGCAGCGTGGGCACTTTCAGGTCAGGGAGCTCATACAGCACCGGCTCGTTCCAAATCATGTCGTAGAGCAGCGCCGAGCACCACGCGACCTTGGGGTAATCTGCGTGCTGCGTCGAGCCTGCCGCGAGCCGGATTAGGGCCTCGTACTCGGGCTTCCACTCCCCGCCGTAGTACGCCTTCTTCTGGTATTCGCGGATGGAATCCGGGGTGGCTTTCAGCTCGGCCTCGTACCACTCGTCCACGCTGCGCGGCCTTGCGCCGCTGCGCTTCCAATCTTCCAGGCCGATCGGCGCGACGAGCGCGAGGCGCGCGACCGACGTGGGGTACAGGAGCGCGTAGCGCACGGCCAGCATGCCGCCCATCGAATGGCCGACGACGACGCTGCTCTCGATGCCCAGCGAGCTCAGCAAGGCGCGCGTGTTCTGAGCCAGCGCCTGAAAGGTGAATCGATACCCCGACGGCTTGCTCGATTTGCCGAAGCCGACCTGATCAGGCGCGATCACGCGGTAGCCGCGGGCGCTCAGCAGGTCGATGGTGGGTTGCCAGTAGGCAGCGCTGAAGTTCTTGCCGTGTAGGAGCACGACCGTCTGCCCGTTGGCAGTGCGCGGCCGCACGTCCAAGTAGGCCATACGCAGCGCTTGTCGTTGCGAGGTGAAGTCGAAGTACCGGACGGGGAACGGGTACGCCGAGCCGCTCAGCTCCGCGTCGAACCGAGGGTCGTGAAGAGGCGAAGAGCCGCTGGCTGGTTGGGACCTGGGCGGAGCCGGCGACTCCGCGCGAGGCATCGAGGGGGCATGGCAGGCGAGCAGTAGGGTGCAGGCGAGCAGAGGAGCGCGGAGCATTCCCAACGCTAGGACGCGTCACGCCTTTTGCCAGCGGGAGTCCGCCCAAGGTAGCGAGGTCTCGGCACTCGCGGGGCCCGGGTGGCGCCAAACCGTCACAATATCGCGGGAAATGCCGCAATCCTAAAGTGATCGGCTTGCTGACCGTCCTGCCAGGCGTGATTCGACATCGAGCCCGGGGCCCAACGCGGTGGGCGCGCGCAGCACTCGCGCTTTGGTTCGGCTCGATGTTGCTGGTCGGCGCCGGGCTTCTCGCCAAGCATGTGGTGGCGCTGCCCGCACCGAGCACGGACGCTCGCCTCTCTCGCTCCCTCGGCGAGCTGCGCCGCGCCGGCGGCCCCGACTGGCTCGCGGTTCACGTTCTCTATGCCGAGTGCCGCTGCTCACAGCGCATCGTGGCCCACCTGACGACGACTGAGCGGCCTCGAGGATGGCAGGAGGTCGTACTCTGGGTCGGTCAAGCGGCTCCGGAACCCGCGCTCTCGCGCGCCTTCGACGTCCGCCGCGTGTCGGAGCAACAGCTCGCTCGATGGGGCGTGGAGTCCGCACCTCTGCTGGTGGCTCTGGGTCCAGACGGCCGCGTCGCCTACGCTGGTGGCTACACCGACCGAAAGCAGGGTCCGGACATCCGCGACCTGCGCATTCTCTCCGCAGCGGAGAGCGGCGGCGCTCTGTCGTCGCTGCCCGTCTTCGGCTGCGCGGTGAGCGAGCGGCTGAAGAGCGCTCTGGCCGCGCTGCCTGCGCTTTGAGAAGCGGATGAATAAAGGTCTTCAGTTTCTGGTCCTTCCCAGCGAGGTCACCGATTTCGAGCGCGGCTATTTGGCGCGCGTCAACCGCGTCGCGCTCGTCTTTTTCGCGCTGCACGTTCCGGCCTTCATGGTCATTGCGTGGGTGAACGGCACCGGACCGGGCCTCGCCGGGGTCTTGACCGCAGCCGCGATGATAGGGCCTGCGCTCGCGCACCGCGCCGCGCAAAATCCGCGCTTCACGTCCGTGATTTTCGGCGTCACCGCCATGTTCATGGGCGGCATCCTGGTGCACTTCGGGCAAGGGCCGGTGCAGATCGAGATGCACTTCTACTTTTTCGCGCTCATCGCGATGTGCGCGGTCTTCGGCAACCCCCTCGTCATCGTAGCGGCAGCCCTGACCGTCGCCGCCCACCACTTGCTCGTTTGGCTCGTGCTGCCGCAAAGTGTATTCAACTACGAAGCCCAGTGGTGGGTAGTGGCCGTGCACGCGGCCTTCGTCGTCCTCGAGTCCGCGGCGGCGTGCTTCATCTCGCGGAGCTTCTTCGATAACGTGATCAGGCTCGAACGCATCGTGCGCGCCCGGACCGCGGAGCTCGATAACAAGAACCGTGACATGCGCCTCCTCCTCGACAACGTGAGGCAAGGCTTTTTGACGCTGAATCGGGCGGGCGTGATCGCCGCGGAGCGCTCCGCGGCGGTGGACTCGTGGTTCGGAGCGCCCGCCCCCTCCGCCACGTGGTTCGAGTATTTGGCCACTCTTTCGCCATCGTTCGCGGAGAACACGGAGGTCTCCTGGAGCGAGGTCGTGGAAGGAGTGATGCCGCTCGAGGTGACGCTGGAGCAGATGCCTGCGCGCCTACGGTGGCGCGACGCCCACTACCGGTTCGAGTACCGTCCGATCGGAGCGAGCGAGCCTCACGAGCACTACTTGGTCATCGTGACCGACGTGACGATGGAGGTGGCGCGCGAGCGTGGCGAGGTGGAACGCCGCGAGGCGATGGCCCTATTCGAGCGCGTGCTGGTGGACCGGACGGGGCTCGAGGGCTTCTTCGAGGAGACCACGCAGACCCTCCGCCTCCTGCAGAGCGGGGCGGAGACGGACACCGCGCGGCGGCTCGTTCACACGCTCAAGGGTAACGCGGGCCTGTTCGGGCTGTTCAGCGTCGCCGAGTGCTGTCATCGCCTCGAGGACGAGCTGAGCGAAAGCGCAGGCGCGCTTCCGGCGGCAGCGTTCGCGGACCTGCAAGTGCGATGGAACGAGCTGACGGGCGAGATCGCGAAGTTGCTCGGCGCGCGCTCGGACATGCTGGAGATCGAGGCTCGTGAGTACGTGGGGCTGGAAGCGGCTGCGCGGGCGGGGGAGAGCGCGCCCGCGCTGCTGCGACGCATTCGGCGCCTCAAGCTGGAATCCACGGCCAAGCGCCTCGGACATTTCCAGGAGCGAGCGCTGAAGATCGCGGACCGCCTGGGAAAGGGCGGCGTGCGCGTCGAGGTGGAGGACAACGCCGTGCGCCTCGATCACGCGCGCTGGGCCGGCTTTTGGAATGCTTTCGTGCACGCGGTCCGCAATGCGCTGGACCATGGCATCGAGCCGCTCGCGGACCGGCAAGCTCGCGGCAAGGAAGGCGCGGGGGCTTTGGCTCTCCGCACTTACGAAGACGACTCAGGGCGCGTCGTCATCGAGATTCAAGACGACGGCCGCGGCGTCGATTGGCAGAGCGTGGCGGCGCGTGCGGCCGCCGCCGGCTTGCCGCACCGGACTTCCGCTGATTTGGAGCAGGCTCTGTTCAGTGACGGCGTGTCGACCGCGCTGAGCGTCACCGACGTCTCGGGTCGTGGGGTGGGGATGGGGGCGCTGCTCGCGGCGACCGAGGAGCTGGGTGGCCAGCTGGATGTCCGGAGCACCTGGGGAAAAGGGACGACGCTTCGTTTCGTTTTTCCCCCCACGAGCGCTAGCGCGAAGTCTCTGCGGCCCACCGCCGCCGAGTGACTCCGCTCGGGCCTGCCGGCCCCGCCTTTCGAGGTGCGATCCGGCGTGTGAGCTCGCCGAGCGACTCGCGCAGCTGCTCCACCTGGGTTGGCCTCGCGGAGTCGATGTCGAAGCCGGCACGGTATGCGAGCTCGACCGGCACCGTTGCCGCGCGCGCTTTCAGGGCCTGACCGGCTGCGCTGAGCGATACGATGACGACGCGCTCGTCCTCTGCGCCGCGGCGGCGCTTCACCAGCTTCGCGTGCTCGAGGCGCTTGAGCAGTGGGGTCAAGGTCCCCGAATCCAGGCCCACCCGAGTGCCAAGGGCCGAGACGGTGAGGGACTTCCCTTCCCACAGCACGAGCATCACCAAGTATTGAGGGTAGGTGAGCCCCAGCGGCTCCAGGAGCGGCTGGTAAGCGCGCGTGAAGGCGCGCGAGGCGGAATAGAGCGCGAAGCACAGCTGCTCCTCCAAGCGGGTACCGCGCGCTGGCGCCTCCCGCCGCCTGGTCACGGGCGGCTTCCGAGCGCGCGAAGCGTGGTCAGCGCCTCACCCACGTGCTTGGTGGCTCCTACCATCGAATCGAAGCAATGGCGGACGATGCCGTCGCGGTCCAGCACGTAGGTAACGCGCCCCTCGACGAGGCCGAACATGGCGCGCGGCACCCCGACCTGCCTTCGGAGCTTCCCGCCGGCGTCCGACAACAGCGGGTAGGCCAGCTGGTGCTTGGAGGCGAACTGCCGGTGGCTCGCGGTGTCGTCCGACGAGATGCCGGCGACGACCGCGCCCGCGCTCGCGAAGTCCGCGCTCGCGTCACGGAAGGAGCAAACCTCTCGGGTGCAGCCGGCCGTATCGTCCTTGGGATAGAAAAACAGGACGACCGCGCCCTGGCTCAGCGCCTCGTCCAAGTTGAAAGGCTTTCCGTCCTGATCTGGCAGGGTGAAAAACGGAAAGCGATCGCCGACTTGAATGCGCCCGGCGCTCACTTGCCGCCCGCCCTCGGCGCGGGGTGAAGGTAGAGCGAGGGTGGGAAAGCGGCTTCGGCAAACATGGGCCATTGTATTGCGCGCAATTGAATCGCCGTAAACCGAATTGTCGCGCGCTACCCGGCGCGTGAGCGCCGCACGCGCTCACGGTGGGATCGCGGAGCGCGCGCCACACCGGCCACGGCCCCGGTCTTTCGACGACATGCGCGCTTCACGCACCCGACATGTGGCCCAGCGGAAGTTCCCGCTGATGAAATCCTTTTTGATGTCGTGCGGCGTGGTGTTCGGGCTTCTGCTCTCCGGCTGCGGCTCGGACGACGAAGCTCCGAAAGAAGCGCCGACGCCGAGCGCGGCGCTGGAAGCTTCCACGATTCTGGACCTGACCGAGGTGAAGAAGAGCCCCGACGATTACGAGTGGTTCGACTTCAGGCCGAACGTGAAAAAGCTCATCCTCGCCGGGACCGCGGAGAGCAAGCACGTCGCGATCCTTTGGTACACGGTCGAGGACGGCGCGGTCGGGCTCCACTACCACGCGAAGACCGAGTCCGTTTACGTCATCGACGGCACGCAAACCGACGCCAAGGGCGTCTATGAGACTGGCACCGCGTACTTCAATCCGCCCGGCAGCGGTCACGCGGTCGAGGACAGCAGCGGCTTCTTCCTGCTCTCCTACGCCGCGCCACCAGACTTCATGGCGACCGATCTGATTCAGGAGTACACGCCGGTCCGGCTCGACACCGAGGATCCGGATCTCCTCATGGATTACCCGTTCGACGAGCAGTCCGAGGGCGCTGGGGTCTTCAGCGTGCCCCTGGACGACTCGGGCGGGCTCTCCGCTGAGATCATTCACGTCACGCCTTCGGAGAGCTATGAGCTCACTGCTAACTACGTGCTCGTGCTCGAAGGCACCTGCGACATCGAAGGCTCGTCCTACGAGGAAGATTGGTTGGTGGTGGCCCAATCCGTAGACGGCGAGCGCTACCGGCTCGCCGCCCCCGAAGGCGAAGAGTGCCTCGCCATGGGCGTCGCCCTCTGACGTTTGCCTACCCGGTCTCTGCTCATCGCGGGGCTACCGGTCCGGCCAGGTCGTGCTAGGTTTGGCCTGCGCCTTCGCGGGCGCGTCAATGAGCTGAGCTCCTCTCCCAATCCCGTTGCGCTGATGGATGGCTGCGCCCGACGCGAGCGTCGCGCGGGTGCGTTGTGTTTGGAGGAGCTCATGACCGTGGTGGAAACTCACGGGCTGGGTGTCGCTTGGGCGGCATCCAACCCCATTTTGGAATCCGTATCGTTGGTACTGGACCGTGGCCTCTATGGCCTGGTCGGTGCCAATGGGGCCGGCAAGACGACGCTGCTCGCGATGCTTTCGGGGCGTCTCGCACCGCACGAGGGTGAGGTCATGGTTCGCCCGCGCGGCGCCATCATCGCGTATTGCCCGCAAAAAGTGGACGAGCTCGGAGCGGACCTGCGGGCGCTGGCGGTCCGTGACGACGCGCTCGCGGCTCAGCTTCGGGGGCGCCTGGCGCTCGAGGCGGACGAGCTGCAACGTTGGAATACGCTTTCGCCCGGTGAGCGCAAACGCTGGCAAGTAGCGGCGGCCCTCGCGCAGGAGCCGGACGTGCTCTTGTTGGACGAGCCGACCAACCACCTGGACGCGCAGGCCCGGGAGGACTTGCTCGGCGCCCTGCGCCGCTTCAAGGGAGTTGGCGTGGTCGTCTCGCACGACCGGGTGGTGCTGGACACTCTCACGCGCGACACCTTGCGAGTGCACGGCCGCCGCGTGACGCTCTATCCGGGCCCCTACAGCGAGGCCCGGCAGCTGTGGAGCAGCGAGCGCGCACGGGAGGAGCAGCAGCACGAGAGCGCCAGAAAACGGGTCAAACAGACGGAAGCGCGCCTCGACCAAGCCCGGCGAGCGCAAGCCGCGGCTGCCTCCGGGGTGAGCACTCGCGCGCGAATGAAAGACAAAAATGACAGCGACGCTCGCTCCATTTTGGCTACCACCAAGGCGAGCTGGGCGGACGCTCGCGCGGGCCGCGTGGTGAGCGCCGTGCGGGGCGAGCTGGAACGTGCCAGGGGCGCCGTTCCGTTCATGGAGCGGGACGCCACGCTCGGAGGCAAGGTGTTCGCCGACTACGAGCGCGCGCCGAACCCCGTGCTCTTTCACCTGGACGAAACCGAGCTGCGTGCGGGTCGGCATGTCGTCCTGCGCGACGTGCGCGTGACGATAGGTCGAGAGGAGCGCGTACGAATCGAGGGCCCGAACGGCGCGGGCAAGACCACGTTACTGAGCGCACTCGTTGCGTCCCAGGCTAGGCCGGAGCGGCTCCTGCATCTGCCGCAGGAGCTGGAGCCGGCCGCGCTGGCGGCGTTGACGGAGCGCCTGAGCGGGTTAGACAGCGCCGCGCGGGGACGCGTCCTCTCGATTTTCGCTGCCTTGGGCAGCGACCCTGAGCGCATCTTACGAGGCGAGCGCTCGGGATTTTCTCCCGGGGAGGGGCGGAAGCTCGCGCTAGCGGAAGCGCTCGGTCGTAGCGTGTGGGCGCTCGTCCTCGACGAGCCGACCAATCACCTGGATCTGCCGAGCATCGAGCGGCTGGAGGCGGTCCTGGCAGGCTACCCCGGTTGTGTGGTGCTGGTGACGCACGATGACGCGTTCGCCGCGCGCACCACCACCAGAGCGCTTCGCTTGAGCCAGGGCGTGATCGACTGATCGCGCCAGGCTCAGCACCCGTCTGGACCGCAGAAAGCGCCCTCTTCCGCGGGGGCGACGCTCTGCTCCCGCTCGCTCCACGCCTGATGTAAGGCGCTCAGCAAAATCTGAGGCGATTGCGCGCCGCTCACCGCGTACCGGCCATCCAGAACGAAGCAAGGCACGCCGCTGATCCCGAGCTCGTGCGCCTGCGCTTCGTCCGCGCGCACCTCCTCGGCGTACTGATCGGACGCAAGCACGTCCGCTGCCTCGCCCTCGTCCAACCCTGCTTCGACGGCCAGCCGAAGCAGGGCGGCGTGATCGCTCAGGAGAACGCCGTCTTCCAGGTACGCCTTGAAGAAGCGTTCCTTCACCGCTCCCTGCTTTCCTCGAGCCTTGCCCAGATGAATGAGCCGATGGGCGTCGAACATGTTCCCCGAGCGAATGTGCTCGAAATCGAACGCGAGGCCCTCTCCACGAGCGGTGTCCTTCAGACGGTCACTGTTCTGCTGAGCCTGCTGTACGCTGATGCCGTACTTCTTCGCGATGCGCTCGGCGTGGGAGACCTGGGGGTCACGTTCCTTCGGGGCGGAAGGGTCCAGCTCGAAAGAATGCCAGACCACCTCGACGCCTTCTGCATGGGGAAAATCGCGCAGAGCGCGCTCGAGACGGCGCTTCCCCACGTAGCACCAGGGGCACGCGATGTCCGACCAGACGTCGACTCGTAGCTCGGCCATGCGCTGGAACGTAATGCGCAACCCCGCGCTGGCAATGACCCGACGTCAGAAGCTCGCCGAGGCAAAGCACCACAACCGGGAGCAAGGCGGCCAAGTTGGCGCGCCGTATGCAGCGGGTCGCTCACGGACGGAGAAGCACCATGAGCGATATGCAGCAATTCTGGTCCTTGGTCGTCATCGCGGGGGCCCTGGCGGTCGGGGTCACGCTCCTCTCCCTCGAGCGCGCTCGCCGCCGGCGCGAGCAGTTGCAACGGCAGTTCGGCCCCGAATACGAGCGCACCGTCGCGCGCGTGGGGGACGTGACGGAGGCGGAGCGGGAGCTGGAAGAGCGCACCCGGCGCGTGGAGCATTTCCACTTTCACGAGCTGAGCCCGGTGGAGCGCGCTCGCTTTGCCACTCGTTGGAACACCATTCAGGCAGGGTTCGCCGTGGATCCGGCGGTAGCGGTGACGGCGACCAACGAGCTCATCAACGAGGTGATGAGGGCCCGGGGGTACCCGACCCTGAGCTTCGAGCAGCGGGTCGCGGACCTGTCGGTGGAGCACCCTTTGGTGGTCGAGCACTACCGCGCCGCCCATGATTTTTCCGGTTCGGTATTCAACGGGGTCGCGGACACCGAGCGCTTGCGGCAGGCGCTCGTCCACTACCGCAAGCTGTTCGTCGAGCTGCTTCACGAGAGCAGCAGCGTCTCGGCGCCGCCTGCCCCCTTGCGTCGGTCGCTGGCGGCTTGAACGTCAGGGCCAGGCGCCGGCTGCAACCAACTCGTAGCCAGGGCCGGCCTGCGTCGCGCCGTTGTACTTCACCAGCACGACGCCGAGATTGCCGCCCTTGAAGAGGTCCTTCTCGTAACCTTCGACCTTGCTCATGCTCACCTCGAAGAACTGGCGGCTCATACCCATCGGGTCGTTGGGGAGCTGCGGGGTGTACTCGAAGCCGATGTCGAAGGAGTCGTCCTTCAGGTTCACGAGGGGGCCGGTGAAGAGCACCCATTTACCCCGCGCGAGGCGATCGAAAGCGGCGACAGCGGCCTTCTTGTCTTTGAGGGCTTTGTTGGCCTTCAACTTCCCTTGCAGATCCGCGGCGTCGACGAAGCCTTTGGCGGCGGGGTACTTGGTCTCGATCGCGGCGCGGCGGGCTGGAGTCAGCTCGGTCTCGATTTTTGCAGGCCGCTCCCCGTCTTTGCGGGCGGGGGTCGGAGCCGTCGTAGCGCTCGTGGGCGGAGCCGGCACGGGTACCGCCGGAGCCGCGCTCGCTACGGTAGGCTTCGCGATCGGCTTTTCCTCCTCGCACCCCACGAGCAAGACGAACAGACCGCAGCCAACGAAGCGCATCACCGACCCTTGAGCTCTCATGCGCGTCAGGACTAGCAGGCTCTTCTCCGCAACTGCTAGCGGCCCGCCCAGATTGCTCGCGTCCGTCCATGCAGGCACCGCCGTCTCCAGAGCAGGCACGGTTCCTGCTTGGGCCAGGGCATGCTCAATATTGGATCCATCAAGCCCCACATGCCGGTCGTCTGTTCCGAAGGCGGCCAATTCGCAGTCGTCGATCACATGGTGAGCGACAACCGGACCATCAAGCTCTCCAAGGACGAGAGCGGAAAGCACCATTACATTCCCGTCTCCTGGGTGACGAAGATCGACGACCAAGTTCACATCGATCGCCCGGGTACTCAGGCCATGCGCGAGTGGACCGAAGCCGCGTGAGCTCTAGCGGGCGGCCGAAGGCTGGTCCTCTGTCGACCAGCTTCGGTCCCGCTTTCCGGAGATTAGAGATTCGCAGGGTCCAAGCTCGGCCAAGCGAACACGAGCTGTCCGCCCACCGCTAGCCCATGCCAGCGCGGCGCGAGCTCGTGCAAGCGGCGCACGACGCGCTCGACCCGAGTGCTTTCCTCGCTGGTGAGTGGGGTGGGGGCCTGCGCAGACGCCGGATCCGGCTTTTGGCCTTGGCTACGCCGCCACGCCACGTCGGAAAGGTAAGCGAGGCGCTCGGAGGCGCGCATCTGAGCGTCGCTCGGCTCGTCTCGCGCTAGGGCTCGTTCCCGCCGAGCCTGCTTACGTCGGGCTCGAGCTCTTTCTCGCGCACGCAACGCGCTGGCCTCACCGCTCAGCCCCGCGATGAACGTCCCGCCGCCGCGCGCGGCTCGGCCGAAGACCCCGGCCTGCAGCTTCAGCTCCGCTTCCACGACGTAGTGGACCAAGTCATGCGGGATGTAGGGGTGGAAGCCTGGGGCCGGGTCCATGGCCTGGTCCGACTTGCCCGGAATTTGAACGATCACGGCGTACCGGCGCTGGCCCGTGCGCCTGAAAATGACGTTCATAACGGCATCTTCCCACGGCGGCGCTCGGGCGCAATTGTCGGGGTGACGCTTCTTGGCGTAAAAGGGCCACAGTGGCGACGCTCCGAAAGCTCGGGATCAACTGCGGGGCAATCCTTCTGGCGAGTCTGCTCGCGAGCGCGTGTGGCGCGGCTTTCCACGCCGGGCCCGACGAAGCGCAGGCTGGCGCGCAGGGCCAGCAAGCCGGTGAGAGCAATGGGGCGACTGGCGGCGCTCCTGGCTCGACAGGTGGGGGTGGCGGCGAAACGAGCGCGGGCGGAGCGACCGCTGCCGGCGCGGGCGGGGCGGACG
>SECP01000061.1 GCA_004193285.1 Myxococcales bacterium | reverse complement strand
ATTACGACGCGCCCGCGGGTGGTGGCGGCGGCTACGACGATCAGGACTACGGCGGCGGCGCTGGCGGTGGCGGTGGCGGCGCTGGCGGCGGCGGGGACGACGACATTCCGTTCTGAGCAAGGCCGTGCGGCTTCATGCTTTGTTGTGCGCCGGGCTGATCGCGCTCGGCGCCTGTCGATCCAAGGGCTCGCCGGCCCCCGCTCCCTCCGCCGTCCTCGCGGAGGCGGTGGAGCCGGCGTCGCTCTTGGCCGAGCTTTCCATCGGAAACCCGAAGGAGACCTGGAACCGACTGCGCTCACTCGGCGGCGACATGGCGCAGGCGCTGCCCTCGAGCTTGCCCGTGTTGTTCGCGACGAGCCTCGGCCTGCCGCCGACGGCCGCGGGCAATGTGGATGAAGCGGTCCCGGTCGTCGGCGTGCTCCTCGCGGGAGAAACCGCGGCCGAGACCGACCTGGTCGTCGGCGTGCACGTGGTGAGCGGGGCAGAGCTGGTTGCGTCGCTCACGCTGGGGGACGGCGCCAAGTACCGGAAGGTGGAGCTGGGGCCCCGGGTGGTACGGCTCGTCTCGGCGCCGGGCGCGGCCGAGCCGCGAGGCGTGCTGGGCGTTTCCGGCAACTACCTACTCTTGGCATCGGGCGTGAACGCGCTGCGCGACGCCGGTCGGTTCGTCGCGGAGAGCGTTTCGAAGCGCGCTCGCACCGGGCCCGGGCTGGCCCTGCGCGCCAGCGAGAAGGTGCTGAAAGGCGCGCTCGCTGGCCGCTTGCGCGCCGGGTGGCAGCAGCAGCGTGCAAACCTTGCCGCGCGCGACCGAGCCGAGCGCGACGCGAAGGGCCGAGCTCCGGACTTCGCGGACCCCGAGGTATTGCTGGCCGGGGCAGACAACACGATAGAGTCGTGGCTGGCCGTTCTGGAGTCCTCGCGGGACGCGTCGCTGGAGCTCACACCGGAGGCGGACCGGCTCGTGGCGGAGCTGCTCCTCACCCCGGCCGTCGGCGGCGCGGCGGCGACCTTGGCCCAAGAGCTTTCGCTCGGCTCGGTGGCCCCGCTCCTGGAGCTGCCGACCAGCGCGCGGCTTGGCCTCCTGCTGTACGGCGACGCGAACCCGGGCGCGACCGGCTTCGGCGCGTCCGTGGCCAAGCTTTTCGGCGAGCGCCTGAGCGAGCGCGACGCAGCCCGGCTCGTCACCGTGTTCGACACCTTCTCGCGCTCGCGGCGGGGCGCCACCGTGCTCGGCTTCGTGCCCGGGCCGGCGCCGGCCGTGCTCCTCCGTTGCGAGCTGAGCGAGGGTACGAGCTTTGCGGACGCGCTCGCGGAGGTGCTGAGTTTGGTGGAGCTCCCGGCCGTAAGGAGCTGGCTCGGGGAGCTCGTCGGAACGCCGACACTCGAGCTCGGGCAAGCGGTCGGCGGGGAGCGTCACGCCAAGCTGCGCTTCCGTCGCGCAAAGCCCGGGCCCAGCCTGCTGCCGGCCGCCCTGCACCTCCGGTTCCGCGCTCGAAACGGGGTAGGGCAGGTGCTGCTCTCGCCGGATGACGTCCTTACCTTTGCCGAGGTAGACGCCACCGCCAAGCTCACCACGCTGACGTGGCTGGGCAAGTCTCAGGCGCAGGTGGGGGACCGCGCGGCGCTCGGGTTGTTCGCGGACGCGAGGCTGGTAGCGCCCGGTGGGCCGGGCGAAGCGCCGCTTTTGCTGTCATTCGGCAAGAAGGCCGAGCGCATCTCGCTCGGGGTTTCGTTGTCGGCGGCCGCGTTGCCCGCCGTTGCGCGGCTTTTTGCGGTAGAAAAGTCACCGTGACCAGCCACGCGCCGGGTGCCGTGCCTGCCGTCGCGGAAGGCCGCGACGAGCTTGCCGATCGCTTCGCGAGTGAGGTGGTCCTCGTCACTGGCTTTCCGGGGTACCGCGCCCGAGCGCTCGTGGATCTGCTGGTGGAGCGCGAGCCGAACGCCGAGCTGTGGCTCTTGGTGCCGCCGCCGGAGGTGGAGCGATCGGCGCGGCTGCTCGCCGCGAAGGCGCTCGGGCGCGATCGGCTCCGCATCATCCCTGGCGAGCCCTGCGCGATCGACTTGGGGCTCGCTCGCCAGACTTATGCAGAGCTGACCGCGCGCGTGGATCGCTGGTTTGCGCTCTATCAAACGACCAGCGCGCGCGCGAGCCGCGAGCTGTCCTACCGCGTGAACGTGGGCAGCGCGCGCGAGGTGGTGGAGCTGTCTCGCGCGGCCGACAAGCTGTCACACGTCGCCTTCCTATCGAGCAGCATCGTCTTCGGCGATCGCGGCCGGCAGGCGGAAGAAGAGCGCCTCGCGGTGGGGCAGACTTTCCGTACCGCGGCCGCTGAGAGCTTGGCCGCAGCCGAGTCATTGCTCACGCGGCGGCTGGCAGAAGCGCCGGTCTCCGTCGTCCGCACGCCCCCATTGCTCGGTTCGCGCCGCTCCAGCGACGAGCCTCCCTCTACCGGTCTTCATCGGCTCCTTGCGCAGGTCATGAGCGCCCCGCGGGACGTCGCGCTGCCGCTACCTCCGGGCGCGAATCGCGCCGTGCAGGCGCTGCCGGCGGATTTCGTCGCTCAAGCCCTGTACGCGGTGTCGGAGCTCGGAACGCGTGGGCGCGCCTACCACTTCACGGATCCGGATCCGCCTGCGCTCGCGGAGGTGCTCGAGCAAGCCGCCGCGCATTTCGGCAAGCGCTTCGAGCACGGTTTCGACGCGCGCACCTTGGGGCGAATCCTCCTCAAGAGCCCTGCCTTTTGGCTCTCACAACAGACCTCATGGGCGCTCTCGGAGTGGACGGAGGCGACGCCGCTGTCGACGCGCAGCGGGGACCGGCTGCTCGAGCGAGCGGGCCTGCACGCCCCGAGCCTGCTGGGCTACTTGAGCCACGTACTGCAGGAGACGGAGCAGCTCGCGGGAGCGGGGCAGCTGGAGGAGCGCCTCGCCTCGCACCCGTTCGAGGTGGTGGCTTGAGCCGAGTCGGGCTCGGGCTCGTCTGTTTCCTGGTGACTTGTGCGCGGCCGGAGCCGGTCGTCGCTCCCGCTTTCGCCCGGACCGCCCCCACCAAGGTGCTCGCCACGCCCGCCGCGCCGCCTCCCACGGCCTCCTCAATCCCGGAGGTCCCGCCGGCGCCGCGAGGCCCGTTGAGCGCCTTCTTCGACGCGCTCACGGAGCTGGGCGCGAGCAAGCGCACCGAGCACGTGCGAGTGCTGTGGCAGGGCGACTCCCACACCAACGCGGACTTTTTGAGCGGCGCGGTGCGCGCGGTGCTGGCTTCGCGCTTCGGGGATGGGGGACCGGGCTTCGTGCGCGTCGGCACCAAACCTTACCGTCACGATGGGGTAAAGCTGGGCCGCGACGGCGCCTGGAACGTCGATCCGGATCCGCCCGCGCGCCGCTCGCTTCAGGACGACGGCGTGTTCGGGCTCGGGGGGACACGGGCGGTGGCCAAGCCGGGCGCGAGCTTCGGCTTGCAGGTGGTGGCGCGGGGCGAAACCGCGGAGGCGCAGGCACGCTTCGACGTTGCGTACTCGCTCCCCGCGGGGGCGGCCTTCACCCTCCAGCTCGGGTCGCACCAGCGCCGCGTCGGCACCGAAACGACGGCCGAAGAGGGCCCGGGCGGGGTTCGCCATTTGGCGCTCACGGCCCCGCTGGGCGCGCAGCTCTCGCTCCGGGGAGAGCGCGGCGCGCCGCGGCTCTTCGGTGTCATCGTGGAACGGCACGAGCCGGCAGGAATCGTGGTGGACACTTCCGGCATAGACGGCGCGCGCCTGGAGACGCCGCTGGCCTGGAACGAGGCCGCGTTCGTCGCGGAGGTGGCGCGGCGCGCCCCGGAGCTATTCGTCGTGGCCTACGGCACGAATGAGTCGTTCGACGCCGCGCGCGTGACCAAGTACGGCCCGCAGCTCGCGGAGCTCGTGGGTCGACTGCGCCGCGGCGCGCCGGGTGCTTCGTGCCTCATCCTGGGGCCGACGGACGCTCCGCTCGGGGAAGGCTCGGTACCCCGCGTGGCCGAGGTGGCGAGCGAGCTTCGCCGCGCCGCGAGCGAGCTGCGCTGCAGCTTCGTCAGCTTGCAGCAGCTGATGGGCGGGGAGGGCAGCTTCGCCCGGGGCATGAAGGCCAAAGAGCGGCTGTGCCAGCCAGACAAGCTGCACCTCACCCCCAAGGGTTATCAGGAGCTCGGCCAAACGCTGGCCAAGCTCGTCCTGGACGCCTACTCGGGCGGCCGCACGGACTTGTAGCTCTCGTAGCTGGCCATCAGCGCGCGGTAAATCCACGTGCCCACGATCTCGGCCCCGATGGAGGTCGGGTGGGTCAAGTCCGCTTGGCCGAGGCCCTTCTTCACCCAGCGCGGCATGGAGCGCGCCCCGCCCATCGCCGTCCACGTGTCGAAGAACGCGCAGCCTTCGTCCAGAGCGGCTTGCTTCTGATTCGCGAGGAGGTCCGGCATCACCCGCAAGCTGACGATCTCGTCGCCGACCTTGGCCGCGCGATCCATCGCTCCGATGACGAGGCACGAGGAGCCGGGGAGGGCCTTCTTTCCCTGCGCCAGCACCTCGCGCATCGTGCGGTGGTAGTCGACCATGGGGTACAGAAAGCCGTCCGCGCTCTCGTTGGCGCCAAACTGATACACGAGCAGCTGCGGCGAGCGGAGCTTCAGCTGGTCCGCCCAGTGCTGGTCGTCCTGCTTGTCCATGAAGCGGATGCGCGCGCCCTGAACGCCGAGCGCGTCCAGCACCACGCCCGGGCCTTCTCGCTCGAGCACCACTCCGAACAGGCGCGAGGTTCCGCGCTTGGTCTGCAGGCTCAGGGTGTGCGAACCGTCCGGCACCTTCACGGTGTGCGTCTTGCTGGCAATGGCGCTGCCGGCAGTGGACAGCTCGCTCGGCGGGCCGCCGTCTACCGATAGCTCCAAGGTGCCGCCATTCGGCTGCTCGAGGTAGTACAGAGTGAAGCTCGCTACGTTGCGGCCAAAGTCCCCGCTCTCGGCCGTGCCGACGCGTGACAGCACGTTCGGAGGCGTGCTGAAAGAGACGCCGCCCAAGCCGTAAAATCCGTCCGCCGCGTATGGCCCGACGATGCGACTCACCTTGAAGCCAGCGGTTGCGTAGCGGCTCACGTCGTTGTGAAAGTAGGCGGGCCAGGCATTCGCGACGAGCACGAAGCCGTGACCCGCGTCGCCGAACGCGGTCTGCAGTTTCCGGCGCAGGGTGCCGGAGACGTAGTCGCTCACGATGATCGAGTCACCGAAGTGCGCGATCCGCGTGACCGCGCCCGTCTCCTTGCGCGCGGTTTTTTGTAGCGCGGCGAAGAAGGCGGTGAGCGCCTTGCCGCTCGGATCGAGCAGCGGCACCGGCGGCGCTTGCTCGAGCGCCTGCGCTTCTTGGGCCGCCGCGGGCGCGAGCTGCGCCGCGCCGGGCGCGCGCGCGGGCGCGGTCGTCTCCAGCCCCAGCTGGCTCTCGCCCACGGAGGCGGAAGGGGCAACGGCAGCGGCCGTGACTCGGGGCTCTACGCTCGGGCGCTTACCGAACAGCCGGAAGCGCGCGAGGGCCGGCGTGAGCTCCAGGACCAACGCGGCCGCGCATACGAGCACCACCGCTGCGACCGGACGAGAGCGAAAGACGCTGGGGGGCGGGTCGGTATCAGTTGCTGCAGGTGGCATCGCCCAGCGTGCGGCACAGCGCATGAAGCTGCTTCAGCTCTGTATCGGTGGCGGCGCCGCTCCGCGCCTTGGCCAAAAGCTGGTTTTTGGTGCGCGTGAGCTTGCTGCGGTCGTTGCTGCTGCCGGCGTCGGGGGCCGGCGCGGGAATTTCAGCCGCACCGGGCTCGTCGAAGGGGTTCTTGCGGACGAGAGTGGCGGGGGCGGCGCCCACCTTGCCATCCGGGTCGGCAGTGGCTTCGCCCGGTCGGGTCGCGTCCCCCGGCTTCACGGCGAGGGTGCCGCTCTTTTCCTTGGGGACATTGACGCGGGGCGCGCTCGGAAGCTCGTTCACGTCCACCGTCTCACCGCCGAGGGCGGCCAAGTCGTTGGCGGCGCGCTTGCGGCGGATCGAGTCCACCTCGGTGGCACGGGCGACCTCTTCGAGCAGCTGGCGCTTTTCGGTTGGATCCTCGGCTTGGCTCGCGCGAGCGAGCAGCGCGTCCGCCCACGTCGACTGGATGGCGCGAAATTCGGGCGTGTCCCGCAAGTTGCTGTCTTCCGCGAGCTGCCCGGCGCGGGCCCGGGCCGCCGCTGCGTCGCCCTTGTCCAGGAGACCCTTCGCTTCGGTCAAAATCTTCGCGCTGCCGTCCGTTTGCTCGCTTTTCGGAACGCTCAGCGTCACGTCCGCCGGCTCGTCCCCGCCCGAGGCCGCCACCGCGACCACGGTCAGGAGCAACGCGGCGGCCCCGATGCCGATCAGCACCTTGGCCCCCAAGCTCATGCCGCGCGGGTCGCCCGCACTGGCCTCGAAGCCGCCCAGCGAAGAGATCTGCTGGCTCTCTTCGGCGCCCGGCACGTACACGTCCCCGGCGGGGATGAACTTGAACACGACGTCCCCGAGCTCGATCACGTCGCGCGCGTCCAAGATACCGCGCGGGAGCTCCACTCCGTTCACGCGAATGCCGTTCGCGCTCTCGCGGTCCACGAGCTCGTATCGCCCGTCGCCGAGGTTGTTCACCTCCGCGTGCACGCGACTCACGGAGGGATGGTTGACGGAGACGTCACACTCTTCACCGCGACCGATGATTTGGCGCGGACCGCCGCTGATCGCGTATTCCACCCCGGGGGTTGGGCCGACGAGCATCACCAAGCGGTCGGGCTGCCCGAGCAACGCCTGCGAGCGCGGAGCCGCGGGGACGGTAGCCTTGCTGTCGAAGCCGGGCGCGGTCTCGAGCGTCTCGTCCACCAGCTCCAGCCGGTAGTCCCCGAGCTGCACCAGATCGCCGTGGGCCAAGTCTTGCCGCTGGCTCACACGGGCGCCGTTGACGTAGCAGCCGTTGTAGCTGCCCGCATCGATCACTACCCAGTGCTCCGCCTCGCGCGAGATCCGGGCGTGCCGGCGCGAAATATTCCGCTCGGTCAGCCTTACGGTGTTCTCCTCGCCGCGGCCGATCGAATATTCGTCACGGGCCAGGGGGACGACCGTACGGTTCGCCTGGTCATCCTCGATCGTGAGCTTCCACATGAAGGACGGTCGCCTGTTCTCTATTCCCTGGGGAAAATGAACGACCCTGATCCTGTCACGGGTTGGGGGGCGCGGGCAACACCGCCTTTGCGGCGTCGAAGAGCGCGTCGTGGATGATGGGCCGAGCCGCGCGAATTCTCGGGTTTTCTCGGGTGGGGTAGACGCGGTTGGTCAGAAGGGCGGTCGCACTTTCGGCCTCGGGGTCGCACCACAGGCTCGTCCCGGTGAAGCCGAGGTGCCCGAAGGCCCGCTGGCTGCAGAGGGCTCCGGCCGAAGAAGCGCCCTCGGACTTGCCGTCGAAGCCGGCTCGGAGGGTGCCGCCGGGGCGCGGCCGAAGCAGTCGCTCCAGCGACGCCCTGGGTAGCCAGGCGCTTTCGCCGCGGAGCGCCGAGAGGAGCGCCTGCCCGAAGCCGAGCACGTCCGTGACCGCGCCGAAGAGGCCCGCGTGCCCCGCCGCTCCGTGGCCCGCGAAGGCCCACGCGTTTTCGTCGTGCACCGCGCCGCGCACCACACCGCCGCGGGGACGCGACACCTCCGTGGGCGCTACTTGGCTCGGGAAAGAGGCCATGCGCCGCCACAATTGGCGAGCGGAGCCGAAACCTAGGCCGAGGGGGAGCGCCACCTCGCGCGCGACGAGCGCGTCCAGCGGCTCGTTCATCGTCGCTTCCAGCGCGGCGCCGACCAGCAGGTAGCCGAGGTCGCTGTACACCGGGGCGAACCCTTCCGCTGGCGGGGACCCGATGCAATCCGGCCGACGCGCGTTGGCCGCGCTGGCGAGCGCGCGGTCGCGCTGGAAGGCACGGCCGGCGAAGACCGGCGCAAACAGCGAGCGGTGCGCTTGCAGCCCTCCGCGATGGGCGAGCAGCAGCTCCAGCGTGACCTGCTGCGAGCAGGTGCCGCGAGCCTGGGGCAGGAGGAGGCCGAGGGGGGTCTCGAGCTCGAAAGCTCCGGAGGCGGCCAGGCGGACAGCCGTGCAGGCAACGATCGGCTTACTTACGGAAGCGAGGTCGAACATGGTTTCGGAGGTGGCCGCTCTCCCACCTGGGAGCACTCCCGCCGCGCCCACCACGGCCGCCCCTGAAATCGTCGCGTATCCGGCCGTAGCCGCAGGTGCGACCCCTGGAGTCATCACGTGGAGCTCGAGGAGTCGGCAGATGTCTTCCGCGGTCATCGTACCGCCCGCGAGCTGATTTTTGACGGCGGACAATTTAGGTCAGTATTCTGACGTCGCAGGCCTAGGCAAACAACTTCATGGCTGAGTTTACATGGGAAGCCCGCGCACGCTCCGGTGAGGTGCGCAAGGGCACGATGGAGGCGGACAGCGAAGACGCCGTCAACGGCAAGCTCCGCCAGCAGCAGCTCAGCCCGGTCAAGGTCAAGAAGAAGAGCTCTCTCGGCAACTTCTCCTTCGGCAGCGGGGTCGCGACCAAGGACCTCGTCACGTTCACGCGCCTCTTCGCGACGATGATCGACGCCGGTCTGCCGCTCATCCAGTGCCTGGAGATCCTGAGCAACCAGCAGTCCAACAAGATTTTCGCGGCCGTGCTCAAGGATATCAAGAGCAACGTCGAGCAAGGCGCGACCTTCTCCGAGGCGCTCAAGCGTCACCCTCGAGTGTTCGACGACTTGTTCACCAACCTCGTCCACGCCGGTGAGGTTGGCGGCATCTTGGACAGCATCATGAGCCGCCTCTCCATTTACCTGGAGAAGCGCCAAAAGCTCGTGCGCCAAGTGCGCGGCGCGATGGTCTACCCGTCGGTCGTCATCGTGATCGCAATTGGCGTGATGGCAGTGCTGCTCACCTTCGTGATCCCTGCGTTCGAGAACATGTTCGCGGAGTTCGGCGGCGGGAAGGAAGCGCTGCCGGCGCTGACTCGCATGCTCATCGCCATCTCCAACGGCTTCGTGAGCTACTTGCCCTTCCTGATCGTCGCCCTCATCGGCGCGGTGGTGGGCGTCACTTACGTGAACCGTCAGCCCAAGGGTAAGCGGTTCTTCCACAAGACGTTCCTTCAGCTGCCGGTGATGGGTCCGGTGCTGAAGAAGATCGCGGTCGCCCGCTTCACGCGCACCCTCGGCACACTGCTGCAATCCGGCGTTCCCATCTTGGACGCCCTCGAGATCTGCGCCCGCACCTCCGGCAACG
Organism: Myxococcales bacterium; assembly: GCA_004193285.1. Lineage (GTDB taxonomy): Bacteria > Myxococcota_A > Polyangia > Polyangiales > Polyangiaceae > PMG-095. The sequence goes on along the minus strand of SECP01000061.1, from coordinate 43,983 downwards.
TCATCATCGAGACCGGGATCATGAACGTGCGGCAGGCCATCAGCGAAGGCAAAAACATGGCCGAGCCGCTGGCGGAGACCGGCGTCTTCCCGGATATGGTGGTGCAGATGATCGCGGTCGGCGAGCAGACCGGCGCGCTGGATCAGATGCTCAACAAGATCGCCGACTTCTACGAAGAAGAGACGGACGTCGCGGTGGCTGCGCTCACCTCGGCGCTGGAGCCCATCTTGATGGTCGGCGTTGGCGGCATGGTCGGCGTGGTGCTGATCGCCATGTACCTGCCGATCTTCTCGCTCGCCGGCAACATCAAGGCGGATTGACGGGCCGCGCCTCGTGAAGCTGACGCTCGGCCTGCCGGAGATCGTCGGCTCTCCCGCCTTGCCACGACGGCTGGCCTGGCTCACCGGCGCCCGTTTGCTCTTCATGAGCATCGCGCTCGCCTTGGTTGGTTCCCTGTATTTGGGGGGGCGCTACGACGCGCGCTACGCGTCGCTGAAGGCGGGCTTGTTCACCTTCGGTTGCGGCTTCGTGCTCACGGCGGTCTACGCCGCGCTGCTGCGCCGCGGTCGGCACGTCGAGCTGCTCGCCGACACCCAGCTCGTGCTGGACCAGGTGACCTGGACCGGGATCGTCTACCTGACTGGGGGCGCCGCCAGCGGAGCGACTTCGTTCTACGGCTTGAGCTGCTTGGTCGGCGCAGCGCTCACCGGCATGCGCGGCGCCAGCGTCGCCGCCGTCTCGGGCGGTATCTGCTACGGCGCGCTCGTCACCGCGCTGGCCCGCCGCTGGATCATGCCGCCCGCGGACCAGCCCGCGGGTCTCTATTCGCCCTCGCCGGAGGAGCTGTCGTTCTACGTCACGGTCAACCTGCTCGTGCTCGTGGTGGTCATGCTCCTGGCGGGAACCTTGGCCGACCGTCTGCGCTGGACCGGAGGCGAGCTCATCGCGGCCACCGAGCGCGCCCAGCAAGCGGAGAGGATGGCGGCGCTGGGTCGGCTCTCCGCGGGGCTCGCTCACGAAATCAGAAATCCGCTCGGCTCCATCGCTGGCTCGGTGCAGCTCTTGCGCACCGCGCAAGGGCTGGACGACGAAGACAAGCAGCTGTGCGAGATCATTCAGCGCGAGGCAAATCGCTTGAACGACCTCGTCAGCGACATGGTGGACTTGGCCAAGCCGCGGAAGCCAGAGCTCGCGCCGGTGAACGTGGCGACGGTCGCGCGCGAGGTCGTGGCGCTCGCGAGCAAGTCCGGACGAGCGGTGTCGGACGTGGACGTCGTGTTCGAGAGCGACGCGCGGCCGGCCTGGGTGCGGGCCGACAACGCCCAGCTCCGGCAGCTGATGTGGAACTTGGTTCGGAACGCGGTCCAAGCCAGCGCCGCCGGCGACTCGGTGACGGTATCGGTCAGCGCGGGCGCGGAGGGCGTCGTGCTGGCGGTCGTTGACCACGGCGTCGGGATCGAAGAGGCGCAGATGCCGCGCCTCTTCGACGCATTCTTCACGACCCGGAGCCAGGGGTCGGGCGTCGGCCTCGCGGTCGTGAAACGCATCGCCGACGAGCATGGCTTCATGATCCACGTGAAGAGCGAGGCGGGGCGTGGCGCCACCTTCCGGGTGCTGATGGGGCCAGCCGCCCCAGCGTGAACGAGCGGATGCGGGGTGTGCCTGCTCAGCACAGGTACTTCGCCGCGCCTCACCACGCCTGTCGCGTCTTAAATAATTGAAATTATTGATCATTTCACTTTGTGTGAGGAACGTTGCCCCACGAGGAAAAGATCGGCGCGCCCCTTGCGTATATCGCTTACGGAACCCAAAACGAGTCGAGGAAACAGTGACCCCCCGCCGCTCATTTCTCACCGCCGTCGTCTGCGCTGCCGCGCTCTCCATCACCCCCCTGGCTTTCGCGGCCTCCGCGGAGGATTTCGTGAAGGCGAAGCAAACGGAGCTGGTGAAGCTCGTCCAGGCCGGTAAAGAGGCCGACGTGGACAAGGTGTTCGACCAGGTGCTGGACTACCGGGTCCTCGCCGAGGCCGCCCTTCGCGACCACTGGGCCGAGCGTAGCCCCGCGGAAAAAGACGAGTTTACGGACCTCTTGAGTAAGCTGGTGCGTAACAGCTACCGCAAGAACATCAAGAAGACGCTCGGCTACGACGTCGCCTACAAGGGCACCGAAAAGGGCAAGGATGGCGAGGTCGTGCGCACCGTGGCCAAGAACACGAAAGACGCTCGGGAAGAGCCGATCAGCATCGACTACGTCGTCCGCGTGCAGGGCTCCGGCCAACGCATCGTGGACGTAGTGACCGAGGGCTCGAGCATGGTGAACAACTACCGCTCCAGCTTCAACCGCATCATGAAGAAGGGCGGCTTCCCGGAGGTATTGAAGCGCATGCGGAAGAAGGCAGCTTCCGGGAGCACGGAAGCGGACTGAACGGCTCGAGTTTACCGAGCTCATTCGCGGAATTTGCTCGGGCACGGTCCGGGGCTGTTACGATTTCAGCCTCTCGTGGGCTCGCCCGTTAGACCCTCCACCCTGCCTCCGAAGCAGAGCCCCAGCGCGCAGGCGCTCGTGGGGCCTCCGGAGGATCCGCGCGTGCCGCTGCGCCTCACGGTCACGCGCGGCGCGCTCGGCATGGAGCTGTACGAGCCGATAGAGATTGGCCCCCTCAGCGTCGAGCGCCTCTCGCTCACGTTCCCGGGGCTCCGCTTTCCGGTGGACCTGTCCGGAGGCGTACCGCGCTTTCGCAGTCGGCGAGGCGACTTGCAAGAGCTCGTGCTCAAGGTCCGCCTCGGTGAGCTGACGCGTTTCGCGACGAAGCGGGCGTTCGAGCCGTTCGGTCCGCTAGCAAAGCCGATCCAATTCTGGAGCATTGCGGGCGGGGTGGGGGTCGGATTGGTCGCCGGCGACCGAGCGCTGGCGTTCGACCTGCTATGGGCGCCGGACGAGGGCGCGGCGCGCTTCGTCGTTTCTCGCGCGCGAGGCGTCGGCTTGCAGGCGCCTGCTCTGTCGATCGCGCTGCGCGTGTGCGACGCGCTCTGCGAAGGCTTCGGACGCCGCGCGGGGCGAGTGGTGCGGGTGTCGGATGTCGCCGGTCGCCTTGGCCGTGCGCTGCTCCCAGCGGTGGGGGCGCGCGCGCCGGCCTCGACCGCGGTGCGCTTCGGCGAGCTCTTTCAGGAGCTGGACGAGCTCGTGGTCGCGTTGGACGCCACGTTTCCCCCTCCGGTGATTACGGACGCCGCCGCGCGCGCCCTCGAGCTTTCGCGCTTGACCGCGCCTGCAGACGACGCCCTCGCCGAATCTCGCTTGGACGACGCGCGCGCCGCGCTGCTGGAGGCGCTCGAGCAGGCGCCCCGGCATCCGGAGATCGTGCGCGCGCTCTGTGAGCTGGACGTAGCAGTGCCGGGGCGCGCCGAGGCCGCTCTCGGACTACTCGTGGAGACGCTCCCGGCGACCCAAGCGGGCGCAGTGGGAGCGGCGCTCTTGCTTGCCAGCGGCGACCGCGGCGGCGCCCTCTCGGCGCTCGAGCGCGCCGCGCGAGAAGAGACGTTCGCGCCCTTGTCCGCGCTCTTGCTGTGGCGTGCGTCGGCCGCCTGCGACGACTCGCAGGTGCTGTACTACCTGGACCGCGCGGTCGCGGCGGCGCCGACGCTGCCTCGCGTGCACGAGGCGCGGCTCGCAGCGCGGCTCGCGCGCGGCGAGGTGCAAGGCGCGCTGTCGGACGCCGAGCACCTGGAGGCGATGGCCACGGGGGCGGCGGCTCGTCACGCTGCCTGTTCGAGCGCCGCCGCGAGCTTGCTCGCGGCGGGCTACGTCAAGGAAGCGGGCCGCGCGTTCGAGCGTGCGCTCCGTTACATGCCGGACGACGCGCGCGCCACCGCCGGGCTCGGCCGCGCCCTGCTCGCCGCCGGCCTCGCGTCGCGCGCCATTGCGCTCTTCGAGCGAGCCATCGCGCTGTCGGAGAAGCGCGGCGCGCCGGACGGCCGCGCGCTGGTGGAGCTGGCGCAGCTACTGGCCGAGCGCTTGGCGGACTTACCGCAAGCGATCGCCCGAGCTCGTGAGGTGCCGCCGGAGGCGCCCGAGGCCGAGCTCGCGCGCTACTTGGAAGGGCTGTACCGGAGTCGTATCGGCGATCGCGTGGGCGCGTCGCTGGCGTACGCTCGCATGCGCGAGATCATCGAGCGGACCGGCTCGCGAGGCGAGGAAACGCTCTCGCACCTGCGGCAGGCCGCTCGTTTCGAGCTCCAGGAGCGCGACGACCCGACCTTGGCGGAGCGTCACCTCGCGCTCGGGCTTCGCCTCGAGCCGAACCACGCCGAGCTCTCGGCAGAGTACCGGCGGGCGGCCGAGCTTTTGGACTCGCGCCGGCGCTCGCCTCAAAGCTGAGCGTGGAGCGCGGCTTCCGCCGCCGCGAGCTCTGCCTGCAGCAAGACAGCGGTGACGCGCAAAGGGCTGGAGAAGACGAGCAGGGGTCGCTCGCCGAGCGCGCCCCAGAAGCGCGCGAGCTCCCGCGGCTCCGCCCCCGCGCCGACGCCGACCAGGCTCACGCTTCCGACGCCAAGCGTGACTTCCAGCCCCGGAACGCGGCTCGAGAGGGCGGCTAGCGTGGTCGGCGGACTAGGCACGGCGGAGAGCCCCAGCGTGGCGCGCAGCGCGCCGTCCACGTAGACGCCGTCGCGGAGCGCGAGGTCCGCTTGCTCCGCGGCGGCGAAGAGCTGGGGCAGGGCGCTCGCGGGGCAGCGGAGCAGCGCCACGTTTCGGTCCACGACGACGGCGCGAGCGGCGGCGCCGCCGCTCGCGTGGACGCGAGTTTCCCTGCCTTCCCCGCGCGCGGCGTAGTCTTCGGTCCTCCGCGCCAGAATGGCGATGTTCTGCTGTTTGGCCCACTCCACCGCGCGCGCGTGGAGGACCTTGGCGCCGCTCTCGGCCATCTCCTGCATGGTCGTGAAGTCCAGCTCCGGAAGGTGGCGCGCGCCGGGCACGCTGCGCGGGTCGGCTGAATAGACGCCGTCCACGTCGCTGTAGATCTCGCAGCGCTCCGCGGAGAGCGCGGCCGCGAGCGCGACCGCGGTCGTGTCGGAGCCGCCTCGACCCAAGGTCGTGATTTCCCGCCGGTAGCTCATGCCCTGGTAACCCGCCACGATCACGATTTTGCCGTGGTGGAGCTCGTCTTCCACGCGGTGCGGTCGCACCTCGATGATGCGCGCGTCGAAGTGCCGGTCGTTCGTGATGATGCCCGACTGGGAACCGGTGAGGCTCACCGCGGCCTCGCCGCGGGCCTGCACCGCGATCGACAGCAGCGCCATGGTGGTGCGCTCCCCGACCGAGAGCAACATGTCCAGCTCGCGCCGGGGCGGCGCTTGACCGCGCCCGCCGCTCTCGGCCGCGCGCTCCGCGAGCGCCAGCAGCTCGTCGGTCGCTTTGCCCATCGCGCTCACCACCACCACGACCGAATGACCGGCGCGCTTGGTGGCCACGACCCAGTCCGCGACTTGGGAGAGCTTGGCCAGGTCCGCTACCGATGAACCGCCGTATTTCTGAACGACGATGGCCATGGTTCACCGCTAGCAGCGGCGCCCTAAAAGGGCCAAATTTGCGGGCTTAGCGCGGCGCGGTGAGGCGCACGAGGCCGTAGCCGCCAGCAGACCACAGTTTGCCATCCTGCCAGAGTAACGCCGACGTCCGGCCGCTCTCTTCCGCGTCCTCTTCCGCCTCGACCGAGAGCGTCGCGATGCGCAAAGCTTCGCCGCTGCGCGGGTCCACCGCGATGAGCTCCGTCACGTCCTTACTTTCGCGGTACAGCGCCGCGAAGATGGCGGGCCTCCCCGCGTGCTCGCCGTAAGCTACCGCGGTGACGTTCACCGCGCCGATCACGAGCCGGAAAGTCGCGCCCGCGTCCGCCGAGACCGCCAAACCGCGCTCCCCGTCCGCCAGCGCAACGAAGTCACCTCGGGTCGCCAGCGCGGGCGCGCCGCCACCGGCGACGGTCTGAGCCGGCTCGGGGAGCAGCCGCTCGCGAAAGCTGCTGCCGCCGTCCGACGAGAGCTGGAGGGTAGGGCGACGCGACACGACGAGCAACGCGAGCTCGGAGCCGCTCGCGCTCAGCGCCATGACCGCGCCGCCGGTTTGGTGAAGCTCCCAGCCGTCCCCCCGGCGGCGCAAGAGCGCGCCGTTGCGCAGCCGGGCCCACAGCGGGTAGCTGCCTTGCGAGCCGGCCAGCTCCGCCAGCTCCGCCCCGCTGCCGCGCGTCGGCTCCGGCGCGTCTTGGAAAGAGAGCGCGCCGTCCGGCTTCACTGCCATCAGGCCGCGGGTGGTAGAGAGCAGGGTCGCGTCGGCGGTGGCCGCGAGGGAGGTGACTTTGGTGCCCGCCGGTAGCGCGTCGCTCCTCCGCTCGTGGCCAAAGCGCATCAAGTGCTCGGCGGCGGCGAGCACGTCCGTACCGTCCGTCGCGAGCGCGCTGCAGCTCGACCCGAGCAGCAGCCACTCCGCTTCGTAGGTGGGGCCTTGCGGGATCGCACCCTCGGGTGCGCTGGGCAAGAACGCTCGCTCGTGATCCGGACCCGCCTCCCCATCACCTTCTTCGACGACCAAATCCGGCAGAGCCTCCAGCCCGTCGTCGCCGAGCTCGGCGTGGGTACTGGGGTCGTCACTTTCGAGGGGCGACTGCACCAAGTCGTCCAGCTCGTGAGCGCTCTCGTCGGCCGGCTCGTCGTCGCTCCCCTCCGCCACTTCCGGCAGAGTATCCGCCAAACCGGCCTCACCGATGTCCAGATCGGTCGCGGCCTCGTTGCTGCCGGGATCGGTCAGCACCTGAATGTCCACCTCGAACGCGTCCACCGCGCTCGCGTCGTCCGGACCTTCCGCGTCGTCGCCAATGGCGAGCTCGAACGTGCCGACGTCCACGTCGTCGCTCTCGTCGCTCTTGTCGAGGTCGGGGAGCACGAGCTCGTCGGTTGGCGGAAGGCGCGGGGCAGCAGGCACGAGCGTGAGGTTAGCAGAGCGAGGCTTCCCCTGCAGAAGGGTTCGAGCTATGGCTTTCGCCGTGCCCGTCGCTCCTCTCATCGATCACGACCTCGTTTCCCGCAGAGTATTGGTGCGAGACAAGGACGTCGTCTTCGTCAAGGGGATCTTCGAAGCGAGTGAAGGGCTGGGTGCCCTGTTCGCCGAGCGCGGTGGCGAGCTGATCATTTCAGCGCCGCTGTCGCGCGAGAAAGAGCTCGACGAAGTACTGCGTGATTTGCAGCAAGAATTGCAGGCGGAAGTGAGCCATCTACCGTTGCCGGCTGCGGGCTGATGCTTTAGCGTCCTGGCCATCGTGGCCCACGTACCGCCGCTCGAGCCCTCCATTTCGTCGAAGCTCGCTGGAGCGGCCGCCGATCGCACGCCGCTCCCAGAGCCAGGGCGCGGCACGGATGCGCGCGTGCTGGACGCATGGTGTGAGTGGCTCGGCGCGCTCGCCACGGACGCAGAGGCAGCGCTCGCGGCGGCGATCGCTTACCGTGAGCTGGACGCAAAGGGCCGCACGTCGTGGCTCAACGCGCTCGAGCAAGATTCGGTGCGCCTCAAGGTGCCGCGCATCGCCGTTTACGCCCCGCTCCTGGCAGTGGAGTCGGACCCGGAGCGCCGCGATCGCATCACGTTCGCCATGGGCCCCGCGGAGGCAGAGGCGACGCCCCGCGGCGCGGTGCAAGCGCTCTCGGCGCTGCGCCCGGACGGCCTGCGCATCGCCACCGTCATCGTCCCGCTTTATCTGGATTTCGTGCAGGTTTTGGCCTGCGCGTACCGCCCCGAGCGCGGCTTCTCTTGGGTCCGCCACGACCCCATCGTGGACGCCCAGCGCGCCCCCCGCCCGGGGCACGAGCTCGAGGGCGCGAAGCTCGAGCGCTCGCCCCTCAAGGCGCTCATCGACGAGCTCTCGCACGCGGTGCTGTCGCATCGGCGCAGCGGTCGCGAGCTGCCGGAAGCGCTGCGCGTGTTCGCAGACCTGTTCGGACCCAACATCGGCGGGTCGTCACCGCCGCCGTCTTCTGCTCCGTGACCGTTCGTCCGCTCGTCGTCGCAGCGCTCACTGCGCTTTCCCTACTGGGCTGCTTCGTGCGCGAAGGCGAGCCGTCCGCGCCCTCGGCGCGCGCGGTGGGTGAGCCCGTCCAGTTCACGTTCGGTACGCTCACCGGCGAGGAGCTGTCGAGCGACACGACGCGCGGTCGAACCACCGCGCTCCTCTTCGTGACCACCTACGACCTGCCGTCTCAAGCCGAGGCACAATTGCTGCGGGACGTGCTTGCCACACACAAGCCCCGCGCGAACGGCGCGATCGTGATGATGGAGGCGCCGCGGGCCGCCGATCTCGCGCAGGTTTGGGCCCGTTCCATCAGCGTGGATTTACCCATCGCCATGGCGACTCCGGCCCTGATGTCCGGCGATAGCGAGCTCGGTCGGATCAACGGTGTCCCGACCCTGATCGTGCTCGACCGCCATGGCAGGTTGCTCGAGCGCCGCGAAGGCGCGCTGACGCGTGAAGAGATCGCGGAAGCGGTGGCGCGAGCCGAGCGGCCCTAGCGTCAGGGGGCGACGTTCAGGGCATGAGCGGCGGCATGGCCAGCACCTCGAAGGCGCTCGCCGGAACGCCTTTGAGCGGCTCGATGTCGTCTTCCGTCCAGCCGCGGTTCGCCTCGCCCTGGAATTAGAAATTGGAGCCGTTGTCCGCCAGGATCATGCCGTACTTCTTCATGCCATTGAGCACTACTTGCGCGCTCGGGCTGAGGCCGGAGACGTCGTAGTCCGCTCGTAAGCGGACGCGGGTACCGAGGGGCGGACCGTCGCTCGGATCGCAGCCGTCGGGCACTGCTTGGTGGGAGGCGGGGGCGACGTACTGGTTGGTGGTGCAGTCGAGGGTGAAGCGCAGCGCGTGCGTGACCTCCCCCGCGCGCACCTCGTCGTAGCGGAGCAGGCCGGGTGCGATCGCGAGCCCGGCGGCGTCGGCCGATGTCCAACCTTCGGGGCGCTGACCGTAGCCGAGCTCGTTCAAATCCCACTTGGCGCCGTTACCGCAGTGCCACGCGCTGCCTTGGTACTCGCAAGCGTAGCCCTCGTACAGCTGACAGGTCCCTTGTTGGATCACGATGAGGTGGCAGTCTCCGTCGCAGCTCTCCGGCGAGTTGCCTTCGATGACGACGTCCTCGGGACCGGGAAACGGGTACGGGCCTTCATCACTCTCCTCCGGGTACCACTCGAAGGTCACGGGCGAGAGCGGCTGCGTCTCCGGCACCACGTTCAGGGGGATGCCGTACAGGTCTTCGCCGTCCACTCCGTAGTCGGGGTGAATGCGCGCGCCTCCCACGAGGTCTTGAACCTTCTGAGTCCAAGCCGCGTCCACCGCCAACGTCGAGACGTCCAGATTCCAGTGGTCCGCCGCCGGAAACATCTTGCAGCCCCCAACCTCGCCCGGCTCTCCCGGAGCTCCTGGAGAGGTGCCCCCCGCGCTCGAGCCGCCGTGGCCAGCGCTGCCGGAGTTGCTGCTGCCGCTGCCCGCGTTCGAGGTCGCGCCCCCTTGACTGGAGCCGGAATGTGCCGAGCCGCTCTGCCCCGAACCTCCCGCGCTCGAGCCGCCGCTGGCGTCGGACGGAGCCGCGACGTCATCCGAGCAGCTAGGCAGGGTGATGAAGCAGGACAGCGCGCAAACGAGCTGGAAATTTTTCCCCATAGTCTCTTCAGCATCGCCCCGGCACCTACAATTATCAAGCTCGAGTTGGGCCTCAACTTGCCCCATCCGCAGCCGCGAAGTTAAGAACGTAAGGAGCCGTGAGCGACGAAGAGCGCAAGAGCAACGTCCGCAACTCGCTAGAAGGCGTCGGGCGAGAAGCCGCCGCCATCGCGCGACAAGCGACGCTCATTTACAAAGATGTGCGAGGCGCACGGCCGATGTGGGTTCGCTCGGATCGGGACGTCGTGATGCTCGTGCACGGCTTGTTCGCGACCGCTGGCGTGCTGCGGCCGCTTCGCCGCGAAATCGAGCAGCGCACGGGCGCCTTCACCACGAGCTTCACTCACCTGCCGGGGCCGGGGATCCCGAGCGTGGCGCGCGACATCGCGACCGCCGTACGCGCCATCTCCGGCGACGTGCGCATTCACTTGGTGGGCCACAGCGTCGGCGGAGTTGCGGTGCGTTACTTCGTGCAAGAGCTCGGGTCGGATCCACGAGTCGTGCAAACTCTGTCGATCGGGAGCCCCTTTTGCGGCGCTGCGCCGGCGCGGTTACTGCCGGCGCCGGTCGGGCGGGACATCGCGCCCGGCAGCGAGCTCTTGGCGCGGCTCGCCCGCGGCGCTCAACAGCGGCTGATGGTTCCGCACCTCTCCATCGACGGGCAGGAAGACCACGTGGTACCGAGCGGCGCGTTCTTGGCGGCGGGCGAGCGCTTGAGCGTGCCCGGATGCGGCCACAACTCGCTCATCTACCACCCGCGCGTGGTCGCGGAGGTGGTGAGCCGCATCGCCCGCGTGCAAGCCGCCGCCTCCGTGCGGGACGCGCGCGACGCGGGCTGAGCTCAGTCGCACAAATCGCCGCCGAGCGCCGAGGCGCAGGCGGTCTTGTCCTCGAAGGCGCGCGCCGCGTAGAGCACCCGGCAGCTCAAGCCAGTGCTGCTCTCCGCGCTTTCCACGGCGTACTTCGAGTCCGCCTTGGCCTCCGGCAACTCACTGCACGTTTGCATGCACTCCGCGGCCGAGCCGGGGCCGGCCGCAAACTCGTCCGGGCACGCGGCCTCGACGAGGCGGCAATAGGATTCGCAGTTGGACGTGTCGCCGGTCGACGCGTCGTCCTGACCGCAGTGACCGTCGCCGGTGGGGCCGGAGTGAAAGCAATGAGTGGTCGGCGCCAGGGTGGAGCTGAACGCGTGATAGCGACGGCAGCCCACGGTGTTGCCCGCCTGGTCGTCGTTGGTGCCAATCTCGAGCGCCTCGCACACCGCCAAGCACTGCTCGGGAGACTCGTACTGGGTGAGCTCGCCATCGCACGCAGCCATCACGATCTTGCAATACTCGGGGCAGGTGGGCGCGCCGCTCGGCTTACCGGCGCACCATGGCTGCGCGGGCGGAATCGGCGCGTGCGCGCAATGGGTCCCCGGCAGCGTCGTGGAAGACACGGTGTGTACGAGTCGGCACTCGATGCTGTCGCCGTCGTGGTCGCGCGTCACGTCGAAGCTGTCTTGATCGGTGAGGCCGCTGCAGGCTTTCAGGCAAGCCTTCTCGTTCGGGTACAGGTAGTCATCGGGGCATACTCGCGGGTACACCTGGCAGTACGCCTCGCAGTCGCTGCCGCACACATCGTTGCCGCCGGGGCCCGCCGCCTTGCAGTGGCTGTCCGGCTCGAGCTTGGCGAAGCCCGCTTCGCGCGCGCGGCAAGCGACGGTGTTCGGATCTGGCTCCACCGGGTCGCCGGGCTCCAAATAGGCGCAGAAGCCGAGGCAGCCGGCGAGGTCGTTGTACACCGCGTTGTCCCCAACGCAGTTCTGGAGCACCGCGCTGCAGTAGTCTTTGCACTGCTTGCTGTCGGGGGGAACGGCGAGGCTAGGGTCCAGCTTGCGCTCTTCGATCCCGGCGATGGCTTGGCAAGCTCCGAGCGCGAGGGCCAAAAGAGAGAAGCCGAACAGGTGGGGTAGCGCTAGGCGACGCATCTCAAAACCTCCCGGAGATGCTGGCCGCAGCCGCACCCGGTGAAAAGAGCGGTACGACCGCCAGCCGCTCGGACTCGCTGCGCCCGCCGGTGAGGTACAGCACGGCGCCGACCGCGACCAGCCCCGCGCCGACCGCGAACGCGACGTTGGAGGCGGCGGCGCTGTCGCGCGCTTGATTGGTCAGCTCGACCCCGGTCGTATTGCTGCAGAAGCCCTCTTTCGGGCAGTGCTGCTCCGCGTCGCTGTTTTTGCTGATGGCGCGGATCCCGAAGTAGCTGCCCAGGCCGACGCCGACGATGCCGACGCCCCCGGCCACGATGCCCAAGGTCTGTTGGGTGGTGAGGCCGCTGGACTTGACCGCCACCGCCGCGGGTGGACGTTCAGCGAGGGGGCCCTCCACTCCGCCGCCCGTCGCAGGCGCCGCCGCCGCACCTTCCGGCGCTTTCACGAGGACGGGGACGCGCACGCTGGCGTTCGCTTGGCCCGCCTCCACCTTGACCGGCGTGCTCCAGGGCTCGTAACCCGGCGCGCTCGCCTCGACGCGGTAGTCGCCGGGGTCGACGGGCAGGGGCGTGCCGTAGAGCGAAGGCTCGAGCTTGTTCGGACCGCGCTTGACGACCAAGCCCGGAATGTTGGCGGCCTCCGGCGCGACCTCGACCGAGAGCCGGCTCAACTTGGGCTCGAGCTCTTGAGCGCGGCCGGCGGCGAGGCGCGCTCGATCGGGCTGACTGCTGGTCGTGGCGAGCGACGCGGCCTCGCGAAATGTCGCCCAAGCGCTGGCAGTTTTGCCGGTCTTCTCGTAGCACTCGCCGAGGTACAGCAGCGTGCCGACGGCTGGGTCGATGCGTTCGCTCTCCTCGAGCTTGGGGCACGCCTCCGTCAAGCTACCCGACTTCATGAGGCGCACGCCCTGGTCGAACAACGCCTCGGCGGCGGCCTTGTCAGTGCCGGTTTGCGCGAGCGCGGGCGCGGCGCCCAGCGCGACCAGGCATGTGGGGACGAGAGCTGCGAAGCGACGGAAGGGTCGGAGACCGGCCATGCTCGGGTCTTTACCCTAAACTCAGCGTCGCCCGCCGAAATCCGTGACACCACCGCCCGGCTTGACCGGCGCGACGAGCGGCTCCGGCTTTTTCGGGTCGGGCTTTGCGGCCGGCTTTGCCGCGAGCGGCTTAGGTCTGGCAGCGCTGAGCGGCGCACCTGCCGGCGCCGGCGAAGCTGGCCCTGGCTCCGCAGAGGTCGCGGCGACCGCCGGCGGAGTCGGCGCCTCGGGCGCGGGCGGCGCAACCGGCGCCGGCGGCTCGACCACCGCTTTGGCCAGCTCTGCGCTGGGAGCAGCGGCGGGCGCCGGCTTGTCTTCCGCGCCACCGCTGCGCGCGGCCCACAGCCCCACCGCGCCCGCGAGCACCGCGGCGGCCGCGCCGACGAGGAGCAGCGCGCCCCGGCGCTTCTTGGGCGCAGCCCCGGGCGCGAGCCCGGAGCCGGAGGCGCCCCAAGAGTTCACCGTCGGCTCGATGGGCTGCAGCACCGCGGCGGGCGTGATGTGGAGCGGCGTGACCGGCACGGAAGCGCCGGGTGAAGACAGGCGAGGGGCCGAAGGTCCGAAACCCGACCCGACCATGCCGGAGAGGGTCACGTCCGTCACGCCCAGCACGCGCTCCGCGCGCTCGACGTGAATGTGGCTGTTCGCCATCGCGTACGGCAGGAGCGCGCGCCCCAGCTCGAAGACGGTCGAGAAGCGGTGGTTGCGATCCTTCATCAGGCAACGGAGCACTGCTTGCTCGAGGCCCTCTGGGATCTCCGGGCGGTGCTGGCGTAGCGGGATCGGGTCGTCGTGGAGCAGCGCCGCGCACAGCTGCGGAATGGAGTCCCCCGTGTAAGGCGGCTGACCCGTGAGCATCTCGTAGAGCATCGCGCCGAGCGACCAAATGTCCGCCCGCGTGTCGACGTCTTTTGCCGAGCGCATTTGCTCCGGCGCCATGTACAGGGGCGAGCCGATGAGCGCGGCGGTCTTGGTGAGCGACAGCTCTTCGACCGAGCTGCCGGTGAGCGCTTTCGAAATGCCGAAGTCCAGCACCTTGACGCGGCGAGAGCCGTCCGCCCGGCGAGCGAGGAACAAGTTGCCGGGCTTGAGGTCTCGGTGAACGACGCCGGCGGCGTGCGCCTCCGCGAGCGCCTCGATGGCTTGGAGCACGAACTCCACCGCGTCCGAGATTGGCAGCACGGTGAGCCGGCGCAGCTCGTCTGCGATGTCGTTCCCTTCCAGGAACTCCATCACCATGTAGGGGAGGCCGGTGTCGAGGGTGCCGACGTCCAAGACGCGCGCCACGTGCTCGCTGCGAATCTTCGCCGCGGCCCGCGCCTCTCGGCGGAAGCGCTCCGCGGCGTCAGGTCGCTCGGCCGCCGCCTGACTCAAGAATTTGACCGCGACCCGCTGCTCTAGGTCGTTCCGGAACGCGGAGACGACCACGCCCATGCCGCCGTAACCAAGCACCTTTTCGACGCGGTACTTGCCGGCGAGCAAGTCCCCTTCTTGAACCGGTGCCTCCATGAGCTGACGCCGGAGGCTAGCTCAGTTTTGCCTCGGAGGCTCACTAGTTCGGGCGATACGCGGGGTGCGGGTTCGGGAACCAATTCTCACCGGAGAGCCGGTAAACGGTGAGTCGCGCGAAATCGACCCCCAAGCTAGCCGCGAAGTGGCGGGCGTCGTTGCTGCCCAAGCCGCCGCCCACGGAGAGGGTGAGGCCCCAGGGGCCGCCCAAAACCACCGCGGCTTGACCGCCAGTGGAGCCTTCGCCCCAGAAGCGCCGGTACGGGCCGGCGTCGATCGCCAGGCCCAATCTTCCGGTCGCGAAACCTTGGGAAGCGACGCGCAGGGCGAGCGCGAGGTCCGTGCCATCCCCGAACAGCGTATGAAATTTGAACAAGCCGCCGACCACGATGGGGCGGCTGGGGGTCGTCCCCATGCCAGCCTCGATCGAGAGGGCCGGGTCGAGCTTCATCTCGAAGCCCTCTTGCTTGAACGCGGTCGGACCGGCGCCGACGAACGCCCAAGACGAGACGTCGGCGCGCGCAGGAGTGGCGAGGGCGAGCAGCGTGCACGCTCCCAAAACGGAGGCGAGGACCTTCATGGGATTAGACCGAGGCGAGCGCTGCCAACAGGCGATCCAGATCTTCGCGGCGGTGTTTCTCCGTCACGGCGATGAGCAAGCAGTCCTTACGCGTCGGATCTTGGCGGCCGAGGTCGTAGCCCGCGATGATGCCTTGCGCCTCCAGCTTGCGGCACACCGCGCCCGCGTCGCCGCCGCGCACGCGCACGGCCAGCTCGTTGAAGAACGGCGCCGCCGCGAACGCTGGCGCGTAGCCAGGAAGCTCGAGCAGCTTGCTGCGGAGGTAGCGCGCCTTGGCGAGGCACTGCTTGCCCGTCTCCACGAAGCCGGTCTTCCCCAGCAAGCTCGAGCGGATGGCGAGCGAGAGCGCCAACAGGCCTTGATTGGTGCAGATGTTACTCGTCGCGCGCTCGCGGCGGATGTGCTGCTCCCTCGTGGAGAGCGTGAGCACGAAGCCGCGCTCCCCATCGTGATCCACCGTTTCCCCGCAAATGCGGCCCGGGAGCTGCTGCAGGTATTGGCGGTCGTCACGGCACGCGAACAGGCCCACGCCGGGGCCGCCGAACTGCGGCGGGCACGCGAGCGCCTGCCCTTCACCCACGCAAATGTCCGCGCCCAGCGCGCCAGGCGCCTCGACGACGGAGAGCGCGTAGGGCTCGCTCACGGTCGCGATCAGTAGCGCGCCGCGATCGTGGGCCAGCTTGGCCAAGGCGGCGAGGTCCGGCAGTGAGCCATAGAAGCTCGGGTAGCCGACGATGATGGCCGCGACGTCGTCCGTGAGCGCGGCCGCGAGCTGCGCTGGGTCTGCGGCGCCGGTCTCGCTGACGCCGACCTGCTCCGCGGACGTGTGCTCGGGGCCGGCCATGTACGTGACGGTCGTGCGCCGGTAGTCCGGGTGCACGCAGCCGCTCAGCACCACCTTGCCGCGCTTCGTGAGGCGGCACGCCATGAGGGCCGCCTCCGCGGTCGCGCTCGCGCCGTCGTACAGGCTCGCGTTGGCGAGGGGCAGGCCGTACAGCTCGCTCACGATGGTCTGAAACTCCCAAATCGCCTGCAGCGTGCCCTGCGCGACCTCGGGTTGGTACGGCGTGTAGGCCGTATAAAACTCGCTTCGGAGCAGCAGCTGGTCCACTGCCGGCGGTACGTGGTGCTGGTACATGCCGGCTCCCAGGAACGAGAGCAGCCCCGCGCCGGTGCTCTTTTTCGAGAGCTCGGCAAGGTGGGACATGAGCTCCGGCTCGGCGAGAGCGGGCTCGAGCGCCAGGCTCCGCTCGAAGCGCGCCTCGGGCGGAATGGTGGAGAACAAATCGTCGAGCGAAGGGCGCCCAACGACGCCCAGCATCTCTGCGATCTCGGCCTCGGTGTGCGGAACGTAGCGCATCAGTGCGCCGACTCTTCCAGGTGGGCGGAGTACGAAGCGGGCTCGAGCAAGCTGCCGGCGGCGCTCGCGTCGTCCGGCGTGATCGCGATCATCCACGCCTTGCCCCAGCAGTCCTCGTTGACCAGCTCGGGCGCGTCCTCGAGGGCGGCGTTCACCCGCGTCACCTTACCGCTGACCGGCGCGAACAAATCGCTCAGCGTCTTGACGCTCTCGATGGTTCCGAAGGCCTTGTTCGCCTCCACCCGATCACCGACCTTCACGTCCAGGCTGACGAGGGTGATGTCGCCCAGCGCGTCCACCGCGAAGGCGGTGATGCCCACGACGAGCTCCGCGCCCTCGGCGAGCGCCCACTCGTGGTCCTTGGTGTACTTGCGATCCTGTTTGACTTCTTTGGCTTGGCTCATGATGACGAGGCTCCGGCAGCGGGCTTACGCTTGTAAAAAGGGGGTTTGACGACCTTGGCCTCGATGGGCTTGCCGCGGCAGTCGACCAAAAAGTGAGTATCCAGGGCGGCCATCCCCACCGGCAGGTAGCCGAGGCCGATGCTCTTGCCGAGCGTGGGGGAGGGACCGCCGGACGTGCACACACCGATGACGTCTCCGCTCGGTGCGAGGAGCGGGTAACCGTGCCGCGCGATGCCGCGGCCGACCATCTCGAAGCCGACGATGGTGCGCGATGGCCCCTCGGCTTTGACCTTGGCGAGGGCGTCTCGCCCCAGAAAGCCGGCCGGCTTGTCCAGCTTCACGACCCAGCCGAGGCCGGCCTCGATAGGATTCGTGGTCTCGTCGATCTCGTTACCGTACAGCGACAGCCGCGCCTCCAGCCGCAGCGTGTCACGCGCCCCCAGCCCGATCGGCTCGGCGCCGAGCGGCGCGCCCGCCTCCAGCAAGGCGCGAAACACGCCCGCCGCGGCCGCATTCGGGCAAAACAGCTCCACGCCGTCCTCGCCCGTGTAGCCAGTGCGAGCGATGGTCACCGGCGCGCCCGCCAAGGTGCCGTCCGCGAAGCGGAACGAGCGCAGCGCGTTCACGTCCACGCTCGCGCCCGCGAGCCGCAGCAGCTCGAGCGCGCGCGGCCCCTGCACCGCAATGAGTGACGTGTCGTCGCTCTCGTCGCGAAACTCCACCCGGCCGCTGAGCGCGGCTCGAAAGTGCTCCGAGATCTTCGGACGGTTGCTGGCGTTGCACACCACCAGCACTTCGGTCGGGCTGCGGCGATAGACGATCAAGTCGTCCAAGATGGTGCCGCTCGCGTTGCAACAGCAGGTGTAAACGGCCTGCCCGTCCTCCGCCTTCGATAAATCGTTCGTGATGAGCGAGTCGACCGCCGCCACCGCGCCCGGGCCGCTAACCCGCAGCTCGCCCATGTGACTCACGTCGAACAACCCCACGCGCTCGCGGACCGCGGTGTGCTCGGCCGCGATGCCCTTGTACTGGATGGGCATCTCCCAGCCCGCGAAGGGCACCAGCTTGGCGCCCAGGCGGACGTGCTCGGAATACAGCGGGGTACGCGAAAGCTTTTCGTCGGCCAAGGAGGGCCGAGTAGCGCGGCCCAAGTCTCGTTACAAGGGCGGCGGCGCGCTCTTCGTCGCCGTCCCGGGGCGCCGAGCAGGCCGCCCGGCCCGGCGCGGCTCGGTTTGGCTCAAAATCGCGTAACTTCAGGCTTTAGCTGGCGACATGCTACGTTGCCCGCCGTGGCGTCTGGGCGAGTTCTGATCATCGAGGCAGAGGAATGGGAGGCCACCCTGCTCGCGAAGTTCCTGAGCGAGGCTGGCTTCGAGGTCCACGTCGCAGGCGAGGCGCGCGCCGGGTTCGACAAGGTGCGCGAGCTTCAGCCCGACTGCATCTTGTGCAGCGTCAACTTGCCGGACATCGACGGCTTCTGGGTGGCGCGCCGCGTGCGCACCGAGCCGACCCGCGTCGCCACCACGCCCTTCCTCTTTCTGACCGACGCGGACGACACCGAGTCGCGCCTCCAAGGCTTGAACGTGGGCGCAGATGTTTACCTGACGAAGCCCTTTCGCAACGAAGAGGTCGTCGCCCAAGTCGGCGCGCTCATCGACATGGCCAACCGCCTCCGCAAGCAGCGCGAAAAGATCTCGTCGGATGGTCCCGCCTCCTCCGCCGTCGGCGCCGCGTTCACGGGCGACGTCGCTCAAATGTCCGTCGCGACCGTGCTCACCCTGCTGGAGCTCGAACGCCGCAGCGGCCGGCTCAAGGTGAGCGGAGAAGCCAGCAAGGTCGCGCTCCTCGAGCTGGTGGACGGCAAGTTCGCCTCCGGTACGGTAGACGGCAAACCGTGGGGCCCTACCGAGCTCCTCCGCGAAGTGCTGCGCTGGAAGAAGGGCAGCTTCAGCTTCCGCAGCTCGCAAGGTGGTCCCACGGCGTATTCGGGCGAGCAGCAGAAGCTCGGCGGCCTGCTGCTGGAAGCGATGCGTCTGGAAGACGAGTCGCGCCGTTAGGGCTTCCGCTCACTCCAGGCTCTTCAAGTCCAGGGGGCGACCATCGGGGCCGAGGCCGGCGGCGCGCCAGCGCTCGGCGTCCGTCAGGTTGGGCGGCGGCGGGGGCGGGGGCGTGGTGTCTTTGAGCACCAGCCGCGTGTAGGAGCCGTCCGGCAGGACCTCGATCGTGTAGACGCGATCGGGGACGCCGCGCTTGATGCGAGCCATCGGAAATACGGTGCGGGCGGCGCCGATCTCCACGTGCGAGACGCTGACTTGCTCGCGCACGTAGTTGGCGAGCGCTTCCGGAGAGACGTGCCCCCGTACGTAGGTGCGGTCGGTGAGGCGGCTTTCCACCTCCATTCCTCGCGGGATCGCGAAGCCGTACACTTCCACCTGACTGGGAGCGAGCTCGTCGGGCGCCAGGTGATCGAGCGGCACGCTCGGCGCGGTGGCCGCCGCCGAGGGCGCGGGCCCGGGCGCAGGCCGCTTGTCGCAGGCGCAGGCGAGGGCCAGGCTGCACGAGCCGAGGAGGAGTCGGGCGCGCTTTCCCACGGGACCGATTATTCGACGATGGAGGCCCAGGAGTCTACGACAAGCGACGCGGGGGGCTGCTGGAGGTCGATGGTGACGCCCTTGCTACCGCCGGAGTTGATGGGAGTGACGCCCGGCTTCGTGCTCGTGGAAGCCTTGTCGCCGGTGGGCACGAACAGCTGGTATTTGCCGCTGGAAGGGGTGCCCTTGAGCACACTGCCGTTCGCGAAGAAACCGCTGTCGGCTCCTTCGTCCAAGTCCTCGCACGTAGGCTGCTGCGCGACCGCGACGCCGGAGAGAAAGCCCTTCGCGTCGTTACCGAGCAGCGTGGAGGCTTCGATGTAGCCGCCGGAGCCGACGAGCGAGGTGAGGGACGGCGAAAGCACTCCGCCCTTACCGGTCGCCTCCTTGTTGGGGTCCAGGTAGTGCATGCCCCAGACCTTGCCGCTGCCGGAGCTGCACACGTCGTTCGTAGCCGGTGGGCCCACGGTGGAGAAGAACAAGTCGCCGTTGAAGAGGGCCATCTCCCCGATCACGCGGTCGCCCGAGAGCCCCGACCCTTTGAGGCCGAGGTTCCAGTTCACGCGCGGCGCGAGCTTCTTCCGGTCCGCGCTCGGAAGCTCGGTGAGCGACCACACGTAGTTGGCGAGGTTGGGCGCGGCTCCGATGGCTTCTTGGTCGCCAGTGGAGAACGCCACTGTGAGGTTGCCGGTGCGATCCACGGAGATGATGGGAGCGGCGATGATCGGCTGGCCGTCGTTCCACAGGTGGCCAAAATCCGGCGTAGTTTTCGGAAAACCGTCGAAAAAGAGCTCCAGCACCCAGTCCGACGCGAGGCCGGTCTTGGAGGCCAAGTTGAGGCGCCACATCGTGCCGTCCTGGTCGCCGATGAACACGCGATCGGCGACCGCCCCCACATCCGCCGGGTAGGCGACGGGCTGACCGGTCATCGGTGAGTCGATCTTGGAAGCGGTGACCAACGTGCTGAGGACGCCGGGCACCTCGCTCGCGGCCTGACGGAACGTTCGGATGATCTCGCCGCTATCCAGCCGCACGACCGTGAGCGAGCGCGCGCGCACGGCGGTGTTGGCGTAGCAAGGAATGTAGTCGCGAGGCTCCGGGATCCCGTTCACGGTGAGGTCCGTGAAGGAGGTCTCCGCGCGCCGGCAGCCGGTGTACGGCGACGGACCGGCGGTGCCGGGCTCACCGTAGCCGCCCGGCAGCACCGCCACCGCGACCTCTTTTCCGTCCAAGTAGGCGGTCGTCACCAGCGGCGTGCCGCCGCCGCGCCCGAATAGCTGGTTGCCCGCGCTGTCCGTCACGAGCTGCCACAGGAACTGGGGGCCTGCTGCCGGATCGGTCACGTCTACCGCGAAGTAGCCGGGGCGCTGGGCGCCGTAGCTTTGCACCAAAATGGTGCGCCAAGTACCGGCGCCGCCGCGCGCTTGGTCCAGCGTGCGCTCGAGCTTGAACTTGTAGACCGGCTGCGAGGCGTCCGCGGTCGCGACCACGTCTTTGATGGACGGCGTTCCGTCCAGCAAGAGCTGGTGCGAGGCAGGGTAAAGGCTCGGGATGCCGGTGAGCGCGCCGGGGGGGATGAAGGCCCAGAGCTCGTTCGAGGTGAGCGTATTCACCTTCATCGCTTCGGAAGTGTCGTTCTTGTCGACCTGCGCGATCTTGAAGGCGTGCAGGAAGCCGTCGTTGGAGGACGCGTACAGGACCGAGGGGCGCTTGGCCTTGAGCTGCGCGGTCACGAACGCCTGGTAGCTCTGATCGACCAGAAACGCCGACGGCCGGCCGGCGACTGCCTTCGGTATGGAGTGGTAGATTTCCGACATCAGGTAGCAGTCGTCGCTGCCGACGCCGCCGCGGCAGCGCTGGAACTGCTCCGTGCTGTCGCTCACACCCAGGAGCCACTTCATGTAGCGAGAGCGGCAATTCGCCGCGGTCAGGCCGCTACAGGTGGTGTTCGTCACCTTGAGCGCCTCCGGAGGCGTCTGAGTGACGAAGGTGCTGGGTGCACCGGGCGCGGACATTTGCGTGCCCGAGTACGTGCCTACGCCGTCCGTCACGGTGGCGGCCAGGTGGGGGCGCATGCTGGCGTCCGAGTTGACGGGGGTATTGCCGATGACGGTGTAGACCCGCCGCTCGTTCAGAGGCGAAGCGCTCAAGTTGTCCGCGAAGCGATCGCCTTTGGAAGCTTCCGGCTCTTTGAGCACGGGCTTGGCGACGCCGCCTCCCGAGTCCACCTCGCACACGTAGCGGCCGCGGTTCAGCTCGCCTCGCCACGGTTGGTCCAGCTTGCCCGGCTTGAACGAGGCCGCGAACCGGAACGCCCGCGCGAACACGCGATCGGTCGTCGGCGAGACGAAGCCCGAGCCGGAAGCGCTGATGAAGGGAGTGCGGGTCGTGGACTTGAAGTTCGCGCCGATGGCCTGCGAGAGCTGCGAGCGTAGCTCGTCGCGGTTGGCCGCGAAGTGCGCGCGGCTCCAGTCCGGCTCCTTGGAGTTGGCGTCGACCGGCGCGGGAGGACCGCCCGCGACCGCGATGCGGTTCAGGGCGCAGCACGCCTGCAGGGCCGAATCGTTGAGGTTCGTGGAGCAGACCGGATCGGCCGGGTCGATTTCCGAGCAGCTCTTCGGCGAGCCGTTGATGGTGATCGTCGGCAGCGCGAAGCCGATCACGTAAATGTAGTAACCGAGGGTCTTGAGGTTCTGGGCGATGTCCTCCGTCTTGAGGTATGGGCAGCCGCCCGGCTCGCAATACGGGCGCAGGTCCATGTTCGGCTGTCCGTCGGACAGCAAAACGATCGCCTTGTTGCGGCAGCCCTTGGCCGGGTCCGCCATCGGCCCAAACTTGAAGCTCGGATCGATCGGGTCGTCGCTCGTGTCGAGCGTCAAATAGCTCGTCGCGTCCGCGAGCATGCCGGCGATGGGGGTGGCGCCGTACGGGCGTGTCGACAGCAGGACCTCTTGGATCATGCCGTTGCGGGTTTTGAAATCGGTGCTGCCGAGCGCGGGGTTGCCGAAGCCGACCATGCGCCCTTCCCAGGGCGGCGCGGTAGGGTTACGAACGCCGACCTCCTGGGCTTGATTTACCGTGCAGCCCAGCGGCTTGCCGGTGGCGGAGGAGCTCAGGTAGTAGCTCCACAGACCGCTCATGTCCTTGCCCGCGCGCGGCTCCGTGTCGAACGTCATCAGGCCGAAGCGCACGTCGCCCAAGAAGGCGTCCAGGATGCCGTCGCTACCCTGGTTGTAGGCGCAAGAAGCCGCGGTGTTGTCGAACGGGTGGTACTTGATGGCGCCGGCAGGGAAGAGCGGGCTGTCGGCGGTGAGCGTGCCGGGGCCCGCGACGCAGCCGTTACTAGCGGGGCGGTGATAAGGGTTCGCGTAGAGCGCGTCGTACGGGTTGCTCCCGGCGCCGCCGTACTCGGAGCGGAACAGCGTGGAGTTCCGGTCTAGCTTCTGGCACTCGTAGTTGTTGATCGAGCCGGTGAGCACCTCCACGAGGTCCACCCAGCGGCTGCGCTCGCTGGGCTGCGCGGTCGTGGCCGAGCCCGAATATCGGCAAGTCGGGAACGAGTTGCTGTTCGTCTTGTAGTCCATCGAGCCGGACGTATCCACGAGCAGCAGGATGTTCGGCGGCGGCGGTGACACGTCCGCCTGCGCGTGCGCGCGGCCGGCGCCGAGCACGGTCGAGAGTAACGAGCCCGCGGCGAGCAGACCCCGAAGCCACGTCGAGCGCGCGGCAAGCTGTGGTTTCTGTTCGTGCTTCATGGCTTAGGTTCCTGGATCGGGCGGGATGATGACGTGCGCGCGCATGACTTTTTTGACCGTCATGCTGGCGATGCCGCTGCACGGATCGGAGGCAGTGGGAGGGGGGCTCACGACGGCAGTCGTGGTGAGCGTGATGTCGAATGCGGAGGAGCCTTGCCGGCTGCCGGCGATGTCGCGGTTGGTCGGCCGCTTTTCGGTCAGCTCCACGTCTACCTGACCGATGGTGCTGCTGAGGATGCCGAAGCTCCCGGATTCGCTGCCGGCCACCGTGGGCTCGGTCAAGGTCTCGCCGCCGTTGCTCGTGGTCATGCTCTCGAGCCGGTCTTGCTGAATCCGAAAGCAACTGCTGCCGCCGGTGGCGAAGAAACGACCGTTGGCCAAGCAACTGAAGCGAGGAGCGTTGGGATTGGCCGGATCGGGCGGCGTCCGCGTCTCGCTCATGAGGTTCGAATAGGACGTCCCAGTGGCGGCGATCTGCGCCATGGCCGCGGTCGTGCCGAGCTCCGCGAGGGCGTAGGTTTGCGCTGACTGGCGGCTGTAGCCGACGGCCAGATCCACCTGCCCGATGTTGTGCACCGCGAACGTGCCAATCGCCGTGATCAGGGTGGCCACCATGACGACGATCACGATCGTCGTGCCCCGCTCGGCGCGGCGTCGGAGTCGGCGTCGGAGCGTGAGCGTTACCATCGGTTGCCCTCCAGATTGCGCAGAGGCACGTCCGTTTGGAGCGTGCGCACCCGCGCGAACGGCGCGTTCGCGGAGCCGCCCAGGCCGATGCGGTACAGGTTGTTCGAGCCACCGCCGCTACCGGCGACGTCCGCGTCGCGATCGGCTTCGCGCGAGCGCACGCCCAGGCGCAGGTGAACGCCGCGCAAGAGCTGCGTCGAGTTGTAGGTCTGAGTGATGGCAGTGGCCGCGACCGGGATCAGCGCGGGGTTGTTGGCGGCGGTCGCGCCCCAAGCGCTCACCTGCAGGTCCACCGCGTATTCGCCGATGATCTCTCGGGTGGACGCTTGCTCCGCGCCCGTCGAGTCCACTTCCACTCGCACGAGCTCGGCCCGGCCGCTCTCGAAGGGCACCACGCTCGGTCCTCCGCTCACACCAGAAGCGCTGAACAAGGACGCGTACGACGCCTCGCTCAACATGCTGCGGATGTCGTAGCGCACGACGTCGATCACGCTGAGCGCCATACCCTTGCCGGTGTCGTCGATGCCGCACTGCGGCCCGCCGCGCTCGAGGCGCAGGAGCGAGGGGGAGTTGGCGAGGGTCAGGAAGGCGCCGCCCGCGACCGCGGTCACCGCGGAGACGACCGCGTACTGATCCAGCCCGTTGCGACGGAGCCTCACGATCTTGCCCCGCTGGTTGGTGCCGATCGTGAAGATGCCGTCCAAGATGGCCTGATTGGCCGCAACCGCGGTCGTCGCCAAGCTGAGGTTGAGGCGGTCCGCGGCGGGCGTGCTCAGATCCAGGTCTACGCGCCAGGAGCCGCCAGCGGCGGGGGCCACCGCCATGGTGGTGAACACCTCCGGCGTGTTCAAGGCGCCCGTGACCAGCAACGAGTGCGGTGAAATGCCGGCCGCGGCGACCTCCGTTCCGGTGGCGCTGCTCGTCCCCACCACGAGCGCGCGCAGGGAGCGCAGCTCGGCGGGGAACGAAGCGTCAGGTCGATTGCACACGAGGGGGTCGCCCTGAATGTTGGCGGTCGAAAGGTGACCGGCCCTTGCCACGTCGCTCGCGAGGCGCTCGAAGCCGGACACCGCGGCGAGGGTTGCGTTCGCCATGCGACCCTCGCTTTGGTAAAAGCGGGTTGCGTCGCGCGAGAGCGCGAACACGGCGATCGACAGGAACAAGCCGCCGCTCATCGCGACCATCAGCTCCACGAGGGTGAAGCCGCGCCGCCGCGTTCGAAGGGAAAATCGCGCGCTCATTAGATCTGAAAATGCTGCCGGAGGCCTACCGTCTGGTAGACGAAGTGGTAACGGTCGGTGGAGAGGCCGATGGCCCTCGCTTGGGTGTCGCTCTGGCTCGCGCTGCACATGCTGGCCGTCGAATCCAGCGGCGCCTGCCCGGCTCGGAGCCAGAACACGCGCACCTCCGCGCGCAATACCCCGTTACCGGCCACGCTCATGGTGGTCGGGTACAGCCAGGACATGCGCACGTGAGTGCAGAAGCGCGCATTGCCGGCGTTGGCGTCCGTGACCGGGTTGCCGAGCGCATCGAACGCGCCCCCGAAGGCGCGGGTCGTGTTGTAGGGCAGCCGGTGCCAGACCGCGTCCGAGTTCAAGAAGCTGCCGGTAGGTAGCGTCGTGATCCACTGCGTGGAGTCCATCTGCAGCTGCCCCGACACCGCCTGCGCGATGCGCTGCGCCATGGCCAGGTTCTTGGCGTGCGCGTTGGTCACCACCGTGACCTTCTGAAGCGAAATGATACCGACGATAGAGACCGCCAGCAGCGCCAGCGCCATCATCAGCTCGACCAAGGTGTAGC
Organism: Myxococcales bacterium; assembly: GCA_004193285.1. Lineage (GTDB taxonomy): Bacteria > Myxococcota_A > Polyangia > Polyangiales > Polyangiaceae > PMG-095. The sequence goes on along the minus strand of SECP01000061.1, from coordinate 18,594 downwards.
CACGGCTCGACCCGCGAGCGCGGCGAAGATACTTCCTCATAGCCCCAGCCTCGCCATGCCGTTCGGGAGCACGGCCACCGTACGGGCGGTACCGTTTTGACGCTTGACCGAAATGAGCTGCGCTCCGACCATCGCCTGGCGCGGAGGGGTGCCGTCCGTCGACATGAAGCTACGACCGGAGGCGGTGAAGCAAATGTCCATGTTGGTGGAGGCGGCGGTGACCGTGAAGTCCGACGGCCAGGTCAGCGTTTGCACGGCGCGCGCGGTTCCGCCGACTCCGGTCGCATTCCAATTGTTCGACAAGCAGCCGAGGCCCGGCCGAGCCACGCAGTTCGCTCCGTTGGTCGCGCCCATGCGCGCGGTCGCCACCGCGAGGCCCTCCACCGACTCCAGCACCGTGAAGCCGCTCGTCTGATTGAAGCGCACGAGAACCGCGGAGCCGCGGCCCAGAGCTCGCATGCGCGAGACGCTGTACACTTGCGCGACCTTCTGCGCGAGGTCGCGCGAGCGCCGCTCTCGCATGCGCCCGGCGAGGACGGGGGTCGCGATGGCCGCGGTGATGCCGATGATGAGCACCACCACCACCAGCTCCACCAAGGTGAAGCCTCGGTGGCGACGGTGAGCGCGAGCGCGAGGCTTGTAAGGTTCCAGAAACACGAGAAGCCTGAACGTACAGCAAGGTACGTGCCCAGGTTGCCGGAATGTAAGCCGTCGAAATGACAGCCTTTAATAAGGGTGTAAGCCCTTCGCCGACCGGTAAGAAGTGCGGCGCTGTGTAAACGTTGCGGGGTAGGTGAGCCGCCCACTTCGAGCCTGGTCGCAGGTGGCTCTTGGCCGTAGCCGCCGGACTCGGGCTACAACGCCGCCATGGTTCGCCGCTACGTCGCTCTCGCCGTTGCCAGCTCGGTCCTGCTCTCGCTGTCGTGCTCGAAGAAAGAAGACAAGGTCGAGCAAGGGAGCGCGCCTCCGCCGGTTGCTAGCTCGAAGCCAGGGGCGTGCACGGCCGGGGGAGGGACGGTGTCGGATGCAGTGAGCTCCGCGTACTTTCCGCGCACCGCCTCCGGCTATTGCATCGATCCGAACGGGGACGCGCGCACCTACGGTGAGGCGGCGAAGGGCACGCTGGAGACGGTGTGCACGGAGCTGCTGGACGGCGAGTGCGAGGTCTACAAGAACTACGGACTGAAGCGCGTCGTGACCCTGCGCTACGTGGACGGCGCTGGCTCCTCGGGCACCGTGAACGTGACCGCCTCGCGCTTCGCGACGGCCGAAGGCGCCTACGCGTTTTTCACCAAGCGCGTCATAGCGGATGGTGACCCGGCGGACGGGACGCCCAAGGAGATCGCGGCCGGCGGTAAAGGTGCCCTCGGTACGGGCATCGCCTACGTCTGGCGCGGCGAAATCGTGGCCGAGCTCAGCTATTCGAACGAGCTCGAAACCCCGGATCAAATCAAGGCCACGAGCGCCAAAATCCTGCCGGAGCTCGCGCAAAAGATCGGCGACCAGCTGCCGGGCGAGGTCAGCGCGCTGCCGTCCGTCCGGCTCCTGCCGCCCGTCAACTTGGTACCGATGGGCGTCACCTACCATCACCGCGACGCGCTCGGCATCGCGGGGCTTGGCTCGGGTGCGGTCGGCTTTTATCAAGACGGCGGCGCGCGCTACCGCGTTGTCGGCCTCGCGCGCCCCGATGAAGACTCGGCCAAAGACGTGCTCGGCACCTTGAAGAAGCTGCCGGGCGCGAAGGTGCAAAAGGATCTCGGCTTCGACGCGGTCCTGTTCACGACTCGTGAAGCGGAGGGCGCGCCGCAGGCGGAGTGGCTCGCGGGGCGGAGCGGCAGCCAGGTGCTCATCGTGGGCGACGAGCCGCTGAAGCTCAAGCCTGGCTCGGGGGCGGAAGCAGCGCACTACCCGGCGGATAAGCGCCTCGCCCTGCTCAAGGCAGCGCTGAGCGACAAGCGCTAGGCTCAAAAGGGCGTGAGCGGGCGGATGGCGCTGAGGGCTCCGCGGTACTAGAACTGTGAGTCGTGGACTTCGAGCTGAGTGAGCACCACGCGCTTCTTCGTAGCAACCTGCGGCAGTTCTTCCGCGAGCGCGTTCGGCCTCGCGCCCGCGAGTGGGACGAAGAAGAGCGTTTTCCGGCTGAAATCGTGCCGGAGCTCGCGAGCATGGGCCTGCTCGGTATCAAGATCCCCGAGGCTTACGGCGGCTCGGGGCTGGACATGTCCGCCTACGCCATCGCGGTAGAAGAGGCGGCTCGGGTGGACGGCTCGCTCGCGCTCACCATCGCGAGCCACAACGGGCTGGGCACCGGGCACATCCTCGCGGTCGGAACCGAGGCGCAGAAGCAGAAGTACCTCACGCGCGCCTGCACCGGTGAGTGGCTGGCGGCGTGGGCGCTCACCGAGCCCGGCTCCGGCTCGGACAGCGCCGGGCTCCGTACGACCGCCACTCGCGATGGCGACGACTGGATCATCAACGGCAGCAAGATGTTCATCACCCAAGGCTCGGTGGGGGGCTTCTGCGTCGTGCTCGCGCGCACCAACTTCGAGGTACCGGCGCAGCGCGGCATCACTGCCTTCGTGGTGGACACGAAAGCGCCTGGCTACAGCGCGAGCAAGCACCTCAAGAAGCTCGGCTGCCGCTCGAGCGACACGGTGGAGCTCACGCTCGAGCAAGTGCGCGTGCCGGATAGCGAGCGCTTGGGCGAGGTAGACCACGGTTTTCTGGACACGATGCGCATTTTGGACGGCGGGCGCGTCTCCATCGCCGCCATGGCGCTGGGCCTGGGCCGCGGCGCGCTCGAAATGGCGCTCACCTACGCGAAAGACCGCGAGGCGTTCGGCAAGCCCATCGCGGAGTTTCAGGCCATTCAGTGGATGCTGGCTGACGCCCAAACCGAGCTGGACGCAGCCGAGTTGCTCGTGCGCCGCGCGGCTTGGCTCGCGGATAGCGGGCGGCGCTTCACGTCGGAGGCGTCGATGGCGAAGCTGTTCGCCAGCGAGGTTGCGACGCGGGTCTGCAACAACGCGCTGCAGATCCACGGCGGCTACGGCTACACCCGCGAGTTCGACGTGGAGCGCCACCTCCGCGACGTGAAGCTCTGTGAGATAGGCGAGGGCACGAGCCAGGTGCAGCGCCTCGTGATCTCGAAGCACCTGCTGCGCGGCTGAGCCCGAGCTACTCTGTGCGCTGGATGACGTGGAACCCGAACTGGGTCTCCACCAAATCCGACACTTCCCCGGGGGCCAGCTTGAAGGCGGCCTTCTCGAACGCGGGCACCATCATCCCGCGGCCGAAGCGCCCGAGTGTGCCGCCGCGCTCGGCAGCGCCCGGCTCGTCCGAATACTCTTTGACCAGCGTCTCGAAGCTCTCGCCCGCTTTGGCGCGGGTCAGCGCTTCCGTAGCGCGCGCTTGAGCCTCGGCCTTGCTGCGCGTCACGCTCGGCGAGGCGCGTAGCGCGCCTTGGTAGGACACGAGCAGGTGTCGCGCGGCGATCTCGGTCGGTTGACCTGCGAGCGGCTCCGCGTCTTCTCCCGGCGCGGCCGGACCACCGCTGCCCGAAGCCGTGGGGGCCACCGCGACCCGCGGCGGATCCCCGGGGGCTTCGAAGGTCGTCACCACGCAGGCGGGCACGACCACCAGTGCGAGCAGCGCCGCAAGTTGCGCGACGGCCTTCACGGATGGTTGCTCGGCTTGGTCGCAGGCTTGGCGACCTCGGCCGCCGGCTCGTCCGCGTTCTCGTCGGCGGGGGCATCCGAGCCGCCCACCAGCCCGAGACCGACCAGGATGCTGACGCTGACCAGCAGGGCAAGCACCGCAAATGGTGCCCACTCCGGGATCCAGTCCTTCGAGGCCGTGGCGTGCACCGGAGGATGCGGATGCTGTTCGTCCTCGTCCTCGTCCTCGTCCTCGTCCTCGTCGTGGCTTTCGCTCTCGTCGGCGGCTTCGGACGATTCGTGCTCGTCGTCTTCCTCGGCGTCGTCGTCTTCCTCCTCGTCTTCTTCGGCGACGGGAGCGGCCGCTTTCATGTTCGGCGGGGTGGACGCTTCCGCGGCTTTGGCCGGCATACTGATGGGGGCGACCTCCGTGCCGGCGACCGCGGGTGCGGGCTGAACGGACTGCGACTTGGTCACGGCCTCCGGAACCCCGCGCACCAGCGTCTTGTCGTCCTCGTCACCCCATTCACCGTCCACCTCGTCCGTAGGGGGCGGGGGTTGGGAAACGATGCGCTTCTTCTCTTCGTCACTCATGAGTCAACTCCTCACGCCACTTCCGCCCACGCCGAGGTGAGCACCGCGTCGGGTCGGCCGACGACGGTGGTGTCGAGCGCGTAGCGCCCGTTGCCCACGTCGTAGCCCTTGGTCGAGAGCACGTCGCCGGGCCAAACCGGCTTGCGAAACTGCACACTGAACGCCTTCAGGCGCGCCGGGTCCCCTCCGCAGGCGTGCTTCAGCAGGGCGCGGCCCACGAAGCCGTACGTGCAGAGCCCATGCAAGATCGGCCCTTGGTCGAAGCCAGCCGCTCGCGCGAACGCTGGGTCCGCGTGCAGTGGGTTCAGGTCACCGGTGAGGCGGTAGAGCAGGGCCTGCTCGGGACGCGTTGCCTGCTCGACGGCGAAGGTCGGCGAATCTAGCTGATCCTTGGGGAGCTTGGGCACCTCGGCCTTGGGAGGCCGCGCGCCGCCGAAACCGCCCGCATCTCGCACCAACAGCTCCCACTCGGTGTCGAAGCAAGGCTCGCCGTTCAAGGTCGTGCGGGTGCTGAGCACCACCTTGGCGAGGATCTTCATGTCGTAAATGCCCTCGATGCGACCCGTGGTCAGCAGCGTGCCTTCCGGCGGCAGCGGACGATGCAGGCGGAGCGTTTGACCTCCGTGCACCAAGCGGGTCATATCGCAGCTGGTCTTCACGAAGAGCTGGCTGACCGGACCGTAGGAAGGGATGACGGCGAAGGTCGGCAGCACGCGCGGACCGCGCCCTTCGTACACGTAGTCCAGCTCTTCCGGCGTTGCTCCTACGGCGAGCGCATACAGAGCCGCCATCTTCCAGTCGTAGGTGAAGCTGACAGGTTCCGTCTCGAAGCCGACTGTGGAAATATCCAAACCCATACGCGGTCCTTGGGAGGCGCGTCACCGTTAACGCGCCCTCCGCTCCCGCGTCAATCGCCATGGCCCCTTTGCCTTCGCCCCCCAGCCTGCTCGACGCCTTGAGCGCGGTCATCGAGCAAATGGGGGTGGATCCGCGGGCCTGGGCCCTGGGCATGGCGCGTGCGACGCCGGCGGTGACCCTGGTCCCGGCCTTCGGCTTGTCCGCGGTGCCGGCCCCGACGCGGCTGGTCTTGGCACTGGCCCTGGGCGCCTGCATCGCACCGGCGCTCGCGGGGGACGTGAACCCAGCGGGACCTTTCGTCATCGCGCTGGCTCGCGAAAGCTTCGCGGGCCTGCCGGTGGCGCTTCTGGCCGCGCTCGCCATCTACGTGGCCGGCATGGCTGGCGGCTTGGTGGACGACTTGCGAGGCGGCCGAGAGGCAGTGAGCCTGCCGGCGCTCCCCGAGCAGGTGCCGCCAGTGGCAGCGCTATTTACCCTGCTCGCCTCGATCGCCTTTCTGGAGACGGGCGGCGCGGCCCGGGTCGCAAGCTCTCTCGCTTCACCGGCCCTCGCCGGTCACTTCACTTGGCTTGCGGTCGCGAAGGCGTTCGCGCGTTCGGTCGAGCTGGCGTTCGCGCTGGCGGCGCCGCTCGCGGTAGCCAGCGTGCTCATCGAGACCGCCAGCGCGCTCATCGCCCGCGCGGCCACGCCCGCGTTCATCGGCCCCGTGCTCGCGCCGGTCAAATCAGTCGCGCTCCTGGGGATTTTGGCGCTCTTGCTCGAGCGGGTCGCGGAGCTACTCGTGGTGACCACTCGCGCGTGGTGAGCATCAGAGTGGGATGCGGTAGGCGAGGTTGAAGCCCAGCGAAAACACCGAATTTCGCCCCGTCAGCGACGCTTTGTCCAGGAGCGGATCCGTCGCCGGTTTGTCCGGCAAGAACCAGTTGCCGAAGCGGAAGGAGCCTCCGATCGACCAATGGCGGGAGAGCTCGTAAGCGCCGCCAAGAGCGACCCCGAGCGTGCCACCCTCAGTACGAATCGTCACGCCTGCCGGGCCGATGAGCGGCTTGTCGTAGTCGGAGACGACCTGAAAGCGGTCGCTGAGCACGACCAACCCGCCGGTCAGACCTGTCCACAACTCGAAATTCTCGCCGACGTACGGGTAGTAACGCAGCATGCCCTCGAGGGTGAGGTACTTCCGCGTGTGATCGCGCTCGATGCCGTTGTCCGTGCTGCCTTGTGGAGCGTCCGTCGTCGGCACCAACCCCAGCAGAAGCCCGGCTCCAAAAGCCACGCGTATGTTCTGGCGGTACAGCTGCCAGCCATCGAGCTCGAAGCTCGTGTCGCCTGCTTTGCAGCCGGCTTGGCTGCACACGTTGGCTCCCGGCAGCGTGAGCCACCCGAAGCCGGCTTCCGCCATCCCGTGCGGCCGATCCAGAGCTCGAAAGCCGGTCAGGACGCGCGGCTCCGCGAGCTCCGAGGGCGGGACGGTGGCGTGAGCCACGCGCACGCCGAGCGAGGCGGCAAGGGCGAAGGAAAGCGCGCCGACGAGCCAGCGCCTCAAGGTTCCCCCGTCAGCCGAGTCGTGATGCTGGTGTCCTGACGACCACCGAACATGCAGGTCGACAGCTCCGCACCGAAGACCCGCGCGTTGGCCGAGCGATCCAGCGGATCCTTCGCGAGGTTCTTCGCAACCAGCTCCGCCAGGCCTCGGGGCGCGTCTCGGCCGGCGCCGATCGAGCGAAGATCCGGCGGGGCTGCGCTGACCTGCTGCACCAAGATGGCCACTGCGCTCGGGCCCTCGAACGGCGTTCGGCCCGTGATGCACTGAAATAGCAGCGTTGCGATCGCGTACACGTCGCCCTCGGGGCCGACCCGCCCGCCCTGTGCGCCCTCAGGGGCGATGTAGCGAGCGGTACCGAGGACCGCGCCGTCGTGGGTAGCGAAATCAGGGTCGCGGCCGGCCCGGGCCATGCCGAAGTCCAGCACTTTGACGAAGTCGTTATCGGCGCCGCGCCGGACGAGCATCACGTTGTCCGGTTTCAAATCCCGATGCACGATGCCCAGAGCATGCGCCTCTCCGAGCGCATCGCAAATCTGAAGCGCCACGTGGACCGAGCGCACGAGGCCGAGCGCGCCCCCGCTCGCCAGCAGCGCGGAGGCGAGGGACATGCCGTCCAGGTGCTCCAGGACGATGAACGGCTCGCCGCCCGGATGGTCTGGTGTGGCGTCCGCGCTCCCAAGCATCAAAACCTCGGCCAAATTGGGGTGTCGGAGGCGGCCGCCAATCATCGCCTCCCGGCGAATGCGGGCGGTGGCGCTCTCGTCCCCGAGGAGCTCGCGGTGCAGGATCTTCAGGGCGACCGGGCGGTCCAGACCGATTTGCTGAGCCAGGTAGACCCGCGCCATCGCGCCCACGCCGAGCAGCCGCTCCACTCGGAATTGCCCCGCCACCAGCCGCCCGACGTGCGGGTCCCCGGCCAGGTTTCCCGGCTCGGCAGCGGTTTTCGTACCATCGCGCGGGCACCGCAGCACAGCGCTCCCATAGCGCTCTCCGCAGGTCACGCAGCGCCTGCCTGGGCCGACATTGGCTGTCATCCGGTTCCCAAGTTAGCATCGCCAACGGCCTATTGGTCATGTACGCTGCGCCCCTTTCATGACGGACGAAAACCCCAGCAATTCCCCGCCCGGCGAGCAGCCTTTGGCTGCCCGTCCGGAAGGAGCTGCCGGGGGGTATCAGGTCGTCCTGCCGACGTTCGAGGGCCCGCTCGACCTACTGCTGCATCTCATCGAGCAGCACGAGCTGGACGTGCGCGACATCCCCATCGCCTTCGTCGCCGCGAAGTACGTCGAATACATCACGCTCATGGAGGAGCTGAATATCGATATCGCGAGCGAATACCTCGTGATGGCGGCGACGCTCATCCACATCAAGAGCAAGATGCTCCTCCCGGTTCAGCCGTCGGATCAGGACGACGACGAGGACGAAGGGCTGGATCCGCGCTCGGAGCTGGTGCGGCGTCTGCTCGAGTATCAAAAGTACAAGCTGGCTGCCGAGCAGCTCGGCGGCGGGGACGTGCTGGGGAGGGATGTTTTCGTCCGCGGTCTACCGGCTCCCGCGGTGGAGGGGCCGGCGCCGCTCGCCGGACTGAGCCTCTTCAAGCTGTTGGACGCGTTCCAGGGCGTGCTTTCACGTACGAAAGTGCAGGTCGACCATCAGATCGACATGGAGCGCTTTTCCATCACCGACCGCATCAATCAGCTGGTCGATCTACTTCAGAGATTCAAGCGCTGTACCTTCGAGCAACTCTTCGAAGGTGCGTCGTCACGCGGCGAGTTGATTGTGACTTTCCTCGCTTTGCTCGAGATGACTCGGCTCCGAATGACGCGCTTGGAGCAAGCTGCGCCGCTCGAGCCCATCACGATCGAGCTTGCGCTCGTCGACCCAGGCATGATGGAAGAAGCTGCGGCTTCGGCGGAAGCCAGCTTCAGCCCGAAGCTGGCCGACGACGAAACTCCTGAAGAGCCCTACGCCGACGACGACGAAGACAACGCGCTCGCCACTCGACATGGCGACGCGGCTCCGGTAACGCCCAGCATCGCGGATGAATTTCCGGAGCTGGCAGAGCCGGAGCCGGAAGACGAAAACCACGAGCCTTAGGCTCCCAGTAACGATCGAACATGGCAGCGAAGAAGCGACCCGATCCCCAGGCGTCCGCGCCCCGCGGCAAGTCCAAGTCCCAGCCGACCGCCGCGAAAGCGACCAAGGCAGCCAAGCCCGCCAAGGCAGCTAAGCCCGCCAAAAAGGCGGCTAAGCCCGCCAAGGCAGCTAAGCCCGCCAAGGCAGCGCCCCAGGCGGAGCCCGTCGTCGCCAAGAAGGCAGCGGCCAAGAAGGCAGCTCCCAAGGCGCAGACGAAGGCGGAGCCGGCGGTAGCCAAAAAGCCCGCCAAGGCGGCGAAGAAGGCGCCCTCCAAGGCTGCGCCGGTTGCGGCCAAAAAGGCGGCGCCGAAGGCCGCGCCCGCTGCTGCGAAGAAGAGCGCGAAAGCCGCGCCCGCTGGCGCGAAGAAGGCGGCGTCCAAGGTCGAGCCTGCTTCGGCGAAGAAGGCCACCAAGAAAGCTCCTGCCAAGGCCGAGCCCGCCGTCGGCAAAAAGGCTCCTGCCAAGGCCGCGAAGAAGGCCCCTGCCAAGGCCGCGAAGAAGGCCCCTGCCAAGGCCGCGAAGAAGGCTCCTGCCAAGGCCGAGCCGGCGGTAGCCAAGAAAGCCCCCGCCAAGGCCGAGGACCCCAAGAAGCAGAAGGCTGCGGAGGCGAAGGCCAAGGCCAAGGCGGCGGCTGACGCGAAGAAGCAGAAGGCTGCGGAGGCGAAGGCCAAGGCCAAGGCGGCGGCTGACGCGAAGAAGCAGAAAGCGGCCGAGGCAGCGGCCAAGGCCAAAGCCGCGGCGGACGCGAAGAAGCAGAAGGAAGCCGAGGCGAAGGCCAAGGCCAAGGCGGAAGCCGACGCGAAGAAGCAGAAGGAAGCCGAAGCCAAGGCCAAGGCCAAGGCGGCGGCTGACGCGAAGAAGCAAAAGGCGGCCGAGGCGAAGGCCAAGGCGAAGGCGGAAGCCGACGCGAAGAAGCAGAAGGCGGCCGAGGCGAAGGCCAAGGCGAAGGCGGAAGCAGACGCGAAGAAGCAGAAGGAAGCCGAGGCGAAGGCCAAGGCAAAAGCTGCAGAGGACGCGCGGAAGCAGAAGGAAGCCGAAGCGAAGGCCAAGGCCGAAGAGCGCGAGCGCGCCAAGGCGGAAGCCAAAGCCAAGGCAGACGAAGCCGCCCGCGAAAAGGCCGAGGCCAAAGCCCAGGCTCAGGCCGAGCGTGAAGAAAAAGCGCGGGCCGCCGAAGAGGCCAAAGCGCAGGCAAAGGCCGAGCGCGAAGAACAGGCGCGCCTCAAGGCAGAAGCCAAGAACAAGGAACGCAACGAGGCTGAGGCCCGGCGTGTCGAGAGGGATCGTGAGCGCGCCGCGGCAGCACGTGCGCGTCGTGGCGGCGGCCTCGCCGCATCGCAGGTGGAAGGCGGCAACGAGCCGATTGGGGACGAAAGCGGCGAGGGCCGCGAGAGTGGCGAGACCGCGTCCAGCACCGAGCCTGCCGGCGATGACGAAGGGGAACCTGACGGGGCCTCTTCCGTAGGTGTGGGGGAGCCGGCAGGAGCCGAGCTCTCCCAAGACGCGACCCAGTACCTCAAGTCCTTGATCGAGGCCTTGATCTTCGTCGCGGACCATCCGCTCGAGGTCAAGGAGCTCGCTCGCGCCGCCAAGATCGACAAGAAGCGGGCGCAGGAGCTCGTCGAAGAGCTGCAGCGGGACTACGCGGCGCACGGCGTGAGGTTGGACGAAGTGGGGGGCGGCTACGCCTTCCGCACCAACCCCGAGTTTGGCGAGTACGTGCGCGGCTACTTGGCGACCAAACCGGTGCGCCTGTCTCGCGCGCAGCTCGAGACCCTCGCTATCGTCGCCTACCGGCAGCCCATCACCCGTCCGGAGATCGACGACATCCGCGGCGTGGACTCCGGGCCCGTACTGAAAGGCCTCCTGGATCGCGACCTCATCCGCATTCTCGGAAAGAAGGACGAAGCGGGGCGGCCGATGCTCTACGGCACGACCCCGAGCTTCATGGAGGTCTTTGGGCTCAAGAGCCTGCGAGACCTGCCGACGCTCAAGGAGTTCACGGAGCTCAGCGAAGAGTCGCGGGAGTCCTTCGAGTCCGAGATCGGCGAGGCCGCGCCTGAAGGTCCCATCTCGCTCAACGACGAGGCGGGGGCAGAGGGCTCGGCAGCTCCGGAAAGCCCGGCCGACGCGGGTGAGGAGACGGACGAGCTGCCCTCCTCGAACGGTGCCGCGGCGTCCGCAGACGACGACGCTTCCGGAGTCGAGTCCGACGAGGAATCGGACGACGACGACGACGACGAGGAATCGGACGACGACGACGACGACGACGACGAGGAATCGGACGACGACGACGAGGAATCGGACGACGACGACGAGGAATCGGACGACGACGACGAGGACGACGACAAGAAGCCGGCCGACGCCGTCGAGGAGAAATCGCCTACGTCCTCTGATGCCGACGAGGAGTCGGACGACGATGACGACGACGACGACGACGACGACGACGATGACGACGACGACGACGACGACGACGACGAATAGCTAGCGTCGCGGAGGCGGCCGGGTCGAGCCTGGCCGCCGACTCATTCAGCTCTTCGGCTCGTCACCGAACTTCTCCGCCAACTTGGTGACTTGGTCGTAGAGGGCGGGGTGAAGGATCAGCTTTTTGACCACGTTCCAAAAGGCGGGATCCGACAGCCTGTCCGTCGGCGCAACGGCCTTGCCTTTCGCGGCCTTGAGCACGGCGCTTGGACCCTTTTCGCGCAGTGACTTCATCTGCTCCACGAACCGCTTGGTCGGAAAGAGCTCACCTGATTCCCAGGCCAGCACCTCTTTTTGCTCGAGGCCGAGCGTCGTGGCCAGATCGCGCGCACTGCAGCCGAGCTCCTTGCGAAGCTGCTTGATGTCATCGGGGCTCACGTCGCGCAGCGTATAACATTTCTCGCAACCGAGCCGGCCTCGGGTCGATGAGGGCCCATGCGTCAGCATCACCCGCGGCTCGTGCTGATCTCGGTATTCGGGCTCGCTTGCAGCGGACCGTCGCTGGACTTGCCCGGTGAGCGACCCAGCGAGTCTCGGCTCGAGCTCCTGCCGAGCGCCGATAGCGGCGCCGCCCCGCTGCTCTTCCGCGCGCGCCTAGCACGGGCGCCGCTCGGGGAGCCGTGGCTCATCCGTGGCGAGGTGTCGGACTACTACGATCGAGCCATCGCACGGTCCGAGCTGCCGACGGCCCTTCGTGAGCGCGCCGTGCCGCTACGCTTTTGGCGCGAGGGAGCCGACTGCTGGCTTCAGCCGTTGGATTGGTTGCTGCCGGACGAGAGCTACACGTTGGCCTTCACTGGCTTCGGAGCGGTGGAATCGCTTCACACGTCTTCCCTCGCGGAGCCGCGAGCTCGGCGCCTATTTCCACCGGTCGGGAGCGCCAAGCACGGCGCAGTCGTTCTGTGTGACATGCAAACGGTCGAGCTCGCGCCGCTCCTGCTCGAGCCAGGGGCGGTGCCACTGGTCGCCAGCGCGATGCCCGGCGGCACGCCGATGGCCGGTTGCCTGCTCCTCACTGCTGAACGGCCGTTGGAGCGAAGCGCCGTTTCGCCGCCCCGCATTGCGGATTCTCTGTTGGACCCCGCGCCGTGGCTTCCCGTCACCGCGCCCGCGCCGCCCGCGGACTGCAGCGGCGAGCGTCTGAACGGCGCGTGTGTGGAGGCGCTCGATGATCGCATTCAGGTCACGGCCCTCGAGCAAGACCTGCTCTGGCTGTTGGACGGCGCGGCGGAGCCGGTCGTGGCGCCGCGCGGCGAGCGCCACGTCTTGATGCGAGGCCTATCGCCCGAGAGCGAAGTAACGCTGACCGGTTCGGTTCTGTCGAGCAATGGAGCCATCGCTCCGTTCGTGCTGACGACTCACACTGCTGCTCCCCGACCGCATCTCATTCTGAACGAGGTGCTGTCCAACCCCGTCGGTCCGGAAATGAGCGGGGAGTGGGTCGAGCTGCTCAACGACTCCAGTCTCCCGGCGGCGCTCCGCGGGCTTTGGCTGGAGGATTCGGGCGGGCAAGTAGCGTTACCGGAGGTCGAGCTGGGTCCCGGTGAGCTCGCGCTCCTCGTGGGGGAAGGCTTCTCCGCTTCCGCGGCGGACGTGCCAATCCCACCCGAGGTGCGCCTCGTTCCGCTGCCTACCGTTGGCGTTCGAGGCCTCTCCAATAGCGGCGAGCCCCTGTCGCTGGTCGGGCCCGAAGGCGTGATTTCCACCTTTCCCGCGCTGGCTGCGCAACACGCGGGCCGCAGCCTGGCGCGACGAGCTCCCGGGGCGGCGGACAGCGCGGCGTCATCGTTTGCAGAGCACGGCGGGCGAGGGGCTTCGCCGGGGGCGCCGAACACGTTCGAGCCCCCGGACTGACTGACTCACTCACTTACCGGAGATGGTCATGCTGGCGACGCGCACCGTCGGCGCCGCAGTGGAGCTCTTCAGCTCCAGGTCATCGCCCACCGCGTCGATCGCCTTGAGCATCGCGTCCAAAGTGGATGAAATGGTGATCTCGCTGACCGGAAACGCCAGCTCCCCGTTTTCGATCCAAAAGCCAGCTGCGCCGCGCGAAAAGTCTCCGGTAATGGCGTTGAAGCCGAAGCCCATCATCTCCGTCACGTACAGGCCGCGGGCGGTACTCTTCACGATGTCCGCCGCCTTCGTGGTCCCCGCCTGCAGGATGAAGTTGCTGGTCGAAGCGCCGATGGACCCGCCACTGCGCGAAGCCGAGGCTGTCGACGCGCGACCCATCTTGCGCGCGCTGTAGCTGTCCAGGAGGAAGGTCTTGAGGGTGCCGGCTTCCACCACGACGTTCTTACGGGAACGCAGCCCTTCGCCGTCGAACGAACGCGAGCCAGGCCCGCGGGGGATCAGCGGGTCATCGACGATGTGGACGAGAGGGCTGGCGACGAGCGTACCCTCGCGCTCGAGCAAGTAGCTGGACTTGCGCCACAGCGCACCGCCCACGATGCACCCCGCGAGGCTACCGATGAGCGACCGCGCGACGTCCGGATCGAAGACTACGGGCGCTTCCGTGGTCGCGATCTTCTGCGCGCCTAGCTTGCGCAGCGTGCGCCGCGCGGCTTCTTGCCCGATGAACTCGGCTTTTTCCAAGTCACGGTGGCGGCGGCTGGCCGAATAGTAGTGGCCACGGCGCTTCTTGCCACCTTCGTCCTCGACCACGGGCGCCACGGAGAGCGCGGCGTACGACCCCCGGACCGCGCCTTCGAAGCCCGCCGAGAGGACCATCGCGCTGGCGCCGCTGGTGCGCGAGTACGTCGCGCCCTCACTGAGCTGGATGCGCGAGTCGAAGTCGAGCGCTGCTTGCTCGGCGATGCGCGCCTGCTCGATGGCCTGCTCCGCGTCGATTGCGTCGATGCTCTCGTCCAGGAGCTCCAGATCCGGGTGCGGCGGCTTCGAGAGGAGGTTCGCATCGGCGGGCCCCGCGAACGGATCCGGCTCGGCGAGCGCACAGAGCTCGAGCGCGTCCGCCACACAGCGGTCGATGCCGCGTGGCGTGAGGTCACTGGTGGACGTGGTGGCGACGCGGCCGCCGCGGATCACGCGCAGCGAGACCCCGTGATGGCCAGCCTCCTCTACCAGCTCCACTTTGCCTAGCCGAACCTTTGCGGAAAGCTCCCAACCGGTTCGGGCGCTGGCCTCGGCGACGTCCGCGCCCAGCTTGCGTGCGCGTGACACCAGATCAGAGGCAAGCTCGAGGAGGCGCGGGGTCGGATCGGGATTTTTTTCGGACATACCAGGCTTTCGTCAGTCCAGGCGACGCAGGTTCCATACCGCGAAAACGAGCCCAGCGGTGAGCCAGAACCCGAGCACCAAGATCGCGTAACCGAGCGAGCTACCGGCCAGTGGCTGCGTGCCGAAATCCCCGTGGAATTGAGCGTAGCTGCCTTGTACGGCGAAGCGCCGCAAACCCAGCATGATAGCGCCGAGCGTGGCAACCACGAGCGCCAAGAGCGCGCGTAGCAAGGTTGCCTCGTCGCGTTCGAGGAGCCACCGCCCGAAGAGGAAGCCGCTCGGTACCGTTGCGAGCGCGACGACGACCAACGCCGGAGCAAGCGCGGGGGTTGCCTGGGACGTATCCAACAAGTACGCCAGGCACCAGTCTGGCTCGAAGGCGAGGAAATACGCAGAAACGGGGGCCAGCACGAAGAGGCCGAACAAAGCCGCGATGGCCAGCCCGCGGCTCCCGAGCTCGCTCGTGACGCGCCGCAGCTCACGGCGCGACAGCCAGGCGAAAGAGACGCCCAGACACAGCCCCAACGGCAGCGCTACCAACACCGGCATGCACGGAAGAGAAGCACGCCTTGCCAGCCGAGGAAATATGCGGCGAGGCCTTGGCGGGCGCGCTCCTGCGCGATACTACCAAGCCCGATGGATAGGCCGCGCCTTACGCAGCTGCTGGAGGCCGTGAAGGCTGGAAGCACGGACGTTTCGACCGCTTTGGCGGAGCTTTCGCAGCTCCCCTACGCCGATCTTTCCTACGCCCGCGTGGACCACCATCGCGCGCTGCGGCAGGGCATGGCGGAGGTCGTCTTCGCGCCAGGCAAGACCGCGGAACAGATCGCCGGCGTAGCGGCGCGTCTCATCGCGGCGGGGCAAGACGTGCTGGTCACGCGCCTAGAAGCGGCCGTCTTCGCGGACGTTGCGCTGCGAGTGCCGCAGCTGGAGTACCGCGCCGCCGCGCGGACGGCCTCCTTCCAACATCAAGTGCGCGCCAATACGAACGACGAGCGGGTAGCCGTGGTCACTGCTGGCACCAGCGACGTTCCGGTCGCAGAAGAGGCAATCGAAACCTTGCGCATGGCTGGCATCGGCTGCCGTCGCTTCTTCGACGTGGGGGTCGCGGGACTGCATCGTCTGCTGGCGGTGCTTCCCGAGCTGAATCGCGCGGAAGCGCTGATCGTCATCGCGGGTATGGAGGGTGCTCTGCCCAGCGTCGTAGGCGGGCTGGTGGCGGCGCCCGTCGTGGCCGTGCCCACCTCGGTCGGCTACGGGACTGCGCTCTCCGGCTTCACCGCGCTCATGGGCATGCTCACCAGCTGCGCCTCCGGCGTCACCGTCGTCAACATCGATAGCGGATTCGGCGCCGCGATGGCCGTCGTCCGCCAAATGAAGCTCACGGAGCGCGCTTGAGCGAAAAGCCCCGCTTCAAGGGCATTGTGCGTCCGCGTGGCGGTGGTCACTCGCACTCGGATGGTGCCTCGTACCCGCACCCGCACCCGCACCCGCACCCGCACCCGCACCCGCACTCGCACTCGCACTCGCACTCGCACTCGCACTCGCACTCGCACGAAGACGCGCGAAGCGGGGAGGCGACGCGCTTCGGCAATCCGCGCCTCGAGCGCGGCGCCGGCGTGGGTAAGGTGCTCTACTTCGACTGCTTCAGCGGCGTAGCGGGTGACATGTCCGTCGCCGCGCTGATCGACTTGGGAGTGCCCCTCGAGGTCGTGCAGCAAGCGGTCGCATCGCTCGGCGTCGCTGGCATTTCGGTCGACGTGCTCCCCGCCCAGACGGGGGTGATCGGCGGCGTCCGCTTCGTGGTCGAGCAGCACGGCGCCCACCCCGAGCGCAGTTATCGAGACATCACGCAGCTCTTGGCGTCAGCACCCCTGAGCGACGGCAGCAAGCAGCGCGCTCAGGCCATTTTTCGCCGCCTCGCGGAGGCCGAGGCTTTCGTGCATCGCACGGCGGTCGACGAGGTCAGCTTTCACGAAGTCGGAGCAGTCGACGCCATCGCCGACATCGTGGGGGCGGCGGCGGCCCTCGATCACCTCGGCGCGGAGATCGTCTGCTCGCCCCTTCCGATGGGATACGGCAGCATCGAGTGCCGCCACGGCATCCTTCCGCTCCCGGCTCCGGCCACCGTCGCTTGCCTGCGCGGCGCTCCAACCTACGATGCCAACGTCGAGGCAGAGCTAGTCACCCCCACCGGCGCAGCGATCGTCGCATCCCAAGCTGCACGTTTCGAGCGCTGGCCGCGCCTCGCGCCAACCGCCATCGGCTGGGGCGCCGGCACGCGGCGCCTCCCAGATCGCCTGAACGCGCTGCGCCTCGTGCTAGGCGAGCGCGCGCCCACCACGGCGGAAGAGACGAGCGCCATCACGCACTACGTGCTCGAAGCCAACGTGGACGACATGACCGGGGAGCTCACCGGCCACGCCATCGCCCAGCTACTCACCGCCGGCGCGCTCGACGCCTGGGCCGCGCCACTCACCATGAAGAAGGGCCGCCCCGGCCTCTTGCTCTCGGCGCTGGCGGCTCCCGCTCAAGTCGCGGTGCTCGAGTCGGTCCTCCTCGCGGAGACGAGCAGCCTTGGCGTTCGGCGCTACGGAGTGAGTCGCACCGAACGGCCGCGGCAGCTCATCGAGGTCGACACCCCTTTCGGCAAGCTCCCCGTCAAAATGGCAGGAGGTCCTTTCGGCCCGCCTCAGCTCAAACCCGAGTTCGACGCCTGCGTCGCCGCAGCCCATGCCCACGGAGTGCCGGTTCGGATCGTCCTCGCCGCCGCCCTGACCGCCGCCCTGAGCTCCGACGACGTCAAGCCACGCTGACGTCAGTTCTCGCTCCCTGCTCTCCCCAGCGCCCAAGCCGCTCGAGACCGCGCCACGGCGGTCGCTCCCTGGATTTCTCGTCGTTCGTCGTTCGTCGGTGGTCGTTCGTCGGTTCGTCGGTGGTCGTTCGTTGGTTCGTCGGTGGTCGTTCGTTGGTTCGTCGGTGGTCGTTCGTTGGTTCGTCGGTGGTCGTTCGTCGGTGGTCGTTCGTCGGTGGTCGTTCGTCGGTGGTCGTCGTCGTTCGTCGCTCTTAGCTCTTCCTCCGTGCGCGCTCGCGTGGGGTCGCGTCTCATCAGTGTCGTCCGTCGCTCCGTCGCAATACTTCGATTCACGGCTGCGTCAGCGTTCGCTGACTCTTCCAGAACCTCTATTTCCGCGCCCCAATCCTTCTTCGGATCCGAAGAACCCCGGCGAGCTGCCATGCGGCAGCCGCAACTCTTCAACATCACTGAAGTATTTGCGGCGCCGGCTTGCAGGCGGATTCGTACTGCGGATCCGAAGAAGGCCTAATTCCAGTGCCGCAGCAGCGGCAAGCTATCGAATGCACTGCTGTATCTCGGGGCCGGCCTGCGAGCGGTTTGGTACTGCGGATCCGAAGAAGGTCTGATTGCAGGGATTGTGGCAGCGGCAAGCTATCGAATGCAGTGCGGATATCTCGGGGCCGGCCTGCAGGCGGTTTGGTACTGCGGATCCGAAGAAGGGGTCGAGCCGAGAGAGGGGCTCCTTTTTCGCGGGCGGATGGGTGGTCATCGCATGGATGCTTCAGGCTGTTGCCGCTGTGCAGGCGCTGAGGCGCTCCTAGGTGGCGCTAGGGCGCCGCTGCTTTCGTGACGGGTTCGAGTTGAAAAGCGCGCTTGGGCGGCGAGTTGCTCGCCAGCGCCTGAGGGGTTTGGGCGCTGATCGCTGATGATAAGCAGCGACGCTGCTTCGTGAGGCGCCGCCGCCGATCAGCGGTTCGGAAGTCGCGTGCTGGCGACGGTGCGGCGGCACCAGGCTGGTGCGGGCGGATGCGGGTGGCTGCCGGCTGCCGAGCGGCTGGCGCAGCCTGGGACGTATCGCGAAAAGTACCGCGACTGCAGTCGCGATCGGCGCGGTACGAGAAGTGCTCCGTGAGAGGGATGGCTGGCGCGGCGAGCACCAACCGATTTGTCAGTAGCGGGATTCGTCAAGGTAGTTGTCGCGTCATTAGGCAGCCGAGGCGGCGGTCTTGGGGCTACTAAGGATGAGCCGGTCGGGGTTGAGAGTGACGACGTTCGGGCGGCGCCAGGCGCGCT
>SECP01000108.1 GCA_004193285.1 Myxococcales bacterium | reverse complement strand
TTTCTGGACACGGAGCTCACGGTGTGATGAAGGTGCAGTCCTCCATCGCACTGGAGATCCAGAAGGCTCGAGAGTTGGCGCTCTTGGGCCTTCACTAATTTCGGCGGCCGCTTTCTATCGCGCCGAGCCCGAATGGGCCCAAATCCGCGCCGGTGAACGGTGAACGGCGCCCACCGTCACCCCGCGATCTTCACCGACTATCCGCGGATCGCGGTGCACGCTCACAACTCTCGGAACGCCGACTCGGCCTCGAACCCGCTATCCCGCTTCAATGCACCGCTCCTCGCGTTCCACGCCAGATCGACGGCAATGCTCGTCAACGACACGTTCAAGATAGTTTCGTCGTTGTTCGCGTTGTTCGTCATCCGCTCCCTCAAAACTGAGGCGTCCGACACGCCTCTACACTTCTGAGAGCGACGAGCCGCGCGCCGACTGCGCGCGGGGTCGCGCTCAGCCGTTAACGCTCGAGGCTCACCTCGAACGGCAAGAGAACAGCGGTACACAGAGCTGCGTTGCGCCCCCGCGCAACAAAAAATGGAAACGCGGAGTTAGCGAAAGCTGGCTCCGCGTTTTTGCGTTTGTGCACGTCAGCGCTGGACCGTCGCACCACGAACCACGCGCACCTTGCGCAGCGTTGCGACCACCATACAGCGCTCCCAGGTTCGCGCGTCGGAGTCCGAGAACCAGGCAACGAGGTGATCACCCACACGCCACTGTTCGGAGTCGGGCAGGCGCACGATCAGTACGCCTGCGTGCTTGCCAGGCTCGAACTTCCGGGTGTCCGAGAAATCCAAGTCGTGAGTGACGAGGAAGCGGTCCTCGGCTTGAGCTGCCGCCCATACGTGCTCGTCGCTTCGACCGCCAAGTTGTTCGTCGAGCACGGTATCGACGTCGTACCCCAGGGCCGCTAGTCTCATCGCCGCCGACTGCGGGATGTTTTCGTCAAGCTTGAGCTTCACGCAACCTGGGCGCTGGGCGGAATCGGGCTCGGGGCGGGCAAGTCTTCACCCGCTGAAGCCGCTGCAAATGCGATCACTGCGCGTACGTCCTCTTCGGTAAGGCTCGGAAATTCGCGCAGGATGTGCTCCGTCGTCTCGCCGTGCGCGAGATAGCCGAGCACCACGCGGACCAAAACGCGCGTCCCGCGAATCACGGGCTGGCCGGCGCAGATTGCGGGGTCGCGGACGATGCGATCCAAGTAGGTCACAATGCAATCTTGGCTGCTGGCCGGCGCCCCAGCAACCCTCGCCCATTCCCAGCAATTCTTCGCACTTTAAGCGACCCGCACCTCAATCGACGCCGAAATCAGCTGCGGCCGCTCCAGAAACACGGAGGTAAGCAGGTAACGAGGCCAGAGCCCGTGTACTTCATCACAGGCGAGGGGCTGGACAGCTCAGGTTAGGAGAGGCGCGGCCGTTCTGCTGCAACGGCTTGCAACGGCTTATGGGGCAGCATCGAAGCAGTACGCCTTCAGCCGTCCGCTTCAGTTCTCGGGTGCCATTCGAGCGCACCGGCAACCGGTACGAGCAGACCCTCGTACCTCGCGCTTGGCACTCCCGAAGCGGCCAAGTCTGCCGCATGGATGTTGCCGGAGGCCTCGGAACCCACGAGGCTAAGCACGAACGGTGCTCGTGGGAAAATCCTTCGTGCGATACTAAGCAACCAGTTGTCGAGTGGGATGCGCCAGCTCTCATGATTGGCCGAGTCGAACGGGAAACCACCGACCGGATAGGCGTTGCTGAGCGCGCCCATGGGGAAATAGAACACGAGCCAGTCGGAACCATCGGTCTCTTGGACGGTGCACGATCCACAGGCGACCTGGGCGCCGCCAGCGAAAGCGGCGATGCCGAGGAGGTGGCCGGCGGAAAGCAATGACGACTCAAATTCGTGTCTCGGCTGGTCCGCAGGTTCGCGCTTACCGTCGAGGTAGCACCCGTCGAAACCTTCGAGGTGCCACAGCTCATGGAGACCACTCACCAGCCCCCCAGCGACACCAGGCTCGTATTCAAGGGCTAGCTCGTAAAACCCGCCCGTCCAGACCTCGCCACCAGTAAACAGGCCCATGACTTTTCCGCGATCCGTCCAACTTACTCGAGGGCCTGATGTTAAGCCATGGGGACAAAATAATGGGTAGGCCGACCACACGAGTCGCGACGCCCTGCCGATGTCGGCCCCCAGTGTCACCTGCCTGCTAACGGCGTCTGACGCCGCCGGCCTGGAAGCCTTCTCGTCCAACTTTCGAATGGCGGTCCCTCTGAGGCTCCAGCTCCGACCCGAGAAGCCCCGCCTGCTACGCGGCAAGCTCCACTCGAATCTCCGCGAAAACCTCGTGGTACATCGGACGAATCGCCCCGCAATCTGAACCTCCGATTCTACCGCGTCATCCGCCAAAGGATCGCCACGATCCGCCCCACCAGCCGCAACGCCGCCTCCGCCTCTCCCGCGCTGATATGCCGCCAAGCGATCGCCTGCCTGAGCGCATGCTGCGACTCTCTCGCGCTCCCCGCCGCCGTGAACAGCCGCGCCCGTCTGTTTCCCGGATCGCTCCCCGCTGCCTCCGCGCAGTTCAGCCCAATGCTGCACGCCGCTCTGCGTAGCTGATCCTCCAGCGACTTATCGCGCTGTTTGATCTTCGGCATCAACGGCACGAGGGTTTCGATGAATTGGATGCTGAGCTCTTCGGCGTGAAATTTCATGGTGGGTTGCTCCTCTCGGGCTTGCTCGCCCTAACCAGCCCTCGACCAACCGTGCGCACAGGCGCAGTCGGGGCTGCCCGCGTCCTCGCGGGCACCGGCGCAGCCGGCTCGGCCTCGACGGCGCCGAGCACACGGATACAATCCACCTCCCGCGAGCAAGCCCCTCTCGCCCGTAAATCACCGTCCTCCCGCGCGCAGCGCGTCTCGCTCCCGGCGAAGCCGCCGCCGGACGAGCCGCCCCCGGACGAGCCGCCCCCGCCCAAGGCGGCTCACGCCCCCGGCGAAGCCGCCCGCGAGC
>SECP01000088.1 GCA_004193285.1 Myxococcales bacterium | reverse complement strand
CCCGCCCGCTCCGCCGGAAGCGGCCCCCGCCCCCGCTCCCGCACCCGAAGCGCCAATCGGGGCAGCAGGCCCCGGGCTCGAGTCGTCGCCGCACGCGGCAGAGCAGGACACGAGCGCCACCACACCGGTCGCGAGCTGAAAGCGGTTCATCGCGGGCTATGAATGCTCGCTCTGCGCGTCCCCTTCCCTGCATTTCAGTGTGACGCACTTGTCAGTTTACAGCGTCGCCCTTCAGCTCTCTCATGATCCCCATGGGCCTCGCTCGATCCATCACCCTTATGACGTGCGCGCTAGAGGCGCTTGCGTGCTCTTCGCATCCGCCGACGCGCGTCATGGCGAGCGAGGCGCCTCGGCCCATGACCCTCGCGCCTAGCGACGACGCCACCACTTACCTGCTCTCGCTCATCAATCGGGACCGGAAAACCGCTGGTCTCACCCCCGTTGAGCTCGACTCGGTCGCATCCGCAGGGGCTCGGCGGCACGCGCAAGATATGGCCAAAAACGGCTTCACGGCACATTGGGGCACGGACGGCTCGGTGCCGGAGCAGCGCTACACGGAGGCAGGCGGCACGGACATGGTGCAGGAGAACGTCGCCTGCTTGTTCGACGGCGCCCTGCGCGAGCTGGACCCGAGCCCGCGCTTCGACCCCGCCAAGCTGGAAGAGCTGCAAAAAATGTTCATGGACGAGGTGCCGCCCAATGACGGTCACCGGCGCAACATCCTGAAGCCAGGTCACCACCGCGTCGGTATTGGGCTGGCGCAGCCAGCGGGCGTGAACCAGCCGTGCCTGGCGCAAGAGTTCGTGGACGACTGGGGCGACTACGCCGAGCTCCCCAAGCAAGCGCCGCCCAGCGTGCTGCTGCACGTCGCCGGCACGATCCGCGCTCCGCTCGCCTTCGGCGGTATCGGCATCGGCCGCATCGAGCCCGCCTCCCCCAAGTCCGCCAAGGACCTCAATGCGACGAGCATCTATCGCATCCCTGCACCGACGACGCTGTACTTCCCGCCCGGTTTCAAGACACCAAAACCGGTCAAGCTCGAGGGTCGTACGTTTTCGCTCGATGTCGGCCTTGGTCAAAACCCCGCTCAGGGGCGGTACGAGGTGAGCGTTTGGGGAAAAGAACCGGGCAAGAGCGAGCTTTTCATGGTGAGTCTCCGCACGATCGTGGTGAAGTAGCCGCGGCAAGGAGACCGAGACTGGATGGCCGCAAAAAAGACCGCGCAAAAGCCCTCGCCCAAGACCGCCCCCAAGACCCCCGCAAAAGCGGGCGCCACCGCGCCCAAGGCGGTCGCAAAAAAGTCTGCCGCCAAGCCCGCGCCCAAGGTCGCCGCCAAGCCTGCCAAGGCCGCCGCCAAGCCCGCGCCCAAGGCCGTGGCCACGCCGGAACCCAAAGCCGCCGACAAAACGGCCGTCGCCAAGCTCCCCAAGGTCGTCGCTAAGCCGGAGCCGAAAGCCGCCAGCAAACCCGAGACCAAGCCGGCAGCGCAGGCCTCGTCATTCAAGGACACGGTGAAGCGCGCCGCCGCCAAGGTCGCCCAGGTGGCAGCCTCTGCCGCCCTCAAGGTGCTGGACCCTGACGCGGGTCGCAAAGCGCCGAGCTTCGAGCTCAGCGACGAGACCGGTAAGACCGTCTCTTCGAGCTCACTCGCCGGCAAGCCGTACCTGCTCTATTTCTATCCCAAGGACGACACGCCCGGCTGCACGAAAGAGGCGTGCGACATTCGCGACAGCTTCGCGCGCTTCGGCAAACAGGGCCTACGTGTGCTGGGCGTGAGCCCGGATTCCGCGCAGAGCCACACCAAATTCATCAAGAAGTACGGCTTGCCCTTCACCTTGCTCTCGGACCCTGAAAAGACGCTCGCGAGCGCGTACGGCGTGTGGGGCGAGAAGAGCAACTACGGCAAGAAGTACCTCGGCATCATCCGCAGCACCTTCCTCATCGGCCCTGACGGCACGATCAAAAAGGCGTACCGCGGCGTGAAGGTGAACGGCCACGTGGACGCGGTATTGGCAGACGCCAAAGCGCTGCTCTGAGCTGGCGCGGACCGGCGCCTCAGGGTTCTTCCGAGATCGAGTCGAGCTTGAGGCGCCGCGCGCTAGGCGGCCAGGTGATGGTGGGCATGGGATACGCGGGTCGCGCGAACAAGAAGCCCTGACCGTAGTGGGCGCCGGTGTCTCGCAGGGCCGAGAACTCGGCTTCTGTCTCGATGCCCTCCGCGACGACCATCGCGTTCAAATCGTTGCAGAGCCTCACGACGCTCGAGACGAGCTGCTGCTGCCTCGCGCTCTGGTCCACCCCCAAGATGAGCCCGCGGTCGAGCTTGACGACTTGCGGCTCCAGGTCCGCTATGCGCTTGAGGTTGGAGTAACCGGCGCCCAAGTCGTCCACCACGAGCTGGATGCCTCCGCGCGCTCGCACTTCGCGCAGGACGCTCAAGCACAGGGCATAGTGCGAGAGGGGTACGGATTCGGTGACCTCCAAGAAGATCTCCGCGTCGTGCGAGTAGATGGGATCGTCCGGCCGCACGAGCCAGCCTTCTTGCAGCTCTTGAGGGTGCACGTTGATGAAGACCGGGCGCGTACCGGAGAGCGGCACCGCGATGTCGCGAATCATCCGACCCAGACGCCCCACGCACCCGGCCTCTACCGCGCGCTCGAACAAGACGAGGGGATTGCTGAGCTCCGGGCGCGAGCAACGCACCAGCGCCTCGTGCGCGAAGAGCCTCCCGTCTGCCATGTCCACGATTGGTTGGAACACGACGGACAAGTCTTCCGGTGAGACGAGCTGCCGAAAGGAGAAGAACGAATCACGAGCCGAGGGTTGCCCTTCGGCACGCGGAGGTGCGTCCGACAGACGGTTGCTACGGGGTTGCACCTTTTCGCTCTTTTGCTGCGAGTCAACGCGGGACCGAAATCGATCCTCGGGGTGCACGCTAGGGCTCCTCGCCCAACCTTCATAAACTAGCAGGGTGAAGCCACCAGCGCTACGAGGCGGCCTCACTCACTTCCACTTCGCGCTTGCTCGCTCGCGGTCGGCGCTCGCGCTTCGTACAGAATACGCAAAGCATACGAGGAAGGTTCCTGTCAGTGACGTGATTCGAAGTTTTGACCACGCGAGCGAGCTTCTCGGTCCTTTGCCACCGCCCCCGCGCGCCATGGCTGCGAGCGGCTCGGTCCTGCCGCCGCTACTCGGGCGCGCACGCACCGTCAAGCGGGGAGATGGCCCGGAATCGGTTTCAGATTTGTCGCCCGCGCCAAGTGGCGTAAGTACGTGGGGATGCGGTTTCCCCTACCTCTGCCTACACTCGCCTCGGCCGCCCATCACGCTGGGCTAGTTGGTCTGACGGCCCTCGGCCTGGCCTTCGCGTCATCCCTCGCTGGCTGCACCAAGGCGGGTGAGACGAGCAAGCTGAAGGCCCGGGCCGGGGTGGAGCTCCTCGCCAAGGCCGCAACCCAGGACGTGGAAGAGGTCCGCAAGGGATTGCCGCTCGGCGCAAAGCAGCTCGAGCCCTTTTTCGCGGACGACAAGGCGCAAGGTGACGCGACCGCGGCGAAAGAAGCGCTCGATAAGGCGCGCAACCGAGTTCAGGATCTGCGCACCGCCAAGAGCACGTTCTTCCTCGTTGCTAGCAAGAGCGGACTCATTCTCAGGAGTGACCTGGAGCACGACGCCCTCGCGACGAAAAACCTCTTCGAGTCTTTCGACCTCAAGGCGGCAGCGAACGGCAAGTACGTCGAAACGCGAGGCAGCCTGCCCGAGGCAGCCGGCGTGCGTGGGCGCCCCGACGGGCAGTGGGCCGCCGCCACGCCGGTCATGAAGGAGAGCGAGGTCGCCGGCGTGTACGCAACCGGCTGGTCGTGGTCGGCCTACGCCTACCGGCTCGAGAACCAGCTACGCAGCATGGTGAAGGCCGAGACCAGCGAGGAAGGCTCCAAGCTGCCGCTGGTGTACGTCTACGTGGTCGTCGAAAAGGAAGTGTACGGCGCGCCCGTATCGCCGGACGTGAACGCCAAAGCGGTGAAAGACAGCGGGCTCATGGGGCGCGCCGCTGGCGAGGCGGTGGTGGACGCCGCGCAGGAAATCGAAGGTCGCGACTTCGGCATCGCGCTCCGCCGGGTTCCCGCCCTCGGCGCGGAGGTGGCGATCGCGGTCGTTCGGAGCGAGACATAAACCCCCGAACCTCTCGCGATTACGCATTGGTTCTTGAAGCCGTGCGCCGGGCGAGTAAAAAAGCCATCCCCTATGCTGGATCTCCCTGACGCAGGCCTGTACCGCACCACTCAACCCTTGCCGGGTCACGAAGACGCCTTCCCTGCCGGCGTCCTCGTGTACGTCGGGCAGTCCGAAAGCGGCGTGAAGTTCGTCGTGCGCCCCGCCGACAACCGACGCAACCGCTGGTTCTGGCGCGACCCGACCACGCCGCTGCGCTCGCCGACGTGGGCGAAGACGCTCAAGGCGCTACCGAGCGAGGGATTTTACACCCTACCGGAGCCGGTCAATTTCGATGGCGGAGGTCGGTGGCTGAAGAATGCGCTCGTCGAGCTCGGTTACAACGACAAGGGCCAAGGTATCCTGTTCGTTGGCGAGTGGAAGGAAGACGGCACCGAGAACGTGCTCTCGTTCAGTGATCGGGGCCTCCTGATCGAAGACTCGCTGCTCGCGCGGCTCACCTGGGCGCCCATCTTGCCGGTGCGCGGCAACGCAGCTCCCGCCAACCTGAATTCCTGAAGCACGGTTTATAGCCGTCGCGCACAAAAGGAAACGCGCCGCTCGTCCCTCACAGGACGGCGGCGCGTCGTCGTTTCTAGAGGCTCACTTGGCCGCGGCGAGGTTCTTCGCGACGAAGTCCCAGTTGATGAGCTTGTCGAGGAAGGTCTCCAAGAAGCCCTGACGGTTGTTGCGGAAGTCGATGTAGTACGCGTGCTCCCACACGTCCGCCGTGACGAGCGGGACCGCACCCGTGGTGAGCGGCGTTTCTGCGTTGGGCGTGTCGAGGATTTTGCCCTTGCCGCCGTCCAGCACGAGCCAGACCCAGCCCGAGCCGAAGCGACCGAGGCCAGCCGCGATGAAGTCAGCGCGGAACTTGTCCCAGCCGCCGAGGCCGCCGATGAGGTCGGCCACGTCACCCGCGGGCGGAGCGCCGCCACCACCGGGCTTGAGGCTGTCCCAGAAGAACGTGTGGTTCCAAACCTGGGCCGCGTTGTTGAAGACGCCGCCGGTGCTGGTCTTGATCACCTCGACCAGGCTCTTGCTGGCCTCGGGCTTGCCTTCGAGCAGCTGGTTGAGCTTGGTGACGTACGCCTTGTGGTGCTTGTCGTAGTGGTAGTCGAACGTCTCGGACTTGATCACCGGCTCGAACGCGTTCTTGGCGAACGGCAGCGGAGGAAGCTCAAATGCCATGGGGGCTCCTTAGGGATTGCTTGTTAGGGAACGAACCGGGAATTTCGAGACTTTGGGGTCCGGTGTCAATCCGGCATTTTAGGGCCGAGCGGCGCGCCCTTTGACGAGGTGCGAGGCGTTTGGGACAGTTGGGGTGATGGTGCAACGGCGACGTACGGTGCTGAAGGCTGCGGCTGGAGCAGCAGTCGCGGCGTCACCGCTCGCGTTCTTGTTTCGACGTGAAGCGCGGGCGGACGGCGGGCCGCTAGTTCCGGATCCCGCTCGCGTCTTGGATCTGCCGCCAGGCTTCCGCTACACCATCTTGCAGCGCGCGTTCGAGCCGATGTCGGACGGCTCGCGCGTCCCAGCTCGCCCTGACGGCATGGCTTGCTTCAGCGACGCGCCCGGCACGCTCACGCTGATGCGCAACCACGAGCTGGACAAGGGCTTGTCCGATTCGGGCCTGGACCGCGCCCCGCCGGAGGCGTTCGACGCGAAGGCCGGCGGCGGCGTGACGCGCGTGGTGCTGAGCGAGAAGACGCTCGACGTGCTCAGCAGCAACCGGGTGCTAGCCGGCACCCTGCGCAACTGCGGCGGCGGCGCGAGCCCCTGGGGTTGGCTCAGCTGCGAAGAGAGCGTGGACCCCGGCCACGGCTACGTCTTCCTGTGCCGAACGGACGCGGAAAGGCTAGCCGCGCCTCAGCGGCTGCCCGCCTACGGTCGCTTCCGTCACGAAGCCGCGTGCGTGGACCCGAGCACCCTCACCGCTTACCTCAGCGAGGACGAGACGGACGGCAGCTTCTACCGCTATCGCCCGAGCGACAGATCACGCCCTCACGACTCCGGGAAGCTGCAGGCGCTGCGCGTCCGGGGCGTCCCGCGCTTCGATACGTCGCGCGATCTGGAGCAAGGCATCCGCCTCCAGGTGGAGTGGGTGGACGTCGCCAATCCGGATCCGAAAGACACGACCGTGCGCCGCCAGGCGGCAGCTGCCGGCGCGGCCCGCTTTTGTCGAGGAGAAGGAGTCTTCTACAAAGACGGCGTCGTGTACCTGTGCTGCACGAGCGGAGGGCGCCAGGGTACGGGCCAGGTTTTCAAGCTCAGCCTCGGCGACGCGGGCAAGCCAGACATGCTGGAGTTGTTCGCGGAGTCGCCGGGCGCGAGCGTCCTGGATATGCCGGACAACATTTGCGTCGCGCCGTGGGGGGACGTGCTGGTGGCGGAGGACGGCTCCGGGGAGCAGCTCGTGCGGGGCATCACACCGGAAGGGCGCGTCTACGATTTAGCGCGCAACGCCAAGAGCCACGGCGAGCTGACGGGCATTTGCACGTCACCGAGCGGCAACGTCATCTTCGTCAACCTGCAGATGGACGGCCTCACGCTGGCGATCACGGGGCCGGTGGCGGAGCTCAGTCGCCGCGGCAAACACTTCGCGCGCCGGCCCCTATGAGCCGCCCCCCGGAGCTGAAAACGTCAGCGGAGCTCAGTCGGCTCGGGAGCTTTGCCCCGCACTTTCACGAGCTCACGATCGACGACGCATGGCGCGCGGAAGTGCAAGCGCTGGGGCGCCACGGTCGACTTCGCACCTTCGCGCAGCGGCTGGCGCGGCTTTACCTTTCGGACTTCGACGCCAACGCGCTCACCGGGATGTACCAGATGCTGCTCTTGCCCGAGCACGCCTTCCGCAGCCTGCTCGCGGGGCGCACCGGCGGGCGCTTGCTGGACGTAGGGGCGGGCTCGGGCGACGTGACGGCCAAGCTCGCGCCCTGCTTCGATCAGCTGGAGGCGACCGAGGTGTCGCGCGGCATGGCCAAGAAGCTCACGAAGCGCGGCGTGCGCTGCCACGCGGTCGACCTCACGGAAGCGCCCCTACCCGACCAGAGCTTCGACGCCGTTTCGCTCCTCAACGTGCTGGACCGCTGCGAGCGGCCGCGGCGCCTGCTGCGGCACTGCCTCCAGGCGCTGCGCCCTGGCGGCACCTTCCTCGTCGCGCTCGCGCTCCCCTACCGTCCCTTTTACTTCGACGGCCCGACGACTCCGGAGCCCCGGGAGCGACTGGAGTGCGACCCCGGCCCGAGCGGCGCGTGGGAGGACGCCGCGCGTCGCTTCGTCGAGCGAGATCTGCTCCCGCTGGATTTGACGCTCGAGCGTTTCTCGCGTGCTCCGTACCTCTCCGCGGGGGACAGCAAGAGCTCGCTTTACGAGCTGGACGACGTGGTGGCCGTGCTGACAAAGCGCTGAAAATCCGCCCGGCTTGCCTCGAGCGCGGCCCGCTACTATGGCTTCGACGGTTTCTCCGGCAGCCTGCCGGGCCAACACCGAGGTCCTGAGTGTCCAAAACCGTACTGCTCGCTACCGAAAAGCCTTTCTCCGCCAGCGCCCGCGACCAGGTCGTCGCCATCATCAAAGAGGCCGGCTACACCGCCAACGTGCTCGAGAGCTACAAGGGCAAGGCCCCGCTCATCGAGGCGATTGCCAGCGCGGACGCGGTGATCTTCCGCAGCGACATCCTCGACGCCGAAGTGCTGGACGCGGCCAAGAACCTGAAGCTCGCGGTCCGCGCGGGCGCCGGGTACGACAACATCGATACCGCGGCCGCCAAGGCCAAGAACATCGCCGTGATGAACACGCCGGGCCAGAACGCCAACGCGGTCGCCGAGCTGGTGTTCGGCATGCTCGTCTACCTCGCGCGCGGCAAGTTCGACGGCAAGACCGGCAGCGAGCTCCGAGGCAAGACGCTCGGGCTGCACGCCTTCGGCATGGTGGGCCGCGCGGTCGCGACCATCGCCAAGGGCTTCGGCATGACCGTCTACGGGTTCGACCCGTTCGTGAAGGCGGACGTGTTCGCGGCCGCGGGCGTCGAGGCGGCTTCGTCGGTCGAGGACCTCTACAGCAAGAGCCAGTACCTCTCGCTGCACATCCCGGCGACGGCGGAGACGAAGAACAGCATCGGCAAGAAGCTGCTCTCCTTGATGCCGAAGGGCGCCACGCTGATCAACACCGCGCGCAAGGAGGTCATCAACGAGGCCGAGCTGCTCGAGGTGTTCGAGGCTCGCCCCGATTTCAAGTTCGTGAGCGACATCCCGCCGAGCGACGCGACCGCCGCGGCTCTGAAGGAGAAGTTCGACAAGCGCGTCTACCTGACGCCCGCCAAGATGGGCGCGCAGACGGAGGAAGCGAACGTCAACGCCGGCCTCGCCGCCGCGCGCCAGATCGTGGGCTTTTTCGAGAAGAACGACCGTAACTTCATCGTCAACGGCCTCTGAGCAGGCTCGGAAGCTACCGAGGCCCCGTTGCGACGGGGCCTCGCGCTTCCAGGCTTGACCAGGGCGAGGTTTGACGTTACCAAGCCTCTCCCACAGCGCCGAAGTGGCGGAATTGGCAGACGCGGCGGACTCAAAATCCGTTGTCCTCAAAAGACGTGTCGGTTCGACCCCGACCTTCGGCACCGCAGAATGAATCGAAGCCCGCTCCCCGCGGGCTTCTTCGTTTTCAGCGAGCTCAGTAACGGTAGCTGGTGACCACCTTGATGACGCCCCGCCCCGCCATGCCGTCGGGCTCGGACGACCGCAGCTCCATCGGCCCCTGCATCGTGCTCGCCTGATAACGAGCCGGCGCGTCGACCACGCTGAGCGTGCCGGCGACCTTGGCTTCGAGCGAGGAGTGCTCGTCGAGCTGGCTGTTGAGCGTGTAGGAGAGGTCGATGCTCGCCGTCTTCTCCCCGCTCGGAGCGGTGAGGAGACGCTGCAAGGTGCCGCGCGCCCCCGTCACCTTCGTGTCTTCGTCCTCGCCGCCGGCGAGCGCGATGGCGCCCAGAGCGCTGAAGTCCCCGCGCCCTTTGGCGGTGAGACCGGTCAGCTCCTTCAAGGCCTTTTCGGTCTCGAGCGGCTCGCGCGCGTCGTCCTTGACCGAATCCACCTGCTTCTTGGGCGGGATGCCGCCCGCGGCGTCGCGCACCTCGGGCTTGCCTTGATTGAAGGTGATGACGAAGCGCTTGCCCGCCAGCTCCTCCGGCGAATCTTGCGTGCTGCCCATGATCGAGAGCTTGGTCGTGTAGACGGCGTAGTCGATCGAGAGCTTCTCGATGCTGCTGGGGCCGACGCTGAGGACCTCGAAGCGCGCTTCCTGGTGCGTCGTCATCTTCATGTCCACGGCGGCTGGCCCGACTTTCAAGGCGAGGTCGATGTCCACCACTCGCGTCCAGCTCTGCCGCGCGACGTAGGGCTTCACCTGAAAGGCGCTCGGCGCCGCCGGCTTGCCGCCCTCGGCGAGGGCGCTGGGCGGGGTCGAGGCGCTGACCTCGACCTCTTGCGCTTGCGCTTGGGCTTGCGCTTCGCCGGCGGCGTCCTCACCCGGCGCGGGGGAAGGCAGCGCGGCCGCACCCGCGGGCAGCGCCGAGGGCGACGGCCGGGGAGACGCCGCGACCGGGCTATCGCGCTCGCCGCCGAGCGGCACGCTGCTGGGGCGCGGACGGCAGGCACCGAGCGCGAGCACGCAGCACGCGCCGAACGACAGCAGCTTGACCGAAGTGCTCACGATCGCGCCGTAGCACGGCGCTGCGTGCGCGGTGAGCGTGGGTCCACAAACAACGGTTGACGCAGCGCGGGCCCGGCGCTCCCCTCGCGCCGGTGAAGCCCCGCTCCCGCCCTCAAAGACTGGGCGAGCTGCTCGACGGAGCGCGCGTCGTCTCGGCGCAGCGCGCCCGCGTCTCGATCGATCGGGACACCTGGCGGCGGTTGCTCGGGGACCGCATCGCCCGGCGCACGGAGCCCGGGCCGCTCAGCGCCGGCGTGCTCACCATTTACGTGGCGTCCGCACCTTGGGCCCAGGAGCTCTCGCTCCTGACGACCGAGCTGCTTCAGCGACTGGCGCCCCTCGGTCTCCGGGTCAGCTCGGTCAAATTCCGAGTGCGGCAGCAGATTCAAGCGTCGCAGGCGCTCGCCAAGCGGCGCCCGGCCGCGCCGCGCGCGCCGCTACCGCGCGAGCTCAAGGCGCGCCTGGACTCGGTAGAGGACACGGAGCTCCGGCAAGTCATCGCGGAGGCGGCGGAGCTGTGGCTCGGGCGCGAGGCGAAGCTCAGCGCAAAATCAAGCGCTCGAGCCCCTCGATCCGCTGGAGCACGAAGCGATCCGTCGGCGAGAAGCTCGACGACGCGGCCCGCAGTTTCTCCAAGTACGCCCGAAAGCCCACGAGGCCGACGCCGGTGATCTTACGCAGCACCACGTAGAGCTGGTCGACGACCTCGCTCGGCAGTGGACGAGACTGCGCCCCGTAAAGCTCGAAGCAATAGTCGACCCAGCGGGAGCGCCCCGTCGCGTCCGCGATGCGGACCGCGTAGCTCGCGGCGCGCGCCGCCGACGCCGGCGCCAGGGCGCTGCCGCTCTGCACCTGTTTGAGCATGTTGCCGAGCGCCGTCCCAAGCAGCTTCTCGGCCTCGTCTCCGCGGCCCAGCGCCAGCACCTTGTCCGCGACGCCGCAGAGGAGATCGAGCGCGTCGGTGCGACGCGTCAGCTCTTCACGCACCTTCTCGGCTTCGAACACCTCGCGCGGTAGGGTCTTGCCGTGGAGCGTCTCCGCGGAGAAGCGCTCTGGCGGCGTCTCCAGCTTCACGACCTTGGTCGCGCTCCGCAGCGTGAAGTCTTGCTTGCCGATCTGCACCCGGTCGCCATCGCGAAGGGCGCGCTGGCCCGCGATACGCTCGCCGTTGACGTACACCCCGTTCACACTGCCAAAATCCTCGATCGAGGCGATCTTGGCGCTCACCATGAACTGAGCGTGTCGCCTGGAGACGAGGCCGTCGTCGAGCACGATGTGGCAATTCGAGCTGCGGCCGACCACGACCGCGCCGTTGCGGAGCTCCAGGGTGTTGCCCTGGTACTCCAGCCAGAAACGAACGACGGTCCTTCCACCTTCATTCTGGGTGTCGACTTGGTCGCCGCCGTCCCGGCTCGAGGTCACGCGAGTAGACTAGCCGGCGCCGCGGAAGACTGTCGAATTTCGGAATCGTGTCGGGGCAAAGATTCTGGTCGGCTACTTGGCCGCCACGAGCCGCTCCAGCCCCTCGATGCGGCTGACCAAGAAACGGTCGGCGGGGCCAAGGGTGCTGGAATTCTCCCGCAATACCTCGATGTAGGTGCGAAGCGCACTGAGGCTGACCCGCTCCACCCGCCGGACCAAGGAGTACAGCTCGTCCACGATGCCCGCCGGGCAGGGCCTGCGCATCGCCGCGAAAGCGCGGAACAGGTACTCCACCCAGCGCGCGCTGCCGGTCGCGCTGGCGAGCTTCATCGCGTACTCCGCGGAGCGGTCGAACAGCTCTGCCTTGACCTCCCGACCCGCCTCGAGATCGCCGAGTACTTGATCGAGCAGCTCGGTGAGCAGGCGCTCGGCTTCGTCCGCTCGCCCGAGCGCAAAAGCCTTGTCCGCCAAGATGCCGAGCAAGCCGAAGGTCGGGACCCGCTGGGTCGCCGGCTGGATCAGCGTGTCGCCCATGTTCTCGCGTCGAGCGACGTACTTGAGCTCCTGCCCGCCGATGAGGAGCTGGTCCTTGTCCTGTACGGAGTAGCGGCCGCTGATGAGCTCACCGTTGACCTTCACGCCATTGCGCGAGCCCAAGTCCTCCACCGTGACGAGCTCACCTTCCACCGTGAGCTGCGCGTGGTGACGTGAGACGAGCGGATCATCGAGCGAAAGCTGGCAGCCCGCGGCGCGGCCGATCACGAACTTGCCCTCCGAGAGCTCGATGTCGTGGTGCTTGTAGCGGAGCACGTGCTTCAAGGCTCGGCGCCCCCGAGCAGACGCAGCAGCGCGGCCTGAGACTCCGCGTCTACCGCGGCGTCCTTGCGAGCCGAGGCGCTGTCCAGCACGCGCTGGGCCGCGGGCGCGAGCAGGCTCCGCTCCGCCTCCGGTAACGCCATGAGACGGCTCGGCAAAGTGGCGGTCGGCAGCCAGCCGAGCGACGCATAAATGGACAAGGCCCAGCGGCCCCAAGCGGCCTCGCCGCGGGTCACCGCCACCTCGGCCGCCGCCAGCCCCAGCCCGTCCACCAGCCCGCGCTCGACGCTGCGACCTTCCGCCAGCCTCTGTTCCAGCCCGAGTCGGGCCGTCGCGAGCACCCTCTCGAGCACCTCCGCCGGGGCGGCCGCTCGCGCTCGCTCCACTGCTTGTGCGGCAAGCTCGAGGCCCCAATCCTTGCGGCTGCTGCCAGTAAGGGTGTCTTCCTCGAGCCGCTCCTTGCCCCCGCAGGAGGGGCAGGCGACGAGCTCGGCCGGATAAGGGCGCGCGCACGTCGCGCAATGACACATGAAGCCGGTGGAACGGGTCACCCCGTGCGCGGGGCGCTCCGCGCTGGCGGGCAGCTCCAAGAAAACGAGCTCCTGGGTGCCGATGCGGATGCGGTCTCCATTATTGAGGGGGCTCGCACGCACCACGGGCTGCCCGCCGACTTGTACGCCGTTGCGGGACCCGAGATCCTCGACCACCGCGCTCGCGCCCTGAATCCGGATGCGCGCGTGCTCTCGGGACACGAGCGGATCGTCGAGCGTCACCTGGCAATTCGCGCTCCGCCCGACGAGGGTATCCCCTTGGGGCAGATCAATCTCCTGGAGGAGAAAGCGCAGGCGGAAGCGGGTCAAGGTCGAGCGTCCGTCGAGGCGGGGAAAATCGAGCTACAAACATAGCCTTGCCGCCACCGACCCGTCAAAGCTTGCGCCGGACTTTCCGCGGAATTGTTGCCGCATGCGCGGAGGCGTGCGAGGGCCGGGGCCGTGGATTGCCTTTGCCGCTTGCTCCGGATCACTCGCTCCCGCGGCTCTTTTCCCCTGGCAGCCTTGGCCGCGACGCTGAGCGCCGGCGTCGCTCA
>SECP01000060.1 GCA_004193285.1 Myxococcales bacterium | reverse complement strand
CCATCCAAGAAACCAGCGTCTGGGAGATCTGGCGGCGGGAACGGTGGTGGAGCCAAACGTATCCCCACCCATGTTGCCTGCGTGGGGGACAGCATCACCGCCGGCTTCGGGGCGATGACCAAGAGCTACGCGAACTGGCTCATCGAGTTATTGGGTAAAGACGTGAAGGTTGGCGTCTTTGGCCATGCGGGCAGCTGCCTGACGAGCAACTGCAAGATGCCGACGGCGCCGTACCTCCAGCAACCGGAATACGCTGAGGGGACGGAGTGGGTAGCTAGCGCTGGTGATGGCGCGGTGGTGGACGTCATCATCATGTTGGGAACCAACGACGCCGCGCCTCAAAACTGGCCGGACGGTGGCAAAGCTCCAGCTCAATACGCGAAAGACTACAGCGAGCTCATCGATCACTTCATGAGCTTGCCGACGCACCCCGTCGTCTACATGGTACTGCCGCCAGCACAGTACGGGACGGACAAGGCCATGTCCGAGAGCCTGCAAACGGGCGTGATCCCCGTCATCAAGCAAGTGGCGGAGGCGCGCGGCATGCCCCTCATCGACGTGAACACGCCCACGCTGAACCACCCGGACTGGTTCCCGGACGGGCTCCACCCCAATGACGCTGGGCACGAGGTCATCGCCAAAGTCATGCACGCGGCGCTCTTAGATCTCCCCATTCCTACCCCGGTCCCGAGCACCGGCGGGAGCAGCTCCGCCGGGGGGAGTGGCGGAAAGGGAACTGCCGACGGCGGGGCCGGCGGCAGTTCGCCCACGGGAGCAGGAGGGAGTGTCGGCGCCGGGAGCCCCGGGGTTTCAGGTGCGCCCGGCTCCGGGGGGCAAGCCCCCATGGCGGCTTCGCAGAGCGGCGGCGGCGGCTGCGCTTTAGCCGGGCGAGGCTCCCAGAACGCTGGCTGGCTCGCGGGCGGGTCGCTTGCCTTCGCCTGGCTGCTGCGTCGGAAAGAGCGCCGGCGAACGGCGTAGCGCTCGAGCTTTCGAATTTCGACTTCGACACGTCGAAATCGTCGGCCATCGTTCGTCGCCTTAGCGATGAACCTGATCGACTCGAGCCCCGGCGTCGGCGCGGCTCCCCCCCTTCCCGCCGAAACTCCTCGCCTCGGGCGGCTCTTGCTGGACGCGGTGCGCGGCGTCGAGACGGACCTGACCCAGGCTCCGCTCGGCCGCGCGCTCCTGATGCTCGCGGTGCCGATGATCTTGGAGATGTTCATGGAGTCCATCTTCGCGATGGTCGACGTGTTCTGGGTCGCGCACCTGGGCGCCTCCGCGGTCGCGACGGTGGGGCTCACCGAGTCCATGATGATGATCGTCTACTCCCTGGCGATGGGGGTCTCGATCGGAGCCATGGCGCTGGTGGCGCGGCGCATCGGAGAAAAGAACCCGGACGCAGCGGCGCGGACCGCCGTGCAAGGTATCTGGCTCGGAGTCGTGCTCGCGCTCGCCATTGGGGTGGGAGGCGCGGTGTTCGCCCCGGAGCTCTTGGCGCTCATGGGCGCGGACGCGGAGGTCGTTCGCACCGGCACGTCTTTCACTCGGGTCATGCTCGGCGGCAACGTGACGGTGTTCTTGCTGTTTTTGATCAACTCGGTCTTCCGGGGCGCAGGCGACGCGGCGCAGGCGATGCGAGTTCTGTGGCTAGGTAACGCGCTCAATATCGCGCTCGGCCCGCTTTTCATCTTCGGCTGGGGGCCGTTTCCGGAGCTGGGCGTGACGGGCGCTGCCGTCGCCACGACTCTCGGGCGCGGCGTTGCCGTGCTCTACCAGCTCGCGGTACTACGTAGTGGGCGCGGCAAGCTGGCGATCCGCGCCGAGCACGTGCGCGCCGATCCACGGCTCATGCTGAGCGTGCTGAAGCTCTCCGTCTCGGCGACGGGGCAGATGCTCATCTCCATGACTAGCTACATCGCGGTAATGCGTATCCTCTCGAGCTTCGGGAGCGCGCCGCTCGCCGGCTACACGATTGGCTTTCGGATCTTCATGTTCGCCATCTTGCCTGCGTTTGGTCTGGCCAACGCGGCCGCGACGCTCGTCGGACAAAACTTGGGGGCAGGGCGGCCCGAACGCGCGGAGGCCGCGGTGTGGCGGGCAAGCCACGTGAGCGCCGCGTTCTTGGTGGCGCTCGGGCTCGTCTTCTTGCTCGGTGCGCCGTGGCTGGTCGCCTTCTTCACGAGCGAGCCAGAGGTCGCGAGCTACGCGGTGAGCTACCTACGCATCGTGAGCCTGGGGTTCCCGTTCTACGCCTACGGGATGGTCGTGAGCCAGTCGTTCAACGGGGCGGGGGATACGCGCACTCCGACCCTCATCAACTTGTTCGTCTTCTGGGCGCTCCAGATCCCCTTGGCCTGGCTGTTGTCTCGACACACCTCGCTCGCTGCGCAGGGAGTGTTCGCGACTCTGGCCGCTTCGTTCTCGGTATTCGCAGTGGTCTCGGTGTGGGCATTTCGTCGCGGAGCCTGGAAACAGACGCGCGTCTGAGCGGGCAGCTGTACCGGCCGACGGCACGCCAGCCTTCTGCGGGGCGTGCTGCGCCGCGGCAGCCCCGCTCTCGGCTCAGGCGGGCTCGGGCCAGAATGGTGCCGTCGGGGCGAGGCGCCGCAACGTGGACGCGAACGGAACGACGTCTGGTCGCCCGTCGCGAGACGCGGAAAAGGACGGATTTTCCGTGGGTCTGGGCGGTGCGCTGGCCGGGATTTCTTCACCCGTCGTCTCGATGACGACGGGCTCTTCAGGCGATATGGCAGGCTCCATACCGCTTTGCCTTGCATAGGCTGCGCCAACCCACGCCTTGTTGAAACCGCCCGCTCGGGCGAGCCTTCAGCTCGTGGTTCCGGTCCGAACCGTGACCGGAATCGACTCATTCACGCTCGTGAGCTGATTGGAGAGCAGGCCAATGAGGCGCGTGAATGCGGTCTCCGCCATGAGCTCCGAGTCGAACACTGCGGTGGTGAGACCGACCAGCTCGCCGTATTCGTCGCCGTCGAACCCGACCAGCCGCAAGTCACCGGGAGCGCTGATTCCGAGCTCCCGCAGGTGGTGCCAGAGCTGCATGGCGCCGCGGTCGTTCGAGCAGAAGATGCCCGCGTCCCCTCGCTCGGCCAGCTCGCGAAGTCGAGTGTCGTCGAGCTCCTCCAGGGAGACCTTGGTCAGCGTCTCCGCCGACGCGAGCTCTTGCCATGTCTCTCTGCAACCTTTCCAGCGCTGCACGTGGGAGAGGTGGTCGTCCTCGACCTGAACGAAGGTCAGCGTCTTCGCGCCGCGCTCATGAAGGTGCCGGACGAGGGAGCTTGCGCCGCCACGGTTGTCGATGGCGATCGTGTTGCCCTTGTACTTGGCGTAGCTCGGGTGATGCGGGTCCAGCACGATGGAAGGGCGGGCGTACGCGCTGGAGAAGCGAACTGCGGCCGGCGCTGGGACGTCCCCCCACACGAGCAGGCCGTCTGCATGCAGCGGCAGGCTGTTTTCCCCGTTGGAATCCGCCAGCTGCTCTTGGGCCATCAAATTCAAGGTGAGCTGTCGATTTGCGGCCAGCCTGGCGAGAGCCTGCGCGGTGCGCACGACGGGCGGATCCGTGAGGCAACCGAAGGCGCTCGGCATGACGAGGCCTACTGCGTGGCCGCTGGAACCCGCAAGGCGCTTGGCGGCCCAGTTCGGGATGTAGTTATGCTCCGCGGCCGCCTGACGCACACGCGCGCGCGTCGCGAGCGACACCTTGGGGCTGTCGCGAAGGGCCAGGGAGACGCTCGACTTGTCCATGCCGAGTATCTCCGCGAGGTCCGTGATGGTGACGCGTGGCCTCTTTTCCAACGGGCCCATGCTTACTACATCGACCGGCACCGCGCCGGACGCGGCGGGCGCACGCGCGACCCGCTCTAGAGGTGAGAGATCAGGCGAGATTTTGCTCGGCGGAGTGGAGCTTTTCAAGCTGGCTGCTTCAGGGCGGAGATCTTTTTTTCGCCGTGGTCATGCGAAGAATGGCGTTCGACGTTCGGTTTCGTTTTCGAAGCCGCGGAGTTGCGTGTCGTCGCCGCCGTTCTAGTCAACCGCTTGACTAGCGCTATTTGCGAAGATACAGTCAAGAGCACGTTGGATGAGGTAGCTCGCACGAGAGCGCCGACTTCTAGCGTCTTCACTCCCACCCTTGGTTGATTCGCGTGGCCGCCGTTCGGGCGCGCCGCGCGGCGTGGTCGTCGTCTGCCCGAGCAATGCCCATGACCGAGCTCATCGACACGTTCGAAGGTTTTGCGGATTCGGCTCTCGCGCGCCCCCGGCTCACGGTAGCCGAGGTGCACACCCGGCACGGCGAGTTCATTTGGAAAACGCTTTACCGAATGGGGGTGCGTTCTCCGCACTTGGAAGACGTTTACCAGGAGGTATTCCTGGTCGTGCATCGCCGGCTGGATTCGTACGCCGGTCATTGCGCCATCACCACGTGGCTGTTCGAGGTTTGCTTCCGGGTGACCGCTGGCTACCGCCGCCGCGCCCACTTCCGCCGCGAGCAGCTGGTGCCGGACGCCGCTACCGTTGCGTACGTGGCCGCCCCGACGCCTACCCCCGAGCGTGAGGTGGAGAAGCGCCAAGCTGCGGACCGGCTGCAAGACATTCTGAGCTCTCTCAACGTGGAGCAGCGGGTGGTCTTCACCATGTTCGAGCTGGAGGGCCTCACCTGCGACCAGATCGGTGAGAACATCGGCGTGCCGGTCGGCACGGTGTATTCTCGCCTGCACCGCGCCCGCAAAGCGTTCTTGCGCGCACTTGCGCGCCAGCGCGCGAGGGACGCACGCCGCGAATCCTGAGCGCGGGGTCATTCTCATGAATGGCCGGAGCCGTCCCACCCCTTCGGGTCATTTGGGGTCAGGGCCACCAGGGCTGGACTAGGAGCGAATTTTCGCGCGAGCATCCGCGCTTGACCGGTTTAGAAGGGGTGTACGCTGCGCCAAGCAGCGACGAGACCGACGACGCCTTCGCGTTGGACGACGAGGACGGCGAGGATTCGGTTCCGCCCGCCGTCTGGTACACGGTGCCGCTGTGGCGAGTCTGGCTGTTCTCCCTCCTCGGAGGCGCCCTCTACCAGTCCTACTGGATGTACCGCACCTGGGGCGCTTACCGTCAGAGCCTGGGCTACTCCGAGCACCAGCGCTGGCGGGCGCGTCAGGCGGCGAACGGCTTTCGGGTGAGCGCGTTCTGGCGCGCGGCGCTCTTCTTGTACAGTTACGGTCTGCTCGTGTTTGTGCAGCGCGAGGGGCGTCGAGCTGGAGTCCCCGGGCCGGGGCCGGCTTGGCTGTGGTTCGGCTTGCACGTCACGGCGCTCGTGGTGCTGCCGTTCGGACTGAATCTGCTCGCGCTATCGGTCGTGTTCTTACCCGCTCAGCTGACCGTGAACCGACTGCACGAGCGCAGCGGGGGTAGCCCCGAGCGCGAGCCGGTCACGGCCGCGGAGGCTTGCTGGGTGGCCGCCGGGCTCCTGGCGCTGTGGACGGTGCTCAATGCGCAGGGGGTGCCGTGAGCCTGACCTGGAGCGTGAGCCCGCTGCTCTTCGGAGGCGGTTGGCTGACGTTGCGCTGGTTCACCGTGTTCTGGCTCTTCGAGCTCGTCTTCGGATTTTGGCTGCTCAGTCGGCAGGTGCGCCGAGGAGGCGGGGAAGAGAGCGATGCTGCAGATCTCGCGGTTCATCTGTACCTTGGCCTCCTGCTCGGCGCGCGGCTCGGCGAGGCCCTGTTTTACAACTTGGACCTCACGATGACGGACCCTGCGTGGGTGCTGCGCCTATCCACCGGCGGCATCTCCAGTCACGGCGCGGTCGTCGGCGCCGCGACCGCCGCCTGGCTCTACGCCCGGCGGCGTTCTCTTTCGAGCTTGGACGTGACGGACAGGTCCACGCTGTCGTTCGCGGCCGCCGCGATCACGCACCGAATCGCCAATCTCTTCAACTCGGAGATCGTCGGCAAGCCGACGCACGCGGCGTGGGGCATGCGCTTCCCGAGCTACGACGCGCTCGGCGACGCGCCGCTCCGCCACCCGAGCCAGCTGTACGAGGCGGCTATGGGGGTGGCCCTAGTAGCCCTGATTTTCGCTGCAGACCGTCATTGGCAGCGCGAGCGGCGACCGCGCGGCGCGCTCACTGGGCTCGCCCTCTGCAGCTACTTCCTCGGTCGCTTCGCGGTGGAATTCTGGAAAGCGCCGCAGCCGGGCGAAGCGGTCGGCGCGCTGCTGAACGTAGGCCAATGGCTGAGCATCCCGTTCGTTGCCACGGGAGCGGTGGTGCTCTGGGTGAGCCTGAGTCGAAAGCAAGCCGCAGGCTTTCGCCTGCACGAGCGCACGGAGCGAGGCGCGCCGTCCGTCGACGACGCGCCTGCGAGCGCGTAGCTCAGGGCTGAGCGGCTTCGTACGCTTTGATCTTGTCGTCGTGCGACAAGATGTAGCCGAGCTGGTCGATGCCGTTCAGCAAGCAGTGCTGGGCGAAGGCATCGATCGGAAACTTCACCGCCTCGCCGCCCGGCAGCGTGAGCTCCGTCTTGGCGAGGTCCACCTTGAGCTCCGCTTGGGGGTTCTGCTTGAGCGCCGCCACGATCTTGGCGTGGGTCGGCGCGTCCACCACGATGGGCAAGAGGCCGTTCTTCAAGCTGTTGCCTTTGAAGATGTCGGCGAAGGACGTGCTGATGACGGCCCGGAGCCCCCAGCCCATCAGCGACCACGGCGCGTGCTCGCGCGACGAGCCGCAGCCGAAGTTGTCGCCCGCGACGAGGATTTGCGCGCCTTGCGCTTCTGGCCGGTTGAGCACGAAGTCCGGATTGTCCGAGCCGTCCGGCAGGTAGCGCCAGTCGAAGAACAGCTGCTTACCCAGGCCGTTCTTGTCGAGCGTCTTCAAGAAACGCGCGGGGATGATCTGATCCGTATCGACGTTTTCGGCCGACAGGAGCGCGGCGTGCGAAGTGAGAGTCGTAAAGCTTGCCATACTGTTTAGCTCTTAACGGAGATGAGCGGGGTTAGCCGAGGGTGCGCACGTCCGTCACTTTGCCGGTGACGGCGGCGGCGGCGGCGGTGAGCGGCGACGCCAAGAAGGTGCGGCCGCCTTTGCCTTGACGACCTTCGAAGTTGCGGTTGCTCGTGCTGACCGCGTACTGGCCGGGAGAGAGCTGGTCGCCGTTCATGGCGATGCACATCGAGCAGCCGGGCTCGCGCCACTCCGCGCCTGCTTCCGTGAAGATGCGGTCCAGGCCTTCCGCCTCCGCCTGCTTCTTGATGTCGTGCGAGCCCGGCACGACCAGCGTGCGCACGCCGCTCGCGACCTTGCGGCCCTTCATCACGCTCGCCGCGGCGCGCAGATCCGAGATGCGCGAGTTGGTGCAACTGCCCACGAACACCACGTCCACCTTGTGGCCGAGGAGCGGCTTGCCGTCCTCCAGCCCCATGTAGCTCATGGCTTTTTCGAAGGCCGCGCGCTCCGCACCCGCGAAGTCCGAAGCGGAGGGGAGCGCTTGCGTGATACCGACGCCCATGCCCGGGTGCGTGCCGTAGGTGATCATCGGCTCGAGCGCGCTCGCGTCGATGTCCACGGTTGCGTCGTAGGTGCTGCCCGGGTCGGTCGGCAGCTTCTTCCATCGCTCGACCGCTTGGTCGAAAGCGGCGCCCTGGGGCGCGAACTCGCGGCCGGCGACGAACTGGTAGGTGTAGTCGTCGGGCGCGATCATGCCTGCGCGCGCGCCGCCCTCGATGCTCATGTTGCACACGGTCATGCGCGCTTCCATCTCCAGCGCGCGGATGGCGGAGCCGGTGTACTCGAGCACGTAGCCGGTGCCGCCCGCAGTCCCGATCTTGGCGATGAGCGCGAGGATGATGTCCTTGGCGGTCACGCTTGCGGAGAGCGCGCCTTCGACGCGAACCTCCATCGTCTTCGGCTTCGTCTGCAGCAAGCACTGGGAGGCGAGCACGTGCTCGACCTCGCTCGTCCCGATGCCGAAGGCGAGCGA
This sequence comes from Myxococcales bacterium, assembly GCA_004193285.1. GTDB lineage: Bacteria > Myxococcota_A > Polyangia > Polyangiales > Polyangiaceae > PMG-095. The sequence goes on along the minus strand of SECP01000060.1, from coordinate 46,786 downwards.
GCCGAAGGCGCCGTGGGTGGAGGTGTGGCTGTCGCCGCAGACGATCGTCATGCCCGGCTGGGTGAAGCCGCGCTCCGGACCGACGACGTGCACGATGCCGTTCTTGGAGTCACCCAGCGGGAACAGGCGAATGCCGAACTCGGCGCAGTTCTTCTCGAGCTGCGAGAGCTGCGCGCGGGCCTGGTCGTCGATCACCTGCAAGTGCTTGGGGAGGGTCGGCGTCGAATGGTCCATCGTCGCGACCGTGCGATCCGGGCGGCGGACTTTGATGCCGCGAGCGCGGAGGCCGGCGAAGGCCTGCGGCGACGTCACCTCGTGAATCAGGTGCAGGTCGATGTAGAGCACGCTCGGGCGCCCCGGCTCCTCGACCACCAGGTGATTTTCCCAGACCTTTTGGAACAGCGTTTTTGCCATCGGCTCTTTTCTTCGTCTCTCTGAAATCAGTTGGCGCTCGCGCGCGCGGTAGCTTCGGGGCTCTCGGCCTTCTCGTACGTGCCGAGCATGGCCAGCAGGCGATTCTGCGCGGCCAGGTAGGCCTTGGTGCTGGCGACGATGACGTCCGAGTCGGCGGCGTTGCCGTGGAACACCTGGGTGCCGCCCGCGCCGTGTTGCGGGTTCACCCGGCCGTCGTTGGCAGCCGCGCGCAGGCGCACACTGGCGTGGCCGAGCGCGTCGATGCCCTCGGTGACGGCGTTGATCGAGTACTCGATGAGCTCGCTCGGCGCCTTGACGATCTCGTCGATGGCGGTGAACACCGCGTGCACCGGTCCGGTGCCGACGGCGGCCTGGACGATGTTCTCGCCGCTGGGGCCGCGGAGCTTGACGGTGGCGGTGGGCATGCCGTTCGAGCCGCACGTAACCTGAACCGCCTCGAGTGAAAAGTACTCACGCGCTCGCCCGACCTCGGAAGCCGCGAGCGCCTCCAGATCCGCGTCCGTGATGCGCTTTTTCTTGTCCGCGAGCACCTTGAAGCGGAGAAACGCGGCTTCCAGCGCCTCGCCCTCCAGCGCGTGGCCGAGCTCCCGCAGGCGCACGCCGAAGGCGTGGCGGCCGGAGTGCTTACCCAGCACCAGGAGAGTTTTGCTCGCGCCCACGCTCTCCGGCGTCATGATCTCGTACGTTTGCGCGTGCTTGAGCATGCCGTCCTGGTGGATGCCGGCCTCGTGCGCGAAGGCGTTGGCGCCCACCACCGCCTTGTTCGGCTGCACCACCATGCCGGTGCGGAGGCTGACCAGACGGCTGGTGCGGGTGAGCTGCGTCGTATCGATGCCGGTGCGCAGCCCATAAAGAGGCGCGCGGGTGTGCAGCGCCATCACGATCTCTTCCAAAGACGTGTTGCCGGCTCGTTCACCGATGCCGTTGATGGTGACCTCCGCCTGGCGCGCGCCGTTGCGGATGCCGGCGAGGGCGTTGGCCGAAGCCAGACCCAAATCGTTGTGGCAATGCACCGAGACGGTGACCCCCTCGACGCCCTTCACGTTTTGGATGATGCCCGCGATGAGCGCGCCGAACTCTTCTGGCACCGTGTAACCCACGGTGTCCGGAATGTTGAGGGTGGTGGCGCCCGCCTCCACGACCGCGGTCAGCACCTCGTACAAAAACTCCGGCTCGGTGCGGCCCGCGTCCTCCGGGCTAAACTCGATGTCCGCGCACAAGGAGCGGGCGAGGGTGACCATCTCGCGAGCGCGAGTGACGACCTGCTCCTTGGTCATCTTCAGCTTGTGCTCGCGATGAATCGGGCTCGTGGCCAGGAAGGTGTGAATGCGCGGGTGCTTGGCCACGCTCACCGCCTCGTACGCGGTGCGGATGTCCTTCTCCGTCGCCCGGGCCAGGCCGCAGATGACCGGCGGCTCCGTCGCGATGCGACCTTGCGGCACGTCGTTACCAATCGTCTGCGCGATCGCCCGCACCGCGTCGAAGTCGTCCGGCGACGCAGAGGGAAAGCCCGCCTCGATCACGTCCACACCGAGCCGAGAGAGCGCGCGCGCGACCTCGAGCTTCTCTTCGCTGGTCATCGTCGCGCCCGGTGATTGCTCACCGTCACGCAGCGTGGTGTCGAAGATGCGAACGTAACTGGGGTCGGGCTTGGTAACTGGGCTAGTCATGGTTCCTCTCACTGCTCCGCACTAAAACTACGCGGCGACGATGGGCTTCAAGTTCGGCCCGGGCGCGACCGCGTCCGCCGCTTCACCCTTGCCGCCGCGCGTCATGGCGATGGTGCCGGTCTGGACCATCTCCAAGATGCCGAAAGGAGCGAGCATCGTGACCAGGCCGTCGATCTTGTCCTGGGTCCCGGTCACCTCCACGATCAGCGTGTCGGGGTGAACGTCGATGAAGTGCGCGCGGAAGACCTCGCACAGCTTGAAGATGTCCGAGCGCTTCTCCGGAGTGGCTTTCACCTTGATGAGCACCATGTCTCGCGAGACATTTTGCTTGTGGGTGATGTCCTCGACGCTGAGGACATTCACCATCTTGTAAAGGTTCGCCTCGATGCGCACGGCGGAGTCGTCGTTCGCCTCCACGACCATCGTCATCCGCGAGATGCCGTCCTGGTTCGTGCGGCCGACGTTGAGGGAGACGATGTTGTAGCCGCGCCGACGGAACAGCGAGGTGACGCGGTTGAGGACGCCGGGCTGGTCCTCCACGTAAGCGACGAAGGTGTGAGTTTGCGGCGCGCTCATAGCTTGTCCTTCCCGGTCTCGAAGATGGCGTTGTGGTTGTCGTCCGTCACCGGCTTGGGGCGGCGGATCATGTTGTCCAGATCCGCACCCGCCGGCACCATCGGGTAAACGCTGTCTTCTTGCTCGACCCGGAAGTCCACGATGCACGTGTCGGGCGAAGCTTGAGCGGCGTCGACCGCTGCCTTGACCTCGTCACGCTTCGTGACGCGGATGCCCTTCAAGCCGTGCGCCTCCGCTAGCTTCACGAAATCCGGGCTCTTGATCGGGGTCGCCACGTAACGGCCGCCGTAGAAGAACTGCTGCCACTGGCGCACCATGCCGAGGTAGCCGTTGTTGATGACGGCAATGTTGACCTTGATGCCCTCTTGCGCGCACGTCGCCAGCTCACAAGCCGTCATCTGGAAGCCGCCGTCTCCGGCAACGACCCAAATCTGGTCGTCCGGGCAGGCGAAGCGGGCGCCCATCGCGGCCGGCAAAGCGAAGCCCATCGTGCCCGCGCCGCCGGAGGTCACGAGCTTTCGCGGGTGGTCGTGCTTGTAGTACTGGGCCTCCCACATTTGGTGCTGGCCCACGTCCGTCACGACGAGCGCGCGGCCTTGCGTGTAGCGCCACAAATCGTGGATCACGTGCGCCGCGAAGAGCCGGCCGTTGTCGGGCAGGTTCGTGATCTCGCGCACCGCGCTGTCGCCCTTGGAGTGCTCGATTTCCGCGAGCCACTCGCTCACGTTCACGCCGTCCACGTGGGGGGTGATGAGCCGCAAGATCTCGCGCACGTCGCCCAGTAGCGGCACGTCCACGCGCACGTTCTTGTTGATCTCCGCCGGGTCCAGCTCGACGTGGATTTTCTTCGCGTTCTGCGCGTAAGTCTTCAGGTTCCCGGTGACGCGGTCGTCGAAGCGCATGCCGAGCGCGATGATCAGGTCCGCCTCCTGGATGGCCTTGTTCACCCAGGCCTCGCCGTGCATTCCCATCATGCCCAGGCTGCGCTCGTGGGTGGCGGGGAAGCCGCCCAAGCCGAGCAAGGTCTGCGCGACCGGGAAGCCCGTTTTTTGCACGAACTCCAGGAGCGCGGCGGTGGCGTTGCTCTTGATCACGCCGTGACCGGAGAACACGATCGGTCGCTTGCTCGTCTTGATCAGCTCCACCGCGCGGGCGATGTCGCTCGGTAGCGGGTGCTTTTCCGGGCGGTAGCCGGGCATGCGCACGGGGGAGGAGTCATAGCGGTACTCCGCCGTCGCTTGCTGGGCGTCCTTCGTGATGTCCACCAGCACCGGCCCGGGGCGGCCGGAAGCGGCAATGTAGAAGGCCTTGCGAATGGTGGGGCCGATGTCCGCGGCCTTCGTCACCAAGAAGTTGTGCTTGGTGATCGGCAGTGTGATGCCGGTGATATCTACCTCTTGAAAGGCGTCACTCCCGATGAGGTGCGAGCCGACCTGGCCGGTGATCGCCACCATGGGGATGGAGTCCATCATCGCGTTGGCGATGCCGGTCACGAGGTTGGTGGCGCCGGGGCCGCTCGTCGCCACGCACACGCCAACCTTGCCGGAGGCGCGGGCGTAGCCGTCTGCCATGTGCGACGCGCCTTGCTCGTGGCGCACGAGGATATGCCGCAAGTGCGGGTAATCCGTGAGCGCGTCGTAGGCGGGCATGATCGCGCCGCCCGGATACCCGAAGACCGTCTTGACCCCTTCGTTGACCAGCGCTTCCCAAATGATTTGGGAGCCGGTCAGGGTTTTGGGGCCGGTGGAGGTGGGTTGGGGCTCGGTAATGCTGTGCAGCGGTGCAGCCACGGCGCGTCTCCTGGTTTTCTGGAAGCTGGCTATTGCAGTTGGCGAGCTAAAAAGCAAAAAGCCCCCGGACCTTTTGGGTGCGGGGGCTGCTGGGGGGGAACCGTCGTTCCGTCAGCTGGCCGCCGCACCCGAGCTAATAAGCCCGAGCGCGAGGGTAACGACGACAACGACGATGCCCGCGTCCGACCCGATCGGCGCCGCCAGCTCGAAAGAGCTAGACCTGCCGATGTAGGTGGTGTCGGACATGAGGATGTGTAGGGTGCTCCGCGGGTTCTATTTCGTCAAGCGAGATTCAGCGGGTTCGGCCCCGAAAATCACGTAATCCTCTGTTTTTACGAACGAAAATCTGGTTCAACCAGATGCTGCGGGCCCGCTCTGTCCTGGCGACGCTGGAGCCCCCCGCTTGGCGTCCCTATTCAGACCCCGCAGCGCTAGGACCCGGGGATGGACTCGGCCCTGAGTACGGCGGCGCGCGCACTCTCCGTTGGCGACCCGCTCGGGGCTCTCAAGCTCGTGGCGCTCCGGAGCGACGCGCCCGCGCTCGCGCTCCGAGGCATCGCCATGGCGCAGCTCGGCGAGCTCATGGCGGCACGAAGCCTCCTTCGGCGCGCGGCCGCGGCCTTCGGTAGCACGGAGCCGCTCGCCCGAGCCCGCACCGTCGTTGCGCAGGCGGAGGTCGCGCTCGCGCTGCGCGACTTGAAGGTGATGCACCGTGAGCTGGAGGCCGCGGCGCGACTACTGGCGCGCCGCAAAGACTTCGCGAACTCGGTGCTCGCGCGGCTCGTGCAAGTGCGGCGACTCGCGCTCCTGGGCGACGTAGACGGAGCCTCACGGGCGCTTTCACGACTGGAGGTGCGACGAGCTCCACCGCGCCTGGCCGCGCTCGCCGGCCTCATCGCCGCGGACCTCGCGACCAAGCGCGTCGACTACGCGGCGGCGGCTCGCGCGCTTTCTGGGGCGCGGGCCGCGGCGCTCTCCGCTCGAGTCCCGGCGCTGCTGTCCGAGGTGATCGCCGCGGAAAAGCAGCTGAGCGCGCCGGTCGCGCGGTTGCTCGTGGACGGCGCCGAGCACCTCGTTTCCTTGGCGGAGCTGCCGGAGCTGGCCAGCTCCGCCCGCTTGGTGGTGGACGCCTGCCGGCGCGAAGTAAGGCTCGGCAAGAGCGCGGTCTCGCTCGTCAAGCGGCCGCTACTCCTGGAGCTGCTCGTCGCCCTGGCGGAGCGCGCACCCGCCGACGCGCCCCGTGAAGAGCTGATCGCGCGGGCATTCGGCGCGCGCCGCGTCAACGAATCGCACCGCGCTCGGCTGCGCGTGGAGCTGGGGCGGCTGCGGGTGCTGCTTCGCGATGTGGCCGAGCTGCGAGCGACCCCGGCCGGCTTCCAGCTGTTTCCCCACGGAGGCGCGCGCGTGCTGGTCCTGCTGCCGCCGGCACCGGGCGAGGCCAGCGCGCTCTTGTCGCTCCTACGCGGCGGCGAAGCTTGGGCGACCTCCGCGCTCGCGGCTGCGCTCGGCAAGAGTCAGCGCGCGGTGCAGCGCGCGCTCGGCGAGCTGGAGCAAGTCGGTAGAGCGCAGTCGGTGGGGAAGGGGCGCGCCCAGCGCTGGGTCGCGACGCCCTCGGCCGGAATCGCGACCACCTTGTTACTCGTCGCTCCCGGAACGTTGGGTTAGATAGAGCCTCGTGAGCAGCACGTCACCGCGCGCGACCAAGGCCGAGGTTCTTCGTGAATACGGGCCTTTTCCAGAGGCGGACTCCGTCGCGGGAGTCACCTTCGACGGGCAGCGGGCTTGGCTCGCGGCCGGCACGCACCTGCAAGCCTTCGATCCGCAGACGGGCGAAGCCGGGCACCGCCTGCCCGCCCTTTCGGACGCTGGCACCGCTTTCGACGGCAAGCACTTCTACCAAATCACCGGCCGAGTCATTCAGAAGCTCGACGCGAAGACCGGCAAGGTGCTCGCGACCATTCCTTCGCCGGGCGAGGGACGTGACTCCGGGCTCACTTGGGCCGAGGGCGCGCTCTGGGTCGGTCAGTACCGGGATCGCAAGATCCACTGCATCGACCCGAAAACTGGCGCGATCCTGAAGACGCTCGAATCGGACCGCTTCGTCACCGGCGTGACGTGGGTGGAAGGCGAGCTGTGGCACGCCACCTGGGAGGACGAGCGGAGCGAGCTGCGCCGGGTGTCGCCCGACACCGGCGAGGTCCTCGAGCGGCTGGAGATGCCCAGCGGCGCGATGGTGAGCGGGCTGGAGAGCGACGGCGGCGAGCGCTTCTTTTGCGGCGGCGGCAACAGCGGCAAGGTGCGCGCCGTGCGCCGCCCGAAGCGCCGTTAGCCGCTCAGGCGCCGCTCTTGTCCCACCACTTGGAGAGGCCGCTCGCGCGGCGCGCTTCCTGCGCGTAGTGCGAGGTGTCGTTGTAAAGCATCAACCGAGCGCGCACCGGGTCCTTGAAGTCCACGATGTTCAAGCACGCGGGCGCCTGATCCAGCCGGTCGCGGTAGCCGCGCGCGTCGAAGCCGAGCAGGCTCGAGAGCAGCAAGCGGATCGTCGCCTTGTGCGAGACGACCGCAATATTCTCGCCCGGGTGCCGGGTCACGATGTCTCGGATCACCGGCAGCGCGCGCGCCATCACCGAGAGCCCGGTTTCGCCCTCGGGCGGGGCGTACGTGAACGGATCTTCCTCCCACGCGTCGTACTCCGCCTTGAACTGCTCTTCCACTTCCTGGCGACGCAGGCCCTCCCAGTGACCATGCGCGATTTCGCGCAGCCCGTCTGCCGGAAGCGGCTCCAAGCCTTGCGGACCACCAACGAGCCGCGCGGTCTCCATCGTCCGCGAAAGCGGGCTCGCATAAACCGCGCCGAGCTTCGTGCCGACCAGTCGTTCACCTAGCCGCGCCGCCTGCGCGCGTCCTTCGTCCGACAGAGGCACGTCTACCGCGCCCGCAAAGCGATCCTCGGCGCTGAGCGTCGTCGCGCCGTGCCGAATCAAGTGGAGCCTGGTCACCATGCCGGGCATGGTCCGCCCATCGAGCGCCGCCGGCAAGACCGCTAGCCTTCAGCCGCACCGATGCGCTCTTCTTGCAGCGCCGCCAGGCACTCCTCCCGCCACTCGGGTTTGCCATAACGCGCGCTCGCCAACACCCCGCTCGCGTGATCGAAGGTCACGAGGTAGCGGAGCTTGCGCAGCCGCTCTTCGATATCGCGCGCGCCCTGCCGCTCCAAGACTCGCCGCGTGAAGGCCTCGCCGGCGTCCTCCAAAAGGTACAGGTATTCGTAGTCCGGGTCGCCCAGCTCACAGTCCCCGAAGTCGATGATGCCGGTGAGCTCCCCGCGGCGAGCGTCGAACAGCCAGTGGTCGGGTGACAAGTCGGCGTGGATGAAGCGAACCTCTGCGCTGTGGAAGCTGCGGTCCGCCAAGTACCGATCGAAGCGCTGCAGCACGTACCGAAAGACTTCGGTTGGCAGCTCCTGCTCACATCGGCCCCACGCCTCGCGGTCTGCCGCCAACTCTGCCCGTAAGTCGGTCGCCTCGAGGCCGAGCGGCTCGAGCGCGTGGACGGGCAAGGACTGCAGCTCGGAGATGAAGGCCGCCAGCTGCTCGGCCAGGCGCTCCTGGACCTTCGCCTCCAGGGGACCGAGCGCCTCGAGCATCGGCTCACCAGGCAGCAGCGGATAAACGACGAAGCGGAGGCCGCCCGGGCGGGCGCCGCACAGCTCGAAGCGCGGGACCGCGAGCGACACGTGCCGGCCAATCAGCGGCAACACGGCCGCTTCCTTGAGCAAGTCCGACGACGCGGCTTCGCTCTTGGCAAAGCGGGCGACGTGCGTCTCGTTCAGTAGCAGCGCGCGGCTCATCCAACCCTCACCGAGCGGTCGGTACGACGCGACGGAGAAGCCGGGGAATGCTCGCTGAAGGTCTGCGACCAACTCCGAATCTTGCACCGGCCAAGCTTAGCCCCGGTTCCCGGACTTGCGGCGGCCCTCGAGCGCCGCGGGGATGCCCGCGGACAAAACGAAAAACGGCGACTCCCTGGGGGGGAAGTCGCCGTTTCGGCTGCTTGGCTAGAACCTGAGCTTAGTTCGTGCCGCCGGTGCCGCCGTTGCCGCCGCCACCTGCGCCGCCGCCGCCAGCACCACCACCGCCGCCGCCGCCAGCGCCGCCGCCGCCGCCAGCACCACCGCCGCCGCCGCCGGTGATCGTGCCACTCCACTTGATGTCGTCGACCGTGACGTCCGCATCGTAGGCGACGCCCGCTTCACCGGCCCACTTGAATGCCCACTCGAGGCCGATGATGTCCTTGCCGTCGATGGCCGCCTTCGGCAGGCCCGGCACAGTCGTTGTGGCCGCGAGCTGCGCCCAGGTGACGGTCACTTCGGTCTCGGTCATGCCGACCGGAATGTCGAACTCCGCGTCGTGGCAGTACATGTAAGCGTCCGTCGCGGGGAGCCCCATGGGGTCGCACGTGCCCTTCATGTTGGCGGGCGCGTGGTTGGCGTTCGTTTGCGCCTTGAAGGAGACCATACCGGTTGCGCCGGGGTTGCCCTTGATCTTGAAGGAGACGCCCGTCGCGCCCGCACCCGCGGCGTCCAGGCAATCGTTGAAGTAGATGCCGAAGCCGAAGTAGTTCGAAACGTTACCCTTGGCGTTGAAGGCCTTGCCCGCGACGTCCGCCTTGATGGCGGCCTGGTACGTGAACGTGCCGCCCGGGACGCCGGTGGTCCAGCCGAACTGGCCCGGGGTCGCGGCGTTGGGGGCGGTGGTCTCGAAGTCCGCGATGAGGGCAGTTGTCGGCTTGGTGCCCTTACAGGTGAAAGCGCCGCCGCCTCCCGCGCCGCCAGAGCCGCCCGTGCCGCTGCCCGCGGTGGCGCTGCCGCCCGTGCCGCCGGCGGTGCTGCCGCCTGCGCTGGTGCCTGCCGCCGTCGTGCCACCGGTGCTGGTGGTGCCCGCGGTGCTGGAGGTGCCACCGGTGCCGGTGCCCGCCGTCGTGCCAGTGCCGGCCGTGTTGCTCGGCGGCGGCGTGGTGTCGTCGCTACTGCAAGCGGCGAACGCCCCGATGGTCAACGCAGCGAGCCCAATTCCGTAAAAACGCGAAGCCTTGATCGACATATGCAGGATCCTCCAAGTGCCAGACGGCCCGGGGACTATGCGCGACGGTCTGGGGTCTGTCCAGGACCAACGTGGTCTTTTCTGGAACTGGTCCCATAAGGAATATCGGCTGAATAAAGAGCAATTTCATTCTGCGAGCACGCGATTGCCTGCAGCCCAATCCAGATAATTCGTGCGTATATGCGCGCAGAACCGCGGCGCTTCGCCGCGCTGCGGCAGCCATGCGCGCGCGTTAAAATCCCAATCCGCGACTCGACACCATGACATTGGCGTCGTGGTGTCGGCGGGCGCCTGCGGGGCCCAGCACCCTAATGAGTCGAAGGGAGCTACGGTGGCTGGCGCCGCTAGCTCACTTATCGGCGTCGCCGGCGCTCGTCGTCATGCGCCTCAAGTCGCCCCAAGCGAGGGCCTGAGAGTGCGGAGTCAGGACCGGCACCGGCGGGCGAACGCTGAACCAAGGCGTGGCCTTGCCGGGCCTGACGACATGAACGCTCTCGGCGGGGCTACGAGCTTGGCCGAGCAGGGCGACGCGCTCGCCGCTCGGTTTTTCCGCGACGTCCAGCACGACCGCGACGTGGTTCGGCTCTTCCGTCTGCAAGAAAAAGTCGCCCGCGACTAGGTCCTTTGGCTCCGTGACGGGCGCCGAGCGCGGCGAAAGCGAGGTGCTGTTGGCCCAGTTGAAGACCGCGTCGAGGTAGCGGCGAAACTCCGCGTGGTCCACCTCGCTCGGCTTGCCTTTGACGACCCAGAACACGTTCGGGCCGTTCGGGATGAGGCGCTGCCCCTTCTCCCAGCGCGAGAGCGGCATGGCGAGCTTGGTCGCGCTCAAGTAGCTGATCTTTTCCTTCTCGCCGCGCGACCACAGGTACTCGGCGTGAAGGCGAATGATGACGTCGGAGCTCTGCTGCAAGTCGGCGGAGCCGGTGTCTATCGCGACCACGCCTGCGAGGTAGTCGTCGTCCGCAGACAACGTTTCATGGCCGTCGAAGCTCTTGGCGGGAGTGCCTTCGGGCGCCATCGGGAGGCCGCGCAACCACTCCGCGAAGCTGCCGGGCTCCGCCGCGACGCGCTTGTAGCCCGGCGGCGCCGGGAACCGCTCTTCCAGTGAGGAGTCCGGCTTGGGGAAGTCGCGCTCGTCCGCGAGCCAAGGGTAGCGTTTGGCGTCCGGCACGTAGGGCGCGCTCGGAGCCGCGCTTGCGCTGGGAGCCGCGCTCGTCGGGCTGGCTGGGCTTACGGAAGCGGCCGGCGCGGCGGGCGCGGACGTGCCCGCGCTGATCGCGGCGAGGGCGGCGCTGGATTGGCTCGGGCTCGGGCTAGCGCCGTGCTTTCCCTGGCAGGCCGCCAGGATCAGCACGAGGCCCGCCGCGCGGGGCACACGGGTCACGGAGGGCAGTGTACAGGCGTTCCCCGGAGGGCCCCGCATTTCTGACGACCGGGAGCCGCTTCGTCTGTTCGAACCGTAACCTATTGAAGTTATAGGGTCTTATTCTGCTTTCCCGGCAGCCGTCCTCGTGTGGTGTATACAAGCGTTTCTTCCATGCGACAGGCAGCAAAGAGCCATGGGTCACGCTGATAGGTGGCAAGAGCTCGAGCGCGTTCTTTCAGGCGCGACCGACAAGCCGCACGTGATCCTGCTCGGCGGACACCCGGACCCCGACAGTATCGGTAGCGCGCTCGCGCACAAACGTCTGTGTGAGCGCCTCGGCGTCTCCGCGACGATAGCGCACGTGCTTCCCATCTCACGCGCGGAGAACCGCGCGATGGTGAAGCTCCTCAACGTGCCGATGGTCAAAATGACGGACTCCGACGACCTGGAGACCTTCGGCTATCTATCTCTCGTCGACGCGAGCCAGAGCGAGCAAACCATCAAGGTGCCGGAGAGCTTGCAGCTCCTCACGGTGGTGGACCACCACCGCCCCGCGGCGATCCCCAAGGCGCCGTTCGTGGACATCCGACATGACGTCGGCGCGACCGCGACGATCTACGCCGAGTACAGCGAGCGCGGCCTCGTCCCGTTCAGCGCGAACGGCAACGACGACAGCGTCGTCGCCACCGCGATGTTCTTCGGTATCCAAACCGACACGGACGACTTCGCGTTCGCGACGCCGAACGACTTCCGCGCCGCCGCGTACCTCAAGCAGTTCTCGGACGCGGAGACGCTGAGCCGCGTGGGTCGGCGCACGCTGACGGCAGAGGCCATGGAGGCCGTCGGCTCCGCCCTGCGGGACCTCGAGGTCGTGCGCGACTTCGCGATCGCCGGGGTCGGCCGCATCTCCGCCATCAACCGCGACGCGATCCCTATGGCCGCGGACTACATTCTGCGGCGCGAGGACATCGATACCGTCGTGGTTTACGGCATCGTGGAGGATCGCATCGACGGCAGCTTGCGCACGCGCCGCGCCTCGGTGGACCCGGCCGCGTTCATGCAAAACGCGTTCGGCGACGACAGCCAGGGCCGCCCCTACGGCGGCGGCCGCGCGGACATGGGCGGCTTCCGCGTGCCGCTCGGCATGGTGGCGGAGACCGACGACGAAGAAACGCTCTGGGCGCTCGTCAAAGACATCGTGCGCCAGCGCGTCGCACGGGTCGTGCCGGATCTGGACAAGAGCGACAAGCGCAAGGGCGACTGAGCAGGTAGGCCGAGTTTTCGTTCGTGGCGACGCGGCCCAGCTGGGCCGCGAGACCGGCCTACCCAAAAGTCTCTTCGCGGAGCTCAGCGAGCTACCGGCGCTGCCGGACGTCCTCGCGAGCCGAGTCAGCCGGTTCCGGTTCGTCGCTCGCAGCCTCCTCTGCTTCCACGTCCACGCTGACTCGCCGGCGTGGCCGCTCCGCGTCGTCGTCCACGCGCCGCGAGATGTCGTGTTGCTCCATGGCATCCAAAAAGCGGCGCACCTCGTCCGGCACGGGGCCGCCGAGGAACTGATAACGAATGTGTTGACGGGCGCGAGACAGGCCGCGCTGACCGGCTCGGCCGATTTCCTGCATGCGCTCGCGCCGACCGGGCACCGCGATGATCGTGAACAGCAGCGGCAGCAGCACGCTGAAGAGCGCGAAGGTGGCCACGCTCGCGATCCGTAGAGCCACCAGCACCACGACACCGACCAGGATGCCGGGCGGCACGGGGCGATGAGGACGCCGCCACTGCCCACCGGCGTAGCCGCGCGCGTCGCGCTCCGCCCGGCGGGTTTGCTTGCGCTCGGCCTTGCGCTGCTTGCGCTGCTGCTTTTCGCTGCGGTGGCGCTGCTGCCGCTCCTGCTGGCGCTCGAGCTGCTTGCGCTGGCGCTCGAAAGTACGACGCAGCTGCTCCTCCGCCGGGTGCGTAGAGCCGGCTCGGTCCACTCCGCCCGACCAGCGCTCCTTGCGCTCTTCTTTCGCAGACGGGCGCGCGCCTCCCAGCAGCCCGGAGCGCTGCAGCGCTGCGTCCACCGAGGGCGTTCGCCGATCCGGATCTGGCTCGAGCATGCCGCGAAGGGCGGCTACGAGTCGCCGATCCGCCTGGCCACGCAGCGCCGCCTCCACGTCGATCGCGAGCCCTTGATGCGGCAGCTCCTCCGGCTCTCTTCCCGTGAGCAGGCTGAGCGCGGTTGCCGCGACCGCGTACACGTCGCTCCCGGGGGCAGCGCGCCCTTGAAACTGCTCCGGAGCCATGTAGCCGAACGTACCGACGACGGTGCTTCCACCTTCCGGCTTCAGGCGGTCACGCACCGAGCCGAAATCCACCAGGCAATACGAGCCGTCCGGCCGTAGGAGCACGTTGCCGGGCTTGATGTCCCGATGAACGATGGGCGGCGCGTGGCCGTGGAGGTAGCGAAGACACGCCGCCGCGTCGCTCAAGAAGCGCACGACTTGCTCGTGGCTCAATGCGTGGCCGCGCTTGCGCCGGGCCGCGAGCGTCTCCCCCTCGATCTTTTCCATCACCAGGTAAAGCGCGCCGTCCTCCTCGAAATGCTCGACGTAGCGGGGGAGGCCGGGGTGGTTCAGCGCGGACAGCACCGTCGCCTCACGCTCGGCGAGCTCCACGTCCTTCCACGACTTGGCGCTCCGCAGCGCGAAGCGTTTGATGGCCACCGCTCGGCCTTCGCGCTTGTCCACTGCGTCCAGCGTCTCCCCCTGGGAGCCGGAGCCGAGCGAGCCGGTGATGACGTAGCGGCCGGCGCTCAAGCTCTCGCCCGCGGCGCCGGAAGCACCTGTAACTGCTGATGATTCAGGCGTGGGGGTCACGTAGACCCCCGCCTCTGCGCGTCAGCCGGTGTTGCGCATGCCCTGTGCAATGCCGTTTAGCGTGGTCCCCAAGGCCTGATCCAGCAAGGGGCGGTCGGGATGATCTTCCGGAAGGACACGCTTCTTCTTCAGCAAGCTGACCTGGAGCAAGCTGAGCGGGTCCACGTAGGGGTTGCGGAGGCCGAGCGACCCTTGCAAAAACCGGTGATCGGCGAGGAGGTCACGCCCGCGGATGGCATTGAGGCAGCGCACGGTGCGGACGAAGTCTTGCTCGATCTCCGCCGTGACCTCCTGGTTGCCGCCCAGCTCTTGCACGTAGAGCTTCGCGATCTCAAGGTCCGCCTTGGCGCAGACCATCTCCAGCTTGTCCAGCAAGTCCCCGAAGAAGGGCCAGCTGCGCGCCATCTCCTTCAGGAGCTGCTCACCGCCAGGCTCTTTCATCATCGTCTCCAGCGCCGCGCCCGCGCCGAGCCAGGCCGAGACCATCAAGCGCATCTGGGTCCAGCCGAAGTTCCAGGGAATCGCGCGGATGCCCGCCATGGTGCCGGCGCCGCGCTCTCGGTAGGCGGGGCGTGAGCCGAAGTGCACGTGGGTGAGCTCCCGCACCGGCGTGGCAGTGAGGAACAGCTCGAAGACGCTGGTCTGCTCGTGCACGAGACGACGGAACGCGGCGCGCGAGATCTCGCTCAGCTGCTCCATCGCGCCGCGGAAGCGCTCCTCCGTGCCGCTGGGCAGGCCTTCACGCCAGTCCGAGAAGTGCGCCATGATCGTGCCGGTGAGCATCACCTCCAGGCTGCGCTCCGCAATGCTGGGCAAGCCGAACTTTTGCGAAATGATTTCGCCCTGCTCGGTGATCTTGATCTTGCCGCTGAGCGTTTGCGGCGGCAGCGCGGTGAGGGCTCGGTACACCGGGGAGCCGCCGCCGCGACCGACGGTGCCGCCGCGGCCGTGAAACAGGCTGAGTGACACGCCGAACTCGCGCGCGACCGCGGAGAGCAGCTCTTGAGAGCGGTACAGCTCCCAGGAGGCCGCGACCACGCCCACGTCTTTGGCGGAGTCCGAGTAGCCGAGCATGATCTCTTGATGCATGCCGCGCGCTTTGAGCTGGCGGGCATAGACCGGATCCGTCACCAGCTCGCGCAGCACCTTGGGCGCGTTGGCCAAGTCCGCTTGAGTCTCGAAGAGCGGCGCCACGTCCAACCGGGAAACGGGAGGATCCGCGGTGAGGTCGCACAGCCCTACCTCGCGCGCGAGCAAGAGCACCCGGAGCAGGTCCTCCGCCTTGCGGCACATGGAGATGATGTACGTGCCGGCCGCGCGCTCACCGAACTCGTCCTGCACCTGGCGCATGGTGCGAAACACACTGACGACCTTGGTCGCTTCCTCGTCCAGCGTGGTGTGCGGCGAGAGCAGCGGCCGCTTGCCGAGGAGCTCGCGGCGCAGCCCCGCTTCGTCCAGCTTTCCGACCCCGACGCTGGTGGAGATCGCGTCGACCGTGCGGGTGTGCGTCTCCGAGTCGTCTCGCAGGTCCAAGTAGTAGCCGGCGAAGCCGAGCGTCTCCACCTGCGCCACCAGGGGCGCGATGAGGCTACGTACCGCAAATTCGGCGCCGCCCGCGCGCACGGCTGCCTCCACGATTTTGAGGTCCGCCAGCAGCTGTTCCGAGCTGGCGTACGCGCCTTCCACGTTCTCGGCTCGATTCGCGTCGCGGGTCGCGACCTCGCGGCGGGTCGCTTCGAGCCGGCCGGTGATGAAGGTCAGCTTCAAGCGCAGGCTCTCGTTCGCATTGCGCGTCTTGTTGCGCTCCCAGGCCCGCGGAAGGAGCGGCTTGTCGCTCTCCAGCGAGTCCAGCAAGGCCTGGGGAGGCGAGGCGATGCGGTCCGAGATCGAGAGGCGATGGATGAGGTCACCCACCTTTTTCACGTAGTGGCCGAGGATGGCGTGCGCGTTGCGGCGCGCGGCCGCGAGCGTGATCTCCGGGGTCACGAACGGGTTGCCGTCTCGATCGCCCGCCACCCAGCTGCCGAGCGGCACGTGCAGCGTGACCCCCAGCTCTTCGCCGAACACCTCGCGGAAGGCGTTCGTCGCCGCTTCGCCCACCTCGGCGGAAGCGTCCAGCAGGCGGTCTTCCAGGTACCAGATGACCTGGCTCACTTCGTCCAGCACGCTCGGGCGGTTGCGGCGCACTTCGTCCGTCAACCAGAGCAGCTCGATCTCGCCCTCCACGTGCTCCTCCAACCGGCGCAGCTCACCGGAGGACGCGCGCTCGCGGCTGAGCAGTGCTTCTGCCAGTCGCGCCTGCAGCTCCAGCAGGGTGCGGCGGGTCGCCTCCGTGGGGTGAGCGGTCAAGACCGGGCGCACCTCCAGATCCTTGATGTAGCTGCGCAGCTCCTCCGCGCTCTTGCCGCGCTTCTTGAGCTCCTGAAAGGCCCACAGCGCGCTGGCCGGCTGCGCCGAGTGCGGGGACGTACCTTGGCTGGTTGCGTAGCTCTGCCGACGACGCACGCGATGCACCTGCTCTGCCGTGTTGATCAAGAAGAAGAACACGGTGAAAGCGCGCGCCGTGGGCGCCGCGATCTCGAACGGCAGCGCGTCCACCTTGGACAGCAAGTCGCGCAAGGACGGCGCGGTCGGGTCCCCCCTACGGCGCGCCCGGCAGGCCACCCGAAGGTCCTCCACCGCTCGGAAGACCGCGTCTCCCTGCAGGCGCTGAATGACGCGCCCGAGCAGGGAGGCGAGCCATCGCATATCGTCTTGAAGGGCGCGGTCTTCGGGGCGAGCTTCGGCGGGTTTCACGAGTTTCGGTGTCGCATGGACCATGCTTCCACAGCAAGTCCCCGAGGCGCCCAGACCCGCCGATTTCCTGCCCATTTGCGCGATTTGGCCACGCCCTCGGAACGCGCCGGAAGCATGCGCGTTACAGTTTCGCGGTTCGGGCCGGCTTCCAGCTCTGGTAGCGTATCGTCAGGTGGCAATTCCTCGGCTTCTGGAAGCGCTCGATTTCGCAGCGGTCCGGCACAGCGCTCAGCGGCGCAAGGGGCCGGATGCGGCTCCCTACGTGAACCACCTCATCGAGGTCGCGTCGCTCGTGGCCAACGTGGGGCAGGTGCACGACGTGGAGGTGCTGATTGCGGCCGTCCTCCACGACGTACTGGAGGACACTCCGACCACCGCAGAGGAGGTCACCGAGCGCTTCGGCCCGCGCGTCTGCCGGTTCGTGCAAGCACTGTCCGACGACAAGGCCTTGCCCCGCCGCCAGCGTCGCCAGATCGCGCTGGAGGAGCTGCCTCAGGCGGAGGCTCTCGTCCACGTCATCAAGCTGGCGGACCTAGCGAGCAACATCAAGCTCTTGCCTCCCAACTGGACGGAAGAGCGCAAGCGCGAGTACATGGAATGGTCGGAGCAAGCGGCGACGATTTGCTCGCCGTCTTGCCAGCCGCTCGCGGCTCTGTACTGGGAGCGCGCCGGGCAGACGCGCGCCAAGCTGGAAAGCGGCGGCTGACGTGTCGCGCTTCGCCTCGGTCCCATTGGCACACGTTGGCACTTAAGCCGCGTTGCCGCTGACTTCTCGCGCTTGTGACAAAGGCATGAGGCTTGCTACTCCCCGGGGTTACGGCGGCGGCAGGCGCGTGAGCGAAGCTTTGCTGAAGGTTTGACCCCAGAATCAAGCCCGGCTTTCAGGTAGCTCTGGTCTCGCGCTTGTCGCCGCCGCACCGAACAACCGGACGACCTGCTCCGCGCAGGACTCCAAGAGCAAGCGCGCTTGGCTCATCGCCTGGTCGAGGCTCGAAGGCTGCGAACAGATCGAGAACATCGCGGTCACGTCCGGAAATTGCTCGGGCCGCACGTCGGGCGCGATGCTTCCGCTCAGAACGACGACCTTGACACCGCGAGCGGCTGCGCGCCGAGCCACTCCGAGCGGGCCTTTGTTGCGCAGGCTCTGTGAATCGAGCTGCCCTTCGGCGGTCAAGCAGAGCGAGGAGCCGGCGAGCACGTGCTCGAACCCAAGGGCGTCCAGCACCCAATCCACGCCCGGTCGCAGCCGGGCCCCCAGCACGCCGGCCAAACCGGCCGCGATTCCTCCCGCCGCTCCACCACTCGGGAGCGCTCGGACGTTTTGCCCGAAGTCACGCTCGACGATCGCGGCGTAGCGGGTCAGTGCGCGCTCCAGCTCCTCCACCTCGTTGGGGGAGGCACCCTTCTGCGCCGCGAACAGCCGCGCGGCGCCGTGCTCCCCGAGCAGCTGGCTGTCGACGTCGCACGCTACCTCGATCGGCACGCTTCGGGCGCGGGGAGTCAGACCGCTGAGATCGATCCGGGCGAGCCCCCGCAGCGCCGCGCCGCCAGCGGGCAGGTCTTGCCCGGAGTCGTCCAGCAAGCGAGCGCCCAAGGCTTGGAGCACGCCCGCGCCGCCATCCACGGAGGCGCTGCCTCCGACCCCGAGCACGATGCGCTGCGCGCCGCTCTCGAGCGCTGCGCGCAGCAGCTGCCCGGTACCGAAGCTCGTCGCGCGCATTGCGCTCCGTTCGTGCTCGCCCAGCAGAGCGAGCCCAGAAGCGGTGGCCACGTCCACGACGGCCGTGCCGTCCGTCAACCAAGCGTAGCGCGCGGTACGGACGCGGCCCAGTGGGTCCAGCGCAGGGACCTCGCGAAAAGTCCCGCCGCGAGCGCGGCAGACGACCTCCGCGGTGCCGTCGCCGCCGTCTGCGATCGGAAGCTCCACGACCTCTGCGTCGGGCCGCGCGCGCCGCGCACCGGCCGCGATCGCGGCGGCCGCGTCGAAAGACGACAAGCTGCCTTTGAGCGCGTTGGGCGCGGCGACGAGCTTCATGGCCTGGTTATGGCCCGAAAACCGCGCCCGGGGTGCGGTGGGCTTACTGGTTCACGCCGCTGGCTAGAAATCCGCCGTCTACCGCGAGGATCTGCCCGGTGACGAAGCTCGCCGCGGGAGAAGAGAAGAACAGCGCCGCCCCCACGAGCTCGTCGAACTTTCCGAAGCGCTTCATCGGCGTACGCATCAACAGCTCGCGACCGCGCTCCGTGCCGTCCAGCAGCTTCTCGTTGAAGGCGGTGCGAAAGACGCCGGGCGCGATCGCGTTGACGCACACGCCGCGCGCGCTCCACTCCACCGCTAGCGAGCGGGTGAGCGCGGCAACCGCTCCCTTGCTCGCGGCGTACGCTGCCACCTCGTGGAACGAGACGAAGCTGTTGAGGGACGCGATGTTGACGATGCGCCCGTAGCCGCGCTCCAGCATCGTGGGACCGAAAGCCTGACACGCGCGCAGCGTGCCGGTGGCGTTCGTGTCCATGATGCCGTTCCACAGCTCTTCGCTCATTTCGAGCGTAGGAATGCGCTGAATTCGCCCGGCGCAGTTGATCAGAATGTCCACGCGGCCGAGCTCTGCGAGGACGACGTCCCGCAACTGCTCGAGCGAGGCGCGACTCGTCACATCCGACGTGATCGCGAGTGACCGCCGCCCCAGCGCGCGGATTTCCTCGGCCGCCGCGGTGACCTCCGCCTCACGACGCGAGGTGGGGACCACGTGCGCGCCCGCGGCCGCGAGACCGAGCGAGAGAGCCTTACCAATACCGGAAGCACCGCCGGTCACCACCGCGACCTGGCCTTCGAGCGAAAACAGGGGAGTCATGAAACTTGAACCTCAGCTTCTGACCCGCACGTCCAAGTAACCTCGGAATAGGGCGCCTGGCAAGGCCTCAGCCGATTTTCTCGGCGGTCAGCAGACGCCACGCGCCTTCGGCCTTTCTCGAAACGAGCCGAAACCCCGCCGCACCCACCGCGGCTCGAACCTCGCCCAGCTGCGAGTCCAAAAAGCCGGTGACCAGCAGCCTCGGCGCACGACGCGCTGCGGCGGGGAGCGAGCCGAGCACCAGGAGCAGCGGTCTGAGCTCGATGTTCACGACGCAGAGGTCGAAGTTGCCGCGGACCGGTGCGCTCGCGTTCACGAAGCGCGTGCGCCGCGACAAACCGTTCAGCTCCGCGTTTTGCTGCGCGGCCTCCACCGCCTCGGCCGAGATATCCGTACCCAGCGCGCGCACCGCGCCGCTCAGCACCGCCACGAACGACAGCACACCGGTGCCCGCGCCGATGTCCAAAAGGGCGCCCCCCGGCGCGCGCTGGTAGTGAGCTTCGATGGCGCGCGCGGCCATGCGCGTCGTCGCATGGTCGCCATCCCCGAAGGCGAGCGCGGGCTGGTACGATATCAGCTGCTGACCCTTGCGGAGCGCCGGCGGAGTGCCGGTTTTGGGCGCGAGAATCAGCCGTCGCGTGAGGGCGACGGGGCGAAGGTGCTCGGTCCACGCGGTGCGCCAATCTTCCGCCTCGTCCACCTCCAAGCGCGCGACCGGCACGTCCTTCTTCGCCAGCGCGCCGACGAGCACTCGCTCTGCTCGTTTCCAGAGCGCGTCCAGCTCGGCTTTGCTTTCACCGTAGGCTACGAGCGTCGCCCCGCGCCCCGGGCGCTCCTCCAAACCGCCGGCGCCGGCCGCGAACAGCGCGTCGCTGACTTGCGAGGCCAGTTTTTTGGTCGTGGAGATGACGAGCCTTACCGTCGGCATGGTAAGCCTTGTCCTCGATGCCAGGGATCGGGTCAACGCGGAAAGCGAGTCGCTGAGCGCATGACGCGGCCACTCGTGACGCTTCACTTCGCTCAGTCGCTGGACGGCCGTATTGGGCTCGGTCCCGCCGCGCAGCGCGTGATCTTGAGCGGTGAGGAGGGCGTCGTCTGCGCCCATCAGGCTCGCGGTGAAAACGACGCGGTGCTGGTCGGCATCGAAACGCTATTGCACGACGACCCCTTGCTCACCGCGCGGGGGCCGGGCGCTGGGCGGCCGCTTCGGGTGGTGCTGGACTCCGCGCTTCGCATTCCACTCACCGCTCGCTTGCTCGCGCCGGCGTTGGGGGCGGGCGCGGTGGTGGTGCTCGCCAGCGCCGAGCGGGCCAGCGCGGAGCGCCGCCGTGCGCTCGTGGAGCTTGGGGCGAGCGTTGCTCTTCTTCCGGCGGATCCCCAAGGCCGCGTCTCCTTGCCGGAAGCGCTGCGCGCCTTGCACGAGCGGGGCGTGCGGCGCTTGCTCGTAGAAGGCGGCGCGCGCGTGTTGACCTCGTTCTTGCGCGCGCGGCTCGCGGACCGCGCGGCGCTGGAGATCGCGCCGGTTTGGCTGGGCGCGGAAGGAACGCCCGCTCTGCGCGAGCTCGGCGTACCCGGTATCGCGCAGGCTCCGCGCTTGGAGCAGCCCGTGCTGGAGCGGGTCGGGTCGAGCTTCTTGCTACGGGGCGACATCGCATACCCTGCTTGGAGCGGCTGATGCCGCGAGAGCTTTGGTTCACCGGCCCGGGCCGCGTGGAGCTACGTGAGGCGGGTAGCATCGCCGTGCTCGCGCCCGGGCAGCTCCGCGCGCGCGCGCTCGCCTCCGGCATCAGCCAGGGCACCGAGCTCCTCCTTTTCAACGGTGAAGGACCCACGCCGTTCGATCCCTCACTCGACGCGCCCGGCGCTCTCACCTATCCCCGACGGTACGGCTACGCCTGGGTGGGGGAGGTCACCGAGTCGAGGAGCGAGCAGCATGCCCCTGGCACTCGCGTCTTCGGGCTCTTGCCTCACGGCGACGAGCACGTCTACGAGGGCGCGCGCGCTCGTGCTTTGCCGAAAGGGGTGCCGCCGCAGCGCGCGGTGCTGGCCGCGAACCTGGAAACCGCGGTCAATGTCGCCTGGGACGCTGGCATCACGTTGGGGGACGAAGTCGTGGTCTTGGGCGGGGGCGTGGTTGGCTGTCTCGTCGGCTGGCTTGCGAAGCGTTGCGGGGCCCACCTCGTGCGCGTCGTGGAGCCGTCCGCGGTGCGCCGCGTCGCCGCCCTCGAGCTGGGCGTGGACGAAGCGGTCACCCCAGAGGAGCTAGCCCCCAGCGCTTGCGCGGACGTGGTCATCGAGGCGACGGGCAATCCTTCGTGCTTGGCTCGAGCCATCGCGCTTGCTCGCGACGAGGCCACGATAGTCGTCGCGTCCTTTTACGGAGCGAGGGTGGCGGAGGTGCCGCTGGGTGCAGACTTTCACCGTCGCCGGCTCACGCTTCGGGCCAGCCAAGTGTCGCGGCTCCCGCCCTCGCGTTCGGCGGGCTGGTCGTTCGACAGGCGCTTCGCGTTGGTCGCGGATTTGCTGCAAAATCCGCGGCTAGACGCCCTCGTTGCGGCTCCCGTCCCCTTTTCGGAGGCTCCGGCCGTCTACGCGCGGCTCTCTCGGTCGCCGGCGGAGTCGCTGCAAATCGTTTTTGACTACGCGGGCTAGTGCTAAGGGCTTGGCGGCATGTTTTGTCTCGGTGTCTCCGACCACGTCATGATCGCCCATAGCTTCGCGGATCCGTTCTTCGGTCCGGCGCAGCGGCTGCACGGCGCCACCTACGGCGTGGAGGTCACGGTGCGCACGCCCGCGCTCGGGCCGCACCACGTCGTGATGGACATCGGCGCGCTTCGCAGCATTCTCCGCACGGTGCTCGCCGCGCTGGACTACAGCAATCTGGACGACCACCCTGCGTTCCCGGGCCGCACCTCCACGACCGAGCGCGTGGCAGAGCACCTGGCGCGCGCGGTGGCGGCCGAAGTGGCGGCTCTGCCCCCGGATGCCGCGCCCCCGGCTCCCGCGAGCCTCCGCGTAGTGCTGCGTGAGTCGCCCGTGGCGTGGGCGAGCTTCGAGCTCGCGCTGCCGGGAGGCGCGGCGTGACCTCGCGCATTGCCTTCGTCGTGTATGGCTCCTTGGAGCAGGTGAGCGGCGGCTACATTTACGATCGCCTCGTGGTCGAGCAGCTCCGCGGGCTGGGGGACGAGGTGACGGTGCTTTCGCTCACGCCGGGCCAATCGGACCTCCCTGAGCTGCGCGGCGCAGGGTTCGACGTCGTGGTGGGGGATGAGCTCTGCTTTCGGGAGCTCTTGCCTCTGTTTCAGCGGGCAGAGGGCGGCCCGCGGCGCGTGCTCCTCATCCATCACCTGACCGCGTGGGAGCACCCGCCCGGCCCCGAACGCGACGCCGTGCTCGCCCTCGAGCGCGCGACGGTGAGCGCGGCGGACGTGTGCGTGGCCACCAGTCACGTCACCGCAGATCGCCTGTTCGCGGAACGCATCGCCCGGCACGCCGCGGTGGCCGAGCCGGGGGCCGACCGAATGCCGCGGCCTGACACCGGCGGTCAGGAGCCGAGCTCGGCGCTGCTGCGCTTACTTTTCGTGGGCAACATCTTACGGCGCAAGCGCGTGCTGGAGCTGTGCGAGGCGTTCGCGAGCTTGACCTTCGCGAGCGCGGAGCTGGTCCTCGTCGGGAGCGAGCTGGAGCCGGACTACGCAGCGGAGGTTCGCGCGTACGTATCGCAAACGGGGCTGGGGCGCCGCGTGCGCTTCTTGGGGCCGCTGCCCGCGGAGGGCGTGGCCGAGCAGTTGGCTCAGGCGGACGCGCTGGTCCTGCCTTCGGCGTTGGAAGGCTACGGCATGGTCCTGAGCGAGGCTCTGTGGGCTTCCGTACCGGTCATCGCCGCACGCGTGGGCGCCGCGGAGCAGCTGGTGAGCCGCACCGGCGCCGGGCTCCTCTACGAGCCCGACGATCGCTTCGCGCTCGCGGCGACTTTGAGCGCCTTCATCGGTGATGGCCCGCTTCGCGCGCGCCTGCGTCGCAGCGCCTGGGAAGCGGCGGAGGTGCTCCCGCGCTGGCGCGACACCGCGCTGTGCCTGCGCGCTTCATGGGGTGGCTGAGTCCGAGGCGTCGCCGTGGAAAGCGGCCGCGTCGCGCAAGCGTTCCCGGAGCGCAGCCTCGTCTTCTCCTGCCAACGCGGCGTCCAGGTGCACGCGCGTCGTCACGTCCTTCAGCTTGCCGACGAGCTGGAGCAGCGGGCAGAGCGTGGTCACTCCGTGAGCTTCCGCCCAGCGGTTGACGGCCCACGCCTTCGCACGGGGTGAATGCACACCGCGCACGCCGGCGACGAGCACGGCCGCTCCGTGCTGCCGCGCCGCGCGGAGCAGCGTACCTACGCCGGGGCGCCACGGCTCGAGCAGGCGCGCGCGATCCGTCGCGAACGCGGCGTCCGGCTCGATGCAGCCAGCCGGAAAGTGCAGCACCGCCCCGCCTCGCCGCAGGCTGCGGAGCGCGCGCTTCAGAGCGCTCGCGCGTTCGCTGGGCGTCTCCCCGACGAAGACGAGGTGGTCGGAAAGCCGGGGCAGCGCCCGCAAGAACACGCGATCCGCGGCCAAAATGAGCAGGTCCCTACGCTCGAGCGCCGCCATCAGGGCGAGCGCGTCGTAAGCCCCCGGGTGGTTGGACAGCACGAGGCAGGGCCCAGGCGCCCGCGCGGCACCAGTGACGCGCAGCTGGACGCCGAAGCGCGTCAGCGCGCGCCTCGCCGCCTCCGGCAATCCGAGCGCGCCCATATCTGCGTCCATGCTCGCCAATGTTCGACCGAGCGGTCGTGACAGCGCGAGAAAGGGCAACCGCAGTCCGCGACGGAGCGGCCCCCGCTCATGACGGACGCCGAGCGCGCTGACCATTTCCTCGGCGGATAGCCGAGCGAGCTCCAGCGCCAAGGGCGTCATCGGGGCGCAGCATACCCGAGGCCGCTGCGAACGACCTCGGGCTCTAGCAAGCGGCCCGCCTGCAGTGAAGAACCCTTCAGGTGGCCGGTAGGGTGTCGGCCAGGCTGGGCTCTGCGCGCGTTCGCTTGGCGGCGTGAGCGCGGAGCAGGCCCAGGAGGGCGTCGAAATCCACGGGCTTGACCAGGTGGGTGTCGAAACCGGCCCGGCGCGCGGCCTCGCGGTCCTCGCGCTGACCGTAGCCGGTGAGAGCGATGAGCAAGAGCTTTTCCAGCTTCGGGTCCTGCCGCAGCAGCTTGGCGACCTCCAAACCGTCCAGCTCTGGCAGACCGATGTCCACGAGCGCGACGTCCGGAGTCAGCTCCGTGATGACGTCGACGCCGAGCCGACCGGTGGACGCCGTGTGGCACTCGAAGCCCGAGAGCTCGAGCAGCTCGCAAAGCATCATTCGGCTGTCGTCGTTGTCCTCGACGATGACGACCTTCAAGGGGGGGAGATCACTATTGAACATGGGTTTTGCCTCTGGCGAGTCGGAGATCGATGCGGGCGAGTCGGTTGAAAGGGGGAGCCGGGCGATGAACTCACTGCCCTGGCCAGCGCCGTCGCTGTGCGCTTCCACGCTGCCGCCGTGGCGCTCCACCAAGCCACGTACGAGCGTGAGGCCGACGCCGAGGCCGCCTTCGGCGCGGTCCAGCGTGCGGGTGGACTGCACGAACAGCTCGAACACTTCCGCGAGGGTGTCCTTGGGGATGCCCATGCCGTCATCCTTGACTCGGAGGACGGCCATGTTCCCGGAGACCTCTGCGCGCACCTGCACGTGGCCCCCGATGGGCGTGTACTTGGCAGCGTTGTTGAGCAGATTCGCCAAAATTTGTTGCAGACGGGCGGGGTCACAGTCGACGACGATTGGCCGCTCGCCGAGGTGCAACTCTAGCTCGATCTGCCGCGTTTGCATCAGCTCTCTGGCCGCATCGACGGATTCGCTGACGATGGGGCGAATGTCGACGGTGCGTTTCCGCAGCTCGATCTTGTCCTGGGTTACGCGGCTCGCCTCGAGGAGGTCGTCGAGGAGGCGCGCCATCTGTTTCGACTGGCGCATCAGTACGTCCAGCAGGCGCCGGCGGCGCTCCGTGGGCGCGTCTTCCCCCTGGGCTTCCAGCAGCTGAGCCGCTGTCACCATCGCGCCGAGCGGATTGCGGAGCTCGTGCGACAGCATGGCCAGGAACTGGTCACGTCGGGCCACCGCTTCCACGATCCGCTGTTCGCTGCGCTTCTGCGCGGTCACGTCCCGGAAGATGCCGATGATACCGACGATATTGCCGCCGGCGTCGTTGAGGGGCAGGCGCGTCACGAGATCCCAGGCTTCGTGACCGTCGGGCCCATCGCGCCGCTCGAGCTCGTAGTGCTGAGCTGCGCCCGAGCGCAACACCACGTCGTCCTGCTGGTGCACGCTGAGGGCGTTCTGATAGCCGGGCAGCTCGAAGCCGGTTTTGCCCACGGCCTGCCTCGGATCCGCGAGCCCGAGCCGCGCCGCGAGCGCGT
Organism: Myxococcales bacterium; assembly: GCA_004193285.1. GTDB lineage: Bacteria > Myxococcota_A > Polyangia > Polyangiales > Polyangiaceae > PMG-095. Next base: position 20,871 of record SECP01000060.1, on the reverse strand, counting down.
GGTTGGCGCGAATGAACCGCCCGCGCGCGTCCTTGAAATAGATCGCGTCGGGCACGCTCGCGAGGAGGCTGTTGAGCAAATACCGCTCGTGGAACAGCTGATCCTCGGCGAGCTTGAGGCTGCTCACGTCCACCAGGGTGAGGACGACGCCGTCCACCGCCCCCTTGGCGCGGTAGGGCAGGATGCGCGCAAAGAAAACGCGCTCCTTTCCGCCGCGAAGCTCCTTTTCGATGGGGGTGCCGTTCGCGAGCACTTTGCGAAAGTCCCCGGCCAGCTCCGGATAATCCATGCTGTGAGTGAGGTTCTCGATGGGCCGGCCGATGTCGTGCGGGAGGAGGTGGAAAATCTCGGCCGCCCGCGCCGTGAAGTTACGAATGCGGAGCTGCGCGTCCAAAAACACGGTGCCGATGTCGGTGCTGGCCAGCAGGTTCTCCATGTCGTTGGCCAGCTCGGTCAGGTCGCTGATTTTGCGCTGGTACTCGGCGTTCACCGAGTAAAGCTCCTCGTTCACGCTCTGGAGCTCTTCGTTCGTGCTCTGCAGCTCTTCGTTGGAGGCGAGCAGCTCCTCGTTGGCCGCTTGCAGCTCCTCGTTGCTGGTCTCGACCTCTTCGGTCGCCGTCTGCAGGTTCTCTTTCGTGTATTTGAGCTCGGCCTCGAGCAGCGCGAGCTGCTCTCGCGAGACCTCGCCCACGTCGACCTCCGTCGGCGGCGTTTTCGGGTCCGAATCCAGCTCGTTCACCTCGAAGGAGATGAGAAAGTGAGGCACGCCGACGCTCGGAACGCGCATCGGCCTCACCGTCACCTTGTAGTGGCCGCTGGATGCGCCGTCCAAGACGTGCACGCTTCGGAACGTGAGAGGGGTGGCGAGCTTGAGGGCGCGCTTCAACCCGCCTGCCAGCACCGTCTTCAACTCGCCGTCCACCAAATCCAGCACGTTTAGGCCTTGCCGGCCCTCCTGCAGGCGGAGGAATTTGCTGGCGCCGCCGAACACGTGCACGAGCTCACCTACATCGTTGATGAGCAAGCTCGGCGGCATCATCTCGGCGAGTAGCGTGTCGTAGACGCCGAGGAGCTGCGGCGCAGAGTACCGAGGCGGAGTGCTGGTCGCTCGAAGCGCCGGGGCGCTGGGCTGCCGCTGGCTTCGGGGCGAGAGCTGCGGGCGGGTGTCCACCGGCATCCGTGACTCGCTTGCTTTCTTGTAGATGCGCCAGTGCTTGTCCACCGTCGAAAAGTCGTGAACGAGCGTGCCCGGGCTCTCGCTCGGTCCGAGGAACATCACCCCGCCGAGCGTGAGCGCGAAGTGAAAGAGGCTGAGCACACGCTGCTGCACCGCCGGCTGCAGGTAGATGAGCATGTTGCGGCAGCTGACCAAGTGCACGCGCGTGAAGGGCGCGTCTTTGATGACGTTGTGCTGCGCGAATACGACCATCTGCCGCAGCTCCGGCGACACCTGGTAGCTGTGACCCCGCCGCAAGAAATGCCGCTCCAGCCGCTCCGGCGACACGCCCGCTACCGCTTGCTCGTCGTAGAGCGCTCGCGTCGCCACTTCCAGAGAGCCGCGGTGCACGTCCGTGGCGAAGATTTTTATCGGACGCTCGCCGAGCTGTTGCCCAAGCTCGAACAACAGAATCGCGAGCGAGTAAACTTCTTCGCCCGTCGCGCACCCGGTCACCCAGACGCGCAGCGGAGCACCCTTGGGTAGACTCTGCCACAGCTCTGGAAGCACCCGCTGCTCCATCAGCGAGAACGCCTCCTCGTTTCGGAAGAAGCGGGTGACGCCGATCAGCAGGTCGCGGTAGAGAACGTCCATCTCTTCGCGCTCGCTGCGCAGTCGCTTGACGTAGTCGTCGATGTTCTCGGCTCGCGAGAGCTGAAGCCGGCGCTCGATGCGGCGGGTGACCGTGCTCGGCTTGTAGTGGGTGAAGTCGATGCCGTACTCCTTTTCGAGCATGCGATAGACCGCGGTCATGCCGTGGTCGCCAGCCTCGGCGCTCGAGCGGCGCGAGCTCGGGTCGGAGCCGTGGGAGAGCAGGAATCTCGGCATCTCCTGAGGCGGCAAAATGGCGTCCGCGACGCCCGCGTCACGCGAGGTGCGAGGCATGCCGTCGAACTGCGCGCTGTCCGGATCCTGGACGAGCACGAGGCCACCTGCGTCGTGGACGTCGCAGATGCCGCGCGAGCCGTCGCTTCCGCCGCCGGAGAGCACGACCGCCACCGCTCGGCTCTCACAGTCTTGCGCCAGCGAGCGGAAGAACACGTCGATCGGCAGCGAGAGCTCTTGGTCGTGACCGCGATCGCTCAGGAGGAGCCGACCCTGCGCGATGATCATCTCCTTCTTCGCGGGGATCAGGTAGATGCGATCCGGCTCGACGGTGACGCCGTCTTCCACCAGGTGCACGGGCAAGTTGGTCCGGCGCGCGAGGATTTCGTCCATCAGGCTGCGGAAGTCCGGCGACAGGTGCTGAACGACGACGAACGCCATGCCCGAATCGATGGGGACTTGTTCGAAGAACGCCTCGAGCGCTTCGAGACCGCCCGCCGACGCGCCGATCCCCACGACCATGCGCGGCAGTTGCTGCTTGACGGGGGCTAACTCCGAGATGGGAGCGCTGATTTCCTGTTCCATCGCCTGGTGCAGCGAGAGCACATGGCGTGCCAAAAACGGACAGAGCCGAATTGATGCTTGGTCGCAGGTCCGAAGAAGCGAGGGGTGGTGTATCTAGTCACGAGGCGGTGTGGCGTGTGGCGCTGTGCCCCATTTGTCTAAGTTGAGACGAAGTTACCCGCTGAACAAGTCAGACAAACTCTCCGCAGCCGGCCCAGTCGCAGCGTCCGCACAGCCGTGCTCTGGGTATGCACCTGTCAAGGCGGAAAGAATCACGTGAAGACCCCGACCGAAACGTCGCCGCAGCTCGAAGCGCGGCTGATGCGCAAGATCACCTGGAAAGTCGTGCCGTTCCTTTGCATCTGCTTCATGGCGGCCTTCCTGGACCGGGTGAACGTCGGGTTTGCCAAAGAGCAAATGCAGCGGGACCTGGCCATGGACGCGGAGGTGTATTCACTCGGGGCCGGCATTTTTTTCCTCGGGTACTTCCTGTTCGAGGTGCCGAGCAACCTGATTTTGGCGCGGGTGGGGGCGCGGAGCTGGATCGCGCGCATCATGATCACCTGGTCGATCATCAGCGCGTCCTTCGCCTTCGTTCAGGGTGAGGCGTCGTTCTACGTGCTGCGTTTCCTGCTCGGTGCCGCGGAAGCAGGCTTCTTCCCGGGGGTGATTTATTACCTGACCCAGTGGTTCCCGAGCGCCTACCGCTCGCGCACGATCGCGCTGTTCATGATGGCGGCGGCCGGCACTGGCGTCATCGGCGCGCCGCTGTCCGGTCTGCTCTTGGGGCTGGACGGCGTGGCGGGCCTTCGCGGCTACAAATGGTTGTTTTTGCTGGAGGCGCTGCCGTCGCTCGTCCTCGGCTTCGTCGTGTTGCTGCGTTTGCCGAACGGTCCAAAAGAGGCCAAGTGGCTCGACGCGAGCGAGAAGAATTGGCTCGCACAGCGGCTGGAGCGAGATCGCATCGCGGCAGGCCCCAGCGCTCACACGTCCTTCGCGCAGGCGCTCAGGGATCCGCGCGTGCTGGTGCTGAGCTTCGTCTACTTCACGCACGTGCTGGTCGGCTACGGCTTGGATTTCTTCTTGCCCACGCTCATCAAGCGCTCGTTCGAGGGCGCTTCCTCGTTGGCGGTCGGTTGCATCACGGGCATTCCCGCGGTCTTCGCGATCGTGATCATGGGGCCGTACGGCCGCTCATCGGATCGCCGCGGGGAGCGGAGGTGGCACTACGCGCTGGCAGTCTGGTGGGCGGCGGGGGGCCTGTTGGTGGCGAGCCTCGGTCCGCCTGCGGCCGTGAGCGTGGTCGCGCTGGGCTTCGTAGTCGCAGGTCGGTGGAGCGCGGTCGCACCCTTCTGGGGCCTCTCCACGACCTTTTTGAGCGGAACCGCGGCTGCGGGCGCCATCGCTTTGATCAACGCGCTCGGAAACTTGGGCGGCGTTTGCGGCCCCTACATCATGGGGTGGTCGGAGAAGCACTTGGGCTCGCACGACTGGGGAATGCGCTTGCTGGCCCTGCTCGTCTTCGTTGGCGGTGTGGTCGCTCTGTTGGTCAAAGTCAGGCCGGGGAATGCGGATGAGCCGCGCCCCACTGAAGCGCAGGTCGCAGAAGCGCGGTCGTGATGACGCGAGCCGCGCACGCGAAGCGGTCCGCTCACGCCTCTCGAGCTCGGGGGAGCGTGAGCGTTGCGACCGCCCCGCCTTCGGGTCGATTCGTGATAGTGGCGTCGCCGCTGTGAGCTCGTGCGATGCGCCGCACGAGCGAAAGCCCGAGGCCCAGCGCGCCACGAGACGACGTTTGCCCGTCCCTGGACCCGCGGTAAAACGGGTCGAAGCCGTGGGAGAGGGCTTGCTCGGAGAGCCCCGGGCCTCGGTCGGCCACGTCCAAACAAACGTGGGTCTCGCTCGCTCTCAGAGTGAGGGACTCGACTCCGCCCGCGTGGTGCTGCGCGTTTTCCAGCAAGTTACCTAGTGCACGAGCGAGCAGAGTTGCGTCGCCGCGGACGGTAGCCTCGAGGGAGGTGTCGGTCAGGAGATGCGGCGGTAGACCCGCTCGTTCCAAAGAACGCAGCGCGACGTCACGCGCGCACAGCACCTGCAAGTCCAGCGCCTCGAAATCCAGCCGGGAGCTCGCGAGCAGCTTGCCGACGAGGTCGTCGATGTCGGCTACCTCCCTCTCGATTTTGTAGTGGAGGTCCGGGGTGGGGGAGCCGCCCTGGAGCAGCTCCGCGAGCACGCGCAAACGGGCGAGCGGGCTGCGGATTTCGTGCGAAACGCCCGCCAGCAGCTCCCGTTGATCCTTGAGCTGGCGTTCTATGCGCTTCGCCATCTCGTTGATGGAGTCGGCCAGGATCCCCACCTCGCCCTTGTGGTGGTATCCGAGCCGCACGCGGCTCTCGAGCTTGCCCTCGCCGATCTCGCGCGTGACGCGCGTGAGGTCTTGAAGAGGCCGCGTGATGTATCGAGCGAGCTTGCCGGTAGCCGCCCAAATCGTGAGAAAGGCCGCGAACAGCGTCGCGACGCCCGCGTACCAGCGCGGCCCCCGGCTGTGGAGGCAGCCGTGCACGGTGCCCAGAGCGATACCTCCGCGCTTGACCTCCAGCTTCACCGCGCCCTCGTGGCACTCCGTACCCACCGACTCCAGCAGCTGGCCCCCGGTATCCTCTACCCGCAGCGACGCGTCGAAAGCTTGCGCGACCGCCTCTGTCAGCTCTCGCCGGGCGGCCGCGTCCGTCCACACCTGCGCGAAGCGGCCAGAAGCGAACTGCTCGAGCCTCTGGGCGTCCTTGCGCCAGCCGTGGGCATCCGGGGATACGAGCCGCATCACCCCGAAGGCGACGCAGCAGGTCATGAACGTCGTGAAGCCGAACCACCAAAAAAGCCGCCGCTGCAGCTTGAAATCGTGGCGTCGGTGAAATTGCCGGTGTCGGCGGTGGAGCGCGCGCAGGCTCATTCGCGCGTCAGCACGTAGCCGACCCCGCGTACGGTCTTGAGCAGCACCGCGTCGTCGTCTCCGAGCTTCTTTCTGATGTGCGAAACGTGGACGTCCACCGTGCGGTCACTGACGTTCACGTCGTTGCGACCCGCCAGCTCCAGCAGGTTGCTGCGCGGCACGACGCGACCGGCACGCCGCGCGAGGGCGAGCAGCAGGTCGAACTCCAAGCCGGTGAGCTCGACCGCTCGCCCGTCGCGCAGCACGCTGCGGGCGGCGACGTCGAACGACATGCTGCCCACCGAGAGCTGCTCCTTGTTCGGGTCTACCTGCGTTCGCCGCAGCACCGCCCGCAGCCGTGCGAGTAGCTCGCGCGGGCTGAACGGCTTCGCCAGGTAGTCGTCTGCGCCGAGCTCAAGACCGACGACGCGATCGGTCTCGTCGCCCTTGGCCGTGAGCATGATGACGGGGATCTGGCTCTTCTCCCGGAGACGCTTGAGCAGGCTCAGCCCGTCCAGCCCCGGAAGCATCACGTCGAGCAGCACGGCGTCGTACGACTCGCCGCTCTCCAGCGCTCTGAGGCCGAGCGGGCCGGTAGCTGCTCGTTTGGCGATCACTCCGTTTTCAGCCAAGTACTGCGCGAGCAGCTCGTAGAGTCGCTCGTCGTCGTCCACGATGAGCACGTTCAGGTCCATGGCACGCGCCGAGGATGCCACGGGTCGCTGGCCCGGCGTAGGGCTCTCGGCAGCAAAAGCCTCGAGCCCTACCATCACGGCTGCGGTCACGGTTTGGGCCCTACGCCGGCCTTTTGACCGTAGACGCGCAGCGCGGATTCCGTGCACGCGTCCGCCACTCGGCGCTCGAAGTCTCCGTGCCGGCCGCGGCCGAAGTATCCAGGGCCGGCGTGGAGCCGGGCGAAACCCGCCCCGAAGCCGAGGACCGCGCCCGTCGCCAACAAGAGCATCGCTAATTTCCTGCGCATCGGCTCGCTCCTTTCAGCAACCCGCGTAGCGCATGGGCCCGGATTCGATCATGTCGGCGAGCCGCTTGCGCTGCTGGTCGTCCAGCGTCGTGTGCACCTTCTCCGCAGTGTCGAGCAGCGACGCGCGAAGCTTCTCGATGAGCTCGTCGTGCTTCGCGAAGACGCGATCGATCGACTCCTTGTCGAGCTCTGGCGCACGCAGAGCCTCCGCCAGCTCGCTCCGTGTGCCACGCATCTCCCCGCGGAGGCCGGAGGCGTCCTCCTTGAGGTCGTGAATGGCCTCACGGATGACCTTTTCCTGACCCGGTGTGGTGTCGAGCCGCTCCAGGACGCGGCGCAGGAAGAACCTGCCGCCAAAACCTCCGCGACCGCGGTGCCACCCGCCGAAATGGCGGTGCCGCCCGCGCCGCGCTACCGCCACGAGGCCAATCAAACACGCCGTACCTATGAAAAAACCAAACATTCCGACGTTCCTTTCGTGCCGGCTCGCCGTGGGGGCGGGGCCGGCTTCATCGGAAACGTCGGGCGTGAATGTGAAGGGCGTTGTCGGGGCGGGGTGAAGAATTGTTGAGCGCCCGAGCCCTGGCTCGGGATCCCAGATTCCACGCCAAGTTCCGCTCTAGTTTTCCAGGAGCAGGACCACTTGCTGCTCCGACGGAAACTCGAACTCGGTTTCGGCGCACAGCTGGGCCTCCTGGGGCGTGCAGCCGTAGCTCGACTCGCCCTGGTTCAACGCTGCGCAGGCCCGCGCCTTGTATTTGCCCGGCTTCACGCACGCTTGGCGTTGACACGCCATGTGGTCCCCGCACGTGTCCTTCGCCAGGTACTGGCCGTTCCACACCACTTCGCTGCCGGCGCCGGTGAGGGCGGTGGGCAAGCAAGGGGCGGCGCCGCACGTCTGGACCTCGCACGTATCGCAACTAGCGGTCCCGCACGCCGCCGAGATGGAGAAGGCGGTGGCGCCTTCTGCGTCCGTGATCGTGAGCCAACCCGTGCCGCAGCTCGCGTCACACAAGTAGTCCTTCGGGAGCTTGGGGCTCGGTAGCATGCGGATGGTCACGCTCCCGGTCGCGCATTCCTCCGCCTTGGCGCCGCCAGCCGTCGGCGGAACAGACGTCGTCCCCGCGCTGCTGGCCCCGCCGCCGGTGCTCGCGGCGCCGCCGGTGTTGGCCGCCCCCGCGAGGCTGCCTCCGCCGATGCTCAGGCCTCGCGACCCGCCCTGCGATCCTTTGTCGTCGCTCGGCTGCGGGACCTCTGAAGTAGGGCCCGCGTCCGCGCCCGCTTCTGCGCCGGCGCTGCTAAACTCGTCATTGCTCGCGAACTCGCCGCCGCTGCATGCGAGGACGGCCAGCGCGGTCATCCACAACTGGGCGCAGATCCGAATCTGACGCATCTAACCTCTGAAGCTGAACAAGCGAAAAGCATGGCTCGCCAGTAACGGCGGGCAAAGAGTGACTGACGGAAGGAGTGTAGCGCGCGCTCCGAGCTTTGTCCTACCCTCCGCCGTCGAATGCGTCGCACGGTCATCAGTTTCGTCCGCGAAGCGAGCTTGGGGCTCATCGTGCTGCTCGCCGCTGGCGCGGGCTGTATCGACGCTTCTTCGCCTCCCGCGAAGGAGCGACCCCCATCGCCTACACCGGCTCCGAAACCCGTACCCCCCGTCACTACCTGGTTGGTGGAGGATTTCGAGTCACCGCAGGGCACGTCCGGCGGGTTCTGGTGCGCGTTCGACCGCAACGGCCTCGGCACGCGGGTGAGCCCCGACCCGTTCGTGCTGACGGCCGGCGGCGCGCCTCCTTCGCCGGGCCACGCGGCGCGCTACTTCGGCAAGGTGGGTGACAACCGCCCGCCGTACTCCTGGGCTCAGCTTCAGGTGTTCCTGAACCGCGACAAATCACCGCGTGACCTACGCGGCTTTCGGAGCATGCGGTTTTGGGCCAAAGGAGACGGCGGGCGCTACTCCGTCGTGCTCGCCAAGGCGGCGGTCATGGACTACGACCACTTCAAGCAAGACTTCGTCGCGACGAGCGAGTGGACGCAAGTGACTCTGCCGATCAGCGGTTTCACTCAAGCGGGTTGGGGCAGAAAGTATCCCGCGGTCTTCGACGATGTCGTGCAGGTTCAGTTCTCGCCCGCCGCGTTCTCGAGGCCTTTCGAGCTCAGCCTGGATCATCTGGAGCTGAGCCCGGAAGACGTCGTCCTCACTCCGGTGGGTTATGACGCGAAAGACTGGTTCGAGTATCGAGGGACGAATCCCGAGAAGCGCCGGGGCACCGCGCTGGACGTGAGCCGGCTGCTGGACGCGCCCGCCGGCAAGCATGGCCAAGTCAAACGCCGCGGCGACGACTTCGTCTTCGCGAGCGGAAAGCCGGTTCGGTTTTGGGGAGTGAACCTCGTCGCGGGGGCGAACTTCCCGACTCACGCCGAGGCCGATCAGATGGCGGAGCTGCTGGCCCAGCTGGGCGTCAACATCACTCGTCACCATCATATGGACGCCGCCTGGTCGCAGCCCAACCTCTTCGGGAACGGCGGCGCCACGCTCAAGCTCGATCCGGAAGCGCTGGAGCGCTTCGACTACTTCGTCGCGGCCCTGCAAAAGCGCGGCATCTATCAATTTTTGGACATGCTGGTGCACCGCAAGCTCGGCGACGGAGAGGCAGCGCTCGCACCGAGCGACCTCACCGCGGGCCTCAAGGTCGAGGGCGAGTTCGCGCCGGAGCTGATTCGACTCCAGGAGCAGTTCGTGGAGCAGCTGATGGGCCACGAAAACCCGTACACGAAGCGCCGCTACGCCAAAGATCCGGCGGTCGCGCTGGTGGAGGTCATCAACGAAGACAGCTTGTTCTGGATCCAGAGCGAAGGCGAGTTCGCGATCGCGACGCCCGAGTATCGCGCTGTCTTGGCGAAGCAATTTTCGGAGTGGCTCGCTAAGCGGGTGCCGGGCGGCCGCGCTGCTTTGGCCGCGCGATGGGCGCCAGACGACAAGGGCGGCAAGGGGCTGGAGGCGGCGGAAGATCCGGCCCAAGGCAACGTGGACGCGGTCGTTCAGTTCGGTGGTGAGGACGCGAAGCGGCTGAGCCGCGCGCGGGCGGCGGACTCGCTACGCTTTTATTACGACACGGTGCTCTCCTATTACCGGCGCATCCAGGGCAAGCTCGCTCAGCTCGGGTACCGTGGGCTCCTGACCGGTAGCAATCATTGGGTCGAGACTCCCATCGACCTGTACGTGAACGCGCAGCTGGATTTCGTGGATCGGCACGCCTACTGGGCCCACCCCAATGGCGGCTGGGGCTACACCACCGAGATCTCTTGGGACCCCGGCTCGTTGCTGAAGGACGCCGGTCTCGGAGTCGTTGGGTCGCTCGCCGCGCGCCGCGTCCGAGGCCTGCCTTACACGGCGAGCGAATGGCAAACATCGGCGCCGAACGACTATCGGCACGAAGGCGTGCTGGTGATGGGCGCCTACGCCGCGCTCGGAAACATGAGCCCCATCCAGTTCGCCTTCAGCCACAGCGCGAGGGCGGCCGAGGGCGTGGACCGCCTGTCCTCGAACTTCGACGTGATCGAGCAGCCGACGATGCTGGGCGCCTGGCCTGCCGTCTCACTGCTCTTTCATCGGCGCGACGTGCGCGTGGCCAAGCAAGAATCCGTGCTCGCCATAACGGATGCGCAGGTATTCGACCCGTTGTTTCGCGCCGGCCCGCCCAAGGAGCTGGCGCGCTTGGGCAAGACCGGCGTCGGCTTCGGCGCGGGCGGGCAGACCGAGCCGGAGCTGCAGCGACTCGTCGCCGCGAGCATCAAGGATGGTGTGGCGCGCGCCAACGACGGCGAGTTGGTACACGACGCTACGCGCGGGACCCTGCAGGTGGACACGGCTCGCACCCAGGCCTTCGCCGGCTTCAAACCTGCGCAAAAGGTGACGCTCACCAACCTCGAGCTCGAGCTCGAGAGCGCGTTCGCGGTCGTCATCCTGAGCGCGCTCGACGACCAGCCCATCAAGACCTCCAAGCGCTTGCTCGTCACCGCGCTGGGCAACGCCGTCAACACCGGCATGACGCTCGCGCCCGGGCGAAATCGGCTGGTGAACCCGGGTTCCGCGCCCGTGCTGGTGGAGCCGATCGTCGGGCGGCTGGGGCTGCTCGGTCTGGCCGGCAAAGCGCCGCTCAAAGTCTACGCGCTCGGACCGAATGGCGAGCGCGATCACCTCGTGCCGCTGAGCGCGAGCGGAGGCATCGAGCTTGCCGCTCAGCACCGCACGATGCACTACGAGATAGTGCGCGAGTGAGGGTCGCCTAGGCCCGACGCTTCGATAGCTGCGTCAATCGCTCGAACTCGTCCAAAAATTTCTCTCGATCATGCGTCTTGGCGATGACCCCGATGGCGCCTGTTCGCTCCAGCACGGAGCCGAGCGCGTCCGAGCCGAGGCTGGAATGAAGGATGACAGCGGTCTGGTTCGTGGTGTTGCTGCGCTTCAGGAGCTGTCCCAGCTCTCCGCCACTGAGCGCCGGCATCATCACGTCGAGCAAGAGGAACTCCGGCTGCTCGCGGGCCACCCACTGCGACGTACCGATCGCATCGGTGCGCACGTGCACTTCCCACCCCGCTCCCTGCAGGCGCTCACGGACGACTTCCAGCGTCACTGGGTCATCGTCCACGACGAGTACCTTGCCTCGTTTGCGAGCTGGTATGGAAGGCGAGTCCGGTTTCAGGCTCGAGGCGCCCATCTGCACAGGACGAAAACGGCCGCTGCGGTGCGCCGATTAAGCCCTGAACCGCGAGCTTTCCGCGGCGTTGTACGGCGGCGCGGGCCGGGACTTAGACCCTTGGCGCTTCGGCCGTACCGACTCGAGGCCGTCCGCCATGACGTCACGCCGTTCCCTCGTACCGCCCCAGACTGGCGGGCTCGAGCCCCTCGTTCCCGCGCCACGCGAGCGCCGGCGGCTACTGAGCAGCTCACGGCTTCGGCGCGTCTTGACTCTCTTCGTGGTCGCGCTCCTGCTTGCCCTTTCGGGCCTGAATTTCTTGCTCGTCTCGCGCATTTTCGGCGCGCTGACCCCCAAAATGCAGTCCGACCTGGAGTGGAAGGCGCGTCGCGGCGCCGGTGAGCTCGCGCACGCGGCGGAGCTTGGCATCGTCCGGGCCGACGAGCGACAAATCGAGAGCTCGCTCGCAGGCTACGACCGAGACCCGGACATCCTCGCCATCGTCGTGACGGACAGGTCGGGCAAGGTCCTCGCCACCCATGGCCGGCCACCGGAGCCGGAGGCGTCGCTCTTCTCTTCGGCTGCGCGCTCGCTTCGCAGGATGCCGGACTACTACGTGTCTTGGGTGGAGGTGCCGAGTGAGGGCAGTCCCCTAGGGCGCGTCGCGGTCGTCGTGTCGACGGAGCAGCTGCGGGCCGCAGACGAGCTGAAGCGCAACATCCTGGTCTGCGTGGCTGCCGGCGGATTCGCGGCCTTCCTCTTCGCGCTTCTGTTCGTCAACGCGTACATCGGCCCGATCATCACCGCTACCCAGAACGCCTTCGAACGGCTGGAAAAGACGACCGCGAAGGCGCTGGAGGGGGTCCGACTCAAGAGCGAATTCCTGGCCAACACGAGCCACGAGATCCGCACTCCCATGAACGGCGTGCTGGGCATGATGGAGCTGCTCTCACGCACCGCTTTGAATGACAAGCAGCGTCGGTACTTGAAGACGCTGCAGACGTCCGCGAGTGGGTTGATGTCGGCGGTCAACGATATTTTGGACTTCTCCAAGATGGAGGCCGGCAAAATGGAGCTGCGCGAAGAGACCTGCCGGGTGCGCGCGCTCGTAGACGAGGTGACGGAGCTCTTCGCGGCTCGCGCCGAGCTCCGCGGCCTTCGCCTCGAGGCCAAGGTGGACGCCGAGGTGCCCACTCAGGTGGAGGCGGATACCGAGCGAGTTCGTCAGGTGCTTTCCAACCTGGTCGGCAACGCCGTGAAGTTCACGGAAACTGGCCGCGTGACCGTTCACGCCTCGGTCGAAGAATCCAAGGGCCAGGTGTTTCAACTTCGCTTCGAGGTGACCGACACCGGCGTCGGCATCGAGCCCGCGCGGCAGAGCAGACTATTCGAAGCTTTTTCTCAAGTGGACGGCTCACTCACGCGCAAACATGGGGGCACCGGTCTCGGACTATCGATCAGCAAACAACTGGTCGCCTTGATGAAGGGCCGCATGGGCGTCATCAGCGAGCCCGGAGAGGGCAGCACGTTTTGGTTCGTCCTCCCGCTCCGTCGTTTGGAGTCGACCGGCACCCTGCCGCTGTCGGTTGCGCTGATGCCGCGGCCCCTCGCGCTGCCGGCGTCCCCGGCAGGGGCGACCCGTAAAATCTTGGTCGCGGAGGACAATGCCATCAACCAAGAGGTGATGCGCGAAATGTTGTCCGAGCTCGGCTACGAGGTAGACGTCGTCGAAACTGGTCTGCTCGCCCTCGCGGCGCTCGAGCAGCGGGCGTACCCGCTCGTTCTCATGGATTGCCAAATGCCCGAGCTGGACGGCTACGAGGCCGCGCGGGAGATTCGTCGTCGCGAAGGCACGGGCGCGCGCATCGCCCTCATCGCGGTGACCGCCCACGCCTTCGAAGGGGAGCGGGACAAGGCGCTCTCGGCAGGCATGGACGACTACGTGACCAAGCCGATTAGCGCTTCCGTACTGAGCGCGGCCATCGAGCGCTGGTGGCCGAAGGCGCTGAGCCGTGAGCCCGCTTTCGGCGAGCGGCCCCCGTCCCTTCCCCCGGCGCCCCCAGAGCGAGCAGAAGTGCTGTTGGATCCTGGCGTTAGCCGGAGCGACGCGGTGGTCAAGGTGTTCTTGATGCACGTGCCGGCGCAAGTCGGCTTGATTGGCGGGGCGGTCGCGGTCGGCGACGACGAAGCGCTACGAAGCGCCGCCCACCGGCTGAAGGGCAGCTGCTTGGCGATCGGGGTCCCGCGCATGGCGGCCCTCTGCGCTTCTTTGGAGGCAGGCAGCGGTGACGCACGAGCGACTTTCGACGAGCTGGCGGCAGCCTTCGCTCGGGTGGAGCGCGAGCTCTCCGATCAGCTGGTCGCAAGCGACGAGAGCGTCGCCAGCTAGCGCCGCGGGGTTCCGGAGTCACCTTTCAGCTCCACTGTCACTTCGCCTCGAGCCGCGGGGTTGCTCTAAAAGCGAGGCGAGGCGCCTCGCTTCCCCCGGTACGGCAGGCGGCGCCGGAGCCTGGCCTCGACCGCGCGCTCCCTTGCCGCGACGCCCGCCGCGCTCGGGAGTGGGCGGATTTTGCAGGAAACGGCTCCTGCGACGCCCGAGCTGACGCTGCGGCGTAAAGACACGCCTGCCCATCATCGCGCGGCGCAGCCACCGAGCGGAGCCGAGGCGGGCCCTCGCATGACCATGCGGGCGGTCGTGCGTGCCAAGGACGCGAGCAGGTAAGCCAACCAAACTATCGAGCGCGCCATGCGAGTGAAGGCGCTCGTCCGTGATCCTCGCCGCCTCGAGGCCGAGCTCGGGCTGCGGCTGCGGCTGCGGCTGCGGCTGCGGCTGCGGCTGCGGCTCAAGGTCAGTCGCGAGGACGATGAGCTGCGCACTCAACTTACATCGTGCGCGCCTCAGCCGCGCGCTTCTCCGCGTGCTGACTCAAGCGAGCGGCGAGTCTTCGAAAGTGGCGTTGCCCGAGCGCATTTCAATTGAGAAAGTAAGCGCATGCGAGGTACTCATGTCATGTTGTCGTGTCTCCGTCTCGGGGGATGCGCGCGCTCCGTGCAGGCCCCGAGCATCACTCTTCGTTGCTTTTGAGTTCACGAGGTCGCGCATGAGCTGGTTGTCTCCGTTGCGTCTGCTGGGCGTTTGTGGCGTGTGGCTCGCCATCCAAACCGGTTGCGGCGGCAACCCATCGCTCGTCAATCCAGATGAAGGTACCAACGGGGGCAGCTCGAGCGGCGGCGCTAGCACCGCCGGCACCGGCGGCGGCTTGGTCATCGGCATGGGCGGCGAGGCGGCCTCGACAGGCGAGGGCGGCGACGGCGCAGTCCCCGGCTACGTCTGTGGCAACGCAGAGCTGGAGCCGGGCGAGTTCTGCGAGGACGGCAACACGGAGGACGGCGACGGCTGCTCCGCAGACTGTAAGAGCGTCAACCCGGATTACGACTGTTCGGCAGTAGGCGAGCCGTGCATCAAGGTCGTCAACTGCGGCAACGGCATCCTCGAGGGCGACGAAGCCTGCGACGACGGCAACACCGAGGACGAGGACGGCTGTTCCTTTGACTGCGGCGAGGTAGAGGAAGGCTGGGTCTGTATCCGCCCCGGTAAGGAGTGCGTCGAGAAGCCCGAGTGCGGCAACGGCTTGCGCGAGCGCGGCGAGCAGTGTGACGACGCGGACAAGCTGGCGGGCGACGGCTGCAACGAAGCGTGCCAAATCGAGCCGGGTTACTACTGCCCTGTCCCTGGCGAGGACTGCGTCTCGCAAGTTTGTGGGGACGGCACTCGCGTGAAGGGTGAGGAGTGTGACGACGGCAACGACGCCGGCCAAGACGGCTGCGCCGCCGACTGCAAGGTGGAGGCCGGCTGGCACTGCAACGTCAACGGTTGCAAGGCCGAGTGCGGCGATGGCGTGATGAAAGGTGTGGAGGCCTGCGACGACGGTAACGCCATCGGGGGCGACGGCTGCTCGGCGGCTTGCAAGATCGAGCCGTTCTTCAACTGCAGCGGTTCCCCCAGCGCCTGCACCCCCAAGCCCGCCGCGGAGCTGTGCGGCAACGGCTCGCTCGACCCCATCTACACCTTCGACAACGTGGCCAAGGTTTGGAAGGTCACGGGGCACGAGGTCTGTGAGCCGCCCAGCAAAGACGGTTGCAACGCCCAGTGCGACGGCGTGACCGTCGTCACTCAGGCGCCCGTTTGCGGCAACGACCTGATCGAGGGCACGGAAACGTGCGATCCCTCGGACGGCGTCGCGTGCAAGAGCTGCAAAGTTCAGCCCGGCTACACCTGCCCGCAAGCTGGTTTCTGCTTCGCGAACCCCAAGTGCGGGGACGGCACCGTCAACACGGGTGAGGCTTGTGACGACGGCGACGTGAGCGGCGGCGACGGGTGCAGCTCCACCTGCACGGTGGAGAGCGGCTACACCTGCGTCGGCCTCGGGCCGTCCGTCTGCGTGAAACCGGTGTGCGGCAACGGCACCGTCGAGTCGGGCGAGCTGTGCGACGACGGCAACGCCGGCACGGCGGATGGCTGCAACGCCTGCAAGATCACCAACGGCTGGGCCTGCCCGTCTCCGGGCTCCCCCTGCATCCCCAAGTGCGGGGACGGCGTACTGGTAACGGGCGAAGCCTGTGACGACGGCAACAAGGTCTCGGGCGATGGCTGCAACAAGGGCTGCAAGGTGGAGCCCGGCTTCAAGTGCCCGACGGTCAATCAAAAGTGCGTGGCTTCCGTCTGCGGCGACAGCACGAAGGACGAGGGCGAAGGTTGCGACGACGGCAACAAGGTGGCGGGGGACGGCTGCGGCCCCACCTGCCAGCCCGAGCCGACGGTCACCGTTGGCCCCAACCCCACCGTGAACGTGGTCTGCGGGGACGGTCTGAAGACCGGCTCGGAAGAGTGCGACGACGGCAACAAAACCAGCGGTGATGGCTGCGAGAGCAACTGCACGGTGACGGACGGTTGGAGCTGCTCGGCCAAGCTGACCTTGCCGACCTCGCTGGACATGCGGGTCACTTACCGAGACTTCAAGTCCGCGAACGCCCTGACCGCCGGAGGCCACCCGGACTTCCAGTACAATACGTACAGCCAAGTTCGCGGTATCACCGGGGACGCCTGCACCGCCGCCAACGCCGCAACTTGCGGGCGCCTGGATACGGAAGGCAAACCGCCGCTGATTCGCACCGGGCAGCAAACCAATGCCACCGGCACGAGCACCGGTACTGGCATCCTGAGCGCGGACACCTTCGGCCTCTGGTACCGAAGCACGAACCCGACCAATGTCGTGGGGTACAACGGCGCGATCCAAATCTCGCCGTTCGTGAAGACGCTCACCCTCACTCAGCAGGGCGGCGCAACCTCCGAGGTGTACGCGTACTCCAGCGGCAACTTCTACCCCCTCGGCCAGAACGAAGGCTACGGGCGCATCGGGGCGGAGGTGCCTCTTTGCAACAACAACAACCAAGGCGCCAACACCGGCGTCCGCAACCAGGTCAACAATTGCAACGGCTGCGACGGCACCTGCCAGGATAGAAACTTCGGTTTCTCCAGCGAGCTCCGCTACTTCTTCCAGTACAAGGGAGGGGAGCGACTCACCTTCACCGGTGACGACGACGTGTGGGTTTACGTTAACGGCAAGCTGGCGGTGGATTTGGGCGGGCTGCACTCCGAGCTGAGCGGCCAAGTCGTCCTGGGCGACGACGGCAACGGGACGGCGGCGGCCGACAGCGACTGCTCGGCACACGGCGTCGCTTTCGCCGCGCTGCCGGATCCGGCTGGTTGCTACTCCGCGGCTGAAGCATCCAACGCCGCGGACACTCGCTTCGGTCTAACGAAGGGCGGAGTCTACGAGATCGTGCTGTTCCACGCGGAGCGCCACTCCAACGCCTCCAACTTCCGCCTCACGCTGGCGGGCTTCTTGGCGCCACGCAGCTTCTGTACGACACTGTGCGGCGACGGCGTGATCGCCGGAACCGAGTTCTGCGACGACGGCGCCGCCAATTCGGACACGGTGTCCGGCGCCTGCAAGACCGACTGCACCGTTCGCAATTACTGCGGGGACGGCGTACGTCAGCTCCCGGGTGAAGCGTGCGACAACGGCGTCAATACGGACTTGTACAAGACCGCGCAATCGGCGCCGAGCGTCTGCGCGCCGGGCTGCAAGGTGCCGTCCTCGTGCGGTGACGGAGCGCTGCAAGCAGGCTTCGAGCAGTGCGACAAGGGCGGGGCGAACGTCGACAGCGCCTACGGCAAGAACGAGTGCAAGACGAACTGCCAGCTGGGCGGCTACTGCGGCGACGGCCTGCTCCAAGCCTCGAAGGAGGTCTGCGACCTCGGCGCCAACAACGGTAAGACGTACGGGCCCACCTCGTGCGGCTATGACTGCAAAGCGGGTCGCCGCTGCGGCGACGGCATCCTCAACGACGCCTCGGAAAAGTGCGATGACGGCGTCATGAACGGCTCCATCTCGTCTCACTGCTCGACGACTTGCGCCCTCGTCCCTTACTGCGGTGATGGCCAGATCAAGTCGCCTGAACAGTGCGACAGCGGCCAGTTCAACGACCCGACGCCGGAGTACGGCGGCTGCTCCAACATGTGCACCTGGGGCCCGCTGTGCGGCGATGGCGTCCAGGACAACCCCGAGGAAGAGTGCGACGACGGCGCTGCCAACAACAACAGCACCTACGGCGGTTGCACCCTGGCTTGTACCCTCGGTCCGCGCTGCGGGGACGGCGTGAAGCAGGCGACCGAGTCGTGCGACAACGGCTTCAACGAAGACGACTACGAGGACCTGAGCACTCCCCAGGAAGAGTGCGGCAAGAACTGCACGCCCCCGCCGTACTGCGGAGACGCCAAGACGCAACCCGCATACGAGCTCTGCGACTACGGCACGTCCAAGAACACCGGCGCCTACGACGGCTGCACCAGCGATTGCAACTACGGACCGTACTGCGGTGACGGCACCAAGAACGGGCCGGAGTCCTGCGACGCAGGGGCGGACAACGTCGCCTACTCTCCGAACAAGGGCGGCTGTAGCTACGATTGCCAAGAGGCCCCCTACTGCGGCGACGGCGTGCGCAACGGCCCCGAGCAGTGCGATCTTGGCGTCAAGGAAAACACGGGCGCTTACGGCAAGTGCAACGAGGACTGCACGTTCGCCCCCCGCTGCGGCGACAAGAACGTGGACAAGGGCGAGGAGTGCGACGACGGCCCGGCGGGTAGCCTCAGCTGCTTGCCAAGCTGCAAACGCCGCCCCGTCGTGCAGTAAGAAAGGGCCTGATTTGCCTCTCCCTCCGGGCGGTGCGAAAGTGCCGTCCGGATGCGGATCGCGCTGCTCTACCCGCCACCTTGGAAGATCCCCGCGGCAGGTGAGCCGCGCCTGCTGTCCAAGGACGGTGGGCCCCCCGCCGACTTCCAGGAGGGGGATCTGGACGCCGATTTCTTTCAGACGCCCTATGGCTTGCTGAGCCTCGGGGCTCAGGCGCTGCGCGCGGGACATCAGGTCAAAGTCTTCAACCTCTCCGCCTTCTCGTGGCGCGCGGTCGAACAGGCGGTCGCGGAGCTCGAGGCGGATGTCTTCGCCCTGTCGTGCTGGACCGCCAACCGCCGGGGGGTCGGTCTCACCGTGAAGGAGATCCGCCGCCGCCACCCTCGCGCGCACATCATCGTTGGAGGACCTCACGCGACGCCCTTGCCGCGCGAGGTGATGCGTCACTACCCGGAGATCGACACGCTCTGCGAAGGCGAGAGCGAAGCCAGCTTCATGGAGCTCCTGCAGCGGCTCGAGCGCGGCGCCTCGACCAAAGGTGTCGCCGGCACTTGGTACCGGGAAGGGAGCGACATCGTCCAGGGTGCTTCGCGGGACTCCATCCGCAACCTGGACGAGCTGGCCTCACCTCACGCCTACTTCGACACGCACATCTTCATGACCTCTCGCGGCTGCCCGTGGGCGTGCACCTTTTGCGGCGCCGAGAGCAGCTGGGGCCGAGGCTTCCGCGCCAACTCGGTGCCCTACGTGCTGGACGCGCTCGAGCAGGCGACGGCGCGGGCTCGCGTCAAGATGCTGCAAATCAAGGACGATACGTTCACCACGAACAAGAAGCGCGTCCTCGAGCTGTGCCGCGGTATTCGTGATCGCAAGCTCAAGTTCTTGTGGAGCTGCGACACGCGGGTGGACGTCCTGAACGAGGAGCTGCTCTACGAGATGCGCTTGGCCGGCTGTCAGCGGCTCAGCTTGGGCGTAGAGACCGGCTCGCCCACCATTCTCAAGAACATCGACAAGAAGATCACCATCGACGAGATCGTCGCCGCCGCCGAGATGGCGAAGAAGTTCGGCGTACACGTGCGCTTCTACATGATGCTCGGTAACCGCGGTGAGACCGCGCAGACGTTTCGTGAAACGTTGGAGTTTTTGGCGCGGGCCAAGCCGCACCAGTACATCTTCTCCTGCCTCTCGGTCTTCCCCGGCACCCACGACTTTCAGGACGCCGAGCGCGCGGGCTGGCTCGACCGCGAGCGCTACTTCACCGAGGATTTTCAGGAGCTCAAGGTGCCGTTCGACGCTTCGGACGACACGACCGCGCTCCTCAACTCTTGGTTCGCGCAAAACAAGGGTCTGCAGGAAGGCTACGCCCCAACGACCGACGATTGCCGCGCGATCCTCGGCCGGCTCGGCGATCACGCGCCTGCCCATTTGGACGTCGCGGGCGCCTACTATCAAGACGGGGAGCTCGAGCTGGCGGCTCACCATGCGCATCAAGCGCTCGCGCACGGGCACCCCACGCCCGGGCTCGCCTACAACTACTTGGCCTGCATTGCGCACCTTCGGGGGGATGTTTCGGCGATGCAGCAGCATTTCATGACCGCCGCCAAGACCGATCCGCAGCATCAGGTGCTGATCACGAACGTGCAGCGTGCGCGCGGCTGGTTCGCCGAGCGCGGCCCGGAGCGAGGCCTGCCCCTCGAGCTCGTGGGCAAACACGACTTCCGCTTGCTGGAGCGAACCGAGCAGCCGGCGTTGCCGGGCGCTTTGCCGGAAGGCTTCGCGGAGTGGGATACGGAAGCGCCGCGCGCCTTGCCGCTCTCCGCCGACGAGGGCACGGGCAGCGTGGTGGACCGCCAGCGGCAGCCGATTGAGTTCCGAAGTCGGCGCTTGCCCGTCGCGCGCTAGCTTCGTCCTCGGCGGGGGACGAGGCGCTACCGCGAACGCACAATCCAGTGTGCTAGAGCACGGAGGGTGCGTCGTCTCTTCGTAGCAGCCGTGGGCTTCGCGGCGCTGGCCCGGAGCGGGCCGCTGGAAGCGGAGCCTGCGCCCGCCCTGGAAATTGGCTGGCAAGGCCCGGAAGAGTGCGCCGGCGGGGAGGCCCTGCGCGCCAAAGTGCTGCGGCTGCTGGGCGGCAGCGCACGCGCAGCTGGCCAGGACACGCGCGTTTTCGTCAGAGTACGCCGCGAGCGGGGACATTACGTGGCCGTCCTGGAGACGAGCAGCATGAGCGGCGGAGGCAAGAAGCGGCTCGAGGGGGAGTCGTGCGACGCGATCACGCTTGCGAGCGCGGTGGTGATCGCGCTGGCCATCGATCCAGACGCCAGCTTTACCGCGTCGACGACGGAAGACCCCCCCGAGCCGCTTCTTGCCTCCGCCGCTCATGCTGCTCGTCTCCAGGA
>SECP01000087.1 GCA_004193285.1 Myxococcales bacterium | reverse complement strand
GGCGGGTGGGCGTATCCGTACTCGCTCGCACAGCTGGACCTGGCTTCGTGCGGAACCCTTGCGCCAGTTTGGCTGCATTGCGGCGAGCCCTAAACGCGACGAAGCCTCCCGACTTGCCGCCGAGAGGCTTCCATCACTTATCCGTCAGGGTTACTTATTCGTCGCCAACGGCTATCAGATCCGCACATGAGGTTGAACACAGCTTCGGAACCGGCACCATCAGGCTGAAGATTGGCATGCGGGATTAGCCGCAGGCTTGCGCCAAGCGCATGCCGCTATGTGGTAAGAGTGCGAGTTAGGCGCCTGAGCGAAATCGCCCGACCTTCGCCGGCTACCCCGGTGTACTGCCGCCGAAAGGCGAGGGCGCATCGCTCGAGTTCACGCCCAGTCAGCAGCTTGCGTTTGGGTTCGGCGAATGCTGGAGGCTTCAGCCTCACGGCGAGCGGACTTGTGATGCTGCAAATAGCTCGGTGGAAAGTGACACCGAGCCAAGAGCGCTGAAGTTAGTGCGCCCCGTGGTCGTGGTGGCGACTCCCATGGCCTCGAAGCCCCCATCTGAAGGCTTGCGCAAGAGCCGGTAACGCTTCGACGCCGGCCTGTGCATACTACGGGTAGTACATTATCCCGACCGTCAGCCCCCAGTTGATTGAAGGAGGGAAGTTGAACGAGGTCCCCGTGGGCACCCTCCCGTCTTCACGGAGGCGATCGGCGGCATCGGGATAAATGGAGACGCCCCACAGGCCTTCGAGCTGCCAATGCGTCCACCGCCGCGCGATCTGCCCGCCCGCGGTTCCGCCATGCCCGAGCGCGACGTTGAAGCGATAGCCGAGCCGGAATGAGCCGTGGATCGCCTTGTGCAGCTGGAAGTCACCAAGGAGAACCTGGGGACTAACTTCGAACGGTGCGATGAGCTTGAGGTCTGGACTTCGGTTACCCCCGTAGCTCAACAAGGAGAGCGCGAACCCAGCCGAGCCTTCGAGCGCGACCGGACCGGAGCCCGCCCGCAGCGTGACCCCGTTGGGGTTGAAGAACCCAACATGCGCGCCAAATCCGACGCCGGTGAGCGTCGCGCCCGTCGCGGGAGGATTCTCGTTGGCAGCCCGCGCCGCACCTACG
This sequence comes from Myxococcales bacterium, assembly GCA_004193285.1. Classification (GTDB taxonomy): domain Bacteria; phylum Myxococcota_A; class Polyangia; order Polyangiales; family Polyangiaceae; genus PMG-095. The sequence goes on along the minus strand of SECP01000087.1, from coordinate 13,694 downwards.
CTCGAGAGCATCGCCATCCCCACTAACCAGCCCAAGCCCCTTGCCACCATTGGGAGGGAGCATATTCCTAAACATCCCCGCGGTGTCTAGGGTCACCAGAGCGCGCTGAGTAGCTGGGGGTTCGGACGTTGTGGGCGTCCCCCAACGTGGGGCATCCACAGGCTGCGCGTCCGAAAACGGTCCGCCCTAAGTGAGCGGCTACCTTCCGCCGCGCCGTGCCATCTGGCGGCGTGACCGGAACTACGGCGGGCAGCTCTTCGGGTGGTTGGTCTCGGTCGCGGTGCAGCAGGCTTGAGTCCTGGCGTATCCCGACCCGAAGAGGCCGGAGGACGCGCTGAGCACCGGTGTTCGCAAACACCTGGGCGCCCCAGGACTGCTGCTAGCAAAGCCCGGGAGGCAACGTGGAATCGTCAGCAAGAAGACCCGCACGTTTCCAAAGTCTGGAATGAAGTGCGCTTTAGCTCTCGCGCGCCAGCCTGTTGGGCGAGTAGTCCCCGGCGCTGTCTGCCAAGCTTTGCGAAGCCGCCATCGTGCAGTATCTGAATGCGGGGCTGGTCGACGAATTTCGATCACGCTCTCGCCCGTGCTGGTCGGCTTCGGCACCCGCTTGTTCGAGGGCATCGACGCGGCTCGCATCAACCCTGGAGCCAATCCGCACGCAGCCCAATGAGCGGGTGACCCACCTCCTACGCCGTCCGGCAGCCGTAACCTCGTGCCAGCCGGCCGCTTTGACCAGGTGTCGCGACACGCTCTCACAAGTGGCACAACTTGGCGCTGCTTGCGATAAACAGTCACCAATACTGGCCAATTCGCAGCCGGTAACCGAGCACGGTTTTTGCTGGGCTAGCTGGATGGCGCGGAAATCTTCGTTCGCTGGACGCAGCCTTGGGTGGCTGAGTGGGGTGGCGTGCGTGGTGGCGACGAGCGCCTCGAGTGATCACGCGTCGGCTTGCGGCGCGTGTGCTTGCGACGCCCCCACTGACATCGTCACCTTGATTCGCGACGTGCCGTTGAACCTGCAGCTTCCGCTGCCAGTGCTGGAAGGAGAGACAGCCGAGCCGCGCATCGAACGAGTCTCGGACGGAGTGGCCGTGCCGACCTCGGCGACGCGCCTGGTGGCGCTCACCGACTACTGGTGGCTCGCCGCCGAGGGCGAGCTCGAGCCACGCACCGAGTACCGCATCGTGCGAGATAGCGGCATCGACGCGCAGTTTACGACCGGCACCGCGCGAGACGAGGGCGCTCCCAGCTTCGACGCCGTCTCGCCGACGGCGGGCGGAAACGCCGACCTTTGCGACGAGTCGTTGGGCGCGCAGCTGGCGTTCAGCGGCGTGGCCGAGCCTGGCTCCCTCGGCTTCATGGTCTGGGCGGAGCTCGAGATAGAGGACGGCGCCCACACGCTGCGCCTCTTCGCCCCGTACGGGCCCGACTCCAGGGTGCGTCTGGGGCACACTGAGCTCGGCTGCTTCGGGAGCACCGAGTTGCCCGCGCTAACCGCCGGGCAGAGTTACCCGATGCGAGCACGGCTGCGAGACGCCTCCGGCAATGCTAGCGAATGGAAGGAAGCGGCGCTCACCTTTGCTGCCGAGCAGCCTGGCGGTTGCGGCACGCCCCCGGAGACTGGGAGTGGCGAGGGAGCACCGAGCGCCGCAGGCGCGCCCAGCGCTGCGGGCACGTCGAGCACCGCGGACACACCCGGAGAACGGACGAGCTCGGGTTGCGCGATAAGCACCGAAGGTCCTCGAGCTCCGGCTACAAGCTTCGCGGCAGTGCTCTCGCTCGCTGCGCTGATAATGTCTCGAAGGCGCCCCCGTGAAGACGTACGAACCGGCTCGCGCAGGGACAGTCACCGCGATTGATAACGCCCCTCCAGGGCGGCTCTCGGCAGCGCGGCGCTGCGGAGAGCCGCCGAGACCGTGAGGCCGAGCATGGTGCGCGTGAGCGACGGCAGCACGATGCCAAGGGCCACCGAGCTCCGTCCCTCGTTCGGCTGCACCGAGCACCGCGCGGAACCCTTGCGCTAGCTTGGCTGCGTTGTGGCGACCCCTCATCGACAAAGCCTCGCGACATTGCCGGCTCGGTCCTGTTCGCTCGGATTTCGTCGCCTTTCGGCCTCCACCTGATCGACCTGCGCGAGTGCCGTGCGCGTGAGCGCGTGGCTTACAAGCGTGCCGCGACCGCGGCGGGATGCCCCGTAGCGGGAAATGTAGAAAAAGACCGCCATCGACCGAAGGTTCGAGCGCGCGTGGACTCTAAGCGAATGACGGAGAGGTCCATACTGCGTCGGCCAATCCTCTTGCTGCACCTGGGAGGGCTCGCACTGAGTCATCCACTCGCCAGCACCAAGTTTCGGCAGGGAATCCATCCACGTTTCTAGCGTGGTCGCGGCGGTTCGTCGGACTGCCCGGCCTTGCGAGGCTTCCTCGGCCGGGGTATGGCCGTGGGCAAGATGGGCGCTCATCCAAAGGGCTGTGCCAGGTCAGGCCGGACCGGGAACTAGTCGTGGCCTACGTGCCGACCTTGCCCGAATTCACGGCTTATGGCGGCGCCCTGAGCCCGGGCGAAATCGTCGCCGACAAGTACCTCATCGACTCGATCGTGGGGGTTGGTGGCATGGGCATCGTCTACCTGGCTCGCCACCTGCAGCTCGGGGGCCGACTCGCGCTCAAGTTCCTGTCGGCGCAGTGTCTAGATAGCCCGGAGGGGGTCGAGAGGTTTCGTCGCGAGGCGCAAGCGGCGGCACGGCTCGACAGCGAGCACGTGGTGCGCGTGTTCGACGTAGGCACGCACACCAACGGTCTGCCCTACATGGTGATGGAGTACCTGGAGGGTCGGGACCTCGGCCGCATCATCCAGGACTCCGGCTCCCTCCCCATCGATGTCACGGCGAGCCTCTTGGTTCAGACGTGTAGCGCGTTGGATGAAGCGCATCGGCACGGAATCATCCATCGTGACTTGAAGCCGTCCAATTTGTTTTGCATTCGTCGTTCAGACGGCTCGTCGTCAATCAAGGTCGTAGACTTCGGCATCTCCAAGGTGTCGGGGGACGCGGCAGGCCTGGAGAACGGGATCACCATCACCGGCCACGTCGTCGGCTCGCCCAGCTACATGTCGCCCGAGCAGATGAAGACGCCCAATCGCATCGACCATCGCAGCGACATCTGGCAGCTCGGCGTCGTGCTCTACGAGTGTCTAACGGGCAAGTTGCCGTTCCCGGCCAGCACTTACGCTGAGATTTGTCTCAAGGTGCATCAGGAGACGCACCTGCCTGTCATCGCCCACGGCATCGAGGTGCCGCAGGGTCTACAGGCCATCATCGACATCTGCCTCGCCAAAGAGCCGGCGCAGCGCTTCCAAACCGCTCGTGATTTAGCGGCGGCCCTGCGCAACTTCGCCCCGCACGTGCCGCTGCCAAGCATGCCGTTCTTGTCGACGGCAGACTCCGCCGCTCCGGGAGCGGTGAGCAAAGGCTCCGGCCCGGCGAAAGCATCGAGCAAGCGCGGGCTGGGGAGCGGCACGGAGCCCGCGTGGGCGCACTCGCAGCCTGCACCCAGCGCCCGTTGGCGCCTGCCGCTGGGATTGACTGCTCTAGCCTTGCTAGCCGCCAGCACTGTCACTTGGCTGGTCTTCCATCACGACGCCGGAAGTGAGCCGGTCGCTGCCGACGCCGAGGTGAAAGCTTCGCCACCAGCCGCGGCCGCCGCTCCCGAAGCGATGGTCGAGAAGCCGGCAGCTCCGGCAGCTCCGGCAGCGAGCTCCGACGTCGGTGTGGACTCAATGCCAGCGCCGAAACCGGAAGCTTCGGCCCTGTCCGCGCCGGTTCGCAGAGGTGCCCCCCTCGGCAATCCCGCTCCGTCGGTCGTCGCCCCCGCCGCGACTCCTTTCAAAGATAGCAAACTCGCGCCCAAGACCGCTCCGACGCGCCCCCCCACTGAACGAGACCCCAAAAGCTCTGTCTGGACCCGATGAGACTGCTCCTGCTCTGCACCGTGCCCCGCTGCATGCTCCCTGTTCTAGCGCTGGTGGCTTTCGCCACGCTCTGCAACACCTCCAGCGCTTGGGCCCAAGCCGCGCCGCCGACTCGAGTGCAGCCGGCCCCCGACGACGCGCAGCGCGCCAAGCAGGTGGAAGCCGAGCAGCTCTTCCTGCGCGCCGCCGCGCGCATCGACATCAAAGACTACGAGGTGGCGAGCACGCTTTTGGAACGAAGCCAGGCGCTCGATCCCAGCAGCGGCACTCTGCTCAATCTGGGCGAGTGCTACGAGCAGCGGGGATTGACTGCGTCCGCCTACGCCGCATTCTCAGCTGCGCGCGAGCTGGCCGTCCAAACGGGACGAACGGATCGCGCAGAGGTCGCTGAGGTGCGCGTCAAGCGGCTCCTGCCCACTCTGCGTCGCCTCACCATCATCTCGCCCAGCCATGCGCCGCCGAGCTTGGTCATCAAGCTCGATGGAAAGCCCGTCGAGCGCGATAAGTGGAACCAGCCGGTGCCCATCGATCCGGGGGTGCACCACCTGGAGGCCACCGCCGACGCGCAACCGGCATACGATACGCGTGTACCGGCGCCCGAGCCCGGCGCCGTGGCCACCGTATCGATTCCGCCCTGGACCTCCGCCCCGGGTTCGATGCCGATGAGCGAGCGCGGTATCGATGGCCAACGCGTCGCGGCCATCGCAAGCGGCATCGCGGGCGTGGCGGGCCTCGCCACCGGCACCGTGTTCGGCCTGCGCTCCCAGTCGAAGCATCGAGAGTCCGACGAGCATTGCGGGCCCACTGGCTGTCGCGATGCAGAGGGCGTCGCTCTCATGGATAACGCACGTAGCGCCGGCAACGTCTCCACCGTGAGCTTCGTGGTGGGCGGCGTGGCGTGCGCAGCGGCGGCGGTGCTTTGGTTTGCTCCGCCGTTCGGAAAAGGCAAGGCCACGCAGATTGGCCTCGGGCCGGGGGCGATTCGCGTCGCAGCTCAATGGTAAAGGTCGAACGGGAAAAGGGAGCGCAGATGCTGTCGAGCAAGCAGCGACGTTTCTGGGTTCTACGGACGCTGAGCGCCGTAACGATGCTGTCCGCGTGCAATCTCATCCTCGACAACGACCCACGAAGCCTGGATCCGGGAGCGGGCGGAGAGTCGGCGGTCGGCGGCCATCACGAGACAGTCGGCGGCGCCACGAGCAGCGGCCGCGGCGGCACTCAGGCAGAGTCCGGCAGCCCGAGCCATGAGCAGGGCGGAGAAGCCGGAGCCGGCGGCGAAGCAGAAGCCGGTGGACACTCCGGAGCGGGCGCGCCCAGCTCCGGTTGCGGCGCCGCGAATGCGAGCGAGCCCGGCTGCGAGCCACCGGTCACGGAATGTACGCCGGGCACAACGGGCTCTCAAAGCGTCCGGTGCGGCGCTTGCACGACGGGTACTCAGGCTCAAACGAGAACTTGCACCAGCGCCGGTACGTGGGGACCGTGGGACACGAGTGCGGCGTGCATGGGCGTCACCGCCGCCTGCAGCCCGGGAATGCCCGAGACGCGCTCGGTCTCCTGTCCCTGCTCCGGCAGCAAGACTCAGAGTCGGGCCTGCTCGGCGACTTGCACCTGGGGAAACTGGTCGGATACGAGCAGCTGCGACCTGACTTGCTGCAGCAAGATCGTCTATTGCGACACGCCGGACGACGTCGCCAAAAACCGCGGCACCTGGTGTCAAAAGAAGGACGCGGATTGCTCGAACGCCGAGGTCGATGCGGACTGCAATGCCAGCATCAAGGACGTGTGCGGCTCGGTCGTCAATCCGCTGTTCATCGAGCACTGAGTCGGATACCGCGGGTCGCCTTGTCGTGGAGCTTGCCTTCGGTATCCACACGCGCCGAATGTCTCCGGCTCGGTAGTTTCCGTCGAGCAGGCTCTGGCGCGACGCCGCCAGGCATGCATCGCAGTGCTTCCGCACCATCGTCGATGGTCTGGCGATCCGGACCCAACGCGACGCGGTTGGCGGCCACCTTGCGAAATGCCGTTCTAAGGTTCTTTACATCAGCGATCTCCCCCCTCGTCATCAGCGACAGCTGCTTTCACCCTTCACTGACTTCGCCACCTCGATGCGTGTCGCGACGAGTGGGCTTGTCGCGACTGCGGCCCCGGCTCCTTGCGGATCTTTCTGCTGTCTCGGGCGAAGAGGTCCAGTTGCTCTGCCTGTTTGTTGACCGTGACGACCTTCCCTTGCTCGCTCCTGCGAGCTCGGCGCGCGCCTTCCGCGTCCTTCCGGTACTACGTCGTCATCCGACTGCTGCCGTCCCATCGCCGCCTCGTTCTCTCGATCTGCGGCGCCTACCCGTGTTGCCACGGAGGCCGGCAGCTCTCCCGAGGTAAGAGACGGAAGCTTCACGCGGACGCTGTCGCCAATGCATCCGGCCGACCAAAAGAAGTCGGGCTTCGCCATTGTGAGCTGGCTCACCCACGGCTCGAATACTTTACGGCGACTCGCTTGCGCTCGGTTCCGCGCTGCACCTACGGCTTCCAGCGGGTAGGCGCTGCCTTCAGTGGTGGATTCCTCTACTTCGGTTTCCAAAAGGACTTTCACCTTCGACTTTCTGCCCATGCCGGGCGCAATCCCAAACGTGTGCTCGCTTTCGGCAGCAAGCACGTGGGAGGGGTAGCCGCCGCCGCACTGTCTTTCAGGGTGACGACGTAGCCGGCGTCTCGCATCCGTTTAGCCAACCGCGTCGTCACAGCATCGTCCGAGACTTCTTCAACTGGTGCCACGCCGAGCACGACCTCGTGCTCGACGGTTCGCCCATGTCCGCCGCCATCGGCTACGCCGTCAACCAGCAGAAAGCCCTCGAGCGCTTCCTCGACGACGGTCGCTTGCCGATGACCAACAACATCTCCGAGCGAACCTGTGCAAGGAAGCGTTCGGGCGCAATATGCCGAGCTCTGCATAAGCGCAAGAACTGGACCTTCGTGGGCTCCGAAGATGGTGCCACTGCCAACACCACCTTCGTCTCGCTCATCGCCCGTTGCGAGCTCCTCGGCTTTGAGCCTTGGCGTTACCCCTGCGACTTGTTCTACCTGCTCCCCGACTGCCCAAGTCTCGCATCCTCGAGTTCGCCCCCGCCTACTTCGAGCAGACGCTCCCGCAAGATGAAGCTAAACGGCGGCTTGGAGAGAACCCCCGCCGCGCTCTCCTGGCTTTTGCTCCGTGAGCCGAACATCCCTCAGACGTGTACGCGGCCGACTGGTATCACTTCCCAAAAGCGCAGGTTCAACCGTCGTCAACGCACACGCCGCTGTGGCAACTGGTCCCGGTGGGGCAACGAAATTTCGGGTGGCTGCATCGGCCTTCGGGACCTACACAGTAGCCACGGTCACACGTCTGAGCCGTGGGGCAGGGGAACTCCAAACTGTCGCACTCGCCACCTGTGGAGCACGCGCGATAATCGAATCGACACGATCGGGTGGCTTCATTGCAAGTACCAACGGTGCAGGTGTTGTTGTCGAAGCAGGTTTCAAGATCTGGCTCGAAGAGGCTGTTGGTATGAATACACCCTGCTTCTTTGCCCGCGACCGCGTCATGAGGGCCGGGGAAGGGGTAGCAAGTCTCCCACCCGTTACAGAATAGGCCGTCGTCGCAGTCCGACGGCTTCTGCTGGCATACTCCCCCCTGACAGACGGATGCCATGCACGTGCCAGCGTAAGGGTCTCGACCAGGGCGACCACAATTGGGCGTCGGCAGAGGCTGCGGCGGTCGAGGCGGCTCGCCCGCTCGGTCCGGGGGGTCACAAGCTTGAGTCTGACCGTAGCTCAGCAGACGCCTCTGCGGAATTCCGCCCATGCATACCTGAAGATCGCACCCGTCTTGACCGCTGGAAGCTACGGTACAGTCGGCGACTGCGGGGAAGCGGCAACCGAGACGCGGGTCGCACTCGTCGCGAGTGCATGGATTGCCATCCGAACACAGTCGGGGAATTGGCCTGTCCAAGCAGCGGACCGCATTCCCCGTCGTCGACACAACGTTATGCCCCGGAAGCAGCTTGCACGTCGCATTCAACGCGTCTAGGTCGCCGGGCGAGGCGCCTCTCGCCAAGAGAGAACGCCGGCACGCCTCCGACATACCGTTGAGCTCGCAACAGGCTGTTAGCTCGCACGCATTCGAGCCATCGCAGGCCTCCGTGGCGCCGCAACCTGTAGCGGCGTCCGCTCCAGGTCGCTGCGGCGCGCATTGCTCCTTTCCCGAACAGTCGCAGCCGTCGTCGCAAGCGGCGTCGTTTGGAATGTGCAAACAACCGGTGCCATCATGTCGAGCTCCCCCCGCGTTGCAGACGTCCCGCGTGCAGCTCGCGCCGTCGTCACAACGAGCATTCATATTGTCGTGTCGACACTCAATCTTGTCGCCCGAGATGGAAACTACGATTCCGCAACTGTCGATGGAGCAGTCGAAACCGTCGTCGCAAAGGTCGCCTTCGTCGACCTGGCCGTCACAATCATCGTCGACACCGTTACATTCTTCTTTGACTAGGGACACGCAAGCCCACCCGGAGCCGATACATTCTGCCCGGGCTCTCGCGCAGGGGCAAGTTGGCCGGGGACCGGAACAACCCAAAAAAGGGTTGGAGCCACCGATGATGAGGAGCGCGTCAGCTTGGGCGCCCTCCTCCACAACCTCCGTTCCAAACGAACAAGATGCAACGACAAGGAATGCCAAAACCTGTGCAGCGAACAGCGCAGCAGACCACCCGTCACGATGTTGCAGCGAGTGCCCCATATCACAGACGTAACACCGCGCCCCTCAGCAAACCATAGTCAATGCGACGACTCCAGTAGAGTAACCCATCAGCCAAGGTGAGCTAAAATCAGAAGCGGCGGATTTCATGCTGGATCTCAACACGGAGGTTGCGGTTATCGATTGGAAGAAGTGCGTAGGTAAAAACAGTTGGAGTGTGCGGAGCTTGCGCAAGCCAACGCCAGCCACGGCCGCAAGGAGAAGCTCATGAAACCACGCTCGTCATCGTCCTCAACTCAGCTCGCTCGCCAGCTCGGCTTCGTGCGCGTCATGCGGCGCGAGCCCACTCCGTCGGAGCGCGCGCTTCTGGGACGCGCTCCGCTCGTCTCAGCTCGGCGTCGGGTTCCGTCGCCAGGCCGTGGTCGCTGGGTGCATCGTCGACTTCCTCGCTCCGTCGCGCCGGCTCATCGTCGAGGTGGACGGCGGCTACCACCGCAGCCCGGCGCAGCGCCGGGCTGACGCCCGCCGGGACCGCCGCCTCCAGCGCGCCGCACAGCGCACATCACCCTCTCGTCAGCTTCCACAACATCGCCAAGATCCTCCTCAATAACGCCACCGCCCGCTCCCCGTCACTCCGACTCACGATCCGCCAAGCCATCGCGATGCGCAACGCCGCCATCGTCTCCCCCGCACTCCCCGCCGCCGTGAATACCGTGCCCTCCGCGTCCCCAGGTCGTTGTACTGCCCCTCGCCAAGGGTGCCCACCCGCGTCGTGCTCGGCCTTCGGCCTGCGCGCGCCGACCCCTCGCAAACGTGTGCTCGGCCGTTCCCGGCCTGCGCGCACGTGGGAGGGGTAGGCGCCGCCCGCTGCAGTTCACCTGACAAAGACGCCAAACGACGCCTCGCCTGCGCTCGCCTCTCCTTGCGGCGCGCGGCCGACTCGCGAGAGGCGCACACGGTGCGCCGCGCCGGCGCGCTACGGGACCGCCCCGACTTCAGGCGACTGCGCGCGGCACACCGTCTGCGCCCAAAGGCAACGCCTGCCTCGCGCCGCAAGGAGAAGCTCATGACCACACGCTCGTCATCATCCTCGGCTCAACTCGCTCGCCAGCTCGGCTTCGCGCGCGCCATGCGCAGCGAGCCCACTCCATCGGAGCGCACGCTCTGGGAAGCGCTCCTCTCAGCTCGGCGCGGGTTTCGTCGCCAGGCCGTGGTCGCTGCGTGCATCGTCGACATCCTCGCTCGTTCGCGCGTCTCGTCGTCGAGATGGACGGCGGCTACCACCGCAGCCCGGCACAGTGCAGGGCTGACGCGCGCCGCGACCACCACGTTGAGCGCGCTGGCTACCGCGTCGTACGGATCCCCGCCGAGCTCGTGCGCGGCAACCTGCACGCCGCGGTAGCCATCGTCCGCGCGGCGTTCTAGCAGTCCGCGCCCGCATACCGCAGCTCACCCTCGGGTCAGTCTCGGCGTGGAGGGGCAGATGCTGGTCGTGGGCTTTACCGGTCGCGTTGCTGTTCGGCGGAGCCGAGGCGCTCTCCTTGCGGGTTCAGTCCGCCGGCGCCACGACCTCCGCGCACCTGCTGCACACGCTACCCTACGTGCTCTCGCTCGCCGTCTTCGTCCTCACCTGTGTGCTCGGACGACAAAACGCCGCGCCCGCAGGCCTCCGCACCGTTCTCGATCGTTGAGGGCCGGTAACTAGGCGGCCACGCCCTGGTTGCAATCACACTGCGCTTCGACCGAAGCCCGTTCATCGACTTCCAAACGCCGATTGGAACTCCCGAACGAGATTGAAGCGCGCTCGCAGCGCGTGTCGCGAGTCTCCCGACGAGAGGCCTCAGGGAAACGACAAAGTGGCGGCGCGGATCCCGGCGGGCCCGAGGTAGCCGTAGCGGCGGTCCCTTCCGACGAGGAGGGTTTGGCCTCCGACCGTGAGCAGCTGTTGATAGGAGTCGGTGCCTTCTTCGGGGAGTCCGAGCGGCCCTTGCGTGGGGCGGGCTCCGAGACCGATCTGGGCGTCGGCCCCGTCGGCGAAGAAGCGCCGCATCTCGTAGTGCCCTCCGGTCAACCAAGCCGCGCCGATGCCCCCTTCGGTGACCAGGAGGGCCTCGTCCATGCCGGTTTTGCCGCCGCCCGCGATGAGGAGCTCAGCGGTCACTTGCTCGAGGTCCATCAGCAGGAGGTAGGAGCCGTAGGGGGCCGAGAGGCTGACGGCGGCGCGGGTGTCCGACGCGATGACCTGCCCGTAGAACCAAAAGGTACGCCCCAAGTGGATCGCGGGGCCGAGCGGTTGGAGATCGGGGCCGAGTCGCAAGAGCGTTTCTTGGTTGTCGCCGAACCTAGCACCGACCAACGCGAAGCCTGACGGAGTGGGGGTCAAGAGCGGAGCAGCTTGCGGGTACTCGAAGTGCGTAGAGCGGTCGAGGTCGACCGCGGTGCCGGTCGGCTCGAGCAGTGGGGTGAGCGGCTGCAAACGCAGCAAGGCGTAGGTCTTGGCGTAGGCCATGAGCCAACCCGTCGGGGTTGCGACGAGCACCGGCGAGCTACCGTCGAGGGCGAGGACGTTCCGTTGAGCCTCGTTTTGGTCATCGAGCAGTGAGCAGTGCACTGAGCCCGAGGAGTCCCAGCAGGCTGCGTAGCGCTCGCCGTCGCTCGACAACGTCACGACACCGTGCGGGTCCGGATCGGTGCCGAGCTCCAGCAACGGGCCGACGCGCTCCGCCGCGGCGTCGAAGCGTTGTATCACCACGCGGGCGGTGGCTGGCGTCGTGTCCATTTGCTCGATGTAGACGACCGCGGCATCGTCTCCGCGACTGGCAGCGGCCGGCGTGGAGGCATACACGTTGGGGTCTGCCGATTCGGCGATCACCTTCCAGAGGACCGTGGTTGGGATGCTTCCGTCGGCATTCGGCGGTCCATCGGACGTGTCGCCGCCTGGGCGGGATCCGGATTCGCCCGAGGCGGGCGCACCGCTGCTCGAAGCTGTCCCCCCCGTGCCGGCGGAGCTCCCACCACGGGACGACGTGTCGCCCTCAGTGGTCGCGCCTGCTTGCGCCTCCGGAGCCGCCGAAACCGGCCCTTTCTCTTCGTCGGAGCACGCACCGACGAAGAGGCACGAAACCCCCACGATTCCCAAACAACTCCACGCTGTCATCGAGCACAGGCTGGCTGCGAGACCCCGTAAGGTCCAATAGAAGTTCGCGATGCAGACCCATGCGCAAACCTGATGGGTCGCCATTGCAACCGGCCGCGCCGTCGGTGCCGTCGCTGAACGGCATCTTCAAGGCGATGCGCACGAGTACCGCGACCCAGAGGATTTGATCGATTGGGGCGCGAGGCGACAGGATTGTTGTCGCCCCCAAGCAAGGTCTTTAGCAGGGGCAGAAAGCGATGACGGAATGAGGCCGCAGTCAGGGATGAGGGTTCGACGGTTTGCCGACGAGCTGAAGGAAGCCGCCGTTGAGCGCTTCTTGACGTCCGATCTTTCGCTCAGCGCGGTAGCAGAGCAGTTTGGGACGACCCGTTACAGTGTGGCCAACTGGGTAAAGCTGGCGCAATCTCGAGGGGAAGTGAAGAAGCCCAAGCCGCACCTCGTCGCCGCCGCAACGCCGACCGATGAACGGAGCGCATCGGAGAAACTGAGACTGATCATCTCGGCCGGCGCTCTATCCGAAGAGCAGCTTGGAGAGTTTCTTCGGCGAGAGGGGCTTCGGGATGGCGATCTCGAGCGCTTCCGCACCGAGGCGCTTGGCGGGCTTGAAGGCAAGGTCCATAGCGCGCAGGACCGTCGTCAGATTCAAGAGCTGGAGCGAGTAAACGCCAAACAGGCAAAGCGGCTGCGCGAAGCCGAAGTGCTGCTCGAGCTCCAAAAAAAAGTCCAAGAGCTCTGGGGGGCAAAGGACGACGACACGACCAGGGAATAAGACAGCAGGTCACTTCCCTCGTAGAGGACGCCGTGGTGCGGGGAGCCAGGCTCGAGGCTGCGTGCCAGGTCCTTGGAGTTTCGGCACGCACGCTGCAGCGCTGGCAAAAGCATCCGACCGAAGATTCGCGACGAGGGCCCAAGACCGCGCCTCCGCACCAGCTTACCCAGCTGGAGAAGGACGAAATCGTACGGCTCGTGAACCAGCCGGCGTATCGCAACCTCAGCCCTGAGCAGGCGGTGGCGAAACTCGCCGGGGAAGGCATCTACATTTGCTCGGAGCGCTCGCTGCGTCGGGTCTTGGCGGAGCGACAGCTCGACCGCTATCGTCAACGCAGCAAGCCTGCCAAAGGCCACAACAAGCCGCGGCAGTACGTCGCACATGAACCGCTGCGAGTGCTGAGCTGGGACATCACGTACATGCGCAGCTCGACGGTGCGCGGCGGATTCTTTTACCTATACGTCTTTTTAGATATCTGGAGCCGCCGCATCGTTGGCGCAGAGGTGCACGAATCGCAGCAAGCCGACATCGCGGCCAACCTCCTCGACAAGCTGTGTGCCGAACACGAGCTCGAGACTGAAAAGCTCGTCGTCCATTCCGACAACGGAGCACCCATGAAGGGGGCGACGATGTTGGCGACGATGCAATCGCTCGGCATCACGGCCTCCTTTAGCCGTCCCAATGTCAGCGACGACAACGCATTCGCTGAATCTCTTTTCCGGCATCTCAAGTACGCGCCGAGCTACCCGCGACAGGGTTTCGCCGCTCTCGACGACGCACGCGCTTGGGTCGCTCGCTTCGTCGAGTGGTACAACCATGAGCACCTGCACGCGGCCATCGCGCTCGTGACGCCCGACGACCGCCACCACGGTCGCGATATCGCGATTCTCGAGAAACGGCGCGATACCTACGCGCTGGCCAAAGACCGCAATCCGAGGCGATGGACCGGCGCCCAGCGCGCCTGGCGCCGCCCGAACGTCGTCACTCTCAACCCCGACCGGCTCATCCTTAGTAGCCCCAAGACCGCCGCCTCGGCTGCCTAATGACGCGACAACTACCTTGACGAATCCCGC
>SECP01000059.1 GCA_004193285.1 Myxococcales bacterium | reverse complement strand
ACTCTGAACGAACAGCGACGACGAGAAGCCGATGAGGAACAGACAAGCGAAGGCCAGGCCCGCCGCGACCCGACGATTCCTTGCCCCCGTTGCCGAAGCTGTTCGCGCCGGGCCTGGCCTTCGCTTGTCTGTTCCTCATCGGCTTCTCGTCGTCGCTGTTCGTTCAGAGTCGGGCCATCGTCGCCGCGAAGGGGCCGGAGTTTCTGCTGTCCAATCAGCTCGGCACCCCCGGCCGCGATCGTTTGCTCCTGGGCCTGCTGCTCGGCGCGCTCGTTCCGCCCTTCGTCGCTGCGGTCTACGTGCTCGTGCGCCGATTGATGAAGCGCCGCGACGGGCTCGCCCGCGTGATCACCTTCGCGACGCTGGTCTGCCCGCTCATGCTGGTCGGGCTACTTCCGGCCCTCTTCAGTTGGCAATTCGCGCAGCGCGCGACCATCTCCTATTTACTGCTCCTCACGCTGTTCATCCTCGGCTTCGAGTCGCTCCTGAGGGTGTCGCTCACGGCTTGGGAAACGGTGACGGCGCCGCGCGGGCTACGTTGGCTGCCAGCGGGCTGGGCTACGCTGCTGCGCCGCACTCCCGGTTGGGTGCCGCTCGTGGTCGTGCTGCTGAGCGCCCTCGCCTACACCAGTTTCGCGGGCTATTTTACGATTCAGCAGCACCGCCACATCCTCACGTCCGCGTTCGATCTCGGCATCTACGACAACGTGCTGTTCAACGCCTACGCGGGGCACCCCTGGCATTCGCCGGTCCTGTACGGGCCGAACGACGTCAACTACCTGGCCAGCCATTCCGAGTACGGGATGTTGCTGTTCCTGCCGCTGTACGCGCTCAAACCCGGCGCGGAGACGCTGCTGCTGATCCAAGCGGTGATGCTCGGTTTCGCAGCCGTGCCGCTGTTCCTCTTCGCGCGAACACGCGTCTCGCCATCGATCGCAGTGGTGGTGAGTTGGTGTTACCTGCTGTTCGCGCCGCTGCACGGCCCCAATTTCTACGACTTTCACTGGCTGCCGCTGGCGATATTCTTTCACTTTTGGCTGTATTTCGGCCTGGCGACGCGGCGCACCTGGCTCGCGGTCTTGTGCGTGCTGGTGCTGCTCTCCTTGCGGGAGGACATCGCGGTCGGGCTGGCGATCTTCGGCTTCTTCTTGGCGCTGACCGGGGCTCGGGTCCGCTTTGGCCTGCTGCTCGGCACGCTCTCGGTGGTTTGGTTCGGCGTGAACAAGTTCGTGATCATGCCGAGCCTGGGCACGTGGTGGTTCGACAACATGTACAGCGAGCTCTTCGCCGACGGGAAGAGCAGCTACGCGAGCGTCTTCCGCACGTTGCTGTCGAACCCGGTGTACGCCGCGACGACGTTCGTTCGCGAGCAGAAGCTGACGTACGTGTTTCAGATGCTCGCGCCCCTCGCCTTCCTGCCGGGGCGGCGCATCGCGCTCGTACCGTTGCTCTTGCCAGGCGCGTTCTTCACGCTGCTCACCACTGCCTATTGGCCCACGGTGTCCATCGCTTTCCAGTACACGACCCACTGGATTCCGTACTTGTTTCTAGGCACGGTGCTCTCCCTCTCGTTGCTGCGCCGCGGTGAAGGCGGCCAAATTCGGCAGCGGGCCGCGGTCGGCGCGCTCTGCCTGGCCCTGCTCAGTCACAGCCACGCATTCGGCGCCATCCTGCAGCGCGAGAGCTTCGTGGGCGGCTTCGGCCAAATCGACTTCAGTCACACGCCGGCCCAGGCCAAGCGCTACGCGGAGCTGCTCAAGGTGCTGCGCCTGATTCCGGCCGACGCCAGCGTCGCAGCCACGGAGTACTTGAACCCGCACATCTCCGCCCGCCGCGAGGCGTTCTGCTTTCGCTACGATCTGCCGGTCGTCGACTACATCTTGGTCAGCAGCTACGAGGTCGCGGGCGACAACAAGCGGCTGCTGAAGAACCTGGTTAACAAGGCCAGCTATCAGCTCGTGACGACCCGCGAGGATTTCTACCTGTTCAAGCGCGGAACCAGGAACGAAGCGACGGAGAAGGCGCTCCGTCGCCTTGGCATCCACCTCTGACCCACGCCCCCAGCCCATGACAGCGCGACGCGGGTCGTGCTAGGAAAGCGCGCGCTTCGCATGTTCGTCACTGACGCTCTGGCCTGGCTCCGCCGCGCCCACCAATGGGTGTGGCGCGCCGAGGAGCTTCGCGCCGCTCGGCAGGCGGAGCAAACGGACGCTACCGCCCAGGCCTGGCGCCGCGCGCGCATCGCGGCGGAGGTCGCTGAAGTAGCGCTGCGTCCTGGCTCGCCTTGGCTGGGCGGCAGCGCCGAGCACGTAGCGGCGGGCTTGTTCGCGGACGCGCTGGCCTGGCAACTGCGCGCCCGCAGCCTCGAGCGCGGCTTGGAGGCGAGCTCCTTCGCGGAGCTGCTCGACCAACACCGCTCGGAGCTCCTCGAAATAGCGGGGAGCGAGGCCGCGCTTTCGCGACTGGTCGGCTGGGCCAGTCGGCGCGATTTCGACTCTCCCCTGGGCTCTTTGGAGGCCCCGCTCGCGGCAAGCGAGCTTCAGGCCGCGGCCCGCGCGCTCGGGCGTAGGCACCCGCCGGCCAGCAGCGCCAGTCAGCGCGTCCTGCGGCAGCGCGCGCTCCGAACCAGCGCGCTCGCCTTCGTGCTCGTGACGCTGGTAGTCAGCCTCAAGGTGGGCTTGGATGTTCGTGAGCGCAGGAGGGACCTGGCGCGCGGCAAGCCCTGGCAAGCGAGCTCCCACTACGAAGCCGTATGTCGCTCTCCCGACCACGATTGCGAGGGCGGGCACCGTTACTTCTTCCATACGCAAAACGAGGACTCCCCCTGGCTGGAGGTCGACCTCCAACGCGCGGAGCGCTTCACGGCCATCAAGGTCGTCAATCGGCGTGACTGCTGCGAAGAGCGCGCGGTGCCACTGGTCGTGGAGGTGAGTAACGACCGCACCTCGTGGCAGGCAGTCGCGCAGCGCACGGAGCCATTCGACGAGTGGGAACGTAGCTTTCCAGCCCAAACCGCGCGCTGGGTGCGGTTTCGGACCACGAGTCGCACCTTCCTCCATCTGGGGAACGTGCTGGTCCTGCGCTGAGTCGCGCGCACCCGCCGGGCCCGAGCCACTGGGGTCTCCGAAACGCTCTTACCGAGCTTGCTCCACGCGGGCCGATGGGTAAGAAGGCCCGGAGAGCATGTCATCGGCTTGGAACGCGGGTAAGGTTCTGGTCACGGGCGGCGCGGGCTTCCTCGGCAGCCACGTGGTGGAGGCGCTACGCGCGGCCGGGGCGACCCAGATCGTCGCGCCTCGCTCCCAAGAGTTCGACCTGACCGACCAGCTGGCGACGCGGCGCATGTTCGAGCAAGAGCGGCCGGACTTGGTCGTGCACCTTGCGGCCAAGGTCGGCGGCATCGGCGCCAATCAGAAGCTGCCCGGCACCTTTTTCCGGGACAACATGGCGATGGGTCTGCACGTGCTGGAAGAGGCGCGGCGCGCGGGCACGCGCAAGGTCGTCGTCGCGGGCACCATCTGCGCTTACCCCAAGTTCGCGCCAATCCCGTTCAAGGAAGACGACTTGTGGAACGGCTTCCCCGAGGAGACCAACGCTCCTTACGGGGTCGCCAAGAAGGCGCTCCTGGTGATGGCCCAGGCGTACCGCCAGGAGTTTGGCTCGAACTTCGTCATGTTGTTTCCGGTCAACCTGTACGGCCCGCGCGACAACTTCGATCTCGAGTCCTCCCACGTCATCCCCGCGATGATCCGCAAGTTCGACACCGCGCTCCGCACGGGCGCCTCCGAGGTGGTGCTCTGGGGGGACGGCTCCCCCACCCGCGAGTTCCTGTACGTGGAGGACGCCGCGCGCGGCTTGGTCGAGGCCGCGCAGCGCTACGATGGCGCAGACCCCGTCAACCTCGGCGTAGGCTTCGAGGTCAGCATGCAGCAGCTGGCGCAGCTCATCGCGGGAAAGGTCGGCTACACCGGAAACGTGGTGTGGGACACCTCCCGTCCCAATGGCCAGCCGCGGCGAATGCTGGACACGTCACGCGCCAAGGAGCGCTTCGGTTTTACGGCGCGCGTAGGGCTCGACGAAGGGCTGGACCGCACCGTCGCTTGGTACCGCAAAGAAGGCAACTCACAGTGAGCAACTCGCAACAGGCGTTCGAGGACCGCGAAGCCCGTCGACGTCAACAACGCATCGAACGGTTCGACGAGGCCGCGGACGCGCGCGCCGCTTCCACCACCCGTCACCGCTACTACGGCGCCGAGATCGAGCGCCTCCTGCAGTCGCTGGTTACCCCCGGCAGCCGCGTGCTGGAGGTTGGTACGGGCCTGGGCGACTTGCTTGCCGCAATCGGCGGCCCCGGCTCCGTCGGGGTAGATGTGTCGCCGCGAATGGTGGAGCTGGCCCAGAGCCGCCACCCATCGTTGGACGTGCGGCGGCTGGACGTCGAGATCGACCCGCTGCCGGCGGGCCCCTTCGACGTCATCGTCCTGAGCGACGCCATCGGCTTGCTGGACGACATTCAAACCGTCCTCGAACGGCTCAAGCCTCTGCTCGGCCCGACCGGGCGCATCATCGTCACTTATTACAACTTTCTCTGGGAGCCGGCCCTAAAGCTCGCGGAGAAGGTCGGCGTGAAAACGCACTGGCCCGATCAGAACTGGCTTTCGATGAGCGACATCGAGAGCCTGCTCCACCTGGCGGGCTACGAGGTGTTCCGTCGCGGTACGGACATCCTCATGCCCGCCCACGTGCCCGGCGTGTCCTCGGCGCTGAACCGTATCGCGGCTCAAATCCCGGTCGCGCGGGACTTGTCCCTGGTCAGCTACTTCGTGGCCCGGCCCGTCTCGGAGTCGATGCCCGAGCAGCTGCCCAGCGTGAGCGTGATTTGCCCGTGCCGCAACGAGCGGGGCAACATTCGGGACGCAATCGCGCGCACCCCTTTGATGGGCTCCGCCACCGAGCTCATCTTCGTGGACGGCAACTCGAGCGATGGGACGGTCGAGGAGATCCAGGCCGCCATCGACGACTACCGGGGGCCGCTGTCCCTCAAGCTGGTGCTGCAGGGCAACGGCAAAGGTAAGGGGGACGCCGTTCGCAAGGGCTTCGCAGCCGCCCAAAACGACGTGCTCATGATCCTGGACTCGGACCTCACCGTCCCGCCCGAGGATCTGCCGAAGTTCTACCGCGCGCTCGTCTCCGGCAAGGGCGAGTTCGTGAACGGCGTGCGCTTGGTTTACCCCATGGAGGGGCAGGCGATGCGCTTTCTCAACCTGCTCGGCAATAAGTTCTTCTCGAGCGCGCTCTCTTGGCTCCTGGAGCAGCCGATCAAAGACTCGCTGTGCGGCACCAAGGTGCTGTACCGAGAGGCATACCAGCGCATCGCCGACAACCGCGCCTTCTTCGGGGACTTCGACCCGTTCGGGGACTTCGACCTGCTGTTCGGCGCCGCGCGGCTCAACATGCGCATCGTGGACCTGCCGGTGCGGTACCGCGCGCGCACCTACGGCGAGACGAAGATCGACCGCTTCGCGCACGGTTGGCTGCTGCTCAAGATGACCGCGTTCGGTTTCCGCAAGCTGCGGATGGGTCTCTAGCCGTGCACGACGAAGCGCTGGAGGCAGCCTTCGGGGACGCTTCGCCGGAGCACTTCAGGTGGCAAACCAGCGCTCCCGGCATCGCGGAGCGGGAGCGCGAGCTGGTGCAGGCCGCGTTCCTGCCACTGGGCCAGCGGGTGCTGGACCTCGGTTGCGGGGAGGGCGCGACGCTCTTTCATCTCGGCAGTCCGGCCGGGGCGGTGGGAGTCGATCTGTTTCCCAAAAAGGTCGCGTTCGCGCAGGAGCACCTGCCGAGCTGTCGCTTCGTCACCGCCTCTGTCTACGAGCTGCCGTTCGATGACGGCGCGTTCGACCATGTGCTGGTGCGGGACGTGGTGCACCACTTGGAGGAGCCGGAGCGATTCGTGCAGGAGTGCGCGCGAGTGCTCGCACCCGGCGGTCGCATCGACGTGCTGGAGCCGTGCCGCTACAACCCGCTGATCGCGATGCACGCCGCGCTCAACGAGGCAGAGCGTGGCGAGCTCCGCTCGACGGAGCCCTTCCTGCGCTCGCTCCTGGCCGGCCGCTTCGCGCCGCTCGAGGTGGCGCGCTTTCAACCCATGCCGCTGCATCGGCTGGTCTACCACCCCACGTTGGGTCGACCCTCGCTCGGTCACTCGGAGGCCTTCCGGAGCGGGTTGAGCCGCTTCGAGGCCTTCCTCGGCAAGGTCGTCCCCCGCGCCGCCTGGGCCTACCTGCACTTGCGCGGCCGCTTGCGCGCGGCGCGCTGACGCCGGTCTCGAACGCGGCTTGCGAGCCGCCTCCTTGTCGCTAGTCGGAGCCAACCACCCGTGTCCAAGCTGCTCTCGTTCCTCAGGTCGCACGCGCTCGGGGCGTTGGTCTTCGTCTTCCCGCTCGTTTACTACTTCCGGTTCGTTTTTCCGAACTCGGGCCTGCTGATCCTGCAGAACGACTTCGGCTACCTGTACTTCGTCAACAAGTCCTACTTGCTGGACATGTGGGCTCACGGAGTCTTTCCGCTCTGGTCCCCGACCGAGTCGTGCGGCTACGGCTTCTTCGGCAACCCCTTCGCGGCCGTCCTTTATCCGCCCAACCTGCTGCTGTTGCTCGTGCGGCTGGCCACCGGCGGTTACGGCACGTGGCTGCACCAGGTGTTCACGGTCCTCGGCGTGAGCTGGTTCGCGCTCGGTCTCTACCGCTGGCTCATGCGCTGCTTTGGCCACGAAGCCGCGGCCGCGTTCGCCGCCATCGCCGTCTCCACGTGCTGGATGGTGGGAGAATTTCTTCGCTTTCCGAACGCGATCCACGTGCTCGCGTGGCTGCCGTGGGGTCTATCCGCGCTCCACGGGCTGCACCACGAGCGCCGACTGCGCTTTCTGTACTACGCGACGGCCGCGATCTTTTGCCAAACGACGGCCGGGTACCCGTACTTCGTCGTCTACTCGATGCTCCTGTACGTCGCCTACGCGCTGTACTTGAACTGGAGCACTGACTTTCAGGATTGGAAGCCGCGTAGCGGGCGCTTGCTGCTGGCGCTCGCCGCCCCCACCCTCATCACGCTGCCTTACACGAGCGCTATCTCCCAGTTGATGGGCGCGACGACCGATCGGGATGGCGGCAACTACCACTACGCGGTCGAGTACACCTTCGGTCCTCTGGACTTCGTGGGCTCGCTCGTCTTCCCCCCGGTGGTGACGGTCGAGGGCTGCTTTTACGCGGGCACCCTCGTGGTGTTCTTGATGGTGGTGTACTTCCGCCACCGCGAGGACCCCCGCGAGAAGCTCGCCGTCCTGCTCGGCATGATGCTCTTTTTGAGCCTCATGTTCGGGTTCCGCTCGTTCTTGTTCGCGCCGGTTTGGAGCTTCACTCCGATCATCAACCAGATGCGCGTGTTCGGCCGTATGGCGACCATGCTGCTGCCGATCCTGGCCGTCATCGTTTACCACGGCTACCGGATCTTCGCGGAGCAGCTCGCTCGCCCGAAAGCGGAGCGAGTCTTCTCCCCGCACTTCGTCTGGGCCAGCTTCGGCGGCATCTTCGCGGTGCAGGCCTACCTGTATCTGAATCGCGAGCCGCTGCACGGCGAGTATGCGCGGTTGACGGTGCCGACGCTGCCGGCCAAGTCCCTCGAGATCGACTTCTTGATGTACACGCTGCTGACGCTAGCGGTCGTGCTCATCGTCTCCAGCGTGGAGTGGCAAAAGGTTCGTTCGAGCGCTGCGCTCGGCTTCGTGGCCCTGGTTTGGGTCATGGCGCAGGACACGGGCACGGAGGGGCGCTACCACTGGGCGCAGCCCATTCAGCAAAGTTACGCTCAGATCGGCGCGCCCGAGCGCGGCAGCGTCGCTCGCCGCGTGTTCAATGCCGCGCGCGTGGAGGGCAACTACTACCGGCTCATCACCGAGTACTTCAGCCTGGACCGCAACCCGGGGTCCGGCCAGATCACGTGGCAAGGGCTCTCCCGCGGCATCATCCCCAACTGGTACTTCGACCGCTACGTGCAATTCCTGCGCAAGTGGGGCAGCGAAGGGCACACCCTCAACCGCCTGCTGGGTACCCGCAAGCTGTTCTTCCACACCGAGCAGTCGTCCACCCCGCAGGACTTCTTGGCGAACGTGCGCAGCGCGGAGGCATCGGCGGATGCGGCGGTCGTGCAAAAGTTCGACGGCAACGAGCTGCTGCTGGAGGTGTCGACGCGCGCCCCCGGCCACCTCGCCTGGATCGATAATTGGGACCCGGGCTGGTCCGCGGAGGTGGACGGTCGCCCCACGGGCATTTCTCTGCTGCTCGGCTCTTTCAAGACGGTCGCCCTGCCCACCGCCGGCAAGCACGTCGTCCGCTTCCACTACCGGCCCGTGATCTCTCGCGTCGCGTTCGTGGGGCTCCTGCTCGGCGTGGGCGGGCTACTGCTGCCGTTGTGGCTGGCCCGGCGCCAGCGCCGCGCGGCCGAGCCGTCCGCAGCCTAGAGGCTCAGCGCTGGCCGGCGGCGCGCTGGGCGCGCGCGTCTTCGTGGCGCGCGCTGTTGACGCTCGCGTCCTCCACGAGAAAGTCCACGCCCGGCGTGCTCTCCGCTTCGATGAAGATTTGGTAGGAAAACAGAGTGCGGCTGACGCGCATGAGCGCCAAGTTGAGCCGAAGGGCGCCCCGCCCGAGCACGCCGTTGCCGAGCACCTTGGGGAACGGCGCCGGCACGCCCTTCACGCTCTTGATGCGAAACCCCGCGTCGCGCAGCAGGTGTTGAATGGCCCGGAACGTGAACAAACGCGTGTGGGTGCGATCGAGAATACCGGCCTTGCCGTAGTTGAACTGCCCCGCTAGCAGCATCAGCCGCTGCACGAAGAAGGCGACGTTCGGTGTGCTCAGCACGAGCTTCTTCGGAGTGTGATCGAACTGCGCCCGGAGCTGCTCCAGAAATTGCTCCGGATCTCGGACATGCTCGATGACGTCCAGCAGGAGCAGGGTGTCGTAGGGGTGAACCTCGAACTTGGGCGGCTTGTCGAGGTCTTGGACGACGACCTTCACGTCCAGGGTGGGAACGGCGGGGGCGTGACGGTCGACCACCGTGACCTCACAGCCTTGCTTGGTGAGCTCCCGCGCCATGCCGCCAGGCCCCGCGCCGATGTCCAAAACCCGAGCCCCGGGCGGCACCGCCTCCAGGGCGTAGGTGTGGCTGCTGTCGTAGCCGAGCTTCAGGTCGTAGTGAGCGTTGCCGTCGCCTTGCGGCTCGAAACGCCGCTGATAAAGCAGGCCGGAGCGGTGGGCCACGTTCTGCAGCGTGGCCGACATGACGTCTTTGGCGTACTTCACGCCGTTGACGCGGCAGATCTCGTCGCCGTAGTACGTCGGGATCGGCAGCTCCAGGATCCTCGCGCCCGCGTTGAGGAGCTGGATGATGATCTCGGTGTCGAAATGAAAGTCGTTCGAGTTGAGGCGATACCGCACTCCCTCCAGCGCGCGCACGGAGTAGATGCGGTAGCCGCTATGGAACTCGGAGAGCTGAGTGCCCAGCATCGAGTTTTGCAGCGTCGTGAGGATCTTGTTCCCGACGTATTTGTAGAGCGGCATTCCTCCTTTGAGCGCGCCGAAGCGCGTCATCATGCGGCTGCCGAACACCGCGTCCGCTCGCCCGCTGCGGAGCGGCTCGAGCAAGCGCGGTAGCTCTTCCGGCGCGTACTGGCCGTCCCCGTGAACCATGGCTACGAAGTCGAAGCCGCGGGCGATGGCGAAGGCGTACCCGACCTTCTGGTTGCCGCCGTAGCCCTGGTTGTACTCGTTGCGCAGCACCGTCATCCGGATTTGCGGGTGGCTCTCTTGATACTCGCGCCCAACCAAGTACGTGCGATCCTCGGACGCGTCGTCGACGACCAGAATCTCGCAGTCGAAATCGCCGAACACGGAGTCCGGAATCCGCTCCAGCACCTGCTTCAGCGTCGACTCCGCGTAATAGGCGATGACGAAGACCAAGAGCTTGGGCTTGGGGGGAGCCAGATTCGGGTGCGGCATGCCGGTGCCGCGAGTCTAGCGCATGGCTCGGACCGGGGTGCGCGCGCTAAGAACCCGCGGCGCGACGAGCCAGGTACACCGAAAAATTCCGATGAACACTGTAGACTTGGACGTAGTCTTCCTCGAGCCAGTCGCGCAGCGGCTTTGGCACCGTCGCTCCGGAGCCGACGATGACCGCGTCGATGTGCTGCTCTCGGGCGTCCGCGGCGTCCTTTGGCAGTGCACGGTCAGGGCGGGGAAAGACCTTCTTGGAGGCGTCCAGGAGCCATTCGGGGGTGGTCAGGTGGTCCACCGCGAAGACGCCGTTGCGGTAGCCGGTGGCGCCAATCGTCACCACCTCGTACGGGGCCGACTGGGGCGGAGGGGGAGGCCGCAAATCCACCAACTTGTAGCCACCGACGCTCTTTCCCCCGCCGTAGTGATGCACGAGCGCGTCGTACAGCACCTCCGTATGTAGGTTGGAGGCCGAGCGCTCCCCGGGGACTATCAGCAAGTCCGTGATGCCCAGGCGCCGGTAGTAGTCATACACGTCGCGCGGCGTGTGCAGACCCTTGAAGGTGATGAGTCCTTGAAAGCCCGCCCAATCCAGGTGCATGCGGCGGTCGATACCGAGGTTCGCGTGCGACATGTGAAGGAGCACGGTGGCGTCCTTCGGGAGCGCCTCGCCGATCTTGACGAAGCCTTCGCGGTACTGGTCGAAGCGACGCTTGGCGCGCCCTTCGTAGCCGGAGCGGATGAGGTCCATGGCGCCGCGAATGCGCTCGTACGACGAGTAGAACAGCGCGTCCCCGCCCCAGATGAGCTGCAGTGCGACGAGCGGGGCCAGGCCGATGAGTGACAGCCGGCTCGTTCGGAACGCGTCGACGAGCAGCGCGCCGGTCACCGCGGCGAGGATCGGCAGCAGCACTTGCAGGTTGCGGTCCACGTTGAACGTGTAAGCCCAAGTGAACAAGCCACCGAACCCGAGCAGCGCGCCGACCGCGATGCGCCCTCGGTGCCGAACGAATGGGATGATCGGAAAGAGCAGCGTGAACAGCGAGCCGAAGCTCGGGAAGTTCTTCGTAAACGAGTAGTGCGGCTCGAATGAGAACGTCTGGGTGAGCAGGAGCGCGTGGCGCAGGCGCTCCCCCAGGGTGCCCTTGGGTACCCAGTTCACGTCCGTGAACGTGTTCTCGAAGAGAAACGCGGCGTCGGGCACGCTCGGCCGAGTCGGGAAGACCCGCTGCATGAAGGGATGCACGGGGTTGTGATAGAAGATCGCGTTTTTCAGGAAGTGGGGCGCCGAGGTCAGCGCCAGCGCGACGACGAAGCCGCCCACCACCCAAGCGAGCGCGCCCACGCGAGCACGGCCGCCCGTTCGCCAATGGCGAATGCCCTCCACGAGGCTCAGTAGCCAGCGGGGGCCGAGCAGCAGGCCAATGGGGAAAAGCAGGTAGATGGCTTGGTACTTGGTGAGCAGCAGCCCGCCTGCCAAGCAACCGAGCAGCACGGCGCGCCGCGGATCCGAACGCTGCCAGAGCCGGCCAGCGCTCAGGAGGATTGGCAGCGCGAAGGCAGCGGCGACGTGATCAGCAGCGCCGCCCAAGTTGTGGTCGTAGACGAAGATGATCGGGAACAGGAAGAAGGCCGCCCAAGTCCCGCGCAAGCGCTCGTCGTCGCATAGCCAGCGGCAGGCGGCGGCCACGCCCACCAAAGTCCAGAGAAAGAGGGCGAACTCCTGATGGAGAGCGAGCATCCAGCGGAGCTGCGGGATGAGCCCGGGCACGCAGAAGCTCCAGGTGTGCAGCAAGCTCGCGAGGTGTGGCAGGGACTTGTAGTAGTCGCCGGGGAACGAAACGATGCCGCCCTCGCGCGCGTAGTCCTGCGCGATCGTCAGGTGCGACCAACTAGCGTCGTAGTTGATCGCATCCGGGGTCATGACCCCTAGGTACACGATGCCAACGCACATACCCCCGAGCGCCATCACCAGCGTTCCCCACGCGGTGATCGGAGGTGCGAGTCGCCGCTCGGCCAAGTAGGTCCTCGCCAGCCGCAACAAGTCCGGTGCGCCAACCGCAATCAGCGCCGCCGCTATCAGTGGCGCGAAGACGCGCCCGTACAGATGGAGCGCGCCCGCCACGTACATCAGCTGCGTGAACGCGATCACGCCGACCGCGACGCTCATCGTCAGCGTCTCCAGCATGGGCAAGTCGCGCTCGCGGAACACCCGCACGAGGAGGAAGTGGCCGAGCGACAGCCAGGCAAGGTTCAGCAGCGCGGTCCAGCCGAAGAGGGTGAGCAGCGGCCATGCCAGCCAGTCTTCCACCGCGTAGGTGCCGCTCACCTGCCCGAGGTAAAACTTGACGCCATACAGGCAAATCGCCGCGACAATGGCGCCCGAAATCGCCTTCGGAAGCGGAGATTTGACCCAACGCACCACGCCGTGCACGCCCGGGTCTGTAGCCTTTCGGTCAGTTCGAGGCAACGGCTAACGCCAGCGGCACCCGCGGCTCGCGGTCACGTGTTGCTCACGGCGAGGCGGCCGGCACCTTCGCCATCAGCCCGAAACCAGCCAAGAACTGGAGGCTATTGAGAAGGAGCTGAACGGCGTACGTCACGAAGATGAACGCGGCTCCCTCGACTCGCACCTGCTCGAGCGGGAAGAACATGGCCAGCGCGCAAAAGCCGGCGATCTGGTACGCGCCGAACATGCCTGGGCCCGCGGGCACGATGGAGCCGAGCCCCAGCACGCCTAGCACCGTGCACGCCTGAGTGAGGGTCGCGGGGAGCCCCACCCCGCGCAAGAGCACCCAGATCGAGAGGACCGTACAGCCCCAGTAGCTGGCCGTCACCCCCACGAATGACGTGAAATGTGAGCGCGATGGCAAAAAGCGCAGGCCGTCCGCGATGCGCTCCAGCGTCGCAGACGCCCAACTCGCTGCCTTCTTCGAGACCAGCCCCACCACTCGGTGGGTCACGCGCCGGGCCGGTTCTCGCGCTGCGTAGAAGGCGACCATGGCCAAAAACAGCCCGATGAAAGCGGTCGTCGCGCTGTACACCGCGGCGCGTACGGTCATCAGCGGCAACGGCAGGTCACCGAGCGACGTGGGCAGCGGCGACATCGTCGGGGCTAGAGTCATCGCCACGCAGGTCAGCGTCATCAACATCACCCCGTCGATGACGCGCTCGGCGAAGATCGTCCCTGCGCCTTGCATG
This sequence comes from Myxococcales bacterium, assembly GCA_004193285.1. Lineage (GTDB taxonomy): Bacteria > Myxococcota_A > Polyangia > Polyangiales > Polyangiaceae > PMG-095. Next base: position 41,847 of record SECP01000059.1, on the reverse strand, counting down.
AAGGTGACCTCGCCGTCTTGCGCCAACAAGTAGGGCCGCACGACCTCGCCCATCCGCAGCGGCGCGAGGAAAATGGCGCTGAAGCCGACGAACCCGATCCCCATCACCCGAAGCGGGCGTACCTTCGGGGCGATCGGGCGCAGCAGGTACACCCAGCGGTACACGCGCTGCAGCGAGACCAAGACCTGCAGCGCCACGAAGGCGAGCACGGATTGGACCGAGAGCTGAGCGAGCGCGTCCCGACTCGGTAACAGCGGCAGGCCACCTTTGGCGAGCAGCCACACGAAGCCAACCGCTATCAGCACCGAGGCGACGAGGCGCGGCAAGACTCCGGACAGGAAGGGGCGTTTCGTGGGAGCGCCGCTCGGCTCGCTACGACGGCTCGGGCGCTCCGCCATCAGGACGAAAAGCCCGCGGGGCGCGTCGAGCCGCGGCCGTAAATTTCCTGCCGCACGAGCTCCATGTCCGCCTCGACCATCATCCGGACGAGCTGCTTGAAGCCCACTTTCGGCTTCCAACCGAGCTTTTCCGCGGCCTTGCTCGCGTCCCCGAGCAGCAGGTCCACCTCGGCAGGGCGGAAGTACCGGGGGTCTACCTCCACGTACTTCTTCCAGTCCAGATCCAGGCAAGAGAAAGCCTCCTCCAAGAACTGCTTCACCGAGTACGTCTCCCCGGTGGCGAGCACGTAGTCATCCGCCTGCGCCTGCTGGAGCATGAGCCACATCCCCTCCACGTAGTCGCCTGCGAAGCCCCAATCACGCTTGGCGTCCAGGTTGCCCATGAAGAGCTTGTCTTGCACGCCGTGCTTGATGCGCGCGGCGGCCCGCGTGACCTTGCGCGTGACGAACGTTTCGCCACGGCGCGGGGACTCGTGATTGAACAGGATACCGTTACTGGCGTGGAGCCCGTAGCTCTCGCGGTAATTGACGGTGATGTAGTAGGCGTACGCCTTGGCGCACGCGTAAGGGCTCCGCGGATGAAACGGCGTCGTCTCTCGCTGCGGAGTCTCCACCACCTTGCCGTAAAGCTCGGAAGACGAAGCCTGGTAAAACCGGCAGTCCAGCTCGGTCTCTCGAATGGCTTCCAGCAAGCGCACCGCCCCGAGCCCGGTCACGTCCGCCGTGTACTCGGGGATGTCGAAGCTGACGCGCACGTGGCTCTGCGCGCCGAGATTGTAAATCTCGTTCGGCTTCGTGCTCCGCAGGATCTGGTTCAGCGAGCTGGCGTCGTTCAGATCCCCGTAGATGAGCCGGAGCCGAACGTCCGACTCGTGCGGGTCCTTGTAAAGGTGGTCGATGCGGTCCGTGTTGAAGCTCGAGGAGCGCCGAACGAGGCCGAACACCTCGTAACCTTTTTCGAGCAAAAGCTCGGCCAGGTAGGATCCGTCTTGGCCCGTAATTCCAGTGATCAGTGCGCGTTTCATGACCGAAGGTGTCGCGGCGACGCCGAAGCGTAGTCCGGGCCCCAGCCTCGAACAAGCAATGCTGCCGCTCGGTCACCGGCTGCTCCGAGGCTCCGAGACCGCTCGGCCGCCAGGCCGCTGAGGCCGCGCAGACGAGCCGAAGCGCCGCGCCACGCGACGAGCGCCAGGCTCAGTCCGGCAGCGGCGCGAACAGGTCGTCCAGGTCCAGCTCGGAGAGCGAGGTGGGCGCGTCTGCCAAGCCGAGCAGGGACTGCGCGAGCTGAGATTTGCGCTGCTGGAGGCGAAGCATGCGCTCTTCCACGCTACCAGCGACGATCAAATTGTACACGAAGACAGGACGAGTTTGCCCAATGCGGTAAGCGCGGTCCGTCGCTTGGGCTTGGGAGGCGTGGTTCCACCAAGGGTCGTAGTGGATGACCGTATCCGCGCTGGTGAGGTTCAGGCCGGTGCCGCCCGCCTTCAGGCTGATCAAGAACACGTCGATCTCGCGCCGCTCGAAGCGGTCGCACTGCTTCTGCCGGTCCTGGGTGGCGCCGGTCAGGTCCACATACGGAATTTTCCGCTCCTTGAGGCCCTCCGCGAGCAGGTCCAGCATGCGCGTGAACTGGGAGAACACGAGCACGCGCCGGCCCTGCTCGAGCTGGGTCGTGAGCAGCTCGAAGAACAGCTCGTACTTGGCCGACTTCTTCACGCGGCGCGCGGAAGGCACCGTGACCAGCCGCGGGTCGCAGCACACCTGGCGCAGCTTCATGAGCGCGTCCAAAATGGCGATCGTGGAGGCGGTCACGCCCTTTTGGCGGATCGCTTTGCGCACGTCCCCGTGCGCGGCGACGCGAATGCTCTCGTAAAGCTCGCGCTGGTCGTCCCCCAGCTCCACCGGGCGCACGATCTCTGTCTTCGGCGGGAGATCCTTGGCGACGCTCTCTTTCATGCGCCGCAGGATGAAGGGAGTGACTGCGTCCCGCAGGGCGTCCAGCCGCTGTTGATTACCCGCGCGCTCGATGGGCAGCCGGAAATAGGAACGGAACCTCTCGGCGTCCCCCAGGAAGCCGGGCATCAAAAAGTCGAAGAGAGCCCACAGCTCCTCGAGGTTGTTCTCCACTGGCGTACCAGAGAGGCACATGCGGTGTTGAGCGGCGAGGCGCCGCACCGTGCGCGAGTTCAAGCTGCGTGGGTTCTTGATCGCCTGCGCTTCGTCCAGAATCACCAGGTAGAATGGCTGGCTCTCGAACGCCTCGATATCACGGACCAGGAGCGGGTACGTGGTGAGCACCACGTCCGCCGTGGGCACCTCGTGCCGCTTGGACTCGCGCTTGGGCCCGTGGAGCACGCACACCTTCAGGTCCGGCGCGAACTTGCTCAGCTCCCGCTGCCAGTTACCGACGAGGCTCGTCGGCATCACCACCAAACAGGGCCGATCCATGCGGCCAGACTCTTTTTGGCGCACCAAGTGGGCGATGGTTTGGAGCGTCTTGCCCAAACCCATGTCGTCGGCGAGCACGCCGCCGGCTTCGTGATCGATGAGCTGGCCGAGCCACTCCACCCCCGCTTCCTGGTAGGGTCGGAGCGTTGCCTGCAAGCCGCGCGGCAGCGGCGTAGGCACCGGCACGCGATGCAGCTGCCGCGCCTTTTCGACCACGCTCGTGATGCCGGACCAGAGCACGCGGCCAGAGCCACCGAGTGCTTCGTCCAACTTGGCGACCGCGGATCCCCGGGAGCGGGGGAAACACAGCTGGCCGTCGACCAGCTTCTCCCCGCGGTACATCTCTAGCAGCACCTGCATGAGGGCCTTGAGGCGCTCGGGCGGCACCGGGAGGTACTTGTTCTTGCCGACCGGCACCACGCGAAAGCGCGCCGGCTGCTTGAGCAAGGCTTCGAGCGTCTCGCCGTCGGCGCAGCCGTCCAGCAGCTCCAGCATGGCGGGGAGCATGTTGACTTTTTTGCCCTCGACCTGAATGCCGAGCTCGATGCCGAACCAATCTGTCCGCTCTTCGTCCGGCTCCACGGAGGCGTACCAGGGCGCGTCCACCTCCACCACTTGGTAGGGGTAGCTCGGGTCCACCTCGATATTCCAACCGAGCCGGCGCAGCTGCGGCAGCGCGTACGCGGAAAAGGAGCAGTAGGTGTGGACGTTGCCGTCCAACTGCACGATGTAGTCCGCGTCGCTATCCAGATCGGCGGCGACGTCTTCGAACTGGCCCAGCTCGATCGCGCCGAACCCTTCCAGGAGGCATTGGGCCCTTGCCTCGCCACCGCGGTCACGGCCCACCAAGGCCATGCCTGCGGGCCGGGCCACGAAAAAGCGGTCTCGCCGGTCGGCCGCCCTCACCCGCACGCCCTCGTAATCGAAGCAGAGGCTAATGACGGGGACGTCTTGCTCTTTGCCTTCGTCGAACGACCCCACGTCGCCCGCGCTCACCCACATACGCTCCGTAAAGAGGCGCAGGCAGGGCGTGAACCGAGCTACCTCGGCCCGCTCTGCCTCTGAAACAGCTGCAGCTCCGTCCAATAGGGAGCTAGTTAGATCAAACCTCGGATCGTTTGTCGATCACCTATTTAAGTACCACTACCCCTGCGATCACGGACACGCGCCCTCCACGATCGGTTGGGGTGGGGCGCCGCGGACAGCCGCCGAGATGCCCCGATTTCTGCGCGATCAGCTGCCGATTCAGGTGCCCTGAGGGAAGATCTTCACGAGGATTTCGTTCAAATCCGAGTGAGTACCGACCTTCATACCCGTCGCCGGGTAGGGCCAGCTGAAGGTGCGGGAGACGACCTGATTGCACGCGAGCGAGACGAGCAGGTCGTTCGACTGCGCGCCCACCGCGGACGCGAAAGAGAGCCCAAACTCGGGGAAAAATCCGCTTGCCGGGCAGCGAGCGAACTGGTTGTCGAAGTTGTCCTTGTCGCCGAGGAGCTTGCCGAGGCTCTCCTTGAGGTCCGCGTCCATCACCTGCTGCTGCGCGAGGATTCGGTACGTCTGAAAGCGCGGCGTGGTGTCCGCGATCGGCGCGGCACCCGGTGCGCCCGTGACGCCCGGGATCTGGAGGCCGGGGATCTGAAGGCCCGGGGGAATGAGCTTCTGCAGCGCCTGCACGCCCGCCGTGATCGAGTTTTGCAGGTTCGGGTCGAGACCGGGGATGATCGGGGTGCCGGCGGCGCCCGGGGCCGCGGTCGGCAGCACCGAAGCGGGCTCGTTGTTTTGGAGCCGATAAGCGGTCAGGTTCGCAGTCTTCAGCTGATCGAACGGAGCCGCGGGCTGCCCGGCACAACCCATGCTGAGCGCTGCAGTCCCAAGACAAAAAGCGAGCGTTTTCGACATGAGTGACTCTTAGACCCGCTCCCCCGCGATGTACAGCAGGGCTTTTTGCCGCGCGGTATCCGCTTATGTCTAAGTTGTCAGAGGCTTTGTGTCGCTCTAAGGGACTTTCATGAAGCGCATCGTCGTGAGCGGGGGAAGCGGCTACATCGGCAGCGCGTTGGTTCGTCATCTCGTCGACCGAGGGGACGAGGTCACGGTGCTCACGCGCGGCGCGGCCACGCAGGGCAATCCCCGCCGCGTCAGCTGGGATCCGTACGCGGTCGGCGACTGGGCGCGGGCGGTGGACGGCGCAGACGCGGTGGTGCACTTGGCGGGGGAACGCGCCGTGGGCTCGCGCTACACGGCCGCGGTCAAGCAGCGCATTTACGACAGCCGCATCGTGACGACTCGCAACGTCGTCGCCGCGCTCGAGCGCGCGGAGGCCAAGCCGCGCGTCTTCGTCTCCGCTTCGGCCGTGGGCTACTACGGCCACCATCCTGCCTCGCAGCCAGTGGACGAGCGCAGCCCCCCGGGCGACGACTTTCTGGCTCGGCTTTGCGTGGACTGGGAGGCTGAGTCGCAGAAGGCGGACGCGCTCGGCATTCGGGTCGTCAACCCGCGCATCGGGGTAGTGCTGGGCCCCGGCGACGGCCCTCTCAAAGTCATGGCCCTGCCCTTCAAGCTGTTCATCGGTGGCAAGCTCGGCAGCGGCGAGCAGGGCGTTTCCTGGGTCTACCTGGACGACGCGGTGCGCGCCCTCACCCTCTGCGTGGACGACGAACGTGTCCCCGGCAAGGTCAATATCTGCGCGCCTTCCCCCGCCAGCAACGCAGAGCTTTCGGCTGCGATCGCTCGCGTGCTGCACCGCCCCAACGTGCTCACGGTGCCGCGCTTCGGTCTTCAGGCTCTATTCGGCGAGGGCGCAGAGACCATCCTGACCGGACAGTACGCGGTCCCCACCGGGCTGGGCTCGCTCGGGTTCGAGTTTCGCACCGCGCGCTTGCTGGACGCGGTGAGGCAAGGGCTAGAGTAGCCGCGATGGGGCGGGCCGCGTACGCGCCTACCCGCCCTGCTTCTTCAACTCTTTGGGCTCCACATAGTCCTCCGGGGAAAGCACCAGGCGCTCCACACGCTCGTCCTTGGCGAAGGCGTCGAGAATCTCCGGCAGATCCGCCTTCGTGACCCGGCCGTAAAAGTAGTCGTCCGGCTCGACGGCGATGACCGGGCCGACCCAGCACGTATCCAGGCAGCTCGAAGTGCACGCGCGCACCTCGGTATTGGCCAGGCCGCGCTCCTTGAGCATGCCCTTCAGCTCCGCATGCAAGTCCTCCGCGCCGCGCGCCGCACAAGAACCTTTGGGCGTGCCGTCCGGCCGCCGATTCACGCACACGAACAAGTAGCGTTTTCGCTTGGACATGGAGCCGACCGGAAGCTAGTCCCGCGGCGCGGGCTCAACAAGCGGCGCCGGCAGCTTGAAGATCACGAGGCGGCGCACCGGGTAGGCAAAAATCAGGAAAACCAGGCCAGTTCCCAAGAAGCTCACGAGCTCCGGGGCCAGGCCGGTCAGGTAGCGCAGCAGCAGCTGGAAGACGGACCAATTGAGCCCCAACGTGACGGCTTCCGCCACCACGAACAGCTTGAGCTGCCGCGTGAGCCAGGGTTCAGGCGGCACGCACTGAATCTTCCACGATTCCGAGGAGCTCGTCCAAGTCGGTATCGGGAATGTTCAGTGACGGAGCGATGTAGATGGTGTTGCCGAGCGGGCGCAGGTACGCGCCGCGGCGCAAGGCCTCCGCGTAGACGCGCTTTCCCCGCGGCTCCAGGTAGTGCTTGCTGCCCGCGAGATCCAGCGCGCCAATCATGCCGAGGCTGCGAGTTTCCACGACGTCCGGCAAGTCACGAAAGCGCTCGAAGGCGGCCCCGATGCGCGCGGCTTTGCCTTGCGCAAGCTCCAGCACCCGCTCGTCCGTGTAAACGCGGAGCACCTCGCGCGCGAGGCCGGCCCCCAGCGGATTTCCGCAGAAGGTGTGGCCGTAGTAAAACGTTCGCTCGCCGTCCCCGAGGAAGCCTTCGAAGATGCGCTCGGTCACGAGCGTCGCCGCCATCGGCATCATGCCGGCGGTGAAGCCCTTGGCCGTGCACACGATGTCGGCCGTGATACCGGCGTGCTCGCTGGCCCAAAACGGGCCGGTGCGGCCGTAACCGGTGAACACCTCGTCGCAAATGAGGAAGACGTCGTGCTTCGTGGTGAGCTCGCGCAGCGCGCGGAGCAGCTCGGGCCGGTACATGCGCATGCCGAGCGAGCCTTGCACCATGGGCTCCACGATCACCGCCGCCAGCTCGTGAGCGTGCGCCGCGAGCAGCTGCCCGAGCACCTCGAAGGCTTGCTCGTAGCCGCCTGCATCCGTCGGCGCCCGCAAGCACTCGAGCAGCACGTTGCCGAAGCTCTGGCGGAACACCTCGATGCCGGAGACGGAGACGCAGCCCATGGTGTCGCCGTGGTAGCTGCCGGTGAGCGCCAAGAACCGTTTGCGCTCGGGGCGGCCGTTTTGGGCCCAGTACTGCAGCGCGAGCTTCAGCGAGACCTCCACCGCGGTGGAGCCATTGTCGCTGTAAAACACCCTCGAAAAGCCCGGTGCACGTGCCAGCAGCTCCGACGCAAGCAGGGCCGACTGCTCGTGAGCGATGCCGGCGAGCGGGACGTGGCACAGCTGGGCGGCTTGCTCCGTGAGCGCCTTGACCAGCCGAGGATGCTGGTGGCCGAGGAGCGAGCACCACCACGAGGCGTTCGCGTCCAGGTACGAGCGGCCGTTCACGTCCACGAAGCGCGAGCCCTGCGCGCTCTGGATCACGAGCGGCTCGGTGCGCTCCAGGTACTCCTGCATCTGGGTGTAGGGGTGCCAGACGTGGGCGCGGTCGCGGCTCAAGATGTCGTCGCGGAGGGTCACGCTCGCTCCTCTTGCACCTGCACGGTGGGGACGCCAGGGCTCTGCTGCTCTTCGGGCGGCGGCCCGAGCGGGAGCAGCAAGGTGACGGTCGTGCCGTGCCCCTCCTCGCTCTCCAGGCGAATTTCTCCGCCGTGCGCCTCGATGATGCGATGCACGATGGGGAGGCCGAGCCCGGTACCACTGGGCCGAGTGGTGAAGAACGGATCCAGCGCGCGCTCGCGCACCCCCTGCTCCATGCCTTGCCCGGAGTCCGCAATTTCGATGCGCACGGCCGCGTCCCCCCGCAGCTGCCCGCGGTGGACGAGGATTTGCACGGTTCCGCCGCTTTTCATGGCTTGGCAGGCGTTTTCGACCAGGTTGTCGAAGACGAGGCGAAAGAGGCTCGGGTCGACCCAAACCGTGGTGAGCTCCGGATCGTCGTCCATGCGCACCACGATTTGGTGGCCGTCCAACATGGCGGAGGAGCGCGAGCGGTGGGCCAGCTCCAGCAGCGAAACCGGCGAGCGCTTGACGCTCACCGGCCGAGCGAAGCGCAAGAGGTCCGTCACGAGGCGGTTCAAGCGCGCCGCTTCCTCGTCCACGATACCGAGCAGCATCGTGCGGTCTTCGTCGCGCACCACGCTGCGCCGTAAGCCGGCCACGGCGTTGACGATCACCGCGAGAGGGTTTCGCACCTCGTGGGCGATCGCCGCCGCCAGCTCGCCGACGGCAGCCAGCTGCTTCTTCGTGACCAGCTCGTTCTGAACGAGCCGCAGCTCGGCGTACGAGTGCCGCAGCTCCTCGGTTTTTTCCTGCAGGCTGCGCGCGGTCTTCTCCAGCTCGTCTTTGCTCACGCGGTAGCGCAGCAGGAGCGTGCCGGAGACGCCGAATGCATAGAGGAGGAAGGCGTGCGGCAGCAGCGAAATGGCGTTTTCGATGAAGCCGAAAGCGAGCGCGCCGTCATTGCCGACGGCGGGCAAGACGCACAGGATGCCGATGATCGCCGAGCCCACCTCCCGCTGACCCGCGCGGTACGCAGAGACGAGCACGGCGGCAGAGACGGCCGTCTCCACCGAGGCGACGACGTAGAAGGTCTTCCCGAGCCAGCTCGCCTGAGGCGCCAGGTGCACGACGTGCTGCCCGAACAGGTAGGCGTCCAGGACGTGCGGAGGGGCGTCCGTCCACCACGCCCCGCTGCCGAGCAGCACCAAGTACGCGGCCGCGATGACGTAGAGCCAAACCGCGCGCCGAGGATCGCGCAGCGCTTTGGCGATGCTCAGCGCGAAGTGCAGGTTGAACGCCGCCGCGAAGATCATCCCCACGTGCGTGATGTTGGTGCCGAGGAGCCGCGACGCGACGCCGCCGTCCGAGTACTCGTAAGCCACGCCCGCGCTGCCCACCGAAAGCGACAGGCAGAGCAGGCTGAAGATGAAATACTCGAGCTCTCGCCTCCCCAAGAAGTAGGCGAACATGAAAAAGACCGACAGCCCGAGCTGGGCGGTCGCCCAGGCCGTCAGCAGGCCGGACAAGTACTGGGCCATCAGCGCGGTGCTTGGCTAGCACGCGAAAGCTCGCGATTCACGGTCACCGCACAGGCAACCGCGCCTGGCCCGGCCCGCAGCGTGAAATCCCCGCTAGGCACGGATGGGGGCTGAAACGTGCCGGGCACCGCTACGGTAGATTTCGCGAGAGGTCGGCCAAGCTCGTCCACGAGCGTGACCTCGAGCTGCGCTGCGCGCGCGGCCTCGATGCGAAACGTCACCGGCTCTTGGCCATACACGGTCGAAGGCTCGGCGCGACACGCGCTGGCGCTCGCCGGCTCCGGCGCAGGCGCAGGCGCAGGCGCAGCGGCGCCGGTTGGCTCCGCGCGGGCAGCCCGCGGCGGCGCGCCGTGGCAGGCGGCGAGAGGCAGCACAAATGCGGACAAAAGTAGCCAGCGCAGCACGACGAAAACATACGCCACATTCCACGCGGCCGCTCGCCCTACCTGCGCGATCCGGTTTCTGCTAAGTCCTCTCCTCCCCCGCAATGAGTTACCTCGTCCTGGCGCGCAAGTGGCGTCCACAGCGCTTCGAAGACCTCGTAGGCCAGGACCACGTTTCGAAGACGCTGGCAAACGCCATCGCCAGTAACCGCGTCGCCCACGCCTTCTTGTTCACCGGCGTCCGCGGCGTGGGCAAGACCACCAGCGCGCGCATCCTGGCCAAGGCCCTCAACTGCGTGGGCCCGGCAGACGACCCGAAGCACGGCGCCGCCTACGGCCCGACCATCACCCCCTGCCTCGCCTGCCCCACCTGCCTGGAGATCGCCCAAGGCACGGACATGGACGTGCGGGAGATAGACGGCGCCAGCTACAACGGCGTGGACGAGGTGCGGAAGCTGCAGGACTCGCTGCCGTACCGCCCCGCGCGCGATCGCTACAAGATCTTCATCGTGGACGAGGTCCACATGCTGTCTCAAAACGCGTGGAACGCGTTCTTGAAGACGCTGGAGGAGCCGCCCGCGCACGTGAAGTTCATCTTCGCGACGACGGAGGTGCACAAGGTCCCGGTCACGATCTTGAGCCGCGTGCAGCGCTTCGATTTCAAGCTGATCGCCACGCAGACCATCGCCGCGCGCCTGCGCCAGGTGCTGACCGCCGAAAACATCGAGGCGGACGACGCCGCGGTCGCCATCGTCGCTCGCGAAGCCGCCGGCAGCATGCGCGACGCGATGAGCATCCTGGACCAAGTGATCGCTTGGGGCGGAGACAAGCTCGTGGGTACGGAGGTCGCGCGGGTACTGGGCGTGGCCAGTCACAGCGTCCTCTACGAGCTGTCGAGCGCGCTCCTCGGAGGGGACGCCGCCCGGTCGTTGTCGATCGTCGCCGAGCTTGCCAACCAGGGTTACGACATCTCCCACGTCGCGCGGGACCTGCTGTCGCTACTCCGCAACCTGGTCGTGGCCAAAGTCGTCAAAGAGCCGGAGGCCTTGCTGGACCTGCCGGACGAAGAAGCGCGGGACGTGAAGCAGCTCGCTCAGAACGCGGAGGCGGACGACCTGAGCCGCGTCTACCACGGGTTTTCTCAAGGTTTCGACGAGGTCGTCAAGAACGAGCGTCCGCGGATGGCGCTGGAGATGCTCCTCGTGCGCATGGCGCGCCGCCCCCAGCTCCTACCCATCGACGACTTCGTCGCGCGCCTCGCCGCGCTGGAGCGTCGCCTCGGCGGAGGAGGGCCGTCGCCGCAACCGCCGCCGCAGCGTCCTCCACAACAGCGCCCGCCGCACGACAGCCCCGCCGCCGAGCAGCGCGGCTACGCCGGGCGTTCGCGCGAGCCGGGCAGCCCCGCGCCCAGCAGCAAGGGGCAAAGCGACGACCGCGGCGGAGAGCCTCCAGTCGCGCCTCACCCAGGGCCGCGCGAACGCGAACGCGAACGCCCGCGCGCGGCGCCACCTCCACCCGAGCCGGAGCGCCCCGCTCAAAGCACGGAGGAGCTGGATCAGCTCTATTTGCAGGTGCTGGCCATCCTCGAGGCGGAGCGGCCGGACCTTGCCGCCATGCTCGGTCACGCCATCCCGCTGAGCTTCACGCCGGAGAGCGTCGTGATTGGTTGGCCGCCCGATTCGATGCTCGTCGTCAGCGACAAGGACAGCATCGGCATGCTGGCTCGCGCGCTGGAGAAGCACTTCGGCAAGCCGTGCGCGGTCAGCTTCGAGTTCGAGTGCAGCCGCGCCGTCGGGCGAAAGTCACTCGCCGCGGCCGACAGCCAGGAGCGCGCCGAGCGCACCCGGGCCGCTTACGCTGCTGCCCAAAAGCACGAGCGCATCACGGAGGCCGTGGAAATCTTGGGCGCCAAGCTGAAAGAGCTCAAGCTAGGAGTCGTCGCCTGACATGTTGCCGGATCCGCTCATCCACTTGATCGAGCTGCTCGCGCGCCTGCCCGGCGTCGGCGAGAAGACCGCCCAAAGGTTCGCGCTCCACCTGGTATCGGAGAGGTCCGGTACGGCGCGGGCGCTGGGCGAGGCACTGGCTCATCTGGGAGAGCGCGTGAAGAGCTGCGCTCAATGCGGCAACATCGCGGAGGTGGACGAGCGAGGTCACGCCCTGTGCGGCGTTTGCCGGGACTCGCGCCGTGACACCTCGCTTCTGTGCATCGTGGCCAAGGTGCAAGACCTCCTCGCCATCGAGCGCAGCGGGGCCATGCGCGGCCGCTACTTCGTGCTCGGCCGCTTGCTCTCCCCGCTGGACGGCATCGGTCCAGACGAGCTGCCGCTCGAGCAGCTCTTCACGCGGCTTCAAGCAGACGGCGTGCGCGAGGTCATCGTCGCGACGCCCCCCTCGGTCGACGGCGAAGCGACCGCGCTCCTGCTCGCGCGCGAGCTCACGACCCGCGGGGTAGCCGTCAGCCGCATCGCGAGCGGGGTGCCCCACGGCGGTGATCTCGAGTTCGCCGATCAAATCACGCTCGGCCGCGCCATCGAGGGCCGGCGCGCGCTCGACTCTCGTTGATTCCGCGCTCGTTTTCCGGGACCATCCCGGCCCATGTCGGTCAAGCGCAGCGTCATCACCTCCCCCAACGCGCCGGCTCCGGTCGCCGCGTACTCGCAGGCCATCGCCTCCGGAGACCTCCTGTTTTGCTCCGGGCAAATCGGCCTCGATCCCAAGACCGGGCAAATGGTCACTGGGGGTATCGAGGCGGAGACGGAGCAGGTCCTCGCCAACTTGAAAGCCGTCCTCGCGGCCGCGGGGGCGACCTTTTCAGACGTGGTCAAGACCACCGTCTACCTGGCAAATTTCGACGATTTTGCGGCCATGAACGCCATCTATGTGCGCGCCTTCCCCACTGAACCGCCGGCGCGAGCGACCGTGGGCGTCTCCACGCTACCGCGCGGCGCCAAAGTCGAGCTAGAAGCCATCGCCCGCCTGCCGTGACCGGGGTCCGCAGGCGCCCACCTTCCAGGAATCGACCATGACCGCATCCGCCTCCTCGTTCGACGCCAAGCTCCTCGCTTCTTCTGCCGCAGACGCCATCGCCAGCCTCAGTCAGGCCGGTGCGAAGGCGCCGGAGCTCGTCGAGGCGTGGGTCAAAGCCGGCAACGCGGCCGCGGTGGCGGAAGCCGCCGACCGTGCGGAAGGCGCGGCGCGCAAGGCGGCTCGGCGTGGTCTGAACGTCCTCAAGGCGCGTGGGGTCGCGGTGCCGGAGCCCGCGCGAGTCAGCGCGGTGAGCGGAGACAAGGCGCCGGAGCAAACCGAAGCCTTCCTGCTCGCGCCGGACAGCGTCGGTAACGTGCTCCTCGCCATCGCCACCCGCAGCCTCACCTCGCGCGGCAAAGTCGCCTTCGTGTACCTCAACGACGAGCTCGGCATTCACCGGGTAGACGTGGGCGAGCTCAGCCAGTCGCAACTCAAGGACGCGCTCGCCAAGGCGCTGCCGGGCGCTCGCTACAAAGCGGTGTCGGTCCCGGTGGATTGGGCGCGTCGGCGCATCGCGGACGCGCGCGGTCGCCACGCGCAGAGCAACGTGCCGGAGCCGCTCGGCTTCTCGCGCGCCAAGGACCTCCTGGAGCCGGTGCCCGCGGAGCCCGTTACCCACCCGTTCGACGGCGAAGGGCTCGAGCTCTCGCTGGAAGACGCGGCGGACATGGTGAAGGCCTCCGCGCAGCTCCACAACGTGGCCGAGCTCGCGGGTTGGTTCCCGGAGAAGAGCGCGGTCGACGAGCTGTTCTCGTTCATCGGCAAGAACCTCTCGGAAAAGGGCCACGACCCGGCGCAAGAGCCGCCCGCGGAGGCCCTCCGCGACGCGATGAGCGAAGAGATCGCCTCCGCGACCGACCGCTATTTCACGCCGGAGCGCCGCGCGCGCCTCCTGGTATCCCTCAAAGACGCCGCTCTCAGCGCTCTCGCTCGCGAAGGTGAAGCGACGGCCCTTCAGATCGCGGCCCTGACCAAGGTCGTCTCGGAGGCCGGGCTCATCACGAACCCCCCGCACGAGGTCCCCTTCTTGCGAGGCTACTTCGAGAAAGCCGTCAGCCTCCTCGCGATGCAGAACCAGGGCCGGATCCGCATCCCGGTTCCCGCGCGCGCGCCGGAAGCCGCCGCGACCTAAGCGTCACCAACGCCTCGCGGCCGCCCTGTCGCTACCAAACGAGCAACCGCGGCCGCCTCGTCGCCACCACAACGAGCATCGCGGCCGCCTCGTCGCTCCAAACGAGCATCGCGGCCGCCACCATCAACGAGTGACCCGCCACGTTCCGCGGCAGCCGGCCCCCGTTTCCTCGCCGCTCGCCGACGTGTGGTTCCGTACTAAAATTCCTGAGTGATTTCGACGCCCCTTGGTCTTCGAAACGCAATGTACCGAGCCGCACATCGATCGTGCGCGTGGTCATTCGGTACACCATCGTTTGGCGCGCCGACGCGCGCGAGCGAGATCGCGGCCATCGCACTGTTCACTCTGTCTCGCGAGCTCGGACGTATGACGCGCAAACCTTCCCAGGCAGCCGAGCCCCCCGTTTCCTCACCGCTCGCCGACGTGTGGTTCCGTACTAAAATTCCTGAGTGATTTCGACGCCCCTTGGTCTTCGAAACGCAATGTACCGAGCCGCACATCGACCGTGCGCGTGGTGATTCGGTACATTCGCCGTTTGCCCGACGTGCACCGCGAAATCATTGGGCAAATTTAGTACGAATCCGCACGTTGGGCCGAGGCGCGATCACCGGCTCCGTCGCCGGCGAGCAGAGACTCGCGAGAGCGAGGCAGCGCTCGCTCCGTTCGACCTTCGCAGCGCAACGAGTCGACGGGTGCCGTGCTCTCACAAGACGGGACCCACGCGCAGCACCTCCGACCCGCCTGCCCACACCACCTCGACCTCCAACGGTTGATTGGACGAGATGGTGACGGTTGGCTTGGTGGACTTGTCGGCGCGCGCTTCCACGCGCAGGTCGACCGAGCCGTCTGCGCCGAACGGGTAGCGGCTCACGCCCAGCTCGTCCGTGCGGTGGATCTTCCAGACGAGCCGGCGCTTGCGTGAATCGTAACGGAGGCCGAATAGGTACTCGAAGAGCACCGCGATCGGCGTGAGGCCCGTCCAACCGACGAAGTTGTTGCGGCCGCGCCCTTCGCTCGGTTTGTCCGGCGCGTGGTGCTCCCACACCGCTTGGGTCTTCTCGAACGACTCGATCACGTTGAAGTAGTGGTTCTCCGCGATCTGCTGCGCCAAGTCCTCGAAGCCGCGCTCGGAGAGGCCGCGCAAGACCATGTAGTTCGTCGGAGCCCAGACGCCGCCGAGCCAGAGCCCGCCGTCGCCGTCGTAGCCCGGCGTGTCCGCGGACAAGCTCGGGATTTGGTGCATTCGCTTGAACTCACTCTCGAGATCCAGGTGCGATACGAACCGCGCGAGGCGCTCCGCGGGCACCACGTCTGCCAACAGGGCCCAGTAGGCGCCGATGGTCTTCACGTCCGTGAGGCGCGTCTGATCCCGGCGCAGGTCGTGGAAGAACGCGGTGCTGTCGTCCCACAGCTGCTCGTTGATCCACGGGACGAGCTGCGCGTTCTCCTCTTCGAAGTCTTGCACCTCGTCTCGCCGCCCCAGCACGTCCGCGAACGCGAGCACGATGCGGTTGGCGAGCACTGTCTGCACGGTCGCGTCTACCCAGGTGCGGTGCGCGTGGTCCAGCTGCGTGTGCGAGCGCGCGGGGATGCGCGGCTGGTTGTCCATGCCGCTCGAGAGACCCGTGCCCCAGTAGCTGCCGTTCGGCCAGGTGCGGTATTTCCGATTCCACAGGCCGTACGCCACCAGCGCGGGGAAGACCGCGCTCACGCGCTCGCGATCACCAAACTGCAAGAAGTACTCGTACTCGCTCAGACCCAGCACGTTCGGGCCGCTGCCGGCAGGGTCGAACCGACTGTAACATTCGGTGCCGTTGCCTTCGCGAAACTGCCGGCAGATGCCGCCGTCCGGGTGCTGCTTGCAGTAGAAGTTGTCCAGCGTGTGCTGGAACTTGAAGGCGCGGTCCCCGTACCGCCCGAACAGGGTGATGAACACCGAGTCCCACATGTACAAGCAGTCGTTGAACATCGTGGACGAGAAGTCCGAGACGAAGCCATTTTCGTCCGTCGCGCGCCGAAAATTCTGAAAGGCGATCTCCCAGCAGCGCCAGTAACACTCGATGGCAGGCTCGTGACCCGGCCAGTGGGGGACCGGGAGCAGCCGGGCGCGGGCGTCGGCAAACGTAGGTAGCTCTGCGCTCTCGCGGCGAACGCGACGGCGGAAGGGGTTCTCGTTCGCGAACGGATTGACGACGTACGTCGCGACGTAGGTCGTATCCAGGGGCCGGTTACGGAGGTTGAGCGGGTTGCGCATAGCCCGGAATTCGTTCGAAAATCCGTGGATTCCGACGCCGGCCAACCGGCGGGGTCCGCCGTGCCGACTTCCACCGAATACCACATCCGCGCCCGTATGCCTCCACTAGGCCGCGCGGCCCGGACATCCGTCCGCGGCAGGGCTTGCGTTCTTTCGCCCCAGACCTAGGTGAGGTCGCCACCTCGGATTTTCCGCCGTTTTCGCGGCTGGGAGTAGCGCTCGCCGCCTCGGCGACGCCGGGATCGAGCTGTGGTACCTGGGCCCCGCGCGCATGTCCGATCAGCTTTCCTCCGACCTCGCCTCCCTCAAGATCGACCGAAGCGCCCCTCGTCCGAAGGGCAAGAGCCCGGTAGGCGCCATCGTGGGCGTGCTTCTGCTGCTCGGCGCTGCCGGCGCCGGGTACCAGTGGGGTCTGCCCGCCCTGCAGTCCGCGGTCTTCAAGACCGAAGTGGACACGACCGAGGTCATCACCATGTCCCCGGCTCAGGCCTCCGTGGAGCTCACCTCCACGGGTTACATCATCGCCCAGCGGGACTCGGCGGTTGCCTGCAAGGTGATGGGCAAAGTCAAAGCTCAGCACGTCCGCCAAGGCTCCAAGGTCAAGCAGGGGGACGTGCTCCTCGAGATCGACCCCGCCGACCAGAACGCGAGCATCGCGACCGCCTACAGCCAAGCCGCCGCCGCACGCGCTCGCATTCAAACCGCGAAGGCAACGCTGGCCGAGATTCAACAGCAAGCCCGGCGCGCGCAAAGCCTGGCTCAAGAAGGCATCGGTCCCAAAGGCGCGGCCGACGACTTGTTCGCGCGCGCCGCCTCCCTGCAAGAGCAGGTCAAAGCTTCGGAGGCCGAGGCGAAAGCCTCGGATTCGCTGGTCGCCGCGCTCAAGGTCAACCTCGGAAACTTCACGATCCTCGCGCCCATCGACGGCACCGTGATCAACAAGCCGCCGGAGGTGGGGGAGTTCGTGGGTCCGCAGCCGGCCGGCGTCGCCATCGACATGGGCGGCGTTCAAATCGCGGATTTCAGCTCCCTCATGGTGGAGACGGACGTGCCGGAGAGCCGCCTTTCGCAGATCAAAATGGGCGGGCCGACGGAGATCGTCCTGGACGCGTTTCCGAGCAAACGCTACCGGGGCAAAGCGGTGGAGGTCACGCCGACCGTGAACCGCACCAAAGCCACCGTGACGGTCAAGGTTGCGTTCGTGGACGAGAACGAAGGCGTGCTCCCGGACATGTCGGCGCGCGTCAGCTTCCTGAGCGGGGAGCTGGACAAAGCGGCCATGCAAGCGCCGCCCAAGACGATCGTGCCCGGCACCGCCCTCGTCGACAAGAACGGCTCCAAAGCGGTGTACCGCCTGGAGAGCGGCATCGTTCGTTTGACTCCAGTCACCCTCGGGCCGGCCTTCGGCACCGGGTTCGAAGTGCAGAGCGGCGTGAGCTCGGGCACGCGCATCGTGAACAACCCGCCAGCAGACTTGGCGGACGGTCAGAAGATCAAGGAAAGGAACGCGGGATGAGCCAGAGCACGCAACCGACACCGCCGGCGACGAACGGCAAGAGCGATATCATCGTGCTCAAGGGGGTGGGCAAATCTTTCTGGCGCGGCAAAGAGCGGCTAGACGTCTTGAAAGAGCTCGACCTCACGATGAAAGAGGGCGCGTTCGAGGCGCTCATGGGCCCTTCCGGCTCGGGTAAGTCCACGCTCCTGAACCTCATCGCCGGGCTAGACGTCCCCACCTCCGGTTCGCTGATGGTGGCCGGTCAAGAGCTCAGCCAGATGGGCGAGGGAGATCGCGCTGGCTTTCGGGCCGCCAACATCGGCTTCGTCTTCCAAACGTACAACTTGATGCCCGTGCTCACCGCCTTGGAGAACGTGGAGCTACCGCTGCTCCTCGCCAAGCTCCCGGCGGCAGACCGCCGCAAGCGCGCGGAGACGGCGCTCAAGCTGGTCGGCCTGGGTGAGCGCATGGGTCACTACCCGCGCCAGCTCTCTGGCGGTCAGGAGCAGCGCGTGACCATCGCGCGCGCCATCGTGACAGATCCCAAGATCATCGTCGCGGACGAGCCGACCGGTGATTTGGATCGCGAGAGCGCGAACGACATCTTGAACCTCCTCGGCCGTCTCAACACCGAGCTGAACAAGACGATCGTGATGGTGACCCACGATCCGGCCGCCGCCGAGCGCGCCAACATCTGCCACCGGCTAGACAAGGGAGCGCTCGCGCTATGACGCTCACCAGCATTGCTGCGCGCAACATCGGGCGCAACAAGCTGCGGACCGCGCTGACCATCACCGTGGTGGCCATCGCGACGTTGTTCTTCATCTTGCTACGCACCGTGGTCTGGTCCTGGACCTCCGCCTCGGAGTTTTCCAAGAAGGACCGTATCGCGACGCGGCACAAGGTGAGCTTCATCCTGCAGCTGCCCAAGCGCTACACCGAGGAGATCGCGCAGATCCCCGGCGTGGCCGCGGTCTCCTACGCCAACTGGTTCGGCGCCAAGAACCCGAAGGACGAGAACGACTTCTTCGCCACCATCGCGACGGATCCGAAGAGCCTCTTGGAGGTGTACAGCGAGATCAAGACCACCGCGGCGGAGCGAGAAGCCTGGTTCGCGGATCGCCAAGGCGCGCTCATCGGCGACGCGCTCGCCAAGAAGGAGGGCTGGAAGGTCGGCGACAAGATCACCCTCAAGGGCAGCATCTACCCCGGCGACTGGGTCTTCAATATCCGCGGGATCTACACCACCACGACCACCAACGTGGACCGCTCCACCCTATGGTTTCACTACAACTACCTGAACGAATCCTTGCCCGAGCGCCGCAAAGACCTCGTGGGCTGGATCGCGACCAACGTGCGTAACTCGGCGGATTCGGGCCGTATCTCGAAAGAGATCGACGCCAAGTTCGACAGCCGCGACCTGCAGACGATCACCATGAGCGAAGCCGCGCTCAATCAGTCCTTCTTGGGGATGTTCGCGGCGGTGCTGAAGGCCATCGACATCGTGTCGGTCGTCATCACGCTCATCATGGCCATGATCGTGGGCAACACCATCGCCATGGGCGTGCGCGAGCGCACCAACGAATACGGCGTGCTCCGCGCGATCGGCTTTTTGCCGAGCCACGTGGCCCGCTTCATCTTGGTGGAGGGCGTGGTGATCGGCGTGCTCGGCGGGCTCATCGGCGTGCTGCTCGGCTACCCCATCGTCAACGGGGCCATGGGCCGCGTCATCGAAGAGAACATGGGCAACATGTTCCCTCAGTTCAAGGTGCAGCCGGGGATCGCGGCCTTCGCGTTCGGCCTCGCGACTCTCCTCGGCTTGCTCGCCGCTATCTTGCCGGCGCGCCAGGCCTCGAAGCTGCAAGTGGTGGAAGCGCTGCGGCGCGTGGGTTGAGGAGCAAGCCAGATGATTCCGATTTCCTACAACGTTCGCAGCTTGTTCGTGCGCAAGACGACGACCTTTGCCACCGCGGGCGGCATCGCCCTCGTCGTCTTCGTGCTGGCGGCCGCGTTCATGCTCTCCGCCGGCGTGAGCAAAACCCTGGTGGCGGGCGGGCGCCCCGATAACGCCATCATCACGCGCAAAGGCGCGGACAACGAGATGTCGAGCAGCATCGACGGCCCCGCGGTCAGCCTCGTCCTGGCCACGCCGGGGGTGAAGAAGGACGACACGGGCGCGCCGCTCGGCGGGGGCGAGGTGGTCGTCGTCATCGCGCAAGACCGCTTGGGCGGAGAGCCTGGCCAGGTCACCAACATCTTGGTGCGCGGCGTCTCCGACAACGTGCTCAAGGTGCGACCGGACGTGCGTGTCATCGACGGGCGGCCTGCCAAGCCGGGCACGGACGAGGTCCTCATCGGTAAGGGCCTGGTCGGCAAGTACCGAGGCATGACGCTCGGGGACAAGTTCGAGCTGAAGAAGAACCGGCCCGTCACCGTGGTCGGCGTGTTCGAAGCCGGCGGCTCGTCCTTCGAGTCGGAGGTTTGGGCGAACTTGGAGACGGCCCGCTCCTCCTTCGGTCGAGAGGGCTTGGTCTCGTCCGTCACCGTACGCCTGGACTCACCGGCCGCGTTCGATGCCTTCAAGGCCAGGATCGAGACCGACAAGCAGCTCTTGCTCGAGGCCCGCCGGGAGACGAAGTACTACGAGGACCAGTCGCAGGGCACCGCTATCTTCGTGAAGATCATGGGCATCATCATCACGTTCTTCTGCGCGACGGGGGCCACCCTCGGCGCCATGAATACGATGTTCGCCGCGGTGGCTCAGCGCAAGCGCGAAGTCGGAACCTTGCGCGCTCTAGGCTTCTCCCAGTTTCAGATCCTCACGTCTTTCGTCATCGAATCCACGGTGCTGGCAGTGTCCGGCGGGGTCCTCGGCATGCTGGCCGCGCTCCTCCTCACGACCACTTCCGTGTCGATGATGAACTTCCAGACCTGGCAGGAGATCACCTTCTCGTTCGCAGCGACGCCCCAAATTCTGATTGGCTGCCTCGTCGCCGGCATCGGGATGGGCGTCCTCGGCGGGTTCTTCCCTGCCCTGAAGGCCGCTGGCACGTCACCGATCGAGGCGATGCGCGGCTGAGGCCGCCGCCATCTGCGCACGGCGCGAGTTGCGCCGTGCGCGATGAAGCTGCGTTCACTTGTCGAAGTCGAGCAGCTCCACGTCGAACGTCAATTGACCCGAGGGAGCGCCGGGGCGCTTCGGCTCGTCGCCGTAAGCCAGCTTGCCCGGGATCCAGAAGCGCATCTTCTCGCCCTTGACCATCAACTGCAGGCCCTCCGTCCACCCCGGAATGACCTGATTCAAACCGAAGCTGGTCGGCTCACCGCGGGTGACCGAGCTGTCGAACATCTTCCCGTCCTTCGTCCAGCCCGAGTAGTGCACCTTGACCCGGCTGGTCGGACCCGGGTGGTCCTTGCCGGTGCCCTTGCTGAGGGAGCGGTAAGCAAGGCCCGATGTGGTCTTCTTCGCGTCCGCGGGGGGAGCCGCCACGTCCTTCGGCACCTCCGGCGGCTTGGGCGCCGCGACGATCTCGAGCAGCTCCACGTCGAAGGTGAGCTGCCCGGCGGGGTAACCGGGGCGCGCGGTCTCGCCGTAGGCGATTTTTGCCGGGATCCACAGACGACGCTTCTCGCCCACGACCATGAGCTTGAGCGCTTCGGTCCAGCCCGCGATGACTTGGTTGACGCCGAAGCTCGTCGGCTCGCCGCGAGCCACGGAGCTGTCGAACATCTTCCCGTCGCTCGTCCAGCCCGTGTAGTGGACCGACACCTTGTCGTCGTCTTTGGGGTGCTCTTTACCTTTACCCTTGGTGAGGACCTTCGTGGCGAGGCCAGAGGCCGTCTTGCTCGCGTCGGCGGGGGGCGCCTTCACGTCCTCCGGAGCCGGGATGCTTTTGGGCTCCGGGGCCGCGGCGGCAGCGGCGCTGGTGGCGGCCGTGGTCGTGGCGCTGCTCGCGGCCGCGGGCGCATCGGCGGCCTTGTCCGGCTCGCTCTTGGTCGCGGGTTCCTCGGTTTTCGTGTTGCAGGCGGTGAAGCCGAGCAGCAGAGCCGAGACGGTGAGGAAAGTAGTGGCAGACCGGATACGCATGGCGGGGCGGAGCATAGTCCGATTTGGGACGACGGGTAGCGCCTTGCGCGGGCCGCCGGATTGCGAAAAGCTGGGCCATATGCGCGTTTTTTCCGCGATCCTGAGCGTAGCGGCGCTCGCCTCCGCCCTCACCGCGGGGGCGTGCAAGGGCCGCGCGCCGGCTGACTCGCGCACGGAAGCCAAGCAGCTCTTCGACTCCGCATGCGGGAAATGCCACGGCAGCGACGGTCGCGGCGGTGTGCCCGCCGCGGAAGGCCTCGCCCCACCGCGCAACTTCGCGGACGCTTCATTTCAAGCGAGCCGCACGGATGCCGAGCTCCGCGACGCGGTGGTGAACGGCAAAGGGCAAATGCCGCCCTTCGGCAAGCTGTTCGACGAGCCTCAGCTGACCCAGCTGGTCGCGCACATTCGAAGCTTCAATCCCAAGAAGTAAGGGACTATGACCGCCTTCGAGCCATGAACGGTGATCACGGAGCTTCGCGATGAGCGCGGTCACCTACGCCGAGTCTCGCGGTCGCCGTAGGTCCCGGCTCGGTCCGCTCGGGCTCTTCGCCTACAACCTGCTGTACTGGCCGTACTTGATGGCGACCTGCGCCATCTTGTTCGTACCGGCGCTCGTGCTGTTCGCGCTCACCGCCTGGTGGGACCCGAAGCGCCGCTGGCTACGCCGCTACACCACTTATTGGGGCGCGCACTACCTAACGTGGGCGCCGTTCGCGGGCGTGCGCGTCCAAGGGCGAGAGCACCTGCGCGGCGTGAGCGGCTGTATCTACGTCGTCAACCACCAGTCGATGTGCGACATTCTAGCGGTTTACGGCACTTACTTGGATTTAGCGTGGGTCAGTAAGGTCGAGAACTTCTACGCGCCGTTCCTCGGCTGGAACATGTGGCTCAACGGCTACGTGGCGCTGCGGCGCGGCCACCTCGCCAGCATCCGTCGCATGCTCCGCAAGAGCGAGCGCATGCTGCGCGGTGGTCAGGCGCTCTGTGTGTTCCCGGAAGGCACGCGCTCGCCGGACGGGCAGCTCATCCCCTTCTATCGCGGCGCCTTCTGGCTCGCGGCGCGCGCGGGCGTGCCCATCGTGCCCCTCGTGGTGGACGGCACGCAGGAGGTCATCCCCAAGCACCGCGCGCGCATCGTGCCGCTCGTGGTGGACGTGCACATCCTCGCTCCGATCCAGCCTTCGGAGGCGAACGGGGACTCGCGGGCGCTTCGCGACCTCACGCGTCAGCGGATGGCGGAGGAGCTGGCGCGTATGCGCGCCTAGCCGCTTCATGCCCGCCGCGACCGGCGCGTCTCGTCCTCGGGCAGCAAGTGCCCATGCGCGAGCTCCATCGGGTGAACGCCGACGCGGTCGATGAGCTGCCGGCTGTTGGTCGCGATCACCACCGTCATGCGCGAGTCGTCGCGAAATCGCTCCAGCCTCTCGTAGACGAGGTTCCGCGTCGCGGAATCGAGCCCCCCGTCCGGATCGTCCAGAAATACGAAATTGGGCTCTAGCGCCAGCGCGCGGGCCAGCGCCACTCGCTTGCGGACCCCCAACGACAGGTGCGCCGGCAGCGCGTGAAAATCCGATTGCGAGACGCGGAGCTGCCCGAGGGCGTCCCGGGCGCGCTGGGTGATCTCCTTGTCATCCCAGCCGAACACATCTGCGTGGTAGCGAAGGCCGAGGGTGACGTTGGCGAGCGCGCTCAGGTTGGACATGAGCCCTCCCTGCCCGAACAAGAAGCCGCGCCGGACTCCCTGTCGCATCAGCTCACTGGGCTTCTTGGCAGAGGCGTGGTGACCGTCCAGCCAGACGTGACCGCTGTAAACGTTCAGCAGGCCCGCGCACACGTAGAGGAGCGTGGACTTGCCGACCCCGTTGTCACCCGTGACGATGAGGGTGCGGCCGGGTGGGACGTGCAGCTCGGTTTCCCGAAGCACCCAAAGGTCCCCGTAGCGAAACGAGGCGTCCTCGAGCCACAGCCCGTCCTTCATGGCGCCGGCAGTGGGGGGCCGACCAGCCAATAGAAGCCGGCGGTGAGCGCGGTGTTGTACACCACGCAGCCCAGCAAGCTCATCACGACCGCCCGGCTCGCCTGCTGCGGTACCTCGGTGGGCGAGCTCTTCACCTCGAGCCCGAAGTGACAGGAGAGCCAGCCGACGATGGTGCCGAGCCCCAAGCCTTTGGCGAGAAAAAGCAGCAAATCGTGAGGGGTGACGCTCCCCGCGACCCCTTGCTGAAAGCTCGACAAGCTCGACCCCGACGCCACGATGCCAATCGTGAAGGCCGCGGTCAGGCTCACGATGCTGAAGTAGATCATGAGCGCAACGACACTCACGACGCAGCCGACCATGCGCGGTAGCACCACGTAGCGCAGCGGGTCCACCCCGAGCGAAGACAGCGCGAGCACCTCGCTGTTGACCTTCATGTTACCGAGCTCGGTCGCGATCGCGGTGCCGGAGCGACCGGCGACGACGATGGCGGTGATCAGCGGCGCGAGCTCGCGCAGCACCACCGCGACGAGCACGCGGCCGATCAGCTCGCCGTCCGCCGGCATCATCATGTTGGTCTGGATGATGATGCTCGCGCCGATGAGGGTGGCGATGGCGCTGACCAATGACAGCGCCTGGACCCCCGTGAACATCACCTGCGTGAGCATGATGCCGTGGACCAACTTGCGCGCCGACGCGCCGGGCGCGAAGTCCGACGCAATCGCGTCCTTCAGCGTGCCCAGCAGCGCGCGCAGCGTCGCGGTGGCGACGATGGCGCGCCGCCCGATGCGCTCGATCCAGCTCGTCCCCCGGAGAACGTCCGATCTCGGGTCGTAAGGCAGGGTCGAGCGCACGGCGCTGCTCCTCGGCTCAGCCCTTCAGGGCGGCGAGGCGAGCTTTCGCGTCCTCGAGCCCGTCCGTCTGCACCGCGCGTTCGTACATTTGTACCGCCTTCGGCTTTTCGTCGAGCTGCTCGTGGATTTGACCGAGCCGGAAGAAGACCATGCTCTTTTTGATGGGGCCGTTCGTCTCGTCCAGCTTCTGCAGGAGGAGGGCGCGGTACATCTGCTGAGCCTTCTTGTGGTCACCGACCTGCATCGCCACGCTGCCGAGCAGCGTGAGCACGTTCACGTTGCCGGGCTCGATGCGGAAGGCCTTGTCCAGCTCTTCCAGCGCGCGCTGCACCTCATTTTCCGCGAGGTACGCGGCGGCCAGGCGACGGTGAATCTCTCCGAGCTCCTTGGTCCGCTTGGTCCCGAAGCTGTCCACGATGCGCTGCAGCACCTCCGCCGCGGCTTTGCCTCGGCCCGAGGCGCTGTACTGGTCGCACAGCTCCAACAGGATTTCGCGGTCGTCCGGCTTCAGCTTGCTGGCGCGCTCGAGCAGCTCGGCCGCCGCGATGTGGTCACCGCGCTCCTTGCTCTGAATCTGCGCCGCCCGCTGCAGGAGCTTGATTGCCTCCTCCGGCTTGCTGGCGAGCTCCGCGTCCCGCGAGAGCAAGCTGGAAAGCTTCTCCCAGGCGCGCTCGGCTTGGTACAGCGAACGCAACCGGTCGCGCAGCTCCACGCTTTGCTCGTCGTGGCCGAGACCGCGCTCGAAGGCGCGAGCCGCTTGCTCCGCGTTACCGAGCTTCAGCTCGGTCTCGCCTAGCTCCAGCGCGAGCGCGACCGCGGCCGGCCCGGTCGCCATGTCCAGCAACCGGCTGATGATTTCGGCGGCTGCGGCCGAGTCGTTCTGAGCCTTGTACAGCCGGGCCAGGGCCTCGAGGGCGCCCTGGTGGTTCGGGTCTCGCTCGAGCACGCCCCGGTAGGTGTCGATGGCGCGTGCGCGATCTCCGAGCCGCCCGTCGTACACCTCGCCGAGCCTCACCTGGAAGCGCAGCTCCGCGGCCGTATCCCCCCGGGCTTGGGCCGCGCTGATCTGGGTGGACAGTAGGTCCGCCAGCTCTTCGTCGCGCTGCGTCTTTTCGTAGAGCTCACTCAGCTCGACGACCGCCTCACTCTGGCCCGGCTCGTCCTCGAGCACGGCGCGCAGGAGCTCGATCGCCGTGTCCAGCGACTCGAACTGGTCGCGGTTGAGCCGCGCCAGCTCCAGCCGGAGCGTGGTGCGCGCGCTCGGCGACTCCGCCATGTCCACCAGGCGCTCGAGCAAACGCCCGAGATCTTGGTGGCGCCCGGCCGCCGGATAGAGAGCGCGTAGCGCCGCGGCCGACTCGTGATCGCTGGGCTCGTCCTCGAACAGCTGCTCGAACAGCTCGGTTGCTTTGGCGGTGTCGGACAGCTTGTCGCGCGCGATCTCGGCCGCTCGCCGGCGTAGGGCCCGAACGCTCCCCGCGTCTGCGCTGAGCTCGGCTTGGCGCACGGTCAGCTTGAAGGTCTCCGTGTAGTCGCCGGCGGCCTCGCGCAACCGGCAGAGCTCGGAAAGCGCCCAAAGGTTCGTGTCGTCCTGCGAGAGCAGCTCGCGCAGCACGGCCTCCGCGGCCGCGTTGTCGCCGCTGGCTTCCGCGAGGCCCTTGGCTTGACGGTAGAGCTCCTCGCGGCGCCCCTCGTCTACCTGCAGCTTCGCCCGCCGCCGGAGAGTGCCGAACAGGTCCAACTCGCGCCCCGGCGCGCTCTGCAGCTGCTCGATAGCCTGAAGTACCTCGTCGTTCGAGTCGTCGAACTCCAGCGCCCGCTTGAGCGCCGCCTCCGCGGCCGCGTTGTCCAGAGCCTTATCCCGGTACCAGCGCGAGAGCCGCATCGAGAGCTCGACGCCAGACTCGGGGCTGAGCTCGGTCTTCAGCGCGATCGCGCTCTTGAGCGCTTCGCAGGCCTTGTCCCACTCACCGGTGATGGGCGCGAGCCGCTCTAGCTCTTCGAGCAGCGCGGTGTCCTCCGGCGACTCGGCTAGCCCGAGCTCGATGACCCGCTGAGCCGCTCGGGGGTCCTTCGCTTCGTCCTCCAAAACCCGGGCGAGGCTGCGGCGCATGTCGATGCGCGCCTCCACGCTGTCCGCGAAGCCAACTCGCTTTTCGTAGAGCTTGGCCAAGCGGTCCGTCATCCCACGCGAGCGGTACACGGACTCGAGGATCTCGGACACCTCTTCGAAGAGCTCCTCGTTGTCCACTAGCTTCTCCAGCTCGGCGACGGCGGCGTCGTGCGCGGGGACGCGTTCGAGCGCCATCCGCAACGACCCCAGGCCGCGCGCAGGCTCCTCGAAGCGCTCGATCTGGAGCTGCGCGAGGCGGAAGTAGAGGTCCGCTTGGCGCTCGTCCGAGCTCTCTACCGTCACGCGGCGCTCCAGCACGTCCGCCACCGCTTGGTGGTCGTTCAAGCGAGAATGCAGGCGATCCAGCGCGTCCAACAGGTCCGGCTGGTCCCCGGCTTGCTCCACCGCGCGCTTGTAAGCATTCACCGCGCGTGAGTCGTCCTTCAACTCGACCTCGGCGATGCGGCCGAGACGAACGTAGAGGTCGCGCGCCACGTCGGGATCGAAGGTGGACCCAGCGCGGTCCGACAGCGCGTCGGCATAACGGCCGAAGCCGCCCGTCGCGCGGGACAGCCGCTCGAGCTCCACGTGGAGCTCCGGGTCGTCCGGGACCTCGCTGATCGCGCGCAGCAGCGCGGACTCGGCCTCCGGCTGCTTGCCCAAGCTCGCTTCCTGCACGCGCGCAATGGTGCGGAGAGTCTGCACGCGCTCGGTCGGCTCGGTCTCGATCGTGAGCCGCAGCTCCAGCACGTCCACCAGCTCCAGGTGGCGGCCGCTCTGCTCCAGCACCGGCACCAAGATATCCGCGACCGTGCGGCGCAGGTCTTCGTGACCGCCGCCGATCTCGCGAACGGCGCTGATCACCTCGCCGTCGGTCGGCGCCTCTTCCAGCGCGAGCCGGTACGAGTCCAGCGCGTCCTCGTAGCTGTCCAGCTTGGAGGCGAGAATATGGCCGATTTCCTTGCGAATTTGTGCGCGTTCAGCGGGAGTCTCCGCCGCCGCCGCTTGCAGCCGAAGGCTGTCCAGCAGCTCCGGCCACATCGCCTCCACGCGGTACAATCGATTCAGTGAGCCCAGCACGCCGCTGTCTCCTGGCCTGACTTGGAGCGCCTGCTCCAGAACCTCGATGGCCTTGCGCTTGTCGGACAGCTGCTTGTCGTAGCAAGCGGCGGCGCTGACCAGCAGCGTGTACTTGAGGTCGTCGTCGTCTTGGGTGAGCTCGACGCGGCGTTGGTAGAGCTCCACGAGCCGGGCCGCGTCCGCCTTGGCCTCGTACAGCTCGATCAGGCAATCCACCGTGAACGCGCTCTCGGGGTCGAGCTCGAGCGCCTTTTCGTAGCCAGCGATCGCGCCGGGGGCGTCGTCCAACATGTCCCGCTTTGCCTCGGCGACGCGGCGCCACACGCTCGCGCGCTCTTCATCGTTCGGCAGCAGCTCGGCCTTCGCCGTCAGCACACGTACGAGCACTACCCAGTCGCTGAGGAGGGTCGCCAGCGACTCCATCTTGTTGAGCGGCTCGATGTCGGTTTCGTCCGCGGCGAAGAGCCGCTCGTAGGCAGCGAGGGCGCGGCGCGGGTCGTCGCGGCGTGAGTTGTGCACGTTCGCGAGGGTCGCCAAAATCTCGCGCTTATCGCGCAATTCCGGGTTCTCCTCGAGCACCGACTCATAGGCGTCGGACAGGGCGTCCCAAGCCGCGGTCTTTTCGGCGAGCCGCTCGTACTCGGCGCGCGTATCCGCGTCGTCCGGGTCGAGCTTGACGGCGGCTTCCAAGGCGCGGCGAGCGCGGTTCAGGTCGTCGCCGCGCTTTTCCCAGAGCTCGGCCGTCTCGCGCAGCACGCGCACCTTGTCCGCGGTGTCCTCCGCGAGCTGGTAGCGATCCTCGTTGAGCTGAATCTGGCGCCGCCAATCGTCGGCGGCCTCGTAAAGGGGGCGCAAGATGTCCACGATGCGCTCCGTGTGCTCGGGTACCTTGCGCAGCTGCTCGAGAGCCGTGATCGCCTCTTGATGACGCGGCAGCGCGGAGGTGATCTCTTGCAGCTGATCGATGGCGCGCTCGATGTGGTTCTGCTCTTGATGAAGACGCGCGAGGGCTAGCCGGTACTGGGCGGCCTGCTCCGCGGAAGGGGCGCTCTCGGCTCGGCGCAGGTAGAGGTCCGCCAGGTCGTCCCAACGCGAGCGGCTGCGATACAGCTCGGTGAGCGCGTCCAGCGACACCGCGTCGTCGTCTTGGACCTCCAGCGCTTGCCGATACGTCTCGATCGCGTCGTCCGGCTTGGCGAGGCCACCTTTCTGGAGCGCGGCCATCGTGTGAAGCAGCTGCAGCCGCTCTGCCGGCTCGAAGCGATGCTCGAGGCCCTGCCGGTACAGCTCCACCCGCTCTTCGTCGCGGCCGGCCTTCTCGAGCAACTGGTCCACGCTGCCGAACAGGGACTTGCTCTCGGGCTCGAAGGCCAGCGCGCGGCGGAAGAAGGCGAGCGCGAGGTCGCCTTGATTCAGATCCCGGAACAGCTCACCGGTGCGGCGCGCGAGCTTGACGCTCGACTCGTCATCGGTCTCGATTTTCTCGAGCTCTGCGGCATAGATCTCCGCCAAGCGCTGCTCGGCGGAAGCCACCTTCGCGAGGCGCTCCAGCTCCGCGATCGTCTCCGGATTGCTCGGGTCCTCGGACAAGAGTCGAGCCACCGTGTCGAGCGCGGCTCGGTAGTCTTCCTTCTGCTCCTCATAGAGCTTGGCGAGACGCTTCAGCAGCTCGCGGCGGTCCTCGGGGTCTCCGCTCGCCTCCAAGCGCGCGCGAATGGTGTTCATCACCTTGCCGAAATCCGCGCGCAGCAGGTACACCGGCTCGAGCAGGGCGGCCGCGCGTGCGCGCTCCTGCGGATCCGGCGCGTCGCTCACCAAGCGCTCCAGCTCGGCAATGGCGCCCTCGTGCTGGCGCTCGGCGGAGAGCGCGCTCTCCAGCTCGTCGAACGCGCGCCCGACGTTGTTCTGGTGCTGCGAAGCCACGCGCGCGATCGCGACGTGCAGCGCGGCCCGTTCGCCGAGCTTGGCGTCCAGTTGCCGCTCGTAGAGGCTCACCAGCTCGACCCACATGGACTCGCTGGTGTAGAGCGACTCGAGGGCGGTGAGCGCCTCCCGCTCCAGCGAGATGTCGAGGATCGTCTCGTACACCTCAATCGCCCGGCGACGCTCGGAGAGCGCCTCCGATAGCAACTTGGCCCTCCTGAACAAGAGCGACTTGCGCTCGTCGTCCGACGCGGCGACCTCGGTTCGGCGCTCCAAGATCTCGAGCAGGTTGCGCGCGTCTCCGCTCTCTTCGTAGAGAGACTCCAGCGCCGTGAGCGCCTGCTTGTCCTCGGCCCGAAGCTCCAGCGCCTTTTTGTAATAGGTGCGGGCCAGCTCGCGGTCCGCTAGCTGATGGCGGGCCAAGTCGGCGATCTTCAGGGTGACGATGAGCTGCACGTCGCCGTCGAAGATCTCGGGGACGACCTCGGCCAGGAGCTTGACGTACTCGGCCTGGCGAGACGTGGCGGTCGCCAAGCGCTCCAGGTGATTGAACCAAGGCACTAGATCCGCGTGGCCGACCGCCGACCGCACCGCGCGCTCGGCCAGACCGAAGGCGCGCTGCGGGTCGTTCAGGGGCCCCTCGGCGACTTTCATCGCCGCCTCCAAGCCGTTGAGCTTTTCGATGGGGTCGTCGGTGGTGTCGACCTCGATGAGCTGAGTAGTGAGGAGCCGCTCGTGGTTCCCCTCCGCCTCGTAAATGGGCTTGAGGATGAGCGCGGACTCCCGGCGCGTGGCGTTCTCCGGGGACTCGAGCAGCTTGCTGAGGGCGGCGCGGCTCGCATCGTGCGTGGTCCGGAGCGAGAGCGCGCGCCGATAGACCTCGATCGCGCCTGGCTCGTCCGCCAGGTGCTCGCGCTTGATGTCGCCGAGCTTGGCCAAGATCTCCAGCCGCTCGTCGTCCGTATCGCACAAGCCGAGGTGGCGCTCGTACGTCTCGGACAGATCCTCCCACCGGCGCGCGGAAGCGAACAGCGCCTCTAGCGCGGAGAGGGCGTCGCGGCTGGGACCGAACTCGCCGACCAAAGCCTGGTAGGCGTCGATGGCCTCCGGAACCGACTCGAGCTTCTTCCACAAAGTCTCGGCCTCGCGCGTCATCAGCGAGCGGCGGAGCTCCGCGTCGCTGCTGCCTTCACGCCGGCGCTGCAGCACGCTCACCAAGTCGCGGTAGCGACCGGCGCTTTCGTACAGGCGGTCGAGCGCGGCCAAGGCCTCCGCGTCGTCCGGATTTTCGGAAGCGCGCGCGTGCCACGCGGCGATGGCGCCCGCTTCGTCGCCCAGCACGCTTTGGCTCAAGGTGCCGAGGCGGCCAAACAGCTCGCGCCGCGTCGCGCCGTCTTGCTCGTGCTGCACCTGCAGCTTGAGCATGTCCGAGAGCTTCAGGCTCTCCCCGGCAGAGATGTACAGGCGCTCGAGCGCTTTCGCCGCCGGCAGCACCAGCTCGGGGTCGTTCTCGTCCAGCGCGAGGATGCGCCGGTAAGTCGCCTCCGCGCGGGTGGGGTCAGAGAGCAGCTCTTCGTAAGTCCGCGCGACCGCGGTGAGGATTTCGCCCTTGGAGACCGAGGTATCCGCCTTTTCGGCGGCCTTCGTGAGCACGTCTGCGACCCGCTCGTGCGCGGACACACGCCGCCCGATTTCCAGGAGGCGCGCGCGCGCGTCCGCGTCCAGCGGATCCATTGGCACCAGCTCGGCCAGAGCGTCCAGCGCTCCTTGATCGTCGTGCAGGCGGTCGTCGCGCAGCATGGAGATGCGGCGCAGCAGCTCACGGCGCTCCTCGGCCGCCTCCGCCGACGTGAGCGACTCCAGGCGGATCGCGAGGACTCGCACCAAGTCCCTCACCTCGTCGCGCGTCTCGTAGACCGTCTCCAGCGCGCGGGCCGCGCGCGGCCGTAGCTCGCCGATGGCGAGCATGCGCTCGGCTAGCTCGCGCGCTTCGTAGTCACCTACGCGCTCGCGCAGCACGTCCTCCACGTGGCCCATCGCCTTCTCGGGCTCGAGCAGGTCCAGCTGCAGCTTGGCCAAGCGAAGCTTCAGCTCGAAGACGTCGTCTCCAGTTGCCGTCTCCAGGCGGCGCTCCAGGAGTGCGGAGAGCTCCGGCTTCTTTCCTTGCTTCAGGTACAGGCGATCGAGCGCGCGAATGGCCGCGTCGTGACCGGGATCAATCTCCAGGATCCGCTCGTAGTACGTGGTGGCCTTGGCCGCGTCTTCGATGATTTCTTCGCAGATGAGCGCCACTTCCACCAGCATGTCCACGCGGCGCTCCAGGTCGTCCGTCGCGCGGGAGGCGCGGTCGTACAGCGCCTCGAGCTCTCCCCAGCGCTCGGCGGCGGTGAGGATGTCCTTCAGACGCTGGAAGGCGGCCTCGTTGCTCGGCTGGATCGCGAGCACACGCTCCAAGTACGGCGTCGCCCCGATGGGATCGCCGAGCTTGTCTTCGTGCAGCCGCGCCGCGCGCTCGGAGAGCTCGCTGTCCAGCGCGGAGTCCAGCTTGCCGCGCAGCACCTCGCGCATGGCCTCGGCCAAGTCAGTCGGGCG
Organism: Myxococcales bacterium; assembly: GCA_004193285.1. Lineage (GTDB taxonomy): Bacteria > Myxococcota_A > Polyangia > Polyangiales > Polyangiaceae > PMG-095. Next base: position 9,731 of record SECP01000059.1, on the reverse strand, counting down.
GCCCGAAGAGCCGGACAAGGTGTCGGCGCGGTCCCAGAGAGAGAGCTCGCTCGGGAACTCACGCACCGCTTGGAGCACGACGTCCAGCGCGCTGCCGTGGGCTCCGAGCTTCTGCTCGTGCACGTCTGCCAGGCGGCCGTAGAGGGCCAAGCGCTCGGAAGGCTCCTTCACCTGCTCGAGCAGCACGGCCAAGGCCGAAGCCTCGCGGCGCGCCTCACCACCGCTCGCGTAGCGCTGCGCCAAGATGTCGGCCGCGCGGGCGCGCACCTCCGGCACGTTGACGAGCCGTTCCAGCACCGACATCGCACGCGCGCCTTGAGCCTCCGAGGAAAGCGCGGCAATGGCGCTCTCCAGAGCGTCGACGGGCCGGTTCAGCTTCTCCAAGTAGAGCTCCGCGAGCTCGACCTCGCGCTCCGCGCGCGCCTCACCCGAAGCGGCGTCACGGTGCTGCGCGATGATCTGCGCCGCCCCAGCTGCGTCCCCTGCGGCCAGCAGGAGGCGCGGCAAGCTGGAGAGAGCGCGCTCGTCCGTCGCGGACAGCTCCAGCATCCGCCGGTAGAGCCGCACCGCCGCCTCCGGCGATTCGAAGACGGCCTCTTCGAGGGTCGCCCACTCGCCGAGCAGCCGCAGCCGCTCTTCGTCCGTAGGCGCGCTCGTCACGCGCAGCTCCAGCAGCCAGCGCAGGTCGTCACGACGGTCGTGACGACGCAGGATACCTTCGAGCTCACTGGCCGCATCGGCGTCTGCCGGGTCGCGCTCGAGCATCTGCTTGTAAACCTTGACCGCGTCGTCCGTGCGCGACAGCTCGTCCGCGTACACGCGCGCGAGCTTCAGCTCCAGAGTGCGGCGCATCCCTTCGCCAGTCGGCCGTGACGGCTCCGGTGACGCGGCGGGCTCGGCCGCTTCGGGCTTCTTCTTGCCTTTTTTGCCCCTCTTGGGCGCGGGGGCGGCGGTCGGGCCCGAGTCCTTCGCGGCGACGACGGGCGGCGTCTCGGTCACGTCCGCGCTCACGGTGGCGAGCCGCGCCTCCAGCACGTCCACGAACGAGTCCCAAGTGCCAGCCGCGCGGGACGCTTCCTCCAGGAGCTCCAGCGAGAGCGCGCTGTCCGGCGACAGCTCGTATGCCTTGCGCGCGTAGGCAGCGGCGGCCTTTCGATCACCCAGGCGCTTACCGGAGACGTCCACCAGACGCCCGAGCAGCTCCAGCTTCTCGGCTTCGGACTCTGCCTTGTCCAGCAAGAGCTCGTAGAGCGGCGTGAGGCGGGCCCACTTTTCGTCCTTCTCGTAGAGAGGGAGCAGCGCGCGGGCCGCCCGCGTGTCGGCCGGGTCCACGCTCAGAATGCGGTCGTACGAGCGGAACGCGCGCTCCGGCTGGCTCAGCTTCTCTTCGTAAACGCGGGCCGCACGGTAAGACAGCGCGATCTTGCTTTGGTTGTCCTTGGCGCGATCCGCGGCGTTGCTCAGCACCTCGGAGAGCCCCTCCCAGTCGCTCTGGCTGCCGTACAGCTCCTCGAGCGCGTCGAAATCTCCCGCGCCGAGGTAGGACTCGCGCAGCACGCGGAGCGCCCGCGAATGGCCCGGCGAAAGGTCGAGGACGCGGCGCCACGTAGAGGCCGCCTTGTCGGCGCTCTGCAGCTGGTCCGCGTACACGGTGCCGAGCTTCTGGAGGGCGGCCAGCTTGCCGGCCGCGTCCGCCTCCAGCTCCACTCGGCGCTCCAGCGCCGAGGCGAGCGTCACGTAGTCGCGGCTGCGCTCGGCCAGCTTCTCGAGAGAGTCCAGCACGTCCGCGCGCGTCGGATCGATCTCGAGCGTCTGCTGGTAGAGAGCGATCGCGTCGGTGGGACGGTTCAGGCGCTCGGCAGCGAGCGCGGCCATCTCGCGCAAGAGCGGCAGCCGCTTGGCTCCCTCCGCTTGCTTCACGTCCGCCGCGTAAAGCTCGTACAGCGGCGCCCACGCGCGGCGCTTGCGGTACAGCTCCTCGAGCCGCTCTCGCGCCTCCCGATCGTCCGGGGCGACCTTGAGCAGCGCGGCGTACGCCTCCGTCGCGTTTTGCGCGTTGGAGAATTGGTCCAGCCAGCGGCGGGCGGCCGCGCGGTACAGCTCCTTCTTTTCGTCGAGATCTGGCGTGATTTCCGCGAGCTTCATCTGGTTCGTGATGAGGTCACGGTGACGGCCGAGCTTGTCGTAGAGCGACACTAGCTCGCGCATCTCGACCACGTCTTGCTCGTCCAGCTTGTCGTCCAGCTGCACGATCTGCCCGAGCACGGAGAGCAGCGCGGTGTCGCTCTTGATGTACTGGCGATAAACGGTGGCGACCTCGCGCAGCACCGTGATGCGCTCCTGGTACTTCTCGTTCGGTAGCCGCTCCAGCTCCTGGCGCAGCAGCTCGACCAGCGCGTTGTAGCCCTGAGTCTGCTTGTACAGCCGCTTCAGCGCGTCTCGCGCCTCCACGTTGTCCGGATCTTGGCGCAGCACGCTCTTGTATTGCTCGACCGCCTTCTGAGCGTTGGCCTGACCTTCGGCCATCTTTCCGAGTTGCGAGCTGAGCTGGGTGCGCTCCTTGCTGCCCTCCGGCAAGGCGCGCGCGGCGCTCTGTACGATCTCCATCAGCCGCGTGTCGTCGTTCAGCGTCGCGCAGTACTCGCGGAAGAAGTTGAGCATGCCGGGGTTGGCTGGCTCCACCTTGCGAATGCGCTCGAACCAGGGCTCGGCGTCGGCCGGGTTCCCCAGCTTCTTCCAGTGCAGCATCGCGATCTGCAGCATGTCGCCGACGCGCTCGGCGTCGCTCGAGCCCTTGAGCTTCACCTCGCGCTCGTAGAGGGCCACGAGCTCGGACCAGCGCTCCGCGCTCGAGTAGAGATCGGACAGGAATTCCTTGGCTTCCGCGTGATCCGGACCGTCACGCAGCACGCTGTTGTAAGCGCGCGCGGCGCGCTCCGTGTCGCCCAGCTCCTGGCTGTAAACGCGGGCCAGGCGCACGCCCGCCGCGATGCGCGCCTGCGCGGTCTCCCCGCGATCCGCGAGCCGCTCCAGCACTCCCGCCACGTCTTCGTAGCGACCCTTTTGCCGGTACAGGTGCTCCAGCAAGCGGCTGGCAGGTTCGTTCGTCGGGTCCAGACGCACCGCTTGCTCCAGACGGTCCACTGCCGCCTCGAACGCTGCCTCGTCCGTGCCGAAGCGCACGTCCATCTCCGCCGCGCGCATCAGCATCGCGCTCTTGTAGGCCTCGTCGCTGGCGCCCTCCGCTTCGCTCGCGTAGCTGGCGCGCAGCTCTGCATGGCGCTGACGACGACTCTCCTGCTCCTCCAGAGCCTTGGACGCTTCTTTGTCGCCGGGCTCGAGCTCCAGCAGACGCAAGTAAGCCACCGCCGAGCCGTCTTCGTCGAACAGCTGCTCCGAGAGCAGCTTGGCTTGCTCCCGCACCAACATGGCCTCGCGCGGCGTGCCTTGCGCCTGCGAGACCGCTAGCTCCAGCAGCTTGCCGGCCGCCAGCCACTCACCTCGCTCGGCGTGCTTCTCGCGCGCGGCGTCCAGCAGCCGGGCCAGCTCCTCTTTCGATAGGTCGCCGCCTTCTTCCTTCACGGACGCTTGCAGCGATTCCCAAGCTAGCTTCGAACCCGGTTCTGCCTGCAGTTTTCCAAGCGCGGTGCGGATCGTCTGAGAATCCATTTAGCTTTTCTTTTCCTCGTTCAGCCGAGGCCCTGAGGGCAGGGCGGGCCGCTTCCGAGCGTGGCTCGTCGGCTCTTGGCGGAAGCCAACGTGACGACGTCTCGGAGCCAGATCGGGTATCAGTCGCTGAGGTCCCTCCCTCGCAAAAAGAGCGAGGGGCCGCGAGAGTACGCCGCGGAATCAGGCGTTACAAGCGCTCGAAACCGCTCGGTTTTGATGCGTTAGGGAGCCGGGGCGGAGGCCGGGTGAGCGGATGTGCGCCGAGCCAGCTCGCGCCGCTGTCTGGCGACGACCTCGGGACTTGCACCGAGGCGAGCGGCACGGTCGAGAGCTCGACGCGCTTCTTCGAAACGCCCCAGGCCGATCAGCGTGAAGGAACGGCCGAGCTGGGCGTCAGCGAAGTTCGGCCTGCTTGCGACGATCGCGTCGTACTGCACGAGCGCAGCCGCCCAGTCGCCGCGCCGCAGCGCCAGCGTCGCTAGCCCGACTCGATTCTCGAGCGCGCGCGGGTCGGCCAGGAGGCCAGCTCGGTAAGATTGGTCGGCTCGCTCCAGCTCACCGCGCGAAAGCTGCACCAAGCCGAGCGCATGCCAAGCGGCCGGGTTCTTGGAATCGCGCCGCACCGCCTCTTCCAGACGAGGCGCCGCGAGCTCCAGCTCACCCCAGCGCGCCGCCCGGAGTCCTCCGGTCAAAGGACCGAGCGCGTCGGCCGGAGCTCGCGCGGCGGCCGCGTCGTAGGCGGCCAGCGCCTCGTCGTAGCGGTGAGCCATCTCCAGCGCGTGGCCGAGCTCCACGAGCGGAATGGGACTGTTCGGCCCCAGCTGCCGCGACAGCTCGGCGACTTGCTCCTGCGCCGCGCCGAGCTGACCGCGCGACGCCTCCACCCGCACCAGTAGCTGTCGCTCCCGGAGCGCGCGCGGACTTTTGGCGAGGTATTCGCGCAGGAGGTGCGCGGCTTCGTCGTGCCGTCCCTTTTCGGTCAGCATCGCCGCACGGGGCAGCGGTGAGGCTCCCGCGCCACAACCGGAAAGCGCCGAGCACAAGCCGACGACCGAAAGCCACCTCGCGAGCATCCGGCCGCCATGTTACCTCTACCGGCCACCGCGCACCGACCCATGAGCAACCAATCGATCGCGATTCAAAGCGTGGCCGTCGTCGGCGCGGGTCAGATGGGCGCGGGCATCGCCCAGGTGGCCGCGCGAGGCGGCCTGCAGGTAGCGCTCTGCGACCAAGCCGAAAGCCAAGCCGTGCAGGCGGTGACCAAGCTCAAGGCGCGGCTCGAGCGTCAAGAAGCCGAAGGCAAGGTACCTCCGGGCACGACCGTGGACGTCGTCGGGAGAATCCGCACCGGCGGCCCGCTGTCCGGCGTCGCCGACGCAGACCTGGTCATCGAGGCCGCTCCGGAATCCTTGGAGCTGAAATCAGCGCTCTTCCGGAGCTTGAGCGCGCTGGCAAAGCCCTCCGCCATCTTGGCCAGCAACACCTCGAGCCTCTCCATCACTCGCCTCGCGCGGGAGACCACCCGGCCGGAGCTGGTCATCGGGATGCACTTCATGAACCCGGTCCCGGTCATGAAGCTGGTGGAGGTCGTGCGGGGCACCCTCACTTCGGACAGCACCCTCCAGAGTGTGCTCGCGTTGGCGGAGGCGCTCGGCAAGCAAAGCATCGTCAGCCAGGACCGCCCTGGCTTCCTCGTCAATCGCATCCTCATCCCTCTCCTCAATGAAGCGTGCTTCGCGCTCGAGGAGGGAGTGGGCAGCAAGGAAGACATCGACGCCGGAGCCCGGCTCGGCCTGGGGCACCCGCTCGGCCCGCTCGAGCTTGCGGATCTCATCGGTTTGGACACCGTGCTGTCGATAGCGGAAATCTTGCATCGGGATTTCGGGGACTCCAAGTACCGCCCGTGCGCTCTGCTGAGAAACTTGGTGCAGGCCGGGCTGCTCGGCCGTAAGACGGGCCGCGGTTTCTACGTCTATGATCAGAATGGGAAAAAGAGCTGAGCTGGGGGCGGCGGTACTCCTCTCACTGCCGCTGCTTTCGCTGGGCTGTGACGGGTGCGAGAAAGAGAAGCCGTACACTCCCTTCGGAGTGACGACCTCCGTGCCGGCCTCGGAGGCATCCGTACCGGCGCCCAGCGCGAGCGCCAAGGTGGAGCCAGGTCGGTTCTCACCGGCGGTGGTCGCGCCGGCCGGTTCCCGCAAGCTTCGGATGGGAGAGCTGACGCTCGAGGCGCCGGCTCGCTACGTGTTCGACCGGGCGCTCCTGCTGGGTGAGGGAGAAAAGCAGCAAGTGGTCGCCTGGGTGAAGGCCGAGCGCGACGCCCGCGACGTGCCGCCCGGGCTGCTCATGGCCTACAGCGTCGGCGGCAAGCCTCGGCAAGTGATGGCGCAGCCGAGCTTCGTGCCGATCGCGCCTGGTTGCGTTCACACGACTCGCCTCGTGCAGACCAGCCAGAGCAACGTCCTCGTGGATACGACCGCGACGTGTCCCGCGGGGCTCGTGGCGCGAGTGCCGGTGCAAGCGGTGAGCGTGGTGGCGCCGAGCAGCGAGCGGCCGGAGGTGCTCACGCTGCGCATCGCCGCTCCCGCGCCCGGCGAAGCGCTGAGCGTGGATGAGGACTCCGCGGACCGCGACGGCGATGGGCGCGAGGACGTCAAGCTCGTCTTCACCCTCACGAGCCCGGACGGCGCGAAGGCCAGCGCCACCCTGGCCTTTCTGGACCGAGCCGCGGGCGTTTCGCGCGACGCCTCGGAGCCTCGCACCTCGCTCGCGCTGGGCGCCAAGGCAATCCTCGGCAAAGCCGGGCCGAACGCCTCCGCAGAGGTGGACGCAGTGCGGCGCCTGCTTTCCAGCCTGTGCGCGGAAGGCGCCACCCCGCGGGTGTTCGACGCCGAAGGCTCGCCCGTCCGCTGCGAGGACCTCGGCGGAGTGGTCGACACGTTGGCGCGGGCGGACGTGCTGTCGCGCCTCGCCGCCAAGGACGCGCTCGGCGCTGTCTCGGTGCTGTCGCGCAGCGACTGGTACTTCAAGAAGCTTTCTGCGGACGCCGAAAAATCGATCACCAAAGAGCTGACCAAGCGGCTGCTGGCCGTCACTCCTTCGGCCCGCGTGCTCGCGGCCAAACCGAAGCTCGCCAAAGGCCCGCACTGGAGCCCGCTGTGGTTCGAGCAAGATGGCGCCCTCCTCATCGTGACGGACGCTGGCGTCGTCCGCGCGTCTCGCGATGCGGAAACGGAGACCCTGCTGGAAGGCGAAGGTGCTGCTTCGCCTTGGCCGCTGGACGTGACGGACCAAGGCGGCAAGCGACTGAGCGGCTCCCTGTGCGCCTGCGACTCCTCCGAGGTGCAGCTCGGCTTCACCGACTCCGCGGGAGCGCCACAAAACGGCGTTCCGACACGCGTGCTCGCGCCGCGCCCCGGCGGGTGCAAGGGGCGCTTCACGTGCCCGGACCCGGTGCCGGTCGGTAGCAGCCCGGAGGGGCTTTCGGTGCTGCTCGCGGGCTCGCTCTCGGAGCCGCGAAAGGCCGGCAAAGCACTGCCCAGCCCGGGATCGGCGCGCTCGCCCGACGGCGCGTGGCTCGTCGCGACGACGCCGCTCGGCCTCGTCGTCACCGGCCCGGCTCAGGAGCTGTGGAAGCTACCGGAGGCGCCAGTGGACGCGCGACGCGCCCAAGATTGCGTCGTTGCCGCCGACCGTGCTGCCGTCGCTTGCGTGAGCGACGGCAGGGTCGTCCTGCTCAAACGGCCGTAACGCCGGAGCTTACTTGCTCGGCGCCTTGGCGCGCTCGAGGTAAGAGGAGGTGCGCGTGTCGATCTTGATCCACTCGCCCTCGGTCACGAAGATCGGCACTGCGACGGTCGCGCCGGTGCTGATTTTGGCGGGCTTGGTCACGTTGTTGGCGGTGTCGCCGCGCACGCCCGGCTCGGTCTCGGTGATCTGGGCCACGATGTGGGGCGGCAGCTCGATCGAAACCGGGTTGCCGTTGTAAATCGTGATCGTCACGTCGATGCCGTCCATGAGGAAGCCGTTGCTGTCGCCCACGATGTCCTGGTGGACGCTGACCTGGTCACCGGTCTTGGGGTGCATGAACACGTAGTTCTCACCCTCTTGATAGATGTACTGCAGCGTCCGGTCTTCCACATCGGCCGGCTCGAAGCGCTCGCCAGAGCGGATGTTTCGCTCGATGGTGTTACCGGTGAGCATGTTGCGCATCTTGGTGCGCGTGAACGCCTGCCCCTTGCCAGGTTTGACGAACTGAAAGTCCGTAACCACGTACGGGTTGCCGTCCATCATCAGCTTCAAACCCTTGCGAATGTCACTCGTATCCATCGCTTTTGTCCTGTTGCGAGCTGGGCAGGCCCCAGCGGGGGCCCTCCTTTACATGACGATCCCGGGACGTGCAAGCCAGCCCCCGGCCGAGAGGCACAAACTGGGGCGGCCGGTCCGGAGACGGGGCAAGCAGGCGGCTGTTGGAGGGAAGTCCGGCTACTATCGCCGCCCCCATGGATGAGTACGAGCTCGAGCAGGTGAAGCGCGAGATCGTCGAGAGCCGCGCTCTGACGATCAAGACCAACAACCTGGTCAATGCGCTAGCCGCTGATCTGAAGAGCATCTCCAAGCGCCAACAAGGGTCGGAGCGGCGCGTGCTGGTGACGAGCGCCACCGGCTACGTCGTCACCATCGCCATCATTCTCGTCTTCGTGAAGCTCGCCTGGGACATCCGCATCGACACCGTGCGGGCCGAGAACAAGGAGACGCACGACCAGCTCGAGCAGATGGAGAAGGAGCAGAAGCTCGCCGTGCAGCGCGAGGAAGCGCGCACCTCCGCCTCGCGACAAGCGGCCGAGTTCTACCGCTTGGTGCTTCAGAACAAACGCCGCGACATCATCGATGGCTACGCGGCCGTCAGCAAGTTGGAGCTGTCGCCCACCGAGCGAGCGGTGTTCGAGGCAGCGGTAGAGCGCGCCAAAAACGAGCTTTCCCTCATCGCGTACCAGACCGGCGTCGATCACATCCGCATGCAGCGCTGGCACGAGGCGCAGCAGTCGCTGCGCGAGTCGCTCCAGTACAAGAGCGACGCCGCCCACAGCCCGCAAGCCAACTACCAGCTCGCGCGCGCGCTCATCGCGCTCGGCTTGCACCGCGAGGCCATCCCCCTCCTCATGCAGCTCTCGGAATCCTCGGCTGACAAAGAGGTCATGGACGAAGCGACGCTCACGCTCGCTCACGCCCAGCTGGAGATTCAGGCGTGGAACGACGCCAAATCCACGCTACGCACGTTCATTCGGCGCTTTCCCACGAGCGCTCACATCAACGAAGCCAAAGGCAAGCTGGCCGAGGTTTCGCTCTATCACTGACGGGTCGGGTCGTTGTCGACGAGCGCGAACGCAGGCTCGTTCCACCAGCCGCCTCGAACGAGCCGCGGGGTAGGACCGAGCAGCACGGCCGTGTAGGTGCGCCCGGGCGCGAGCGGCTCCGCTACCAGACTTGGCCACGCCGCTTCGGCGAGCACCTCCGCGCCCTCGCCGATGGCCTGCAGCCCAAAGTCGTTCTTCTCGACTCCGACGTCATCAGGTGAGAACCGCGTGTCCGCTGGTCTGGGCGACACCTCTCCGAATCGCACCGAGCTCGCGAACACCAGCGCCGTGCGCCCGCTATCGCCCGAGACCCTCAGGTCTGCGGAGCCCATCGCGAGCGCCGCGTGGACCCCTTGAAACCCGACTTTGTCGAACTGCAGCGCGCGCGACAACTTGACCACGACGGGCTGCACGGTCGGCGCGTCGGGAGTGTAGTCGTCCCCGCACACGGCAGAGGCCGCGCCGCTATCGTACGCGGCTCCGCCCAAGCAGCCGCTCAGCACCATCAAAATGCTGCGGCCGATGGCGACGGTTCCGGCGGGCAGCGCGGCCAGCGGGCGAGCGCGCAGTGCCGGCTTCTCTAGCTCGGGGCCAGCTCCGCCCGCCCCGCCCGCGCTGGTAGCGGACCCGCCCGCCGGAACCGTCGCCATCGGCCGCAGCATTTTGATGGTGCTGAGCGGCTGCTTGGGCGGAGCCGCGTACGAT
>SECP01000058.1 GCA_004193285.1 Myxococcales bacterium | reverse complement strand
GGCTGGCCCAGCGGCGCGACGGGGGCGCTGGTGCCGAATGGCCACTCGATGGGAGGCGGGGGCGTGGCGGGGCGCGCGAGGAGGTAGCCTTGCGCGTAGTGGACGCCGAGGTCGCGCACGCAGGCGAGCTCGTCGACGACCTCGATGCCTTCGGCGACGACGCGAGCGCCGAGCTCCGTGCACAGGTTGACCATGTGGCGCACCACCGCGCGACTGCGAGGGCGACGATGAATGTCACGCGTGAGCGCCAGGTCGAGCTTCACGATCGCAGGCAGCAAGTCGACGACTCGCTGCAGGTTCGAATGCCCGGCGCCGAAGTCGTCGACCACCAGCAGCGCGCCGGTGCGACGACACAGCTCGTTCAGCACGCTCTTGCACAAGTCGAAGTGCGTGAAGGCGGCCGACTCGGTGATCTCCAGGAAGACGGGCCGCGCGTGAAAGCACAGGGGGTCGTCAGGCCGCACGAGCCAGCGCGAGCTGAGCTCCTCCGGGTGCAGGTTCACGAAGAGCGGGATGTCACCCGAAGTCCCGAACGCGACCTCGCGAATCAGCCTGCCGAGGCGGCCACACGCGTTCTCCGCTACGGCGCACTCGAACAGCACGGGCGGAGACACGTACTCGGGGCGGCGGCACCGCACGAGCGCCTCGTGCGCGAACACCTGGCCGGTGCTGAGCTCCACGATGGGCTGAAACACCACCCCCAAGTCTGAAACCGTCAGCGTCCGCACACCCCCAATCCCGTCGGTGGCCTCCACGCCCGAGAACGTCCAGTTCAGCTTGTCCATCGCAGCGGCCCAGAAGCGCGGGGTGGAGGCTTCCGCGCCTCACCGAACGCCACTCCCTCCACGGACGGCCGCTCCCGCGGTCAGTTCAGGGGGTCTTCGCTGACTCACCTTTGGGTACAATCGGGCCCAGAACACCACTCTTATGGGTTAGACGGCGCGCGTTCCTTGCAAAGGCGACCCACTTGGACGCAGTGCCGTAACAAGCGGATGACTTAGAAATAACTAACCATCCAATTTCACTATCTTTTTAGGATCATCTCTGACAGAAGTCCCATGCCGACAGGGCCTCAGGCTTTCCCCCCCGGCCGGGCTCTGTCGGCACTACGTCTTCTAAGCCGTCGGGGTGAACCCGCTCACTCCAGGGCTTGAGCCACGAGCGCTCCATCGACCGAAGAGTAGAGGCGCGAGCAGTCCGCGTTCGGCGCGGCGCCCCTTCGGTCCCCCAGATCCAAGGGCTCGTAGAACGGCGCGTTGGGGCGCGAACGGAAGAGAGCCATGGAGTGCTGGGTGGCTTCGTCGAAGAAGAAGATGGCGCGCTGATCGGCGGACACGGAGTGAATGCGCTTGTAGGCGCCCTCCCCCCCTCCCAGCGTGAACTCGTCGATCTCGGAACCGAGGTCGAAACGACCGTCCGACCCTCGCGTGCTCTGCACCACGAGGCCCTGGCCGAAGTAGCTCAAGAAATACAGCGTGCCTCCGTCGCTCGCGAGCACCGGCCAGCCCAGCGAGCGGCCGGACATGGCCTTCTGCCCGTTGAGTCGCGTGAACGCGGTGACGTTCGCGTCCGTCGAAAAGGGCTCACCTCGTTCGGGACGTGAGATGGCGCCGAAGCCAGAGTGGTCCGCGAGCACCAGCACCAGAATGAGAGCGTCGCTCGAGAGGGCCACGCCGCTTGCGGCTTCGTAGCCTGGGGGCAGCGCGATTTCCTGAACCTCGAAGGGGTCGTCCGCGCTGGCGCGATCGCCGACGTAGAGCCGCAGTTCCGGGTCGTCACCCGCCGCGAGCGCCACGCTGAGCTCGTCCGGAGTGGTAGCGAGGAGCGTCGCGCCTGCCAGCGGCGGCTCGAGCTCCAGAGCCGTGCTTTTGCCGGGCATCATCTGGGGATCGCAAAGACCGGGGATGAACGTCGGCGCTCCCGCCGTCTCGTACACGATGCCGTCACCGCCGCCGCCGCCGCCTTCGCCGCCGAGCCCGACCGCGCCTCCTGCCTCGGAGCTGGGCTCCCCGCCTACCTCGGGTTGGGAGCCGGAGCCGCTGCCAGCGCGGCTGCTCTTACCGCCACTGCTGGAGCTGCCAGAGCCGCCCTCTACCGAGGGGAGCGGCCGTTCGTCGTCGCTACCGCAGGCAGAAGCGGCGACCAGAGCAGAAGCGCAGAGCAAAGCGAATTGGGCGTGGCGCATACTCATTCCGAAGGCGGGCAGCTGTAGGCCTGCCGCCAGTCCGTGAGCTTGGGTGTCGCGGTTTTCTTCAAGTTCGGCGCGAGGCGTAGGGTGATCTTGAGGTACTTGCGCTGCGGTAGCTTGGCGGCGGTCAGCAGCGCGCCGATGTCTTGCCCGACCCAGCCCGTGACGGTGGCGCCGGTGACGGTGGCGACCTTGACCACGCCCGCGAGGCTCACCACCGTCGGGGCGTCCGGAACGACCTTGAACGTGGTTGGGTCGTCGGAGCTCTCCGCGTAGATCTCGATGTAGGAGTCGGTCGGCGGCGTCTCCGCCTTCCAATCGAAGAAGCGCCACACCGGCTTGGCTCCTTTGCCGCATTCAGCGGTGTAAACCCGCGTGAAGTTCGTCGGCTTGTACGAAGGCAGCGGCGGCGGCTTGGTGCAGACGTTGGAGACGCAGGGGTAGTTGAAGCAGCAGTCGCTGCTCTGGGTGCAGGCGCCGGCGGCCGCGATGCACGCGTTCGGCGGCGGTACGCTGGCGCAGTGCCGAGTCGGCGGAGAGCTGATGGGTGTATCGATGCGGCAGACACCGGTCTTCGGAGAAGCGGTGCCGCCGCAGCAGTCTTCGTCCACGTCACAAGAAGACGCGGCGGTCGAGCCCGCCGGGCGGCAGGACTCGGTGACCCAGTACGCGCGCTCGTTCAGGTAAGAGCCGCCCGTGTCGCTGTAGGCCTGGTTCGGCAGGAAGAAGGCGGGGTGGCTGCGATCCGTCGTGCTGCTCACCGCGTCGTCGATGGCGCTCACCCAGAGCATGCTCTGAATTTGCGACGTGTTGGTCATCGCGGTGTAGCTGTTGACGTTCGAGTAGTCCTGCTGAACGGCGGGCAGGTTGATGGTGTTGCCGTACGGACGCGTGCTGGTAAAGACCGTCCAGCGGTAGCCGCCGGCCGCGGTGGGGAGCATCGTGGCCTGGTACGCCTTGTTCCGATCCACGCTTCGCTCGCCGTTGTTCAGCCGGTCCAGCGCGACCGGAACCGGCGCGGCCGCGGTCGTATCGACCGAGAGCAGCTTGCCTGGATCTTCGAAGTAGTTCGTCGGCCCCATGTAGCCGTAAACGGTGAAGCTGTTCCGACAGCAGAACTCGCCGGGGGTGGTCGTCTGGTAGATGACGCTCTTCGAGTCGCTCTCGTAAGTCGGCCACTTGATCACGTCACCGTATGGGAACGCGTTCACGATCTGGCGCCGGTTTTTGAAGAGCTTGCTCGCTTGATCGAAGTCGAAGGTGCTGAGGCCCTTGCGCCAGCCTGCGTTGGTGGCCGAGTCCCCGTCCACGAACACGAGCTTGCTGCCGTTCGGCGAGAAGGTCGGCACCATCATCACGGACTGGCCCAAGCCCCAGTTGCCAGCGCTTTGTGCGGTGACGTCTACCGGCAAGGTGCCCACGGTGTTGGGCGTCTGCCAGGCCACGTAGGGGTAACCGTTGCCGTTGTCGCCGCCGCTTCGAATGTAGCCGTTCGGGGTGGTGTCACCGGTCGGCCGGAAGCTCGTCGTCGGAATGACGTTGTAAGAAGTCGACCCGTTGCAGGCCGGCTTCCACTTGATGCGGATGCCAGCGCCGCCGCCGTTCTCGGTCCAGTCCACCTTGAAGTCGTAGAGGAGCGCGGAGTCCAGCCAGCGCGCAGCGTACTTCGTGCCGTAGCTCGTCACCTGGATGAGGCGCTCGCCGCCGATCCAGACATTGGCCGCATCGTCGGCGTAGATCTCGAATTCGTGAACCCCGGTGCAAGCAGGCTGCAAACGGCCCGTGAAGCGCCCGGAGAGGCCGTCGCTGCTGGTGAGCCCCCGGCCGTAGCTGAAGCGATCGCTACCGAAGTCGAAATCGACGGTGGGAACGAAGGTTTGATGGGCCTGCGGCGTGGTGGCGCTCGTCACCGCGGTCAGGCCAAAGTCGATCGTGTCGTAGAAGGTGACGGCTAGGCCCGTCGTCGGCGTCACCCAGGTGGAGGGCGGGAAAGTGCGCGCGGAAGGGATCGGCTCTTGCGTCGTGATGAACGAGGACATCTTCCAGCTGAGCTGCATGCGAGCGTTGCTGCTGGTCTGGGTGTGGTCCACGTGGACCTTGAGCTTTTCGCCCGCAGTCACCGAAAGCGGCGTGGTCGAGCAGGTGTTCGAGGTGGAGACCGCCGAGCTCAGCACCGTCGTCGTGACATTGGCCGCGTTCGTCACCTTCACGACGTAGGTGTCGTCTGCGCTGATGCAAAAGGTGAGCGAGGTAGTAGCCGGTGCTTCGACCACCGCGTCCCAAGTGGACGTGAAGTTGGTCTGGTTGATGGTGAGGTTGGCGTCGCTGCTGCCCTTGACCGGCTGCAGGCCGGCCCAGTCGTAGTACAGGTCCGACTCCAACCGCGTGATCTGATGGTTGGAGGTGTCCTTGTACAGTACCTGCGCGCCGTAGGGGCCGCCGCTCGGGAAGAGCTGAGACTGTGGAATCAGGCCGTAGGGAGTGAGCGCGGTGGCGCTCGTCGTGGGGCTGCCCCAACGCAGCTTGATGATGCTCTGCGCGCTCGTGTCGATGACCTCGAGCTTGATCGCGGTCTGCTGCCCGCGCGTCAGGTTGGCGTTACCGGTGAACTTATTGGTAGCCGGGCCCGCAACGCTGTTACCGAGCTGATTGACCAGCACGCTCCCGCCGACGGTGAGCCGCACCCCGATGTTCGACTCGACCTCGAACGGCACGGTTTCCGTGAACAGGCCCTCCACGAAGCCGCTCCATACGACGCTGAAGCCGGTTGCCGGGAGCGGACCACCGGGGGAGCCGCTCCAATCGAAATCCGGGCGAGCGTCGATGCGGCGCCACGAGTTGCCGGTCCAGTTGAGCGTCGAATAGTAGTCGCCGAGGAGGCCGGTGCCGCGCCCGCCGGAGACCATCGTCTGCGGCAAGGAGACGTTGCGGTTGCTGTCGATGCCGACCACCTGCTGCCGCGTGTTGCCGTAGATGTTGTTGGTCGCGAAGACGAATTGCCCGTCCGGCGTCAGCGGCGCCCAGGCGAAACCGCGCCAGTCGTTCGCGCCGTTGGCGTAGGGGCTGTTCGGGCTCGGGAAGTCCGAGAGCACGGTGAGGTTGCCGGCCGCGTCCACGTTGGAGATGCCCGCGTTCGTGCTCCAACCGGAGTCCGAGGTGACGAACTTGCTGCCGTTTGCCGACATCGAGTGGCAGACGGGGCAGCCATTATCGGTCGCGAAGGCGTTGACCGCGGCGTTGTCCCCCGCAGGGTCCAGCCGCATGATCTTCGAGCCACCGCCGTACTGGGTGTAGAAGATCTTTCCGCGCAGCGGGCTGCTGGAAAAGACGACGGTCTTGGTGACCGCTTCCTTGAGCTGCCCGCCGACGATGCGCTGGATGGAGATACGCCCGGTGCCGCCCTTCGCCGTACGTTCGAAGTACCCCCACTGATCGCGCGTGAAGCTGTAGCGAAGGTTGCTCGGCTCCGCGATGATCTTGGACCAGCTGAACGTCGCGGTGCCCGTCGCCGGGTAGCGAAGCTGCACCTTGACCGCCGATGCGGCGCCCGTCGTCCCCGTGTCCCACTGCAGCACCGGCGGCTTGAGCGAGAGCGGAAAGACGGTCGCGTCGTAGGGGTAAAGTATCTTCGCGGTGTCGGCGCCGCTCGTGGTGTTCGCGTTGAAGGTCGTGGCCGAGCCCGCAGGCGCTTCCAGCGTGTCCGTCGCGTTCACGGTCACGTCCACGGTGGCGGTGTCTTTGAACTCCTGAATGTACGCGGTGACCTTCATCTGGCCCGCGATCGGGCTGACCAAGGACACCACGCCGTCCGTCGAGACGGTCGCGCGATCCAACGCGTCCAGCCCCCAAGCGGCGGCGAACGTGCCGTCGTAACAACCTTGCGGCAGCAGGTTCACCGTGAGCGGCACGCTCGCAGGCGTCGTCACGAATGGCGGCAAGCTGCTCGAAGCGGGGGTGAGGTACGCGTCCGAGATGATCGACTTGGGGACGCTCGCGGAGCTCCAGCGTAGCTCCGCAGAAGCTCCGCCGCCCCGCTCGTAGTACTCCATCCGGATATTCGCCGGCACGCCCTTGGTCAAGTTGATGGGCGCAGTCGGGTACTCGGTCGGGCCCTGATCGACCCACGCGTTTACCACCAGCGTACCGTTGATCCACAGTCGCACGCCGTCGTCGGTCTTCGGGTAAAAGACGTAGGCCTCGGTTGCCGGTGGCGTCACGCTGCCCGTCCAGCGAATGGTGAAGCTGTCGTTGCCGATGCCCGTCACGCCGGGGGCCGCAGCGCCCCACGCGAAGTTGATGTTCGGATCCAGGCGCGTGCCGGTGACCGTCCAGGTGCTCGGAATCGACTGGATTGTCGTGTCGATCCGGTTGAAGTACTCGCCGAACAAGCCCGAGGTCGGGTTGATGGCGGTGACGACGAGCGAGCTCGTCGCGGGCGTGAGCTTGATGCCGGTGCAGGTGTTCGCCGCCGGATCCGGCGGCACGGTCGTGAGCGTGAGCCCATCCATGCCGGCGGTGAGGGCCGGGTTGCTGCTCACGTCCAGGTTCTTGCTGTCGTCCACCACGACCTGGCAGTAAGGGTCGCAAGGATTGTCGACGCACGCTTTGGAGGTGCCGAGACCTTCCGTCTGCACGCCGGGCACCGAGTCCGGCAGCATGTAAATCTTGTCGCCTTCGCAGGCGCCCCATTTGCCGTCCACGCACTGGCGCGTGCCCATGGAGCAGGCGGTGTAGTCGCCCGAGTGTCGCGCCACGTGACCGCAGTCGATGACCTCGCCTTCGGTGCCGCAGGAGCAGCCTTCTTGAGGCGTGCCGCAATCCGGCATGCTCGGCGTGTTGCCGGTGCTGCCGGTACCGGTGTTGCCGGTGCCGCCGTCCCCATCCATCAACCCAGAGTGAGACGCCTTCTTGCTGCAGCCGGCGCCGAGCACCGCGACGAGCAAGCAAGCGGCCCAAAGCGCACGCGAAATTTTGGCCCGGACCATTTGATCCAACTGCTGAGCGTTACACAACGCGCGGTCCTCGTCACTTGTATGACGCTGTCCCACACCCACGCTGAGAGTCCCTCGAGCGGACGGCGCGAAACTAAAGAAGGGCACGCTGCGCCTCATTCACTTCCTGTGCCGCCCCTTGCTCACGGTTCGATCGCAAGGGCGCGGCGCGATTCCAAGTGTCGGGAGCGCACTCAGATCGCAATCCCATGCGCGGGTACGCAAGTTTCGCAGAGTGACTGGTCCCGGGCGTCACGGCATCTCCACCCGTTAATTACGGCGCTGGGCGTGTAGGACTTAAGCGCACGCGCAAGCGCGCCGCTCAGCCGCTAGCCGGCTACTGCGAGCTGCCGCTTCAGCGCGGTGAGTGGACCTGCCACACGTGCGCCCAGTCTTTGGCGCTGCGGTCAGGAAACGGGGCGACGTTGCAGAGCGCCCGCTCGAAATCCAGGGGCTCCGTTAGCAGCTTGATCTCGCCCCAGGCATCAGCAAAAGCGCGTGAAGCAGGCCAAGCGCCGCTCGGCTGAGTGAGCATCACGATGGACGCGAACTTGTCGCGCTGGGCCCGGACTAGGGCCTCGATCCGGCTGCGGGCGTCACCATCGTAACCGCGGAGCGCGCTGGCGTCCGTGAAGTAAGCGAGTGTGCTCACGCTGGCCAGCACGTCGCTCAGCTCCTGCACGTAGCGGTCGCCGAGCGCGGCCGATAGGGGCCCCACGAAGCGCGCGTAGAAGACGCGCGGGGCCACGTAGCCGAAGGCAACGGCGCCGTTGCGGTCCTCCAGCATGCGCAGGCCAGCGGGGTTGAAGAGCTCGTGCTCGTGCATTTCCTACTGGAAAAGAACGGAGCCTCGCGCGAAGGCTTGAGCAATTCCGAGCGCCTTCCGTGCACCTGACCGCGCCCCCCCTCCGGCGGGGTGCCGGAGTCTAGGCTACGTTACCGACTCGACGAAGCAGCACGGCCGAGCTAGGCGGCGCGAGGGTGCGTGCGCGCTCGACCGCGGTCCGAGCCGCCTGCTGGAGCTCGTCCAGGCCGAACGGCTTGGCAAGGAACGCCGCCGCCCCCGCCGCCAAAATGGCGTCCGGCCGGGCTTCGGTGGAGCCGGACATCACGATGACGGGACAGTAGGTTCGCTGCTCCTGGAGGGCGTAAAGGAGCTCGAGCCCGCTCATTCCCGGCATCTGCAGGTCCGTCACGATGAGGTCGAGGTCGTAAGCTGACGCGAGCCGGAGCGCGTCTCGCCCGCTTCCGACCTGGGCTACGTCGAACCCCGCCTGAGCGAGGGCGCTACGCACGACCCGGCGCAAGATGACGTCGTCATCCACCACCAGGACTCGTGGCCGCTCCCCCAAAATCGCTTCGATGCTCGCGCTCATGACCTGGCGCCTCGCTTTTTGCAATAATTTGGCCAATAGCGTCTGGACGCTCGCGCTACGTTTACCCCTACTTTCAGCGGGAAAACGGGTACCACACGCGCTCACATCGAGGCACTTTTGACAACACGTGGCGATTCGCGTCGCCCCGCGTTCGCTCAGTGCTCCAGGGCGTAAACGATCTGGACCGAAGCGCTCACGGTCAGCTCTCCTCGCTCCACCGGCGCGACGTTCGCGGCGTCGCTGCGCATCATCGCGAACGCGGGCATGGGCCCGGGCGAGCCGCCCTCCAGCTCCGTGATCGAGACGGCCGAGCCGAGCTTGACCCCGGCTAGTTGAGCCAGCTTTTCTGCGCGGGCGCGAGCATCAGCGACCGCCTTCTGCCGCGCCGTAGCCAAGAGCGCGCTCGGGTCCTCGAGCTCGAAGCGGATGCCGAACATTTGATTGGCGCCTGCGCTGGTGGCCGCGCTCAGCACCTGCCCCGCGCGGTTCAGGTCCCGCACCGTCACTTCTACGTTGTTCGTCGCGACGTAGAAGCCGGTCGGGGGTAGCGGCGCCGGAGGCGGCGAGGCGGGAGCTGCCTTGCTCGCAGCCGCGGCCGGAGCGGGCTCGTAGGGGCGAGGCGGCTCGGGGTTGCGCTCGAAATTGAGCGACACCGAAGAGGAGCGCAGATCCGCTTCGGCGACGCCCGCCTGTTTGAGCGCCGTGATGACTCTCGCCATGCGTGCGTTCACGTCCCCCACTGCTTCTTCGGCGGTAGTGGCGCGCGTCTCCACGCCGACGGTCGTGCGAGCTACGTCCGGCTTGCCGCTCACCTTGCCGCTGCCGGTCACGGTCACTCCGCGGACCGGACCGTTGCTGGTGTAGATGGTTCGCGGGCCATGCGCGGCGCACGCGGGCAGCGCGGCGCACGCGAGGGCGACCAGACAGGCGTGACGAACCACAGAGGCGAGACGAAAGAGCATGGTCCCCTTTGGTCCCGATCTCCGGGCGCGTACAGGGCGCAAATTGTCACGCCGCGCGCTCCTGGCGATTAGCGCGGTCCTCGAAGCTCGCGCAGATGACTGACGAGCTCCAGGTCTGCGTCACTCAAGGAGCGATGCCGCTGCTGCATCGTCTCCAAGTACTGAGTCAGCAGGTCACCATCCGCGCGACTCAGCAACGACTTCGCTGCTTCGAGCGACGCGAGCAGGCGCGGGCTGAGCGGCGCGTCCGTGATCAAGTGAAGCTCGATCACCCAGTCCAGCCACGGGACGCTGGCGGTTCGCGTCGCCAGCTCCAGCGCGAGCACACAAACTTGCTCGCGCAGCTCGTCCGGCACCTCGCCGCCGCGCCCGGCGTGACGAAGCAGGCGAGTCACCTGGATGGCGAGGAGCTGCTCCGCCTCCGAGCTGTCCCCGGCCGCGGCGAGCTCCAGCGCCTCGGCCAAGCTTTCGCCAATCTCTCGGGCGCTGTCGGGAGTGGGAGCGGGGCGCAAGTCCGAACCGCTACCACAACCCGAAACGCCTCAGCAAGAGCGGGAGAAACTCAGGGGATCGGATGCTCGATGAACGCTTGTAGCAGCGCGGCGCGATCGTGATCCTGCGCGAGCTGCACGAAGCCGTTGTCCCACTCCGCAGGCAAGCTGACGACGCGCAGCCGCTGGGTGGCGTCCTTCAGCTCGGTGTAGGTTTGGCTCGCCATCGCGTCCAGCCCGCTGCCCTTGAGGTTGAGGCGCACCGGGACCGAGCCCTTGGCCTCGTTGAACGAGATCTGCCCGTCCGAAGACGCGATCGTGCGCAGCCAGTTCAGGGCGTCTTCCGGGTGCTTCGCGCCTTGCGGGAGAGCGAAGACGTCCGTGCCGTAAAGAAACACGCCTTCCGAATCCGGCGTGGCCGCTACACCGAAGTCCACGTTCGGCGTCCAGCCTAGCTGCGTGAGGTACCCCTTCGCCCAGTCGCCGTGGATGAACATCGCCGCTTCACCGTCGTGAAGAGCGTCCGCCGCCTGCGTCCAACCGTAGCCATCGGCGGCCGCAGTCTCGACGTCGATGTAGTCCGTGAGCACCTCGTCGAGCAGCGCGATCACCGGGTCCAGGTCGTCCGCTTCTACCGGTTCCTTGTCGATGAAGTACTTGACGAATTTTTCCGGCCCGAGCGCGCCGAGCGCGAGCGCGACGAACACTTTGTTGATGATCCAACCTTGCGAGGTCGAGATCGCGAGCGGGGTGACGCCCTCGCCTTTCAGCTTCTTACAGGCCGCGAGGAACTCCGCCATCGTCTTCGGCGCCTTCACGCCGTGCTCCTTGAGCACGGACATATTGAAAAACAGGCTATTTTCCCGATGTACGTTCACGGGAACCGCCATCACGTGGCCGTCTACCGTGACGTCCGACAGCAGCTCCGGCACCACGTCCCCTTCCAGGCCACCTTCGGCGAAGAGGTCATCGAGCGGCGCCAGCAAGTTGGGCGTGTTCGCGAGGAAGCCGGTCTTCAGCTCGAAGGCGTTCGTCTGAAAGGAGTCGGGAGGGTCCCCCGCTTCCAGGCGCTCACGCAGCACCTGCTTCGCCTCGGTCCCGCCGCTGATCAGGGCCGGGTCGGTCGCGGCGTTGAAGATGCGCGCGTTGGGGTAGCGATCCTTGTGGAGGTCGATGAGCGACTGCAGTGCCTCCGCCTCGCCCGGCGCTGTCCACCACGAGAACACTTCCACCGTCACCTTTTGCGGTGTCCCGTCCGTCTGCCCGTCATCGCCACCGTCACCGCTGGAGCCGCACCCCGCCAACAGCAAGGTCAAACCCGCGGACCACGACCACGACCACGAACGCAATGAACGCGACATGACTTCTCCTCAGCGGGCCCGATGGGACAGGGCGCCGCAAAGAGATACTACGGCAATCCGATGAGGTGCCTTTAGCCGTCTCGACGCGAGACGAACGATTTCCGACGGTGCGCGCAGGACTTACTTCGAAGCAGCTCAGTCGAAGCGAGCAGTCGCCATCGAACGAGGAGGCAGAGAGATGCTCGCCCCGCTGGGTAGGATACCGAGGTCCGCCATGCGTTCTTGTCCGCCGAAGACGGTGCGGCTGAGCGAGAAGGAGCGACCGTCACCCACATCCAGGCTGACCGCTTGAGTGACGAAACCCGAGTTGATGAGCACTACCGTGAGCGATTCGTCTTGGGGCGAGCGCCATGCGGAGACGAGCAGGCTCGCGTTCGTCGATGTCGCGCCGACTCGCGTGTAGCCGGGATCCGTGTGCTGAGCGTAGTGCTGCATGGCGAAGTACGGGTCTTGAAGCACGAACTCGCCGCCCTCCAGCCCGATGAGCGCGGTGGGGTTCGTGGCGGGCCCGGAGCGCGCGCCGACCAGCGCGGTCTGCAGGTACATGGCCGCGCCTTCGCTGACCAGCGCGTGGTGGATCAGGAGCGCGGTGTCGAAGCCGTCCGCCTGCATCTCCGTCTGAAAGATGGGCAGCGCCATGCTGGCTTGCAGCTCCCCGAGCGCGGTGAGGCTCGCGAGGTCCAGGTTGCTCGCGTCCGAGCCGTACAGGTGGTGAGCAATCGCGTCCACGCGCGTAGTATCCAGCGCGTCGAAGTAGCGCTTGGCGCCGTGCACCCCGACGAGGTCCGGCGCGAGTAGCTTGGGCACGGAGGGCAAGCTGGAGAGCTCCTCGAGCACCGCGCTGAGGGCCTCTGCGTACCCGGGATAGCGAATGGGGGTGAGCACGCCCGATGCGCTCACCTCCTCGATGCCCTCTGCCGGCAGGAATTTGCACGCTTCTGCCGCCGCCCCCGCGACCGGCGCCCAATCCGGGTTGTTTTGAATGCCGATGTAGTCGGGTGCGAGCCCGACCTTGGCGTACGCCTCCAGCGTCCCGCGCCAGTGCTGGGCCAAGCCCACGTAGTCGAATCCGCCCGCCGGCAGTAGCTTGAGCGTGCAGCTCGAAGGGCCCGAGACGCAAAACGTGGCCCCGTTCTGCTTGAGGCTCGCGGGCGGGCTCCACGAGCTGAGCAGCACGAGCGGCTTCCGACCCAAGCTGCTGGTTGCGGCCGTGACCAGAGACTGCGCTTGCGCGAGCTGCGCGTCGCTCACCTCACCGTAGCGGTTTCTAAAGCGCAGCACGTCCAGCCCCAGGCCCGCGAACATCGCGGCGTCCAGCTCCGCGCGCTCGGTGAGCGCGGTCAGCTCGTCTTCGGCGTAGCCGACGGTCGCGCCGAACCCGACGAGAGTCTGCAAGGACGCAGCGGGGTTCACCGCTACCTCCACCGTAGGCGCCGCCTCCGGAACACACGCCCCCGCCGAGCACGAGAAGCCAGGACCACAGTCGGCATCGCGGCAGCTCGGTAGACACATGCCGCTGATGGGCGGCGCCGCGCCCGCACACGCGGCGACCGCGCCCTCCGCCTTCGCATCGAAGCACGTGGCGCCGGGCGCCCCGCTACAGTCCGACGCGTCTTCACAGGAGCGGGTGCAGATGCCGCAAACGCAGCTCAGCTCGCCGCATTCGGAGTCGGCTCCGCAGGTGCGCAACCAATTGGTATGGCTGTCCCCTTGCGGACCAGGATTGGAGTCGGGGTTGCAGGCCGCCAGGGCAACCAGCCCCAGCGCGATCAACCAGCTGCTCGCGAGCGCCGAACGAAGCACCTTCATGGCTCATCCCCTTCAGTGACCAAGTACTGACCGCAGTAAACCGTGACTCTGTAAGTTTGCGCGGGCCGGTGCTCGCGATTGTACTCCGCGACCTCGTTCCAGAGTGGGACGACTTGCTCACGAAGCGCCGCGAGCAGCCGCCGGACTTCTTTCTCCCGCGGGTGTCCCGGCCATAGGTCGAACGACCACGTGGTGCCGCCCACCTCGTCGGCGGCGGCGGCCACGTGCTTACCACTGACGAGCTTCGCGGCGAGCGCGCTCAGCACGGCGCGGTGATGATCGATGACCGCTGCCTCCCAGCCCGCGGCTTCGCCCACCGGAATCAAACAGTGCTCCGTGGTGCAATACGTGCCGTCGGGTCGCTCCTCGATACGGATTCGCTCTTCGCGCGCCAAGCGCTGCAGCGCTGCTTCCAGCGCGGCCTCGGGGAGCGGCAAGATCTCCGCAAGCCTCGTCTTCCGCAGTGGGCTGCCGCGGTAAACGTGCACCCAAACGAGGGCTGCGTTCGTCGCCTCCGCGTCCGTGCTGGCGGCGGTGCCCAGCTGCTCGAGCTCTTCCGCCGTCGCCAAACGGTAGCTGGTTTCCTGCCCACGCCCGCTGCGGCAGACGAGCCCGCTCTCGACGAGGTCGCTCAAAATGCTCCTGACCTTGAGCTCTTCGTCGTGATCGAAATGCTCGAGCACCTCCGCCCGAGTCGCGCTCGCGCGCTCTTCCAGAAACGAGTGCACCGCGCTCCACAGCGTGACGCCACGCCGCGTCGCGGACTCACTGAGCCGCTGCACCTTCTGCTGGTAAGAGCGGAGCGCGATGCCGAACATGTCCGCGATGACCTTCTTACCCACGCCCTGCGACTCCAGCTCGCGGACGAGGCCCATGAACACTTCGTCCGCGACGTGTGAGAGGGGCGAGCGGGTACCATCCGCGGTGGAGAGCTGCGCGATCAGCACCATGGTTTGGCGAACAACCGCGTCGATCAGGATTTGGGCGTTCATGAAGGCTTGGCCGGAAGGCTTATTTAGGACTCAGCTCAAGAGCTGGGGCCAGGCCAATCAGTTGGAGGACCGTAGATGCCGTCTCGCCCATGCAGGTGAGGATTTCCTCACCTTGCACTTGGAAAGGTGAACC
Organism: Myxococcales bacterium; assembly: GCA_004193285.1. GTDB lineage: Bacteria > Myxococcota_A > Polyangia > Polyangiales > Polyangiaceae > PMG-095. The sequence continues at coordinate 41,760 of SECP01000058.1, read as the reverse complement.
GTCGCCACGAGGGATCTCCGGTCTGTGGTCACTCGTCGCACTCTCGCCTGCACCGGACGCGGAGGGGCGGCGCAGGTAGGCCCTTCGCCTACTGGCTGGCTGGCGAGGCGAGCCGGCGTGACTCGCGGACCGGTCAAGGCAGGTATTTCGCGAGGGCCGCATACCACGTCTCCGCCATGCGCGCGTAACCGGCCGCGTTCGGGTGAACGCCGTCGGCCAGCTCGCTCGTGGGAAAGCCCTCGAACTGATCGACGAACACCACGTGCTTACCCTGCTTCGCGCGCGCTTCCACGACGCCAGGCACGGCCGCGTTGTAGGTGGTCACGTTGCTTGCCGAGCCCGGCAGCGGAATGATGGTGGACACCGCGAGCAGCGCGCTGGGCAAGGTTTGAACGATCTGGTCGATGAGCGCGCCCAGCCGTTGCTCGGCACCGGATGCGCCCTGGTACATGTCGTTCGTGCCCAAGTGGAGGAGCACGATATGGGGTTCGTCGCCGAGCGCGGGAGTCGGAACGATGCCGTCGATTTGAGAGATGGTCCAGCCGCTGTGCCCTTCGTGCGCGCGCGGGAACGGCTTGCCAGCGACCATCGTCGGGCCGTTCATGGAGCCCCCGAGGAAGGTGATCGTCTTGCCGGCTTCGCTAGCGAGCTCGAACAGGTGAATGCGGTAGCCGCCCGCGACGGTGAGGCCGTCGGTGATGGAGTCCCCGAGCGGCAGGATCTTGCAGGCGCCGCTCGGCGGACAAGGATTGAAGGTTGCGCTGCCTCCGGCTCCACCGCCGCCCGAGGAGCCGCCCGCGCCCCCGCCATTCGACCCACTCGTCCCACCCGCCGGGCTACCGCCGGTGCCGCTCCCACCGGCCCCGCTCGTTATGCCGCCGGAGGCGCCGCCAGTCGGCGTGCCCGCGCTGCCGCCATTGCCCGGACTGCCACCCGCGCCCGCACTGCCGACGCCGCTGCTACCCGCACTGGCCCCCGCGCTGCCGCCAGGTGCGGCGCCGGCTGCTCCGCCAACGGCACCTTGGCTCCCCGTCCCCCCCGCACCGCTGGGAGCCGGGGTCTCGCTGGGTCCGTCGCTGCAAGCGGCGCACGCGAGCAGCGAGCACGCGGTGACGACGTGAGTCAACGATCGGTTCCAGGCCAGCCGCCAAAGAGCCATGGCCCATGCCGATAACTCCCGGCGCATGACCGCGATAAGACGAGGAATACCTCGCTGGTCACGTCCAAAATTCGCGTGGGAGAGGGAGCCGCTCCGGATGGAACCTTCGGCTTCAGCTCCAATTCACGAAACGAGTCAGCGCGGTGATCAGCTGGGTCTTTCTCGGGAATTCTTGGTAACGATGCATGCGCGCGCGTGTCGCTCGTCCGGGTCAACTCAACGCCGCACGGCGGTAGCGTGTGCGCTCGCGGCACTGTCCAGCCTGGCGGGGTGCACCGCCAAAGTGGGGGACAGCCCGTCGGACGGGCTGGCGGCAGGCGGCACGTCCAGCGTCGGTGCAGGGTCGAGCACGGGCGCCGGCCCCGCCGCCGGCACGTCCACGGGCGGGTCTGGCTCCACGGTGGCTCGCGGCATCGACCTGCCTGGCGAGCCGAAGTTTTTCCGCTTCGTCCGCCTGACGAACAGCCAGTGGGCCAACAGCGTGAAGGACGTGCTCAAGCTGGCGGCGCCCTCCGGGCTCGAGGTGGCTTTTCAAGGGGCCGTATCGGGCACCACGGACTTCCGAAATAACGAGCTGCTGCTGGACGTGAATCAGCGCGGCTGGGCGGACTACCAGGGCGCCGCGGAGGCGCTGGCCGAGCAGGTGACGGCGTCGGACGCGGCGCTCTCCGCCGTCTACCCAGGGACAGACGCGGCCGGATTCATTCAAACCGTGGGCCGCCGCGCCTACCGTCGCCCGCTGACCGAGCCGGAGCTGACGAAGTATCAAGGCTTGTTCGACACCGGCAAGGCGATGGAGGGCAGCAAGAGCCCGTTCGCGAAAGGGGCGGCGCTAGTCATCCGAGCGCTGCTGCAATCGCCCCATTTCTTGTACCGCTCGGAGCTGGGAGATCGCCACGCCCCGCTCAGCGGCTTCGAAGTGGCGGCGAAGCTCTCGCTGTGGCTCCGCGACACCACCCCGAGCGACGCGCTGCTCGACGAGGCGGGGACGCTCACCTCGCCGGCGGCCATCGCCACCGAGGCGAGCGAGATGATGAACGAGCCCGCGGCCGGGGCCGTGATGCGTGAGTTTCACCGCGAGTTGCTGCACTTCGACCGCTACGCGCAGATCAGCAAGCTCGGTGTGCCCGCTTACGCGGAGTCACTGAACGCCGAGTATCAAGAGAGCTCGTACCTGTTCTTCGACCGTATTTTCGGGCAAGGCCTGGGCCTCCGCGAGATTTTGACCAGCACCCAAGGCTTCGTCGGTCCCGCAATGGCCAAGCTCTATGGCTCGACCTCGAGCGGCAGCGGGTTCGTGGAGCAGGACCTCGGCCCGGCGCGCGCCGGCTTCTTTTCCCAACTCCCCTATTTGACGCTGAACGCGCTGAACGACGAGCCCGACTCCATCCACCGCGGGGTGAGCATCAATCTGGACGTCCTGTGCGCTCCGCTCGGTCCGCCAGTGGCAATGCTTCCGCCAGTGCCGGCGCTGAAGCCCGGTCAGACGAACCGCGAGCGCATCACTACCCTGACCCAGGGCTGCGGCGGCGTCTGTCACAACGAGCTCATCAACCCCTTGGGGTTCGCGTTCGAGCACTTCGACGGCATGGGTCAGTACCGTGAAACCGAGGGCGCAGGCCTCGCCATCGACAGCAGCGGCTCCTACACCTTCAGCGAGGGTGAAAAGACGTTTCAGGACGCCGCGGGCATGATGCAAGCGGTCGCGGAGAGCGAACAGGCACACCTCTGCTATTCCAAGAAGCTCGCCAGCTTCGGGCTGCAGCGGGACGTCGTAGCGGCGGACATGCCGTGGCTCGGCAAGCTTTCGGAAGTGAGCCGCGGGCAGGGCGGCTCGGTCAAGAAGGTCCTCGTGGAGTTGGTCAAGAGCGATGCGTTTCGCACGCACGCCGGAGGTTCGCAGTGAGTCACGAGCATTCCGCCCCGCTGGGTAGTTCTTTTTCGCCGTTGGCGCTCACGCCACGTCGCTCCGTCAACCGCCGCGCCTTTTTGCGAGCAGGGGCGGTCGCGGTCGGTTTGCCGTTCCTGGAGGGGCTGCCCGCACGCTCGGCGTGGGCCGCCGACAACCCGCCGGTGTTCAGCCTGTTCATCGTGGCCGCGTGCGGGGTGGTAGGCAGCAAGTTCTTTCCGAGCGCGACCGGGCCGCTGACGAGCAGCGGTCTTGCCGGGCAAGCTGGCAAGGCGACGAGCGTGCTCTCGCCCCACGCGGAAAATCTGCTGTTCGTGCGAGGGATCAATTTCCCGATGAACGGGGCGACCAACTGCGGCCACGCGCAAGGCTTGTGTCAGTCCCTGACCGCGGCGCCCGCGGGCGATGGCGGGAAGACCGCCTACTCTCAGGGCATCTCGGTGGACATGGTGATCGCCAAGGCCGTCAACGACGCCGGGGTGGATCCGCTCACGCTCTACGCCGGCAACCGCATGAACGGCTACATCGCAGAGCGCATCTCGTTCAAGGGCGCGGGCGCGGGCCAGGTCCGCTCGGCCGACGACAACCCCTACACGTTGTATTCTCGGCTCGTTGGGCTGACGGGCGGGAGCGGCGGCACGCCGGGGGAGCCCGTGGCCGCGGAGCTACTGGCCAGCCGCCGCAGCGTCAACGACCTCGTTCGCGACGAGCTCAAGAGCTTGATGAGCCTGTCGGGGTTGAGCCAGGACGACAAGCTGCGGTTGCAGCAGCACTTCGACGCCATCCGCGACACGGAAGTGACGATGGGCGAGATGGCGGCGGCCTGCAGCCAAGACGGCCTCGCCGTGAGCAAGCTCGACGCGTTGAAGAGCGGCCTCGCCTTCAAGAGCGACGGTATGATCGAAGACGTCGCCAAGTTGCACTTGGAGCTCGTCGCCCTCGCCTTCGCCTGCAACTACAACCGCGTCGCGACGCTGCAGCACGGCGATGGCACGGATCAGACCAAGTACTCGGTGCCGTCCAACGCGAACCTGGGCTGGCCGTTCCATCACCTGAGCCACCGCGTGCAGTCGGACGGGCAGGTCGGCTCCAACAGCACCGCCGAGCAAGCTCACGCGGAAATCGACGTGCTCCGCATGGAGACGCTGCGTCACGGCCTCGATCAGTTCAAAGCGCGCGGCCTCCTGGACAAGTCCTTCGTGATGTGGACGAACCACGTGGCGGATGGTCCGTCCCACAGCTTCAAGAACGTTCCGACCATCATCGCCGGCAATGGCGGCGGCTACCTCAAGCAGGGCGCCTACGTGGACGCCGGCAACGTCACGAACAACCGGCTATTCAACACGCTCATCTCGGCGGCGGTGCGCGACAAGAGCGAGTGGACCGAGAACTTCGGCAAGGGCAGCGGCTCTGGCGGCATCGACGCGCTGAAGGCCTGAGCTCGGCGCCCTCAGAACAACAGCGCTTCTCCTTCGGGCAGCGCCGCCTCCAGCTTACCGCTCGGAGTGGTCGGCAGCTCGAAGCCGCCCAGGTAGTCGCACTCGATCCAGACGGAAACGACCCCACTCGCCGCGCGAAAGACCTGCGGCGCAGTCGGCTTGGCCGAGGTCAGATCCAGATTCTTGCCGCTGATCGCGGCGGGGGTGGCCAGCATCACCTCCGCGCCGAACGATAGTAGGCGGTTTTTCACCCGCCCCATGAGCTGGTTGGAGAGCTCGCGGACCCAATCCTGGTGCGACTCTTCGTCGCCCGAGTGAGTGAGCTCGAGCGGCTCGACCGTGCTGACCAAGACCAGGGCGCCTCGCACTTGGCGGCCGCCGAAGCCCATCACGCTGCAGTAGAGCAGGTGATCGCGCGGCGGGAACAGCGCGCTGTCCGCCGGCTCCAGGCTAACGTCGTAGGCCGCGAAGAGCTCCTGGCAGCAATCGGAGACCAGGTCATCGATCGGGGAATGGTTCGGGTGTCTCATGGGAGCTCAGGCCGTGAGCTTTCGCAGGGTGGCTACGAGGGTCGCTGGTTTGAAGGGCTTGACCAGCCAACCCCGCGCGCCGGCCGCTTTGGCACGTTGCATCAGCGCCGGTTGCCCTTCCGTCGTTAGCATCACGACCGGCAACGCCGGGACCTTGCCCTGCTCACTGAGCATCTCCAGGAGCTGTAGACCACCGAGGCGCGGCATGTTGACGTCGCATACGACCGCGGCCAGGTCCTGCCGCGCGGCGATTGCGTCCAGCCCTTCCACGCCGTCGGCGGCTTCGACAACCTCGAAACCGGTATCCGCCAAGGCGGCTCGCACTTGCTGTCGAACCGTGGCCGAGTCGTCGACGACCAATATTTTCTTGTCCACGGCGTGTCTCCCTGCCCGGGGACAACGCTCGGCGCGCGACCCGCTTAAGTGCGAAGCGGACGTCGGCGGCGCTCCCGTACCGCTGAATCAGCAGCAATTTCGTATATTTGCGCCTGACATAGTCTCCAGTGGCCGGCGGCGCCTAAAGCAATCGCGCGCGGAGCCGTAGGTCACTCTGATGAAGGCGCGCTTGGCCAAGCGTGAGCCCGCTCGCGCCGGCGTCGTGTGAAGTCCCCCGATTGTCCATGGTAGCAGTGAGCCGTCCCCGCGTGATTTGTGTGGATGACGAGCCGCACGTCGTCGGCGGCCTCGCGCTGCACCTACGTCGGCGCTACGAGGTGGAGCTCGCCACCAGCGCGCAGGCGGGGCTCGAGCTTCTGGACCGCGAACCGTCGGCCGCGGTGGTCATCTCGGACATGCGCATGCCCGGAATGAACGGCAGCGAATTTCTCGCCCGCGCCCGAGCGGCACACCCGGAGACGACTCGCGTGCTGCTGACGGGCTACGCCGAGATCGATGCGGCGACCCGCGCCATCAACGAGGGGCGGGTCTTCCGCTTCCTGGTCAAGCCGTGCCCGCCCCCGGAGCTGCTGCGTACGGTCGAGGCCGCCGCCGAGCTGCACCGAGTGACGGTGAGCGAGCGCGAGCTCCTCGAAAGCACCGTCCAGGGAAGCGTTCAGATGCTCTCGGACATCATGGCCGTGACGAACCCCGCCGCTTTTGGACGCGCGAACCGGGTCAAGCAGCTCGTGACCGAGGTCTCCCTACGGCTCGGGGACCGCCCGGGCTGGCAGCTGGAGGTCGCCGCGCTGCTCTCGCAGCTTTCCAGTCTCGCCCTGCCGCACGAGACGGTGGAGAAGCTCTACTACGGCGCGCCTCTCTCCAGCGCGGAGCGCGCGATGGTCGAACGAGCGCCCGAGGTCACCCAGCAGCTGCTCGGGCACATTCCGCGCTTGGACGTGGTTCGTCGCATGCTCGCTGGCCCCGCACTCCATCGCCCGGTCGGGGCCGAGATCGACCCGGAAGAGCAGAAAATCAGGCATGGCGCCCAGCTGCTCAAAGGAGCCACGCAGCTGGACGTGCTGGAGGCCCAGGGCATGAGCAGCACCGGCATCGCGGCGGCGCTGAAGGCCGCCGCCCAGGACTACGATCCGCAGGTGCTGGAGGCACTCTTGGAAGTCTGCGCAGCACGCCCGGGGCCCGACTCGATTCGAGAGGTACCGCTGAGCGGCCTCGAGCCGGGGATGGTGCTCGCGGCAGACGTGAAGACCACGACCGGCGCGCTGTTCGCGGCTCGGGGCTACGAGGTGACGGCGAGCTTCTTGGAGCGCGCGGGGAATTTCCGTGCTGGCTCCATCAAGGAGCCGCTGAAGGTCTTCGCCCCGAAGTAGGTCGGGTGACTCAGGCGCCCTGAAAGCTCGCCACGACCGCGGTCATGTTGTCCGTGCCGCCAGCGCCGTTGGCCCGCTCGACGAGCATGGCGCAGCGTTGCTCGGCGCTGACCGCGCCGTTCAGGAGGCGCGACAGCTCGGTGTCGTTCAGGTGCTTCGTCACGCCGTCCGAGCAGAGTAGCAGCACGTCCCCGTGCTGAAGGGTGAGCTTCTGAATCTCGGGCTGTGGCAGCTCCTGCGAGGCACCGAGCGAGTTCCACAGCACGTGGTGAAGCCTGGAGGTCTCGTCCACCGTGCCGGGCGACACTTCTTGGAGTCGCTGGGCTAGGGTGTGATCGGTCGTCAAACGGCGCAGCTCACCTCCTCGATACAGGTAGCAGCGCGTGTCGCCCACGTGAGCAACGTACGCAATCGGCCACACCACGAGGGCCATGGTCAGGGTCGTCCCCATCTGCGGCGTGCCGGACTCTGCGCCCGTGCTCTTGACGGTGGAATCCCCCTCGACGAGCGCGTTGTTCAGCTGGTCGCGCACGCCCGGCAGCGAGGGCGTGTGCGTCGCCGGCGGCGCGTCCACCTCGCGGGTAGTCGCCCACGGCATGCAGTTGAGCAGGTGGTTCACCACCGCGCTCACTGCCACCCGGCTGGCTACGTCTCCCCCGCCCTGGCCTCCCATCCCGTCCGCCACGACGAGCATGGTGCCGGCAGATTGCCCCGTGAACCAGCCGCGGGCCGCGGGGCTCGCGTCGTGCACGAGCATGCTGCGCTGGAGCGTGGCAACGAGGTAAGCGTCCTCGTTCGTCTTGCGCACGCGACCGGTGTGGGTTAGCCCCGCGGCGTCGATGCGCACCTCGCCCTTTGGCGAAGGTGGCAAGGAGGCGGTGGCGAGACCGGGCTGGGTTTCCAAATTGCCTTCCTTTACTCGGTGCCCGAGTCACGCTCGGGGATGCACCAGAAAGTACCGCTGCGCTGCTCCGCTTCACGCTGCGTGGCGACGCAAAGACGAACCGGCAGTGGCTGCTCCGCCCCGAACAGCAGCTCGTCTGCCAGCATCAACAGCTCCTCGCGGAGCTCCGCGCTCGCGTCGGCGGGGGCGAGTACGACGAGCTCCGAAAGGCGGTGGCTGGCCCGGGCGTGAGCCGCGAGCCCGAGCGCGATGAGCCGCCGCGCGCTGCTGGCGCCGGACTCACCAACGACCAGGAGCGCGGAATCGAAGGCTTGGCCACTCCGCTCCGCGAGCGCAATGCGCGCCAGCGCGCGCTGCGCCAAGTCCGCGGCCGGCTCACCGGAGAGCTGAGTGATCGCGGTCGTCTCGTCGAACTCCGCGGCGTCGTCTCGGCACGCCAGCGAAGCACCGGCTTCCACCACCATCAACCGTCGGCGAACGGCCGACGAAGGGCTGGCGGGGAACTGGCGCGCGCGAACGGCTCTCATGGTCGCGCCTCGAGCAAACGCCGTTCCAACCCTAGTGGCTGACAAACTTCGGCGAAATCGCGGGTCTAGGCCGACCCATTGGGACTTCTTGGCGCGCCGAAGCGCGACCCCAGTGCCGAACCGTCACAGCCTTTTGGAAGGCGTCTCACGACCACTTGGGGGCCACAGCCCCCTCTCCAATCGCCACACGCGCCACTCAAAACAGGAACTCGAGCGAGTTCTTGAGCTCGACGTCGAAGCGCTCGATGTCGCTCGGCACGACGCTGGAGTAGCGAACGACCGCGTCCAACCGGCTGTGCAAACGCTTGGTGACGGTGAAGTCCGCGCTGCTCACGCTGAGCAGGTCCACGTCCTTGAAGCGCGTCAAACGCGGCTGCGCATACGTGACGTTACTGAGCACGATGCGCTCTTGCGCCTTCACGGTGACCGCCAAGTAGTTGCTGATGCGATGCGCGGTGCGGTCCGCGTCGAGCTCCTCCGTCGAGTAATCTTGATGCTCGTACATGTAGGAGACGCCATAGAAGAGCTCCACCGCGTCCGTTTGCAACAGCCCCACGCGCGGCCCGGTTCCGACCAGCTCGCGCACGGCGACGCGGCGGAAGCGATCACTCTCGAGCTGCCCATACACCTCCCACCAGAGCATGTCCGAGAGCTCGTAGTTATGACGCGCGTGCGCGAACCACTTGGCCACGCTCACGGTACCGTTCAGGCGCGCGTAGTCGCCGCTCAGGGTGGTGTACACGACATTTCGGAGCCCGCGGGCTCCGAAGAACGCCGCGCTTCCGAGGATGACGCCCTCGGTGTTGCCAGCGTAAGTCGCTACGGACGCTTGCAGGCGGCCGCCCCAGCCGTCTTCCTTCAGCTGCTGCCGAAGCGGCTCCACATTGACCTGCGCTTGCGCGGAGACGGACCAGAGCAGCACCGAACACGCCAGAAGCGCACGAAAATCAGCCATTGTTCCGTGGCGAAAGGGGCGAGCTTTCCAGCCGTTCCAGCAGGTCAGCGGTGTGGTCGTAGATGGCGAGAGCGCCGGCGAGGTCCGCGTCGCTCCGCCCTCCGCTGCGCAGCGCGATGGCACCGACTCCGAGCTGAGACGCCGCCTCCACGTCGTATGGTGTATCGCCGACCATGATCACGTCGCGCGGCTGGTAGCCAAGCTTCTGCAGGGCGACCTGCACGATATCCGGATCTGGCTTGGAGCGCTCCGCGTCGCTCGAGGACGTGGACTGCTCGATCAAGTCACGGACGTGCGCGATGTCTAGAAAGCCCGCCAGCTCTTCGCCCTTGGCCGAGCTGGCGACCGCGAGCGCGAGCCCCCACTCTTTCAGTCGCAGAAGCAGCTCGCGCGTCTTCGGAAAAGGGCGGATGCTCGGCAGGTACTGCTCTTTGAAGATCTGCGCCCGCCGCTGGGAGACGCGCTGACCGAGCGGTGAGTCGTCCTCCACGCCTGCCAATCGCGGCAGCAGTTTGTCTCCGCCCATGCCGATGAGCGGTCGTACTTGGGCGAAGCTCACGTCGACGCCCGCTTCCGAAAGCGCGTCCACCCACGACCGCGCGTGCGCGTCGTTGCTGTTGATGAGGGTGCCGTCGATGTCCCAGATGACGCCGCGAAGCCTTCGAGTCATGTCACGCTCCTGAGCTCGGGAAAGGGTCGAACGCGGGCGATGAACTCGTCCGCGGTCAGGGTATTCAGTACTTGGCTGCGCCGCAGACCACCCCGGCGCGCCATTGTCACGCCGTAGCGCAAGACATCGAAGCCATGCACGGAGTGGGCGTCGACGGAGACGACGAACGGTATCCCCCGCGCCACCGCCTCCGGGATCCAGCGAGGGGGGAGATCCAGCCGGTGCGGATCCGCGTTGAGCTCGATGGCCCCGCGGCTCTCGGCTAGCGCGTCGAGCACCGCGGTCACGTCGCAGTCGATGGGCTCGCGATGGTTCAAGATCCGCCCGAGGCCGTGCCCCCAGATCTTGAACAGCGGCAGCGACAGCGCGCGCCGCAGTCTGGCCGTCATCTCTTCCCGGTTCAAACGGTGGCGGGCGTGGATGCTGGCGATGACGACGTCCAGCTGCGAAAGAACCTCGTCTGGATAATCCAGGCTGCCGTCGCGCAGGATGTCCGACTCCACCCCGCGCAAAATCCGAACCGGCACCTGCTCCTGGGCGGCCGCTATCTCCTCCCACTGCCGGTAGAGCGTATCCACCGAGACGCCGCCCGCGTAGTGCGCGCTGGGTGAATGGTCGGTGATGGTGATGTAGCGCATGCCGAGCGCATGAGCAGCCTGCGCCATCTCGAGCACGCTGTGCTTGCCGTCCGAAAAGGTGGTGTGACAGTGCACCATGCCTTGGATGCTCGCGATGTCGACCAGATCCCCCGCCTGCGCGGCGCTGGCCTCCAAAGACAGCAAACCGCCGCGCAGCTCCGGCGGAACGAACGGCAGCTCTGCGGCGCCGTAGAGCTCGTGCTCGGTCTCGAAGGCTTGCGCGGACAGCGTGACGCCTCGCGCGTGAGCCCGCGCCGTCACCGCCGCGACATGGGCCTCGTCGCCGGTCGCAGTGAACAGCGCGTTTCCCCAGCGTTCGGGAGGCGTAAAGAACACCTTGGCCGTCCGGCGCTCCGCCAAGTAAACGACCTGCTCTGCCGCGTCGATCCTCAGGACGCCGCGCGCGGAGCGGAGCGGGTCGAGCGCCTCTTCCAAGCGCGAGGCCACGACGAGCTCCAAGCTGGGCGGTGTCTCCTCGCCCCGGCGCAGCGCGCCCGCGATGGACGCCCGGAGGCCTGCACGGGCGAGCGGCGAAAGGAGCTGCTCGGCCACCTCCAGCGCCCGCGACAGGAGGAGCGGGGCTGGCGGCTGCGACAGGCTACGCTGGAGCCAGCGCTCGCCCGCTTCCAAGAGCTGCTGCTCGGTCTTGGCACCGAAACCACGAACGGAGCGGACGCGGCCCTCGCGGCAGGCCGTGAGCAGCTCGTCTAGCGAGCGGACCCCGAGCGCATCACTGAGCGCCTGAATGCGGCGCGGGGTGAGCCCAGGCACTCGCACCAGCTCCGCAGCGCCGGCGGGCGCGTCACTCCGTAGCCGCTCCAGCAGCTGAGAGCTGCCGGTGTTGTAGAGCTCCTGAATTTGCGCCGATATTGCGCTGCCGATCCCGGGGAGCTCGCGCAGCCGGTCCTGCTCCACGAACGTCGCGAGCTCGGGCCCGAGAGTGGCGACGGTCTCGGCCGCTCTCTCGTAAGCCATGATCTTGAACTTGGGCTGCCGCAGGTACGACAGGAGCGCGCTCAGCTCCGACAAGGCCTCGTGGATCTGCGCTGCGTCTTGCATGGCTCAGCCCAACGCCGCGGCGAGGTAAGGCGCGGTAGCGCTCTCTGCAGACTTTGCGACCAGCTCCGGAGCGCCGGCCACGACGACGCGGCCCCCTTCGTCACCCGCGCCCGGGCCCAGGTCAATCACCCAATCGCTCTGCGCAATCACCTGCAGGTCGTGCTCGACCAAGATGACCGTTGCTCCGCCTTCCACCAAGGCGTCCAGGTGCTGGAGTAGCCGCTCGACGTCCGAAGGATGCAGGCCGGTGGTCGGCTCGTCCAAGACGTAGAGCGTGCCCGCCCGCTGCGAGCGCTGCAGCTCGGTCGCGAGCTTGATGCGCTGTGCTTCTCCCCCGGATAGCTCGGTCGCAGGCTGCCCGAGCCGCAAGTAGCCGAGACCGACCTGCTCCAGCACGTCCAGCGAGCGGCAGATACCGACCTCCCCATCGAAGAACTCGCGCGCGGAGCTGACCGAGAGGCTCAAGACCTCCGCCACGCTTTTGCCGCGATAAGTCACCTCGAGCGTCTTTTCGTTGAAGCGCCCGCCTTTGCAGGTCGGGCACGGCGAGTAAACGCTCGGCAGGAACAGCAGCTCGACCATGACGAAGCCTTCGCCCTGGCAAGTCTCGCAGCGGCCTTTGGCCACGTTGAAGGAGAAGCGCCCCGCGTCGTAGCGTCGCTTCTTGGCCAAGGGTGTGCTCGCGAACACGCGCCGCACGTCGTCGAACAGGCCGGTGTACGTGGCGAGATTGGAGCGCGGCGTGCGACCGATCGGTTTTTGGTCCACCAGCACCAGCCGCTTGATTCCGCTCACTCCGTGCAGGGTTGCCCCTTCCAGGCTCCCGGTCGGCGAGTGCTCGAGGTCTTGAACGTCGAACGCCGGCGCTGATGCCGCTCCGCCAAGCTCACGGGAGAGCAACTCCACGAGGGCCTGACTCACGAGCGTGGATTTGCCGGAGCCGGACACTCCCGTGACGCTGGTGAGCAGACCGACCGGAAAGGAGACCGACAGCGCGCGCAGGTTGTTGCGCGTCACACCCCGGATCTCGAAGAACGACGTGGGAGCGCGGCGCTTGCGCGAAGCCGCGCGCGTCTCCGCGAACAGATAGCGAGCGGTCTTGGACTCGGCTACGCTCGAAAGGCCTTGCGGCGGGCCGCTGTAGAGCACGCGGCCGCCCAGCTCACCGGCGCCCGGTCCCACGTCCACGATCCAATCCGCGCGGCGGATCACCTCCAGCTCGTGCTCGACCACGAACAGCGAGTTGCCGGAAGCTTTGAGCCCGTCCAGCGCTTGCAGCAAGGCCTGGGTGTCAGCCGGGTGTAGTCCCGCCGAAGGCTCGTCCAGCACGTACACGACGCCGAACAAGCTGCTGCAGACCTGCGTGCCGAGCCGCAGCCTCTGCAGCTCACCGGGCGAGAGCGTGGGCGTGCTCCGCTCGAGGCCCAGGTAGCCGAGCCCCAGGTCCAGCAAAACTCGAACCCGGCGCGCCAAGTCCTCCGTGATTCGCTGCACGACCTGCGCGCGCTCCGGCTGGTGGCGCGCGGCGCCAGCGTGGGCCGCCTCGAACAACGGGAGGAGCTCCTTGAGCGGGAGGCGGTGGAGCTCGGAGATGTCTCGCCCCGCGAATTTCACGGAAAGGGGCTCGGGGCGCAGCCGCTTGCCATGGCAGGCGGGGCAATCCGCGCCCACTAGGAATTTGGCGGCGCGAGCCTTCATTTGCGCGCTCTCACTGCTCGCGAAGCTGGTCAGGACGTGCCTCCGAGCGCTCGTGAACGTGCCCTGATAGCTCGGCTCTTCTTTCCGCTTCAAGGCGCGCTTGACCTCTGCCAGGGTAAAGCCCGCGTACACCGGCACGACCGGCTGCTCTTCGCTGTACAAGATGAAGTCGCGCGTCTTCTTCGGCAGCTCGCGCCACGGCACGTCCACGTCGTGGCCCAGCGTGGTCAGGATGTCGCGCAGGTTCTGCCCCTGCCAGGCGGTTGGCCACGCGGCAACCGCGCGCTCACGGATGCTGAGGGTCGGGTCCGGCACGATGAGGCGCTCGCTCACGTCGTAGGTTCGACCGAGCCCGCTGCACGTTGGACAAGCGCCCTCGGCGGTGTTGGCAGAGAACGATTCGGCATAGAGCAAGGGCTGGCCACGGGGGTAGTCGCCGGCGCGCGAGTAGAGCATCCGCAGCAGGTTGGAGAGCGTCGTGACGCTACCCACGGAGGAGCGCGTGGTGACGCCGCCTCGCTGCTGTGCGAGCGCGATCGCCGGAGGAAGCCCGGTGATCTCCCCTACCTCCGGCACGCTCATCTGATGGAAGAGGCGCCGCGCGTACGGAGAAACCGACTCCAGGTAGCGGCGCTGGGCCTCGGCGTACAAAGTGCCGAAAGCCAGGCTGGACTTGCCGGAGCCGGAGACTCCGGTGAAGACCACCATCGCCTCACGGGGAACGTCCACATCGACGTTTTTCAGGTTGTGCTCGCGCGCGCCACGCACCCGCACCAGGCCGTCCGAACCGGCAGATCGCGAGACGACAGGACCGTCGGCCATCCTTCAGACTCGCCGGGGCTGAGGAGCGAGGAACGAAAGCAAGGTGGGCGGACTCTAGCAGGCGTCGTGCCAATCGAGTCGCGCGCGCGCTCGATCTTTGCACGGGACCCCTCATGCAAGATCGATCGCTCGCAGCCAAGCTGCTGTTCGGGGCCTCGGGGATGGCCGCACTGGCGTTCGGCGCGTTCAGCCTCGCCGTAGCGCGAGGCAAGACCGCACGCTGGGACCGTCGAGCCAAGCGGCGCTCCCACGACGCGCTGGGCTCGGGTGACGGGGCACACGCGGTGCGCTCTGCAGCACGCGCCGCCACGCCGCTCGGCAAGTGGTGGGGCTACCTGCCCGCCTCGCTGGGCGTCTCGCTCAGGCTCCTGCGTGCGGGACGCGGGAACGCGGCGTTCACCATCGCCGGTAGCGCGCTGGGCGCGGCGCTGCTGCCACCGGTGCTGGAGCGCGTGCTCCCGCACCGCGCGCCGCCGCCCGAGCGAGGCGAGCCGGCCGTGCCGAGCTATCCGAGCGGTCACGCGTTGCAAACCTCCGCGGTAGCGCTGACGACCGGCTATGTGCTCTGGCGAGAACAGCTCGCCCCCTCGATGGCGCTTGTACCGCTCAGCGCCGCCTCGGTCGTCGCCGGCTTGAGTCGCTTCGTTTTGGATCGCCATTGGACGAGCGACCTCGTGGGCGGATACTTGGCCGGGGTAGCGTTCGGCGCGGCGTGTGCGGGCGGATACGAGCTGGCTCGCACCTGAGTCGCCTTTCGCCTCGGTCCGCGGGTCCAAGAATTGCTTCGTGGGGTGGCATGCTCGCGGAGAACCAAGAAGGTCATCGGCTCGTACGTCTGCTGGATGGGGCCGAAGGGGAGCTCCCCGGCTTGGGCAATCTGACTCACGCCCGGCTGGTCGCGCGGCACGATGAGAGGGTGCTGCTGGTCTTCGACCGCCGTACCCAGCGCTGGCAGCTGCCGGGCGGAGCCATCGAGGCCGGCGAGACCGCGCGCGTGTGCGCAGCTCGCGAGCTGCGCGAAGAATCCAGCAACGAGTGCTCTCCGGATTCCTTGCGGTTCCTCTTTGGCTTCGAGCTCTTCCTGTACGGAACTCGGTTCGACCAGCACCCCCGCACTGAGCTTGGGGCCCTGTTCGAGGTGCCAATTCACCACCTGGCTTCGTTCATCCCCACCGAGGAAATCGGCGCCACGCTGTGGTGGAGCGGTTCCGAGCTGTCCCACGAGCTCGACGGAATCGACGCGCAGCTCATCCAGCTGGCGCGCCCCATCGCGCCCGCGGCCGACCAGGAGCTGAGCGAGACCACCCTTTAGTAGCCGTTTTGTACGGTTTGAGGGAGGGCGCGCCGCGCCCCCGTTCTGCTAGTGGCGACCGGCTCGCCCCGTCCTGTATGCTCGGAAGCCGGGCATGCGCCACTACCCAGCTTATTGCTCCGACTGCAAACGTCTGTGGCTCGTGGCCACCCAGGACGCACCGTCAGCGAGCCCGACCTGCCCCCGCTGCACCGAGCGCGGGCGGCTCGTCCCTGGGGCGTACTACTCGGATCCGGCGAGCGTGGTCTTCAGCAAGCTGGAGGCTGCCATCGTTGCCTCTGGCATGAGCCCGAGCGCGCTCGGCCGGCTCTCTGGCGAGCTCGAGCGCCTGTTGCCTTCGCCGACCGAGCAGGAGATCGACGGTGCTTTCCGAGACATGATGCAGCGGCTCGACGTCGGGACCGAGCTGGAAGCATCGCCCGGGAAGCGAGTCGCCCTCCGCATGATCGTGACCATTGCCAACACGCTCTCGCAGCCCGTGGTGCGCGAGTCGGGAGTGATGCGGCTGCCGCAGACCATCCGCGGGCTCTTCGATCCAAGCGCCAAGTAGCGAGGCATTCAGCCTCGGTGCGCGCGGGAGCGCGCGGCGGTCCAGCCGCAGCTGGCTCGTTGAACGAGGAGCGGGCTCGACCGTCGCTGGCACGTAGGCTGCACCTGGGGCGAGCACCTTGGAATCGGCTTTTCGGCAGACCGTCGCCCCGCAGTCGTCGCCCCTCGGCACCATCCGCGAGGTCCACCTCAAATCCGGCTCCAGCCCGCTCGAGCAGCGCCTCGCGCTCTACGCGTCGAGCTGCCTGCAGCGTCAGCTGCGCTGCGAGCGCATTCGTGTCGCACCCAAGGGCCGCCTTCCAGAGCTGACGATTGCGCTGGCGCACTGGCAGCACGAGCGGGCGAACGTCACCGCCTTCGACCGCTTGCTCGATAAGGTCGCGGCCGACGGCGACTTTCGGCTCGTGCTCTGGTCTCGAGACTGGCTCGACGGCGTGCAACCGGCGCAGGAGCTGCTCAATCGCTACCAGCGCTTCTTGCCGCTCCCCCTGGACTATCGCCCTCTTCCGCGGCTCGCGGAGGTGCTCAGCTCTCGCCGGCTGCTGACCTCGAGCCGAGATGGCGTCGACGTGTGGCGATGGCTGCTCCGTTCGAGCGTACACCCGCCCCGCGCGCTGGAAATCGCGGCCCTGTTTCATGACGCGCTCTTACCCATCCACGGCAACGGCGCGCGCGTGGTTTGGAGCTCGCTCACCTGTCTTGGCTTCGCGCGAGCCGAGCTCGTGGAGGCCACCGAGCTCGCATCGCGGAGTGAGCTCGGGGAGAGCTCGACGCCCGAGCTCGCGCTGCTGAGAGACGCGCGTGATTTGTGCTTCTTTTCCAGCAAGAGCTGGCAGTTTTCCCGGGAGCACAGCCGTGCGGAGACGCTCGCGGCCGTGAAGCTGAGACTTCGGCGGATGAGCGAGCGCGCCGTCTGCCTCGCGCTCGGAACGCGTCAGCCTACGGAGGTCTCCGCGATGATGGAAGAGGTGCTGGACGACGAAGAGCACGCGCCCGACAGCGGCGTTCGGCTCGCGTAGCTTACGAGCCTGCGGGCTTCTGATAGACGCGCACCCAATCGACCGCGAGTGACTGTGGGAACGCGCTGTCGTCGATGCCGTAGCGGCCCGCCCATTGCCCGCCGATGGCGAGGTTGAGCAGCACGTGGGCCGGTGCAGCCAGGTCCCCGTCTTTGTAGACCCAGCGAAAGTTGCGGGTGTAAATTTTGAGCCCATCCACGAACACGCTCACCTCGGTCGGAGTCCACTCCGCGCCGATGGTGTGAAAGCCCTCGTTGAAGTTGAAGGGGGCTCGGTAGTTTTGAATGCTGCGCTTGAACTTCGGGTGCTCGTAGAAGAAGCGAGTCTCGTTCTGCGGGTCTTTGGTGACCGCGCTGTGAATCTCGTGGACGCGGTCGTCCTTGCCGTTGTTCACGAACTCGAAGATGTCGATCTCCGGCGGGTGGCTGAGCTTGCCTGATTCCGAGACGTCCGAATTCAGCCAGAACGCCGGCCACACGCCTAGGCCGCCCGGCATCTTCACGCGGGCCTCCAGAAAGCCGTAGCGCAGCGTAAAATCCGAGCGAATCATGCCAGATTCGTAGTTCACTCCGGAAGGTCGGCTCAGCTTGTTGCGCCTCGCGGTGAGGTACAGCACTCCTCCCGCGAGCCGGTGGTTGTCGTTGTCGGCGTAGCGCTGATTTTCGTCGTTCAGCCGGTCCAAAGTCTCGGACGAGTAGATGTAGCGGGTGAACCACTTGGAGCGGTCGAGCGACTTGCCGGAGAACTCGTCGTTGTAGACGAGCGCGTAGCCCGGCGGCACGTACGAGCCCGCCCAAGACGCCACCGGCTCGGTGCGCGGGAGCGGGGCCCGCTCTTGAAGCGAAGCCTGGCTGATCGTGACGCCGCCTTTAGCCTCGACGCGGAGCTCCGCGCGCTCGGTGAAGGCAGGCGCGGTGAGCTCCAGCGAGTACGTCTTTGCCTGCTCGCCGCTGACGGCTACTCGGTAGGTCCGGAAAGATTCGTTCTTCTTCGGCTCCCGGAACACGACCGCGACCGCGGCCGGCGCCTTGCTCGACGCCGTGAGGCGCAGCCGGTAAGCGCGGCCGGGCCGGAGCTTGCCCGGCTCCAGCGGGAAGGACACCACGCCCTCCAACGCGCGCGACTCGGCGCGCAGGTCAGCCGGTGCCAGCTCGGTAGGGTCCAGCGGGTAGCTGGGTACAGGCGCGACCGGAACCGCCGACTTCACCGGCTCCAAGCGCGGCTCCGGCGGAGCCGGCTTGACGAACTGGCAAGAGCAAAGCGCCAGCAACGCGGCGGGCACGGCCCGAACCAGCCTCATGGGGCCCCGGCCGCGAGTCCTGGTTGGGCGGCAGGTCGCTTCGTTCGGGCCAGCGCCG
This sequence comes from Myxococcales bacterium, assembly GCA_004193285.1. Classification (GTDB taxonomy): domain Bacteria; phylum Myxococcota_A; class Polyangia; order Polyangiales; family Polyangiaceae; genus PMG-095. Next base: position 23,446 of record SECP01000058.1, on the reverse strand, counting down.
ACTGGGCGAAGGCGAGGAGGCTCTTCATGAGCTCACGGTCGAGCACGAACGTGACGCCCAGAAACGCCGCTGCGCCGAGCGGTACCAAGAGCACGAGCCGGACGACCACGGACGCGCCGTCCGGCAGCAGGTAACGACCGAGTAGCACCGCCGCGACCATCACCAAGGAAGCCGCCAGGGGCACCCACGCCCCGCGCACTTGCTCGAGTGCGCCGAGCCCGCTGGCGCGCTTCAGCAGCCGCAGCGTGATGGGCAGCGCGAGCAGCTCGCGGCATACCCAGATTCCGACCGCCCAGCTCAGGCTCGGCACGCGCGTGACACCGAGCGCGAGCACCACGAACGCGAGCTCGGCGGCCTTGCTCAGCAGCAGGTCTTTGGGACGACCCAGGGCGGTGAGGAGCGGGGCGACGAGCACTCGCGGCCCTTGCACGAGCACCAAGAGCGAGAGCACCGTGATGTACGGGGCGGCCGGGAGCCACTTGTCACCGAACATCAAGCCGACAATCTCCGGGGAGAGCACGCCGATGCCGATGAAGCATGCGTAGAGCACCACGCAGACGAAGCTCGTCGCGAACTGGAATGCGCGCCGCAGCCGCGGCATGTCTTGCTGCAAGCTGGCGAGGGTGGGCAGAGCCACCTGAGTCGCAGCGGTGGCCGCGATGGACCAAAACACGTCAATCGTGCGGAAGCTGAGGTTCAGGTATCCGGCGATCTCCACCCCCAGGAAGATACCGGTGACGACCGCGAAGATGCGCTTTACCCCGAACACGAGGAACAGCGAGCCCATCGAATACACACCAAAAGTGCCGAGCTCTTTGAACTCGCGAACCCCGAAGCGGAGCCGGGGGCGGGACTCGCTCGTCTTCCACAAGATGGCAGAGCCAACCGCCTGAATCAGCACTTGCTGAGCGATGAGCCCCCAGACGCCGGCTCCGGCCACGATGAGCACGACGCCGATGCCGGCGCCCGCGAAGCGGCCCACGAGGGAGCGCAGCGCGAGGGGCCGAAACGACAGCTCTCGCCGCTGACGGGCGACGATGGTGGCGCTCACCGCCGCCGCGGGGAAGCACAAGGACATCGCCCGCAGCACGTCCGCCGCGCGGGGCTCGGAGACGAGGGACGCGAACGTCGGCGCGAGGAGCAGGCAGAGCGCCACCAGCACCAAGCTGAGCACTACCCCGAACGTGAACGCGGTATCGAAGTGCAGATCCTTCGCGTCCTCACGCTGCACGAGCGCATCGTGAAAGAACATCGTGACGAAGATCTGGAGGAGCTCGACGAGCGCCAAGACCACGGCGAATAGCCCGAACTCCGACGTGGACAGCAGGTGGGTGTAGATCACCAGCGTGCCCATGGAGATCAGGGCCAGCCCGGCGTTCTCGATCAGGCTCCACAAGGCCGACTTGGCGGTGCGCTCCTGGACGCTCATGCGAAGCTCCGCCGTAGCCGCGCGCGCGCCTCGACGAGCGCGCCTTGAACGGCGCCGCGACCGAAGCGCAGACGCATCAAGCCGCGGGTTGCCGCCGACGGGCTCGCGGCCAGCGCCGAAAACCAGAGCGCGTGCTTGGCGAGCGGCCTGAGCGAGTGACCTTCCGCCCGCAGCAGGCGCCACGCCGTGGCGAGCAGCTTCGAGACCGATTCGGACTCGCTCCCCGGGTAGCTCAGGTCAAGCTTCTTGGCCATGAGCCGGTAGTTGACGAACGCCAGCTCGTGGTCGAGCACGTCTTCGTTCGAGAGTAATACGCCGAGCTCTGCGGCGTGCTGCTGCAACAGCGCGACCTCCCGCCGGCGGAGCCGGATGCGCGCCGGCAGGCGTGACGCGTCCGAGCCGGTGGCGGACCAGGTGTTGTTCCCGTGCACCCGGTAGGAAGCGAGCACCTCCGGGAGGGTGATGACGTCACCGTACAGCGGCGCGACCGTATTGAGCGCGCCGTCCGGCCCGACGTCGGGCGTCAGGGGAAAAATTTGTTCCGCGAACCAGCGCGCGTACGCGTTGCCGACCGACACTGGCCAGCGGTAGGTGCCGGTCGCCTCGAACGAGCGCCGTACCGACGCGGCGTCGTAGTGGGCGTCGTAGTGGCAGAACTTGCGACCCAGATCACGCCCCTCGGAATCGATGATGCGGAGGTCCCACTGCACCTTGGCGACCGGGGGACCCCACACCGCAACGACGCGGGAGAGCACGTCCGGCTCCAGGGCGTCGTCGGCGTCCAGCAGCACGATGATCTCCCCGCGCGACGCCGCGAAGCCGGCGTTGTAAGCGGCGATGTGGCCGCGGTTCGGCTGCTCTATCACGCGCACTCGGTCCTGGTAGCGGGCCAGTACCTCCCGCGAGTCGTCCGTCGAACCGTCGTTGATGACGACGATCTCGACGTTCGGGTAGCACTGGGCGAGCGCGGAGTCCAGCGCCTGCGCGACGTAGCGCCCGTAGTTGTAGCAGGTGACGATGACGCTGATGAGAGGTGCTTCCATGTTCAAGCCCAAGCTGCCCGTGACACTGCCACGGCCGGCGCGGATTCGGTACGCGCGCGGGCCGGTGCCAGCGAGCTCCCGAACGGCGTGAGGCCGACGAGCACGAGCGTAAGAAAGTTTTGCTCCGGAGACAGCAAGTGACCACCCATGACGAGCCAGCCCCAAAACAGGGCCGCCCGCAGCTGAACGGGCAAAGATCGCCGCCGCAAAGTGAGAAGAAAAAGACTCAAAAACCCGAGAAAGCCAAACGCACCGTACTCGAACAGCAGCTTCGCCCAGGTCGGGTCGTGGAATTCGTACGAGCGCAACGTATGGAAAATCGTTCCCGGCCCGTGCCCGATGAAGGCGCTGAAGGGCGCGTCCACGAGCGTCTCCGCGACGAGGCGGCCGGGAGCCACGTACCGAATGTAGCCGCTGCTCTGACTGCTGTCCGAGCTGAACTCGTTGACGCGACCGAGGGTGAACGACAAGTTGAGCGCGTCCCCCAGGAGCCAAAATACGAGCGCGCCCGCGAGCACGATGCCGGCCAGACGGAGCACTGTTTTCACGCCGAACGGATACAAGGAGGCCAGCAGCAGCGCGAGGATACCGGTACCGGAGTAAGTGAGGAGCAGCGCCCCGGCCATGAGCGCAACGCGCCAAGGGCGCTTGGAGGAGACGGTCTCGGCGATGAGCCCCAGCGCCATGAGGTACGAGAAGCCGGACGGCTCTCGGAAAAAGAAGCCATTGGACTTATTCAGCGAGCCCATGGGGATGACGGTATTGAAGATACCGTTCATGCGCAGCGGGGCCGGGATGTAGCTCGAGTAGTCGAACAGCCAGTGCGCGTGGATGACGAACTGAAGCGCGAACTGCGCCACCCCCGCCGCCGCGCAGAGCAGGCAAACGTCCAGAAAGCGCGCGTAGATCCAGCTCGCGTCGTCCTCCGCCAACGCCCCCTCGCGCAGCACGAAGACGAACGGGAGGTACATGGCCCCGAGGAGCGCGAACGAGCTGAACGAGGCGCTCTCCTCGTTGACCAGCAAGCTGGAGAGCGCCACCGCCATGCACAGGCCGTAGAGCAGCGTGCGTTCGAGCGAGAGCACCAGCTGCCCGGCCAGACCCGCGATGCCCAGAAACGGATAGATGGCGAGCATGGCCGCGCTGATCGAGACCGCGCCCGCGGTGAGGCCGAATCTTTCCAGCACCGTCACGGAAAGCAGTAGCAGCAGAGTCGCGGCGCGGAGCACCCGGCGCTGCGTGCTGTTGCGGGAGACCGTGACGGCGTCGCTCAACTCGCCTCCTCACCGCTGAGCACCTCGGCCCCAACCGGGGCCGGCTCGAGGAGCTCGCGATAGAGCTGAGCCGTGGTCTGGCCAATGGCGGTCCACGCTGCGCCGGCTTCCACCTTCTCCGGCCGCGGGCGCTCCACCACCGCGCGCGCCATGCACACGGCCAGTTGCTCAGGGCTGCCAGGGGGCACCAAGAAGCCCTGCGTGCCTTCTTGCAAGTCTTCCGCGAAGATCCCGACCCGGCTCGCAATGAGCCACTTCCCGAGGGACTTCACGAGAAAGTAGACGCCGCTCGCGTCGATTTGTCGGTACGGCATCAAGAAGCAGTCGGCTTCGCCGAACAAATCCACCATCTCCTCCTCGGAGAGGCGAGCCGCGCGGATCTGCACTTCCGATCCGACGCCGAGCGCTCGGATGCGCTCGCGCAGGGGCGCAAGGTCCATGCGAGGCCTTCCCGCAATCACCACCCGCGCCTGCTTTCTGATCAGCGAGGGAAGGAGGCCGAGCGCCTCCACGATGACGTCGCAGCCCTTGTAAGGCTTGATCTCGCCGAAGACCACGAAGGTGTAGCGGTCGTCTTGACCGCCACGGGTGATGCGCGGCCGCGTCGGCGGCATCGGCAATGACAACGGGCCGTGCGGGACTACCGCGATCTTCTCTTCGGGGATCTTTCGAGCCAAGAGCGCGTCGCGCCCCGCGCGGGTGTGAACGATCACGCGATTGCTCAGGCGCATGGGCAGCTCGAAGCCCCAAGTCTGCAGCCGCGACATCCGCTGGCCGTTGAACGGAACGCTGTCGTGGACGGTAAGGACCACCGGCGCGAAGAGCTTGATGACCCAGATCGCGAGCGTATCCAGCGGCGGGACGACCACCCATTGAAAGTGCACGACGTCCGGACGGCGCCGCGCGACTCGCCAGACGAGCCCGGCCAGGCCGAAGGCGTGAGCCAAACCTTTCAGCGCGCTGCGGAGCTTGGCCGGCAGGAACGACGCGCGTTCGATCCACTGGTAAAAGAACGGGTCGACGCGCTCGGGCGGCAACTCCTGGCGGTCCCCGGGGCGAATCGGACGCACGGCCCAGCTCGGCTCGACTCCCGCCTCCAGCAAACCTTGCGTGAGGGCCGCGTCGTAAGGGGCGGTGAACAAGGACGGATCCACGAGCAACACGCGCAAGGCGCCTGACTCGCTCATGACCCGTCTCCGGTCGCGGCTCGCAATCGGAGCGGCACCGCCATCTCCCGCAGCCAGACGCGCTCACGGTGGTTCCAGAATCCGAGAAAGAAGCCCAGCGCCCACGCGGTGTGCATGACCAGCGCCGCGACTCCGCCGAGGAGCGCGTACGCTTGGCGGTGCCGAACGCAGAGCACGACCGAGAACGCGAGGAGCGCCGAGAGGTACGCGGCCGGCCAAAGGAGGAGCAGCGAAGTCCACGGCAAGAGCAGCGGGGCCAGCAGGGAAACCGCGAGGTGACCCGGTACGGCGAGTTGCCGGACCCTCAGCGAGTGCGGGTGACGGCGCACCGTCCGCGAGCGACCGGCGCCGTACTTGAAGTACTGCCAGAACAGCGAGCGAACGTCCTTGCGAGGGTGGTACCCGAGCCGCACGTCGCTATCGAGGTAGATTCGCGCACCGAGCGCGCGCTGCCGGCAGTCCAGCTCCGCGTCCTCGTTGTGGGTGAAGCTGTCGTCGTAGCCGCCGGCGGCGCGGAACATGCTCATCCGAAAGGCGGCGTGGTGACCGTGATCCACGAAGCCGCTTTGTTTGCCCGCGCGGTGCGCGGAGCCGCCGGTGCCGATCGGCGAGTTGGAGACCCACGCCACCGCCCGCTGAAACGGCGTTTCGCCCAGCGAGTCCATGGGAACCACGACCGAGTCCGCCTCGGTGCGCTCCAGAGTCTCCACCAGCTTGCGGCAGTAGCCGACCGGGTAGATGGCGTGGGCGTCGCAGCGAATGAGGATGTCCGCGTCGCGGCCATAGCGCCGGACGGCGGCGTTGACGGCGCTGCTCTGGATGCGCTCCGGGTTGTTGATGAGCAGGACGTTGGGGTGACGCTGGGAAAACTCCTGCACGATTTCGCGAGTGCGATCCGTGCTGCCGCCGTCGGCCACCACGATGCGCAGCACCAGCGGCCCCTTGTCGAGCAGCAGCCGCTCGAGCACACCTTCGATGTGCGCGGCCTCGTTCAACGTCGGGATGACGCACAAAACACGATAAGGCTTGTTCATGATGTCAGCTCGCATGGGGAGAGCTGGGTGCCGGAGCACCCGCGGTGCTCGGCCGCTTGCGTGACGCGAGCAGGACGGGCCTGGGGATGGGCTCGGCCTGGACGAGCGCGACGGAGCCGGCGCCCTCGGTGCTCACTCCGACGCCGTTGAGCACGACCCCGAAGCTGCGCGCGGAGAGCGTGAGCCCCCGCAGGTGCTCGAGGGCCGCCTTGCGGGATGTGTTCTCGAGTCGGATGACGCTCAGCACGCCGTCGACATGCGGAGACAGCACGAGCGCGTCCGCCGCCGCCGGAAAGCTCGGCGCATCCAGAAGGACGAAGTCGCAGTGGCGCTGCACCTCGCTCAGAAAGTCCAGCATGCCGGGGCTGGAGAGCAGCTCCGGGGCCGCGCCATAGCCGGCCGCTACGGAATAGAACTGGCCGAACGGTACCTTGACGGGCCGAAGCGACTCGTTCCAGGCGCGCTGGCCGAGGAGCACGTCCGCCAAACCGGGGACCGCCGAGTCGCGAGGTCCGGGGGGAGGCGGCTGATTGTCCGTGTGACGCAGGTCAGCGTCGACGAGGACCACCCGCTTGCCGTCCGCAGCCAGCGCCGCAGCCAACGCCAGCGCGCAGGTCGTCTTGCCGTCACCCTCGTTCGGCGAAGTGAGCAGCAAGATTCGCCCGATGCCCGGGTTGCCCGCGCGGTACAGGTTCGCCCGCAACGTACGGAACGCCTCCGTGAAGGAAGAGCCCGTGTCACTGCCGAGCACGTCGAAGGAGCCCGCGCCTTGCACGCCGCGGCGCTCGCCGCGACGCTTGGGGCGATACGGCACGCTCGCGAACACGGGCAGCCCGTCCACGAAAGAGCGCGCGTCGACCTCGCTTTGGAAGGTGCTGGAGAGCAGGCTGCGGAGCAGCACGACCGCGACGCCCAGGAGTAGACCCAGGGGAGCGCTCGCCAGCCTCAGGAGCAGCTTGGGCGAGTCCTCCCGGTAAGCCACTTGGGGGGCGTCCAGGACGCGATTTTTGCTGAGCGTGGAAGCCTTGATGATGGCCGTCTGCTGCTGGCGCTCGAGCAAGTACGAGTAAGTGCGGTTGTACACTTCCTGCTCGCGGGACAGCTGAATCAGCCGCAGCTCGGCCCCTGGGACCGACTTCAGGCGAGCCTCGAAGCCGCCGATGACGCCGTCCAGCGTGCCGAGACTTTCCTTGGCTCGAGCGGCGCGGCTAGCCACGTAGTTACGAATGGCTTCTAGCTGCGCGTCCACCTGTTGCCGCTGATCGCGAAGCTCCGGAGCGCCGTCGTTGAAGCGGCTCTCCAGGTCCGTCAGCTTTTGGCGCGCGGTGGTGAGGGCGGTCGACATGCCTTCCAGCACGGTGTCTTTGGCTTCACCGAGCATGAACGCGCCGACGGGCGGGTTCGGCTGCTTGAGCGTGCGCTGCACGTCGGCCAAAGCGGCGACCTCGAGGTGAGCGGCGACGCGCTGCTCCTCGTATTTCCCGATCTGCTCGATCATCGCCTTGGCTTCGTTGTCCATGACGACGACGCGGTTCTTCGTGCGATAGTCGGCGAGCTTTTGCTGGATGTCGTCGAGCGCGGTGCGCACGGTCTCCAGCTGTGAGCTCACGAAAGACTCGGCGGCGCTCGCCTCCTCCACCTTCCATTCCTGGCGCTCGGCCAGGTAGGCCGCGATGAGACGATCCAAAAAGCTTGCCGCGAGGCGCGGCGAGGCGTCCGCGAACTCCAAGGTGACCACGTTCACCTGCGGCGACTGAGGGGTGGCGCGCGGCGCCGTGACCTGCAGCGCGGCCAGCGCCTCGTCGATCACGACCATGAGCGGCCGGACCATGATTACGTAGCGCTCGCCGGCCTTTGGCGACCGGCCGTCGCCGGGTCGCAGCACCAGGCTCGCGCCAGGCAGCTCCGCGCGTTCGCCCAGCTTGCCTTTGCCGACCTTGCCGTCCTCACGGCTCGCCTCGAACTCGGTGTCCGAGGTGAACGCGATGGTGTAGGTCTGCTCGCGGGCGCTCGCGTCCGTCAGCCGGGCATCTCGCGCGCGGAGGCTCTGCACGGCCATATCCAGCGCGGCGATGTCCCGGCGTGCGAGCAGCCACTGGCCGTAGCGCGGCGCCTTCTGGCCCAAGACGTTGATGCTGACGTTGAGGCCGGAATCAGAAATCGCCTTCGCGACCAGGGTACGACTCTGGATGATTTCGATCTCGCTACCGACGACGCCTTGGCCGCCGGCGCTCAGGTCGATCTCGTCCTTGCCGCGAGCTCCGGATTTGATGCTGCTCTCCTCGAGCTCACCGAGGTACAGGCGGCTGACGGAGCGAAACTTCATGCGCGAGACGAGGGTCGCCAGCATCACCGCCGCGAAGACGGTGAGGGCCACGCCCAGTACGAACTTGTAGCGATGCCGCAAGGTAGCCCAGAGCTGCCTCACGTCGAACGTATCGGGTCGTCCCCGAGACGCGTCGGCCCGGTCGAACGCCGCGGGGGCGCTCAAATCTCTAGTAGGCATTCTTGTTAACGAACCCCTTCCAAAGCGTAAGAGTCAGGATCTTGAGGTCGAGCAGGTACGACCAATTTTGGATGTAGTAGAGGTCGCACTCGATGCGCCTGCGCAGCGAGGTGTTGCCGCGCCAGCCGTTGATCTGCGCCCAGCCGGTGATGCCTGCCTTCACCTTGTGGCGCAGCATGTAATGGGGAATTTCCTGGCGGAACTTGTGCACGAACACCGGCCGCTCCGGGCGCGGGCCGACGAGTGACATGTCGCCGCGCAGCACGTTGAAGAGCTGCGGCAGCTCGTCGAGGCTCGTCTTGCGGAGGAAGGTGCCGAGCAGCGTGCGGCGGTCGTCCTCTTTTTGGGCCCAAACCGCGCCGCTCTTTTGCTCCGCGTCGATCTTCATCGAGCGAAACTTGAGCATGTTGAAGGTTCGCCCATCCAGGCCCATGCGCTCCTGCGAGTAGAGGATCGGGCCCGGCGAGGAGAGACGTACGAGCAGCGCGACGAGCAGCATGATCGGGCCGAACACCACCAGCGCGACGCTGGCAACGACGATGTCCGTGAGCCTCTTGGCGGCGGCGTACCAGCCGATGAGGGGCGAGTCGTTGAGGCGAACCACCGGCACGCCGTCGAAGTCTTCTACCTCGCAGCCGAGCGTGATGTATGCCTGCAGATCCGGCACGAGCCGCACGTCGATGGTCTCGTCCTTGAGCGACTCCAGGATGCGGCCGACCTCGTTTTGCTGGGACCAAGGGAGAGCGATGAGGATTTCGTCGGCGCCGGTGTGCCCGATGAGCTCACGAATGTGGTCGAAATGCCCGAGCACCGGCTTGTTGCCGACTTGCGTCGCAGGCGACTCCTCGTGAGTCACCACGCCCCGGACGCGCAAGCCGAGCTCCGGGTAGTTCTCGAAGCGCTCTACCAGGGACTCCACCGCGGGGCCTTCGCCGACGATGAGCACCTGACGAAGGTTGAAGCCGCGGGCGCGCAAAGTACGGAACGCGCTACGCACCGAGAGCCGGCCCGCGACCAGGAGCACGCCGGCGAGGGAGCCGAAGTACACCGTCACCAGACGCGAATACCGGTACTCCTCGAAGAGGTACGTGAGCGCGATGAACACCAAGAGCGACATCGCGTGCGCCTTGAGCACGAGCATGACCTCGTGCCACGGCGACAGCAGACGACTCAGCTTGTACACCCGCATCGCGGCGAACACCGAGATCCACACCATCGCCACCACGGGGGTGAGCGAGGCGTAGACGGAGAAGGGGGGGAAGCCTTTGGTCACCGGCACCAGCGGCGCCGAAAACCGCAGCCAATACGACACGAGCCAGGCGCCGATCAGGATCATCACGTCGATGAGCCCGAGCACGCCACTGACCAAGTTCTGATACCGCTTCAACATGGACCCTCTAAATTTCTAAGCTTCATCAAGCAGCCTTGACGACGTCCAGTGCCCGCAGGGCTCGTTTCAAGAGCTCGGGGCGACTGCTGGAGGAGAAACGCCACAGCGCGATCTGCCCATCGAGCGGCGCCGGAGCTACCGCGACCGAGAGCGACCACATGCACAGGGCAGCGCGCGCACGTCGCGACACACCCTGAGGAGTGCAACAAGCTATCGTCAGATCGCGCAGTACCTTCCAGGAGCTGTCGCTCGGGATGGGATGCTCCGACGGCAGCAGCTTGAGCGACGCGAGCCGGTACGGGAGCAGCGCCAGGCTGCGATCCAACGCGGCCGAGGACTTCGGTAGGAAAGCTCCCTCTCGAAGCGAGCCTGCGTAGCGATAGCGGGCGTGGGCGCGCTTGAGCTCCACCGCAAAGCGACGCGCGTCGAGCTTGGCCATGGCGCCGTCATTGCTTCCGTGGACGCGGTAGTCCACCAGCGGCTTGGCGACCGTCACCACATCACCCAGGTGGGGCGCCGCGGCCAAGCAGTAAGAGTCAGCCGCGCGATCCTCTCCGACCAGAGGGAAGATCTTTTCCAGATAGCTTCGCGAGTACACGTTCCCCGACCCGGGCGGGGTCGGGTAAGAGGCCGCTGTCATCACCCAGCGCTTCACGTCCTCGCTGGTGGGAACGACGTGAAATTGCGGCAAAAATGCGCCCGTCGGTCGACCGTCCGCATCGATGACTCGCATTTGAAACTGCACCTTGCTCAAGCCTCGGCGCCACACCGCCGCGGCCTCGCGGATGAGCGCAGGATGCAGCACGTCGTCCGAATCCAAGAACACCACGGCGTCACCGCGCGCGCGCGCGAAGCCCGCATTGCACGCCGCTATCTGCCCGCCGTTGGCCTGATGGATGATCGTCACGCGCTCGCGGTAACGGTCGATGACCTGACGCGAATCGTCCGTGGAGCCGTCGTCGACCACGATCACCTCGACGTGCGGCCAATCCAACGACAGCGCACTTTCGATCGCTTGAGCGACGAAGCGGGCGTAGTTGAAGTTGGGAATCACAACCGAAACAAGCCCAATGGGTTGGCTTGTATCCACAGCTGGGTCGGGGTCCGAACGGTCCATCACGGCGCAGCGCAGGCGCAAGTGTCGTGCCGCGGACCACATCGGGTCCGCGTGAGCGCGCGCTGACTCACCACTCCTTAACTAACGATTGCGCTCTCGCGACAAGCCAGCCGACTCACATCGCCAAAGCGCCTCGTGCCATGGAGGATCGGGCGAAGCACTTCGCCCCATGGCCGCACGGCAGGCCGACGTCGGTTCTCACGTGAAAGCGGGAAACCACGTGTTTCCAGTAAGAAACCTACAACCTCGCATGAAGTGTGCATAGGACGCGTTCGGTTTTTACGGGCGTCCCTCTGAGGCGTTCATGAGTTTCACTTCCTTTACATTCTTGGGCTTCGTCGTGGCGGTCGTGCTCCTCGTGAACCTCACGAAGAGCCTGCGGCTCCGCAGTTGGCTGATGTTGGCCGCGAACCTCGTGTTCCTCGCGAGCTATGCCGACCGGCCGATCGAGCTTCTTCCACTGCTCGCGTTCTTGCTGCTCGGCTATGCCTTCGTGGAGTGGCTGCGCGTGAAGCCGTCTTCCGTACTGCTCTGGGTCGGCCTTGCAGTCGTCGTCGGCACTTTTGTCACGCTCAAGAAGTACGCCTTCGTGCCGGCCCAGCTGACGCTGCATGCCGTCTACGCTGTCGTGGGTCTCTCGTACGTATTGTTCCGCGTCCTGCATTTGATGATCGACGCCAGGCAGGGCGAGCTGCGTGAGCGCATCGCGCCGCTCGCATTCTTCAACTACACCGCGAGCTTCCTGACCCTCACTGCGGGCCCGATCCAGCGCTACAAAGAGTTCGATCGAGAGAGCCGCGCGGCGGTTCAAAACGACCTCACCGACGGCGTGGTGCATGCCGCGTTTGCCCGCATCATCGCCGGCTTCGTGCGAATCGCGGTCGTTTCGGCGGTATTCAACTACGTATTTGCGGCCGTCTCCGCGCGAGTGCTGGCCGGAACCGGCACCCTCGCCTGGTCCCAGCTGCTAGCCAGCTACGCCGTCAGCGCCGTCTCGTACACCGTATTTTTGTACGCGAACTTCGCGGGCTACATGGACGTGGTGATTGGGGTCGCGGCGCTGCTCGGCCAAAAGCTGCCGGAGAACTTCGACCACCCCTTCCAGGCTCGAAGCTTCTTGGATTTTTGGGCTCGCTGGCACATCACCCTTTCCCAGTGGTTCCGCACCTACGTGTTCAACCCGCTCCTCCGCGTGCTCTCGGAGCGAGTAACCTCGCGCGCGCTCGCGCCATACCTCGCGGTCATCGCGTTCTTCGTAACGTTCTTGCTGATGGGAGTTTGGCACGGAGCCACTTCCGTCTTCGTCGTCTACGGTCTGTTCATGGGCGCGGGGGCGAGCATCAACAAGCTCTGGCAGGTTCAGGCGGCCAAGCGCCTTGGTAAGGCGCGCTACAAGGCGCTGTGCGAGCGCCCCGTCGCCATCTACGCGGCGCGCGGGTTGACCTTCGCCTACTTCGCGCTCGGGCTGAGCTGCTTGTGGCTGAGCTTGGGCGAGCTTTCCGCCATCTCGGCGCGGCTCGGGGTGCACGGTTGGCTCTCGATGTACTTGGGGTTGAGCGCGCTGGCCGCCGTCGGCTTCGCGGTGTGGGACGGCGTGCTCGGCGCCGCTGCACGCCTGCGGAGCCGCACCTCGCTGCAGCTCGGCACCGCGCCGCGCAACTTGCTCCTCGCCTCCCAGATCTTGCTCATCTTGTGCGTGAGCTCGTTCTTCCACAAAGCCCCCGAATTCGTCTACCGAGCCTTCTGAGATGAAGCCGATCCTCGTTCAGCTCGCGCGCCTCGGCGCCTCATTGGCCGTGCTGTACGGCGCGCTCCTCGTGGTCAGCTTGCTCGTGCGGCCCGGTGAACGGGAACACGCCCGGCTGGACTCTGCTCGCGCCGGTGAGTCACTCTACCTAACCGAGCCAAAGTACGTCTTCTTCTCCCGCAGCCGGCTGGATACGACTCGAGACAAACTGCTGGTGCTGGGGGCCTCCAACGCGCTCGTCGGCTTCAAGCAGCACGAGCTGCAAGAAGCGCTGCCGGAGCGCGAGGTCCACAACATCGCGGTCAGCGGCTCGAATATCACGCAGCTTCGGCAGGTGGTGGAGCTGGTGCAAGAGGTCCAGTCACCGGCCGCGCGCACCCACAATACCTTCGTCCTCGGTCTCTGGTACGGCGTGTTCGCCTCCGATCGGGCGCGCTGGGAGACGCCGGATCGCCATGGCGGCGATACGGACATGGATCTGGAGCGATACCGCTACGGCTTCTACAAGCGAGGCAGCCACGGAGCAGAGGCCCTCTTGCCTCCCAGCATGCTGAGCATGGGCGCGCACCTGGTTCACCCCTACCTGGTGCTGGACGCCGTGACGCGCGACGCAACGCAAACCTTCCGCGAGCGCCTTTCCGGCAAGCCCCGGAAGCTGACGGACGCGGAGCGCAACGAGCGCCTGGTGTCGGAGGCGGAGCAAGGCAAGTACCTCGCGTTTTGGCGCAAGTACATGGGCGACGTCGACCGCCTGGACGACGCGCCATTCCAAACGCTGCGAGCGGTCGTGGAGGACGTGGGGCGCGCGGGCGGACAGCTGGTGCTCGTCGACATGCCCATTCCGGCGTGGCACGCGGCGGGCTCCCCCATTCATGCGGACTACGCGCGACGCATGCAGGCGCTCCTGCCCGAGCTCGAGCGGCTAGAGCATGTACGAGTGCTCCGCCTAGCTGGCGACGACAACGAAGACTTCAGCGACGAAGTGCACCCCAAACCGCGAGTCACGGCCCGCTGGTCCGAAGCATTGGCCAGCTCCCTCAGGCTCCCAGAAAACGAACGAGAAGAACATGAACACCGAAGCTCACTACGCCAAGCTGACGCAGGTATTCCACGACGTATTCGATGACGAAACGATCGTCGTGCACCCCAAGCTCACGGCGGACGACGTGGACGAGTGGGACAGCCTCACTCACATTCGCCTGGTGATGGCCGTAGAGAAGGCCTTTGCGCTCAAGTTCTCGGCTGCCGAGGTCGAGCAGCTCCGCAACGTCGGGGACCTGGTTACGCTCATCGACGCGAAGACGGCGAGCTAAGATGACCACGCCGGAGGAGCATGCGCTGGCGGACCTCGCCGAAGGTCTGAAGCGGAGCGTCACCTTCGTCGTCACTGACGAGCAGATGAGAGCGTTCGCGGAGCTCTCCGGTGACTTCAACCCGCTCCACGTCGACGCAGCGTTCGCGCGCAAAAAGGGGTACGACGGCTGCGTCGTCTACGGCGCGCTCCTCATTGCCAAAGTGTCGCAGCTCATCGGCATGCGCCTGCCGGGCCGAGACAGCGTCTGGGCCAGTGTCTCCTTCGACTTCAAGCGACCGCTCTACGTCGGCCGCGAAGCTGAGGTGGAAGGCACGCTGGTCAATGTGCATCACGCCACCGGCATGGTGGAGCTGGGGCTCGTCATCCGCTCGGAGGGGCGCGTGCTGGCCAAGGGAAAAGCGGAGGTAGTGCTTGGTACTTGAAAATAGCGCGACGACGAAGTGGTTTCTGGTGTCGGGCGGCGGCGGCGGAATTGGCGCCGCCGTGTGCAGCGAGCTGGCGGCCGCCGGCTACAAACCGATCGTCGGTTACCATCGCAGTCAGAGCGCGGCCGAGAGCGTCGCGACGCGCTGCGGCGGCGTCAGCTTGCAGCTGGACCTGACCGACGACGCTTCTATCGACAGCGCGCTCGTGAGCCTCGCCGAGTTGCCACTCCTCGGCGGAGTCGTGCTCGCCGCCTCGCCGCCGCTCGCGCCGGGTCCGTTCGGCAAGATCACGGAGGAGCAGCTTCGCGAGCAGCTCAGGGTCAACGTGGTAGGCCCCCAGCGCCTCCTCGCCGGGTTGGTGAAGGGCTGCTTCCGGAAGCACAAGGCCGGCACCGTCGTTGGCGTGCTGACCCAGGCGATGGGCGACGAGCAGACTCCCGCGTCGGCTGGGCTCGGCGCTTACGTCATCGCCAAGTACGGCATGGCAGGGCTCTTGGCCGCGCTCGCGGCCGAATACCCTTGGCTCAGCGTCCGCAGCGTGAGGCCCGGCTACACGGAGACGCCGATGCTCGAAGCCTTCGACTCTCGTTTCCTGGACCTGCAGCGCTCCAAGGCGCCGTTCGCGACTCCCGCGCAGGTTGCTTCTCGAATCCTTACGGAGATTAGCGCATGACCAGCCAACTTTATTCGCAGCTTCAGTGGCTCCCGACCCCGCCGGCGGACTTTTCTGCGCAGTGCAAGGGCCTGGGTGGTGGCGGTGAACAGCTGGGCAAGCGCGCCCAGTGGTTGGCCGGCCACGCGCTGGACGAAGTGGGCCTCCATCGCCTCGCCAAAGCGCTCGGGCGAGCGCGGGCGGCCGGGCACGACCTCAAGCCGCTCGTCCCGTTCAAGCTGGGGATCATCAGCAACGCCACCTCGCACCTGCTCGTGCCAGCGCTCGTGGCAACCGCCGCGCGGCACGGCATCCTGCTCGAGTGCGTTGAGTCGGACTACGGGCAGATCATGCAATCTGCGCTGTCGCCGGACTCCGAGCTCAACCAGGCCCGTTGCGACGCCGTGCTCGTTGCCATCGATCACCACGGCGTGCCGCTCGGCCGCGCCACCTCGAGCGCGGAGGACGCCGCCGCCGCGGTGCGCGCTTCCCTCGCCCAGCTGCAGCAGATCCGTGAAGGACTGAAACGCCATGGCGGCGCGATCTGCATTTTGCAGACGGTTCCTCACCCGACCGAGTCCCTGTTCGGCAACTTCGACTTCGTGCTGCCCGGCACCTTGCGCAAGGCCATCGACGAGCTCAACCGCGGCATCGGGGAGAGCGTCGCGCACAGTGACGACCTGCTCTTGGACGTGGCTCACATCGCCGAGACGGTGGGGCTCGCCGCGTGGCACGACCCGACGCTGTGGAATCTCGCTAAAATCCCCTTTTCCGGCGACTTCGTGCCCCTTTACGCGGACCACGTCTGCCGGCTCGTCGCGGCCCTCCGCGGAAAGAGCAAGAAGTGCCTCATCCTGGATCTGGACAACACGGTTTGGGGCGGCGTCATCGGCGACGACGGGCTGGACGGCATCGTCATCGGCCAAGGCAACGCCACCGGCGAGGCGCATCTGGAGGTGCAGCGCGCGGCTTTGGCGCTGCGCGACCGCGGCATCGTGCTCGCGGTCTCTTCGAAGAACACGGACGAGGTAGCGCGCCGGGTCTTCCGGGAACACCCGGAGATGCTCCTGCGCGAGGATCACATCGCGGTCTTTCAAGCGAACTGGAACGACAAGGCAACGAACATCACCGCGATCGCGGCCGAGCTCTCGCTGGGGCTGGACGCGATGGTGTTCCTCGACGACAACCCCGTCGAGCGCAACCTGGTGCGGCAGATGTTGCCGCAAGTCGCGGTGCCCGAGCTGCCCCAGAACCCGGCGCTCTATGCGCGCACGCTACTGGCGGCCGGCTATTTCGAAGCGATCGCTTTCTCCGAGGAAGACAAGAAGCGCGCGGCGGCCTACCAGGACAACGCCAAGCGCGTCGCCCTGCAGAAGCAAGCCGGTGACGTGGACGCCTACCTGCATTCACTGGACATGCAGCTCGCGCTCGCGCCGTTCGACGCGACGGGTCGAGCGCGCATCGCCCAATTGATCAACAAGTCCAACCAATTCAATTTGACGACTCGGCGCTACACCGAGGCGGAGGTCGCGGCCGCCGAGCGGGACCCGGATGCCTTCACGCTGCAAGTACGGCTCGCGGATACCTTCGGCGACAACGGCATGATAAGCGTCATCATCTGCCGGCGTGACTCCGATGCGTGGGACATCGACACCTGGCTGATGAGCTGCCGCGTTCTCGGACGCAAGGTGGAAGAAGCGGTGCTGGGCGAGCTCATCACGGCCGCGAGGGCGGCCGGAGTCTCGCGTTTGGTGGGCCGCTACCTACCGACCGAGAAGAACCAGATGGTAGCGGACCACTACGGCAAGCTCGGCTTCCGGCTCGCGGAAGAGCGAGCGGACGGCTCCACTCTATGGGAGCTGAGCTTGGGCGACGCTCGCGTCCCCGACGGACTGCCCATGACGATTCGGCGCGTCGGGCCAACGAAACGGGCAAGCGCGCAGCAGCCGGTCGAGATCCAGAGCGACCTCTCGCTTTAGCGCCTTGCGGCACAGCTCGTCGACCGTCTCCGTGAGCGAGACGGTCGGCAGCGAATCCCCCACGCCGATGGCGCGATAGTAGTCGTTGAACTTGAAGGTGCCGCCGGGGATGTCGTCTCCGAGCTTGGCCCACGCGTTGGGGATGCCGTAGGCGTCCGCCAAGATGAGCCCGTGGAGCGAAGTAGAGACGATGTATTCGCACTCAGATACGATGTTGACCGTGCTCCACAAGCCGCCTCGAATATCGATGATCTTTACCTCGTCCGTGCTCTGATACCGCGCCACTTTGGCGTTGGCCTGATCGGAAAAGTGGGGAATGATCCCCAGCCGGTAGCGCTTGCGGCCCTCGGGGCGGTAGTAGCGCGGCAGAAGCAACACCGGGTCTCCATAAACATCCGGACAATCGATACCTTGCTTGCGGAGCTCAGCCGCCGTGAGCGGGCCGCGGACCGCGAACACACCCTTGGGCTTCTGTTTCGGTGAGATTCCGGCAGACTGGAAGCCGGCGCCCCAAATGATGGTCTGACAATCCGCATGATGAACGATGCTACCAACGACCGCGTAAAGCGTGTCCGCCTGCGGATCCCGCGGGAGGGGCAGCAAGGCGCGCGCGTCGATGTCCACGCTTTGGACGCTCTCCCCGCTCACGAACTCGACGAGCGCTGGGTTGATGGCGTCGCCCCAGTTGCGGAAGCAGTAATGCAGTACTTTGACGTCGGCCTTGTGCCGAGTCAGGTACTGATTCGCCAGGCGAAAGGCGCTGGCGGAAAGTCGTTTTATCTCGGAACCAAGCGCAAGTTGTTTGGTGGCCACGACCTAGCATCTGCCCCGAAAAAGCCGCTGGTCAAGATGGCGAAGTGCTACGCGCGTAGCGATTGGTCACGCGGTTTGAAGCGTGCTTGGTTTGTACAAAACACCGTTTTTCGAATTGACGCTCTGATGCCACCATGTGCTGATTGAAGAGGGCACACCGATGCCGAAACTTATCTTCCTATTCCTAGTCTCCTTGCTCATGGCTTGTGGCTCGAGCCCCGCCGTCAAAGCTCGCTCCCTCCCCTCCTCGGTGAAGAATCACCGGCAAGAGGTGCTGAGTCGAGACCTCGTCGCCGAGATCGTCGGCGAGCGCGACGGCGATGCCTACCGGGTCGGCCCGGGCGATACGTTGCTCGTGGCGGTGTACGGTCACCCGGAGCTCTCCATCGCTCCCTATGCCGGCGGTATGGGGTCGATGGCGGCGGACCGCAGTCGCCTCGCCGGTCTCGTCATCGACAATGACGGCACCATCCAGTTTCCGCTCGTCGGCACCGTCCAGATCGCGGGAAAGACCAGCGCAGAGCTGAAGAAGTTCCTGGAAGGCGAGCTAGACGCCTACGTGAAGGACCCCAAAGTCACGATTCAGGTCGTGTTCACCGGCAGCATTCGCTACTACCTGCTCGGCCAGTTCACCCAGCCAGGTCTCAAGTACAGCGACCGACCGCTGAGGCTCATGGAGGCGCTGGCCCTGGGTGGCAGCGTAGAGCTGGACAAGGCAAGCCTCCGCAGCGCCTACGTGGCGCGCAAGGGAAAGCGGCTGCCCATCAACTTCTACCGCCTCATCCGTGAGGGCGATTTGACGCAGGACATCCGTCTCCGCACCGGGGACGTGATCCTGGTCCCGGACAACACCAACGAGCGGGCGTACGTGTTCGGCGGCGCCGCCGGCAGTAACCCGAAGGGTGGCACCGTGTCGTTCGTCAACGGGCGCCTCACGCTGCTTCAGGCTCTGGCCCAGGTTGGCTTCGGCACCACGGAGCAAGTCCAGGGCAAGCTATCGGAGACATACGTCATCCGCAGCGAGGCGGACCGGGGCGAGCTGTTCATCATCGACGCCGAGCAGTTGCTCGAGGGCGAAGCCGCGGATTTCGAGCTCGCCCCGGGGGACGTGGTCTACGTGCCGCCCACCTGGGTGACGAGCTGGAACCAGGTGCTGTCGCAGCTGCTCCCCACCTTGCAGACCATCTCGGGCGTGCTCGCGCCCTTCGTACAAATCAAATACCTCTCTCAATAGCCCGTCGTGTATCTTCGCTCGGGTGCCCGCGCCCGATCCCGCATCGCAGGACCACAGTGCGCTCGTCGAGCAGCTCGCGGAGGTGCGCCGCTCGGAGGAGCGCTTCCGTCTGCTGATCGAAGACGTGGCCGGCTACTCCATCTTCATGTTGGATCCGCAAGGCCACGTCAGCACCTGGAATGCGGGAGCGCAGAAGCTCAAGGGCTACCGGGCGGAGCAGATCCTCGGCCATCATTTCGGGCTCTTCTTTACGGAGGAGGACCGCGTGGCAGGTCGGCCCGCGGCCGAGCTCGAGATCGCGAGAGCTCAGGGGCGCTTCGCGGAGGAAGGCTGGCGCGTGCGCGATGACGGCACGCGCTTTTGGGCCAGCGTGGTGGTCACCGCCCTGAAGGACGCGACCGGGCAGCTCGTCGGCTTCTCCAAGATCACTCGAGACCTGACCGAGCGCAAGCTAGCCGAGGATACCGCGGCCGCGCTTCGCGAGCAGCAGCTCGCGCGCGCAGTGGCCGAGGCCAGTGAGGCCAGAGCCAAGCAAGAACGGGAGCGCTACCGCCTGCTCAGCCGCCAGCTAGAGGCCATCCTCGAGGGCGTAGTCGACGGCATCACGGTGCAAGATCGCAGCGGCAACATCATCTTCGCGAACAGCGCAGCTGCGCGCCTGATGGGGCTCTCCAGCGCAGAAGAGGTCCTGAAGGAGCCGCCGGGCGAGCTCATCAAGCGCTTCGAGCTCTTGGACGAGCACGGCTTTTTGTTCCCTCAAGAGCAGCTGCCGGGGCGCCGCGTGCTCGCGGGCGAGCCGGAAGCCTCCGCGCTCGTGCTGACTCGCAACAAACGGCGCGGCTCGCAGTGGTGGTGTCAGATCCGTGCCAGCGCGGTCCTGGACGAGCGCGGCCACCCCGAGCTTGCGATCAACATCTGGCACGACGTCAGCCATCAGAGGCGCCGGGATCAGCACGACCGCTACCTGAACGAGGTGTCCACGACGCTCGGCAAGTCGCTGGACTACCAGGTCACGCTGGACTCGCTGGCGCGCCTCCTCGTGCCCGGCCTCTGCGATTGGTGCGCCATCCACTTGCTGGAAGGCTCGCAGCTGCGAACGGTCGCGGTAGCTCACGCAGATCCGCGCAAACGGAAGCAGGCGATCGACTTCCAGGACAACCACCCTCCGGATCCGGACGACACCTCCGGGGTCTGGCAGGTGATTCGCACCGGGCAGCCCATTCTCCACTCGAGCTTGCCGGATTCGGCGGGTGATGAAGCCGCCGCCATCCCGGAGCACCTGAAGCAGCTGCGCGCCACCGGTATCCGCTCCGTGATCTTCGTCCCCATCACGCGCCGCGACGAAGTTTCCGGCACTTTATCGCTGATGGCGTCTGACTCCGGCCGTCGCTACGACGCGCGCGACCTCGCGCTCGCGAGCGAGCTGGGGCGCCGAGTGGGCGCATTCATCGAGAACGCGCTCTTGTTCCAGCGTGCTCGCAGCGCCGCCGAGCGCGCCGAAGAAGCGGCGCGAGAGGCCGAAGCCGCGGGCCGAATGAAGGACGAGTTCTTGGCGACCGTCTCGCACGAGCTGCGCACGCCGCTGAATGCGATCATGGGCTGGTCCTCCTTGCTCAAGACCCGGAGCGACCCCGCTACCCTCACCAAGGGCATCGAGGTCATTCATCGTAACGCGCAGTCGCAGAGCAAGCTCATCGAAGACATCTTGGAGGTGTCGCGCATCATCACCGGCAAGCTGCGTCTCGAGCTGAAGCCGGTGGACCTCGCTCAGCTCGTCGGGGACTCGCTCGAGGCGGTGCGGACGTCCGCCGCCGCGCGCGAGGTGAAGCTCGAGCTGGAGCGGCCACCCGAGCCGGTGGTGCTGGTGGGAGATGCAGAGCGCCTCCAGCAGGTCATGTGGAACTTGCTCTCCAACGCCGTGAAGTTCACCGAGCACGGCGGCCACGTGCGAGTCAGGCTCGAGCAGATGCGCGCCCAGCTCGTGGTAACCGTCACGGACGATGGCAAAGGCATCGAGCCGGAGTTTTTGCCGTACGTATTCGATCGCTTCAAGCAGGCAGACAGCTCGACCACTCGCCGCTTCGGAGGGCTCGGGCTCGGCCTCGCGATCGTGCGCCACATCGTCGAGCTGCACGGCGGCCGCGCGTCGGTCTCGAGCGCCGGCCTTGGGCGGGGCTCGACGTTCGAGGTCGTGCTGCCCATCCGCGCAACCGCGCCCATTCCGTCACCGGGGCCGGACGCGGAGGACCGACCGCTCCCCCTCGAGCGCCAAGTGGCGCGTCGCCGGCTGGAGGGCGTGCGCGTCCTGGTGGTGGACGACGAGGTGGACGCTCGTGAGCTGCTGCATCTGGTGCTCGGGGACGCGGGCGCCACCGTGCAGACGGCGGGCACCGCGGCCGCTGCCCTCGCGCGCCTATCCGCCGGCGTTCCGGACGTGGTCGTGAGTGACATCGGGATGCCCGAGGAGGACGGCTACGCGTTCATCCGCCGCGTTCGCGAAGCGGGGGCGCCCGCGGCGCACGTGCCGGCGATCGCGCTGACGGCGTACACGCGAGCCGCGGACCGCGCCAAGGCGCTGAGCATGGGGTTCTCCGCGCACGTGGGCAAGCCGGTCAGCCCCGTGGAGCTCATCGAGCTGGTCGCGACGCTCGCCATGAAGGCCAGCGGCTAGCCCAGGGCTCAGCGGGCACCGAGCAGGGCGTCGATGCTATCCGCCTTCTGACTCTCGCGAAACTCGATCACGCGAAAGTCCGCCAGGCCGCGGGCTACGAAAGGGTCCTCCCGAACGATGGCTTCGATCTCGGCGCGATCCCCGCCGATCGCGAGGATGACGCCGCCGTCTCGCGGAACTTTGCGCCCAGAGACGAGAAACCGTCCCGCCGCGTAGTACTTCTTCAGAAAGGCCATGTGCGCCCGCATATTGGCGTCTATTTCCGAGAGCTCGGCCTTGTACAAAAGCTCGATAACGAACATCGTGAAGGGACTTTACCGCCAGATGACGCCCAGCGGGGGAACCTAGCGAGCCGCAGCAAACGTCCCCTAGTTCATGTCGGCCCCGACATTTGCTAACCTCTCGGAGTGATGAAGGTCCCGGGAGCGGTGCGGAGCGAGGAAGTCCGCGCGCTCTTCGAGCAGGCCAAGCCGGTTTTGTGGGCCAACGTCACTGTGGGAGCCATCGTGGTCGGGACGCTCTGGGATAGCGTTTCGAAGACTCGCCTCGTCGCCTGGTACGTGGCGCTACTGCTGATGAGCGGAGCTCGCGCGGTCTTGCAACGGCGCTTCCGGCTGCGAAGTCCGGAGAGCACCGAGATCGCGAGGTGGGGGCGCGCGTTCGTGGTCGGGTCGACGGTGGCGGGGGCGCTGTGGGGGTGCTCCGCGCTGCTCTTCTTCGCGCCTGGTAATCTTTTCGCCCAAGGCCTGCTGACGTTCGCGATCGGCGGAATGACGGCGGCCGCCGCGGGGACTCTGTCTTGCCACCTGCCTGCGTTCTTCGGCTTCTTCGCGCCCGCGCTCAGCCCGCTGGTGCTCGTCGCCTTGCTACAGAATGACCGCTTCCACTACGGGATGGCGGCGATGCTCGCGGCCTACGCGGTGGGGATGGGCCGGGTGGCGCTCAACAATCACGGGGCGTACTCGCGCGCTCTTCACCTGGGGGCCGCCAATACGGAGCTGCTGGAGGCCCTGTCCGCGTCCGAGTCGGAGCTTCGGGACGCGAATCGCACACTGGAGCATCGGGTTTCGGAGCGAACGAACACGCTCGAGCATCAATCCGAGGCGCTACGGCAAGCTCAGCGCCTCGAGGTCGCGGGCAGGCTTGCGGGTAGCTTGGCGCACGACTTCAACAGCCTGCTCACGGTCATCATCAACAACGCCTCGCAGCTCAAGGCCAGCGCAACCCTGGCAGATCACGAGCGCCTGGCGGCGGCGGAGACGCTCGAGGCCGGCCAGCGCGGCGCCGCGCTCATCCGCCAGCTCTTGGCCCTGAGTCGTCGCAAGCGCCCTGAGCCGCGCGTCTTCTCCCTGAACGACCTGCTGCGCGAATGGCTGGAGCTGCTGCGGCGCGTGCTCGGCGAAGGCGTCGAGCTCGAGCTCCGCCTGGCGGCCGAGCCTCCCTACGTCAACGCGGACCCGGGCTACGTCGAACAGGCGCTGCTCAACCTCGTGCTCAGCACGCCCGCGGCGACGACGGGGTCGGGTCGCATCGAGCTCGGAACGCGCTCCACGGACGATGGCTCGGGCACCGTCGAGCTCTGGGTCCAGCACCGCATCACGGTCCCGCCCCCCGAAGTCGCCCCCACCGC
>SECP01000057.1 GCA_004193285.1 Myxococcales bacterium | reverse complement strand
CCTCCGCCGGGGGAGGCTCGGTGGGGGGCTCGCGAAGCAGCAGCTCCGGATCGATCATGAGCGCGATCGCGAGCGCGGTGGCTGAAGCGAGCGAACGACAATCTGCAGCTCGGCTCTCGACGCGACGGCTGCCGCGCAGCGCGCCGTCCCCAGCGCGCAGAACGAGCTGCGCGGTCCACGCGCTACGTGAGCGCGACACCGCGACCTCCAGCGAGGACGCGCGGGGATTGGTCTCCGTGAAGGGCGACCGGCCCAAACGGGAGCTCACGTCCGCCCGAACCGCGTCCGCGCTGGCACACGCCTGCGTGGCCGCGGCGTCGCTCGACCACACGAGCCGTACCGGCTCGTTGTTCTGCGCGTGCGCCGACGTAGCTGCCAGCTGCAGAGCGACCGCTATGCCTGCGCACCGAGCGAAGCTGCCCATTCAGCGGCAGCTTTCTGCCGGCTCGGGGTAGGTGCCCTGATCCGGACACCAGCTGATTTTCGCGGACCCGAGCGCGCTGCGAAAAGTCGATAGGTCCTGGTCCTCCGAGAGCCACTGGTGGTGAAGCCACCCGATGCCAAGCGCTTCTGCCTGCCTCATCACCGGCTCCCACCCGGTGTCCGGCAGCTGGGAAATGAGCATCGGCACCTGGAAGGGCGCGAGCGCGCTCAGCACCTCGTCGTAGCGCGCCGGAGGAGTGCACACCTCATCCGTGTGCATCGCAAAGGACGTATTCGTGAAGTCTACCGAGTCCGAGAGTGCAGACAAGCCTTGCTCGACGACGGGCGCGGTGGGAACCGAGCTCGCGCTGAAAAGTAAGATGTGGCTGTCGGGCGCGACCCCGCGAATCAGCTCGTACGCTTCACGCTCGAGCGCGAGCGTTTCCGGCTCGAACGGCACGTCGCAGTTCAACTCCGGGTTGTTTTGGATCTCGAACAGCACGTGCGTCCGGGCCCCGTAGCGAGCCCCGTATCTGGTCCAGAACTCGCGCACCTTTTCGATAGTGAACGAGCCATTGCGCGATCCGCCGCCGATGCCGAGTACGAGGTAGAGACCGGCCTCCGCGGTCAGGGCCACCAAGGCATCCGCCGCTTCTTGCATGGCCCCCGGAGCGTGAGAGTAGTTTTCCAGGTACACGTGCACGGCGTTGATGCCGGTCGACTCCGAGAGCTCGGTCATGAGCTCGAAATCTGCCAGGTACCAGCCTACATCTACCGGAAGCAGTACTCCGCGCAGCGGAGTGTCACGGTCGGTGAGGAGCTGGCCTTCGACGACTCGAGGACGTTGACGTTGGCGGGACGTGGGAACGGAGACCTCTACCTCGGTCGGCCGCTGCTCGCGGGCGACTACCTCGGGCGCGGCAGAGCCGCAGGCGACGAGCGTCGCCAGCGACGCGAGTCCGAGCAGGGCAGAGTAGCGCATCTTCACAGCCTCACATCTGTGCGGCCAGAATGCGATTCTGTCAGGTGTAGTTTCGCCTCCTCGGTTGATTTTCAGACAAGGTGGCGCTGCGTCGCGCCCCTCCGCCGCCGCGAAAGCAGGATCGTCGCCAGCGCCGCGAACGCGGCGAGTGCACTTCCAGCTGACTCGGAGCGAGACACTGCGGGTGCGAACGAGCACGAGCCGTTCGACTCGGTCGGGGTCGAGCCCACGTCACCTCCACCTGCCGACAGCGCGCCGCTGCCGGCGCTCGGCATGCCGCTCGATGCGCCGCC
The DNA here is from genome assembly GCA_004193285.1 of Myxococcales bacterium. GTDB lineage: Bacteria > Myxococcota_A > Polyangia > Polyangiales > Polyangiaceae > PMG-095. The sequence continues at coordinate 54,880 of SECP01000057.1, read as the reverse complement.
AGTTTGCGGCTCTGCAGCGCCGCCCGTCGTCGGCTGCCCGCCACCGCCACTGCCGGCGCCGCTCGCGGTCGTTCCTCCGGCGCCCGCAACGCCGCCGGTTGTAGGCGTGCCGCCTATACCGCCCGCGCTCATGGTGCCACCGCCACCGCCACCGCCACCGCTACCGCTACCGCCGATCGTGCCGCTTCCGGCGGCTCCGCTCGGGCCATCTCCAGCGGCGCACGGGACGATGGGCGTGGTGGATTCGGGTCCGAGGACGGGCCAGCCGTCGTTCCCCCATGAAAGCTCGTTCAAGCCGATGACGGAGCCGCCCTGATCCGGGTAGTAATGGTAAGTAAAGCGGCTGTAACCGCACGCATCGTAGATGCCCACGTGCCCGGGGCCGTGAATGCTGCCCTTGCTCGCGTAGAAGGTGCGGTCGCCCGTGTAAGGGCCGCGTATATCCGTCGCTCGAGCGACGTGGATCGTGTAGGTGCTGGACGCACCGCTGCAGCAGCCGCCCGTTTGGTAGAACAGGAAGTAGGCGCTCTCGTGCTGGTAAATGTACGGGCCCTCTTTGTGGCCCTGTTTCAGCGCGGAGCCTGGGGAAGCGGGCGGATCGTAGTCAGGCTCGTCGGCGATGGGTAGCCCGGTTTCGGGGCTCAAGCGCGTGAGGTAGATGGAGTCCGCCTCGTTCGGAAACGGGTAGCCGCCGCCCCAGACGATGTAGAGCTTGCCGTCGTCGTCCAGCACCGGCGCCGCGTCGATCACGCTGTGCTTCACGCCCGCCGGCCCCTCCACGACCGTGCCGCCGTCCGTCCACTTCGCCTTAGCGGGGTCGAGCGAAGGCGTCGAAAGGAGCACGATGCGGCTCGCCTTCGAGTCGTTCCACATCGAGCCGAACAAAAAATATTTGCTGCCGACGCGAATGCCGTCAGGCGCCCAAATGCCCTGATTGTTCGGTAGCGAACGGTTCCAGGGAGGGCTCGCGACGTCGTCCCACACAAGCCCGTTCGTGGACACCTTGGCCCCCCCGCCGGTGGAGTAAATATACAGCTTTCCTTCGGACTGAATCATCCGAGACGGGTCATGCGAGCCGTTGTCTCCGGAGGTCGCCGCCTCCGCGACGGGAGCCGCGAACGCCGCCGCGATGACGAGCAAAACGGCGAGTTGATAGCTCCGCATTCGAGGGCGAAAGGGACGCGCTGCGCGGCCGACTTGCAGAAAAAAAACTCTGAACGCCCCCCCAGGGACCCGCAAGGCGCGCGGAGGATGATTTTCTGCAAGTCAGTCCGCTCCTTGAGCCCTTCAATTCGGAGTGGTAACCGTGCAAACACTCCTGAGGACCCTCCTGGCCTGCGGCGCGCTCGGCGGCTGCACCACCACGGTGGACGCTCCTTTGGATGGTGTCCCCGCCACCGGTGGCAGCTCGCCCCAAGGTGGGTCTGCGAGCGGGGGAACCACGAGCGCCGGGGGCGGACCGCAAGTGGCGGCGCTGGTGGCGACTCCCCGCGTGGCGCGCTTGAGCCGCCTGCAGTGGGAGCGCTCCGTGCGTGAAGTGCTCCGGCTCTCCGACATCTCGGCGATCACCGACATCGTGACCGGCGACGCTCTCGTCGGCCTCGACAACGAGGCGGAGGCGCTCCGCGTGGGTCCGCAGCTCCGCGCTGACTACGAGAAGGCCGCCCGGGCGCTGGCCGACCTCGTCACGATGGACCCCAGCGCGCTCGCCCGCATCGAGCCTACCGCTGCTCCTACCGAGCCCACTGCGCGCGCCAAAGCACTGATCGCGGACCTGGGCCTTCGCGCCTACCGACGGCCGCTCAGTGAAGCAGAAGTGGCGAGCTACGCGGAGCTGGTGGCGCAGGCGCCCACGCTGTATCCCGGAGAGGATGCTTACATTGCCGGGGCCCGGCTGCTGATCGCGACGATCTTGCAGTCGCCGCACTTTCTGTATCGCACGGAGCTGACCACGCAGGCCGATCCGCAGGGACGAGTTCCGCTCTCGGACTATGAGGTCGCGGCGAAGCTCGCGCTCTCGCTCACCGCCAGTCCCCCCGACCAGGAGCTGCTGACGGCGGCGGCCGAGGGAAAACTACGCACTGCAGGCACCGTGCTCTCTCAGGCCCAGCGCCTCATGGCGAGCCCGGCAGGTGCGCTCGCGCGCGATCACCTGCACTTTCAGCTGTACCGATTGGGCGCTTACGACGGCATCGTTCGCTCCGCGACCTTCCCCGACTTCACGGTGCGCACCCCAGCCGCGATGCGCGCAGAGGTGCTGAGCTTTCTCGGCTACTTGTTCGACCAAAAGGCAGGCATCGCCGGCATCTTCACGACCCCGGTGAGCTTCCTCAATGACGATCTGGCGCCGCTTTATGGCCTACCAAAGCAGTACGGAGCCACTCCCGTGCGCGTGGAGCTGGACCCCACGCGTCGCTCCGGCCTCCTCACCCTGCCCGGTTTCCTCAGCTCGTACGCGGTCGTGGACGATCCGGACACCATTCACCGCGGGGTCTTCGTCAACCAACGGGTCTTGTGTCGGCCCCTGCCTCCGCCGGACCCCAAGGCCACGACGCTCGTTCCGCTCGACCCCACCATGACCAACCGCGAGCGGGTGGAGGCAACGACGGGTCCCGGTACGTGCGGAGCTGGCTGCCACAGCACCGTCATCAATCCGCCCGGCTTTGCCTTCGAGCACTACGACGCGATTGGCCGCTACCGAACGGAGGACCGCGGCAAGCCCATCAACGCGGCCGCGACCTACGACTTCAAAGAAGGCCCGCAGAGCTTTGATGGAGCCATCGAATTCTCGGCGCTGCTCGCCAAAAGCCCTCAAGCGCACTCTTGCTACATTCAAGGTTGGATGAGCTACCTCAACGGGCATCCACCCGCTAGCGAGGAGCAGCCACTGATCGAGCAACTGACGCGCGCGTCTTTGGACGGCGCGCTGCCCCTGCCCTCCCTCGTGGAGGCGCTCGTCACCACTGACGGTTACCTGAACCGATTGCCCTGAGCCATGGCCCAATACCGCGCACCTTCGCTTCCCCGCCGCCGCTTTCTGCGCGCCGCTTGTGGCGTCACCCTCGGCTTGCCAATGCTGGACGCGTTCATGCCGCGCCGCGCGAGCGCTCAGGCCGCGGCGCAGCCGCCCTTCGTCCTGCTCGTCGTGCAGGCCAACGGCGTCGTTCAACAAGGCAAGGCCATCGACGGCAGCACCGACCCGGAGCGTTTTTGGCCATCCAAACCCGGTTCGCTCACCGCCGCCGCCCTCGAGGCGGACAAGGCGTCGCGAGCGACTGGCGAGCTTGCCAGCCTCGCCGACCGCTTGAGCATCGTAAAGGGGCTCGGGCATAGCTTCGCAGCGACCGGCTGCATGCACGCCTCCGGCGACGCACAGGTCCTGACCGCGGCCAAGCTCACCGGGGACAGCAACCGCGTCCTGGCCCTCGGGGAGTCCATCGACTCGCTGCTCGCGCGCAAGCTGAACGAGCCCGGGCGGGAGCCGCTCGTCCTCCACGCCGGCAAGTACTCGGCGGGCGGCACCGGCTTCGACATCCCCGGTTACATCTCCTACGTCGGTCCGTCGCAGCCGCGCCCGTACGTGGACTCGCCCTATCAGGCGTACCTGCGCGTGATCGAAGCCGTCGGCACCGGGGAAGCGCAGCCCAATGGCCCGACCGAAGAGCAACGGCTCGCCGCGCTGCGCAGCCGCAGCGTCAACGACGTACTGCGGGCCGAGCTGCGAGGTCTGCTGTCGCGCACCGACCTCAGCAAATCGGACCGCGAGCGCCTTGACCAACATTTGAGCTCGATTCGCGATCTCGAGCTGGCCATGAGCGGCACCGCCACGACCGCCAAGCTGGCCGCGGAAACCATCAGCGCGATGCAGGGTATCGACTCCGCACCACGCGACATGAAGAACCACGAAAAAGCCATCGACCTGCACCTACAGCTCATGGCTTTCGCGGTGGCCTCCGGGTACACGCGGGTGGCGGTGCTCAAGATTGGCGATCGTGAGGACGACCATCAATTCACGCTGGGCGGCAGCACCTTCGTGTATCACACCGCCTCTCACCGTGCGGTCGTGAACGGCATGTCCCTCTGTAGCCAGGTGGACTTCCTGCACATGCGCTACTTCAAGTCCTTCGTCGAGCGGCTGCTGGCCGTCGACACCCCGACTGGCAAGCTCTTGGACGCGGGGGTCGCGGTGTGGACCAACCAGGTCGCCAATGGCAGCCACTCTTTCGTGAACGTCCCGTGGATCCTCGCCGGCGCGGCGGGCGGCTACCTCAAGACCGGCCAGTACGTGGAGCTGCCCAATGGGGGCTACAAGACGAATCGGATGCTCAATACCTTGCTCAACGCGGGCGGGCTGCGTCAGGACGACGGCAGCTTCGTCGATGGTTTCGGGGACGCCTCCCAAGCGCGCGGACTCGTGAACGAAATCATCGCCTGAGCGGTTCCGTCACGCCGCAAGGTCGGGGCGTCACGGGCCGGGCGGCTCGCGACCTTGAGCCGAGCGCGTCGAACTTGCGACCAAACCGTGTTCAATGGCACGTCCAACCTGGGACGCCGTCGGTCTTGGGCTGTAGGGCCGCGCATCTAGGCCTCACCGGGGCGGAGCGCCATGGCGCTCCCTATCCCCCGCGTGTGAGCGAAAACGCGTGGCGAGCGATCATGAGATCTTCGTTCGTCTTCACGACTCGCACCTGGCACGGCGAGGCGGGGGCGCTGATGATCGGCGCATTTCTTCGATTCGCCTCCAAATCCAGCTGAATGCCGAGGCTTGCGAGGCCACTTAGGGAGAGCTCTCTGACGAGCGGTACGTGCTCGCCGATGCCGCCGGTGAAGACGAGGCAATCGGCGCCGCCCAGCACCGCCAAGTACGCTCCGAGCTGCTTCTTGACCGCATAGCTGAACAGCTCCACCGCCGCGAACGCGAGGGCGTCCCCGCCGTTGCGGCGAGAGACGAGCTCCGACATGTCAGAGCTGCCAGCGACACCCTTGAGGCCGGACTCGCGATCGACCAGCTCCTCCACCTCCTCCGCGCTGAGCCCGCGTTGTTTGAGGAGGTGCAAGAGCACGCCCGGATCCAAGTCGCCCGAGCGCGTCCCCATCGGCAACCCGCCGGTGGGAGTCAGGCCCATGCTCGTGTCGAGCGAACGACCACCGAGGATGGCGGCCATGCTGGCGCCGCTGCCCAAATGCGCGACCAATAAGCGCCGCGGCAGGTTCGGACCCAAGCTCTGCACCACGTATTCGTACGAGAGACCATGAAACCCGTAGCGCCGCACGCCGCCTTCGTAAAGCTCGCTCGGCAGCGCGAAGCGCCGAGCGACCTCTGGCAAGGTGCGATGGAAGGACGTATCGAAACACGCCACGTGGCGGGCACGGGGCAGGCGCTCGATCACGGCGCGAATCAAGGAAAGCGCGGGAGGCACGTGGAGGGGAGCTAGAGGGGTAAGCTGCTCGATGCGACCGAGCACGGCTTCGTCGAGCTCCACGGGTGAGGTAAAGCTCGACCCACCATGCACGACGCGGTGCCCGACGAGCGAAGGCTCCCCGCCTAGCGCAATCCGAGCCGCGGCCAGCACCTCCTCCACCGCTCCGACTGCCGGACCCGCTTTGCGCAGTGTGTCCGACGTCAGCTCCACCTCCGCCGCGCCGTCGAAGCGGTAGACCGAGTACTTGAGCGTGGAGGAGCCGGCGTTGAGGGCGAGGATGCCCTCGCTCACTGCTCCTCCGTCTGCGCGCGCCAACGGAAGTCGCGCACCTCCGGGAGGTCCTCGAAGCAGGCCCGTACGTATTCGTGGTGGCGGGCGAGCGCGGCGCGGCAATCGCGCGTGAGCACCACCGCCTGCTCTAGACGACGCTTACTGTGCTCGATCGCGAGCATGGCGAGGTGAAAGCGGCTGGTCTGATTCAGAACGACCATATCGAAGGGCGTCGTGGTCGTGCCCTCTTCCCGGTAGCCACGGACGTGGAACCGCCCCGGTTCGGCGCGCCCATGCAGCAACTGGTGCACGGCGCCCGGGTAGCCGTGGAACGCAAAAACCACGTGGGTATCGTGAGTGAATAGCTCCTCGAAGCGCTCGGGGCTCATCCCGTGCGGATGCGAGCTCGCCGTGGCGAGCGTCATCAAATCCACCACGTTGACGACGCGGACCGCGAGCTCTGGCGCGTGCTCCCGCAGCCACGCGGCCGCAGCCATCGTCTCCTGCGTCGCGGTGTCGCCGGCGCAGGCAAGCACGATATCCGGCGATTGGTGCACGTGGGTGCAAGCCCATTCCCATACCGAAGCTCCAGCTTCGCAGTGGCGCTTGGCGCTTTCGAAATCCAGCCACTGTAGCTGGGGCTGCTTGTCGATGATGATGAGATTGACGTGATCGCTACTACGCAAGCAGTGGTCCGCGACCGCCAGCAGACAGTTGGCGTCCGGCGGCAAATAGGCGCGCGCCACGCTGCCCTTCTTACTCAAGATGGTGTCCATGAAGCCCGGACCCTGGTGGCTGAAGCCGTTGTGGTCGTTGCGCCAGCAGGTGGAGGTGAGCAGGTAGTTGAGGGATGGTACCGGTGCGCGCCAGGGCAGCTCCACGCAAGCCTCCAGCCACTTGGCGTGCTGCGTCGCCATCGACGCGACGATGAGCGCGAAGGCTTCGTACGTGGCGAAGAGTCCGTGTCGCCCCGTTAGCGTGTACCCCTCCAGCCAGCCCTGGCAGTTGTGCTCGCTCAGGACCTCCATCACTCGCCCCGCGGGCGAGACGTGGTCGTCCCCCACCTGGGGCGGCGCGACGAGGCAGCGCTGCTCGGTATCGAAGACGGCTCCGAGGCGATTGCTGCTCGTCTCGTCCGGGCAAACCAGCCGGAAAGAGGTGGGGTTGTCCCGGTAGATATCGCGAAGCATGAGGCCCAGCTGTCGCGTGGATTCGTGGAGCGCTTCTCCCGGCGAACGGACCGGCAACGCATACTGCGACGGCTCGGGGACTTTTAGCGGTTTGACCTGGGAGCCGGGGTTCGCCAGCGGATTGCTGCTCATGCGGCGTGAGCCGTGGGGAGCGAGCGCCGCTAGGTGCGGGAGCAAGCGCCCCTGGGCGTCGAACAGCTCTTCCGGACGGTAGCTACGCAGCCACTTCTCGAGCACGCGGAGGTGCTCCGCGTTGCTTCGCACCTCCGCGACAGGCACTTGGTGCGAGCGGAAGGTACCTTCGACCGCCTGCCCATCCACCTCTTGCGGGCCTGTCCACCCCTTGGGCGTCCGCATGACGATGGCCGGCCACGCCGCCCTCGCCTCGACGCTGCCGCGGCGGCGCGCGCCATCCTGAATCGTGCGGATCTTGCCGAGGCAGGTGTCTAGCACCTGCGCCATTTGCTCGTGCACCGCGGCGACGTCGGTCCCCTCGACGAAGTGCACGTCGTAGCCGTGGCCGGACAGCAAGCGCTCGATGTCTTCGTCGCTGGAGCGACCGAGCACGGTAGGGCCGGCTATCTTGTAGCCATTCAAGTGCAGGATGGGGAGGACCGCGCCGTCCCGCACGGGGTTGAGGAAGCTGATCCCTTTCCAGCTTCCCTCCAGCGGCCCGGTTTCGGCTTCGCCGTCCCCGACTACCGCGGCGACGATGAGGTCCGGCTGATCGAAGGCGGCCCCGAACGCGTGAGTGAGCACGTAACCGAGCTCGCCACCTTCGTGAATGGAGCCGGGCGTGTGCGGGCCGGCGTGACTCGGAATGCCTCCGGGGGTCGAAAACTGGCGAAAGAGCCGCCGCAAGCCCGCTTCGTCTCGCGAAATGTGCGGGTAGATCTCGGAGTACGTTCCTTCGAGGTAGGCGTTCGCTACGACCGCAGGGCCCCCATGGCCGGGGCCCGCCAGGAAGAGCACGTTCAGGTCATCTCGCTGGATCAATCGGTTCAAGTGCACGTAGAGCAGGCTCAGGCCGGGCGATGTTCCCCAGTGTCCGAGCAAGCGCGGCTTGATGTGCTCGGCCCGAAGCGGCTCGCGCAACAGCGGGTTTTCTTGCAGGTAGATCTGGCCCACCGTTAGATAGTTGGCGGCCCGAAAGTAGGCATCGAGATCGGCGAAGGAGTCGTTCATGAGCGCAGCCGTGAGGAGTCGGTTTTTGGGGAAATGGGGTCGTGTAGCGCGCGAACGGCAGGCGTGGCCAAGTCGTCGAACTGACCGCTACGGGTTGCCCAGGTGTAAGCGACCACGGCGCTGAGTGACAGCAGGAGCGTGATCGGGAGAATGACGAAGATGATACTCAAGACTTGCCTCCTTCGAAGGTCCGGGCCCGCAGCGCGAGTGAGACCACTGAAATGGAGCTGAGGGGCATCAAGATGGCCGCGAGTAGCGGGCTCAGGACGCCCATGACAGCGAGCGCGACGCCCACCACATTGTACGCCAGTGACATGACGATTCCGCGGCGAATTGCTGCCAGTGTGCGTCGGGAGCCGAGCACGGCGTCGTAGACGGGCGCGAGGCCTGGCCGCGTGGCGAACACGTCCGCTGCCTTAAGACAGGTCTCCGCTCCGCCGTGCACCGCGAACCCTACCGTCGCTGCCGCCATCGCTGCCGCGTCGTTCACGCCGTCTCCAATCATGACCACTCGCTCACCGCGAGCGCGTAGCTTGCTCACCCTCTCGAGCTTTGCTTCCGGTGACATTTGGCCGCGAGCGGCGGCGACCGGGATGCCGAGCTCTCGGGCGACGCTATCGACCACGCGTTGATGGTCACCGGACGCGATCTCGAGCACGTAACCGAGCTTCGTCAATTGCGCGAGCTGCCCTTTCGCCTCCGGGCGCACACGATCACCGAAGGCCAAGACGGCGCGAACCACCCCGCTCGCGGCGAGGACAACCGGAGTTAGTCCCGCGCCCGCGTGTGTTTGCACGAGCTTCTCCGCCCAAGGCGGTAGATGCCCCAGCTCGCTTTGCACGAGCGCGGGTGAGCCGACCAGGAGCTGTCGCCCGTCTATGCTCCCGGTGATCCCGCCGTGGGGCAAGTCCCGAAGCTGCTCGACGCGCAGGGCATTCTCGGGAAACGCGCGTTGAATGGACCGCGCGAGGGGGTGACCGCTGTGCGCCTCGAGCGCTCGGAGGGGCGCTTGCCACTCGACGTCACCCACCCATGCCAGGAGCTCGGGTTGCCCGAGGGTGAGCGTTCCCGTTTTGTCGAACACGATCACGCCCGGACGGGCCAGCTCTTCTACGAATTCGCCACCTTTGAACAGCACGCCGCCCTGTGCGGCACGCCGCAGCGCGACGCTCACCGCGAGGGGCGTAGCCATGCCGAGGGCGCAGGGGCAAGTGACGACCAGGAGAGCGACCGTGTGATCGACGGCGACGCCCGGATTCAAGTGCAGCCAGACCCCCAGAGTGACCGCCGCGACGGCCAGGATGCCCAGCACGAAGTGCCCTGCGACGCGGTCTGCGAGGCGAACGATGGGCGCCCGCCGTTGCTGCGTGTCGGCCACGCTCGCCATCAGGCGGCCCAGCCGCGTCTCCGTGCCCGCACTCTCCGTACGGAGCCAAAGGTCGCCCCCTTGGCACGTCGTACCCGCGTAGACGCGGTCGGACACGCCGACCTCCGCCGGCATGGGCTCGCCCGTGAGCAAGCTCGTGTCGACACTGGCGCTGCCGCGCAGAACCACGCCGTCCACGGGAATGCGCTCGCTCGCCCCCACCCGCACGACTGCGCCCGGTGCGACGGCGTTGGCCGGCACCTCACGCTCCACTTCGCCTTCGACGAGGCGCGCGGTCTGCGGGGCGAGCGCGAGCAGCAGCTCGCTCTGACCGGTCGACCGCCGGTGATGACTTTGCTGCAGGTAGCGACCCACCAAGAGCAAGAAGATCAGAGTACACAGCGAATCGAAGTAGATTTCTCCGCGCCCACTGAACGTGCTGACCGCGCCTCCTACGTAGCCAGTCAGGATACCGATGCTGATGGGCAGATCCATGTGGGGCGCGCGGGTACGAACCGCCGCCCACCCGCCACGGAGGAATACCGCGCCACACCAGAAGACCGCCGGAGTCGCGATACCCAGGCTCGCCCATCGAAATAGCGCCTGGTACGTGGATTCCATGCCGCTGAACGCGCCGCTGTAGAGCGCCAAGGCCATGAGCATCACGTTGCCCGCGGCGGCGCCGGCGATGCCCAGGCGGAGGAGCAACTCCCGATCGCGTACGCGGACAAGCTTGGCCAAAGACTCGCCTACCGCGTGCGCGCCGTACCCTAGCGAGCTCAGGCCTCGCGCGATGGCGCTCAGCGAGGTCTGCTTCGGATCCCACGTGAGCTCCACCACGCTACGTGACAAATCCAGCCGGGAGCTCGTCACTCCGGGCACCACGCGGCCCACCCGCTCGACGAGCCACACACACGCCGAGCAATGCACGCCTTCCAGTAGGAGCTCGGCCGCTTCTTGCTCGCCCGGCACGCTGCGTACGTGCTGCGAGCGGAAGCTGGGATCGTCCAGCTCCTGGTACCTACGACCGCTCACGACCGTAGGTGCCACGTTGGCGCCGTTCGGCTCCAAATACCGATAGTATCCGGACAAGCCGGACGCGTGCACGAGCTCGAACACCGCGCGGCAACCTTCGCAACAGAATGCCGGCGAGCTACCGCCCCTCTTGCCTGCGGGGAGGGGCGAGGCGCAGTGCGCGCAGCTCGCCACCACGAGCTCCGGAGGAGCGACGGCGCTTAGAACGGCCGCGTTCATGGGGCGTTCTTTCGGTGGTACGGGCAGTCGGCAGGCATCGGCCCCGGGGCGGTCGCCGTGACGGAGGGGTTCGTGATGCTCGCGACCGCGAGAGCCGGCAGGTTGATGCGGCTGTTCAATGTCAGCACGCCCAGCGCGAATACGCTGACCGCGCTGAGCAGCGGGATGTATCGCTTGACCCGCGCCAGCGCACCCGCAAGGAGCCAGCTGAAGCCCAGCAGGGCGGGCAGGTTTCCGAGCCAGAGCGCGGTCATGACCAGTGCGCCGCCTATTGGGCTGCCGGTGGCGGCCCCCGCGATGGCAAAGGCGTACAAGAACCCGCACGGCAACAGCGCGGAAGCGCCGCCGAGCAAGCTCGCGCGGAGCAGGGGCGAACGTGGACGCGCGCCGGCGAGCGCAACCCGAAGTGAGGATGGTAGCAAGCGAATCCGCGGCAGCTTGCGGTCCAGCCGCACTCCCGCCGCGCTCAACATCGCCAGGAGCCCCCAGGTGATCATCGTGGCGCCTGCGACGAAGGCCGCCACTTTGCCGATACCGGCGGCGCGACCTGCCAGATCGACCGCGTGCCCCAGCGCGCCGGCGGCCGCACCGAGGGCGACATAGCCGAGGAGGCGCGCAGACTGATAGGCCCCCTGCACCTTCACGCGCTCGCGCCAGGTGACGGCGCCGTCGCTGGCCACCGCGACCAAGCCACCGCACATACCTAGGCAGTGCAGGCTGCCGAGCATACCGGCGCTGATCACGGGCAAAAGCAAGCTCAGGCTCACGTCGGGCCTCCGCTCAGCACGTCCCGTCGCAGCGTTTGCTCGAACCGCTCGCTCCCGCGCGAGACCTTCAACCTCAGCTCCCACAGCCCGAGCACTCCGCGCTCGAGCTTGCCGCGGTACACGCCGGGCGCGGCCTCATGCAGCGTGAGCCGTTGCACCTGCGCTGCATACGCGTTGGGGAAGGCCTCCAACTCCACCGCCGCGCCAGCGAAGCGCGCGAGCGTGCGGTCGTCCACCGCGACCTCCAAGTCGATACTGCCGTCCGCTGCCTTGTAGAGAGCGGGCGAGACCGTCGTCGCCAGACCCAGGGCCAGACTCGTGCTCGCTCGCGCGCGTGCCTGATCCCAGTGCACCGCTTTATCGTAGTAGTTCGGTTCGAGCGCAAAATGGGGATCGTCGACCGCGAGCCAGACGAGCACGCCCAAGCCGGTGAGCATGCTGGTCAGCAGCAACCCCGGCACCCACGCCCACAGCGCCCCTGCGCCCTTGGCAACGATTGCTCCTCGATTCACGGCGTGTCTCCTTGCGGACCCATGAGGGTGTACTCCACGGTCTGAAATTCGTGCTCGTCGCCGACACGCAAGCGCACGTGCCTTGCGCCGCGAATGGCGTCCGCGGGAACCGCGACGAAGAAGCTGGCCGCCCCCTGCTCAGTGGGCGCCACGAGGAGCGGCAGCTCCGGCGCGATCACACGTGCATCGGGAAAGTCGATCAAGCGTACGCTGAAGCGGCGCGACTCCTCCGAGCGGTTCGTCACCTTGAGACGCAGCTGGTTTACCACCTGCTGCCCGGTCACACTGAAGGGAGCTCCGACCCCACGCAGGACCGTGACCTCCGCTTCCGGGCGCCGCTTCCCAACGAAAACGAGGGCCGAGAGCAGCCCGACGAGGACGAGCGCGTACACGATGACGCGCGGGCGAAGGAGTCGCGTCGCTCGGCCCGTCGCGAGCGTTTGCTGAGAAGAATAGCGCACGAGACCCCGCGGCTTTTTGATCCGATCCATGATCGAGTCGCAGGCGTCCGCGCATTGGCCGCACGCGATGCACTCGAGCTGCAAACCCTCGCGAATGTCGATACCGGTCGGGCACGACACGACGCAGGCTCTGCAGTCGATGCAGTCGCCATGGCCGGGCGTCTTCGCCTTGCCCTTGCTACGAGGCTCGCCCCGAGGCTCGTCATAGGCAATGAGCAAGGACTTGGGATCCAGCAGAACCGCTTGCAGCCGTGCGTAGGGGCAAGCGACCGTGCACATTTGTTCGCGAAAGTAGGCAAAGTCGAAGAACACCAAGCCCGTCGTTACGAGCACGATGCCGAAGCCGCCCCCATGCTTCGTCGGCGCTTCCAGCACCCAGCGGCTCAGAACGTCGGTACCGACGAAGTAGGCGAGGAACACGTTCGCGAGCAGAAAGGACAACCCGAGGTAGATGACGTTCTTCGCCACACGCCGCGCGTTGGCGCCGGACCGATCGAGGCGAAGCTGGGCCTCCCGGGGGCCTTCGAGCCAGCGCTCCAGGGGTCGAAATAGGAACTCCATGTACACGGTCTGGGGGCAAGCCCAGCCGCACCACGCCCGGCCGAGGAGCGCAGTAACGAGCGCGATGGCCACGAAGACGGACAACAGGACCAGCATGAGCAGCGCGCCGTCGGTCGCCAAAAAGGTGTAACCGAACAAGAAGAACTTACGGTTCACCACGTCCAGCAACATCGCCGGATGTCCGTTCGCGCGCAGGAACGGCAGGCTCAAAAAGAGCGCCATCAGCGCTAATGCGACCGCGCGCCGACGGCGGTGCAGTCGACCCGGGTACAGCCGCGGGCGTATGCGGTTGCGCGTGCCGTCCGCGTTCAGGGTGGGTAAGACGCGCTGGGGTGCTACGGGTACGGACATGGCCTACTGCTCGGCGACGGCGGTGCCCTCGGGGGCTTTCCCAGGGACGGCCCGGCCGCGCTGCGTCCCCACGTAAGCGGCCAGCTTGCGGACCTCGATCGGCGAGAGCTGCTTGCCCCACGCGGGCATGCCCTTCGCGAGCACGCCCTGGTCCACCACTGCGAAGATGTCGCTCAGCGTCCCCGTGCCGTGAATCCAGGACGAGTCCGTCAGGTTCGGGCCGATCAGCCCCTCCGCTCTGCCGCCATGACACGGCGCGCAGCGCAGACCGTAAAGGACCTGGGCGTCCTTCATGAGGGCCGCATCGCTCATCAGCTTGCCGAGCGACTCTTCACTCACCGGCTCGGCGAGCGACGCTTTGGCCTGCAGCTCGCGAGCTTGCTGCATGTCCTCTTCGTACACGGCGGCAACCGTCTGCCCGTTGTGGGAGAGGTGATAGTGAAAGTAGTACGCGAGCGAGAACCAGAAGCTCCCCGCGAAGATCCAAACCCACCACTTCGGCAGCGGGTTATCGTACTCGCGAATGCCGTCGTACTCGTGCTCCAGCAGCTCGTCCGGAGCGGCCGCGGCTCGAGACTCCGCGCTGCGTTCGTGAGATTCGTTCACGCTCACGGCTCTAGCCTCCGGGTCCGGGGGCGTTCTTCACGCAGCGGAAGCAACGCCGACTGCTGCAGGCGGTCTTCGCCTCGAAGCATCGAAAGGCACAACCCTACGAAGATGCCGAAGAACACGAGCAGGGGGACCTCGGCGAAGATGGTCAGGTTCAGGGAAGAGACGACGTCGGTCAGACTCATGGGTTCCTCAGCGTTTGATGTCCGTGCCGAGTCGCTGCAGGTAGGCGACCAAGGCGATGATCTGCTTGCTTTCCAGGTGCTTCGGCCCGCCCTGGCTTGCGATACGCTCGGCGATTTCTTGGCTCTGGCGCCGCGCGAGGCTTTCCGCGCGCAGCACCGCCTCTCCGTACGGCACGCCCAGCATGGCCATGGCGTCCACGCGCTTCTGCACCGAGGCGAAGTCCAGGTCGTCTTGCTGGAGCCACGCGTAGGCGGGCATGATCGACTGCGGAGTGGTCGAGCGCGGGTCCTCCATGTGCCGCACGTGCCAGAGGTCCGGGTACTTGCCGCCAACGCGGTGCAGGTCCGGTCCGATGCGGCGCGAGCCCCACTGGAACGGGCGATCGTAGATGAACTCGCCGGGCTTCGAGTACTCCCCATACCGCTCCGTCTCTGCGCGGATCGGCCGCACCATCTGTGAGTGGCAGTTGTAACAGCCCTCCGCCACGTAGATGTCGCGACCGACGAGCTCGAGCGGGGTGTAAGGCTTCACGGAGGCGATCGTCGGCACGTTCGACCGAATCAAAAACGTGGGCACCATCTCCAAAGCGGAGGCGAGCACCACCGCCGCCGTCGTCCACAGGGCGAACGTGAGGGGGCGCCGTTCCCAGATCCGGTGCCACTCCGCCTTCACGAAGTACACGAAGCGGTGACCGGTGGCGGTCATCTGGCTGTAGCGCGGGATGAGCAGCTGCGGTGTGTGACCCAGGTAGGGCCCGAGCGCGGGCGCCTCGTCCGAGGGCTCTTCGTACTTCGCCGGCCGTTGTCGCCAGGTCATGACCATGTTGAGCAGGCCGAGCATCATGCCGACTACGAAGAGGGACCCGCCGAGCACGCGCACCCAGTACATGGGCAAGACGCGCACGACCGTCTCCACGAAGTCGGGATACGCGAGCCGCCCCGTCGCGTCGAACGCGCGCCACATCAAGCCCTGAGTCACGCCCGCCGCGTAGATGGCGACGATGTAGAGCAGGATCCCGAGGGTACCAATCCAGAAGTGCGCTTCCGCAAGCTTCTTCGACCAAAGCTTGGTTTGAAAGATGCGCGGGGCTAGCCAGTACAGCATCCCGAAGGTCATGAATCCGTTCCAACCGAGCGCGCCGCTGTGAACGTGAGCGATCGTCCAATCCGTGTAGTGCGAGAGCGCATTGACGCTCTTGATGGAGAGCAACGGACCTTCGAACGTGGCCATCCCGTAGAAGGTGATACCCACCACGAAAAACTTCAGTACCGGGTCTTCTGCAACGCGATTCCAAGCCCCGCGCAGCGTGAGCAGCCCATTGATCATCCCGCCCCAACTGGGCATCCACAACATCACGCTGAACAGCATGCCCAGGGTGGACGCCCACTCCGGCAGCGCGGTGTAGTGCAGGTGGTGAGGGCCGGCCCAGATGTAGATGAAGACCAGCGACCAGAAATGAAGGATCGAGAGCCGGTACGAAAATACCGGCCGATTCGCGGCCTTGGGCAAGAAGTAATACATCAAGCCCAAAAACGGCGTGGTGAGGAAGAACGCGACCGCGTTGTGGCCGTACCACCACTGAATGAAAGCGTCTTGCACGCCAGCGTAGAGCGAGTAGCTCTTGCCCGCGCTCACCGGCAGCGCGAGGTTGTTGACGATGTGCAGGATCGCGACCGTGATGATCGTCGCGATGTAAAACCAGATCGCGACGTAGAGGTGCCGCTCGCGCCGCCGAGCGATCGTTCCGAAAAAATTGACCGCGAACGCCACCCAAACGACGGCAATGGCGATGTCGATGGGCCACTCCAGCTCGGCGTACTCTTTCGACTGAGTGATGCCGAATGGCAAGGTGAGGGCCGCCGCAACGATGATCGCTTGCCAGCCCCAGAAGTGAAAGGCGCTCAGTCGGTCGCTGAACATGCGCGCCTTCAGCAGCCGCTGGCTGGAGTAGTACACGGCGGCGAAGACGGCGTTACCGGCGAACGCGAAGATGGCAGCGTTGGTATGCAGCGGTCGCAAGCGCCCGAAGCCGAGCTGGGGTAGGCCGAAGCTCAGCTCCGGAACGACCAGCATCAGCGCGAGCCACAAGCCGGCCAGGGTGGCGACGACTCCCCACACCGCGGTAGCAAACGCGAACTTGCGTACGACGGCGTCGTCGTAGCTGAATCTCTCGACCTCGGTAGACATCCGATCCGCGCCCATCGCAAGACACGTGCCGGACGCGCCCCGCCCGAATCTGCGCGGAGAATGCAGGTGGCGGCGCAAACCTTGCGCGACCGCGAAAATCTCGCGTGTAGGTGGGCGGGGGCTGGCCGCGGTCGCGGTATTTCTCGTTGGCTGGCTCTTTGCAGACCGCCCAGAGGATGGCGACAGATCCATTGCCCGCTGATCGCCGTTCACGGCGAGTGCTTCTCGTCGATGGTGACGCGCGCTCCAGCCTTCGCCTGGCCGAGTTGTTGGCCGAAGACGGTTACGACGTCGAGCACGCGGCGGACGGCGCCGAGGCGCTGGTTCGACTCGCCCACGGCCCGCCACCGGACATGCTCGTCACCGAGCTCAGCTTGCGAGTCGGCGATGGGGCGAGCGTCGCGCGCAGCGCCCGAACCCGCTCGCCGCAGCTGCGCGTCGTCGTTTTGACCCGCTACGTGAACTCGGTGGTGCCGGCGAGCTTCGGTAGCCCGCTGCCGGTAGTGCTGGGGAAACCACTCGAGTACGAGCGGCTCCTCGCCGTTCTCGAGGAACCGGCAGACACCAGCGCGCCGCGCGCGACTCTGCGCACTTTTCCGGCCATTTGAGCGATGCTACAACCGAGCCGCCGCCATGCCCACCGAGACGCGTTTCCAGGAGATCAAGCGCTACGTGCGCCTGGATGAACGAGACGCGGACCTGCTCCGCGCGTTCGGAGCGGTGGCGGAGCCCGAGCTGCCTCGAATCGCGCGGGAGTTCTACGACCGCATCCGAGAGCACGAGGACGCTCACTCCGTCTTCACCGGTGAAGAGCAGATTCAGCGTCTGCAGCGCTCGCTCGTCGGTTGGTTGAAACGCGTGTGCGGCGGAGTCTACGACGAGGCCTACCACGCCCAGACCGCGATCATCGGCCGGGTGCACGTGCGTATCGGCCTGCCGCAGCGCTACATGCTCACCGCAATGGCGCTGATACGCGTCGAGCTGCTGCGCATCGCGGACCGTCTGCCCTCGGACGCGCCGGCCACGCGTGAAGCGTTGGTCCGCATTCTGGATTTGGAGCTCGCGGTCATGCTCGAAGCCTACAAAGACTCCTACGTGGAGCGCATCGAGCAGGCGGCTCGGCAAGAGACGCGCGATCTCGGCGACGCTCTGGCTCAAGCGGAGCAGCGCTACGTGGCGGCGGTGGAGCTCGCGGGGGTCATCATCGTCGGCCTGGATCGCGAAGGCCACATCGCGCTCTTCAACCATGAGGCGGAGCAAGTCACCGGCTACGCCAGAGACGAAGTACTAGGAAAAGCATTCTCGGACGTGCTGAGCGTCGACGACGGGCGAGGCACGGCCGCCGAGCGGCTCGAGCAAGTGCTGGCCGGTGAGCGGACGCGCTTGGTGCTGGAGGCCTGCCTCCGCACGCGCTCCGGCAAGCTGCGGGACGTGATTTGGACCTGGAACGCGGCGGGCACGGTGGGCCTCGGAGGCGTGGTTCTGCTCGCTACCGGCCGAGACGTAACGGACGAAAAAGCCAGGGACGAGCGCTCGCGTCAAAACGAGCGGTTGGCCGCGATCGGAACGCTCGCGGCCGGGCTCGCGCACGAGATCCGCAATCCCCTGAACGGCGCCCAGCTCCACGTGTCCTTCCTGGAGCGCGCAATCAAGCGGAACCAGACCGAGCAGGAGATGCTGGAAGCGACCCGCGTCGTGAGCGACGAGATCAAGCGCCTGGCCAACCTCGTCACCGAGTTCTTGGATTTCGCTCGTCCGCGGCCGCCGGAGCTGCGGCCGACGAGCCTCGTCAAGGCCATGGAGCATGCCTGCGCGCTCGTCGAGCCTGCGGCGCTCTCCGCGCACGTCGAGGTCACCTGCGATGTGCCAAGCTCGGACGTCGAATTTCAGGCGGACTCCTCCAAGCTCACCCAGGTGCTGCTCAACCTGCTCAAAAACGCGGTCGAGGCGGGAGGTAGCGCGGTACGGCTTCGCGGGCGGCGCGGCCCTCGCCACGTGTTCATCGACGTCGAGGACGATGGCCCTGGCCTGCCCACCGCGGACGCGCCCATCTTCGACGCATTTTACTCGACGAAAGAGGGCGGAACCGGCCTCGGCCTCGCCATCACTCACCGCATCGTGACCGATCATCGCGGCACGATCGACGTCAGCAGCCGACCCGGCAAAACCAACTTTCACATCGCGCTGCCGCTCGAGCAGGGCGCGGGAGCAGCAGGATGAACAAGACGCGCATTTTGGTAGTGGACGACGAAGCCTCGGCTCGCAATGGGCTCGGCAAGCTGCTGGAGCAAGAAGGTTATCTAGTGGACCTCGCTGCGGACGGCGTTCAAGCACTGGCGTCGATCGCGGAGAACGGCCCTGCGCTCATCATCAGCGATTTGAAAATGCCGAACATGGACGGCATGGAGCTACTGCGACAACTGCGCGAGCGAGGCATCGTCACTCCGACGGTGGTGGCAACTGCCTTCGGCGAGATCTCCACCGCGGTCGCAGCCATGCGGGCTGGCGCCGAGGACTACCTGACCAAACCCATCGACTTCGATGCGCTCCTGCTCGTCGTGGAGCGCACGCTGTCGCGGCAGGAGCTGAAGAGCGAGGCCGAGAATCTTCGCCGCCAGCTGCGAGCCCGCGACAACGAAGGCCTGGAAGGCCTGCTCGGCGTGAGCACCGCCATGCAGCGCGTCTACCAGATGGTCAGGCAGGTCGCGAGCGCACGTGCCACGGTGCTGATCACGGGGGAGAGCGGCACCGGCAAGGGTGAGGTAGCCCGAGCCCTGCACGCGCTCGGGCCGCGCAAGTCCAAGCCATTCGTGTCGCTGCACTGCGCCGCACTGGCGGAGAGCCTCCTGGAGAGCGAGCTGTTTGGTCACGAAAAGGGCGCCTTCACCGGCGCGGAGCGCAGGCGCATCGGGCGCATCGAGCAGGCCGCCGGCGGCACGCTATTCTTGGACGAGATCGGCGAGATCCCGGCTGCCACCCAGCTCAAGCTGCTGCGGGTGCTGCAAGAGCGTGAGTTCGAGCGGGTGGGCGGCAACGAGACCATCAAGGTGGATGTTCGGGTCGTCGCCGCGACCAACAAGAACTTGCTGGAAGAGGTGCACGAGCACCGTTTCCGCGAGGACCTGTACTACCGGCTGAACGTGGTACGCGTAGAGATGCCGCCGCTGCGCCAACGTGGCAACGACGTCGTGCTCTTGGCCGAGCACTTTCTGCAGCGCTTCGCGCGGGAGAACGACCGGCGCATCGACGGCTTCAGTGACGCGGCGCGTGCCAAGCTCGTGGCTCACCGCTGGCCGGGCAACGTGCGAGAGCTGGAGAACGCCATCGAGCGCGGCGTCGTGTTCACGGAAGGAGCAGTGGTGGAAGCGGAAGCTTTGCCCTTCGACGCCGCGCCCGCCACCATCGAGGGGGGTCCGCGTATTCCCGGCGCCACCATGGCCGAGCTGGAAAAGCACGCGATCCTCACCACGCTGGAGGCGGTGGGCGGGTCCACTAGCCGCGCCGCGGAGATGTTGGACATCAGCGCGCGCACCATCCAGTACCGCCTCCACGAGTACGGCGTCACGACCTCGCGCTCCAGAAGCTGATGCCGTCAGCGGCGCGGCTCGGTCACTGAGTCAGTCGCGTCTTCAGCAGGTCCGCGAACGCGCGACAAGCGTCGACGGTCGTGAAGATGCCCACCACGTGCCCGTGATCCACCACCACCGCTGCCCCATACTTGTGCACCGCCATCGCACTAACGACCTCGTCGAGCCCGATATCCGGGTCCACGGTATACACCTCCGCCGTCATTGCCTCGCTCACGGACACTTTCGTGGGGTCCACGTCCTCGAGAGTTTCTACGAATCGCAGATCGCGATCAGTGACCACGCCAACCAGCTTACCTCGGTGCAGGACTGGTAAGTGGCGGATGCGGTGCTCGCGCATCACACGGTGGGCGACCGACATCGGCTGCTCGTCGCCGATGGTGTGCACGTCGGCGCTCATGTACTTCTTGATGTGGGGCATGCTCTTGGTCATGATTTCACCGCCATTGCTCGTCGCGCCGGCCGAAGGTGAGAGGTGGGTTGCGGCGCCGACGGTGCGCGTCTCGGCGTGGCTCGCAGGAGGAGGAATGACCAGCACTGCGCACTCTGCTCTCCGGAGGACGCCTTCGGTCACGGAACCGAGCACCCAGCGGCTGAAGCCGTGCAAGCCGCGTGAGCCCATGACAATCAAGCTGGCCCCGAGCTGGCTTGCGAGACAGACGATGGCGAGCGACGGCGCCTCCGCGACGACGTGCCCAAACACCTTGAGTCGGGAGTCAGGGCCGCCCTCCAAAGAAGCGAGTTGTTGGTCCAAGTGCTCGGCTAGCTTCTGGCGTTGCTCCTCCAGACTGGCGCTCGTAGCGTTCACCACTCCAAGATGGGCCGCGCTCACCGCTTCGGCGTCGGGGCTCCCCGTGAGCGAAGCGTGCACCACGTGCAGCTCCGCCCGCTCGTGGCTAAGCGCTTGCTCGTAGGCAGCCCGAAAGGCGCGGGTCGCGTGCGCGGAAAAATCGGTACCCATCACGACCACGTAACGCTCGCTGGACATCGTCGTACTTGCAGACACCGTGATTGCATCGAGCGTGCCGATGGCGCGCTCACGTCGTTGCGACGTTCGAAAGCGGAGCGCTCGGTCCGGGCTCTGCGCGGCGCTCGTTGGGGAAAGCGGAAGAGCACGAGAAGGCCGCGTCGAGCCGGCTTTCGAGCTCTTCGATCCTGCGCTCCAGCTCCAGCCAATGCTCGTACGCTTTGATGGCCAACAAGCGCAGCTCAGCACGCGTCTCTGCGCGTGCCTGGATGAGCTGGGTGAGATCCGAAACCGTTACTGGACTTTCGTTGGCCATGCATCCCTCTGCGGGCGGGGTTGCACTATCTGCGCCAGGCGAAGCCCTTCGTATCGCGCCAGTTTGACGCGCCCGGCTCACGCACCGGCTGCGGCCCGGCGCAGATTTTGCGCGCAGGCCTGTCCCTCGAGCGCCGCGCTCAAGGTCCAGAACCCTATTGAAGCGCAGCCGTCAGGCCGCGCTTCTCGCACTTGGAAGCCATTCGCGCGCTTGGCGCAAAATCTGCGCTCGCGATCCGAGCTCAAGTACGAACACGCCACGCCAGAGAGCGAGCTCTGGCCGGCGCGAGACGCGCGCTTCTCGCAGTGCGCTGCGAGCGTGACATCGTAGCTCGGTCACGCGCGCGCTCACGATCGCTGATAGGAACGCTTCCCAGACGCGGCACGGTTTGCTACCGATCGCTGAGTGCGCGTCGATGGATCGCCCGCGTCCCTCGGGCCCCTAGTGCTGGCGCTCGCGCTCGGCGTGCTCGCTGGCGTCGGCGGCTACACCTTCAGCTACGCCAAAGGCTTGTCGTACCTGTCCACGGATCCGAAGGCCTGCGTGAACTGCCACATCATGCAGCGAGAGTACGATAGCTGGCAGAAGGGCGGCCATCACCACACCGCGGTGTGCATCGACTGCCATCTGCCGCACGCGTTCGTGCCGAAGTACCTGGCAAAGGCCGAAAACGGCTGGCGTCACGGCAAGCTCTTCACCACCGGCGGGTTCGTCGAGCCTATCGAGGTGAAGGCTGCCGGGCGCGCGATTCTGCAGGAGAACTGCGTTCGTTGCCACTCGGGGCTGACGGCTGAGCTGCGGCGAGTAGCCCCCCTCAGCGGGCACGAAGACGCGCAGAACTTGCCATGCACCCATTGCCATTGGGATGCGGGTCACGGAGACAAAGCAGGAGTGGGCGGGCCGCTGAGCCCCAGCGAGCGTGCCCAGTCGGCGCGATGAGGTGAGCCATGGAGAACAGTCCCAAACAAGTGTCCTGGTACCGGGGTCGAGCGGCGTATGGGGTATTGGTCGCGGTGGTAGCCGCCGCCGCCGCGGGTGTCACCGCGCTGCTCATGAACATCTCCGAACGCAAGGCGGAGCAGCGGGTGCCCTACGTGCGGGTCGTCGAGGTGACCGAGAAGGATACGGATCCAGCGAAGTGGGGTCGCAACTGGCCCGCTCAGTACGACAGCTACCGAAAGACGGCGCTGCGAACCTCGACCAAGTACGGCGGTCACGCGGGCAGCGAAGCGCTCCCCGAGGAGAAGATCGAACGAGACCCGTGGCTCAAGCGCATGTTTTTGGGTTACGCGTTTTCTATCGACTACCGGGACCGCCGCGGCCACGCCTACATGCTCGAGGATCAGGAGGCGACGCAGCGGCTGACGAAGCCGCAGTCAGGCAGCTGCTTACATTGCCACGCGTCGATCATGCCGCTGTATCGAGAGCTGGGCGGTGGGGACGCCATGACCGGCTTCGCCTCGACCTTCAAGCTCTCCTATCAAGAGCTTAGCCAAAAGCTGCACGAGTCTGGCCACGCTCACCCCGTCAGCTGTCCCGACTGCCACGATCCGAACACGATGTCGGTCCGCGTGACACGCCCCGGTTTCATCAACGGCATTCGGGCGCTGGCCGAGTCTGCGGCGGCCGTGCCCGCGATCCCGTCTATCGAGATCTGGCGAGCCGGCTCGCGCAAGGAGCCGTACGATCCCAACCGAGACGCGAGCCGAAATGAGCTCCGCTCTTTCGTGTGCGGTCAGTGCCACGTCGAGTACTACTGCGGGGGCAAGATGCCGCTCACCTTTCCGTGGGCCAATGGGCTCGGTGCCGACGAGGCAGAGCGGTTCTGGGACGGCACGAAGTTCCCCGACGGCAGCGCGTTCTACGATTACAAGCACGAGGAGACTCACGCCCCCATCTTGAAGGCGCAGCACCCGGAGTTCGAAATGTGGAGTCAGGGCGTCCACGCGCGCAGCGGCGTTTCTTGCGCGGACTGCCACATGCCGTACATGCGTGAAGGCGCCAGCAAGGTGAGCGACCATTGGGTAAGAAGTCCCCTGCTCAACGTGAGCCGCGCTTGCCAAACGTGCCACCGAGCCTCCGAGCAGGAGATGCAAGCCCGAGTCGCGACGATTCAAGGTCGCAACTACGAGCTCTTACAGCGTGGCGGGGCAGCCATCGTCGACCTCATCCAAGCCATCGTGGACGCGCGGGCGGCCGGTGTCGGCGAAGCCGCGCTCGAGCCGGCCCTCGCTCTGCAGCGCCGGGCGCAGTGGCGGCTGGACTACATCGCGGCGGAAAACAGCATGGGATTTCATGCTCCGCAGGAGGCGGCACGGATCTTGGGCGAGGCTGCAGATTTCGCTCGCCAGGGCCAAATAGCGGCCCTGCGCGCCCGAGCTCCGGATCTGGTGCCAGCCGCGCCCGCCGCCGGCTCCGCGCCGTTGCCCCCGAGTAGCGCGGCTCCGGCCCCTAGCGGCAGCGGGACACGCCCCAAGTAGGGAAATCACGCACCCATAAATTCCGAAAAAGCGACGGCTCCGGTCACACGGGCGCTGGCCGGCGCTAGTAACCGGTATGAAGGTTTTCGCCAATCTCCGGAGCCGCTTGTTTCTGCCCGCCTTGGCCGCCCTGTCGGTCGTAGGTATGGGTCTGGGCTACGCCGCCCACGTCTACGCCCAGGAAGACGACGACTGCTGCTATGCAGGCTCGCCGTGCTGTCACCCCGGGGCGCCCTGCTGCGCGTCCAAGAACCGCCACTGAAGGCCTTTGCCGGACTCCGCGATCCGAGAGGCGCAGCTCGACCTGCTCATGAGCCGTTTGGCGCGTGGCGATCGTGCGGCGTTCCCGAGCCTGTTCGCGGAGCTCGGCCCGCGGGCACTCCGCCTCGCTCGCCAGCGGGTCGGCGAGGCAGCCGCGGAGGACGTGGCGCAGCAGGTGCTCGAGCGCGTGTTCGCGCGCGCCAGTGACTTCACCCCGGGGCGCCCTTGCCTGCCCTGGTTCTACGCGATCTTGGGCAACGAGCTGCAAGCCGAGCGCCGACGAGGCGCGCGGTGGGTGCTGGATGAAGAAGCGGCGGCGCGCGGCCTCGCAATCGACGCGGACGCGGAGGACCGGCTCCTCCAGCGCGAGCTGGAGCGAGCGCTCGAAGGCGCGCTCGCGGAGCTGGACTCGGACTCTGCGGGCGCCATCGCGGCGCTACTGGGCCGGGCCACCCCGCCAGACTTGAAGCCGGCGACGCTTCGCAAACGCCTGTCTCGTGCGTACGCCAAGCTACGCCTACTGTTGGGAGCTGACCATGTCGGTTAAAGCAACGCAGTCCTACCGCCGCGCGCTCCGGGCCTACGAGCTCGGCCGACTCCGCTCCGCCTTCGAAAAGGCGCTGGCGGTCACGCTGCTCTTGGCGCTGCTGGGTTGGCTGACGACAGGTGCGGCGTCCCTTCGCTGGTTGCCGCTCGCGCTCGGGGTTTGGGTGCTCGCGCACTGGGTCGGTCAAAGCTTTCAGCGGGGCGCGTTCTACGGTTTGCTCGGTGGGGTCGTCACGCAATGCCTGCCGATGTCCATCCTGCGTCCGTGCTGCGACATGAACGCGATGCCGGGCGCTGACTGCTGCACGATGCCCGGCGCTTGCCTGCTCGCCGGAGCCGGGGTGGGCGTAGCGCTCGCGGCGGTCGTCCCCTTCGGTCGCGCTTCCTGGTGGCAGACGGCGGCCGGCATGGCCGCAGGGCTCACGTCGGTGGCCGTCTTGAAGTGCGCGACGCTGTTCACCGGGGAGGCGATCGGCCTGGTTGCCGGCCTCGTCGGCGGACTGCTTCTGGCCAGCGCGGCTCGCTCCCGACTCGCCAGCGCGACCTCGTAATCCACGAGCCAGGCCGGACGCTCTCGAGCCGTCGCCGGCCGTGCTAGGAATCCGGCATGTTCGGTCGTTGGCTTCGAGGTGACACGGCTCCGGAGAGCGCGGGCGCGGACGCGCTACGACGCAGCATTCAGGAGCACCTACCCAGCGCGGACAGCGAGACGGTGACCGTGGTCACGAGCATGGCGGGGTTGCTCGGCGCGGTCGCGTATGCGGACCGAAACTACTCCGCGGCGGAAGAGGCGCGTGTTCGCGAGGAGCTAGCGCGCGTCAGCGGCATGACTCCCGTTGGGATCGACGCGATCTGCGGCGCGCTGCGCGAGCACATCGTGGAGGTGTCCACGGTACAGATCCCGCGCTACGCGCGCGCCCTGGTGGAGCTGGCGGACGTGGAGTTGCGGCGCGAGGTGCTCAGCGCGCTCATCGACTTGGCCGCGGCGGACTCGTCAATCAGCGTCGCGGAAACCAACCTGCTACGGCAGATCACCAAATCACTCGGCCTCAGTCAGAATGATTACGTCGAGTTGCAGGGCCGCCACCGTCAGCACTTGGATTCGCTGAAGCGCTAGTCCCACGAGCTGGGCGCAAACCACTTGCGTCCCCTCCTGGCGGCTCGGCTATGCTGCCGGGCATGCGTTGGGCGGCGTTGGGGGCTTGGGGTGCGGTAGCGATTTTGGCGTGCGGCAGCGGCACACCGGCGGAACCGCCATCGGGCGGCGCTGGCGCGGCAGGCACAGGCACGGGCGGCAGCGGCAGCGCGGGTACCGGCGCGGCGCCGCCCATCGCGATCAGTGACTTGTGCCCGCTCTTCACGCGGGACTTGTGCGTCTACTTGATGCAGTGCCAGGGAGCTCGCTACGAGAACGCCGCGCATTGCGAGCGTGAGCTCACCTGCTTTGGGCTCCCGCAGCTGACCGCGGCCGCCGAGCGCGGAGCGGTCGACTACGATCCGAGACAAGTGGGGGTGTGCCACGCGCGGTTCGAAGCGTCTCCTTGCACGTTCGCGGAGTTCATCTTCACTCCGGATATTTACGACGTGCTGCAATACTGCCCGGGAGCCGTGAAGCCCAAGCTCAGGGTGGGAGAAGCTTGCTCCTCGAGCGGCGAATGCACGGAAGGCTCTTACTGCTATCAAGGAGGCAAGGCGCAGTGCCCAGGGGAGTGCCTGGCTCCCGCCAGCGAAGGGCAGAGCTGCACGGAGGGCAAGCGCTGCGCGGAAGGGCTCTCCTGCGATGGAGTCGCTTGCGCGCCGCAGCAGCAGCCAGGCTCGCCTTGTGAATTCGGGTGCGAATACGGGCTGTCTTGCCCTCGAGGCGAGATCTGTCCGGGCAACCTCTGGTGCAACGAGGTCGGCCAGTGCGAGACGGGGCGGCTGGAGGGCGAGCCCTGTGGCCCGACGGGCAGCGGCGCGCAGGGCTCACTGGCTCAGTGCGCGATTCACCTCTGGTGCGATGACCCAAACGGCGAGGGGAAGTGCCGCAAACAGAGCCCGGAGGGAGGAGCCTGCCGAGCCGGGGCGGCTTACGCGTGCACGGACGGATTGCACTGCGTGGGGGCTGGGAGCGGCGCGGCCGCGACGCTCGGCACCTGCCAGCCGCCTGGTCCAGCCGGTCAGGATTGCGGAGAGGACGAGGACTGCCAAAGCGGCTTGGCCTGCATCTCGGAAAAATGCGCGGCGTTGGGAGCGCAGGGCGCTCCGTGCGGCGGCGATGATGACTGCGCACCGGGCCTGGTCTGTTTCGAACAGAAGTGTGCCACGGCGCGCTATCCCGGTGATGCTTGTGACGGCACGCGTTGTACGTTCAGCCGCTGCGTGAACGGCTCGTGCGAGTACCACGCGCGTGTAGGCGAGCCGTGCGCGGTGAAGTCGGACTGTGCGACTAGCCAATGCGTCGGCGGGCTCTGCTACGACGACTCCGTCTGTCGAGCGCCCGAGTGAAGAGCCACAACCGTCACCGATGTAGTTTCTAGCGCCTCCTGCCCGAAAGGTTGCGCGTCATTGCAATCGCGCCGGGTGCCTTCGTAAATCGCCTTGGCCCTGAAAAACTCATCTACGTTGTGATGAGCGGGGCAAGTGCCGTGCACTCACTCCCGTGAGGCGATCTCCCATGACTTCATCGAGCTCAGCGTTCGCTCAGAGCGTGTTGCCGTTCCTCGTATTCGCGGCGCTCGGCTGTAACGGCGGGGGCGAACCGCCGGTGGATGCAGCGCCGAGCGGGGGCGGCAGCGGCTCCGTTGGCTCGGGAGGCAGCGCTGGTCTCGGCTCCAGCGGCACCTCCCCCGTTAGCTGCGCGGACGAAGCGCAGCCGAGCGCGCAGGTGCTGCGGCGGCTCACGAGCACGGAGTACCAGCTTTCGCTGCAAGAGCTGTTCGGGCTCGCTACCCCGCCGGAGGTGAGCCAGGTGCCGGCCGACGGCGACCAGGAGGGCTTTCGCACCATCGCGGCGCTGCAGAGCCTTTCGGACCAACACCTCCGCGCCTATGTGGACGTCGCCTCCAAGCTGGGCACGGCTCTGTTGGCGGACGAAGCGCGCCGAACCAAGGTGCTCGGCTGCATGCCGTCCGCCAGCGACTGCCTGCCGGCCTTCGTCGCGCGCTTCGGCAAGCTCGCGTACCGGCGGGCGCTCACCCAGCTCGAGGTGGACAGCCTGGTGATGCGCGCGCAAACGTCTGCCACCAGCGTGGAAGATCGCTTCGTCTTCGCGATCGAGGCGCTGCTCTCTTCCGCGAGCTTCTTGTTTCGGGTGGAGGTGGGCGGAGCCTCGAATGGTGGAGTGGCGGAGCTTTCGCCGCTGGAGCTCGCGTCGCGGCTCTCGTTCAGTATTTGGGGTCGGAGTCCGAGCGCGGAGCTGCTGGCGAGCGCCGAACAAGGCGCGCTCGCGACTCCGGCCGGGCTGGAAGCCGCCACCACGCAGCTGTTGAAGGACCCGCGGGCGAGCGTCTTCTTCCAGTCTTTCTTCAAGCAATGGTTGGACTTCGAGGAGCTGCGTCGACCCAATACGCCGCCGGCGGGGTGGGACGACGCGCTGCTACCGCAGATGATCGAGGAGTCCGCCGCGCTGCTGCAAGACTTTGCGTGGTCGCCCGGCGTCGCGCTGACCGACGCGCTGACCGCGAACTACACGTTCGTGACCCCCGCGCTCGGAGCTTTCTACGGACTTGCCACGAGCGGGGAAGGCTTGCAGAAGGTCACGTTTCCGGCGGGCCACCCCCGTGAGAAGACGGGCCTCCTCACCCATGCCGCGCTGATCTCGGCCAAGAGTGACGCTGACCTGCTCGCCTACCGCGGCAAGTGGCTGCGCGGCGCTTTCCTCTGCCAAAAGCTGGAGGTTCCGGCCGGCCTCTTGTCGGAGCTGTCTTCGGAGCTCTCGGGTTTGACCTACCTGCAGGTGATCCAGAAGCGGAATACGGAAGCCGCGTGCGGGGGCTGCCACGCGCAGATCGACCCGCTCGGCGCCGGCTTCGCGCAGTACGACGCGGCTGGCCACTACGACGCGAGCGTCAAGCCGAGTGACTACGGGCTCACGCCGCGGTTCGAGGGCGCGCAGAACCCGGACTTCACGTCGCTCGCCGAGCTATCGGCGGAGCTGAAGCAGATGCCGCAGCTCGCGTCATGCGTTGCCGAAAAGGCGTTCGTTTACACGCAAGGTCGTTTCCCGGGCGATGCGGACCGCTGCATGCTCCAGTCGGTGGGCAAGCGCTTCGCGGAGAGCGGCTACGGCTTTCCGAGCCTGATCTCTGCGCTCACTTCGGCACCAAGCTTTCGGATGAGGAGGGCACCCCAATGATTCTGTCCCGACGTACCGCCCTGCGCGGCGCCGGCATCCTGCTCGCGCTGCCCTTTTTGGAGGCGATGCGCCCACGCCGCGCCAGCGCGCAGAGCGTAGCGCCCAAGCGCTTCGTCGCGTTTTTCATGCCGAACGGCACGGACCCCGGCATTTGGCACCCGGCCGGCGCCGGCAAGCTCACCGCCGCGGACCTCAAGCCTGCGATCGTGGACTTGAACGGCGGCTTCGCGGCCGAGGGAGAGTGGCCCGCCGGGACTTCGATAGTCGACGACGTGACGCTCGTATCCGGGGTGGACCACCAGGGGATTTGCACCGCCATTCACAGCCCCGCGATGGCGCTTTGCGCACACAAGGACGGCGGCGAGCCCTCCGTTCCCAAGGTGGCGACTCTCGACCAGTACCTGGCCGATCGCATCGCCGGCACCACGCCGTACAAAAGCCTCACCTTTTCCGCCACCACGGACACCGAGATCACCCAGGGCTTCGTGAGCTTCCGTGCCGGCGGCCAGGCGGAGGACGTGTTCCGAAGCCCCAAGCAGATCTTCGATACGCTCTTCAAAGATTTGGCGAGCCCCGGTCAAGACATGACTCAGATCCGCGCGCGCAAGCAGAGCGTGCTGGACTTCGTGAAAGAGGACGCGAAGCGGCTGCAAGCGAGCTTGGGCAGCGCGGACCAGCAGCGGGTGGAGCAGCACTTGCAGTCGGTGTTCGAGCTAGAAAAGCAGCTCCAAACTGGGCTGATGCCGGGCTGCAGCGCGCCGGACGCGCCCGGGGCAGCGCCGGACATGCACACGAAGATGAAGCAGATGGTGGACCTCGGCGTGCTCGCGCTTTCTTGCGACCTCACGCGCGTGCTGGTGCTGCAGTACTCCAACAGCTGGGCCCTGGACTTCAAGAAGTACGCGCTTGCGGACGGCGTAGCGGACTGGAGCGATCACTTCATCTCGCACAAGCTGGGCGACCGTGACCGAGCGACGGATCTGGACGGCTTGCCCGCCGATCAAGCCAAGGCCATCGCGGACGCGCGCGTGCTGCAGACCTCGCGCTTCAAGGTGCGGCGCTTCACGAACCTGATCAATCAGCTGAAAGCGAGCAGCGGCGCTAGCGGCAGCCTGCTCGACGAGTCGCTCGTGCTTTACACGTCGGAAAATGGCGACGGCGACTCCCACGGCCGGAAGAACATGCCCATCCTGCTCGCGGGTCATGCCGGCGGGTTCGAGACCGGCCGGCGCGTGCTGGCCGGCAACAAGCCGACCGGCGCGCTGCACGGGTCGATTTTGAACTACTTGGGGGTGGAGACGGCCGAGTACGGCGACCCCATCAGCGCCCCGATCGCGGGCCTTTGACCAATTGGCGAGCCGATCCACCGGAAACGCGGCGGCTCCGCGGCGAATCGCCCCGCGAAATTCCCCATCGAAACCGCCTTCGTGAATCGTAGGCCGGCCGATCGTTGACCGAGCAAATGAAATCGAGTACGGTCTCGCGCTCAAGGTGGCCGCTGCACGAGTTAGCGGTCCCAGCACGTGTCGATCCGCGCGGCGGAGGGGCTCCTGCTTCTCGCTGAGCCGCAAGCCCTCTCTAGGCAGACTGGATCGAATGAACTACCGAAATGGCGCTCCCGCAGCCCGCGGCGCGATGGGCTCGAATGTGAGCGCGTCGTGTCCCTCGCTGATTTGCGTACGCCGCTCGGTGAACGTTCAGCCCGACCCGCTCGCCTGAGCGCGCGCCCCCTCATCCCTTTTTCCTTACGCTTTTCATTACTCAATCGCTCTACGGCGCGGCCCCGCCGTAATCAGCGATCAGCATGGGCCAGTTACGAGAACACTATGGGAAATCGTCTCTACGTCGGCAACCTCAGCTTCCACGCCACCGAGCAAACGCTCCGCGACGCCTTCAGCCCTCACGGCGAAGTCGTTGACGTGCACGTCGTCTCGGATCGCACCACCGGCCAGTCGCGCGGCTTCGGCTTCGTCACCATGGGCTCGCAGCCCGAGGCGAACGGCGCCATGGCCGCCATGAACGGCGCTGACCTGGACGGTCGCACCCTCAAGGTCAACGAAGCCGAAGAGCGCCCCGGTGGCGGCGGCGGTGGTCGCGGCGGCGGCGGCGGCGGCGGTGGCTTCCGCGGCGGTGGCGGCGGCGGCGGCGGCGGCCGTGGCGGCGGCGGCGGCGGCGGCAATCGCTGGTAATTAACACCCGGTAAAGCGCGGGCGCCGGGAGCCTCACAGCTCCCGTCAGCCGCCCGCGCTCGACCCTTTTCCTCGTCGCCGGCTGAGCCGAGATCGACGATGGAGCCGCTCAACCGTCAGGCGAGCGTCGGAATCGCAAACGCGCCACGCGGCGCCAAGGTGTCTGTTCCTAGACACGAGAGTTCTTTACGGATCGCTCTCGAGAGGGAACCACCATGATGCGCACACTCGCGTTCGTCGGAATCGCTGTCGGCCTCACTTTGTCGTGCCCTGCGTCCGCGCAGGACCTGCCGCTCATCTCGCCCAGCTTCACGCTGGAAGGCGCAACTCCCAGCCCGTGCTTCGAGTTCGCATGCTTCAAGCTCTCCGCCTTCGACGGGGACACGCTCGCAGCCGTTGGTGCGCAGTACCCCGCCGTTTACGTCTTCGTGCGTGACGCGGCCGGCGCGTGGTCGCAGCAAGCCGTGCTGCTCCACCCGGACGCTGGCGAAGACCCGAGGGATCCCGAGTTTGGAGATCACCTGGCGCTCCAAGGCGACGATCTCGTCGTCTCCGGAGGGCAACTCGGTGGCCTGCTCGTCTACCATCGCACCGGCACGACCTGGAGCTACCGGCAGACCTTGCCGAGCACCGGGTCGGTCGACCTCGAGAACGGAATCCTCGTCAGCACGGGCGCGGACGGCAACTTCGCGGCCTACGAAAAAGGCGCGGGCGGCCTCTTCCGTCAGCGTGCCACTCTCAAGCTGCCGCGCTCCGTGGACGGCTACCTCAGCGGTCCCGTCGAGCTAGACCGCAACACGGCCATCATCGCCGGTGGCGACGACACGGACGGCGCCGTGTTCATCTTTCAGCGCCTGCTAGGCGTCTGGCTCTTCGTGCAAAAGCTCCCCGCTCCGCCCGCGGCGGCCGGCGGAGGCTTCGGTACCGCTCTCGCGATCGATCGGGACCGCATCGCGGTCGGCGCGCCGGACGTGCCGGGGCTGGACGTGACGCGCCCCGGCGTCGTTCAAACGTACGCGCGGCGCGGCCTGCAGTGGCGCACGGTCGAGCTCCTCACCAACCCCGTGCCGCCGGACGGCAACTACCGCGCCTTCGGCAACGCGCTCGATCTCCAAGGCGAACGCCTCGTCATCAGCGCCCGGCGCCCCTCCTACCCCTACGCCTCGTACATCCCGGGCAACTACCTGTACGAGCTCACCGGCAATCGCTGGGCTCTCAGCGCCATCATCGACGCGAGCGCCTCGCACGCCGTTGAGCTGTCTGGAAGCTCCCTCCTCGTGGACATCAACTTGCTCCGCTACGGCACCCTGCCGACGATCGTGGACCTGCCGTAGGCGCGCCGAGCCGTGAACGCCGCGCTACTCGCAGTACGGGCTGGCGAGAACGACGTGGCTGGTCGAACCGAAAACGAGCTGGCCGTCACTCACGGCCATGCTCGATACCGCCTCCGGTAGGTCGTAGGTCGCGACTGTCTTCAAGCTCGCCAAGTCCAGGCCGAGCACCCGCGCGCGCGACCCGTCGTCATCCCAGAACGTGCTGCGCAGGTAGACCACGTTCCCATCCACGCCAACGATGCCCCAGATGTCCCAGCTCTCGTAGGGCGGCCCCGTGTACTCGGCTTCGAAGTCGCGGGTGGCCCGTATCGCCAGCCCGTCCTTCGTGAGCTCCAGCACGTCCACCCGGCGGTTGCGTTCGGAGACGAGCGCGACCGTAGAGCCGCGAACCGCCAAAAAATCCGCAGAATTTGGCCGATCGAAGGCGGTCGGAAGGGTGAGCTCGCCGCGCGGGTGCCACTGCCCGTCCGAGCGCTGGAGCCAGCTCACTTGCACGTGAGTGCGGTCCGCGTCGGGCGAGCTTGCCACGATGAGCGCGCTCTTCGAGGCATCTACCGCGTATGTGCGTGCCAGCGCCGGCGCCAGCGACAGCACCTGAGTCTCGATGGGGCGAAGCTGCGCGCCGGACCCTGCGCTGCGAGGCAGCTCGAAGGTGGTGAGCTCGGTCCCCGCATCTGCCTTGGAAAAAGAGAAGAGGAGCCCCGAAGCGAAGAGGTGCTGAGCGCCGGTGCCGTGGAGGGCGAAGCTACCTACGGGCCGCGGCGCAGCCTCCCCCGTTTGCTCGAGCTGCGTGACCGCGAAATCCGTCCGATTCGGGATGGCGTTCCGCGACTCCTCGACGCTGAGCGGCTGAGGCGGTGCGCTGTCGCTACCGAGCGTGACCCACAGCGGGCCCGTGGAGCCTGCACTCACCAGGCCGCCAGCCACGATGCGGGGCACGTCTGGCTCGGAGACGTCCAGCAAATGAGTGGAGGATGAGCCGTAAACCGCGACCCTGCTCGGGCCCGCAGCAACGACGCGCGAAAGATTACCCTGGGCCACCCCGTGCAGCTCCTCCAGCTTGCCGGCTCCGACGCGGAGGACTTGGCGCGTGGGCGGCACCACGGAGAGCGACGCCCCCGGACGACCGATAGTCGCGAAACCTTGCACGTGGTCCGCGGCCGGCTCCGAGTACGCACGCAGGGTCAACTCCGCGATTGGGTCGGCGTTGCTGCCGTTTTGGGAATGCAGCTCCGCCACCAGTGTGCGGCGGTCACCGGACGTACGCTGAGTCACGACTTGCAAGCCGCCGCCAACGAAGCCGATGGACAGCGGAATGGAGACCCCGTCCGTGTAAGCGAAGCGCCGTCGCTCGCGCAGATTACTCGCGTCCCAGAGCGTCGCGTCCCCCGTGACTTGCAGGAACACGTCCTCGAGCGCGGCGATGCTCGAGCCGTCCGTGGCGACGCTGGTGTAGTAGTGCGCAGGCTCGATGATCTCGTCGTCCAGCCCGGGAGAGGCGGGGTCCGTCAAAGACAGTTGGCGGATGTCCCGGGTGGTCGCCGCGTACAACCTCTGGTGATCTGGCGTGAGCGACAGGCCGTTGCAGGGCCAAGGAACCTCGAGGCTCGAAACGCGAACGGGGGCCGATGCGAGCGGCACGTCGAACGTCTCCAGCCCGGACCCGCAGAGGTACAGGTGCTCGCCGAACCCCGCCGCGCCTGCGATGAGATTGGTGTGGCTCAGCCGCGCCTGAGAGCTGAGCTTCAGCTCGTCGTCTACGACGTCGTAGATTTCGATGGACCAGCCCGTGCTCACGAGCGCAAAGCGCGATTCAGTCAACGGTACGAGGTGCGTACCGAGCGTGCTGTCGCCGATGTTGCCCGCCTGCCTCGT
Organism: Myxococcales bacterium; assembly: GCA_004193285.1. Taxonomy (GTDB): domain Bacteria; phylum Myxococcota_A; class Polyangia; order Polyangiales; family Polyangiaceae; genus PMG-095. Next base: position 20,667 of record SECP01000057.1, on the reverse strand, counting down.
CTCCAGCGGCACCGTCGTCAGCGTTTCGTCCAGCAGCTGCAGCTCGTCTTCCGCGCTGACGAGCCGAAGCGCGAAGCCGAGAGCCAGTGGCTCGGCGAAAATCAGGCGCGAGCTGGACAGCACTGCTGCCAAGCCTTGGTACTCTGGTCCCCCCTCCAAAAACGCGCCAAAACTGCGCACTGAGCCTCGAAGCGCCGGGAGGCTCGAGCGGGAGCGCCCCTGGCAGGTGCCGGCTACGCAGCTGTCTTGCTCGGTGCAAACACTCCCGTCGTCGCAGGCGGCGCCATCAGCGAGCGCTTCGTGGATGCAGCCGAGCTCCGGATCACACCGGTCCTGGGTGCAGGAGTTGCCGTCGTCGCAGAACCCGAGCGCGCCTGCGGGGCAGCTCGCTAGAGTGGGCGCTCCTGCCGCGCCCCCTTCTCCGCCAGGAGCAGGCGCCGAGCCGGCAGTGGAGCCGCCGTCCGAGGCAGGTTCGCCAGCCAGCCCCGCGCCTCCGGCGGACGTGGCAGCGCCGCCGACTCCGCCTGTGCTCGCAGGCTCGCCGCCATCCGCTCCGCCGTTCGGCATGCCGCCGCTGCCACCGCTGAACAACGCGTCTCCATCCGCGCACGCTCCCAAGAGCCACGCCGCCACCACAGAGCCCGCCGCCAGCCTCCGCATCGTCATTACAACCGGGTCCAGCCGTACAACACCTGATCGCTTTCGTCCACCGACCGGGCGTTACAAGCCCGCCGCGACGTAGAGCTCGTCCACCTCGAATGTGCAATCGATACATGGCAGTGACGCCGACTCCCCAGCCGCGAACACGCGGTGATGCCATTCGCCGCGCGGCGAGCGCGAAAAGACTTCCACCCGACGCCCATTTTGAGCGACCAGCACATAATCTTGGAGGGACGCGAGCTGCTGGTAGTGCTGGCGCTTGTCGCCGCGATCGTACTCTTCCGTACTGGGGCTAAGCACCTCCACGACGAGCGTGGGGTTGGTCACATGCGTCGGCGACTGCGGGTCTCGCTCGGCCTCGCCGCACACTACCGCAGCGTCCGCATACGTCGCTAGCCCAGTCGCGGGAACTCGAAGCCTCAGGTCAGCACTGTAGGGGCGACAGGGCTTGCCTCGCAGGTGCGTGCCCAGTAGCACCACGACTGCGGCGGAGAGCGCCGCATGCTCCGGCGTCCCACCGGCCATGGCGACGATGGCTCCACCCAAGAATTCGTGGCGCACCGGCCCCATCTCCTCGACCGCGAGATAATCTTCGAACGAGTAGTGGTGCTGCGGAAACGCGACGACCATTGCAGACGTTTACCACGGTGTCTGGAGCGGGACTACTTGACGCCCGAGCTCGTCGCTCCCTCGGCGAGAAAGTTCGCAACTGAGATTCGCGGCGTCCGACCAGGGGGAAAGGAGACTCGCCATGCCGACGCCAGTTGGAGTCAATGCTTCACCCGTCACCATTCCCCCCGTCGAGAGCGAAGGAGACGCCGCACCTGCGGCAGGCCGCGCCTCGTCGCCGCCCATCTCCATCCCTCCCGTCTACATCGAGGGCCAGGCAGAGTCGGCGGAGCGCCTCGTGAAGGCGCACGACGCGGCAAAGGCTGCTCGGAGCTGCGTGAGTGAGGGCGTCACCGCCGCGTACGGTGCGCTCGAAGTTGCCGGTGCAGTCGGGGGCATGGTGCTGGGCACCGCGCTCGCCGGCCCGTTGGGCGTCGCGCTGGGGCTCGCTGCAGTCTCCGGCGTGAGCTACAGCGAGGGCCAAAAACTGCGCGCCTTATCGGATTGCTTGAAGGAATGACTGCGCAGGGCATCCACCGGCTCGACGTATTCGTCGCCTTCCTGACGATCGTGAGCTGGGCATCGTTGATGATCCTCCTGGAAAAGGTGACCGATCGACGCATGCGCTTGGTGAAGCTCGCCTCGCTCGGCCCCCTACACCATTCGTACGTTCGCCTGCCCGCAGCGTGGGGCCCGCTCCACGGCGTGCTCATCACGGCCACGCTGCTGTGGCTCGCCGCCGTGCTCGTGCCGCCCGGCAAGCTCCGGCCCTGGCTCTTCGTCACCGCCGCTGGGTGCCTGGTGTTCTTGGCAACCGCGTGGGCTCTTTCGCCGGAAACAGCGCCTGGCTGACGCGCGGACTTGGGCTGCACTTTGGCAGCCCCCACTCTCAGCCAGCGGCGGGCGGCTCGCTCGGCACCTTGCCGGCGACGAGCCAGAGCAGCGCGTCCCTCAGGATCGGCACGGAGTTCGTGGTCAAAACGGACTCCACGTGGAACTGGAAGCTACAAAAGTTCTCGGAGCGCAGCGCGGTCACTCGCCCGTCCGGCTCGCTGGCGATCTCCACGCCCGCGATCGGTGAAGCCGGCCTTTGTGCAAAGAAGGTGTTGTAAAAGCCGACGGGCTCGCGCCGACCGAACAGGTCGATCGACATTTGCACGCCTTGTAGCGGCGGGTCCGTCGGCTCTACCCGCATGCCGAGCCGGTGGCTCAAGATCTGGTGGCCCAAGCAGACGGCCATGAACTTTGCTTTGCGGTCGAGCAGGCCCTGCACGATACCGTGCACGATCTTCATCTTCGGGTCGGCGAGGTCCGTCGGGTCCCCGGGGCCGGGGCCGACGAGCACGAGCTCGGCCCCGTGCACGAGGGGCTCCGCCTCGCGGTGGTCCACCACGCGCGCGCGCATGCCCAGATGGGTGAGCACGTGCTTGAGCATGTGAGTGAACTCGTCCTCGTTGTCGATGATGAGGATCGATTTGCCCTCCACGCGCGGCTCCACGTAGGAGTGGTGCTGCTTCTCCATCCAGAAGCGGGAGAGGTACTTGTTTCGCGACTCCAGCACTTGGTCCACCTTGGCGTCGCGGAACTGAGCGAGGTACGGCTTGGCGGGCTCGCTGGTCTCGATGGCGCGGAGTACACCAGCGGCTTTCGTCTTCACCTCGCGGCATTCGTTCTCGGGCACGGAGTCGCGAACGATGCTGGCGCCGCTTTGGATGGTGGCCTCACCGCGTAGCGAGACCTCCATGGTGCGGATCGTGATCGCGCTATCCAGGTACTCCTGACCGTCTTCGTCGAAGCCGGTGACGAGGAGGGCGCTCGAGTAGTAGCGGCGCGACTCGCGCTCGTACTTCTTGATCACGCGCGCCGCGTTCTCCAGCGGGCTGCCGATCATGGTGGCGGCAAACATGGAGTCCCGAAACGCGTCCATGTAGTCGCCGTCGGTGTGGCCTTGCAGCACGTACTCCGTATGGATGAGCGAGCTCATCTCCTTCAGGTACGGGCCATGTACGTCGCCCCCGGAGCTGCAAATGCGGGACATCATCTTCAGCTCTTCGTCCACGACCTGGAACAGCTCGTTGACCTCCTTCGCGTCGGACAAGAACTCGATCAAATCCGAGCGCTGCTTGAGCAAGCTGCGCGGCAAAGTGCCGGAGATCGGGTTCATGCGCACCACCCCCTTGCGGATGGTGACGTGGCGCTCCGGAGAGGAGCCGACGAAGAAGCGCTCCCCATCGAAGAAACAGAAGGTCATGTAGGCGCCGAACTCGCTGCGAGCCAAGCGCTGGAAGATGGTGTTGGCCACCTTCCAATCGAACTCCGCAATCGTGACGCGCGCCTTGCGCGAGAGCAGAAAGTTCGAGCCCTCGCCCTGGCAGATCTCTTCCTTGATCAACCGCGCGACGTTGGCCTCGAACTCGGCGTCGTCCATCTCGAAGGTGGGAGCGCCCAGAGTCCGTACCTGGGGCGCTTGGCCCGGAACGACGTCTGCGAGCGACACCTCACGGTACTCGCTGGGGACGAGCGACAAAATCTCTTCGCCGGCGTCGTGCACCTCGAACCCGCGCTCACGCAGCTGGGTGAACGGCACCATGCTCAGCACCGGCCAGCGCCCACGCCTCGGGACCTCGGAAAGCAGACGTTGCTTTCGGATTTCACCGGATGCGTAGTGGGTCTTGCCGTCCTGGTGAGTCAGGCAATAGGGCGCGTCGAATTTCATCGGAAGCCCGCAGCATACGGTCCGCCGCGGGCCCGAGCAAACACGCCGGTAGCGACGCGCTTATCCGGGCAAGCGCATGCCGAGGAGTGAGTCGATGGTCGCGCGGCCGAGCGAGCGCGGCAGCTCCGGGAGGAGGCCGGCTGCCGCCGCCGGCACCTTGTTCGGGTGAATGAGCGCGAGCTGCATCTGGCGCGTGCGCACGTCGAACAGGGCCAAGACGTAGCGGTAGCCCTCCGTGGGCCGTCGAAACGCGAGGTGCGCGAAGCTGCCGCCCTGGGTGACGATGCCGCCCTTGCTAGCCGGCATGCTGGTAGCCTTGTCGATCAGGTCCGCCGGACCGACGCCGCCAAGGTCACAGTTCTTGCCGCATGGGCCCTCGCCCACGTTGCCCGCGTACGAAAAGACGTTCGAGCTGAAGACGTCGAAGTTTTGGTAGTCGTTGTTGTCGTTGACGACCTCGAAGGCGTTGATTTGTCCGCAGCCGTCGCCTGCGTACCACTCGGGCGGGGTGCGCCCGTAGCAATTGCAATCACCGAACTTCCCCTCGCGGACCAGCTCGCCCAAGCTGATACCGATCCACGGCGCGTTGTACCAGCCGTTGCTGGTGCCGGTGCCGCACGCGGTCGCGCTGTCCAGCGAGCTTGCGCCCATCATGGGCATGCGCGCCGCGAGCACGAACAGCTTCGAGCCGGACCAGCCGTAGTTCTTCGGGCCTCCGCCTTCCGCCGGGCAGTACGGCACGCTGTTCGGGCCGCACGGGAACGACTCGTCGGTCATCGCGTCGGCCACGCACTCGCTGCCGACGGTGCCGACGAACTTGGCGCCCCTGGTGGCGTTGCCGTCGAACTGAATGCCGAAGGCCTGCCCGGGGTTCGCAGAGTCCCAGGCCGATTGCATGTTCCAGCTCTGCTCGTCCTCCGACGTGTACACCACGAACTGCTTGATTTGCAGCGGGCCGCGCAGCGAGACGATGAGCTCCTCGTCCCAGGGTGTGAGCTGGTCGTCCTCGAGGACGTGCTTGGTCATGCAGCACGCGCCGTTTTGGTAGACGTCGCACGTGCCGGACGCGGGGTCCCGGCGGCTCGGATAGAAGCCGGCCTTGCCGAGGTTCTGAAAGGTGAGCGTGCCGCCGTCGGTCGCCGCGTCCAAGTCACCTTCGCCGAACCGTGCGGGTCCGAGCGCCGCACCGATCGAGCCGCTGCCGCCCGAGCTGGCGCCCGCGGCAGCGCCGCTACCGCTGCTGCCCGGTTCACCCGCTCCCGGTGACGCACCCTCACCGCCTGCCGCCGCGCCGCCCGAGCGACCTCCGCTTTCTTCGGAGCCGCCCTGGGACGAAGCCCCCGAAGCGCTATGCCCGGCCGCCCCGCTCGGACCCGCGTGGTCGGGCGAGCAAGCCGCACCCAAGACGCAAAGCACCGTGATGATTGCAGTCGACGTTCGCGCGCGCATCGTTCGGTGAGTGTCCGAAGCGCCTACGAATCATTCGAGCTCGCGCTTCACCCACACCGCGGTACATTGGAGCCCATGAGCGTCTTCTCACGCTCCCTGGCATCGCTGCTCGCCGTCCTGGCGCTCTGGGGCTGTGGCCCTGCCGCGAGCCCTTATCAGCGCGTCTCGCCTCCGGCCGCGGTCGAACGCTACCCCCGCGTCGAGCACCGAGGGCTCGTCTTCTACCGCGTGGAGGACCGTTGGTACGTGCAGCACCGCGGCGCGTGGTTCGTGTACGAGCCGCCGCGGGAGCCGCAGAACTTGTGGATGTGGCGGCGCTAACCGGGGGCGCGCCCAGTGTTCATTCGAAAGAGCAGACGTACTCGGCGATGCCGGAGCCGACCTTGATGTCGAAGCCCGACTTTCCCGGTACTTTGAAGAAGCTCCCGCCCTCGTACGTCTTCCACTCCGTCTCGCCGTCGATGCGCACCTCGCAAGTGCCGGCGGTGATGTCCATGCGCTCCGGCGCGTCCGTCCCGAAGTGGAACTCGCCGGCGTAGATGAGGCCCAGCGTCTTCTTCGAGCCGTCCGCCAGCTTGATGGTGTGACTCACGACCTTGCCGTCGAAGTAGACGTTGGCTTTGGCGACGGCGACGACGTTCGAGTACTCGGCTTGTGACATGGCGGCGCGCATGGTGTCACGGCGCGCCGCGCTGTCAACCGCGGTTGCGCCCGCGCTTCAGGGGCACTGCTTCGGCTTCTTCAGCTGGCCGCGAATGCTGGCGATGGTAGCCGCCCAATCACTCTTGGGATTGTACTGGCTGATCGAGAGCACGCCGTCGTCGATGCGGGCGTTGAGGTTCTGCACCGAGTCCCAATTGGCGTCGTGGCCGGCGGAGTTGCCGTTGGCGCCGTAGCCGGTGTCGGCCAGCAGGGGCTTGCCGGTAACCTGGCCCACCCCCGCCCAAGTCATGTTGTTGGAGGTGCGGATTTTCGTGTTTCCCGCCTCCGTGCTGCCGCCGGAGGTGTTGATGAACGTGAACTTGGAGAGGTCGAAGTTCGAGTACCAGCTCTTGCCGTTGGTGGCCCCGTTGTCGTCCACCCAGGGCGACACGTCCAGCGAGAAGAAGGCGTTCGGCAGGTGCTTTTTCATGGCGGTCACGAACTGACCCATGATGGTGCCCGCCTCCTGCTTGCTGAGCGGCGTGCGCTGCGAGCTGCCCGTGTACTGATACCAATCCGGCTCCATCTCGAACACGATCGGGCGCGTGGTGCCGTAGCAGTCCGCGTAACCTTTGGCGTAGCTCTCGTAAACGGCGATGATCTTTTGGAGCTCCTGCTTCACGTACTCCGCGCCGAAGTTGCAAAGGTCGTTCGGCCTGCCGTCGGTCTGCCCGCACGTGGTGACGTTGCAGTCGCACAGGTTGCCGTGGTGCCGCTTCGCGTAAAACGCCGACACGTACGCGACGATGACCGGCACCTGCTTGCCGAGCACGGCTCCTTCTTTCGCTTCGTCGCACACGTACTTTTGATCGAACGTATCCGCGAGGCCCATCCAGCCGGGGGTGAAGAAGTCCAGCTCCTTGATGAGCTCAGGGTGCTCTTTGGCTTTGCTGTCGATCGTGCCGAAGTGGAGGCGGCACTCGCTGAACACCTTGTTCGTGGTCCCTGGACCGCCGCTGCTACCCGCGGAGCCGTTGCCGCCCTGCGCGTTGTTGCCGCCCTGCGCGTTGTTGCCGCCCTGCGCGTTGCTGCCGCCCTGCGCGTTGCTGCCGCCCTGCGCGTTGCTGCCGCCCTGCGCGTTGCTGCCGCCCTGCGCGTTGCTACCGCCCTGCGCGCTGCTGCCGCTTGCGCTGCCTGCCGCCGAGCCGGCGCCGCCGCCGCCACCTGCCGCGGAGCTCGTACCCGCTCCAGGCCCCACACCGCTACCGGCCACGTTGGCCTGCCCACCGCTGCTGGACCCCGCGGCCCCGGGCGGCACGTAGTCCGGCTCGCTCGAGCTGCAACCTGCCAAAACCACCAACCCAAGGACGAAAGCGCTGCGCATGCCGCTCCCATGTTGGCGTGTTTTCTCCAAGCGTCACGACGTCTTTGGCCAGAGCCGAGGAGTTTTATGCTCAGCTATTCAGCCGCGCGCAAAAGGTCCAAGCCGGGGGGAAAGTCGGGCGCAATCTTCGACCGCTCCGCGCGAGCTTAGCGGGAAGGGCTCGAGCCGCAGCGGGCACGCCGGGCCGCTGGCAAGGCTCGCGCGCCCCTCGAAGGATTTCGCTGCGACTCGTCGCGTGCGCTGCCTATCGCGCGCGAAAACGGCGCGAGCGTGAGCTCACCAGAAGGCGCGGAGCAGCTGCCGCTCCGGGATCTGCGGGCGGATGCGAGCGTGCAGCGCGGGGAGCTCGGACCAATGTAGCCCCGGCTTCATGTGATGAGCGGTGTGCAAGCCGAGGTTGCAGGTGAGCAGGTTGAACAGCGTATTTTCGCGGTTCACGCTGGCCTCCACGTGCTCCGTCGCGCTGTGCCCGGCGTGGTGCTCGTACGTCGCGTAGCACGTGTGCATCAGCGTGAGCAGGCTCGGTACGAAGAACACCAGCAGGTACATGAGCGGGTTCAGGTAGAAGCCGGCGGCCATGAACGCGTAGCAAGGCACCTTCATGAGCAGGTAGCTGCGGAGCACGCGCGGATGACGCAGGCCGATGCGGTACACGTCCACTTGGTGGTGGAGGAACGTGTGCAGCGTGTACTCCCAGCGGCCCATCTGGCTGCCATCGGCGCGCGTCCAGTGCGACTCGTCCGGGCTCGCGCAGGGCGGCTGGTTCAGGTAGTTCAAGTGGTGCCCCAGGTTGTGGTGCAGCACCCACGTGTAGGGGCCGACTCCGCTCTGCACCGCAAGCACCACGTCGTACACGCGGTTCAGCACGCGGGAGCGAAACACGTTCACGTGCTGGTGGTGGTGGTTGAAGGCCGCGACGACCGTGCTCACCGCGACGATCGCCGGCAGCGCGAGCACCGCCAGCCAGGGCGAGGCCCAGACGAAGACCGCGACGTGCAGGAGGAACGCGGCCAGGACCAGGGTGACTGGGCGCCAGTCGGCGGAGTAGCGGAGCAGGCGGCCGCGGGGTGAGCTGTCACTCATTGGGCGGGCCTCCCATAGCGCGACCTATCCCGGCGGGGGGTAGAAACGTCGTGACACACCTGCTTCCGCCAGTTTCCGCGCTACGTTCGCGCTCCCCATGCCCCCCAGGCCCGACCGGAAGCGCCCGCCGAAGCCCCAGAAGCCGTCGCCGGCTCCCTCGCCGTTCGCGCCGGCCGCCTTCCTGAAGGGGTCGCCCGAGGCCGTCCGCGAGCTCTGCGAGCGGCTCGCCGACATCGCCCACGCGCGCTTCAGCGACCTCACCGGCACCACCTGGGAGCGCACCGGTACGGACCTCGCGCAGCAGCTCCGAGGCGCCGGGCACGACCTCACGAGCTTCGACGCAGCCGATGACCTCCAGGAGTGGCAGACGACGTACTACCACACGCGAGGCACGTTCTCGCTGCTGCTCGCGTTCCGCGCTCCGACCTCGGTGGAGGTCACGTGGCGCAGCGACGACGGCGCCATCAGCGCTCGTCGCCCATGACGTAGCGCAGCTCCAACCGGAGCCCGAGCGAGCGGGGGTAGGCCGGTCTCCCCCGCCAGCTGGCGGGGGTCGCTTCGAACGAGACTCGGCCTCACTACTTCAGAGGGCGGGCGGTCACTCGCTGTCGAGACCCAAGTCCTCGCCCAACGCTTCGCCGCGGGTCGTCTTCAGGGCTTCACCGTTCGGACCGTCCCTGCGAACGATCATGGTGTAGCGGCTCGTGGTGTCCTCGCTCTCGCGCGCCACCACCGTGATGATGTTGACGCCTGGCTGCAGCTCCGTATCGAGCGAGAACTTGAGCTTCGTCGGGTCCTCGGCCTTGCGATTGGACTGGTAAAAGACCTTGCGCGAGCCGACGAAGATGAAGGCGTCCAGCACCTTGTCCGAGTCGTTGGCCTGACCTTCGATGTGCACCTTGGCGTCGCGCACGGCGAGCTTGGCCGGCGTGACCTCCAATAGCGGCGGCGAGTGGGTGAGCAGCGGCTTGATCGCCACCTTGACCGCGCCGGCCGCGCCGTCCTTCAGCGCCTTCGTCTCCACGAAGCCGAAGCGGTCATCGCCCAGGCTCACCTTGGTGTACGGGCCGAAGGTGCCGAGCTTGTCCACCACCGAGCCCTTTTCCAGCTCCGCCACGACCGGCGCCGCGCCGAGCGGCTGCCCGCGCACGCCCGCGACGCTCTGCAGCGCGACCTTGCCCGTCGCCTTCACGAGCGCGAGCGGGCTCTTCGTGAGCGGCAGCTTCACCTTCTCGCTCGAGCCGACGCGCAGGTCCCGATCGGTGACGCTGAGCTCGAAGTTGATCGAGTTTTCCTGGAGCTCGTCGAGAACGTCGAAGGTGAATGCGACGGTGCGCGTGTCCCCGGGTTTGAGGTTGGAGACGTCGAAGCGGCCGGCGTGCAGCAAGAGGCCGTCCCCGGTGAGGTTGCGGAGGTTGGCTTGGGTCTCGAAGGACTTGCCCTTTCCGACGTTCTTCACCGTCAAATACACGGTCGCGCCTTCGCCGCGGGCAATCTGCCCGTCCCCGTTGCCAGGGCGGTTGTCTGCGATCTGATACGTGTAAGCGAAGATCGGCTGCGGCTGCGCGGTGATGGTGGTGCGGAGCTCCGCCTCCTGAGGCGGCTCGGAGCCTTCCGCGAAGAAGCGCACCTTCACCACGTCCGCGCGGGTGTCCGCGTCCAGCGGCACCTTGCACACGCGCTTCGCATCCAGCGGCACCGGCTCCGTGGAGCCAGGCTTGTGCCCTTCCAGGTCGCAGAAGCCGAGCGGCACCGTGGCCGTCTTCGTCTCGCCCGCGCCGATCTTGCCGAAGACCAGCTCCTTTTCGTCGAAGTACGGGCCGTCACTCTTCGTGATACCGCGCAGCTGGTAAATCGGCGTCGTGCCCTTGTTCTTGACCGACACCTTGAGCGACATGCTGTCGCCGGAGGTGACGGTGTCGTTCGGGCGATCGGTCTTGACCGTAACCTCGAAGTCGCCCGGCTTGGGCGCGTTCGCGAAGTCCTTCGGCGGCGCCGCCCAGTCCACGTCGATGCGCTTGAGGTCCCCCGCCACTGCGTCCACCTCCGTGACCTGAAGCTTCTCCAGCACCGGCTTGATGGTGCGGAGCTGGTCCGGGCGCTTGCCCTGGCCCATCTTTGCCGCCAAATCGCGGGCAATTTTGATGGGCATATCGAGCTCGAACTCGTCCTCGATGTCCCCGCCACGCTCGCGGATCTTCGCGCGCTCGGACTCGGGCAAGTTGTAACGCATGCGGAAGAAGGACTGCTCGGTCGGGTGCTTGGCCGCGCCGGTCAGGCTCTTCGTGAGGTCGCGCTCACGCAGCGCGCGCTCGGAGCGGTACAGGTCCATCTCCAAGTTGTCCGCCGTCATCGGGTCCAGCTCGACATCCGGCGCGACGCCCACGCCTTGAATCGAGATGTCTCCCGGGGTGAGGTACTGAGCGATGGTCAGCTTGAGCGCAGCGTGCTCCGGCGTCACGTTCGGGAACACCAGCTGCACGGAGCCTTTTCCGAACGTGGTTTGGCCGACAATCACGGCGCGGTCCAAGTTCTTGAGCGCGCCCGCGACGATCTCGCTGGCGCTGGCGCTGGAGCCATTGACCAAAACCGCGATCGGGTAGTTCGGCTCGGTGCCGTGGCGCGTGGCGCGCTTCTCCTCGCGGCCCTCGGAGGTGCCGACGGTGGAGACGATGACGCCGTCTTCCAGGAAGCGGTCGGCGATCTTGGCCGCCTGCTCCAGCAGACCACCGGGGTTGCCGCGGAGGTCCAAGACGAGGCCCTTGATCTTCTCTTTCTTGCCGAGCTCTCCCAGCGCTTCGTCCAGCTCGTCCGAGCTCGAGGCCTGGAATTGCTTGAGGCGGACGTAGCCGACCCCGTTGCCGAGGGCGCGGTAGTCCACGCTTTTTACCTGGATTTCCTCGCGCGTGAGCTCGAAGGGGCGTGAGCCGGGCCAGCCCTCCGTGCCGTCTCGATGAATCCAAACCGTGACCTTGGAGCCAGGCTTGCCGCGCAAGCGGCCCACCGCGTCGTCCAGCGGCATGTTGAGGCTGGACTCGTTGTTGATCTTGGTGATGCGGTCCAGCCGCTTCAGCCCTGCGCGCCCGGCGGGGGTGCCGGGCATGGGACGCATGACCGTGAGCGCTTGGTCACGGATGCTGATCACGATGCCGAGGCCGCCGAAGTGCCCGGAGGTGGACAGGTTCATCTCCCGGTACGCTTCCGGGCTGAGGAACACGCTGTGCGGGTCCAGCGTGCGCAGCATGCCGTTGCAAGCCGCGTACTCCACCTCGCGAAGATCCACCTCCGTGTCCTTGAGGTTCGCTTGCAGGAAGCTGAACACCTCGCGGAGGCGGGCCGCAACGTCCCAAGGGCCCTGCACGTTGTCGACCCGGAACTCGGCGGACTCGCTGTCCACCTGAACCTTGACGACCTTCGCTTTGTCCTCGTGGCGCACGATGACCTGCGCGACCTCGCGCTGAATCTCGTTGAGCGAAGAGAGGAACATCTGCCGCGGCTTCACGCGGCTCGGGTCCACGTACTTGGTGCGGATGGTGTTGAGCGTTTCGTTGACCGCCACCAGCTGGGTGAGGTCATAAGGCGCTTTGGGCTGGCCCGGCGCCGTGACGGCGTGCGCGGATTCGAGACCGCGCCACAAGCCGCCCGTCCCGGATTGCATGGAGAAATACGAAGCGATTCCGAACACGGTCAGGATCAGGATCGCGCGGCCGAGCCGCTCCAGAAAACGCATGCGCCGAGTATAACCCTTCACGCTCGGGCCACGCTCGTGTAAGCGTTTTTTGACGTTTTGGCTCAGCCGCTTCTGTCTGGTTCGGCTCGCTCGGCTCGAGAATTCCACGACCCGCGCGGGCACCACTACTTCCCGGCCTATTTGAAGCCGCGGGAGCGCGAGCAGCTGCTCTCTTGGCTGGGAACGCTCCGGCCGATCTGGGAGCAGCGCTACTCCACGCTGCGCGATCCGCCCGCGGGCCAGACGCAGCGGGAGCTGCTCCGCCCGGTGTACTGGCTCGGCAACTGGCAGTTCGCCTGCTTGGATTACTACCGGCCGCCGCGCGGCACCGCGGACCGCTGCGTCGCCGCCGAGCCCTTCCCGGAGGCGCTGGCCAAGGTCGCGCAAGACAGCGAGCGCCGCATTGCCAAGCTGTTCCCCCGCAAAGATATTCCCCCCGGCTACCGGCTGAACACGTGCCTGGTGAACTTCTACGGCGCGCGCCAACAAGCTGAGCGCTGGGTGGACACCGCCCGCGTCGGCGAGCACCGGGACTTCGAGCCAGGCCCGGTCGCTTCACTCTCGATAGGCGAGCGAGCGCTGTTTCAATTCGTGAAGTCCAAGCGCATCGGCGAGCGCGACGCGCCCCTTGCCTCCCAGTGGCTGGACGACGGCAGCCTCCAGATCTTCGGCGGCAGCTTCTTTAAAGATCGCGTTTTTCACCGCGTTCAGCGGGTGGACAAGCGCGAAGGGGTCGCCTTGCCGCCGGAAATCGAGGGCTTCCGGACGCGGAGGATCAACTTCACCTTCCGCTTCGTTCCGGAGAAGGACGTCGTTCCTTTCGCCAAGTTGGGGCCGACCGCGAGAGCTGACGTCCGCGGCTACCTCGAGGAACTGGCGAAGAACTCTAAGTTTTTCGCGCAGGCGCTCGCGACCGCTCCGCGCTAGTGGTGGCCCAGGGGCCGGGCTGCTAAGGTAGCGCCGGTGCTGGGAGGTTAGAGGCATGTCGAAAGCAAGTTGGGGTATCGGAGCGGTAGCGTTGATGGCAATGGGCTGCGACGGCAGCGCCGGAACACCGCCTATGGCTGGACCGGTCAGCGGATTCGAGGGCGGGGAGCCCGGGATAGATTTCGGGGCGCAGTCGTCGTTGCCAGGCGCCGTCGTTCGTTCCGAGCGAGCGCTGCGGCCGGTGAGCGGCGGCACCTTGCTCGTGCTTCGCGATCAGAAGACCGCGGTCGTCGCCGACCCCGATCGCGACCAGCTGTTCGTGGTGGACCTGCAGCGGGCGGCGGTCTCACGGACCATCTCCCTGGAGGCCGGGGCGGAGCCGGGCCGCGCGGTGGAGGACGCTGCCGGCGTCGTTCACGTCGCGCTGCGAGGTAGCGGCCAGCTCGTCAGCTTGGACCCTAGCCGGGGCGAGCTGCTCGGAGCCCGCAGCGTTTGCGCGTACCCGCGCGGCGTAGCCAGCGCAGAAGGCGTCGTCCATGTCGCCTGCGCGGAGGGCAAGCTGGTGTCGCTCTCCACGGACCCGAAGAAGAACGAGCCGGTACGGACCCTCACCCTGGAGCGCGATCTGCGCGACGTAGTCATCGCGTCGGACGGCTTGTGGGTGAGCCTGTTCCGCGCCGCGGAGGTGCTCCGTTTGGACTCTACCGGGAAGGTGCTCCGGCGCATGTTTCTGCCGAGCCTTGCTGGCAGCCAAGGCGAGAGCGTCTCTTCGGTGGCGTGGCGCATGGTGCCCGGCGCGACGGGCGGAGTGGTGGTGGTGCATCAGCGCGCGTTCGCGGGCGAAGTGGTGGCGAGCGCAGGCGGCTACGGCGCGACCGGCGCGTCGGGCGGCATGGTCAGCACCGCCATCACGATCGTGACCGAAGAAGGCTCCGCGCAGGGTACGAGCGTGGCGCTCGCCGCTCCACTGCCGGTAGACGTCGCGCAGTCTCCCGTCTCCGGGCGCTTCTTGCTCGCAGCCGCCGCGGTAGAGCACCCGGTGGAGGGCTCGCGCTTCGGTCGCAACCTGCTGCTGCGGCCGTCGCAGCTCGCGCTCTCCGCCCAGCCCACGGAGACGTTCGTGGACGGTGAGGTCGAGGCAGCCCCGTCCGAGGTACCCAGAGGTCAGCTCGTCGCGGTCGCCTTTGCGGGGGACGTTCCGGTCCTTCAGTACCGGGAGCCGAGCAGCCTGGTCGTGGGCTCGCTGGGCATCGAGCTTCCGGGTGAGAGCCTGGAGGACACTGGTAGTCAGCTGTTCCACCTGGAGACCAGCTCGGGCCTGGCGTGCGCTTCGTGCCACCCGGAGGGACAGGAGGACGGCCGCACCTGGCACTTCTCGGGCTTCGGTCCGCGCCGGACGCAGTCCTTGCGCGGCGGCTTGCTCGGCACCGAGCCTTTCCACTGGGACGGCCTGGAGACGGACTTCGCGGCCCTCACGGGGGACGTCATGCAAGGCCGCATGGGCGGGCCGCAGCTGGATGCCGAGCAAAACATGGCGCTCGCTTCCTACCTGGACGTGCTGCCGGCCATGCCGGCGCCCGCGGCCAGCCGCACCGCGAGCGTCGAGCGCGGAGAAGCCCTGTTCAACGACGCGACCGTCGGCTGCGCGACATGCCACAGCGGCAGCCGCTTCAGCAACGATCAAACGGTGGACGTGGGGAGCTTGGACGGCGTGATGCAAGTGCCGGGCTTGGTCGGCTTGTGGGCGCGCGCGCCTTACCTTCACGACGGCTGCGCCAAGACTCTGCTGGATCGCTTCACGACGTGTGACACCGGCAAGCACGGCGTCGTGAGCCAGCTGAAGAGCGAAGACCTGCGCGCCCTCACCGACTATCTAGAAACCCTGTGAAGGTACCGATCACGAGCTCGATTCCGCGCCCGGCGCGCTGCTTCTTGCTCGTGGTCGCGCCGCCAGCCGCCTCCAGGCGCAGGCGGAAGCGATGGCTGAGCTTCCCAGCCGCTACTTGGGGCTCAACACCTGGCGCGCGGTGTCGATGAAGGCGCGCATTTTGGGCTGCTTTTCTGCGCCGCGCGCGAAGTACAAGAAGAGCCCGGCCACGCGCGGAGCGTAATCTTCGAGCACGATCTCGAGCTCCCCCCGAGCAAGCAGCGGCGCCGCCTCCGGCTCCAGCAAGTAGGCCAGCCCCAAGCCGGCCTGCGCCGCGCGCAGCATGAGGGTGGAGTCATTGCAGACGAGGCGCCCTTTGACCGCCACTTGCTCCTCCCGACCCGCGCGCTCCAGCTCCCAGCGGTAGGTAGAGCCGGTACCGGGCAAGCGGTAAGTGATGCACTCGTGGGCTAGCAGGTCGCGCGGTTTCTTGGGCCGGCCCCGGCGCGCCAGGTAGTCCGGCGAGCCGACGACCAACAGCCGAAAGGGCGGCAGCAGCCGCACCGCGGTGAGGTCGGGCTCGATCGCTTCCTCCAGCCGAACGCCGGCGTCGAAGCCCTCCTTCACGATGTCCACGAAGCGGTCGTCGACGGATACTTCGATGGCCAGCTCCGGGTACTTGCCGAGCAGCGCGCCGAGCAGCGGCTCGACGACCAGCGGAACGTTGACGCGCCCCACCGTGAGCTTGAACGTGCCGTGCACGCGGCCCAGCTCCTGCTTCACGTCGCGCAGCGCCGCGTTGGTTTCGCTCAGCGCGGGGCCGACTCGGCGAAGCAGCTGCTGGCCCGCCTCCGTGAGGTTCACGCTGCGCGTGGTGCGCAGCAGCAGTGTGACGCCGAGCCGCTCCTCCAGCGCTCGCACCGCCTGGGAGGCAGCGGAGGCGCTGACGCCCAGCTTACGTGCCGCCGCGGAGAAGCCTCGCTCTTCCGCAACAGTTACGAAGACTTCCAACCCTTGGAGCTGCCCGAGCATTTGTAAGCATTACTTCATAGTGCTTCCAGCATTGCCCGTCTTCCGAGAAAGCGAGCTGACGCGCACATTACCGTTCATGAAACTCACGGACTACACCACGCTCGGTCGCTCGGGTCTGCGCGTCAGCCCTCTCGCGCTCGGTACCATGACCTTCGGCACGGATTGGGGCTGGGGGGCGGACGAGGCAGCCTGCCGCGACCTCTTCGACTACTACGTGGACGCAGGCGGCAACTTCATCGACACCGCCGACGGCTACACCTCGGGCAAGAGCGAGGAGCTCGTCGGCAAGTTCGTCGCGGAGCGAAAGCTACGCGATCGCGTCGTCGTCGCCACCAAGTTCAGCTTCAACGCCGAGGCCGGCAACCCGAACGCAGGCGGCAACGGTCGCAAGAACATCCGCCGCGCCTTGGAAGGGTCGCTGCGGCGTCTCGGCATGGACTACGTGGACGTCTACTACCTTCACGCCTGGGACCAGGTCACGCCCGTGCAGGAGGTGCTGACGACGTTGAACGACCTGGTGCGCGAGGGCAAGGTGCTGCACGTGGGGCTCTCGGACGTGCCCGCCTGGTACGCCGCGCGCTACCAGACGCTCGCCGACGAGCACCTGAAAGAGCCAATCGTCGCGCTGCAGCTCGAGTACTCGCTCGTGGAGCGCAACATCGAGCGCGAGCACGTGCCCCTCGCCCGTGAGCTCGGCATGAGCATCGTGCCTTGGAGCCCGCTCGCCAGCGGCTTCTTGAGCGGCAAATACCAGCGCCCCACCGAGGGCAGCACCGGGGTCGGCGAAGGCCGCCTTCAGACCCTCAAGGACTCCGGCAACCCCGGCTTCGCAAAGTTCAGCGCAAGAAACTGGGATATTTTGGATGCGTTGACCGCGGTCGCGCGGGAGCTCGGAAAGCCACCGGCGGAGGTCGCCCTGAGCTGGGTGGTCGGGCGCGCGGGCGTGGGCTCCACGTTGATCGGCGCCACCAAGCGCGCTCAGCTGGAGAGCAACGTGGCCGCGCTCTCCATAGATATTCCGGAAGAGCACCGCGCCCGATTGGACGACGCCAGCAAGCTGGACGTCGTCCACCCGTACATGTTCTTCGCGGAGCCGTTCACGAGCATGCTGAGCGGCGGGACCGCCTTGCGCGGCTTTCGTTGAATCTCAGCCCGCCGAGACGCTGGCGCTCGCCTGCACCGACACGCTGATGCTGACCTGCGCTTCGGCGGCGGCCGAGAGGGAGCTCGCCATGCAGGCGGCGCCCGAGAGGCCGATGTCACCGACCGCCTGGAAGGCGCCGACGGTCTTGCCCGCGACCTCCCCGATCGGGCCCTTGAGAGCCAAGGTGAGGTTCACCGCCTCACCCCAGTCTTGAATGTGCGCGCGCAGGGCCGCGAGGAGCTCCGCGTCGCCGGTTGCGGTGACGGTGGCGCGCGGCGGCGGGCAATCCACCTCGGCGCTGGCCTTGGCCTGGCAGCTGGAGTGGCACTCCGCGGAGCCGGAGCAGTTGAGCTCACCCGTGCAGGTCGGCGGGCTCACCTGAGCGTCGCACTCACCGTGGCACGTGCCCTGGCACTTGGCCGCGCCTGGCTCGTACGAGCACGTGCCGTTGCAGGTGCCTTCGCACTTGGCCATGCCGCTCGTCACGCAGGACCCCATGCAGGTCCCCTGGCACTCGCCGCCCGTGAACTTACCCATGCACTGCGCGTTGCAGCTGCCGGTCGCTTTGCCGGTGCATTTGCCCTCGCAAGTGCCGGCGCAGGCGCCGCTGGTATTCATGCCGTTGCACATGCCCTCGCAGGTGCCGTCGCAAGTGCCCTCGAAGCCCGCGGTGCAGCCGGCCTCGCAGGTTCCCTCGAAGCTCGGCGCGGTGCAGGTTCCCTCGCACTCGCCCATGCAGCGCGCTTGAATGTCCGCGCTGCACGAGCCTTGGCAGGTACCGGAGCACTCCACGCTCGGGGCGGTCACGTCGCAAGAGCCGCTGCACTTGCCGTTGCACTCGACCACCACTTCGCCGCCGGTACACTGCGCCTTCACGTCACAACCCGCATCGACCTGGCAGCTCGCTTCGCAATCGGCCTGCACGCTGAAGTCCGCGCGACAGGTGAAGTCGATGCTGGCGCGAACCATCACCCCCGCCTGCGCGGCGGCGTCGATGCGCTTCTTGAGCACCCCGCAGGCTTCGGCCGCGGTCGTCTTGCTGGTGTCCAGCTTCAGGTCCGCGTTGATGGCGTTGCACACGGCCAAAAACTTACCTTCCACCTCGAGCGCGCGGGTGCGCAGCGAGGTGACGGCCTCTGCGTACGCGCGCAGCGTGGCCTGTGCTTTCACCGTCGCGTCCAGGCCGTTACAGCTGGCGGGAGCGCCCGTACCATCATCGTTCGAAGACGAGCAGCCGGTCGTAGGAAGAGCGGCGACGAGGAGCAGGCCGAGGGAGGAAAAAAGCGCGAAGGAAGAGCGGGAGGGTCTAAGCATGCTCGGCGCATCAGCAAGAGCCGATCCACCGCCAACCTCGCTATTTTTCGCGAGTGAGCCGGAGCATTTTCCCGCAGGCGAGATCTTTTTCACCGCGCGCTCAGCCATGCTGGAGCGCGACGAAAGACTACTGCCCTTCGGGCACGCGCGGTGAGCCGCCGACCTCGACCGAGATCTTCTCCGCGCCGTCCGGCTTCTTCTCGCCGGCGGTGGCGGGCGCCGGGTCACGCACCTCCACGCCGGGTTGCGCGCCGTCACGGCGAATCGAGTACCGCACCAGCGCGCGCAGCGCCTTGTTGCGCTCCACGTTGCCGAGCACGACCTTCAGATCCTCGTAGACGGAAGGGTCGACGAGCAGCGCGCCGAGCGTGCCCTTACCGGCTTTCACGTCGGAGACGATCTGCTTCAGGTCACCGCTCATTTGGTTCAAGTTGGCGACCACCTGCTGCGAATCTCCTTCGCCGCCGAACAGCACGCCGCGCGCGAGGCCGTTGCCTTCACGGATGCCCTTCAACGTGAGCCGCAGCTCGTCCGCCGCGCCGCCGAACTGCGACACCGCCTTGGAAGACTCCTCTCCGTACAGCACCTCGTGCGCCAGACCGGGTCCGTGCTCGACGCGCGCCAAGATCGAGTTGATGCTCGCGGTCGTCTTGTTCAGCTGAGCGGTCGCGTTCTCCAGGTTTTGCATCACCTGCGACAAGCGCTGGGACTCTTCGGGGCTCTTGATCAGCTTGCCCACGTAGCCGTCCCCGCCGTCCACCGACTTGAGGATGCCGTTCATCGACTCAACGCTGCCGCGAAGGTTGTCGTGGAGCTTCTCGTCGGCGAGAGAATTCGTCGTTTTTTCGAGGTTCCCGACCACCTTCTCCACCTGACCGGTGATGGTGCCGAGCTTGCCCATCAGCGCGGCCATGTCGTCCCCCTCCTTGGAGGGGATGACGCCGCCGGGCTGGATCTGGGGGAGCTTTTCGTTGCCGACGCTCACCACGATCATCTTGTCGCCGAGCAGGCCCTTGCCCTCGATGGTGGCGATGCTGTCTTGACGGATGCGGCGTGACTCGGCCCGCACCACGTCCATCTTCACGTGAATCTGCCGGTCGCTCGCGGACTCGCCGTAAGCCACCTCCGTCACCGCGCCAATGTCCACGCCGCCCATGCGCACTGGCGAGCCGCGACGCAGGCCCTGCACCTCGGCGAACTGCGCGTTGTACAGCGCCTTGGTTTCGAAGAGCTTCCGCTCCTCGCCAATCATGAACACGACCACGCCGACGACCGAGAGCCCCGCCAGCGCGAACGCTCCAACCTTGAACTCACGCGACGTTGCCATGGCTCCCTCTTTCGCGCGCAGCTCTTGGGCCGAACATCAGGAAAGCAAGCTTGCCACTTCCGCCCTGGCCAGCAAATCCCGCTTTACACGGCAAATTCGCCCCGGCCATCCGGCTTGGGCTGCCAAGCCGCAGCCCAGCTCGCAGAAGGCTGCTGCCGCGCGCTCGGTATCACTCATTCGGCTGAAGGTGAAACACGGTCCACGGCACCGCGCCGGGCGACCACGCGAGCTCGCTCACCGCGCCGCCCCGGTACTCCGCGACCGCCCGCTTCCAAAACGCTAGAGCCGACACGTTCTTGTTCGCGACCCGCACCGTCCACGCCCCGCGTTGCTCCTCCCACAACCCAAGCGCCGCCGCGCGCCCGACCCCCTGCCCCCGAAACCGCTTCAGCACGAAAAACTCCGCGACATCCCACACCCTCGGATCCGGGAGGGCCGGCGAGCCGAGGCGCGCCAGCGCGAACCCGGCAAGGCGACCATCCGCACGCAGCAAGAACGCTCGCCGTTCGGGCGCGCCGCTCAAGTACGAAGCCAGCGCCGGGTACCCATAACGGCCGTCTTCCCCCAGCTCCACCTGCTCGAAAATCGCGCTCAGATCGTGGATGTAAAGCTGCAGAAGGTTCTCCAGCAACGGCGCATCCGCTGCGCTCGCGGTTCGAAGCAAGACGCTGGGCTTCGGCAGCAACGGGGTCGTCATGGCACCTTCGCTTCCCGACGCTAACAGCTCGCCGAAAGCGCGTCTCTGCTCCACCCCCACCGCCGCCCTCCCCCTCGCCGCGCATC
>SECP01000007.1 GCA_004193285.1 Myxococcales bacterium | reverse complement strand
CGTTGCCTACTACCCCCGCGGTCATGGATGAGCCGCCGCCGCCCCCTCCGCCGCCTCCCCCTCCGGAGGAGTCCGCCAAGCCGGACGACAAAGAGCCGAAGAAAGCGGTAGCCAGCACCGGCAGCAGCCCTTGCTCCAAGGTCTGCACCGGCGTTGCCAGCGCTGCGCTGCAATCCGCGCTCGCGGGTCGCGGCGCCCAGGCGCGCGGCTGCTATCAAAAGGCGCTCAGCACCAACGCGACTCTGCAGGGCACCATGCTGGTCAGCGTGAAGGTAGGCCCCGGCGGTCAGGTTTGCGGCGCCTCGGTTGCGAACGACACCTTGGGCGACCCCATGGTGAAGAGCTGCGTGACCAACCACTTTCGCGCCTCGCAGCTGCCAGCCCCCGAAGGGGGTTGCGCAGACGTGAACGTTCCACTGCGATTCATGCCCAAGCCATGATGCGCGCGGGCTCTGTCTCCGGCCGGGTAACCGTGGCGCTTGGAGCGCTCGCCTTCTCGTTACTTGCGGTCGCTTGTGACGAAGACGGAAAGACGGCGCCCCAGCGCTGCTCCACGTTGCCGGAGCCGTTCGACATCCAAAAGACTCCCGCTCCGGAGGACGACAACCGCAGCCTCAACGTGGGCAGCGGGGGTGAAGGCGCTTTGCCGAATTGCGTCACGGAGGTCGGCCACGCCGTGAGCTCCTTTTCGGACGGCCTCGGTGGCGAGGCGAGCAGCCCAGGGTCGAGCGGCAGCGGCGGCTCTGGCGGCTCGAGCAGCGGTGGCGAAGCCGGTACGGCCGGGTCGGCGGACGCCGGCGCCGGCGGCGCCTAGCCGTGGCCGCGCCGGATACGGCGCCAGAGCCAGCGCTGTACGGCGTGCTGCTGACTCTGGCTTACGACGGCGCCCCCTTCTCGGGCTACGTCAAACAGAAGAATGGGCGCACCGTCGCGGGCGAGCTGGAAGGCGCCATTGCCACCGTGGACCCGAAGGCGAGCACGACGCGCGGCGTGAGCCGAACGGACGCCGGCGTGCACGCGCGCGGCCAGCTCGTCGCCTTCGACTCCACGAAAGATATCGACCCGCGCGGCTGGGTGCTGGCGCTCAACCGCGAGCTGCCGCGCGAGATCGCGGTGGTGCGCGCCGCCCGGACCCCCGTGCGCTTCGAGCCGCGCCGCTGCGTGGTGAGCAAGACTTACGTCTATCGCATCCTGGAGAGCCGCACCCGCGACCCGCTCGTGGATCGCTTTGCGTGGCGCATACCCTACAGGTTGAACCAGCTGCACATGCGCGAAGCGGCCGCCTCGATCCAGGGAGAGCACGACTTTCGCGCCTTCCGCGGCTCGGCGGACGCGCGTGAGGAGACGGTGCGACACATCTTTCGCATCTCACTCGCGCCCGCGGCGGAGGATTCGCGCATCACCGAGCTCACGGTGACGGGGAATAAATTCCTCTACAACATGATCCGCATCATCGCGGGAACATTGGTGGACATCGGCCGCGGCTTCCTGCCTAAGGAGGCCGTCGTGCGCGCTTTGGCGAGTGGGCTGCGTAAGGACTTGGGCATCACCGCGCCGCCGGAAGGCTTGGTTTTACGCACTATCGAGCTTGCGGAGCCGGCTCGGGACGAATGGCCCCCGCCGGCGGAGCAAGCCGCAGAGTCGCCGGATCCTTAGCAGGCCCTGCGGTTGACGTTGCGCGACTTCTCTCGTAGGAACCCGCCACCATGGGTCTTCGTCAATCGCTCGTCGACAAAGGTAAGCAAGCCCTCCTGCGTCCCTCGGTGATGCGCTGGGTTTCGGACGACCGCGTGATGAAGGCAACGGAAGGCCTGCTGGACGCGCGCGGCCGTTTGAAGGCGGCGTGGACGGTGCTCAAGAACGGGCACGAGCTGCCCAACATCGACCCCGCGTTGGACGAGAACATCGGCAGGAGCGCGCCGGAGGCGAAGAGCAACGGGCAGACGAACGGAGCCAGCAATGGCCACGCCAAGAACGGCCACGCCGCAGCGCAGAGCAAGGACATCAGCTCCGGCTCGACGGACATGGACGAGTCCATGAAGGAGCGCACGTCGCTCGCCAGCATCGGCGGCAAAGACGTGTTCGAGAAGGCCTTCAAGTTCATGGCCGCGGACAACGCGCGCAAGATGGGCATCTACCCCTTCTTCCGTCCGCTGGACTTCAACGACGGCCCCGAGGCGGAGATCAACGGCAAGCGCGTGCTGATGCTCGGCTCCAACAACTACTTGGGCCTGACCAAGCACCCCAAGGTGCGTGAGGCCGCGCGCAACGCCATCGACCGTTTCGGTACCAGCATGACCGGCTCACGCCTCGTGAACGGCTCGATGAAGCTGCACGAGGAGCTCGAGAATCGGCTCGCCGAGTTCATGGGCAAGGAGAGCGCGCTCGTCTTCACCACCGGCTACCAGGTGAACCTCGCGACGTGCGCGGCGCTGCTCAGCAACAAGCAAGCCACCGCCTTCATCGACCGCAACGTGCACGCCTCGCTGTACGACGGCGTGCGTCTCGGCCAGGCCGCAGGCGCCAAGCTCGTGCGCTACAAGCACAACGACGCGGAGTCGCTGGACCGCGCGCTGGAGAAGCTGGACGCCGGGGAAGGCGCGTTCGTGATCACGGACGGCGTGTTCAGCGCGGAGGGCGAAATCGCAAAGCTGGACGAGATCGTGCCGGTCGTAAAAAAGCACGGCGCTCGCCTGCTCGTGGACGACGCGCACGCGGTGGGCGTCATCGGCCCCGGGGGCCGCGGCACCGCTCACAGCTTCGGTCTAGAGAAGGAAGTCGATCTCATCGGCGGCACTTTCTCCAAGTCGTTCGCCAGCATCGGCGGCTTCCTGGTCGGCGAGCGTAAGGTGCTGGACTACATCCGCCACTTCGCGCCGAGCTTCATGTTCGCCGCCAGCGCCGCGCCCCCGTCCGTCGCCGCCGCCATGGCCTCGCTGGAGGTCATGCAAGAGGAGACGTGGCGCATGGACAAGCTGCGCGAAAACTTCACCTACATGCGCGACGAGCTACGCAAGCTCGGCTTCGAGCTCGGCCACACCCAGACCGCCGTCATTCCGATCTACATCCGCCAAGATCTCCGCACCATCATGATGTGGCGCGACTTGCTGGAAGAGCACGGCGTGTACACCAACCCCTTCATCTCTCCCGGCGTGCCGCCGAAGAGCGCCATGCTGCGCACCAGCTACATGGCAACGCACGAGCGGGCACACCTGGACCGCGCGCTGGAAGCGTTCGCCAAGGTCGGCAAAAAATACGGCGTCATCTAACGCCTTTCCGCCTCTGCTCGTCCTCGGGGGCTGCCAAGACGCAGCCCTCTCGCAGAAGCTGCTTTGTCGGCCTCGGGCCAATCCTTTGCGCCTCGGCTCCCCCAATCTCCCCTTTCCATCCTCCGACCTTCCGGTAAGAAAATCTCGGAAGCCGGTCGGCGCCGCCGAGTGGCGTTGACGCGGGGGGGCGGAGCCGGTTAGCTGCGCCCGCGATGCCGATTGAGATTCGTGAAACGCCGATCGGGGGAAAGGTAAACGATTTCCTCAACGTGGTGGACTACGTTTACCGCGGGGATCCCAACTACGTCCGCCCGCTGGACATGGAGATGAAGGACCGTCTCAGCCTGAAGAACCCGTTCTTCGAGCACGCTGAGGGCGTCATCTTCACCGCGCACCGCAACGGCTGGTGCGTGGGTCGCATCACCGCCCAGATCGATCGCGACTACTTGGCGCGCTACCAAGACGACGTCGGCAGCTTCGGATTCCTGGATACGATCGAGGACGAAGAGGTCGCCAAGGCGCTGTTGGACGCCGCCGGCAAGTGGCTGCGCGCGCGCGGCATGAAGAAGATCCGAGGCCCGCTCTCGCTCTCGCTGAACGAGGAGATGGGCTGCCTGGTGGACGGCTTCGATACGCCGCCCATGATCATGATGCCGCACCACCGTGCGTACCAAGGCGGCCTGATCGAGAAGGCCGGCTTCACGAAGCTGAAGGACGCGTACGCCTGGCGCTACCACGTCGGGGACGTGCCGCCGCGCGTGAAGAAGGCGCATGAGGCCATCGAGGCCATGCCCGAGGTGAGGTCCCGCCACGTGGACATGAAGAACCTCGATGCGGATCTGCGCATCATCATGGACGTGTACAACGACGCTTGGGAGGACAACTGGGGCTTCGTCAAGCAAACGGAGCGCGAGCTTTCCAAGATGGCCGCGGACTTGAAGCTGATTGCGATCCCGGAGCTGTCTTACATCACCGAGATCGACGGCGAGCCTGCGGCGGTGGCGCTGGCACTGCCGAACTTGAACGAGCTGATTGCGGACATGAAGGGCAAGCTCGGCCCGCTCGGTCTGCCCAAGCTACTTTGGCGCCTCAAAGTAGTCGGGCCGCACACCGCTCGCCTCATCATCCTCGGCATTCGCAAGAAGTTCCGCGGCCATCGCAAGTACGCCGCGCTCAGCGCCTACCTCTACTCCAAGATGAACAGCGCCGGTAAACGTCTCGGTCTGGAGGGCGGCGAGCTGTCGTGGACTCTCGAGGACAACGGCCCCGTCAACACCGGCATCAAGCTGATGGGCGGCAAGATCTACAAAACGTATCGCATCTACGAGAAGAACCTGGAGTAGCGCGTTTACGCGCGGAGCGGCCCGGCCCCGTGGTGTGAGCGCAGCTTGTTCACGACGAACAGCACCTTGGGCCGGCTCATCACCCGACGCACCAGCTCGTGCTTTCCAGGAATATCCACGAGCAGCAGTCCGACGAGCAACGTGAGGAGCCCCTGGCCTGGCAAGACCAGCATCGCCAGGCCGAGCGCGATCAGCAGCGCCCCGAGCGCATTCCGCGCGATGCGAAGCGGGAGCGAGTGGCGCGGCTCCTCACCTTCCTGCAGGTAGTTGGGCGGGAGCGTCGCGAGGAAGCGGGGTACCAGCACGATGCTGGCAACGACCGCCAGCACCGAGAACGCCACTAAACCGCATTGAACCGCGGTGCTTGCGAGCAGGCCCTTGAGCGATTCGATCATGCTAGCTTCGCCCTCGCTCATGGTGAGTCAGCCTTGGCTTCTTTGCACGCTGCTAGTCTCGTGCCTGGCGTTTTCGTGCGAAAACCGCGGTCCGCTCAGCCTTCGAGACACAGAGGGGCGCACGTTCGAGGCAACGTGCCCCAAGAGCGGCCCGTGCCGGGTGACTCAAACGTCAGGTCCCCGGCGCGCGGACAAGCCGCAGCAAGCCCTGCTGCTCGGCAGCCGCCTGGTAGGCGTGTGTGACGTCAGCGAGGGGGCGGACCCGCAAGGCCCGTTCGATTGCCGCCCTCTCGGCTGCGAGTCGGACGCGGAGTGCCCGCCGCTGCACGGCATGAAGCAGGGGCAGTGCCTGAATCGCCGCTGCAGCGACCCCGCGGAGCCGATCGGGGTACAGGACTCGGTCATGCTGTGTCTGGCCGGGACTGGCCTGGGGCGCGAGAAGCCCGAGCAGATAGAGCGCTACGCGTTGGCGCTCAATTGCGGGTCCCCGTGCAACGTGCCGGCCCCCTGCCAGCAGCCGTAGTACCCAGCATGTCCCCGCGCGCGCTCTTTTTCATCGTCTGTGTGGCGCTGGGCGCGCTCGTCGCAGGCCTGTACACCAGCTGGTCGGGCGCGCTGTGGCTCGTGCCCCTGTGGCTGACCTTCGTGGCGCTGGGCGTCTACGACCTCCTGCAGAAGCGGCACGCGATTCGTCGCAACTTTCCGGTGGCGGGGCGGCTGCGCTACCTGTTCGAGGCAGTTCGCCCGGAGATGCAGCAGTACTTCGTGGAGTCCAACACCTCCGGGCGCCCCTTCAGCCGACAGCAGCGCTCGCTCGTGTACCAGCGCGCCAAGAACGTGACCGACACGCTGCCCTTCGGCACGGAGGCAGACGTGTACGCGGTGGGCTACGAGTGGATGAATCACTCGCTCTGCGCCGTGCACCCGCCGGAGCAGGCGCCGCGCGTTCGCATCGGCGGGCCCGCGTGCACGCAGCCCTACGAAGCGGCAGTGCTCAACGTTTCTGCGATGAGCTACGGCGCGCTCAGCAAGAACGCGATCTTGGCCCTCAACCGCGGCGCCAAGCTCGGCGGCTTCTATCACAACACCGGTGAAGGCGGGCTCTCGCCCTACCACCTGGAGGGCGGGGGGGACATCTGCTGGCAGGTCGGCACTGGCTACTTCGGTTGCCGGGACGAAGCCGGCAATTTCGATCCCGTGCGCTTCGCGGACAAGGCGCAGAGTCCACAAATCAAGCTCATCGAGCTCAAGCTGTCGCAAGGGGCCAAGCCCGGGCACGGCGGCATCTTGCCCGCCGCCAAAGTGACGGCGGAGATTGCCGAAATTCGTCACGTGCAGCTGGGCAAAGACGTGCTGTCGCCGCCCACCCACACCGCGTTCAAAACTCCGGACGGCTTGCTGCACTTCTTGGCGCAGCTCCGTGAGCTCTCCGGCGGCAAGCCGGTCGGCTTCAAGCTGTGCATCGGCAAGCGCCGTGAGTTTCTGGCGATCTGCAAGGCGATGCTGGCGACCGGCATCGCGCCGGACTTCATCACGGTAGACGGCGGCGAGGGCGGTACCGGCGCGGCCCCGCTGGAGTTCTCCAACGTGCTCGGCACGCCCCTGGACGAAGCGCTCATCTTCGTTCACAACGCGCTCGTAGGCGTGGGTTTGCGGCAGCAGATCCGCGTCATCGGCAGCGGGCGCGTCATCTCCGGCTTCGACTTGGCGCACCAGATCGCGATCGGCGCCGATCTGTGCAACAGCGCGCGAGCCATGATGTTCGCGCTCGGCTGCATTCAAGCGCAGAAGTGCAACACCAACGAGTGCCCGACCGGCGTCGCGACCCAAGATCCGGCGCTAGTGCGTGGCTTGGTCGTAGAGGACAAGGCCGTGCGCGTGCACAACTACCAGCGCAACACCGTGCGTGCGCTGGTAGAGCTGCTCGCCGCGGGCGGCATGTCCAGCCCCGCCGAGCTCCGCCCTTGGCACGTGCTCCGGCGCGTCAGCCCCACCGCCGTGCACCACTACGGGGAGATGTACGAGTACCTGGCGGAAGGCGCGCTCTTGGCCGAGCCGCTGCCCGGGAGCTTTGCCCGCGCGTGGAAGGCGGCAAAAGCCACCAGTTTCGAGTCCGCGACCCCGGGGGGCTGAAGCCGCTGGTCGAGCGGCGCCCCCGCGGCTACGCTGCGCGCCCGTCATGTCGAGTGCCATCGAGCCTGCCATCGTTCTTGCTGCCTACGCCGAGCCTGTCGCCAGCGGGCGGCGTGTGTTGTTCGTCGGCCCCGCGGTCTCGGCGCTCCCCTCTCGCTTGCTCGAGCGCGGCGCTCGCCTCGTCCACGTCTGCGATCCGGACGCGGTCCGAGTGGCAGAGGCGACCGCCAAGAATCGGCAGAACAACCTCTCGTACGCCGCGCTGTCGGACGGCCAGCTCGCCCTCCGTGATGGCGCCTTCGACCTCTGCGTCGTGGAGGACGCGGGAATTGCGGACCCGGCGTCGTTGGTCAAGCGCCTGCGCAAAGCGCTCACCCCGCGCGGCGTCGCCATCCTCGCGACCGTGAACCCGGAAGTGCAGGTCCCGCTCATGCCGCACCGGCCGAGCGGCGGCGTTTCCCTGGACTACTACGCCCTGTACGACGCGGTGAAGGCCGAGTTCGAGCACGTGCGCATGCTGGGGCAGGCCCCGTTCGTCGGTTACGTCGTCGCTGACTTCGCGCCGGAAGGTACGCCAGAGCCGTCTTTGGATACGGCGTTCTTGCCGAGCGGCGCGGAAGAGCCGGAGCTGTTCATCGCGGTGGCCTCCGCGCAGCCAGTGGAGCTGGAGGCGTTCGCGGTCGTGCAGCTGCCGTACCGCAGCGTCATTACCGGCGCCGGCGAAGCAGAGGCCGCGCGGCGCACCCGCAGCGCGGACCAAGTGGCTCGGGCCAAGCTCGCCGAGCTGGAAACAGAGCTCGCCGCCCAGCGCCAAGCATCGGTGGATCGCGACGCGGAGCTGATGAGCCGGCGGGACGCGGTGGCCGCCCGCGACGCGCAGCTGCGCGAGGCGGAGACGCGAGTCACCGCCCGCGACGTTCAGCTACGCGAAGCGGAGAAACGCGCCTCGGCGCGGGACGCGGAGCTACGCGAGGCGGAAAAACGCGCCTCGGCGCGGGACGCAGAGCTACGCGAGGCGGAGACGCGCGTCTTCGCCCGCGACGCCGAGCTTGCTGCGCTGCGCCAGGAGCTGGAAAACAAGAACCAGCTGCTCAAGTCCCAGGAGTCCACGCTTGCGGAGCTGAGCGCCAAGCTGAAGGCCGGCCCGTCGCCGGAAGAAGCGGCGGCCGCCACCGCAGAGCTTGGCACGCTCGAGAAGACTCTCGGCGAACGTGGTGAGCACATTCGCCGACTGGAGCGCGACCTGCGGGAAGCGGAGCGCGTCGGCAAGGAGCTGCTCCGCCAGCTGCCGCCCGCGGCGGACCCGGCCGAGGCCGCCAAGAAGCTGGCTGAAACCGAGCTCGCCAAGCAGCTGGCCAAGAGCCAGGCTGACCTGATCGCGACCCGGTGGGCGCTGGAAGCCGCCAATAAACGCACCGCGTCGAGCGCCGAAAACGGCTGATTCTCCTTCTGCGGGGCCTTTAAAAGCGCTTCGGCCGCGGCCAGGCGTTGACAGCAAGCCCGCGCGATTTAACTTCGCGCGGTTTTCCCCGTTCCGTTCGCATGGTCCATGAGCTTACAGCATGAGTGAAAAGCGCGACTTTTACGAGGTTTTGGGTGTCGCGCGTGAGGCCAGCGACGACGATATCCGGAAGGCTTACCGGCAGTGCGCGCTCAAGCACCACCCCGATCGCAATCAGGGCAATCCTGAAGCGGAGGTGAAGTTCCGGGAAGCGACGGAGGCGTTCTCCGTGCTTTCGGACGCAGAAAAGCGCGCCGCCTACGACCGCTTCGGCCATGCGGGGCTCGGCGGCGGCGGGTTCGACTTCAATAACGCGGGCGTCGGCGACATCCTCAGCCACTTCCAGGACATGTTCTCCGACTTCTTCGGAGGCGGCGGCGGGGGCTTCGCGGGCGGCGGAGGCCGGCGGCGCCGTCAACCGGATCGCGGGCAAGACGTACGAGTGGAGCTCACGCTCACGCTCGCGCAAGCACTCACCGGCGGCAAGCACGAGGTCTCCATCCACGGCGCGGTCAGCTGCGAAACCTGCCATGGCAGCGGCGCCAAAGCCGGCACCAAGCCGGAGACGTGCAACCAGTGCCGCGGCACTGGGCAGGTTACCGCGCAGCGCGGGTTCATCATGTTCTCCAGCCCCTGCGCGCGCTGCCGCGGGACCGGCCAAACCATCGCGGTACCGTGCGACGTCTGTCGAGGGCAAGGCGCAGTCGAAAAGCAACGCAAGGTGCTGGTCAACGTGCCCGCCGGCATCGACACCGAGCAGCGTCTGCGCGTCCCCGGTCAGGGCATGCCGGGTCCGGGCAACTCGCCCGCCGGTGACTTGTACGTGGACATCGAGGTAGAGGCGGACTCGCACTTCGAGCGCCACGGCAATGACCTCGGCACGCGCCTGACGCTGTCGTTCGCGGAGGCTGCTCTGGGCATGTCCACCAAGATCATCGTGCCGGACGGCCGCGAGGTAACGGTGAAGGTGGACGCGGGCTGCCAACCCGGCAGCGTCGTGGTCGTGAAGGGTGAAGGCGCGCCGCGCCTGGATCGCGGCGGCCGTGGCGACCTGCACGTCATGGTCGCGGTCCAAGTGCCGAAGAAGCTCTCCAAGAACGCCAAGCGCCTCCTCCAGGAGCTCGAGAGCGAGCTCAAAGGCGAGACCGAGCAAAGCACGACCGCGAGCTAGCCGCGTTCGAGGGAGCGCGGGCCGCTAAGGGTTCGTCATGACGAGAGGCTGGCCGGTGTCGTTCACGACATCGCGCCAGAGCGCGCCCTCCGGGTCCACTCGGTTGCGGCGGTCGGAGGCAGCGCCAATCGGAACGTGCACGAGGCGATTGTTGACGCGGCCGACCAGGCACGCGGTGCGGCCGGTCATGGCCGCGTGCACGGCGTTCGCGCCGAGGCGCGCGCAGTAGATGGAGTCCGAGGCGCAAGCCGGCATGCTGCGGATCATGTAGCTCGGGTCGATGTACTTCATGGCGATCTCGACGTTGTTCGCCGCGAAGTGCGCCAAGATTCTCTTCCGTAGCAGGACGCCGAAGTCGCCCAAGATGCGGTTGCCGCCCGCGTCCTCGCCCTGGTCCTCCACGTACTTCTGACCCGCGCCTTCCGCGACCACGACGAGGGCGTGTCCCCTCTTCTCCACGCGTCTTTGGAGGTGAGCCAGAAACCCGTTCGGCCCTTCCAAGTCGAACGGGACCTCGGGGACGAGCACGAAATCCGCGTCGTTGGAGGCGAGCGCGGCGTGGGCGGCGATGAACCCGCTTTCACGCCCCATCAGCTTCACCAACCCCACGCCGTTGATGGCGTCCTCCGCCTCCGTGTGCGCGCCTTCCACCGCGCGCAGACCTTCCGTCACCGCGGTCTCGAAGCCGAAGGATTTTTCGACGAAGCTCAGGTCGTTGTCGATGGTTTTGGGGACGCCGACGACCGCGATCGACAAGCCGCGCGCGTTGATCTCGTCTGCGATCTTGGCGGCGCCCTTCTGCGTGCCGTCGCCACCGATCGTGAAGAGCATGTCCACGCCGAGGCGCTGCAGGGTGTCCACGATCTCCCCGGTGCGACTTCCGCCACCGCGAGCGCCGCCCAAGATCGTGCCGCCTTGGCGATGGATACGCGCCACGACGGAGGGCTCGAGCTCCATCGGCTCCCAGGGCGCGTCCGGCAAGAGCCCACGGTAGCCGTAGCGGATGCCGCTGATGCGCCGCACGCCGTACTGATTCCAAAGCGTCATCACGATCGAACGGATCACGTCGTTGAGCCCAGGGCACAGCCCGCCGCACGTCACGATCGCTGCGTGCACGCGCCCCGGCGCGAAGAAGAGCTTCTCGCGCGGGCCCGCCTTTTCGAGCTCGCCCAGCTCCGTACTAGAGAGCGTCTGGCCGGGGCTGGTGAGCTCGATGCGGTAGAGGACGCGCTCGTCGTCGCGAACGTAGTTCACGGGCTGATCGGCTTCACCTTCTGCGGACGCCGTCCGCAGCCGAAGCGGAGAAGGGACCTTGGCCGGACCGAGCCGGAGGATATCGAACATGCTGCCCATGTCCCCTTCAGCTTAGTCGAATCCGTACGGGTGCCACGGCTCTGAACGCCCTCGAAATGCCTAGGATTGCGCGGTTCTGAGCGCGGCCGGTCCGAGCAACGCGTCATCCTCGATCATATACCGTGGGTTATCGCTGCCACCCTCCACGAATCGAGCGTGCACGGGCGATCCGCCGGCGACGCTCACTCGTCGATACGAGCGATGTAACGACGATATGTTTCGTCTTCAAGCTGACCGCCACCCACTATGGTCTTGCCGTCCGCGCTCATGGCGATGGGAATTCCAAGGTACAAGCCCGCGAGGCCAGGAGCTCCCGGAGGCAAGAGGTCGCGTACGACGGTCGGCGCCGCCTCGGGGTCGTCCCAAAGCACAAGTGCCGAGTCGCCACCAAGTATTCGAAGACCGTTTCCGGAGATAGCAACACCCAAACCATTGCGTACGACTTCCTGCTTGAGCAGTGCCTTGGTGCCTCCCGCTGCGGTCCAAAGGTAGCCAGAGCCCCCGCCCGCGATACCCGAAATGCAGTCCCCCACCGCCGCTGTCCCATCCGCGCTCACATCCGAAAGCGTGCAGTTGCTGCCAGTGGATAACGTCGGCAGGAGCTTGAAGCCCGCTGCTTTGGTCCAAACGAAGCCGCGGTTCGACGGATAGATCGAGCACCTGCCGGCAAGGGTCGAACCGTCGTCACTGACCACGACCTCGTTGCAGCTCTCGACGCCCTCCGCGATGCCGAGCGGATCGAACACGCCATCCACCCAGCGCACGACCACGTAGGCATCGTGGGTGCAAGTTCCGCCAATGACGCGCCCGTCCGCGCTCACGCCGGTCGCCGTGCAATTGGTGTAACCCTCCGCCGCCGGCAAGGCGGTGACGTTCGGCCCGTCCCAGCGGACGGCGGTCGAGGTGTCGTAGAGGAAGTTGGTGCCGCTCGCGCCCACGATGACCTTACCGTTGGCGCTGGCCCCGTTGGCCGCGCTCGCGTTGTCACCGATCAAGTACCCGAGGTAGATGTCTTCGCCGTCCACGTACTTGCGCGCGATCGTGTTCTTGTCGGCGCCCACGACGACCGAGCCGTCAGGACTGATGTCACGAGGGATGAAGGTCTCCGGCAGCACCTCGAAGCGCAGGAGGTCGCAGTTGGCACCGGTGTAGTTCGGCGCGGAGCCGCAGTCGCAGGAGTAGCTACCGGGGTTGTCCGTGCACTGGGTCGCGTTCGCGCAAGGCGTGGCTTCGCATTCGTCGATGTTCTCATCGCAGGTTTGGCCTTCGTAGCCGGTGCCCGCGCAGTCGCAGCTCGCGCTGTCGCCCTCGCCGTTGCACTCGCCGCCATGCAAACAAACGAGCCCGCCACACGGCTGCGGCTCTGGCTCGCCGCCCGTCCCCGCTTCACCCGCGTTGGGGTTGGCCCCGCCCGAGGACGAACCGCCACTCGCGCTGGTTCCACCCTTTCCGCCCGCCCCACTCGAAGCGCCGCCCGTGCCCCCGCCGCCCGGCGTGCTCGCGCTGCCCGAGCTGCCATTCGAGCCACCGGAGCCTGCGTCCGCTGTCTCTCCAGCTTCGCCTTTCGGCCCAGCGAATTCTCGCTCCGTTCCTGAGCAAGCGTGCAGAAGCAGAACGATAGAAACCGCACCGATCCCGAACCCATACCTCGAACCACCCTGCGCCATCATGAGCCAAGCTTGGCCCGTCGATCACTGGCTGGTCAAGGCCCGCGGCGAAGCACCGCGGGCGCGCGCTACCACGAGCCGCTCAGATGTCGCTTGGGCACTGCGTTTCTTTGAACCGGAACTTGGGGTTGTCCGCGAGCTCCAGCCAATCCACCCACCAGTAGCAGCCGTCGCGTGCGTCCCCGGCCGGGATCTGATTGCACAAAGCCTTCACGCACGCCTTCTTCTGCGCGTGGGTGCCCTCGTTGCAGTTGGGATCTTTCGGATCACCGGAGTAGAAGCCGCCGTACTCCGCGCCGAAGTCGATGTTGTTGCCCCATTGCTTAGGGCAACCGGCCTTCTTCAATCCGACACCGCCGCCGGGGATCATGAGATCGAACTGCTGATCTGCGACGTCCGATCCGGTGTTGCTCACCTTCACGATCATTTGCTTGCCCGCGATGAGCTTCGAGCCTGGGTCGTTCGCGCTATAGAAACCCTGACCCGTGAACTGAATCTGGTAGCAAGTTCCGCAGTTTGGGCTCTTCTTCGCGATGTAGCCGTATGAGAGGTGGCTGCCGAGCGCGCGCGGCGCTTCGCTGTAGCACGCGAACGCCGAACCATTGTCGCAGGAGCTCGTACCGTTGTTCTGTGAGACGCCGTCTTGGCCGCACGACTTGGCGCCAGCGTTGGTGGCGCAGTGAGTCTTGCAGCAGTCCCAATAACGGGTGGCGTGGTACTCCGGGCCGCCCGAGATGTCCGGCAGCTTCGGACCGGTGACGGGGGGCGTGCCTCCAGCGCCGGTGCCTCCGCTGCTGGCGCCGCCGTTGTTACCCGTGCCGCCGGTACCGGACCCGTCCGTGCAGTCTCCGCACGTCTTGCGACAGAACATGCCCTTGTTCCAGTCCGCGCCGCACCACTTGTACTCCATGGCGTTGTCGCAGTTCTCGTTGGGCGGCTGACCCGGCTCCGCCATCGGCGGCACGTCGGTACACGGCGGCTGCGAGGCCGTTCCACCGGTGCTCGCCGTACCACCACCACTGACGTTACCAGCGGTGCCGGTACCGGAACCGGTTCCGCCACTCGCATTCGTTCCACCGGAACCGGTCGAGCTGGAGCCGCCGATGCTCGACGCGCCCGCAGCGGTGGAGCCCGAGCCAGCGACGGTACCGCTCGAACCACCGGTTACGCCCGTGCTGGGGAAAGCCCCCGCCCCTAATGACCCGGCGCTGCCGCCAAGACCATCCATGTTGTCGCCCGTGCACGACGCAAGGCCGCTCGCCCAGACGAGACCAGCCGAAAGGGCGACGCTAAACCGAGTGATTTGTTTGAGGGCCAAGGTCCTCATGAACTAACACTAGGTTTCGAGGGAGGCGAGGCGGATCCTGCGCCGACAGCGTGGCATTTGCCGCACAATTCGCCGGCAATCGCAAATGTTCACCGAGGGTGGCCGAAGCGAGCAAGTCAAGAGGGCGCCCGAACCTGGAACCGCTTCCAGTCGCGGCATGCTCGGATTTTCCAAGTCGCAGAGCGTTCGAGCGGGCGCGACTGGAACTGGTCCTGCATCTTGCACCGGCGCGCGGCGCGCTCAGCGGGTTTCGGGGTGACGCTCGGCGATGAGCTTGAGCGCGCGCAGGCCCTGCGCGTAGGGCTCGGCTTGGCTCGCGTCCTGGCAGAGAAAGCGCTCGAGCTCCGGTGCAGCCGCGATCGCTTGATCGAGCCGGGGGTCGCTGCCCTTGGCGTAGGCGCCGAGCGCGATCAGGTCGCGCTTTTCCTCGTACGCAGCGAGCAGCGCGCGGGCACGCGCCGCGTAGCGAAGGTGAGGCTTGTCGGTGATGCTCGTCATCACCCGCGAGAGTGAAGCGAGCACATCGATGGCCGGGTAGTGGCCGCGCGCAGCGAGCTTGCGATCGAGGACGATGTGCCCGTCCAGGATACCGCGCACTTCGTCCGCTATCGGTTCGTCCATGTCCGAGCCTTCCACGAGCACGGTGTAGAGCGCGGTGATGGCGCCGTGCTCGCTTTGCCCGCTGCGCTCGAGCAGACGCGGCAGCTGGGTAAACACGCTCGGCGGGTAGCCGCGGCGCGCGGGCGGCTCACCGGCGGCGAGGCCGATTTCACGCTGCGCGCGAGCGAAACGCGTCACCGAGTCGACGAGCAGCAGCACGTTTTTACCGAGGTCGCGGAAGTGCTCGGCGATCGCGGTCGCAGTTTGGGCCGCGCGCAGTCGCTCCACCGGCGGCGCGTCGCTGGTGGCGACGACCACGACCGAGCGACGGCGCCCCGCCTCCCCCAGCGAGTGCTCCAGGAATTCGCCGACCTCTCGCCCGCGCTCCCCGACGAGCGCGACGACCACGACGTCCGCGCTGGCGCCCCGCGCGATGGCGCCGAGCAGCGTGCTCTTGCCGACGCCGGAGCCCGCGAAGAGCCCGACGCGTTGCCCGACGCCGAGCGTGATGAGGCCGTCGATGGCGCGCACGCCCGTCTCGAAAGGCGCGCTCACCGGACGGCGCGTGAGCGCGGCGGGCGGCGCTCGGTCTACGACGACCGGGCTGAGGCCGCTCGGCGCCGGCCGGCCATCGATCGGTCGACCCAGGCCGTCCAGCACCCGCCCGAGCAGCGCCGCGCCCGCGCCGACTTGCAGGCCTTGTCCGGTGGCTTCCACCACGTCGTCCGGGCCGACTCCGGTGGGCTCGCCGAGCGGCACCGCGAGCGCTTCGCCTTGCTGAAAGCCGACGATTTCGGCCAGGAGCGGCTCGCCGCGTCGGCGAATGAGCAGCACGTCCGAGACCCGCGCGCCCGGTAGCGCAACGCGCAAGAGGAGCCCCGTGACGCCCACGACTCGCCCCACGGGCCGCAAAGCGGAGGTTTCGGAGAGCCGCGCGCGGAGCGCCTCGATGTCCACGGCCGAAAGGTACCGGAAGCCGGGCGCTGGCGAACAGAACCCGCAGATTCTCGGTAAATTCTGCCCCGTGGACCGGAAGCGGCGGGTCTGGGAACCTTTAACCCGCTATGCCCGTGCGCCCTGCCTCCGAGCCGGCCGAGAGCAAGAAGCTCGAGGACTCGCGCAGCGTCACCTTTTTGGGCGACGACGCGGCCCTGGTGGCGGGGGTGCAGGCAGGCAACACGGTCGCGATGGGCGCCCTGTATGACCGCTACGTGGGGGACGTGCGGCGCATCCTCCTACACACGCTCGGTCCGCGACTGGACCTCGCGGATCTGGTGCAAGACGTGTTCGTGAACGTGCTTTCTTCCGTGCGCTCGCTGCGCGAAGCGGGGGCGCTGCGTGGCTGGCTTTTTCAAGTCACGGTCCGCACGGCCCGCAAGCACCTTCGCTCGAGCACGCGCCGCTGGTGGCTCAAGCTGTGGCCAGAAGGCGACGAGCTGGAGCTGCAGCCGGCGGCGATGCTGGAGGAGAGCTCGTCGGACGCCGTACGAGCGACGTTCCGGATCTTGAGCGGCATGGTGGCGGAAGACCGGCTGGTGTTCTCGCTACGCTACGTCTCCGGCCTGGAGCTGTCGGAGATGGCGGACGCCTGTGACATGTCACTTTCGACGTTGAAGCGCCGGTTGTGGCGCGCAGAGAAGCGCTTTTTCGCGGAGGCCCGCGAAGACGACACGCTCCGCCACTGGGCCCGAGGGGACGAATCATGAAGAGCCCGAGCTTGGAATTGTTGGGACGGCAGCTGCGCGAAGATTTGTCGCGGCACGAAGCGGCGGACCGCGGGACCGAAGCGCGCTCGCGCCGCCAGCTCCTGACTCGCCTCGGAGCTCGCCGAAACGCCGCTCCGCGTTGGTATTGGGCCGTTTCGGCGGCCGCGCTCGCGGCAGCGGCCCTGGTCTTCGTGCTCGCCAAGCCCCGGGCGGCCGAGGCGGACCCACTGCGGTTCTGGGTGGAGGAGCGCGCCGGTAGGGTGGACGAGTGGGTCACGGCGCGAGACGCCGAGCAGAGCCTACGGTTCTCGGACGGGTCGAGCGTGGTCGCGGCGCCGCATACCACTACCCGAGTCATGCGAGTCACGGCGGACGGCGCGCAGCTCACGCTGGAGCGCGGACACGTAGACGCCCACGTGGTTCACCGAGACGGCTCGCGCTGGCAGGTCGCGGCCGGTCCGTTCGTGGTGCGCGTCACCGGCACGCGTTTTCGAGTGAGCTGGGATCCGCAAACCGAAAAGCTCGCGGTGAAGGTGACAGAGGGTCGCGTGGAGGTTTCGGGCGACGACCAGCCGATGCGCGCCCTCACCGCCGGCTCCTCGCTGGAGCTGTCGGCCAGCCCTCACGTCGCCGTTGCGCCGAGCACCTCACCCGCGGTCAGCGAGGTCGCGCCGGTGGGCGCCGCGCCCGCGGGGACCGAACCCGAGGCCCCGCGCAGGCTCACGCCGCCGAAGCCGGACTTTCGCGAGCTCTCCACCACTGGCCGTTACCGCGAGGCGCTCGCGGCGGTAGAGCAGCTCGGCTTTGCCGGGCAGTGCGCGAGCCTGAGCGCACGCGACTTGCTCACCTTGGCCTCCACCGCCCGGCTGGCTGGCAGCGCTGAGCGCGCACGCGAGGCCTATTTGGCGGCTCGTCAGCGCTTTCCCGGCAGCTCGGAGGCGAGCATCTCCGCCTTTTCGCTGGGCCGCTTGGCGTCGGACGCGGGGCGTGCCAGCGATGCAGTCACTTGGTTCAAGCGCTACCTCGCCGAAGCACCGAGCGGCCCTCTGGCTCGCGAAGCCGCAGGGCGTCTGGTGGAGCTCTGGCATCAGCAGGGCAACAAGGTCGCCGCGCGCAGCGCCGCCGAGAGCTACCTCAAGAGCTATCCGTCGGGTCCGCACGCAGGCCTGTCGCGCAGTGTGCTCGCCGCGCAGTGAGGCGCCTTCGTCTCGTGATCTGGCTAGCGGCGCTGTGGCCCCTGGTCAGCGGTGCGGCGCACGCCGAGGCGCCTTCGGCGGGGCACATCCTGCTCGTGGTGGACGAGCGCGCGGTAGCGCTCGCAACGCGCGTCTCGGCCGAGCTGGAGACGCTCGGCTTCTCGGTCGAAGCGCAGACGCGCGAGCCGAATCCAGCGGAGCTGGCGATTGCCGCGCGGCAAGCCAGCGCCTTCGCGGCCATCGGCATCGGCCCGACTGCGGAGGGCAACGTCGAGATCACGGTGCTGGACCGCGTGACGGGCAAGACGCTGCGCCGCGAGGTGCTGGGTCGGTCCTTGGAAGATCCGACCACGCGCGAGCTGGTCGCGCTGCGCGCCTCCGAGCTTTTACGGGCCAGCTTGATGGAGATCGAAGCGCCGCACCCGCCGCGCGGCGAGCTGCCACCCCCTCCCGCCGCGGCCCGGATCGCGAGCGCTCCGGAGACGCTGCGCCGGCCGGAGCGCCGTTTACGCCTGGGCGTGGAAGGGGGCGTCCTGATCGCGCCCGGGCTCTCGGCCGCGCCGCTCTTGCAAGGCACGTTCGGCGCTCGCGTGCTGGGAGCGTTGGAGTTGGGGGTCACCGTGGGTAGCCAGCTGACACCCGGCGAGCGCAGCGCTGGAGTCGGGCGCATCGAATCGACCGCGCGCTGGTTGAGCGTCGGTCCCAAGCTGCTGCTCCTGCCGCGCCGTGAAGCGAGCCGAGTCGCGCTGGGCATCGACGCAACCTTCACCCTGCTGGGCCTGACCGCTTCCGGCTTCGCCGCGGACGCGGGGTACCGGGGCGCGTCACATTTCGTGTGGAGCCCCGCCTTCACCGTGGGCATCGACTCCAAGATCCGCATTCACAAACAGCTGTGGTGGGCGCTCCGCCCCGCGCTCGGCTTCGCGACACGCACCCTCTCGCTTCAGGCGGACGGTAGAGAGCTGAAGCTATGGGGGCGCCCTTGGCTCTGGTGTGCGACGGGCCTGGAGGTGGAGCTGTGAGGGCCGGTGTCGCCGCGGTCTCGCTCTCGCTGCTTGGCTGCGGTCGCGAAGACTTGGAGCTGCTCGAGCGAGTGCAGCGCGCCGATCCGTGCCTCGCGCTGGTGAGCGAAGCGGAGTGCGACGGCAGCGCCGCGCGCGGCTGCTCTTTCCAGCCGAACGAGCGCGGCTGCCTGAGCACGGATGCGAGCTGCCAGCCCGGCCAGTGCCGCGGCGGCGACCCATTCGTGCGCCGCGTGGAGCGCAGCTTTTTCCTCAACGGCGCCCCTTTTCGCTTCGTCGGCGTCTCCAGCTGGGCGCTCCTGCCCGCAACCTCTTGCTCGATGATCAAGCCCGAGCAGCGCGAGGCCTGGATCACCCAGGCTTACGATGGTCTCGTCGCCTCGGACAGCAAAGTCGCTCGCTTCTACGCCTTTCAAAGCGCGGCCGGTCCTAGCGGTGAAGACTTCACCCTGCTGGACTCGGCCATACGCGCCGCGCGGCGCGCGGGCGTCCGGGTCCTGCTCACGCTCGATCACGCGGGCGGAGAATGCACCCAGGGCGTGCGACGCGACGACGCCTGGTACGCAGGTGGCTTTCGCAGCCCCGACGGCGAGTACCCGCGTTCGTACCGAGACTACGTAGAAGCGGTCGCGCGCCGGTACCGCGACGAGCCCACCGTGCTCGGCTACACGATGCTGCAAAGCTTGGGCGGCGTGGAGTCGCAGACCCTCAGCGCCTTCGTGACGGAGATCGGGCAACTGCTCCACGGCGTGGCCCCGAACCAGCTCGTCTCGCTGGATGCGTTTTGGGACGCGACCCCCGCGTACGTGGAGCTGCAGCGACTGCCGGTCGTGGATTTCGTGGACATAGACGACTACGATTTCAGCGAGCCAGAGGAGCCTTTGCGCGCCGACCTGCTGGAGGCGCTGGCGCAAGTCGACAAGCCGGCGGTGGTCGGCGAAGGCGCGTTCCGCGTGAGCGAAAGCAGCGCCGAGGCGCTGGAGAACCGCGCCGCTCGAGCGCGCGGTCGCATGGCCGAGTGGAACAGCGTGGGGCTCAACGGCGCGCTCTTTTGGGCGTACCAGCCGGGCTGGAGCGGCGCCTCCGAGGAGTTCGACGCCCGTGCCGAGGACCCGCTGCTGCAGCCCGCCGGCGTGCTGGCCAGCGCCCCCTGGTAGCCTGAGGACTTGCCCGGCTTCGGGGATTGGTGCCACGATTTCAGCCGTGAAAGCGAGAGCTCGCGCGGGCGGAGTGCTGACGCTGTTTTTCAGCGTTATTTTGGGCTGCCAAGCCTCCGTCAACGCTAGCGCGGAGGGTGACGCGAGCGCCAACGGCGAAGGCGCGCGAGCGCGCGCCGAAGCCGAAGCTAGCGGCCAGGCCGAGGGCGAAGGCGAGATGAGCCGCTCCGCCCTCGCCCCCAACGGCAACTCCGCGAGCCTCGGCAGCGCGAGCGCGACGAACGCCTCGACGCTCGCCGCGGGGCGGGTGCTGCTGGGCGCGCGGCACGACTTGAAGCTGCGGCCGGGCAAGGGCAGCGCCAGCTGCGAGTGCCTCGCGGTCGCGCTCGGCGGCTCTCGAAACGGCGGCATGGCGTGGACCGCGGTGCCACCGGACCTCGACGAGACGACGCAGCTCACCATCGCGCTGTCGTCCGACGGTCTAACCTGCAAGGATGAACCGAAGAAGAGCCTGGGGGCCTCGTACTGGGGTTATCGGCTCTCGGGCAACGACGTCATCGTGTTCGTGGAGGCCGCGCATGGCGGGCGCCCGTTGACGACCGGCGCGGTCATTCCGAAGCCCGTCGGTGACGGCCAAGTCTACGTGGCGCCCACCTCGAGGAAGCTGCCGTACGGCCGCGCTCTGGAAGGCAAGGGTC
This sequence comes from Myxococcales bacterium, assembly GCA_004193285.1. Classification (GTDB taxonomy): domain Bacteria; phylum Myxococcota_A; class Polyangia; order Polyangiales; family Polyangiaceae; genus PMG-095. The sequence continues at coordinate 187,368 of SECP01000007.1, read as the reverse complement.
GCTGTAAAATCGGCAATCCTGGGCAGGTGCGAACTGCCCCGTTCACGGAGCTGGAAGTCGGTTCGGACGCTCCGGCCAAGGGTTCGCCGGCCCGCGGCGTCGGCGGCGCTTCGGCACCTCTGGACGACGCGCCGACCACGATCGAGCTCCCCGCGAACTGAAGCCGCGGCGGCGGAAGTGGTAAGCTGAGGCCATGCGCGCCGCTGGATGCCTCTTCGTCGCTTTTGCGAGCTGGGCCTGCGCCAGCAGCTCGCCCGCGCGTTGTCAGGTCGAGAGCTGGGAGGGCGAGTGCCAGCTCGCCAGTATCACCAAGGTAGAAGACGCGGAGTTTCCGACACCGCACGTCGTGCTGGAGGCGGTGTACCGTCCCGTGCCGAACGATCGGCACCCGGGCTACACCCCCGGCGCGCTCGCGAAGAAGACGTGGGCCAAGGCGCAGCACGAGCTGCCGCTCTACGACTACTTGGAGGCGCACCCCCGCGTGGCTTGCCGCACGGAAACGCCGACTGCCGGGGCCTGCGTCGCGCCCAGCGTCACGGTCGCGCTCGCTGATTTCGACGCGGAGGCGGCCACGCGCACGGCGGCGGCGCCGCCCGTCACCGGCTGCGCTCAAATCGAGGCCACCAGCACGCAAGACAAACTGCAGGGAGGCCAGACCACGCAAACCTTCGTCAGCCAGCGCTTGCAGTTCGCGGTGAACTCGGCGGAGCTACCGCCGGACGCGCAGAGCGTGACGGCGGAGGTCGCGCAGCTGCTGAAATCCAAGCCCAGCATCGAGTGCTTGGGCGTGGTCGGCCAGATCTCGATGGGCGAGCCGCCCGCGCTGGCGGAGACACGCGCCAAAGCGGTGCGTGACCTGCTCGGCACGCACGGGGTGGATTCGACGCGCCTGCTGACGGTGGGCGTCACGGCCAAGGTGTTCGGCAATGGCTCGCGTCCGGAAGACGGCGACCCTGCCGATCGCAAGGTCGGCTTCTCGGTCTTGCTCGAAGCGTCACCCAAGCCATGAAGCGGCTGGCCCTACTCGCCCTACTGCTGCTCGGCGGGGCCGAGCCCGCCCCCGCGGACATGCTTCGCGTCCCCGGCGGCACCTTCATCATGGGAGCCAATGGCGTCGGCGAATCCGACGAGCAGCCCGCGCACGAGGTCACGGTCGAGTCATTCTGGTTGGATCGCACGGAGGTCACGAACGCTCGCTACTTGGAGTGCGTGCGCGCGGGAAAGTGCGCGCCCTTCCGAGACGACGTGGCGCGTCGCTTCGGCGCGGGCCCGGAGGAAGGTTTCCGCGGCGACGAGCAGCCGGTCGTCGGCGTCTCGCATTCGGACGCGCGCTCCTACTGTGCGTTTCGCGGCAAGCGGCTTCCGCGCGAGGCGGAGTGGGAGCGCGCCGCGCGCGGCGACGACGGCCGCTCCTTCGCCTGGGGCAATCAAAAACCGACCCCAGACCTCGCTTGCTACGGCCGCAAGCCCGGGGCCAAAGGTGCCACCACCAGCCCCGTCGGCTCACACCCCGCCGGCGCCGGGCCGTACGGCCACCAAGACCTCACCGGCAACGTCTGGGAGTGGGCGGAAGACCTCTACGACCCCTACGCTTACCGGCGGCCCGGCGCCGCGCGGGGCGTTCCCGGCTCTTGCGACGAGATCAAGGCGACGCAAGATCACCTGCGCCAAATGAAGCAGCAAGGCTTCACCGGCCGCAATCCGATCCCGTTCGAGTGCGAGCGCGTCCTGCGCGGGGGCGCGTTCAACTACGACGCGCAAGGTCTTCGCGCCTCCAACCGCGTTCACCACCCGGAAGGCTGGCGCATGCTCGTCGCCGGCTTTCGGTGCGCCAGAGACGAATAGTGGTGTAAAACGTCGGCGTGTTACTCCGCCGCCTCCGCGCCAAGCTCGAAGACGTCCTCGGTGAAAAGCTTGCCAGCTCCGTCGTGCCTTTACGGCGCGAAGCAGCCGCAGCTCCGACTACTGCAAAGGTCACGACCAAGCAGCGCGAGCCCGCGCCCGTCGTCATGTACTTCGAGCGGGACCGCAACCAGCGCCTCATCGACCGGGTGCGCGAGCTGCTCACGGCCGAGCGCATCCCCTTCCAAGCGCTGGACGTGAGCGGTGACGCCGCCACCATCGCCTTCGTCACACGCGAAGCCGGGTGCGAGGACGACGACTTGCCGATCGTCTTCGTTGCCGGCGCGCCCGTCGGCGGTTTCAACGAGCTCGTGGACTGGAACGTATCCGGCCGGCTTAAAACGGCTGTCTTCGGCGAGTGAGCCGGTCTAGGTTGCCGCCCATGTATTTCGAAGCTTTCGGCCAGATTCAGCGCACGCTCACTCAGCTCGACAAGTGGTTGGAGGCCGCCGCCGCCCACGCAACCGCCAAGTCTTTCGACCCCTCCGTCTACCTCACGCTCCGCCTCGCGCCGGACCAGTTCCCGCTGGCGCGCCAGGTTCAAACCGCGTGCGACACCGCCAAGCTCGCCGCCGCTCGTCTCTCGGGTAAAGAAGCCCCCAAGCACCCGGACGACGAGCAAACGCTGGAGCAGCTTCGCGCGCGCGTAGCGAGCGTACTTTCGTACCTTGCCACCTTCACCGCGGCGGACTTCGAGGGCGCCGCGACCCGCAAGGTCACGCAAGCGCGCTGGGAGCCGAAGTTCATGCTCGGCGCGGACTACTTCTGGCAGCACGCCCAGCCCAATTTCTTCTTCCACAGCGCGCACGTCTACGCGCTCCTGCGCCACAACGGCGTGCCGCTCGGCAAGCGTGACTTCCTCGGTCCGATCAACATGCAAGAGCCGTAATCGCGGGGGCTGTCACCGCATGGCGGCGCCCGGTGCCGCCGTACGGCGATAGCCCACATTGACCGGTTTGCGCGCGCAGCCCTATCCTCGCTTTCGTGATGCCAAGGCGGATTCATTCGGTTCGCGCCGCGCTCCTCGGCTTGAGTCTCCTGACGGCGTGCGCGTCGCGGCAACCCAGCGCGGAGGGCGCGAAGCAGTGCACCGCGAAGGACGGCTCGAAGTACGGCCCCTCGTCCCTCCCGGAGGTGCAGGCGCGACTCGAGCGTGACAGCGCCCAAGTGCGGTGGGAGGACGTGCCGGAGCCGTATCGGCCGTGGGCCGCCGAGCACCTGAAGCGCAAGCTCGGCCGCGCCGCCGCCACCTTGGCCGACTCCAGCAACTGTCGGGAGGTGGAGGCCGCCGCCACCAAGATCAAGCCCCTGGCCAAGCGCATCGCGGACGCGGCCAAGAAGTGCACGGATCCGCAGTGCCTGGGCGCCCATCCGGAGCCTACGCAGCTCGATAGCGAGCTGGAGCTGGCGCTCTGCCCGCTGTACCCGTTTTGCTAGCGCCAGCTCGGAGCGCGCCGTGCACCCACGCCGCTACCGGGAGTGAGGAGCCGCGGGGCTAGAACGAGACCGTCATTGGACGGGAAAGCACTCGTCCGCGCACTCGTACCTCCCGCAGGCGACCAGCTCGTTCGTGACCTTGGCCACGTAGACGCAGGCTCCCGCGCAGGTCTCCGCACAGGTCAACAGGACCTCATCCGGGTCCGCGCTGGCGGGGTAGCCATCCAGATAACACTCGCGGACGCAGTCCATCTGACCAGGCGCATTAGGAGCGGCGCCGTAGCCGCAGACGCTCTTCGGCGCCTTGCCGTAACACGCTTGCCACTCCAAGCAGCAGCGGTCCTTCAAACAAGCGCTGCACGGCTCGGCCGCCGCCGACGGCTGGCACGAGGGCAACTGCGTCGGCTCGGGAGCCTCTTGCTCGCAATCGAGGGGCCCTTCACCACCGTCACCACCGTCGCCTCCGTCGCCTCCAGCGCCTCCAGCGCCCGCGCCGGCAGCCGAACCCGAGCCTGCGGCTCCGCCCGCGCTGGGCGGTGCACCTCCGCCACCTCCAGCTTCGGCCTCTCCCCCGGCACTTCCCGCCGCTGCCTCTCCCCCGGCGCCGCCAGACTCCGCCGCTCGGCCAGCACCGCCCGAGTGAGCCATGCCCCCTTCCCCCGTCATCGCTCGCCCGCCCGCGCTGCTGCCGCTCAGCGGCGTACCCGCGAAGCCCGCGCTGCCACCTTTGCCGCTCACTCCGTTCTGCGCACCACCGGCGGTTCCGCTGCTCCCGGCAGAGTCACCTTCCCAGGTCGTGTCCGAGTCCCCGCCGCATGCCGACGCGAGCCCTAGAGCGACCGCCCCCACCGCTACCCACGGCGCCACCTTCATGACCTGCCCTTACAGCAGCTGGCGCGGCGCGGCTAGGGTGCGGCTGGAGCAACGGTCAAAGAGCGCGAGCTGCGACTCGGGTTTGTCAGCGAAATGCCTCGCTCCCGGTCACGCCGATCTTCGTCAAGCCAAGGCGCTGAGCCGAGGCCATGACCATGGCGACGACGTCGTACAGAGTGCCGCCATCCGGCCTGAGGTGAACCTCTGGCTGCGGACTCAGACGCGCGGCTTCGGTGATCCGAGCTTCGAGCGCCTCGCGCCCTTGTACGCTCTCACCATCCCACTTGATACTTCCGTCCGCCCCGATCGCGATCTGCACTACCTTGGGCGGTTCGCTCGGAGCGCTCGCGGTGTTGCTCGACGGCATGTTGAGCTTCACGGCGTGGGTTTGGATGGGAATCGTGATGATGAGCATGATCAGGAGCACGAGCATGACGTCGATGAGCGGCGTCGTGTTCATTTCACACATGATCTCGCCCTCGTCGTCATCCGGGGCGCGAACGTCCATCGCCATCTGAATCTCCTTTCAACTACCGCCGGGTTCGAGGATGAACCCGAGCTTGGTGATGCCCGCGCGCTGACAGGTGTACACGATGCGTCCTACGTGCTCGTAGCGCGCATTGACGTCCCCCCGCACGTGCACCTCGGGCTGGGGGTCTTGCATCGCCACCTGCTTGAGGGACTCGAATAGAATGTCCGAGTTGGGTACGAGCTTGAGGTTCCAGTAGATTTGGCCCTCTTTGGTAGCGACGAGGACGACGTTCTCGGGCTTGGTTTGGGTGGGAATGTTGCTCTCTTTGGGGAGCTCCACCGGTGTCGACTCGACGACGACCGGCACCGTGATCAGAAAGATGATTAGCAGCACCAACATCACGTCCACGAGGGGTGTGGTGTTGATCGCGGAGATGGTGCCGTCCTCGCTATCGCCGCCAACGCTCATCGCCATGGCTTCGCTCTCCTTTCTACGCGCGCGGGCCCCGTGCGGCGCGGCGCGTCGTGCTCGTTCTTCATGATCGAGCTCCTGAGCTCACCGGTCCGACAAGAGCACCATCTGGAGCTCCGCGCTGAAGTGCCGGACCTGCTCCATGGCGACCTTGTTCCGTCGCATCAACCAGTTGTAACCGAGCACGGCCGGCACCGCGACGGCGAGCCCAATCGCGGTCATAATGAGCGCTTCGCCAACCGGCCCGGCTACCTTGTCGATCGAAGCCTGGCCGGACATTCCGATCGCGGTGAGCGCGTGATAAATGCCCCAGACGGTGCCGAAGAGGCCGACGAACGGCGCGGTGGAGCCGACCGTCGCCAGGAAGGGTAGCCCCGCCTGCAATCGACCGTTGACCAAGTTGATGGAGCGCTGAATCGTCATCTCCATCCAGTTGCTGAAGGAGATCTTCTGCAGCTGCCCGGTGACGTGCTTGGAAGCCGCGTCCACGGCGGTCTGCGCGATGTAGCGGAAAGCGCTCTCTTGCTTCAGCTCGTTGATGCCGCCCGGGAGCGAGGCCAGCTGCCAGCTCAGCGCCTTGGCTTCTTGTCCCTGCTTGAGCAGCTTGGCCTGCTCGATGAACTTGAGCACCCCGATGTACCAAGTGCCGAGTGACATCACGACGAGGATGACGAGGGTAGTCTTGGCAACCGCGTCGCCCTGGCTCCACAGCGCGGAAAGGCCGTAGGGGTTCGTGGCCGGAGCCGTTTCGGCGGCCCACGCCGGCTCGGTTGCGAGAAATCCGGCACCGAGTGCCCACGCGACGACGTTGATTCTTCTTCCAGATGTCATTTCACTCTTCCTTCTAAAGCCCTGAAGCTGGCGGGGTCACTTGAGTCGCCAGGTGAATGGCTGCCGGACCCAGCTCGTGACCGACACGCCATCGACGGTTCCGGGCGTGAACTTGCATTTCATGAACGCTTCACGAGCCGCGGTGTCCAGCCGCTCGAAACCAGACGAGCTCACGAGCTGGGCAGATTGAACGGCGCCGTCCGTACCGACCAAAAACCTGAGGACGACTACGCCTTCTTCTCCCTTTTCCTCCGAGCGCTTCGGGTACTGCGGCAAACGGCACCCCTTCATCAGTCGCGCCATGGTCTTCACGGGAGCCGACGGCTTGGCCGGCGGGGCGTCGGGGACGACCGGTGCGGCCTTCTCGATCGCCGGCGTTGCCTCCTCGACCTTGTCCGTCACTCCCGAGATCGTGTCGGTCGAAGCTTGCTTCGTCTCCACCTCCGCCTTCGGAACGAAGGCCTTGGTGGGCGCTCTTTGCTGCGTCTGCCGCGGCCGGCTGTCGGCCTCGATTTCTTCGACCGGCTCCGGCGGGGGCGGCGGCGGCTTGGTCTCGGGGACGATAGCGACGTTGACCGTCCTTTGAACCTTCTGAACGATGTCGCTCGCGAGCCCACTGGTGAAGCCGTAAATCAGCAGGGCGTGGAGTAGCACCGCGATGACGACGCCAATGAGACGCTTTTTGGAGCCAGTCTCTTGTTCGTACCCCGGCGCGGCGGGCTCAGGAGGCTGCGCGGGTTGAGTGAGTGTGCTCATGATCAATGCTTGCAGTCACGGGTCGAGCGTTGTCGCATCGTGAGGAGGGCTGGAGTGCCGGGCAGGTCGCTCGCGCACTGCAAAGCACGAGCGTCCTCGGGCTCAACGCTTTGCGAGCTCCTCTTTCGGCTTCGGGCCGAGGGTGAAGCGCACCCCCAAGAAGAAGGTCCGCCCCACGCGCCCGTAAACTTGCGGACGCTTGGCGTCCACGTCCACCAGCGTGTTCACGTAGGCGTTGGTGAGGTTGAGCGCCTCGGCCGTCACCTGAACGTTCCTGGTGATCTTGAAGCTGGAAGACATGTCCAGGCGCGGCGGCGGTTGGTCGTACGAGAAGAGGTTTCCGGTCTGGTTCGCGTCCGGCTGATTGATGAACGCGCTGCGCCAGTTGAGCGAGCCGCGCAGGCTGAAGCGCGAGTCGTCGTAGTAGAGCGTGGCGTTGGCGGCGTGCGTGGAAAGGCCGAGGAGGCGATCCTCGATTTGCGTCCCGACGAAGTCCCAAGGAAACTTCGAGCGAATGAACGTGTAGTTGCCAGTAACGCCCATGTCGCGCAGCACGACCGGGAGCGTTTTGGTGAAGGCGCTGAACGGAGCCGCGAAGCCGAGCTCGCTGCCAAGCACCGTAGCCCCGCGTCCATTCACTAGCCGCGAGATTTCCCAGCAACCGGCAGGGTCGCCGCAGGTTCCCTCGGGAGCCATCGCCGCCGGCGACGTCGGCTGCAGCACGTCCGTCGAGTAACCAGTGGAGGCGAAGGTGCCCGTACCGGAGCGCGTCTCCGGGAAGGAGTCGATCTTCTTGATGAATCCGGCCAAGCTCAGCACGGACTCGTCGGCGAAGTACCATTCGGCGCCGATATCACCCGCCCAAGCTCGCGTCGGCTTGAGGTACGGGTTGTTGGCGCCGACCTGGAAGTTGAAGCTGTCGACGGTGGCGCCAGGGCTCAGGTCGCTGAGCTCTGGCCTTGCCATCACGCGGGCGCCGGCGATGCGGGCCACGAACCGTTCGGTCACCCAGAGCGCGGCGTTGGCGGAAGGCAGAATGTCCGAATAAGGATCGCGGTCGATTTCCACCCACTCGGTGGAGACGTAGCCGGCCGAGTTCTGGTGGGTTTGAACGTAGCGAGCGCCCGCGTTGTACGCCAAGCGCATCTTCCCGACCGGCACCTCGCCGTCCGCCTGGAGGTAAGCGGCGTAGCTGCGCTCTTGGATGCGGCGCACGTTGGTGCGCTCCTCGTTGGCCGGCAGGTTGTAGAAGCCGAGCTCGTTGATCCACGGATCCAAGGATGGGGAAGTCCAGCTGGTATTGGAGTTTCCGCCGACCTGGCCCGGATAGTTGAACAGGCTCGAATTGTCCCCTCGCGCCTGGGGACCGAGCACGTCGGCCATGCCGTCGCCATCGGTGTCGCAGTTGAAGCCGAGACCGGCGCGACAAGCGCTGCCGTTGCGGTTCCGGGTGTCGAACGACAGCCGCTCGGCCTTGTAGGTGCCGCCTAGGGTGACCCGCACCTGGTCCAGAGCCTGGTAGCGGAAGGCCAAGTCCGCGAGCTCCGAGCCGACGTTCACCTTCCGGACTGCGTCGCGGAGCTCCGTCAGGGTGAAGTTCGCAGGATCCCGCACGTCCGGGCCGCCGTAAACGAGCGACGGGAAACGCGGGTTCGAGTAGTCATAAGAGAACCCGTTGTAGTCACGGTCGTCGTACATCAACGTCGTCTCGTGCGGGACGCTGGAGCCGGAGCGGGAAATACCGCCCAACGCCTGAATGACGAACTTGTCCGTCACGTCCCAGTCCGCCGAGAGCGTCACCTGCTTGAAGTCGTTGTTGGACGTTTGCCGCGTCGCCTCGGAGCGGACCCAGGCGTTGTTCACGGTGGCTGCGCTCAAGGTGTTGTTCGTCGCGCCATACCGATCCGGGTGGGGCTGAATGCGAATGCCCGAGAGGTCCATCAGCCCCTCGTTGCCGCGAAACAAGACCTCGAGCGTGTTGAAGTTTTGGGTCGTGTCGTACTTGGCGTAGAGCGCGTCCAGCTTCATCTCGAGCTTGTCGTTCGGACGAAACTGAATGCCGGCGGTCGTACCGATGCGGTCGCCTTCGAGCTTCGAATACGAGTAGCGCGGGATGCGGGGGTGGAAGGCGCCCGCGACTTGAGCGCAGCCCGGGTCGTCAGGGTTCGCTTCGCACGTCACGCCGTTCACCGAGCGGAACGGGGACTTCGCCCAGCGCACCGTGTCCGAGGAGGCCATGTCGAGGCGCGTCTTCGAATAGGCGATCGAAGCGGTCGCGCCCCAGATGCCCTTCGGATCGTGATAGCTGACGAGGCCCGTCACCCGGGGAAACAGCGCGTTGCTCAGGTCGTTGTACCCCCCCTGGGCACCGACCAGCACCGTGAAGCCCTTCTCGTAGTCGAAGGCGCGCGCGGTGTTCAGGTCGACGACGGCGCCGAGCGCGCCTTCACCGAGCTCCGCGGTCGCGGTCTTGTGCACGACCACGGAGTTGAAGAGCTCCGAAGCGAAGAGGTTGAAGTCGAAGCTGCGGCTAGCATTGACGCCGGTGCTACTACGCATCACCGCGCGCGCGTCCATCCCGTTGACGCGCGTGCGTGTGTAGCGGCTGCCGAGGCCACGTACGGTGATACGAGCGCCTTCACCCTCCGAGCGCTCGATCGCGACGCCGGGCATGCGCTGCAGTGACTCGGCAAGATTCAAGTCTGGAAACTCCGCCATGTCCTCCGCGACGATGGCGTCCACCTGCTCGGTGGCGCGCTTCTTCTTGTTGAGCGCGGCCTTCAGACTCTTGCGGTAGCCGGTGACGACGATGCTGTCTCGCTCGATGTCCGGGGTGGCTTCGTTCTGAGTTGCCGGCTGCGACTCCAAAGCGGGCGCCTCTTCCTCCGCAGCTCCGGGATCGGGGGCCGTCGCTTCTTCCTCCGCCGCCGGTGCTTGTCCGTCTGCGGCGGGCCCATTTACCGGGGCCGGAGGTGCGGCTGGGTCGCTCGCGCCGTCGGTGTTTGGTGCGGCATTTTCCTCTTGCGCGGCGGCGTCGAGCGGGAACGACGCCCAGCCGCTCAGGGCGATGAGGGCCGCAAAACGAGCCACGAATCCCCGGTCGAAACCCCTCTTGGCCGACCACGCCGCGCGATGGGTACGCGTCGTTGCGCGTGGCAAGCGGGAGGACTCGGACGGAGAGTTGAGAGCGATCTTCATGAGGGTGAGTTTCTGAGTGCTTCTGGCGTTTGGATTCGGACGCTACGGTCCGCGCGTTGCTTCGAGCTCGTGTCGCCGGGGTACGGCGCTCGGGAAAAAGACGAGGGTTCGCGACCGCGTCGCGTTCACCGGCTCATCGGTAGCCGCCCCCGTCACGGCTCCGGTCGGAGGGCGCGTGCGGGAGATGCATCGGCGATGATGGGTGCCAACAAAGGGTTCCGTGAGGGGACATTCAAAGCGCGAGGGTGCGCCGAAGCACGGCTTCGGGCGCGCGAGCGGGAGTCAGGCGGCCATCACGACGCACCGACATGCACTCACCTGTTCTGTCCCCTCATGCGCCCTCACACGAAATCGATCACAAAAACTTTCACGTCGAGATCTGTGGGACCGGTGCCCGTTTCATAGGGAAGCGTTGCCACATGTCAGAAGACGGTCAGTTCGCGCACTCGGCGCAGGCGCGTCGACGACGGGCGCGGAGCGTCGTAAAGCACTGGCTGCGAGCGCGACCTCGAGGCCGCACCGGAAAATGCTCGACCATGACCACCGCGCGCGAGCCCGCCCGCCACCGCCGCGCGCCGGTTTTCGAGCTCCTGAACGGCGCGGACGTCCGACGGCGCATGGCGCGCTACGTGGGGCGTTTCTGCTCCGTGCTCGCTCCCCCGACGGCTAGTAGGCGAAGCGCACGGCCCCCTCACGCCGGCCGCAAGTCAGGCCGGCGTGCCCCCATGAAGAAAGCCGCTCAGGTGTGCTGACCGCGCGCGCGGCCGCCCAGCCCCGGGTCGCTCAGCGAATGACGCCCCGTCTCCATGCGCCCCGCGAAGCGCCGTGCATAAGCTTCCAGCCCGGCCACGCGCACCGTGAAGTCGTACCAATTGGCGGTGTGGTGTAGGGAGAGGAAATGATCGCGGTCGTCGCGTGCGCCCACTCGCACGACGAGCGGGTCCCAGCGGTGATGGTAGGCGTTCGACAGCACCCGGAAGGTGCACGGCACGTCGCCGCGGTTGCGCAGGGTGAGCCGCAGGCCCCCGCGTCGCAGGTCGTAGCTCACGTGAATCTCCGGCTCGGGAGCGCGCGGCCGCCCCGGCGACAGATCACCCATGAAGTGCCGATGGAAGCCGTTGGGCCCGAGCACCCACAGGTCGTAGGCGCCGCCGTCCGCGCGCACTTCCCACTCGCCTCGCAGCTCGTCGGCTGCGCCTACCGTGTAGCGACGCGGGATTCGGTCCAGGTGCTTCTTGTCGTAGACATGAAACACCGCTCCGGCTCGACCGGTATTGGCAAACGAGAGCGCCAAGGTGCCCTCGCGGTCGCGTTCTTTGGCGTGCACGTGGAGCTCGTACGGAAGCGCGCGCGACGGGCGAATGCCCCACGCCTGAACGGGCAGCTCGGGGAGCGCGGGAGTGGGCGGGGTGGAGCGCCCCGGCAGCGCGCCCGCGCGCGCCGCGAGCTCGATCGTGTCCGGCAGCTCTTCGTAAAACGCGACGTCGTCCGGATCGCTGAAGTTGAAGGCCGAGGTGAGGTCGCCCGCCACCGCACGGCGCCAGGGGGAGATGTTCGGCTCGTGGACGCCGAAGCGCTTCTCCAAAAAGCGAATCACCGACGTGTGGTCGAACACCTCCGAGTTGACCCAGCCGCCTTTGCTCCAAGGAGAGATCACGTACATCGGCACGCGCGGCCCGAGCCCGTACGGCTTGTGCAGGGGCGCCGCGCGCTCCGCGGGCACGTCCCACGGGATCTGCTCGTGGTACTCGCCGGTGGTGCTCACGCTGGAGGCGCCGGCAAGCACGCGCCGGCGCTCGTCCGCGTCCCAAACCGCGTAGCTTGGCGCGGCGGGGGGCGGCACGTGATCGAAGAAGCCGTCGTTTTCATCGAAGTTGACGAAAAGGACGGTTTTTGCCCAGACTTCGGGGTCCGCCGTGAGCGCCTCCAGCACTCGCGAAATGTAGTCCGCGCCCTGCGCGGGGCTCGAGGGCCCGGGGTGCTCCGAGCCTTCCGCGGTTGCGACGATCCAGCTCACCGCCGGCAGCTTGCCGTCCAGCACGTCTTGCTCGAGCAAATCCAGGTCGCGTGTAGAAAGCCCGCGCTGCGCCAGCTCGGGGTTTGCTCCCGGCTCGTCGAAGTAGGATGCGCGAAAGGAGCGGAAGCCGGCCACGGAGTTGTCCGTGAAGTTGTCCTCCATGTTCTGGTAAATCTGCCAGCTCACCCTCGCCGCTTGGAGGCGCTCGCAGTACGTCAGCCAGGTGTACCCACCGGCAGAGTCGTAGTCCACGTTGTCGTACTGGTTGTAGATCCCAGGGCCGCCGTTCTTTTGCAACGGGTCGTTGGTTCCGGTCCACAAGAACAACCGATTCGGGTTGGTGTTTCCCATGAACGAGCAGTGGTAGGCGTCGCAAATCGTGAACGCCTCCGCGAGCGCGAACTGAAAAGGCATGTCCTGATCGGTGAAGTAGCCCATGGAGTGGTCGTTCTTGTGGCGCGGCCACTCCGCCATGATCCCGTCTCCCCAAGCCGCCTGCGAGTCGGGCCACGAGTGCGGTGTTCCTTCGACGCGCATGTACTGAAACGACTGCTCCGTATCGAGCCGAAAGGGCGCGACCACCGCCGGCGAGCCGCTCTGGGAGGGCTGATACCAAACGGTTCTGTTCGTGATTCCGGGCGCGTTTGGCGCGGGGATGGGAAAACGGTCGCCGAAGCCTCGGACGCCGCTCAGGGTGCCAAAGTAGTGGTCGAAGGAGCGATTTTCCTGCATCAGGATGACGACATGCTCCACGTCCTCGATGCTTCCCTTGCCCCTACGGGGACCGATGGCGAGCGCCTTGCGGATGGCGGGAGGGAAGACCGAGGCGCCCATGCCGGCTCCAGTGGCGGCGGCGAACGTGCGCAAAAAATCGCGACGAGTCGTGATGCTCATGCAGCTTCCTTTCGTGAAGACGAAACGCAGCTGCACGCTCACACAGCGCAGTGGCGAGATCGTGACGTTCAATCAGCGATTGAGATCGGAGTCGCGCACGGCTTCGTCACGAACGTCAGCGACGACCGCCGAAATCAGTGACGCTCGGCGGGGAGACGGGGACCGAGGCAGAGGCGCTAGGCGCCCCGGGCGAGCCGGCCATCGCCGAGCGCCGAGGCACCGCCCGCAGCGTGGGCGAGGCTCCACGCAGGGGGGCCGGGGGCGAGCTCGCGATGGTGGCGGGTGCCTGCGGCGGCGCAGCAAGGCTGGACTCGCTGTCGGCCAGTCGTGATTCGGTCGGGGGCTGCTCCACGCGCCGGTGGAGCACGACGGCGCCGCCGAGCAAGGTCAAGCCGAACGCGGCGGCGAAGAGCCAGCGCCGCCGCGTTCGCACCGGCGACGTTGCGACGAGGTATTGGTCCTCTTGCATCGCCTCCTGCAGCCGCTCCCCCACCTCACGAGCGCTCGCCGGACGTTCCTCGGGAGCGCTGGCCAAACACTGCCGGATGAGGGCGCCGAGCGCCGGCGGAAGCTGCGGTGGGGCGTCGAAAGCGCGCTGCGCGCGGAGGCTCGGGGGTGCGCGGAACGACTCGAGGCGCGGGAACGGCAAGGCGCCGGTGAAGAGCTCGTGTAGCAGCACGCCGAAGGCATAAATGTCGGACGCGCGCGAGGCGATGGCGCCGCCAAGGAGCTCTGGTGCGGCGTAGTCCGGAGTACCCTGCAGCAAGCCGGGCGACCGGGTATCGGTCAGGTCCACCCGCGCCAGGCCGAAATCGACCCAAAGCGCAGCCGCGGGCCCTTCCGCCGAGGTCAGCATGACGTTCTCCGGCTTGATGTCGCGGTGAATCACGCTCTGCTCGTGGATCGCGGCGAGCCCGACCGCGAGCTCGTGAGCCCACCCGAGCGCCTGGGCCAAGGGCGGCGACCCACCGCGCAGCAGGCGATGCCGCAGCGATGCGCCTTCGATGAGCTGCAAGGTGAAAAACCACTGCCAGGAAGCGTCCTCCAGCTCGTGCCTCCCGAGCTCGAACACTCGGCAGACATGGGGGCTCGCAACACTTCGCGCCAAGCGGAGCTCCAGCTTGAGGCGCTCGACCGCGCGGGCGTCGGCGGCGAGCGCGGTCGCGACCGTCTTCAGCGCGACTCGCTCGTGCAGCTCCTGATCGAGCGCCACGTACACCTCGCCCATGCCGCCTCTACCTAGTCGTCGCTCGATGACGTAGCGCGAAGCGACGAGCTGCCCCGGCGCGAACACCGCGCTCGGGCGAGCCCCGACGCGGGACGCCGGGTGCGGCTCCGTTTCACCGAGCACGAGCCCGGCCTCGGCCACGACCAGCGCGCAAGCCGCGCACGCCTCACTGTGGGCGATCACGCGCGAAAGCGCGGGACCGGTCAGGGCGCCGCAAACCCAGGCCAGCAGCTCCTCGTCCGAGGGGCAAGGCTCGGCGACCGCGGGCGCCCGGCGCATCATGCGTCTCCTTCGGCGATGGCCGCGGAGCTACGAAAAAACTGGGATATTCGCAGATCCAAGCGGCTCCGCAGGATGCCCAGGGCGCCGTCGACCTCGCCCGGCTCGAAGCCGAGGTCGCGCACCAGGGACTCGCGAACGTCTGCCTCGAGCCGCTGACGCGCCGACACCAGCCAGCGCGCAGCCGTAGCGCGATGGGTAGAAAGAGCTCGCCCGATCTGGTCGATGCTCCAACCGGCCACGAGCTGCATCTTGAGCGCGAAACGAAGCTCCGGCGGCAGGCGCGCGAGCGCACCGAGCAACGCCTGGCGTAGTGCCGCGTCCAGCTGGCGCGTCAGGAACTGGCTCTCGGGGCTGAGCGCGTGGGTCACGAGCTGCTCGTCCAGCTCGGTGAGGTGAAGCGCGCCGTGCTGAACGCGCCGGGTGACGTCCAGCGCGGTGCGCACCGCGACGATCGTGAGCCAAGCCGCGAGCTGTCCACGATTTTCGTACTTGGCGAGCCGGGGACACGGGGGCAGTAGCAGCTTCTCGCGCAGCGCTTGCAGGGCTTCGTCTGCGACGTCCGCGCTGCGGCACAGCTGCCGAAGGCGCGGAGCCAGCTTGACCAAATACTCTCGGTCCAGCGTGGCGGCGGCGCCTGGCCTCCCCGCGAGGCAGGCGGCGACCAAGTACTCTTCGGCGCGGCCGCTTCCGTCGCCCCAGCGCTCGGCGAGCTCACGCTCCGAACCGGCTGGCCAGCGCTCGTCGCAGGCGGCCATGAACTCGGGGTAGCTCCACCCGACCCGCGGGAACGCCGCCGTGCCTTCTCGGTAGCAGGCGTCCATCAGCTCGGCCCGGGCGTGCTCTTTGATCGCAACCCCGCTCATGCGCTCGCGGCTCGCATCTAGCCCCGCACCTGCGGAGCGCAAGGGCCGCGGCCGCGGCCGTGAGGCCGTTTCTGGATTTGGGTCAAAAGCACTCGACATCTCAGTGGCTCGCCCGCGAGTGGGGGCGGCGTCTGGGGATTAGAGCCGCTCCGGAAAGCCGATGATCGGTCGACCCCTCAAAAAGAAATCGCGACGAGCTGCGACTTCGCCACCGGCCCCTTCGTTCACGGTCGGAGGTTCCGATGGTCGTTTCGCAGAATGGAAAGATTCTTGGTTTTGCTGGTTTGCTCGCCGTGAGCGCCAGCTTGTGCGCCGGTTCGGCGAGCGCTGGCGTCGTGGTCGCAAAGCCCGCGCCCCACGGTTCGGGCTCGTTCTTCGCGCCCGAGTTCTCGACGGCGCTGGCCCGGTCCGGCCAGTTCACGCTCGTCGGAGCGTTGCAAGAGCATGTCAGCATCCCGGGGGAGCCGACGCCGACGTTTCCCAGCATCAAGCAAGGCGCGGTGTACCTGATGCGCGGTACCAACACCACTCCGGAGCGCCTGTACCAGTTCCCGGGCGTCGCCCAGTTCGACCTCCAAGCGGGCAGCCAGGTCGCGCTCTCCAGCCGGTTTCTCGCGTTCGGCACCGGCGGCAGCAACTCCAGCGGCGCGAGCTCTCCGTTCGCCAACTCGGTCTTCATTGCCCGTCAGGTCAACGGCTCCTGGGGGGAATGCCCGATCGTGAGCGGCCAGCGCAACTGCAACGGCGCGGTGCGTGAAAACGGGCAAACCTCGAGCCGCGCCCTCACCCGCATTCCCCTCACGTACCCCGCGCACTTCAAGTCGATCAACATCGCGCTCTCCGACGATTACCTCGCGATCGGCTACCGGCAAGAGAGCGTGGTCGAGCTCTACCGCTACGACGGTCCGACCGACCGCTGGGTGCGTGAGCTCACGCTCGACGAGCCCAACGAGCGCTTCACCGGGGCGGCGCTGGCCCTCGATGGCGACCGGCTGGCGGTCGGCTCACCGTGGAGCGACGGCTCGAGCGTCGGCTCGGAGCTCGGGACCGTACGCGTCTTCAAGCGCAACGGCAGTAACGGCACTTGGGCCGCGGCTGGCTACACTCTGGGGCACTTCTCCTCCGGCGGGTTCGGCAAAACCCTCGCCTTCTCGGGCGCGAATCTGGCCGTCACCTCGGGTGCGCCCGACCTCGGAACAACGCCCGCTCCTGCCCAGCACCTCTCGTTCTTCCGCGTCGCCACCGACGGCTCGCTCTCCGCCCGGCAGTCGATTCAGACCTCGAGCCCGCTCACGCACCTCGCGCTCTCCGGGGACACGCTCGCCGCCGCAGTTTACGGCGCGGGGGACGAAGGCTTGTCGCTCTACAAGCGCGAAGCTTCGACCGGCGTCTGGTCGTACGAGACGGGGCTGATTCGTGACTTCTACAAGAGCGCGAACAACGGCGCGCTTGGCTACGCCGGCATCGACCCGATCGGCTTTTCGGGCGATGAGCTATCGCTCGGCTGGCGCGCGTACTCGAACCTGCTCGGCGGCGTGGTCTACGAGAAAGCCAGCCTCATCGACGCTTGTCGGGACCCGCGCAACGTCGTGCAAAACTGCTCCTTCGACAGCGTGACCAACACCGCCCTGGACGGCTACCAGAGCAGCACCGGCTGGCAGCTCTTGAGCTGGAATGGCGGCGCCGCTTGGGCCGACTATAACGGCCGCCAGCTGCGCATCAACGTGCAGCAGCCGGGCTCGGACATGTGGCACGTGCAGGCGCGCACCACCGTCAAGCTCGCTCAAGCGGGCAACTACCGGCTCTCTTTCCGCGCCAAGGCGGACGCCGTGCGCAGCTTCGTCGTCAACTTGGGCCGTAATGGTAGCGCGGACAACAACTGGGCCAGCTACGGCCGGGTCACCGCCGCCGCCGGCCCGCAATGGGTCATCTACTCGTTCGACTTGCCGAGCGTGCCGCAGGACTCTGCTGCGTACCTGGACTTCAACGTCGGCAACGGCGGCGCCGTGGGCGTCACCTTGGATAGCGTGAAGCTACTACGCCTTCCCTGAGCGCGAGCGAAGAAGCGGCGAGCGCTGGGTGGACCCGCGCTCGCCGCTTTCTCAGCCGCTCATGCTCGCGAGCTGCCGCTCCAGCTCTTTGGGATCACGGCGCCAGGTCGCGAATAGCTCCTCCGCCATCACGTCCGGGAAGATGTCCTCGGCTCCGGCTCGAACGCCTCGCAAAATCGCACGAGCCACGTCGACCGGGCTCGTCTTCGGCATGTTCATGTCCCGAGTCATGTCGGTGTCGATGGCTCCCGCAAAGACGCCGTGCACCTGCACCTTCTTCGCGGCAAGCTCGCCGCGGAGGGTTTGGGTCAGGGAGTGCGCGGCCGCCTTGGAGGCCGAGTAGCCCCCGACGGCCGGCATGCTGGCGAGGGAAACCACCGACAAGATGTTCACGATCGCCGCCGAGCCTGCCTGCGCGCTCCGCTCCAGCGCGGGAACGAAAGCCTTGGTCGCCGCGACCACGCCGAAGAAGTTCGTGGCGAAGTCCTGCTGCAGTGCGGGGAGGCTACTGGTCAGCACCTGGTGCGAAGCGACCACCCCCGCGTTGTTGAACAGCAGCGTCACGTCGGTCGCGATCCGCGCCGCCGCCGCCAGCGATTCTTCACGAGTCACGTCGATGGCGAGCGGCACCACCCGCCCCCCGCTTTCGGCCACGAGCTCGGCCAACTGGGCCGGGTCACGCGCCCCCGCGTACACCTTGCGAGCTCCTGCCTGCAGGCTGGCAAGCACCAGCTGCTTGCCCAAGCCACGATTCGCGCCCGTAACCAAAACCACTGCGTTTTCGATGTTCATTGTCGTTACCTCGAGGGGCAATCTGCGCTCCGGCGCGCCTTCCGAATAGCGGTCGCGCGCTCAATTGATTCTTGCGTGCGGGTAAAGAATCGATTCACGCTCGCGCCATGGACCTGCTGACGCAGATGGAGACGTTCGTTCGCGTGGTAGAGGGCAAGAGCCTGTCGGCGGCCGCGCGCGCTCAGCGCCTTTCGCTGCCCGCAGTCAGCCGCCAGCTACGCGCCCTGGAGGACGAGCTAGGGGCGACCCTGCTCGTGCGTTCCACGCGGCGCCTCCACGTGACGGAAGCCGGCCACGAGTGGTACGAGCGTAGCCGCCGAGTCCTCGCGGAGGTGGAGGACGCGCGCCAGGCCGTGCGCGGCAGCTCGGGCACCGTGTCCGGTCGGCTCGTCGTGAGCACCTCGCTCACCTTCGGCGCCACCGTGATCGTCCCGCGCTTGAGCAAGCTCGCGGAGACTCACCCTGGGCTCGTGATCGACTTGCGACTGGAGGACCAGCTCGTGGACCTCGTCGCCGAGGGAGTAGACATCGCGGTCCGCGCCGGCTCGCCCCCGCCGGACAGCACCGCTTTCGTCGCACAGCCGCTGTTCAGCATGCAGCGCGTGCTCGTCGCGTCTCCTCGCTGGCTCCGCAAACACGGCACGCCACGCGAGCTCCTGCAGCTTCGTAGCAAGCCGTGCCTCCTGCAAGTCACGCTCGCCGGCAACGCCATACCCTGGACCTTGCGGCAGCGCGCTCATCCCGAGAGCGTCCCCACGACGGTCGAGGTCAGCGGTCAGCTTCGCACCAACACGCCGACGGCGCTCTGCTCCCTGGCGCTGCAAGGTGCCGGTGTCGCCTACCTGCCCGACTGGTTGGTCGCCCCCCACCTCGCCGAGGGCACCCTCCGCGCGGTGCTGCCAGCTTGGTCTTCACCGCCGCACACCGCCTGGGCCCTGCACCGCGCAGAGCACCGCGGCAACGCGCGCCACCGCGCGTTCTTGGCCGCCCTGCCCAAAAGCAGCGCCGAGCTCTGAGCGCCGCCGAGGGAGGCTTCGGGTCGCCTCGGGCCAACGAAGTCGGTCCCGCACTGGCACGAACGATGGGGCCCAGCAGTTACTCCTGGAGGAAGAGAGCACGTACGTCGGCCAGCGACGACGACGCCCGGTCGTCGTCTTCACGCTCACCTTCCTGGTCGAGGCCGGCGTCCCTGCCTGCGCAGCGACTCCCTGCGTTCACTGAGGATTCACGGTCGCGAAGCCGCCGCCGGGTACCAGGAACTGCAGGTGTTTGCCGCCGATGGCGACGGTCATGTTCTTGGCGGCGCTCGCCGTGTTGTGCACGATCGCGACGAGGCTGCCGTCCGGATTTTTGAAGGCGAGCGCATCGCCCCCCGTCGTTCCGACGACCTTTGCGCCCGGATCCACGTACTGCGATACGTGACGAAACACGTAGTAGGCCGGCGTCACGGTGAGCGTCTTCGCGTTCGTATCCACCGTCATGAGCGCGTTTTGCGGCCAAGCTCGCACGGAGTCCAAATTCTTGCCGGCGGTGTCCAGCACCATGTTCCAAGCGCTGTACTGAGTGGTGCCGGCCGCTATCCAGTCCCGGATGTAGCCCCAGCTCTCCACGCCGTAAGCGTAGTCGTTCGCCGCTTGGTCGGGATTGAAGGCGGGGAAGCCGTCAGGATTCCACGGGTAGTTGCCGCACTTGTGCTCGGTCTGCACGATCGGCAGGTTGCGCGCCTTCAAGCCGGCGACGCTGCTCATCATGTTCCACTGCAGACCGAAGCCCTTGACGTACATCATAGCGGCAGCGTCGCCAGTCACCGCGCTGAGGATGGTGCCGTCCTTGCCGGCGTCCGCGTTGGACATGGTGCCCGCGTAAATCTGCGCGCTCACGTTTTGGCTCGTGAACGTTGGCCCCAGGTAAGTCCCGATGAACTTCGCGAACAGCGGAGCAGTCCACAAACAGCTCGGGTAGTTCGTGGTGTAGCCGGGCTCGTTTTGGTGATGAATCACCTCGATTTTTATGCCTTCGGCGGCGTACGCCTGCACCCATTTCGCGATGTACAGCGCGAGCGCTTGGAGTAGCTCTGGGTCGTCCTGCATGTTGCCGCCGTTCATGGCGCCGTTGTCTTTCATCCAGGTCGGCGGCGTCCACGGCGTACCCCAGAGGTGGAGGCCCGGGTTGATGGCGAGCGCGGCTTTGACGTAGGGGATGAGGTTCTCCCTGTCCCGAGCGATCGAGAAGCTTTGCATCGTCAGGTCGCCGGCGGTCTCGTTGTCCGTGTACGCGCTCAGCGCGTAGTCGCTCGCGCCGATGGGGATCCGTCCATAGAGTAGCCGCGCGCCGTCTCGCGCGTCGAACAGCAATCGCAGCGCGCGATCGCGCTCGCTCGGGCTTAGCAGTGACAGCACGCTCCAGCCCTTTTCATTGAAAGTGCCGCCGAAGCCATCGAACGTTTGCGCGGTGAGCGCGTCGCTCACCGTCACGTCTGCAGCCGCGCCGCTAGTCTCCGTCCACGCAGCCATTTGCCAAAACGCGCCCGGGCCCGAGGTCACCAGCCGCGGCTCGACGATGGGCGCCGAGCCGCCTGCGCCGCCGGCCGCGTCCGGTCCTCCACCGTTCGGAGCTCCGCCGCTTCCACCCAAGGGGGAGCCAGTCCCCCCGATCGCGGCCACTCCGCCCATACCCGCCATGGACGGGCTACCGGCTCCGCCCGCGCCCGCGCCCGCGCCCGCGCCCGCGCCCGCAACAGGAGTGGCGACAGACCCGCCTGATGGTGCGCCGCCCGAAGGCCCGAGCTCTGCCGGAGCCTGACCAGAGCCGCAGGCGATCAGGTAGAGCGCTGCGCAGCAGAGCGGAGCACGGCGAAGCGAGGGGCCCACCGCACGGTCAAAAATCACGAACGAAGGCGACGAGCGACGCGAAGCGAATGAATGCACGAAGACTCCCAAAAGACGGCCCTCGTACATTCCCGTCAGAGCGCCAGCTGATCACGATCGGCGGTCACCAGCTCACGACTCACCGCCGAAACATGAAATTTTCCAAGCAACTCGCGTGCTTGCCGCTGGTCCTGAATCCCCGCGGCGGCCCGCCGTACCGGAAGGGCGCCCTCACGATGAGCACGGCCAGACATCACTCGTCGACGACCGATCTGCGTTCCGACACACTCGTCGACCCGACGTCCCGGCCCTTGGATAGCGACGCCCAAGTCTTCGAGCTGGCCTTCGCGCATGCCGCGATCGGCAAGCGCTCGTCAGCCTCGACGGCCGCTTCACGCGCGTCAACGACGCGCTCTGCCGCCTCGTCGGTTACCCCAGTGAGGAGCTGCTCGCCCTCGACTTCCAGACCATCACTCACCCCGACGATCTGGACGCTGACCTGGGGCTCGTGCAGCGGCTCGTGGGAGGCGAGCTCGATACCTACGACCTGGAGAAGCGCTACTTCAAAAAGGACGGCAGCTTGGTCTGGGTGCTGCTCACCGTGAGCGTGGTGCGGAGGCCCGGCGGCGAGCCGCGCTTCTTCATGGTGCAGATCCAGGACATCTCCCGGCGCAAAGCCGCGGAGGCCGATCAGCGCTGGCTCGCAGCCCTGGTTGAGAGCATGGATGACGCGCTGGTCGGGCTCGACCCACTGGGCCGCGTGCTGAGCTGGAACCCGGGCGCGGAGCGGCTCTACGGCTACTCCGCGCAGGAGATGGTGGGTCAATCCAACGAGCGGCTCGTTCCAGCCGGCCGAAAAGACCGCGTTCGCGAGGCGCTGCGCGGCGCGCCCGCGAGCGAGAGCGTCTTTCACTTCGATGAGCAACGGCTCAGAAAGGATGGCACGGTGGTAGACGTAGCCATGACCGCGGCGCGGGTGAGGGACGCCGCCGGCGAAACCATCGGCTGGTCGCTCGTCGTGCGCGACGTGACGGAGGCGAACCGCACGCGCGCGGCGCTGGCGCGGCAGCTCGAGGTGCAAGACTCCACCGCGCGCGAGCTTTCACGCGCGAAAGTGCTGTTGGAGGCGACGTTTGCACACATCGGGGACGGCGTGGCGCTGCTGGACGCGCAGCGGCGTATCCTGCTCGCCAACGACGCTTACGGTGAGCTGCTCTCGCTGCCGAGCGCGAGGCACGAAGGCCTGGGCTTCGAAGAATTCGCGCGGCACTTGCAAGGCATGGTGGCAAACCCGGAAGAAGTGGCGGACGCGCTCGCGCCGCCCGTCGAGCCCCTACGCACGCGCACGACGGACTTCTTACGGCTCGTGCCGACGAAGCGCTGGCTGCGCCGCGCCATGACGCCGATCGAAAGCGGCGGCGAGTGGCTCTACCTCGTGGTTTGGCGCGACGTCACCGCCGAGCGCGACTTGATCGCGGAGCGGGAGCGAGAAATCTCGACCGACGAGCTCACCGGCATCCCCAACCGCCGCGCTGCGCAGGCTCGAGCGCGGGAGGTGCTCGGTGACTCCAAGCCGGTGTGCATCGCGCTGCTGGACATCGATCACTTCAAGCGCGTGAACGACGCTCACGGCCACACCGCCGGCGATGAGGTGCTGCGCCGGGTGGCGGCCGCGCTGGCCGGGCAGGCGCGAGGAACGGATCTGGTGGCGCGCTGGGGCGGCGAGGAGTTCATCGCCATCCTGTCGTCGGATTTGGCGGGAGCGACGGCGTTCTGCGAACGCGCTTTGCAAGCGGTGGCCGGCTTGGTCCTGCCCGAGGTCGGCAGCATTACGATCTCCGCCGGCGTGAGCTTGCTGGAAGGCGAGTTCGAGCAGACGTTGGAGCAGGCAGACGGCGCGCTGTACGAAGCGAAGGCGAAAGGTCGAAACCGCGTGGTCACCGCTTAGGGCGCGGCGTGGGCGGGCGCGCTCATGGGCGGGCGCGCTCGCTACGGGGCCTTGAGCAGGAAGGCGAGCTGCTTCTTCGAGTAGCGACCGAAGCCATCCATGGCGAGGGCCTCGTACAGGTCCTTCGGCGTGGCCCCCGGCTCTTCCCATTTCTTCAGGTCGGGGGGTAGCCACGCGGAGAACTTGAAGACGAGCGGCTGGTCGTCGCCGGGGATCAAGAAGGCCGAGCGCACCGTGAGGCCGAGCCCGACGAAGGCGCCCCGCGGCTTCTTGCTCATGAAGGCGCCGGACATCTCGTCTCGGTGGGTGATGAGCAGGGTCGGCTTCGCTAGCTTGGGGTTGTCCGTGCCGTCGTCCGCGATCGACGGGGCAACCTTGAAACGCAGCACGTCCGCAGGAAACTCGCGGTTCAAGCGCGCCGCCAGCTCCTCGCCGATGGCCGCCTCGCGCCGCTCCCAATCCTCGGGGCGGAAGTAGCGCGAAGGTAGCGCCTCCGGCCCCATGAAGTAGGCGCTCTTCGTGAGCTGCGCCTCCGCGTCCTTGGAGGCGTCGGCCTCGCGCCGACGAAACACGATATCCACCTCTGGCCCGTGCTTTTGCGCGTAGAAGAGCAGGCGGCCCACGAACCCGACCAACCCCGGGGTGCTGGGCTGCGCGGCGGCGGAGAAGCTCCGCACCACGCGCTGATACAGCTCCGCGCGCTTCTGCTCCAGCTCCTTTTGAACGAGCGACGCGTGCGCCTGGCTGCGCTCGAACTCGTTCAGGGCGGTGAGTGAGTTCTTGGCCGCGACCACCCCGAGCTCGGCAAGCAACGCCTTCTTGAGCGCCGCCCTCACCTCCACGTCGATGGCGCCGTGCTGACCGCGGGCCATGAAGCGCTCCAGCGCCGCGACGTTACCCTGCGCGATCGCGCTTTGCAGCTCGGCGCGCGGCAGGAGCGTCTCCGTCACGTCTGCGCGCTGTCCGCCGCGGCCAAGGTAGGCGAGGTACGCTTGCGCGGTGCCGGCCGCGCGCGCCTCCGCGTAGAGGCGCTCCTCGCTGAGCACGTTGCGGGCTTTCCACGCGGCTGGGCCCAGTGCCGCGCCGGCCAGCAGCGCCAACAGCCAACCGAAGCGCAGGTAGCGCGGCGACGTCTTGCGTCGAGGCTCGGTGGGCGTGAAGGGGCTCTTGAAGCCAGTGTCCGCCAGCGGATCCAGCGCGGCGAGGGCACGACTGCTGGGCGGCCCCATCTCGCCCGACACCCGCTGTCGGCTCTGCTCGACGAGCGCGACGAGCTGCTCGGCCAGCGCCGGATCGGCAGTCTCGAACTCGAAGCGAGTCCCATCGAAGACGAGCGTGACGCGTTTGTCTCTCCGCGAAACGTCCGTGAGCTCCGGGAAGCGATGGATGCGCACGACCTGCGTCTGCGCGTCGACCACCCCGATGGGAAAGACGTACGCTCCCGCACGAAAGGGCAAGCTGTCCCGGTCATGATCCAACGCGACGGCGCGGAGACCCGAGAAGACGGCGAGCGCGATCAGCAGCCCTTCCCCGACCGCCCAGGGCGCGCCCTGGATGGCCAGCGGGCTCTCCAGCGAGCCAAAGCCGAGCGCGAGGAGCCCGACCGAGGCGAGCGCCGCGAAAAGACACACCGCCCACCAGAGCAGCACCTGAGCTCGCGCACGCGCGGGCTTGAAGGCGATCGGCGTCGGCGGTACCGAACCGCTCGCAGCTTCGACGAATCTGTCTTGGAGGCTTCGCTCCAGGTTGAAAAAATCGACGACCTGCATGCCCTGGTGCAGAATAGCCTGGGTCTCCGCGAAACCACCACCGCGCAGGAACATCAGGCATGCAGAACTCGCAGGCGGATGCTCGTCACACCGAACAAATCGAAGCTCACGGTCTGAAGGCGCTCCGGCTGCGGGCGAGCGGTAGCGAGGCGCTGGTCTACCTGCACGGCGGCCAGGTAGCCTCCTTCCGCACCGCGGAGCACGGTGAGCTGCTCTGGGTCAGCGAACGGGCGGTGTACGCGCCTGGCAAAGCGATCCGCGGCGGCATACCGCTCTGCTTCCCTTGGTTCGGCGCGCATGGCACGGAGCCCGCCTTTCCCGCTCACGGCTTCGCCCGAACGAGTGAATTCCGGTTCGAAGGGTCGGAGCTGCGAGGCAACGTGGTGGTCGCGGAGCTCTCGCTCGAGAGCACGCGGGAAACCGCGCCCTGGTTTCCCCACACGTTCGCGGCCCGGCTCCGGGTCAGCGTTGGGCCGGAGCTGTGCGTCGCCTTCGAGGTCGAGAACACGGGCGCGACCGACTTCGACTACGAAGTGGCGCTCCACACGTACCTCGGGGTGAGTGACGTGCGGCAGGTCTCCGCGTCTGGGCTCGAGGGAGCAAGCTACGACGACAAGGTGAGCGCGGAGCACGGCTCGGTGCAAGGCGCAGAGCCGCTCGTCTTCATCGGCGAGACCGACCGCGTCTACGACAGCAGCTCTCGCGTCGTAGTGACGGACCCGGGGCGGCGGCGGCGCACGGTGGTGGACAAGACGAGCTCACGCAGCACGGTGGTGTGGAATCCATGGACCGCGAAGGCCCAGCGCATGGCTGATTTCGGCGACGAGGAGTGGCCGAGCATGCTCTGCGTGGAGGCTGCGAACGTGAGCCCTCACGGCATCCACCTCACGCCGCAGTCGCGCCACACCACGACCACGATCGTCTCCGCCGAGACGTTGTGAAAAGTGGCCGGCGGCGCGCCCCACCACCAATGTAAGGCGCGCCGCCGCAATCGCGCGAGCGCTCGCCACGCGCTTGCGCCCCCCGTCTCCATCCGGCTTCCCACCGCCGGCAGTCGCTCGTTCGGCATGTCTTGCTCCCCACGCACCCGTTAACGCGCCGGGCAGGCCTTCGCCCCCAGCATCAACGAGACATCGGACGCCTCGTCATCCTCGACCGGCGCGTGCGTCTCGCCCCACGCCTCGCCGAGCGAGCACTCCCCGTCTCCGTCGCGATCGTCGATGACTCGAACGAGCACTTGGTCCCCTTCGAGCATCACGTTCGCTTCGAGCTCTCCCAAACCCGAGAGCTCCGCCCGGTGGACCACCGTGCGCTCGGTCGCTCTCCCCTCCCCGACCACGTCGATGAAGTCGATGACCAGCGCGCCGCCTACCGCGAGCGCGCTCGGCGCCGTAACCCTCCCGCTGACCTCCACGTCACGCGCGCTGCTGCACCCCGCCACTAGCAGTAGCCCCACCGCCGGAAGCAGCTTCGACCTCTCGCGCTCCATGCGGTCCCTGGAGCAAGGCGCATACCAGGCGCGCATTACGGCTATTTCCGATGCAGCGACGACGGCCGGGCGAGAGTGTGGTCAGGCCACCTCAGCCCGGAGTGCCGGCCATTCACAGTGTGGACCGGGGTCGCGGTTGCAGGCGGCTGGCCGAATGATAGGAGAGGGCACCGATGAGCTCCCGTGACCTGCCCGGCGTCAGCGCCATGAGTCTTTACGTTCCGCCCTTCCGCGTCGATCTAAAGGACTGGTGTAGCTGGACGGACAACAGCTGGGAGAAGATCTCCGCCGTCGTCGGGCGGAGCTTCCGCGTGTGCGGCCGGCACGAGAACGTCTACACCATGGCTGCCAACGCGGTGTTGCGGCTCATTCGTCAGAACGACATCGATCCGACGCGAGTCGGCTTTTTGGGTCTCGGCACCGAATCCAGCACGGACAACGCGGCGGGCGCGGTCATCGTACGAGGCATGGTCGACCGGGCCCTCGAGTCACTCGGGTTGCCCCGGCTGTCGCGCCACTTGGAGGTGCCGGAGTTCAAGCACGCGTGCCTGGGCGGTGTTTACGCACTCAAGAGCGCGCTGCGCTACGTCGCGAGCGACGGCGCCGATCGTCTGGCGATCGTGGTGAGCGCGGACGTGGCGGAGTACGAGCGCGGCAGCACCGGTGAACAGACCCAGGGCGCGGGCGCCGTGGCGCTGCTGGTGGAGCGCCACCCCAAGCTGTTCGAGGTGGATCTGGCGCGCGCCGGTAGCGCCTCCGACTACCGCGGCCCGGACTTCCGAAAGCCCTTCGCGCGGCACTTCACCGAGGGCTACGCGCCCAAGACCCAGCGCCTGAGCGACTTCCCGGTGTTCAGCGGCAAATACTCCACCTTCTCGTACCTGGACGAGACGGTGCACGCGGTAGAGCGGATGCTGAGCCGCCTGGAGGTGTCGGCCGGCTCCTATTACCAGAGCGTCCGCGCCCTGTTTTTCCACCGGCCGTACCACTTGATGCCGGTCCAAGCGATGTCGTTCCTCTACGTCCGCGGCTTGGCTCGCGGCGACCACCATCACGACGAGCTACGCGTCCTCTGCCAGGAGGCGGGCGTCTCGTTCGAAGACGTCTTGAAGGAAACAGAGTCCACCCCGGACCTCTACGGCGAGCTGCTGAAGCTGCAGGACGACGGCGTGAGCGACCCGTACTTGGCGACGACCGCGGTCGCCAGCCTTCTTCGCAAGCAGAAGAGTTTCCGGCAGCTGCTGGACGAGAAGATGGGCCTGGGCTCGGAGACGGTGAAAGACCTGGGTAATTTGTACAGCGCCGCCCTACCGGCCTGGATTGCGGCCGGCTTCGAAGCCGCGGCGCGTCAGAAGCTAGAGCTCGCGGAAGCGCCCTTGGTCGCCGTCGGCTATGGCAGCGGTGACGCCGCCGAAGCGCTGCCGCTGTACGCAGTGGCCGGCTACGAAGCCGCGGCGAGCCGGATCGGCTTCTCGCGCAGCTTGGAAGGTGCCGTCACCCTCACTCGCGAGCAGTACGAGGCCCTCCACGACGGCACGGAGCTGCCGGCCCTTGCCTACACACCGAAAGACGAGTTCGCGATCGCCCGGGTGGGGAAGAAATACGGCGCTTCTTTCCAGGATCTGGGCGTCGAGTACTACGACTTCGTCCAGTAGCGCTGGAGCTGAGCCAAGCGAGCGCGGGCGACGCTGAAAAGTGCCGCCCAGCGCTCTCGCCAGGTGAGAGGACGACCGCTTGCGGAGCTGAGCGATGCAGCCGCCAGCACCGGGACGAGCAAGAACCCGCCGGGAGCTACCAGCACGACCGTCCACAAGAGCACTCGACCTACAGCTGCCATATCTATCTAGGGGGTTAGAGGTGGGTGAAGCGGAGCGGCAGGAGCCGGGCGACAACCACGGACGCAACATGACTACGTTGCAGTGAGCGTGCCAGTTTCGCCTACCCGAGCATTTGCCAACTACGGCCCGTCGGGTGACCGGCGAAGCCTGACTTCTGTGTCATGGTTAACTAGTGCGGTTCTTGCCGTACTGGGTTGGCACTAGAACGACACATGAGCGACGCAGCCAAGCGGACCATCGACTTTGGGCGGGGCGCTCCGAGCGCGGTGCGGCTCACGGTCGTGGAGGGGCCCACGGTAGGCCAAGAGTTCAAGCTGGAGGGGTCCGCCACCATCGGTCGTTCGCCGGACGCGACGGTGATGGTCGACGACCCGGGTGTCTCACGGCTCCATGCGCGCATCCGACGCAGCGAGCTCGGGACCTTCGAGGTGGACGATCTGGGCAGCAAGAACGGCACCTTCGTGAATGGGACCCGCGTCGTGCAGTCCTCCGCGGTTTTCGGCGACAAAATCCGGGTCGGGCCGCGGGTCGTGCTCACGCTGAGCAGCTTCGACTTGGTCGAGGAGCAAGTCGTCCAGCGCCAGCGGTTGGAGACGGTAGGTCGCCTCGGAGCCGGGATCGCGCACGACTTGAACAACGTTCTGGCGGCGCTGCACGCAGGTACCGCCTTCCTGCAACAGCTCGCGCCCGGCACCGAGCTGGGCGACCCCCGCGTTCGCGAATGCCTGCGCGACCTGACCCTGGCGACGAGCCAAGGCGCCGAGCTGACGCGCGGTATCCTACGTATCGTTCGCGGCAAGCGCTCCGTTCGCGAGCCGGTGGACCTCGGCCAGCTCGCGCTAGAGGTGTCGCGGATCTTGCGCCACACCATCGACCACAGCATCCAAGTTCAAACCACGGTCATGCCGGAGGTGGTCGTGCACGGCAACCACTCCGAGCTCCAGCAAGTGCTGCTCAACCTGTGTCTGAACGCGAGGGACGCGATGCCGCAAGGAGGCGAGCTCGGGGTCGTGGTCAAGCTCGCCCAACCGCCAGCCGAGCTCGGCCTTCCTACCGACCGCCCCTTTGCGCTGCTGGAGGTGAGCGACAGCGGCGTGGGCATCGATTCGGAGGCGCGCGAGCTGATCTTCGAGCCCTTCTTCACGACCAAGCGCGATGGGGCCGGCTTCGGAATCGGGCTCTCTACCGTGCGGGACCTGGTAAAGCTCCACGGCGGGCGCATCGCGCTCGACACCGCACGCAACCAGGGCAGCACCTTCCGGCTCTACTTTCCGGTGGTGGACGTGCAGAGCTTCGCTACCACCGGCGAGCGCGCCCCGGCGGAGATGCCGTTCCGAAGTGAGCGACCGGTGAGCCTGCTGCTGGTCGATGACGAGCAGCTCTTGCGCCGGAGCTTCGGTCGATTGCTGCGACAGCACGGCTTCGAGGTCGCGGAGGCCGCAGGCGGCGCGGAAGCGCTAACCATGTACTCCGCTGCCAAGCAGGATCTGGTCATCTTGGACCTGGACATGCCGGGCATGAGCGGCGAGGAGACTCAGGTGCAGCTGCTGCAGCTCTTTCCCGAAGCGCGCATCATGTTCGCTTCCGGCCACGCCGACCCGCAGCGCGAGCACGTGGTTCGCGAGCGCGGCGCGCGCGCATTTTTGCAGAAGCCCTACGAGATAGAGCTGCTCGTCGCGACCATCCACCAGGTGCTGCGCCAACCGACGTTCATGGACGAGCGCACGCTCATCGGCGCCCACTGACCTAGGGCTCCGTCGGAAGCTCCGGCTCCTCACACAAGTACGCGTATTTGGTGGTGCAGGCGCGGTCGCCCCAGGTGGCCTCGGCGGGCATGAGCACCGCGCAATCCTCGCCCTCCGGACCGGCCTCTTGGCTGTCGTTGGGCGTACCGCGGGCCCACGCCGTGTACGCGTCGCCCACCGGGTTGCCGTACTCGTTGCCACCCCAGAACACCATGCCACCCTGGCCGTCCCAGCCCCAGGTGCCCTCCGCTTCCTGATCGGTCGCCCCGAGCCAAACCTCGAGCCCGGCTTGGATGGCGCTCACGGTCTTGAAGACGGCGTCGTTCTCGGCGGCGCTCTCCAACCAGACGAGCCGCATCCCCTGCGCGCGGCAGGCGTCTCGAGCGTGGGCGTAGTCGCGAGTCACCTCGGTGCACAGCATGTATCCGTGGTCCTCGCGCCCATTGATCACGAACCCGGAGCAGCCGAGAGTGCCCGCGCTCATGCTGTTGCACGCTTGCTCGTCGATGACTTCGTTGCAGTTGTCGTCGTGGCCGTTGCAGCGCTCCGTGCGTGGTGAGCAAGTCGCGCTCGAAGCGCCGCCTCCCGCCGCCGGGGCTCCTGCCTCCGAAGGGGGCTCTTCCCCCGCGTCGTTTCCGCTCTCGCCGGTCTCGCCTCCAAAGGAGCTGCCGCCCGCGTCCGGGGCGCCGCCGTTCGGCCGCCCAGGGACGCCCGCGCTCCCGCTCGACAGCGCCCCCGCGCCGCCGCTCCCACTCTCGTCGATGAAGTAGTCATCGGTCACGGGGCAACCGCCCGCCAGCAGAGGCAGCAGCCAGAGCGCTAGCCAGCCCGCGCGCACCGACGCCAACTAGAAACTCCCCATGACGAACGCGCCGCCAGGATATGCCGAAGCGCCGACCTGGCGACCCGAGGTGCTGTCGCGCCACAAGAGCAGCGCGCCCGCCCCCGCCGCCGCCGCCCCGATGCCGAAGCTCAAGTACGAGATCGTGCGATTCCGACGGAACGCTTCCAAATCCTCGCGCAGGTTGGGACTGCAGCCCGGCGTGCAGCCCTCGTCCAACGCCGATTTGTGGTTGAGCGCGGCGATGCCGGTGACGGTACCGACCACGAGCGCTGCGCCGCCGGTCGCCAGCAAAGCGATCGTGATCGGCTTGGCGCGGAGGGCTCGGGCGGAGCCCGCGGTCAGCACCGGCGGCGACGGCTGAGGCGGCGCGAGGCCCACCAGCTCCACGTTCATGCTCTGGTGCTCGCCCTCCGCCAGTGAAAGCTCGCGCTCGAAGGGCGCCTTGCCCGCTGCGCGAGCCGAAACCCGGTGCGCGCCTGGATCTACCGGCGTGGGCACGCCGATCAAAGCCGCGGGCACTGGCCGGCCATCGAGCAGTAGCTTGGTGTCCGGCGGTGCATCCTTCGGTAGGCGCAGCTCGATCCGCGCGACGCGCGCTCGCGCCACCTCGACCTCACCCGCAGCGTCGGTCACGGCGCGTCGGAACGCTTCCGGAGATGCGGCGTCCAGCGGCACCCGCAGAGTCTCCTCGTACTTGTCCACCGCCTCCACGACGCGCCCGCTCCGCGAAAGGCAGCGCGCGACCATGACGGTGATCGAGGGCACCTTGTACAGCTGCTCGGCTCTCTGGAAACGATCCAGGGCGGTCGCGTACTCTGCCTTGTCGTAGGCCTCGGCGCCGGCCACCGCGAGCTCGCGCGCCGCCACGCGCGTCCCGGCGTCAGCTTCCTGGGCCAGAGCTACTCCCGGTAATGTCCACCAGCCAATCGCGCAGGCCAACACGAGCGCCGCTCTAGAACCCAAAGTCGTGGCCCTTCTTGCGGACCGCGGTCACCGCGCGCGGCCTCGGCTTGGGGGCGGCGGGGGTGGACCTGACCGATTGCTCGGGCAAAGCTACGATCGCGCTCGGCGAGGGAGCGAGCGGCGGCGGAGCTACCTCGCCGAGTGCGGCCGGCGTCGCCAAGCTCGCGCGGGGGCGCGGGAGCTCGGCCGAAGCGGCCGGTGCGGTGGGCCGAAGCGCGAGCCAGGTGCCGGCCGCACCGACCAGCAACGCGCCGACCGGCAAGGCCAAGAAGAGCGCCCGGGCGCGTCGGCTGGTGTCGCGGGGCGCGAGCGTGTGCAGCGTCTCCGCGTTGCCAGAGTGCACGTTCCCCGGCGAGCGGAGCCCCGCGCGCGGTCCGGAGACGGACTCGTGATTCGCCGATCGCCCCGAGCGGAGCTCTCCTCCGTTCATCGAGAGCGTCGTGTCCAACCACACCGCGCGAATCGAGTTCCCGGAGAGATCTTCCTTGATGCCGTGCTCGTAGAGCCACAGCGCCATTGCTTCGCCGAGGTCCGTCACCGTCTGAAAGCGGTCCTCGCGCTGCTTGTGAAGGCCGCGCTGGATGATTTGCCAGAGCGCCTTGTCCCCTGCTCCGCACTCGATCGAGGGGGTCGGATCCTCGTTGATGATCGCGTGCATGAGCGCGTTGTAGTTGGGCTTCTGAAACGGTACTTTTCCCGTTATCACCTCGTAAAGCACCACGCACAGCGACCAAATATCCGTGCGCTCGTCGATGTCATCCAAGCCGAGGGCTTGCTCCGGTGACATGTAATCCGGGCTGCCGAGCACCGCGCCGATCTGCGTGAGGCGGCCGTCCACCTGCTTGTCGACTTTGGCGATGCCGAAGTCCAGCAGCTTGGGCTGCCGGCGCCCCAGCGCGTCCGCGGCGAGGAATACGTTGTCGGGCTTGATGTCCCGGTGAACGATGCCTTTATCGTGCGCCAGCCGAAGGCCGTCCACGATGGGCAGCAGCGTCTGCACGGCGCGGATCGCGGGAACCCGGGCTTCACGCCGCACGAGGGCCGCGAGCGTCTCCCCCTGCACGAGCTCCATCACCAGGTACGGATCGCCGTGCCGCGTCCACCCGAAGTCGAACACTCGCACCAGCGCCGGGTGCCCCAGCCGGGCCGCCGCGTGCGCCTCGCGCGCCATGCGCGAGGACAGCGCCGAGCTCGCGGCGCTCGCGCGAATCAACTTGAGCGCTACGTCCACGCCGAGCACGAGCGAGTGCGCGACCCACACGACGCCCATTCCGCCGCGACCGATCTCGCGCACCAGCCGGTAGCGGTCGCCGACGACCTCACCGGCCAAGTAGTGGCTCGAGTCATGGAGCTCGGCGGCGGCGGCCGCATCCGCATCGACGGGCGAGTCCTCGCCCACGGTTTCGACGAGTCGGGGGAACCGGCGCGGGGACGGTGTAGTCATCGACGCAACTGAAGATCGTGTCACGGCGCGCGCGGGCAGACAACAACCGGCGGCGAACCGGGTCGCACGCTCCTCCGCGCATGACGGAGGCGCTCCCACCCGCTCCCACATTCGGCGACTAGAAGTTACCGGACACGTTATTGGACAGCGTGATGCGCTGCTCGGCCGGCAGCCGCTGGACAGCGTCAGCATAGCGGGTGAGAAGCTGACCGCGCAGCTCGGCGAGCGATAGGTCCGCCATCACCAGGTCGACCCGTGCTCGCTGCACGCGGAGCTGAGCCTGCCGGTACGAGTCTTCCGCCTGCTGCACCGTGATCGCGATGGTGCCGCCCGCGAGAAAGCGGGCGCGCTCGGCCTCGGCCTGGGCCTTGGCCACCTTCTCCGTCTGGGTCGCGAGCTCCAGGCGCTCGCGCGCGGCCCGGCGCTGCGCGATGGCGGAGGCAACGCTGCTACGAATCGCGAGCTCGCTCACCGCGATCTGCTTTTCCGCCACGCGCGCGGCCAGCTGCGCAGCCTGAATCTGAGCGGAACGGCGAGCGTCCGTCACCGGCATCTCGAAGGTGAGCCCGACGTGCGCGCTCACCGCCTCCATCTGCCCAAACTGCTCGATCGCGGGCGGTACGCGCCGATTCCCGAGACCTTGGGCTTGAACGTACGCATCCAGGTCCAACCGAGGGCGCAACGGATCCCCCGATATCTTGAGTTGATCTCGCGCGATCGCGAGCTGAGCTTGCAGCTGGCGACGCTCGTAGGAATTGGCAAGCGCCTCCCGCACCGCGGTGGCCTCCACCGGCTCGTCCGCACTCGGCGGCTGGGGCACGTCTACGGCCGCGAGCGCCTCCCCGACCCCCGCCGCCCGGCCCAGCGTCTGTGCAAGCACCAGCTCCCGCTGTCGCACGTCGGTGCGCGCCGCCAGCACCGCTTCGTCCAGCTGCGCCACCTGGGTCGCGTAGGGAAGCGCGGATGCGGGGGCAAGGGCGCCGCTCTGCACCTGCTGCTGGGCTTGCTCTTGCTGTACCCGCGCGAGCTCTCGCGAAGCTTCGTTGATTCGAACGGCCTCGTTCGAGTACCAAAGCTCCCAATAATCCGAGACGACTTGCGAGAGGACCTGGCTCGCCGCCGCCTGCGCCGCGAGCTCGTTGGCCGACAGATTGAGGCGCGCTTGGCGCAGGGAAGCGAGCCCCACGTCCGTGCCCGCGCCGCGCAGGAGCGGCTGAGTCGCCGCCAGGCGGCCGACCAGCGAGTAGCCCGGCCCCGTCGCGCCGAGCAGCGCCTGCTGCTCGAGAGACGCGCGCGACGACCGCTGCCCGGACATCGTGGCGGAGAGCACGGTGCCGTAAGCGAACGGCTTGGTGAGCCCGAGCCCTACGTCGAAGACGTCGCTCCCGGTGATGCGCGTTCCATCCTGGTACAAGGAGGGCACGCGGGAGTGGGTGTAGCCGGCGCTCGCGCCGAGGATCGGCGTGTAGAGCGCCTCCTCTGCGCGCAAGCCGAAGCGGCTCTGCTGCGCCCGAAGCAGCGCGACGTGCAGTGAGGGATTGTTCGCCACCGCCACCGCCACGACCTCCTGCTCGGTGAGCGGCCTGGCTTCTTGCGCCGCGGCAGCCGAAGCGAACGAGAGCAGCAGGCCCGACAAGCACGACAGCATGCGTTTATTCATGACGAAGCGCCTCGATGGGATCGAGATTGGCGGCCTTGCGAGCAGGCAAGTAACCGAACACGACGCCGACGAGCGCCGAAAACACGAACGACAGCGCCACGATGTCCGGCGCGAGCACGAACGGCAATTTCATCGAGCTTGCCGCGAAATACGAGCCGATGAGGCCCAAACAGATGCCGATGACACCGCCAAGCGTGGACAGCACGATCGCCTCCAGCAAAAACTGCATCATCACCTCGCTACCGAAGGCGCCGATGGCGAGGCGGATGCCGATTTCCCGCGTTCGCTCCGTGACGGAGACGAGCATGATGTTCATGATCCCGATGCCGCCAACGACGAGGCTGACGGCGGCGATCGCGCCGAGCAGCGCCGTCAGCGCGGTAGAGGTCGCGGTGACGGTCTCCGCGATCTCGGCCATGTCGCGGATCGTGAAGTCGTCGTCCAAACCTTCGCCGCGATGGCGGCGCTGCCGGAGCAGACCGCGAACTCGCTCTGCGACCACGCCCGTCCCCTCGCCTTCACTCGCGGCCACGAAGATGCTTTGAATGTTGTCGTTGCCGGTGATGCGGCGCTGCACGGCACGCATCGGCAGCACCACGAGGTCGTCCTGATCTTGGCCCATGCCGGCCTGGCCCTTGCTGACCAGGAGCCCGACGACCTGACAAGGAATGGAACCGACGCGGAGCGTCGTGCCGATCGGATCCTTGCTCTGGTACAGGTTGCTGCGCACCGTGCTGCCGATGATGCAAGACGCGCCGCCGCTCTGCAGCTCGGCGCGACTGAATAACCGGCCCTTGTCGATCGTGTAGCCCCGAACCTCGAAGAACGAGTTGTCCGAGCCAGTCACGGACGTGCGCTGGTTGGAGTTACCGTAAATCACCTGCACGGAGCTCGCGGCCGCGGCCGCCACCGCGTCCACTCCGAGGATTTCCCGACGAATCGCGTTGGCGTCGTCGATGCGCAGCGGGGGCGCGCTGACGCCGGCCCCGCCGCCGCCGCGTGAAAACGTGCCGGCGCTCACCGTGAGCAGGTTCTTACCCAGCTTGCCGATGTCTTCCGTCACCTTCGCGGTCGCGCCCCGCCCGACGGACACCAGCGCGATGACCGCCCCGACGCCGATGACCACGCCGAGCATGGTGAGGATGGAGCGCAGGCCGTTGCGGCGAATCTCACGCAAAGCCATGAAAACGGTCGCCCAAATCATGGCTCTTGCCCCACGAGCTTGTCGCTCAAGATACGTCCGTCTTTGAAGATGAGGTTGCGCTTGGCGAACGCGGCCACGTCCGGCTCGTGCGTCACCATCACGATCGTGATCCCACGCTCTCGGTTCAGCTGTTGCAAGAGCCGCATCACTTCCTCCGTCCGCGCGGAATCCAAATTTCCGGTCGGTTCGTCCGCCATCAAAATCTCCGGCTCGGTCACCAGCGCGCGCGCGATCGCCACCCGCTGCTGCTGCCCCCCCGACAGCTGACTCGGCGCGTGGTCCAGCCGGTCTTCCAGGCCCACGAGGGTGAGCGCGCGGATCGCCCGCTCCTCTCGCTCGGCCCGCGCCACCCGGCGATAGACCAGAGGCAGCTCCACGTTCTCGAGGGCGCTGGTGCGCGCGAGCAGGTTGAAACCCTGAAAAACGAAGCCAATGTAGTGGCGACGCAGCATGGTCAGGCCGTCGCCCGGCAGCGCGGTCACCTCCACGTCCGCGAGGTGGTACTGGCCCTCGGTGGGTCGGTCCAGGCAGCCGAGGATGTTCATGCACGTGGACTTGCCGGAGCCGCTGGAGCCCATGATGGCGACGAACTCGCCCCGCTCGATGCGGAGGTCGATGCCGTCCAGCGCGCGCACCTCGGACTCGCCCTCGCCGTAGCGCTTGTAGACTTGGCTCAGCTCGATTAGCGACATGCGTTACTGCGCGTCACGGGGCCTTGGTTTGTTCCAGATCCGTGATGACCACGGTGCCGGCTTGGATCGGGCCGGGCTTGATTTCGGTGTTCTGGCCGTCCCCACCGCCCGTCTCGACGACCACGCGCTTGGGCGCGCCGTTCTCGAGCACGTAGAGGGTGCCGCGCGAAGCGTTGGCGGCCGCGTCCGGGCTGCGAGCATTGGCGCCAGGGCGACGTTGTCCCATGCGCGGCGGTGTCATCGGCATGAACGGCGACGAGCTGGGCTTGTCCTTCGGCGGCGCGGGCGGCTGCCAGCGCAGGGCGGCGTCCGGCACCGTGAGCACGTCCGGCCGATCGGAGGTGATGATGCTGGCGGTGGCCGTCATGCCAGGGCGCAGCAACAGGTCCTTGTTGTCCACGGAGAGCACGGCCTGGTAGGTGACCACGGTCTGCCCCGCCGTCGGCAGATTGCGCACGGAAATGACCTTGGAAGCGAACTTGCGCGAGGGCCACGCGCCCACCGTGAACGACGCCTCTTGGCCCTCTCGCAACCGGCCGATGTCGGCCTCGTCGATGTCCACGTAGAGGGTGAGCTGGCTGAGATCGCGCGCAACCGTGAACAGCACGGGGGACTGCAAGGAGGCGGCGACGGTTTGCCCGGGCTCCACGAGGCGCGCCAAAACGACCCCGTCGATGGGCGCCTTGATCGTGGTCCAGGAGAGGGACGTCTCCGCGTCCTTGAGGGAGGCGCGAGAGAGGATGGCCTGCGATTGCGACGAGCCAACGCTCGCCTCCGCGCGCTCGGCGTCCGCTTGAGCGGCTTCCAAGTCTTTGCTGGAGATCAGCCCCTTGTCTGCCATGTCCTTCGCGCGCGCCAGCGCCGCCTTCGCTTGCGCGAGGGTCGCCTTGGCGAGGCGGACGGACGAGTCACTGGCGCTGACTTGCGCGCGCGACTGCTCCACGCGCGAAAGGAGCTGCGCGGGGTCGATCTCGGCGAGGGTCTGACCGGCCTTCACCTGATCGTTGAAGTCGACCAGCACCCGCGCGACTCGGCCAGATATCTGGGCGCCGACGTCGACGGAGTCCAAACCCTTGAACTTGCCCGTCGCCATCACCGTCTCCCGAAGAGGACCTAGCTTGGCTTGAGCCGTGACGTAGCGCGGGGCGGCGCTCTTCCCGCCCACGGTGCGTTGGTACACCACCGCTCCCACGCCTCCCAGCACCACCAGGGCGATGAGAATCCGCTGGATGAGCGCACGGCGACGGCGCTTTTTCGTCATGGCCAGAATCTGGCTTCCGGTCGGCTTCGCTTCGGGCACGTTAGAATCCTAGTCCTCGGGCTGCTGACGAACAGCGGTTGGGATTCCCTACACATTCCGCAACACTCGGCGCGTTCTGGGGGGCTGCCTCGGCCCGCGCGCCGGGAACGCGGGCCGGCGTGACGAAAACCCCTGACGAGGTGCCCCGCTGACGCGTTGAAAGTCGGATAGACTGACGTTCTTTCCGTATGGGGCCCGCCTACGAGCATCTGTCACGCGAGGAGCTGCTGGCGCTGCTCAACACGCCGCGTCCACCCCGCGCGTCTCCCCCGGAAGTTTCGGTCAGCGAGCCGCCCGTCTCCGGCGACCGCTACCGTCAAATCGTTCAAGAGGCAGCCGACGGCATTTTCGTCTCGAATGACGCGGGCGACTACCTCGACGTCAACGAGGCCGGCGCGCGGATGCTCGGCCTGCGACGCGAAGAGATCATCGGTAAACGAATCCGGGACTTCGTGGTCGAGGCGCAGCACGAGGCGCTCGAGGAAGCCAGGGCGCGGGTCCGTGCTGGTGAATGGGTGCTCCGCGAGTGGCAACTGCTCCGCAAGGACGGCAGCTCGCTCACCGCGGAGGTCAGCGCCAAGCAGCTGCCGGACGGTCGCAACCACGCGATTTGGCGCGACGTCACGGCCAGGCGCGCGGAGGAAGAAGCGCTCCGTCAGAGCGAGCAACGTTTCCGCGCGCTCACCGCGGCCGCCTTCGAAGGTATCGGCATCACGGAGCGCGGCGTCATCTTGGACGTGAACGATCAGCTCGCGCGCTTGCTCGGCTACGAGCGGAGCGAGCTGATCGGCAAAGACGTGACCATGATGGTCGCCCCCGAGTCACGCGAGGCAGTGGCGGTCGCCATCCGCTCCGGTCGCGAAACGCCGTACCGCCACCTCGCGCTGAAGAAGGACGGCAGCCGAGTTCACGTGGAAGCGCAGGCGCGCATGACCGAGTGGTTCGGCCGTCACGTGCGAGTCTCCGCGATTCGGGACATCGGCAGCCAGATGCAGCTGGAAGAGCGCCTGAACAACGTACAAAAGCTGGAGGCGCTCGGGCGGCTCGCCGGCGGCATCGCCCACGATTTCAACAATATCCTCGTCGCGATGTTCTCGTATGCGGACCTCACCGAGCTGGACGCAGACGACGCGGAGTCCGTACGCGCCCACATGGACGGCCTGCGCGCCGCCGCGCACCGCGCCCGCGATCTCGTGCAACAGATCCTCACCTTCAGCCGTCAAAAGACGGAAGAGCGAGTGAAGACGCCGCTCCAGCCCATCATCAACGAGGCGCTCCGTTTCTTGCGCTCCACGCTGCCCTCCAGCATCGATCTACGCTCGGAGCTCGCGCCGGGCGTTCCCCACGTGCTCGGAACGCCGGTCCAGCTGCATCAAGTAGTCATGAACTTGTGCGTCAACGCGGCGCACGCCATGGATAGAGCCGGGACGCTCTCGGTCCGGCTGGAGGTCGCCGAGCTAACGCCCGAGCTGCTCAAGAGCTCGCCCGAGCTCGCGCCGCCGCGAAGGTACGTGAAGCTCTCCGTGCAAGACACCGGCAAGGGTATGGAGGAGACGACCCTGAGCCGCATCTTCGAGCCGTTTTTCACGACCAAAACGGGCGGGGAAGGCTCCGGCTTGGGCCTCGCGGTCGTGCACGGCATCGTCAAGGGCCACGACGGCAGCATTTGCGTCGACAGCGCGCCCGGCCGAGGCACGACGTTCGACGTCTACTTACCCGTGGCGGATTGACGCCCGCGCGTCGGCTCGAGCTCCGCGCGCGTCACTGAAAGGCTGCAACCGCGGAAGCCACGATCGCCACGCTCAAGCCGAGCAAGACCCAGCCGAGCGTCCGCAGGCGCGCCATCAGCGGCCCACCACCGGCCAGTCGCACCTTCTTGGCGACCGCTTGCGAGTAGCCGAAGACGCCGCACAAGATGACCACCAGCGTGAGCTTGAGGTGCAGGAAGCCTCCACCCCAGCGCATCGTCTCCGCCGGCCCACGCACGACGAACATGGCGATGCCCGTGAGGAGCAGGAGCGCGAGACCGTAGCTGCCGTTCTTCCGCAGGGCGGAGGTACGCAGCAAGAATTTCGTTCGCTCGTCTGCGGGCAAGTCGCGCGCGGCGACGCCCAAAGCGATCATCGCAAAGCTGGTACCGACGCCCAGGGCCAGGCCAATGAAATGGAGGAACTTGAGCGCGCTTAGCAGGATCACGATATTCTCCCGGCGCGGGTGTATCCTACACCGCGGGAAGCAGCCAGCTCGATCGCGCAGGCCGGGCCGGGCCGACCCGAAGCCGAGCTCAATCAGCGAGCCATGAGCGCCGGCAGCTTCTCGCGCAATCGCTCTTCCAGCTTCTTGAACTCGAATTTTTCCGGGCGGTTACCCCCTGGCAGGCACGTGATGTCGAACGCGGCCGAGGCCGCGGCCTTGAGCTTTTGCTCCGGCAAATCCAGCGCCGCCCCGAGCTTGCGCAGGGTCGCGAGCTCCTCGGCGTTGACCACGCCGTCTACCTTGGCGAGCCACATGGCGAGCGCGTAGGTGAGCGCCCGCTCGGCGCCGCTCAACCCACTGAAGTCCAGGCTCTCCAGCGCGAGCCCGGTCGTGAGCGCGGCCTCCACCTCCGCCAGCTGGTCGTCGGCGAGCCCCACCTCTCGGGCCGCTACGAGGACCCCGCGGGACTCGTCTGCGCGGAGCAGCCCGTCTGCGCGAGCCACGGCGACGACCGCCAAAAAGCCCTCTTTCCTCAGCGACATGAGCGCACTCTCCTGGGTGAAGCCCACGAGAGTACGCCCCTAGAG
The DNA here is from genome assembly GCA_004193285.1 of Myxococcales bacterium. GTDB lineage: Bacteria > Myxococcota_A > Polyangia > Polyangiales > Polyangiaceae > PMG-095. The sequence continues at coordinate 146,755 of SECP01000007.1, read as the reverse complement.
CGAAACCGCAAGCACCACGACCGCGAGCGCGATGCGGTAGTAGCCGAACGGCTCGAGGCCGCGCTTTCCGAGGTAGCGAACGAAGCCCGCGATCACGAGCCAGGCCACGAGGAAGGAGACGAGGAGCCCTACCAGCAGCTGCGGAGTGCCTACACCCTCCGCCAAGTGCTCCCGCGATTTGTAGATTTCGTACAGTGTGGCTGCGCCGAGGGTGGGCACGGAAAGTAGAAACGAAAATTCGGCCGCGGTGGGGGTCGAGAGCCCCGCCAGCTGCCCCGCGACGATCGTGCTCATCGAACGCGACATGCCCGGCCATAGCGCGAAGCATTGTCCGAAGCCGATGATCAGGGCCCGCTTGATCGTGACTTGCTCCGTGCCCTCCACCCCTCGAACGTCGCGCGCGGCGCGGAAACGCTCGACCAGGATCATGACGACGCCGCCAACGAAGAGCGCGGCCGCCACCGGCACGGGACCGAAGAGCAGACGCTTGATGGTCTTGCCGAGCAGGAGCCCGGTGAGCGCCGCCGGCACGAACGCCACGCAGAGCGCCCCGAATAGCCGCAGGGCCGCTGGGTCCCTCCGAGCCAGGCCCTGGAGGCGCTCCAGAAAGAGCGCCCGGTAATGGACGATGACCGCGAGGATGGCTCCGAGCTGAATCACGATGTCGAAAGACTTGGCGGCCTCATCCGTGGAACCCAGCCACTGACTCACCAAGATGAGGTGACCGGTCGATGAAACGGGCAAGAACTCCGTCAGGCCTTCGACCAGGCCCAGTAGAATGGCGACGAGTAAGCTCACCTCTCGCCTGTAGCTTGTTGCCTCGCCGAGTGTCAAAGCGCTCGCCGCTGCAGAGGCCGATTTCCGAAAGGCCGAGGCTGGACTAGTGTGGCTCGGGCGAGTTCGCGCATGTCCGTAGACCCGAACGTCAGCGACGCGGAGTGGCTCGAGCCAGACGGCCTTGGCGGGTTCGCCAGCGGCACCGTTTCGGGCGTCCGCACTCGGCGTTACCACGCGCTCCTCTTGTGCAGCTTGAAGCCGCCTCAAGATCGCCGTGCGCTCGTGCAAGGATTCGTCGCGTGGCTGGAGACGCCGAACGGGCGCGCGGAGCTGTGGCCGCAAAGCTACGCCGGCGGCTACGTTCGCGACCGCGACGGTGAGCTCTCGAGCTTCAGCCGCGATCCCTGGCCGGTCTGGCGCATCCAGACGACGCTGGGCCCGGTGATCGAGGTGGAGCTGTTCGTCCCTCATGGTCGCCCGGCGGTAGCGCTGCGGCTTCGGCTGGCCGCTCCCTGGGAGGGGCCGGTCACGCTGCACGTGCGCCCTCTCCTCTCCGGGCGAGATTTTCACGCGCTGCACCACGAAAATCCCGCGTTTCACTTCCCTTTCCAGCGGCAGAGCGAGCTGCTCCGCTTCACCCCGTACCCGGGCGCCCCCGCGGTGCAGATGCTGAGCAACGCGCGCTTCGAGCCCGCGCCGGACTGGTACCGGCACTTTCACTATCGAGAAGAGGAAGAGCGCGGTCTAGACGCGACCGAAGACTTGGCGTCACCCGGCGTCTTCACGCTGTCCCTCGAGCACGAGCGACGCGAGATGTGGTGGCTGCTGCAAGGCGAGGTCCCCGGAGCGTTGGCGGTGCCGATCGAGGGGGCGGCGACGTTCGTTCAGTTGCTGCGCCGCGGCGAGCACGAGCGCCGCGCCCAGGTGACCGACCCGCTGGACCGGGCCGCGGAGGCGTACGTCGTCAAGCGCGGCGAAGGGAAGACGGTGCTCGCTGGCTACCCTTGGTTCGGAGACTGGGGTCGCGACACGTTCATCGCCCTGCGCGGCTTGTGCCTCGCGCGTGACGACGACGAAACCGCGCGTAGCATCTTGCTGGAGTGGGCGGCGGCGGTGTCGGAGGGCATGCTGCCCAACCGCTTTTCGGACCGCGCCGATCAGCCGCCAGAATACAACGCGGTGGACGCCGCGCTCTGGTTCGTGCAGACGGCTCACGAGCTCATCGCGCAAACGTCGCTCTCGCTCCGCGATCGCCAGAGGCTGGAACAGGCCATGGTGGAGATCGTGAGCGGGTACGCTCGCGGCACCCGCTACGGCATCGGCGCGGACACTGACGGCTTGCTGTGGGCGGGCGCGCCCGGCGTCCAGCTCACGTGGATGGACGCCAAAGTCGGCGATTGGGTCGTGACTCCGCGCCGCGGCAAACCGGTAGAGGTGCAGGCGCTATGGCTCACCGCGCTGTCTTACGCGGCGCGCGTGGACGGTCGGTTCACGGACCTGCGGGACCGCGCGAGCGAGAGCTTTCGTCGGAGGTTTTGGAATCGCGAGCGCGGCATGCTCTTCGACGTCGTGGACGTCGACCGGGTTCCCGGGAAGGTGGACGCCAGTTGTCGCCCCAACCAGGTCCTGGCCGTGGGCGGACTGCCGCTCACGTTTTTCTCCCCCGAGCAGTGTGCCAAAGTGGTGAGCATGGTCGAGCGGGAGCTGTACACGCCGCTCGGCTTGCGGTCGCTGGGGCCACAAGAGCCGGAGTACCGAGCGCACTATACCGGCGGGGTGATGGAGCGGGACGGCGCTTACCATCAAGGCACGGTGTGGCCCTGGCTGCTCGGCCCCTTCGTGGAGGCGTGGGTGAAGGCCCACGGCAACAGCGGCGAAGCCAAGGCCCGCGCGCGCGAGCGCTTTCTCCCTCCCCTGCGCGAGCACCTGGGTCGAGCCGGCCTCGGGCATGTCAGCGAGATCGCGGATGCGGAGTGGCCCCACACCCCGCGCGGCTGCCCATTCCAGGCATGGTCGCTGTCGGAGCTCATCCGGCTGGAGCGACGCGTGCTCGCTCCCTGAGTCGCTTTCCAGGCCCCGAGAGGCGGCGCCTGCATTACGGTCCTCCGGTGACCGTCCCTGTCTTCGCCCTGGGTGATCGCAGCCTCTTTCCGGACTTGCAGGCCAAGGCCTACTTGGCCCATGCCGCGGTCGCGCCGGTGTCCAGCCTGGTCAAAGAAGCGGTGAACCGGCTGCTCGGAGGCTACGCCGCGCAAGGCAACGGTGCGTTCTTCGAGTGGATGGATCAGCGGGAAAGGCTGCGCGAAAAGCTGGGACGGCTCATTGGCGCCCGCGCCGAGGACATCGCGCTCGGCAGCGGCACCTCGCGCGGGTTGACCGACGTAGCGCTCAGCATGCCGTGGCGAAGCGGGGACAAGATCGTGCTCTTCGATCGCGAGTTCCCGGCCAACGTTTGCCCGTGGCAACGCGCGGCCGAGCTGTTCGGCTTGCGACTCGCCTTCGTGGACATGAGCCGCGCCATCACCGACACCGGCACCATCCTGGAGCAGGTAGAGGTGGAGCTGCGCGGCGGCGCGCGGCTGGTCGCGGTGAGCGCGGTGCAGTTCCAAACCGGGCTCTTCATGCCCCTCGAGGAGTTGGGCAAGCTCTGCCAGCGCTACGGCGCCGAGCTCTGCGTGGACGCGATCCAAGCCTGCGGGGTGCTGCCACTCTCCGTCGAGCGGATGGGCATCGACTACCTGGTGACGGGCGGGCACAAGTGGCTGCTCGGGCCGGAAGGTGTCGGGTTCGTCTATGCTCGAGCAGAGCGCGCCCGCGCCTTGCTACCGCGCACCTCGGGCTGGCTCAGCCACGAGGACGGCACGAGCTTCCTTTTCGCGGGGAAGGGGCAGCTGCGCTACGACCGCCCCGTCAAATCCAGCATTCAAATGTTGGAGAGCGGCTCCTGCAGCGCGATGGGGTTCGCCGCGCTGGAGGCCGCCATCGAGCCGCTCCTCGCCCTCACCCCCGCGGCGATCTTCCAGCACGTGGGCGGCTACCTGGATGGCCTGGAGAGCGGCTTGGTCGCGCGGGGCTTTCGCAGCCTGCGCGCGGCGAAGGAGGCCGCTCGTTCTGCCATTTTGACGGTGGATCCCCCCGCCGGGGTCGGAGCTACCGAGCTCGTGAGCGAGCTCCGCAGCCGGGGCGTCTACGCCAGCATGCCGGACGGCCTGCTGCGTCTGGCTCCTCATTTCTCCAACGCTGCGTCCGAGATCGAGACCGTGCTGGGCGCGGTCGACGAGTCTCTACAGGTAGTCCACAGGGGTTAGATGTTTCGGGCGTGTGGCGTGACGGGCGCGAGATAGCGCGCTAGGAAGTGGGCGGAAACGCCCATGGAAGCCGAGCTCGCCCAAGGCACCGAGCGCGTCATCAACGGACAGCGCCGCGTCTTTTACGACGGCTACTGGATCCGCGCGTACGACGTGCCGACGGATCGCTGGCGCGCGAAGAAGCAGCTGATCGAAGCGATGACGAGGCGCCTCTTCCTGCACACGGAAGCGGGCATCAACGTACCGGGCGCGCGCGCCGACGAAGCCCGCGCTGCCTTCGAGTCGGAGACGGAGCCCGCCAAGAAGCGCGTGAAGGGAGCCATGCTCGCAGGCTCCCTGTTCAACCGCGCCGCGGACATCTTCACGAAGCTGGTGGAGCTGGAGGCGCAAGGCATCCGCATCCAGTCGGACAACCCGCTCATGCGCATGTGCGGCCAGCACCTTCAGGAGGCGCTGGAGCTGGGCAAGACCGTGCTCCACCGGAGCGGCGAAGAGGGCATCGACGAGCTGTGGGGCGAGCCGTTCAAAGCGTTCGCCTACCCCATCGAAAAATTTTACGAGAGCCGCTACATCAAGATCGCGCAAACCATGCGCGGCATCGACGAGATCGCGGAGGCGCTGTACATCACGACCACCTCGCAGCCGCTCTTCCCCGGTATCGAGCCGGTCATCTGGAGCTTCGCCAAAGCCGCGAAGATCAACTGCGAAACCTTGCGGGACGACTCGGACATCTTCGAGGTCTGGGCTGATTTCGTGGTCGCGGGCGAAAAGCTCTGCAGCTACGGCCCAGCCCACGCTCGAACCGACCACGAGCGCCTACTCTTGGAGCGTGGCCAGCGGCTGCTCGTGAACGCACGAGAGTTGGTGCTTGCCATCACGCGCGCACGCGTACCCATGCCAAAGAGCGCGCGCGCCTTCATCGAGCGCTGTAGCGCCTACCGGCTGTCGCTCAGCTCGGGCGAGCTGGAGCCGCAGCCGGAATCACTCCGCGGAAGCGTGATCGGCTTCGCGCTCACGAGCTGACGGCCACCCGCGGGCCGAACAGCTTGGCGCCGAGCCAAGCGCATGGCAGCGAAGTAGCAGCGAGCGCGAGCGGGTACCAGGTGGGCCCGAATTCAGGGCCTCGCCCGAGAGTCGCGACGAGGCCGGCGAGCGACCCGAGCGTGCCCAGGCCGCCGAGGATCAAAGCGTGCCGGAGCGGCCGCGTGGGTGCCAGCCGAGCCGTGAGCCCGCAGCCCAGCACCGACAGCACCAAGCGGTAGCTCAAGGCCAGAACGAAGAGGCCGCCGCACATGACCTGCCCAGCGGGAGGGTACACGCCGAGCGCGTGCAAGATCGCATCACTACCCGTATGGGTCGTGACGATGGCTACCAAGCCAGCCAGGACGGCGGCGGCGCTGCGGCGCCAGTGGCCTTGGGGGTTGCGGGCGGCGTGGGGTAGCGAGCTCGAGGTGATGACGGTTTCCATGACGGTGCTCCTTCGATGGTGGGGCGGCTCAGCGCGCGCCCACCGAGACGTCGGAACCGCTCGGCCGCGCTCGACATGCTGCGTTCACATCTGCGAGGGGCCGAGCAGAATCGGCCCATGGTCCGCCGGGGCTGAGGCTCTCCGCTACGCGCCACGATTTGGTCGGATCGTGCCACGATCGGCTTGCGGCCGCGTAGTGGCGCGCGCATGAGTGGAAGCCGAGGCAGAGCGAGCATGACCCTCTTGGCAGTTCTGGCGCTCGGATTCTTCCTCGGCATGCGTCACGCGACCGACTCCGATCACGTGCTGGCCGTGAGCACCATCGTGAGTCGCGAGCGCACGCCGCGCGGTGCGCTGTGGATCGGCGCCCTTTGGGGACTCGGCCACAGCGCGACCATCATCATCGTGGGCGGCGCCATCGTGCTCTTCGGGTGGGTCATCCCCCCTCGCCTCGGCCTCTCGATGGAGATGTCGGTGGCGGTCATGCTCGTGGTGCTCGGCGTGATCAACCTGAGCGGCGCGCTCTCCCAGATCGAGCGCGTCGCGCACGCGCATCGAGCGCCTCTACCCGTCGCGAACGGAGCGCCTCCGCTCGTCGCGTCAGTGCGGCCGCACCTCCATGCGCGCGGCGCCTGGCGCCCTTTGATCATCGGCGTGGTCCACGGCTTGGCCGGCTCGGCCGCGGTCGCGCTGCTCGTGCTCGCCACGATCAAGAACGCGAGCACCGCGCTCCTTTATTTGGCCATCTTCGGCCTCGGCACGGTGGCGGGCATGATGCTGCTCACGGTGCTCATGTCGCTGCCGATCTCCGCATTGGCGCGCCGCTTTCCCAACTCGGAGCGCGGGGTGGCGCGCTTCGCCGGCGTCCTGAGCATCGCTTTCGGTCTGTTCCTCGCCTATCAAATCGGCATCGGCAGCGGGCTCGTGGTCGGCACCCCCACTTGGGATCCGCACTAGCGGATGTTGGCCGAGCCGCTTCTGCAGCGCCTCGCCGAAGCCCGGCACGTCGTGGCGCTAACCGGCGCCGGCATCTCGGCCGAGAGCGGCGTCCCCACGTTTCGCGATGCGCAGACGGGCCTGTGGGCGCGCTACCGGGCCGAGGAGCTCGCCACTCCGGCAGCCTTCCTCGCCGAGCCGCGGCTGGTCTGGGATTGGTACGCATGGCGCCGAAGCCTCACGCGTCGCGCGCAGCCAAACGCGGGCCACGCGGCTTTGGTGCAGCTGGAGCGGCTGCTGCCGAGGCTCACCTTGATCACGCAAAATGTGGACGGGCTGCATGCACGCGCCGGGAGCAGAAACGTGCTGGAGCTCCACGGCAATCTCGACACCACGCTCTGCTTCGACGAAGGCACGGTCGTGACCGAATACACGGACGACGGGCGAACACCCCCGCGGTGCCCGCGCTGCGGAGGCCTGCTCCGTCCGGGCGTGGTTTGGTTCGGCGAATCGCTGCCGAAAGCTACTCTCGAGCAGGCCGAAGTTGCCGCCGCGAGCTGCGACGTATTGCTCTCGGTCGGTACCTCCAGCCTCGTTCATCCGGCAGCCGGCTTGCCTCTGGCGGCCAAGCGGCACGGAGCGGTCCTGCTGGAGGTGAACCCGACCGCGACCCCGCTCACTCCGCACGTGGACGCCGCGTTGTCCGGACCCGCGGGCCTGTTGCTGCCGGAGCTGGCTCGACAGCTGGAGCGGCTTCGCGGCAGGCTCGCGCCGAGCGACTGAGGCGTCCTGCGCCACCCGGAGCGCTCGGAGCCTCGCGCCGGCTCACTACTGACTTATTCGCGACGGAGCCCTAAGCTCGCCGGTCCCATGCAGCGCCCGCGTTGTTCCGTATTCATTGCCGCCAGCTTGGACGGCTTCATCGCCCGCCCTGACGGCACGTTCGATTTCTTGTCGCTCGTGGAGCGCCCCGGCGAAGACTACGGCTTCGCAGACTTCTTCGCGACCATCGACGCGCTCGTGATCGGTCGGAACACGTACGAGACCGCGCTGGGATTTCCGGAGTGGCCCTACGCCGGGAAGCGGTGCGTGGTGCTCACGCACCGGGAAGCTCCGTCCGCGCACGGAGAGCAATTCTTCGCGGGAGAGCCGCAGGCGCTGTTGGAGCAGCTGGCGATGGCCGGCGCCCAGCGCGTGTACGTGGATGGTGGCAACGTCATCCGTGAGTTCTTGAAGCATGACCTGCTGGACGACCTGACCGTCTCCATCATCCCGACGCTGCTCGGTCAGGGCATCTCCCTGTTCGGCAGCGAGGTACCAGAGCAGCGGCTCACGCTCAGCAGCTGCAGAGCCTACGAATCGGGGCTCGTGCAGCTGAGCTACACGCGCGCCACGATTCAATGACCAGCGGGAGCGGACCCGAGGGAAGAGCGCAAGCGCTCGAGCTCGGCCGCGCGCTCTCGCAGTAGCCCCGAGGCGAGCGCTTCCTCGACCAGAGCGGTAGCGCGCGACGAATCGCCCGAGGCGAGCGCCCACTCGATCCTTGCCAGCAGCACCTCCGCGCGGAGCGACCCATTCGGGAAGCGCTGCTGGTACGTGTCCAGAAGCCGGAGCGCGCGAGCTGGTTGCCGAAGCACCTTTCCGGCAAGGCGCGCCTGCTCGAACAGCGCCAGCTCCGCGGTGACGCCGGCGCCATCGGCGAGCTTCTGGTAGCAGGCCATCGCCGGCTCCACCGCACCCCCGCGCGCTAGCTCCGCGCAGGGTTTGGCGCCGCCGCCGAGGGGCTCCGCCGGGCCTTGCGGGGCGGCCGGAGCTGGCTCGTCGCTCGCGACGCGCGGCTGCGCCGAGCCAGCCGCACCCGGGCGCGCTTTGCGCGGCGAGTCACGTCGAAGCAGCGGCTCGCTCGGCACGTGCCGCAGCGCAGGTAGCTCTTCGGGCGGCTCACTCGTGGGCGCGGACGAGGTGCTCACCGGGAGCTGCGCGACCGGCTCCGCGCGCACCGTGACGGGAGGCTCGCTCGGGCGCAGCGAGCGCGCGCCGATGACCAGCGCCAGCGCCGCCGTCGCGGTGAGCATGAGTGCTTGGCGCACGCTGCGACTCGAGCGTCGCTCCTGGAGCCGAGTGAATCGCGGCAGCGGCGCGCTGGATGCATTCTCGGAGAGCACCTGCCGCAGTAGGTCGCCCGCGGCGCCAGAAGACTCGCTCAGACGCTGCGGCGCTTTTGCTTCGTCCGTCATGCGCGCGCCTCGGTTTCGATGAACGACTGGAACTTCTTGCGTGCGTCGTGGAGGCGCCGGTACACGGTGGCCTCCGGACAACCAAAAATTGCCGCGAGCTCGGCGCCGCTCTGCCCTTCGAGCTCGTAGAGAACGAAGGCTTCACGTTCGAGAGCGGTCAGACGTTCCAGCGCGGACTGCAGGAGGCGTTCGGCCTGCCCAGCGTGCCCTTCGTAGAGCTCCGTATCACTCGCGACCTCGAGCGCGAGCAGCTGGCGAATGCGACGAGCAAAGCGCGCTTTCTCGCGCGAGCGGCGGGCCTGGGTGACAGCGAGGCGGTACAGCCAGGTGCGAATCGCCGCTTCGCCTCGGAACCTATCCAGCGACCGGAAGGCCTGCAGGAAGACCTCTTGCAACGCGTCGTCCAGCGCGTCTTGCGGTACGCCCAAGCGACGCAAGAAATGCGCAATGGTGCGCGCATGCCGCGCGTACAGCGAGGCCCACGCGGACTCGTCTCCGGCGACGCAGCGCGCGACGAGGACGTCTTTCGCCTCCTCCAGGCCAACTAACGTGCGCATAGGTCTTCCCAAACGGATTGGAGTCGCGCTCCCCAGCGAACCTTCGGTCCGCCGCCAAAAAATAAATTCAGAGCCTCAGCTCGAGAGCGAGCTGACCATGCACGAACCAAGCATCTGGAACCAATACCGCAATTTGACCAGCCGCCCCGTCTAGAACCAGGCGGGACGCAGCGCCGCGCAATTGCGGCCCCGCCGCAACTCCGGCCGAAAGCCCGAGACTCGCCGTGAGGTCGACTCCGGCGCGCACGAATCCTCCGAGCCCGGGGATGGTCCGAAACGCGGATTCGTTGTTCACGACCGACGGCGCTTCGGCGCGCTGAAACCGGAGCTGTAGCCACGGCCCCGCTGAAGCGAGCCACCGCGAGCGCGTCCACGTCAACGGAACGAGCAGCGCCCCCTGTAGCAAAAACGCCTCAACCTGCTTCTCGCGGAACATGTCGGTCTGCCGCGCAAAGAAAGGAGCGACCTCCAAGCCGAAACCCACGCGCCAGCTCGAGCTCACGCGAAGCGGCGCGGGGTAGAAGCTTGCTCCGACGACGGCGGCGAGCCCAAACTCATGGTCGTAGAGAGCGCCTCCTCGCGCCTCGATTCCGAGCGGAGCGGACGACGGCGCCGTCACCACGCCGCGATCGCTCACTCGAGCGTCCGGACGCGGGCCGGGCAGCGGAGCTGGAACCCCTTCTGCAGGGGCTGGGGTTGCGACCACCGGTGGGCGTTCAATCGCGTCGAAATAGCGCTCCAGAATCAACGCGATCGTTTGTGCGGCGTCTTGGCAACCGGTGGCGCCGAGCGGGAGCTCGCGCTTCAACACTTCTTTCGCTCCTTCATGGAGCGTTAGATCCAGGCGCTGCTGTCCGTCGTCCGCGCGCACGAGCGAAAATTCAGCGTGAAACTCGCCGCGCACCTCACCTACCCGCGCGCTCACGGCCGCGCGAGCTTCTTCCAGAGGCGGACATAATGCGTCCGGCGTACCGGTAGCTAAGTCGAGCGCAAGGAAGCCTCCCAGCCATAACATTCCACCACAGCCTAAGCCTTCGTCGTCGAAACGAACAGGCTCGAGTGTGGGAGAAGAGCTCAAGTTGCGCTATAGCGGCGGGTGACTGATGGGTCCCTTAAGTCACGTTCGACGTGCGGTCGCGCGCTGTCATCCATTGGTATTGAAACCCCACTGGTTGGTAGTATCGCTCGCGCTCTGCCTGCAGCCGGCCTGCGCCTCGGAGGCGGTGCTCGGCGATTACACGCCGTCCACCTGCGACTTCGCCGACCCGCCGAGCGACACGAGCGACGTGACGCTCTACTTGTCCACCTTCTGGGACGACCCGAAGGAAATGGGCACGCTCGACGACTTGCTCGATTCGGGGCGCGTCTACATCTACTCGAAGACGCCGAAGAAGACGCGCGTCGCCGCGCAGCTCCAGCTCAACGCCGCGTTCGAGAACAAGAAGCTGCCGGACGTCTTTCAAGCCAACGGCGGGTCGGACGTGCTTCGCTGGGTGCGCGGCGGTGGAGAGGCGAGCGCGGTGTGCCCGCTGGACCGCCTATCGGAAACGTACGGGTGGGGCGACGCCTACTTCAGTCGGAGCCTCGAGCCCGTCTCTTGCCTGGGTAGCTTGTACGCTCTCCCGGTCGGCATTCATCGGCTGAACGTGCTGTTTTACAATCGCACGCTGTGGAACGAGCTGAAGGCCGCCGACAGCACGCTCGTGGAGCCCGCGGAGCTCGGCTCTCTAGAGCAGCTGCTCGACCAGCTGGGTCGCATCCAGCAATTGGCAGAGCGACCCGAATCTCGGTCGTTCGTCCCGCTCGCGATCGGCGCCAAGCGAGCGTGGCCGCTCTCGGTGATGGCGTTCGAGAACGTGCTGCTCAGCATCGGTGGCGGCGCCTACCAGACGCTGTGGCAAGGGGGGCTGAAGAACGAGGACGAGCAGCGTCAAGCGCAGCTGGAGCGCGCGCTCGGCCGCATGCTGGACAACCTTCGCCAGCTCGTCGCGTTCAGCACCCTGAACGAAGACGTGGACTGGCAGGACGCAGTGAGGCAGGTCGGCAGCGGCGAGGCGCTCTACACCGTCACCGGGGACTGGGGCTGGGCCCAGCTCGAGGAGAACCAGCTGGAGGACGTGGTAGCCGTGGCTTTTCCGGGAACGGAGTCGACCTTCGTCTACACGCCGGACAGCTTCGCGGTCCCGCGCGAGTCCGGGCAAGACGGCTCACGCGCGCGAGGATTTCTGCAAAGGGTCGTCGCGAGCCCGGAGGCCCTGCTCGCCTTTTCGGAGAGCAAGCACTCGATCCCGGCGCGCCGAGACTTCGACGCCAGCTTGCTGAAGAGGGCCGAGCTCCGCGAGACCTACCGCAAGTTCACCGATTGCAGCGCCGGCATCGGAGGCTGCGACCTCCTCCTCGCAACCTCCGGCCTTGCGCCTCCCCCCGGCTTCGACAGCTGCTTCGACGACATCGAGGCGCTGCTGGCCAAGGCCGTCACCGGCACCATCCCCCAGACCTTCTACGAGAACCCGCGAAAGTGCGAAAATCCGTGGCCGCCGCGGAGCCCGGAGGAAGCGGCCGAACGCCTCGTCGAGCAGCTGGTGGCCGTCGCGCATCAGCAGTTCGCGCAAGAGTGCCGGCTGCCGGAATGACCGCCAGCGGCTCGCGGCGGCAGCAAAGCTTATGGAAGGGGATCACCCCCGCTCGCCGCGGCCAGACAATGTCCGCCTGAACACTTGAACAGGTCAGGGTCCGGAGCTAGAGTGCGGCTCACCTATGCTGAGTTGCCTGCGCATCCGCGACCTCGCCATCATCGATGAGCTCGAGCTGGAGCTCGGCAGCGGCTTGAACGTCCTCACTGGCGAAACGGGCGCTGGCAAGAGCATCCTGGTCAGCGCGCTGGAGCTCGTGCTCGGCGGCAAAAGCCGAGGGGAGCTGGTGCGAACGGGCGCCAAAGCCGCCGAGGTAGAGGCCTTGTTCGACGTGAGTGGTGACCTCGTGGTGCGCCAGCAGCTCCAGGCGTTGGGCATAGATGCAGAGGACGAGCTGGTCGTTCGTCGTGTGCTCTCGAGCTGTGGGCGCAGCCGCGCTTTCGTGAATGGTCAGTTGGCGACGCAGCAGGTGCTGGCTCGGCTCACCCGCGGGCTCACGGACATCTCCTCTCAGCACGAGCACCACACGTTGACGGACCCGGGCACTCACTTGGGGTTCTTGGACGCATTTGCCGGCGTCTCGTCGCTGCGTCAGCAAGTCGGGCGGGCGTACCACACGCTCAAGCAAGCGGAGCAGCAGCTCGCGGATTTCGAGAAGCGCATTCACGAGCGTGAGGCCCGTATCGACCTGCTTTCGTCTCAAGCGGACGAGATAGAGAGCGCCGCGCTCCGCCCCGGTGAGGACGTAGAGCTCGAGCAAACGTGCACCCGCCTCCGCAATGTGGACACGCTGCTCCGTCTCACCGGTAGAGCCGCAGATCAGCTCTACGAGCAGGACGACTCGGTGCTGAGCGGGCTCTCCAGCGTGACGCGTCGCGTGGCCGAGGCCGCCAATCTGGACGCTTCGCTCACGAGCGTCGCCACCCAGCTCGAGCTGCTCCGCAGCCAGTTGGACGACGCGGCGCGCGAGCTCGGTCGGCAGCTAGCCTCACTACGGCCAGAGCCAGAGGCGCTGAGCCGCACGGAAGAGCGGCTCTACCTCCTATCCAAGCTCAAGCGCCGCTACGGCGGCACGGTGGAGAGCGTGCGCAGCTACCTGGTCACCTGTCGCGCCGAGCTGGACGAGCTGAACGACCAGGTCACCACACGTGAGGTTCTGGAGGCCGAGCAGGCGCGCGCTCTCACCGGCGCGGCGACGGTGGCTCGTGAGCTCAGCGCGGAACGCCGCCGCGCGGCCACGCGTCTGGCCGCCGCAATCAGCGCCGAGCTCGGGTCCCTGGGCATGGGCGGCGCGCGCATCCACGTAGAGCTCAGTCCCTTGGAGGGCGACGCGACCGAGGTCGCGGTGGATGGCGCGCGCCTGTCGGCAGACGGTCTGGAGCGGGTCGAGTTCCTGCTCGCTCCCAACCGCGGCGAAGAGGCACGCGCGCTCAGCCGCATCGCCAGCGGCGGCGAGCTCAGCCGGGCCATGCTCGCGGTCAAATGCGTCCTGGCGGATTTGGGCCCCGCCGGCATGTACGTGTTCGACGAAGTGGACTCGGGTATCGGCGGCGGTATGGCCGAGATCATCGGTCGGAAGATCCGCAGCGTGGCCCAGCACCGTCAGGTCCTGTGCATCACGCACCTGCCGCAGATCGCGGTCTTCGCCGACCAGCACTTCAAGGTGGAGAAGGTCGTACGCGGCGAGCGCACGCTCAGCACCGTCCGAAGGCTAAGCACCAAAGAGCAACAAGAGGAGATCGCGCGCATGTTGGGCGGCCTCCGCATCACCGCCAAAACTCGCGCCGCCGCGCGCGAGCTCCTCGTCCAGGCGCGCCACGTCGCCGCTTAGCGCGCTCGAGCTCATCCCACCGCACGCCGCCACAAAACACCGACGGCGCCCTAACTCTCGTCGGGGCGCCGTCGCTTCACTTTGTGGGCCATCGCAGACTTGAACTGCGAGCCAACGGATTAAGAGTCCGCTGCTCTACCAATTGAGCTAATGGCCCGAATCCGGGTGATCCGGTCCCTCCGGGGTGCCGAAGGGACGGCGTATCTCCCACGAAAAATGCAGGCGGTCAACGGCGTTTTGCGAGAAGCGTCACATCCTCGTAACTGCGGGGAATGGCCGTGGTTTTCAGGCAGGCGGAGGACCGTCGTTGCTGGGCGACGGGCCGGCACGAGCTTAGCGATCGAAGGTGCACTCGCCGACTCCGAACGGGTCCCGACCGAAGCTCACGCAGCTGCCCTCGCCACGACTGCAGGAGGGCTCCTTGCATGCCTCGTAGGCGCAGAGCTTGACGCAGCGGCTGCCGACGCAGGTCAGCCCCTGGCTGCACACGTCCGGCGGGGCGCAGGGGTCGCCCAGCTTGGCGGAAGATTGGGGAGCGCAAGCGACTGCGCCGGTGGGGTCCACGATCTTGCACTCGCGCCCCGGCTCGTTCGCGCAGCTCTTCGGGTCCAGGGGATCACAGGTGCCCACCGGGAAGCACAGCTGCGCTCCCGAGTCGATGACCTGCCCGCCGGCCTTGACCTGCAGCGCTCGAAAGCACCTCTCGCTCGCGTCGCACCCCGTCCAGTCTCCGCCGCAGCAAAGCTTGCGGCACACGCCCTCCGCGCAGAAATGGCCGCGGGCGCAGTCTCCCTGGGCGGCGCAGGGCTCTCCGGCGGTCGCGGCACCGGCAGGCTCACAGCCGGGGTGCACGTCGGGCGCGTCGGCACTGAACTGCGGACGGCAGGCTTGCGCCGAGGAGCAACCGTCTTGAGTCTGGTAGTTGCACTCGCCCGCCGCGCAGGATGCCGCGCCATCCGGCGGCGCGGCGAGGGGCGTCGTCGTATCCAACACGAGCGCGGGACACATCGGCGGGTAGGTGCCTATCGGCGTGTCGGTCACGGTCTCGCCCGCCCCGCACCCCACCGCGAGGGCGGCGACCACCGCGCTCGTCGCCCAATAACCCGCGGCGGTGCCTCGAACCATCCCCTTGAGATGCCCGAAGCTGCGAGCTGGTTCAAGCGGTAGGGCGGCCGGGCGCGCATTCTGGCCCACATGAGCGCACTCTTCTTCGCCACCGGTGCTACCGCATGACCATGCTCTTAACGGAGCGCGCGACTCTGCCGTCTAATCCACACGCGGCCCATGCAACATCGCAGCTTTCGCGCAGACGACCGGCTGAATCAGATCAACGATCGTGACGACATGTGGGGCCCGCTGCTGTTTCTCCGTCCTGACCGCCGTCAGCCGATGAGCCCAGCGCGGGTCCTGGTCATCTGCGGACTGCTGGGCGCGTTTTACGGCACGCTCGGCAACGTGGTCATCGCGCTGCTGACGCGCACCGGCGTCGGCTACCGGCCGCCGTTCTTCGTGATGCCGGGGCTGCTCACGGCCATGTACTTCGTTTGCGGCGAGCTCAGCTTGGTCGCGGCATGGAACCGCCGCGCCCGTCTCATGTCACGCCGGCTGGATTGGTCGCAGCTGACGGGTCGCCCGCTGTCGCAGCCACGCGACGATCAAGAGACCGCCGAGTAGCCAGCTCCCCGCGTCGCCGCCCCCACGGAGCGCGCAGCCGCAGCCTCCGTCCGCGCCCGCAGGCGTCGTCATCGTCGGAGTCGGCATCGGAGCCGGGGCCTGGGGGCAAGGGTGCTCGAGCCGCCAAGCGTCCAGCTGCTGCCGGAGAAGCGGCAGAGGGTCTTCTTTGCCCGAGCTCATGACGCGGAGCGCGAGGTACTGACCCCGGGCAAGCTCCGGGCTCTCCACTTGCAAGAACGCGGAGTCGGAAGGGATGCCGCCTTGCGTACAACGGCTGTCGCCTTCGCCGCCGAGCGCTCCTGCTTCTAAAGCGCTCATGAGGCGCTCGGCCAGATCGCAGCCGCCCGCCTCGAAAGCCTGGGCGGCCTGCGAGAGCACCAAGCCGGAGGTGAGGATGTTGCCCTGAACGGAGTACGCAAACACGTCCGCCTGCCCTTGGTGGTCGGCGGCGTAGGGCATGGTGCCGGACCCGGTGAAGGCCGCGCGCCGGCCCGATACGTCTACGACGCCGTACTGGCGGACTTCCGCGCTGCGGTCGAAGCTCGGCAGGGTGATGCTCTGCAAGATGTCCACCGGGGCTGCGCCTTCGGCCAGCAGCTCCGCGGCGCGACGCCGCCCGGCCAAGCTGTAGGATGCTTGCGCGTGAACCACGCCGCGGCCAGGCACCGCGTCGTAAATCACGTACACGTCCTGACCCCCCAGGCACGACGTGCCGGCGCCGCCGACCTCACCCGCGCGCGTGTCCGCTCCGACGATAGAGTAGGTCATCGGATCACTCGCACACGCCTTCGGGGCAAGTGCACGCGCCGTCTTCACACACGGCGCGCTGGTACACGCAGTCTTCGTCCGTCTCGCAGAGCACCGCGCTGCATTCGTCCAACAGAAAGCTCGAGGCGCTGCCACGGCAGCACGCGGGGCAATTCATGACCGCGTAGGTGTCCGTCGTCACGCTCAGCTCGAAGCATGGAGCAGACTCACTGGAGCACACGCGCGTGTCGCCTTCGCAGCTAACGGACTCGCTGACCGACGGCGAGCCGGGGCTCGTCTTCTCCAGAGTCGCACGGCAAGCGCGGCCGCGTGCGTCGGAAAAGTCGTGCTCCTCGGGTGACGTCTCCTTGCCGCCGGCGCACGCGAGCAAGCAACCCGTCAGGGTGAGCAAGGTGCGACGCAGCGCTGGCAGCAGCGTTTTCGACCGAAACATTGCTACAGAATGTCGTGACTGTTTCTGGGTGACAAGCCACGCCATGACCGCACGAACGAATGTGCGGCGCGCTCACACTTCGTGCCGATCCTCGACGTTCAAAGGCTTGCCCGAATGCGGTCCGGCGCTGAAGATTCTCCTACGCCTCCCATGCAAAAACTGACCGCCCTCTCCAAGCTGCTCATCGCAGGCATCTTGGTCGGCTCCGGCATCACTGCGTATCGAACCTACGGCGGCAAGTTGAGCGCCAGCGTCGGGGCGAGCGCGCTGCCGAGCGGAGTAGCGCTCGCCGCGGCTCAGCCCGCCGCGCTCGTTCCGCCCGTGATTCCGGCGGCCGTGCCCAAGGCCTCGGCCTCGACCTCGACCGCCGCGCCGCGTCGCCGCGCGGTGCGCGTCGGGCTCTCGCAGTGGCCCGGGCACATGGGCTTCGTGCTCGCGGCGGGCGGCCTGAGCACGCAGCCCGGCTCGCTCGCGGAAAAAGACGGACTGGACCTCGAGGTCGTGTTCATCGAGGACGCCCCTTCCAAGAACAAGGCGCTTCAGAGCGGGGAGGTAGATTTCGTTTGGCAGACGATCGACGAGCTGCCGATCGCCATGGCCAACTACCGCGAGAAGAACGTGGAGGCGCGCGTCTTCCTGCAGCTGGACTGGTCTCGAGGGGGGGACGCCTGCGTCGCCACCAAGGAGGTTCAAAAGGTCGAGGATCTGCAGGGCAAGCGCTCCGCGGTGATGATGTTCTCTCCGGACCACACCCTCTTCGAGTTCATGATCACGAACTCGCGGCTCAGCCGGGAGCAAGCCGCGGAGATCCGCAAGTCTACCAAGTTCTCGCTGGACGACCCGACGTACGCGCGCACCCAGTTCGAGAAGAAGGAGGTCGACGTGGCGTGCCTCTGGGAGCCAGACGTCACGCTCGCGCTCGACAGCCGCCCCGGCGCGCACCGCTTGTTCTCGACGGAGGACGCGACCGAGCTGGTGGCGGACGTGCTGCTCGCACGAAAGGACTACCTGGACGCCCACCAGGACATGGCCCAGAAGGTCGCGCGGGCCTGGTTCGCTGGCATCGCGCTCGGCAACGCCGACAAGCCGGCGGCCGCGAAGCTCATTTCTACGGTCGCCAACCGCTTTCGAGACGAGCTCGGCTACGACAAGACCCTCGCCGGGCTCAGCTGGGTGAAATGGACGACGCTGGCCGACAACGTCAAGCTGTTCGGGGTCGACGGCAACGCCCCCGGCTTCGACCGCGTCTACAACCAGGCGGATGGGATCTGGATCAACTACCCGGAGGCGGAGATCAAGGACCGCTTCGCCCCCGCCGCGCTCCGCGACGAGCGCGCGGTGCGCGCGATCTGGGAGGCCGCCGGCAAACCGGTCGCCAAGGCCGAGGAGAGCTTTCAACAAGACGAGGCGCGCACCGGCGCCGCCCTGTTCACCAAGCCCGTATCGATCACGTTCGACACCGGGTCCAGCGTGCTCAGCGCGGAGGCCATCGCGCTCCTCAACCAGCAAATCTTGCCCCAGCTCATGATCGCGGGCGGCATGTACGCGCGCGTGGAGGGCAACACCGACAGCATCGGTGACTACGGAATGAATCAGGCCCTGAGCGAGCAGCGCGCGGCCGCCATCGTTTCTTACCTGGTGAGCCGCGGGATCCCGGCGGCGCGGCTCGTTGCCCGCGGCAACGGCTCCTCCGCGCCCATCGCCACCAATAAAACCGCCGACGGTCGCGCCCTGAACCGCCGGACGGACGTGCTCTTCATCCGCCGCAGCAAGGCTTGAGCTCATGACGACAGACACCGCAGATCGCTACCTGGCAACCGCCTTCTACTCGCAATACAACCTCATCCTGCTCGGCGGCTCCGCGCTGTTCTCGCTCGCCTCCGCCTCGCCCGTCCCGCTTGCGCTGGGCTGCGCCGCGGAGCTCCTGTGGCTCGGGGTCGGCCCGCGGCTACCGGTCTTCAAAAAGCGAGTGGACGCGACCTTGGACGGCGAGCGTCGAGCCCTGCTCGAGGACGAGGTCATGGCCGGCATGCGCTCACTGTCGCCCCAGCATTCCTCCCGCCTGTTGGGCGTCACTCAGAGCATTTCCTGGATCACGCTGCGTGCCGACACCGCTGCCACCAGCCCCGAGGACCGGGAGATGTTGCTGGATCTCGAGGAGCTCCGCCCGGTCTTCTTGCGGCTCTGTCAGCTGCACGAGCGGGTCACGCAGCGGCTGGAGGAAGTGAAGCTCTCGCCCCCGGAGCAAGAAGTGGCGGACCTCTCGCGCGCCTACGCGGCCGAGAAGGACTTGGGAGTTCGCTTCACCTTGCATCAGGGCATCAAGGCCGCGCAAAAAAGGATCGAGCAGCAGGTCCGCTGGGCGGAGCTGCAGCGCCAAGTGGAGCAGAAGCTCACCATCGTCGAGCAGGCGCTCTCGCACTTGGTCGGCCAGCAACAATTAGGGCTGAGCGGCTCCGATTTGAACCGCGAGGTGCAGGGCATCGTGGCGCACGTCGTGATGTTGCCGGCGCTCGAGGCGGAGCTCGACGCTTAGGCCGCGGCGGCTGCCTCCGACTACCTCGCCCCACAGTCGCGCACGAATGTGGCGCCCAGCGTGATCCGCTTCCGGGCGTGGGCACCACCAGAGGGGCGACCATGCAAAACCGGCGTCTCTTGGGTACGGCCGGCGTGCTCCTGGCCATTGGGCTGGGCGGCTGCGTCGGAAAGATCGGTTCGAGTGGTCCAGAGGCGGGCCCGCTCGGGCCAGGGGGGCCCGACTCACCGGGCACGGCCGGCAGCTCGAGCGGTCCTGGCGGCCCCGGGTCCGCGAGCGGCGACTGCACGGCGCCGCAGGTCGGGGCAGAGCGCATCCAGCGACTCACCCCTCGGGAATACACGAACTCGCTGCGCGCGCTCCTCGACGACGACGCGCTCGCGCCGGTGCTCGACGCAGACAAGGAGCCGATCGCGACGCTGGACGCGGTGCGTAAGTGGTTCAACGCGGCGGAGGCGGCGGTGCCTTCGGATGCGGCTTGGCTCGGCCGCTACGGGCGCTGCGACCCCGCGACGGACGTCGCGTGCGCCAAGGAGCTCTACGAGAGCTTCGCGGAGCGCGCGTTTCGGCGCCCGCTGAAGGAGGACGAGCGCGAGTGGCTGGCCAGCAGCTGGGCCGCGCTGCCCGCTCGGGCGACGAACGTGCAGCGGCTCGAGGTCATGGGCGAGCTCGTCCTCCAGGCGCCTCAGTTCCTCTACCAATACGCGGAGGGAACTCCCGCAGGAGCCGTGAACGTGCTGGACGGCCACGCGCGCGCGGAGCGGCTCTCGTACTTCTTGTGGGACGCTCCTCCAGATGCGGACTTGCTCGCGGCAGCGGCGAGCGGCGAGCTGGACACGCGCGAAGGCATGCGTGCTCACGGTGAACGCCTGCTCGCAGACGAGCGCGCCAAGCCGGTGCTGCGCTCTTTTCTCGCGGATTGGCTGGAGCTGGAAGGGGCGACTATCCTGCCCGGCCTCGACGAAACTCCCAAAGATTCGAAGCTCTTTCCAGGCTTCGATGGCGCGCTTCGGCAGAGCATGCGCCGCGAGCTGGAGACGTTCATGGATCACGTCATGTTCGAGGCGGACGGCTCGCTCATGGAGCTATTCACGAGCACGCGCGCCTACGTGAACGGCCCCCTCGCCGAGCTCTACGGCGTGGAAGGGCCAGCCACCGCCGACGAGTGGGCGTGGGTGGACCTCGAGCCGACCGAGCGTGCGGGCATGCTGACGCGCGCCGGGTTCCTGGCCGTGCACGCCTCGCAGAACGTCACGTCGCCCATCCGCCGCGGCGTGTACCTGCTCAAAGAGGTGCTGTGCGCCACGTTGCCGTCACCGCCCGCCAACGTGGACAACACGCCGGTGGAGGTCACCGGTGGCGAGATCAAGACGGTACGACAAGCCACGCTTCAGCGCACCGGCAACGCGGCGTGCGGCGGTTGCCACTCACGCATCAATGAGCTCGGCTTCGCGTTCGAGCACTACGACGCGATTGGCCGCTGGCAAGAAGAAGAAGCGCAGACGGGCGAAGCGGTGGACGCAACCGCCAATCTGGACGCGTCCGGCAGCAGCCTACGAGGTACGGTGGACGGCGCGATCGAGCTGAGCCGACTGCTGGCGGAGAGCCCCGAGGTGGCGACGTGCGCGACCGAGCGGTGGTTTCAGGTCGCGCTCAAGCGGAGCCCGGCCCCGCTCGACGCGTGCAGCATCCAGGAAATTCGAGCAAAAACGAGCGAAACACGCAGCATTCGCGAGCTGCTCTTGGCTCTGGCCACGAGCGACGCGTTCTCGAACGTGAGCCACCGGGAGTGAGCGGAGAGCCCATGACGTTACGTAACAGTGGTCGGCGAGCATTCCTCAGAGGTGTCGGCGGCTTGGCCTTGGGCCTCCCGCTCCTCGAATACACCCATGAAAAAGCGTGGGCGCAGACGCTCGGTCGCGCGAGGCGGCTGGTCGTCGTCTTCAACCACGGAGGCGAGACGATGTGCATGCAGAAGAGCGGCCTGCGTGCCGGCAACCCCAAGGTCCCGGACTACGACCCCGCGATGCCGCAGATCGACCACTGGCTGCCGAAGCCGGGCTCTACCTTCGGCGTTGCCCACGAGATCTTCGAGGGCACGGATCTCGAGAGCAAGCTCACCGTGATCCGGGGGCTCGACAACGCGGCCGCCCGCAAGGGTCGCTACGGCGGCGACCACGGGCTCTCCAACACGACGTCACTCACCGCGCGCGCCTCCGGGTGCGAGGACGGCGCGTCCGCGAGCGGCGACAAGTGTCCTGGCGGCGACGAAGCCGAAACCGCGACCGGCGCCTCCATCGATTGGGTCGCAGCCCAGCGCTTGCAAAAGACCCAGGGCGGGCCCAGCAATCCCCTCGCCTTGTTCGTTCCCGGCCACTATTACGGCTCCGGCTTCTTTTGGGGGGAGAAGGGCGAGCAGCGCACGGAAGGCGAAATCAACCCGCGCACGGCCTGGAACGCCTTGTTCGCCGGAGTGACGAGCGGCGAGCCGGACCCGGAGGCGGTGCTCAGGCGCGAGCTCAAGGTGAGCATGTTGAACAGCGTCATGGATGGCTACAAGCGCTTCTCCGGCAAGCTCGGTCAGGCCGACAAGCGCATTCTGGACGCTCACTTCGACCACCTCTCCTCCTTGGAACGCGAGATCTCCGGGCTCGAGCTGAGCGCTCAATGCGTCGTACCGGGGCAGCCCGCGGACCTGGAAGATGGCGGTCAGCAGGAAAAGCTCGCTCCCCTGCACGCGCAGCTCATCGTCGCCGCGCTGCGCTGCGGAGCCTGCAACGTCGCGAACCTCCAGATCGCGGACATCCTCACGCCTTGGGCTCCGTCGGGCCTGCAGCTCGAGTCCGCCTACGACATCGGGCACTCGCTGGGGCACTGGGTGAGCGACCTCGGTGACCCGGCGAACGTGCCCCGGTGGGAGCTCGAAATGAAAGAGAACCGCGCCTGGCGCATGGGGCTCGTCAAAATCATCGCAGATGGCCTCAACTCGCCAGACTTTCTCGAAGACGGCGCTCCCTTGCTGGACAACTCGCTCATCTTTTATTCGAACGAGTTCAGCACCGGCGGGATTCATTCGTCGACAGATGGCCCCTACATGCTCCTCGGAGGCGCCGGCGGCTACCTCAAGACCGGTCGCTTCGTCGAGCTACACAAAGAGCGACTCAAGAACCCCGCGTCGCTCGAAGCGGGCAGCAGCGCGAGCACGAACGACCTTTACATCACCTTGCTGAACGCGCTCGGCGCCGCCGACACCGAGTTCGGCGACATGCAGTTCGCCTACCGCAAAGGCCCGATCACGGAGCTTCTCGCCTAGGGGCTGCCGCTTCGCAGCCAGCCTCGCAGAAGGCTGCCTCCGCGGCGCTCGGTACAACCGCGCGGTCGCCCTAGGGCAACGTGAGCCGGTACAGGTGCACGTCGTAAGCTGCGAATTCGTCCTCGAATGCGCCGTCCCCGGCCGTCACCTCCCGCCCCTCTCCGATGACCTCGACGCGCGCTCCGCCGACGAGCCCGGCCACCGCGAAGGTCGCGGTCGTGGAAGCGTTGGCCAACCCGGCCGCGAAGACGTAGCGGACGGCGCCGGCCCGTTTGAGCACGGCCCTCACCGGCACCGCTGGGTTTGCACTACGCGGCTCGAGGCCGTAGCTCACGGTGTTCAGCACCGGCGCAAGCTCCGTTATTTCACGGTTGAGACGCGCCAGCGCCGCCGCCGTCTCCGGGTCGTCCAGACAATCGGTCTCGTTGAGAGGCTCCATGCGGTGGCAGAAGTACGAAACGCCTGCCGCGCCATGAATCAGGCTCATCCACACCTCGGCCCGAAGCTCGTGCGGGGTCGGGCGGGGGAGCCCGCGGATGCTGGAGGCTTCGATGTCCGCGATCACCGGCTTCTGCCAGCCCGCATACTCGTTCAGCTTTTGAATGCCGACGGCCACCAGCTCGAGCGGATTTTGGTTCGCGAGCGGGTACGTGTAGTTGACGAGAATGTCCGCGCTGGCCGCGTACTGCGGGTAGTCCTCGGTGCGCCCCGTGCACTCACCTCGCCCCACCCAATCAGGGGTCGCGACGCCTTGGCCCAAGAGCAGCCAGACGGGCCGGGAGGCGTCCCCCGCCACCATGTTCGCGTAGCGCGCCTGCGTCTGCATCGGTGAAATGCAGGGACCGTACGAACCGTCCTCCAGCTCTTGCGCGTTGTCTGGCCCGTCCGACTGAAGCCAGCCCTGAATCCCGGGCTCGCTCAGGCTCGCTTCCCACACCCCTTGCTGCTCGCACACGACCGGCATCCGCTCGGCACGCGCGGTCGCCAGCTGCTCGTCCGTCGGCCCTTCCCATAACCCTAAGAAGTGATTGACGCCCACCTCCGCAAAGCGCTCCGCGTTCATCGGGTTTTGCATCCATACCCCGATCGGGAAGAAGCTCGTGCTGGTTGGGAAGCCGCGCGGCCAATCGCCGTAGTAGTCGGGGCCGCCAAACCAGGGCAGCGGCTCCGGCTCGGTCTCGGCGCCGCCCTCGCGAGCGAGCGCGTGCGGCCCCGAGTCGCAAGCGAGCGCGCCGAGCGCAAGCAGCACCGCCCAGCGACTCATAACGACGCTCCCAGCGAGAGAAATGGCCGCAGAAACAGCGGTTCCAAGACGGTCACGTCGCCCGCCGCGCGCTGAAAGACGTAGCTGGTTCCGCTCAGGTCCAAGTCAGCGCCCGCGCTCACTTGAAGCTCGAGGCGCCGCCACTCATGGCCGTAGGTGGCCTGCAAGCGGCCGAAAGCGAGCCTACGCCAACGAGCGTCAGCGAGCTCAACACTCTGCTGCGCCGCCGCAATCGGCTCCACTCTCACCAGGTCCGCGCCCACGCCGGCGGCGAGCCGAATCGCGCAGCACACCTCCAGCGTCGCGAGCGCGCGGAGGGACAAGGTCTCGAACCGCGCGCCGACCGGCTCCTGCTCGAGCCGAAACGGACGGCGGTAGTAGCCACCGACCTCGAAGCCGAGCGGCGCCGCGAGCCCGAAGACGACTCCTGGTCCGTCTTCGAAGCGCGCGCCTCCCCCCAGCCAGCGAGCTTCGTAGCGCAGGCCAACGCGCCACCGCACGCGACGCTTTGGCCCCGCCGGCGGAGCTTGCGGCGCTTCACGCGGCGCGGCCACCGAGGGCGCCTCCGGCGCGACCTGCTTCAGAGCCTCTTGCCGCGGCTCGCCCACCTCCTCCCCTGCCTTCAAGCCCTCGACCGCGGCTTGCAAGATGTGCCCGAGCTCTTCGCGCACCAGCTCCGGGTTGTTCGGATCTCCGGGCACGTCGCGCACCAACACGCGGTCGCTTTCGCCATGCTCGAGGTAGAGCCGCGCGGAGCCACTTTCCGCGAGCGCGATCCAAACGCGCGCGAAATAGGCCTGAGCCGAGGCTCGGCGCAGCTCCGCGAGGTCCACCCGCGAAACGCGCTTCACCTCCAGCAACACGTGGAGCGGCTCCAGCAGCTCGCGCGTCACCGCCTCCAAGCGCGCGCTTTCCTCCGCGCTAGCCGCCACGCTGAGCAGCAGGGTACTACTGCGCTCGTCCGCCAGGGCGCTTGCCGGTAAGAGCGCGGTCAGCATCAGGAGCATCCAGCGCAGGAGCGCCCAGATCGGCGAGGCGCGCTTGCGCTCGCTTGCGGTGAGTGGATTTGGGCCAGGCTTCCAGCAGGGCTTGCCACGCAGCGCGCTCCTCGGCCGCGCGCCCCAGCCGGCCGAGCGCGAGGGCGCGGCCGACCATCGCCTCTTCGCGGAGCGCGCCGCCCGCGGGGCTCGCCAGGTAGCTGTTGAATTGAACCAGAGCACCGCGGCTGTCACCCAGTCTGTCCAGCAACAATCGCCCGAGCGACACCCTGGACACAAGCTCCTCATGGGAGCCCGCGAAGCGCTCTTGCAAGCCGCGGTAGAGCCGAGCCGCTTCTGTCACCTTGCCGTCGCGACGCGCTTGATTGGCGCGACCGAAGAGCTCGCTGGCGCTGGCGGGCTCGCTGGCGCTAGGAGCGGACGGCCGCGTCGGCAGCGGCTCGCTCGCGGCGCCCCGCGCGGGGGGCTCCTGCGCGGCTGAATCTTCTTGCGTCGGCGGTTCGACCACGAGCTCCGGACCAGGGCTCGGGGGCGCTACCAGCGGCGTGGACGGTACCTCCAACGGGGCCGCGGTGCGGTGGTTCGGCGCGCGCCAAGCCAGCGTCGCGGCCGCCGCCGCGCCCGCGACGCAAACCGCGACCAATACTCCGCCGACGACCGCGCTCGTGCGACGCGCCCGCCGCGCCATCGGTGAGGCGAGCCGCGCCGTGACATCGCGGGTGAGCCGCGCCGCCACCAGCGCCTCGTCGCGGAGCGGCGCGGCGTCGACCGCCGCTTGCATGAATAGCGCGCGCTCGACGCGGCACACCGCGCACTCGGCCAGGTGCTGCTTGATGCGGGTCAGGTCCGCGTAGGTTGCGACGCCGCGCGCCGCACGATCCAGCAAGTCTTCCGGGTGAAGGTCGATGCGAGTCATGGCTCTTCCTGGCCCAGCTCGGCCCACTGCGGCTCGGCCTCGATACGCTGGCGCAGCGCTTCTTTGGCGAGCCGCAGCCGGCTACGAACGGTGTTGAACGCGGTCTCGGTGATGACGGATATCTCTTCGATCGAGTGCCCGTACACGACGCGCAGCATCAAAGCCTCTGCCTGGGCGTCGGGGAGCTCGGACAGCAAGGCTCGCAGCAGCGCTCGCTGCCGATCACCGCGCACCTCCTGGTGGGCAGGCGCGGGCCCCTCGCGCAGCGGGTGCTCGCCGCGCCAGAACGTCTCCAGCCAGCCGGTCACGCTGCGCCGGCGCCGCCGCACCAGCACCGATTTGCGCGCGGCAATGCGCACCGCAAAGTGCAGCAGCGTGGAGTCGCCTCGAAAATCGGGCAGGCCGGCGACGACCGCGAGCAGCACGTCCTGCGCCAGGTCCTCCACGTCCGGATGCTCGCGGCCCAGCAGCGCGCTCACCGCCCGCAACACCCCCGGCCCGAGCTCGGCCACGACCCGCGCGATCGCCGCGGGGTCCCCGGCCTGTGCCTGGAGGACCAGCGCCGAGAGCCGCCCGTGACCTACATCGTCGCCAGGGGAGCGCGGCGCTGGCAGGGCGTCATTGCCTGCCCTTTTCGCGTCGCTCTCTGGCTCGGAACCCATGCGCTCTCTAGTGGCAACGGGAGCCAAAAGCGGATCACCGCTCGCCGCTGCGGACCTCTTCTTCGGTAGCAGGTCCTCCCCACGCCTCCTAGCCCAACGGGGAAAAGCGGTGATTTTGGCAGCTGACCTCCACGTAGTACCCCTCGGGGGCGCTCAGGTAAATCATGGTTCCACGCCCATTGACGATCACGTCGCTCACGGGCGCGCCGTCTGCCCGCGCCCGCGCCTGGAGCGCGTGCACCGCCGCCGCGTCGTCCAGCAAAAAGCCGAGATGAAAACCTTCGGGATAACGCTCGCTGGTCTGGGCGCGCTGGAGCACCAGCACGAACCCCGCCTCGTCGGTCAGGACGAGGAGCGCCGGTCTCCAACGCGCTCGCGCGGCTGCGGCTCGCGCTGGCTGATCAACTTTTCGGTGGTGCCGCTGATGGTCGAGCGCGGGTACGTGGCTACCCTCTCCCGCCGCTTGGCGGAGGCGCAGGCGCGGTACTACCCGGTAGCTTGGTGCGAGCCGCCCATTTCACTCGGCCAGCGCGCGACGCGCATGATTTGGCACGAGCGCACCAACGCGGACCCTGGCTCTCGGTTTCTGCGCCAGCTGGTGCAGGACGCAGCGCAGCGCTTGTCCCCGCTACGGCCTTGAGCCGCGCTTCACGGGTCCACGCACAGGCGCAGGCCCATGGCGTGCGGGCAGTGCACGCCAGCATCGTCGGCGTAGATGGCGGCCGTCACGTGGTACAGCCGGCACTCGAAGATGTCCGCGCCGCCCGTCGTGGCTTCGTTCGTGGCCGAATACGGGCCCCGCTGCGGGACCTCCGCGCAGGTGCTCAGGCACTCTTCCGTGCTCTGGAAGTAGTCCGTGCTCTCCCGAGTCGAGTCCGCGGTGCAGGTCGCGGCCATGAGCGAACAAAACCCCTCGCAGTTGCTCCCGCACGCGCCGTCTCCACCCGGGCCGGCCCAGGTGCAGTAAGTGATGGGCTCGCTGGGAGCTTTGAGCGCGTAGTTGAGCCGGCAGCCGAGCGTGTTCCCCTCGTCGTCGTCCGCGGTGCCCTCGGGGAAGTCGGGGCAAGCCAGTAAACACGCCTCGAGGTCGGTGTATTGCGCGTTGTCCCCGGTGCACGCTTCCGTGATCGCTTCGCAGTAGCGCTCACAGGGCGTGCCCGGCGCGGCCCCTGGCTCGCCACCGGCCGCGGCGCCTGCCTCCGCGCTGCTCCCGCCGCTGCTAGATCCGATCGTGGGGTCCAGATGAGCTTCATCGAGCCCCAGGAGACCGTTGCAAGCGACGAGCGAGACGAGCGCAACCAGCGACGCGAAGCGCTTCACCAGGTGCCTCGCAATGCGGTGCCGACGGCGCCCGGTAAGGCGTGGGCGCGCAGCTCCAGCCGCGCTTGCGCGGGCCGTTCCGAGCCCTTGGGCGCGGTCGTGTACAGCACGACGCCCGCCGTCACGAGCGCCGCGCCGGCGATGAAAGATACGGTAGAGGCGGTCCCGAAGGCGCGCGCTCGATCGCGCAGATCTACGCCCTCCTGGGTGCAGCCATTGCCGCTATCGTTCGGGCAGAAGGCGCTCTCTTTGGAGCGGTCCCCCTCTCGCATCGCGTAGAAACCGAGGCCGCTCGCCACGAGCACGCTCGTCAGGCCGACCACGCCGGTGACGATCCCGGCGGTGCGCTGCGCGCTCGAGCCCTCGGGCGGCGCGATGGTAGAGGGCTGCTCATCGCGGCGAGCGGGCGGGCTCGCGCTACGCCGCAGCGAGGGGAGCCGAAGTCGGAGCTTTGCTGGACCGGGCGCGACTTGCAGCTGGTCTTGCCACGGTTCGTAGCCTGGTGCGGTTGCCGTTACCTGCTGCTGTCCAGGGTCCACCGGTATGGCAACGCCGAGGGAAGCGAGCGGTACCGGGCTACCGTTGCGCTGCACGACCAATCCCTCCGGCGCACTGCCTTGGAGCTCGATGCTCAGGTAAGCGAGCTTCGGCTCGAGCGACTCCACTCGCTGCCGAGCCAGCTCCTCACGCTCGGTCTGGTTCTTGAGACGCGCAACGCCTTGCGCATGCTTGAAGGTAGCCCAGGCGCTCGCGGTCTTGCCGAGCCGCTCGTAGCAGTCGCCGAGGCGAAGCTCCGTGCCGAGCGTGGGGTCCAGCGCCTGGCTCGCCTCGAATTTGCGGCAGCCCTCGGCGTAGTCCTTGGAGCCGACGAGCGAGACGCCCTCGTTGAAGAGCGCCTCGGCCGAGGCGCGGTCGGCCCCGTTCACTTGCGCGAAGGTGCGAGGCGCCGTCGAAAGCGCGACGGCGAGACAGCAAACGGTCAGCGGGAGCTTCATGCGTCTTCGGTTTCAGTAACGGCCGCCCAAGCGATCGGGATCCCAAGCGTCCGCGGCAGGTTTGGCCGGCGCCGCGGGATTAGCAGTTTTAGGGGGAGCGGCGCTGGGGCCCGGCGACGCGGCGGGCACCGCGACTGCGCTGGCAACGCCGCCCTGGGTGGAAGGTCGTTTGCCGACGCGGGGCTTGCCGGACGGGAGCGCGCTGGGCACCTCCGCGGGGGGCAAAGCGAGCTGAGGCCCGAGCGCCGCGCTGGTTGCGCTCGCTCCCGGAGTGGCCGCCATCGGCGTCGCAGCCGGCAGCGGCTCGGCCTCGCTGGCGCTCGAGCTCCGCTCGCGCAGGGCTCCCCAGATGACGGCGGCTGCGAGCACCGCCACGAGCCCGGCCGCAAACGCCCAGGGCCGCTTCTTCGCAGGCAATGCGCGAGCCATCGTTGGCGCGGACGAAGCAGCCACCGGCGCGGGCGTCGCGGTTTGGCGGTCGCCGCTCAATTCTTGTATCGAGGACAGCGTCGGGCGGGTCCGTCGATCGATGACTCGCTGCCCTTCCTCGCTCGCGAAGGGAGCCAGCGCGACGGCCAGGTCCGTCACGTTCGCAAAGCGCGCTTCGCGGTCCTTGCGGAGGCAGCGGGCCACCACCCGCGCCAGGCCCTCCGGAATGTGCGGCGCGAGGTTCGAAACCGGCTGGGCCTCCGCTTCGCTGAGCACGCCCGAGCACACCACCGGCAATGACTCACCCTCGAAGGGGCAGCGCCCGCTCAGGAGCTCGTACAGGATCGCGCCCAAAGACCAGATGTCGGCGCGCGCGTCCACGTCACTCGCGCGCATCTGCTCGGGCGACATGTAATACGGAGAGCCAATCACGTAGCCGGCGGAGGTGGGTACGGAGCGAGGACTGAGCCCCGGCGAGATACCGGTGTTCTTGGAGATGCCGAAGTCCAGCACCTTGATGACGTTGCCCTCGCGCGTGGCGGCTAGGTAAAGGTTTTCCGGCTTGAGGTCACGGTGGATGATGCCGAGCGCGTGCGCCTCCATCAAGCACTGGCAAGCCTCCAGGACGTAGTCCACCGTCTCGTCCACGGGGAGCGGCCCGCGCTCGATCAGTACCTTGCTTAGGTCGCGCCCCTCCAGCCTCTCCATCACGATGTACGGCGCGCCCGACTCGAGCCGCGCCACGTCCAACACTCGCACGACGTGGGAGCTCTTCAGCCTGGCCACCGCGCGCGCTTCGAACAGCATGCGGCCAACGATCTCTTCGTTGCGCGCCAGCTCGTCCCGCATGACCTTGATGGCTACGGGCGCGTCGAGCTCGAGATGGGTCGCGCTCAGCACGACGCCCATGCCGCCCGCACCGAGCTCGCCGTCGATGCGGTATTTGCCGCCCAGCACGTCCCCCGGCGCCACCGTGGTGGCGGAGAGGCGGGCGGGATTTTCGGGGTTCGGGTCAGTCACGACGAGGTGTCCCTGTCTGCTACGAACGGCCCTGCTCGGCGGATCAACAGGGGGGCTCGCAGTTTGCACGCGTCCCCGAATTCCAGCACCACCGGAAGCGCGATCGACTGCCCGGCGCGCGCTCCGCCGCGAGTGCGAGTGCGAGTGCGAGCGCGGGCAACGGACCGAAGGGACCGGAGCAAGAGACGACGGCGAGTCGAGCGGAGGACCAAGGCCCAAGCCCAATACCACGGGGCGCGGCGCGCCGTGTGAGGACCACACGAGGCTCATGTGCGGCAGCGAGCGACAAGGTGTTCGTGAAGCGCGCTCGCGGCCCAGATTTCGATTGTGGTCCGCGGCGCCCTTGCGATACCCGTGTCATGTTGTCGAGCTTGTGCCTCGACATCGGCGCAGCTTCGCGCCGCTGTTCTTCGCTACGGGATCGCGCCATGAGCTGGTCTTCTCCTTTGCGTGTGCTGGGCGTTTGCGGCGTGTGGCTCGCTCTCCAGACGGGCTGCGGCGGTAACCCGACCGTGTCCAACCCCGATGAGGGCACGAACGGCGGCAGCGCCACCGGTGGGACCGGCACTAGCGGCAGCGGCGGCAGCTTGATGATCGGAATAGGCGGCGAGGGCGACTCCCCCGGAGAAGCCGGCGCCGGAGCGACCCCGAGCGGAACGTACGTGTGCGGCAACCAGGAGCTCGAGCCCGGCGAGTTTTGCGACGACGGCAATACGGAAGACGACGACGGCTGCTCCGCCGATTGCCAGGAGGTGGATTCGGACTACGACTGCTCCACCGTTGGCGAGCCGTGCGAGAAGGTCGTCATCTGCGGCAACGGCGTGCTGGAGGGTCGCGAGGAGTGCGACGACGGCAACACGGAAGACGACGACGGCTGCGCGGCGGATTGCGGGGCGGTGGAGTCCGGCTGGGTTTGCGTCCGGCCCGGGAAGGAGTGCGTGAAGCTCTCCGTCTGCGGCAACGGCCAGCGCGAGCGAGGCGAGCAGTGCGACGAGGGCGACGCGCCTCCGAGCGGAGGCTGCAGTGAGCTATGTCAGATCGAACCTGGCTACTACTGTCAGTTCCCGGGGCAAGCATGCGTGAAGCAGGTGTGCGGTGACAAAGTCCGCACGCCCAACGAAGCTTGCGACGACGGCAACGTCACCGCTGGTGACGGCTGCTCGGCGGACTGCGCGGCCGTAGAGACCGGCTGGCATTGCAACGCCCTGGGCTGCAAGCCGCAGTGCGGGGACGGGCTCCGGGTCAAGACCGAGTCCTGCGACGACGGCAACGCCATCGGCGGCGACGGCTGCTCGTCGGCTTGCAAGGTGGAGCCGTTCTTCGCGTGTGACGACAAGAGCCCCAGTCAGTGCGCGCCGACCACGAAGTGCAGTAACGGCGTGCTGGAGCCCATTTTCCAGCTCGTGGGCGGCGTTTACAAAGCCGTGGGCCACGAGGTGTGCGACCCGCCGAGCGCCGCCACCGGTTGCAACGCAGGCTGCACGTCGGTGAGCGTCGTCGTGACGCCCGCCACGTGCGGGGACAGCGTGATCGAAGGCACGGAGACGTGCGACCCTTCCGACGGGGTCGCCTGCAAGGCGTGCAAGGTCCAGCCTGGCTACACCTGTCCGCAGGCCAACTACTGTTTCGCGAACCCGAAGTGCGGGGACGGTATCGTCAACCCGGGTGAAGCTTGCGACGACAAGAACCCGGTCAACGGTGACGGCTGCAGCGCCGCGTGCGCGGTGGAAAGTGGTTACACCTGCGTCGGCCTTGGCCCTTCCCAATGCGTCAAGCCGGTGTGCGGCAACGGCGCCGCCGAGCCCGGCGAGTCGTGCGACGACGGCAACGCCAACGGGGCGGACGGCTGTAACGCCTGCAAGATCACCCCTGGCTGGGCGTGTCCTGCCCCCGGCGCGCCGTGCATCACGAAGTGCGGGGACGGCATCAAGCTCGGCCTGGAGCAGTGCGATGACGCGAACACGGTCAGCGGCGACGGCTGCAACGCCGGCTGCAAGGTGGAGCCCGGCTTCAAGTGCACCACCGCCGGTCAAAAGTGCGTCGCCGCCGTCTGCGGCGACAAGTCCGTGGACGTGGGCGAAGGCTGCGACGACGGCAACAAAGTCGCGGCCGATGGCTGCGGCCCCACTTGCCAGCCGGAGCCGACGGTGACCGTCGGTCCCGCCCCGACCGTGAACGTCTTCTGCGGCGACGGGCTGAAGACCGGCGCGGAAGAGTGCGACGACGGCAACACGGACGACGCGGACGGCTGCGACGCCACGTGCAAGATCCCGAGCGGGTGGAAATGCACGAGCAAGCTCACCCTGCCCTCTTCCATCGAGATGCAGGTGCAGTACCGGGATTTCAAGCGGCGCCAGGCCGATCCCGGCGGGCACCCCGACTTCGAGTGGAACATCGAGTCCGCGCAGGGCATCCCCGGAGCGGTCTGTAAGCGAGGCAGCACCCAGTGCACCGCCGCCGCGGGCGCGGCGTGCGCCGCAGGCAGCTGCGGTTACCTGGACGCCCAAGGCAAACCGGCGTTCCACCTCAACGCCGGCGACGCCGACATCACGAACAAGGACACGTACTCGCTCTGGTACCGCGACGCGAACCCCGGTGGCATTCAGGGCCAGCACGGCACGATCGAGGTGTCCCCGCTCGCCGGCACCCTCGTCCTCAACCAGATCGGCGGCGCCACCTCCGAGACGTACCAGTACGACAACAGCGCGTTCTGGCCCCTGACGGGCAAGGGCTTCGGGAACGACGGCAACACCAAGAACTTCCACTTCACGACCGAGCTCCGCTACTTCTTCCAGTACAAGGGCGGCGAAACGCTCACCTTCCGAGGTGACGACGACGTGTGGGTGTTCATCAACGGTCGGCACGCGGTGGACATCGGCGGCGTCCACGGCGCCCAATGGGGCCGCGTCGTGCTGGGGGACGACGGCGGCGCCGGCGCCACCGACAGCAACTGCACCGCCAACGGCGGCGCCGAGCCGGGGGCCTGCACGCTCGAGGCGAACGAGGTCAGCAGCAACGACGATCAGCGCTTCGGGCTGGTCAAAGGCGGCGTCTACGAGATTGCCTTCTTCCAAGCCGAGCGCCACACCAGCGAGTCCAACTTCCGGCTGACCTTGGCCGGCTTCTTGGCGCCCCGCAGCTTCTGCGAGCCCATCTGCGGCGACGGCGTGATCGTCGGCAACGAGTTCTGCGACGACGGCGCGAACAACTCCAGTACCGCGTCAGGCGCTTGCAACACCAGTTGCACTGCGCGCGCCTTCTGCGGTGACGGCGTACGGCAGCTGCCGGGCGAAGCGTGCGACAACGGCACGAACACGGACCTTTACAAGACGTCTACCTCCGGCACCAACCTCTGCGCGCCGGGCTGCAAGCTGCCCGCCTCTTGCGGTGACGGCGCGCTCCAAGCCGGGCAGGGCGAGCAGTGCGACAAGGGCGGCCAGAACAACGACGCGGCCTATGGCCCGAGCGAGTGCAAAACCAACTGCAAGCTCGGCGGCTACTGCGGCGACGGCGTGCCGCAGACGAGCGAGGGCGAGTTGTGCGACCTCGGCGGCAACAACGGCAAAACCTACGGCTCGAGCTCCTGCGGCTACGACTGCAAGCCGGGTCGTCGCTGCGGCGACGGCATCATCAACGACGAGTCGGAGAGCTGCGACGACGGCGCGATGAACGGCGCCATCAACTCTCACTGCTCGACGAGCTGCACCGTCGTGCCTTACTGCGGTGACGGCGAGACGAAGTCGCCGGAGGAGTGTGATTACGGGCAGTTCGCCACGACTCCACCCGAGTACGGCGGCTGCTCCACGATGTGCACCTGGGGCCCCCGCTGCGGCGACGGGGAAACCGATCCCGAGGAAGAGTGCGACGAGGGCGCTAGCAACAACAGCAGCACTTACGACGGCTGCACCCTCGCGTGCACGCTCGGCCCCCGCTGCGGCGACGGCGTAACCCAAGCCTCTCAAGGCGAGGCCTGCGACAACGGCTTCAACGAGGACGACTACGACGACCCGACGACTCCGCAAGCGGAGTGCGGCCTCGGCTGCAAGCCGCCGCCCTTCTGCGGTGACAAGAAGGTCCAGTCCGCCCACGAAGACTGCGACGAAGGTACCGCGAACGACGACGACGCTTACGAGGGCTGCACGAGCGAGTGCAAGTACGGCCCGTACTGCGGCGATGGCGAGCTCGACGACAAAGAGCTCTGCGACGACGGCGCGCAGAACGTCAACTACTCGAGCAAACCCGGCGGCTGCGGCTACGACTGCACCCCCGCCCCCTACTGCGGGGACGGCGAGCGCAACGGGTCGGAGCAGTGCGACCTGGGTGCCAAGAAAAACACGGGGGACTACGGCACTTGCAACCGCGACTGCACCTTTGCGCCACGCTGCGGTGACAAGAACGTCGACGCAGGTGAAGAGTGCGACGACGGCCCGACCGGCAGCTTGAGCTGCTTGCCGAGCTGCAAGCGCCGCCCCGTCGTACAATGACGACCCCTCACCTCGCGCGCGGCGGAGAAGGCCTCGGGTAGCGAGGCTAGCGTCTGGTCGCGCGTGGGCCTAACCTGCCCGCATGCCCTGGAAGGTGCGCTCCGGCTCCTGGCTCGCTTTGCCCGTCGTCACGGCGTTGCTGGTGAGCCAGTCGTGCACCGGCGACGCTTTCCAATCCGAGCCGACCCCGAGCGCCGGTCAGGCGAACGGCGGCGAAAGGGCGGAGGCAGGTCAAGGCAGCAGCGGTGACAGCGCGGAGGCGAGCGCCGGCGGCGCAGCGGGCGCGGCGGGAGCAGCAAACGGCGCCTGCAGCTGCGATGCGGGTCAGTTCTGCCGCGACGGCGCGTGCGTCTCGTGCCTGGAGCTGAGCGATCCGAGCTCGCTCGAGTACGGCCCCGCGGAGCCGTTCGAGGTCATCAACGACACCATAGGTCAAGAAGGCTTGCGCCTCCCGCGGCGGCCACCAGACGGCATCGGCCTCGTCTACGTGCGCGATTTCTTCGGCGGCGTCCTCTGGTACACGCCCAATCCGAGTCAAAGCGCGGGCGCGCCGCTCTCGAAGACGGACGTGTTCGAGAGCGGCGGCCTACCGACCGCGCAGCCGCTGCCCGACCCCCTCGCGGGGCTCGACTTCTTTTTCAGCCGGCGCGCGCGCATCGGCGCGGAGCCGCTGCGGACTCGGTTGTTCGGAGCCCACTTGCAGGAGGATGGCACGTTGAGCGCCGAGCAGGAGCTGCCCGCGCCCTTCAACTCGGAAACCGTGGTCTCGTCCCATGGTCTCGCGCTCGGTGGCAGCCGCGCGCTGTGGACCCGCAACGTCGATGGCGGGCTGCGCCTCCAGCTAGTCACGACCCCGCTTCCGCCTAGCGGTGAAGCCACCGAGCTGCGCCTACCACTGCCGGAAGGCTGCGGCTTCGCCAGCGAGCTGGACTTCGCGCCTTGGCTCACGCCAGACGGCCAAACCTTGTTCTTCTCCGCTCGCCGCGTGGACGAAGGCTGCCCGCCGCCGGCAGGGGCCGTCAGTCACCTGTACGTGCTCGCGCTCTCGAGCGCGGGGCAACCGCTCGCTAGCGCGACCGCGCTCACCGGCTTGGCAGAGCCGGGCGTGCGCCAAACCGATCCGTCACTCTCTCCGGACGGCTGCGAGCTGCTCTTTTCCGCACAAGAGCCGGAGGGGCCGCTGCAGCTCTTTCACGCGCCGCGCGTTCGCTGAGCCCCTGCGCCTTCGCTCGCGCTGCCGCCTCCGGAGCGGCCCGCGAGCGCGTCGGCGACGCGGTTCACGACGCGCGCCTCGCCTTGGATCGAGAGGCCCACGTAAGTCTCGGCCTCCACCACCACCAGGTCTTTGCCCAGGTACACCCGCATGGTCTCCAGGGTTTGCGAGCCGCCGAGCCCCCACTGCCGCGCCGCCACGTCCGCCCCTAGCGCGCTCAGGCAGGCCATGAGCGACTGGCGCAGCGCGTCGTCGTGCTCGTCACCGAGGATCAGCTTCTTCTTCAAAACGCTGCGGGAGTGTACACGTTCTTGGCGGGGGGAAAACGACTGGTCGCGCAGCGGCACGAAGGCGAGCCCGCCCATGGCTTCCGGCTCGGGCACCATGCCGCTTCCAGCCACTTAGCTCACGCGAGCTGGGACTCGTCTTCGGCCGAGCCGCGCTTCGGCGGAACGAGCGGCGTGGGCTTCCACAGGTTGCTGCGCAGGAGGGCGCGAGCAGCGTCCGTACCGCCGGCGATCTCGAGCTCGAAGCGCTGCCCGTCACGGCGCCGCACGTCTTCCACAATCGCGGCCGCGTCCTCCGGAGCCACCCCGAGCTCCTTGAGGGCGGCCTCGCCGAATGCCATCGCGCTCTCGAAGGTCTCCCGGATCTGGTAGTCCACCCCCGCCGTGATCAGCTGCAAAGAGTGCTGGCGATCGAAGGATCGCACCAGCAGCCGCGCGTTCGGAAACGAGGCCCTGCACAGCTCCACGATGCGCTGGGTCGCGGCGCTGTCGTCCACGCACACCGCGATGGCGCGCGCGCGCTCGGCCCCGGACGCTCGCAGCACGTCCAGCCGTGTGCCGTCGCCGTAGTAAACCTTGAACCCGAAGCCTTCTGCGCTTTGGATCATGTCCACGTCCGTATCGATGATGGTGACGTCCGCGTCGCGCGCCAGCAAGGATTGGCTCACGACCTGGCCAAACCGCCCGAAGCCGATCAGCAGCACGCTGCCCGAAAGCCCCTCCGCACGCTCCACCCCTGAAAGCGACGGCTCGGCTCTGGGCTTGAAGCGGCGCGCGAGCGAGATCACCACCGGTGTGAGCGCCATCGACAGCACGACGACGGCCGTGAACGTTGCGCTCACGGTGCCGCTGATCACGCCCGCGCGGGTCGCGGCCGCGTAGAGCACGAACGCAAACTCACCACCTTGAGCCATGAGCACCGCCCTGTCCGCCGCCTCCGCGGGGGGTGAGCGCAACCCACGCGCGACGGCGTAGATCGCGGCCGCCTTCATCGCCATCATCGCGAGCACGGCGCCGAAAACCAGCGGCCAGCTCGAGAGCACGACGCGCACGTCCAGCGACATGCCGACGCCAAGGAAGAACAGGCCCAGCAAAATACCGCGAAAGGGCTCGATATCCGCCTCGATCTGATGACGGAACGTAGATTGAGAGAGCAGAACTCCGGCCAAGAAGGCGCCCATCGCCATGGACAGGCCCCCGAGCTGCATGAGCAGCGCCGCGCCCAGCACGACGAGCAACGCTGCGGCCGTGAGCACCTCGCGAGCCTTGGCCGCCGCGAGCAACCGAAATAGCGGGTTCAGCAGCCAAATCCCGACCGCGAGCAGCAGCGCCACCGAACCGACCGCGAGCCCGATGCTCGCCCAGCGCGACCCTTGAGCGGGGTCGGTGAGCTGGGGCGACAAGATCGATACGAGCGCCAGGAGCGGCACGATCAACAAATCCTCGAACAGCAAGATCGAGACGACGCGCTGACCACTGGGTAGCGCGATGTCTCCGCGCTCGTCCAGCACCTGCATCACCACCGCGGTAGACGTGAGGACGAAGCCCAACGCGCCCACGAGCGCCTCCCTCGGTGGGAAGCCGAAGCCGCAAGCCACCGCGGTGAGCAGCGCCGTGCACAGCGCGACCTGCAGCGCTCCGAGCCCGAAGATTTCCCCGCGCAAGCTCCAGAGGTGGGAGGGCCTCATTTCCAGCCCGATGACGAACAGGAACATCACCACCCCGAGCTCGGCGACGTGCAGAATCGAGACCGGGTCCGCGAGCCAGCGCAGACCGAAAGGGCCAATCGCGAGGCCGGCGGCGAGGTACCCGAGCACCGAGCCGAGCCCCAAGCGCCGAAAAACGGGCACCGCTACCACCGACGCGCCGAGGAGTGCCACGACCTTCACCAGGTCACTCGGATTGAAAGCGCTCTCTGCGGTCATCTTGCTTCGGGAGTGTAGCGTCGCAACTCCCCACCAAGCAGCATTCGCGCGGTGCGGAAGGCCTGGCACTCAGCTTCCGAGCCGCTGGCCTGCCACCGCTGACGGTCCAAAAGCCGAGCTCGACCCGGGACGCAGGCTACGGTGACGATCGGTCTCGAGGTCGCACCCTCTTCGTGGTTTCATGACCGGCGATGGACAACGAGCTGAGGGCGAAGGTGTCTGCTTTGTTGGAGGCGGTGGTGACGGCAGACGGCGTCATCAAACAAGAAGAGCGAGATTTCGTTCGCCGCGCCGCGAACCGCTACAAGCTCCCAGAGCCGGACGCACCGCTCAGCCTCCGCAGCCTCGGGAGCGCGACGGAGGCGCTCCGCACGTTGGACAGCAGCGCGCAGAGCCGCGTGCTCGCGCTGTTGGTGGATGCCGCGGTCGCCGACCACGAGCTGGATCCGCGAGAGCACGCGCTGCTGCTCGCGGCCGCGGCCGCGCTCGGGATCGAGGCCACCGCGCTCGAAGAGCGCGTGATTCAGCGCCTGAAGGCGCCCGCTCCGTCCTGAGCGTGGCCCCCCGCCCAACCGACCCGCACGGGAAGCGGACGCGCTAGCCCCTGCCGTCCGCCCCGGTCAGGCCCCAAGGGCCGTCGCGCGCGAAAGCGCGGCGCGGCGGAGGGCTTCACCGTCTACGTCTTCGGCGCGGCTCGGGTCGCAGCGCGAAGCGCGCAGGAACACCGCCCGAGCTTGGGCGCGCTCGTCTCGCTGCAGCAGCGCCTCGCCGAGCAAGAACCAGCCGGATATATGCCCTGGATCCCGGTTGAGGAGCTCGGTGAGCACCAGCTCTGCGCCGGAAGGATCGCCCGCCCCGAGCAGGCGGGCGGCGCGCACCAACGGCGGCTCCGAAGGGCTCTGCGGAGCAACGACGGGGATCGCACCGACCGATACGGGTGGTCTGAGAGTCGCAGGCCGGTTGGGTAGTACCCAGCGGGCGGACATGGGAGCTTCTCCGCTCGGCTTCAAGAACCCAGCGGCGCTGGTGCGCGCCAAGCACGAGGGAATCGGCAGCACCGCGTCGGCCGGCGAGATGATGAGCATGCCATCCGGGCGCAGCAGCTCGGAGAGCGTGGCCAGGATTTCCGCGACGTCTTCGCGATCGAAGTAGATGAGCACGTTGCGACAGAAAATGACGTCGAAGGGGCCGAGCAGAGCGTCGGGCTCGACAATGGAAGCGACCGCGAAGGCAATGCGCTCCTTGAGGTGCGGCGGGGCGTTCCAGCTGCGACTCGCCGGTCCGCCGGGCACGCGGCCCGGCCGCGTCGAATGGTAGTGACCCACGCGCGCGATCTGGATCGCGACCGGGTTCACGTCCGTGGCGAGGATCTCAATCGCTACGCCCGCTTGCTCCGCCGCGAGCGCCACGCTGTACGCTTCTTCGCCGGTCGAGCAAGCCGCGCACCAAACCTTCAGCGGGCGACGCCGCTTGCTCGCGATCGCCGGGAGGCGAGCTCGAAGCTCCGCGAACTGCTCCGCGTGTCGGAAAAACGAGGTATGCCCGACGGTGGCCGCATCCACCAGTGCATCGCCGAGGCGCGTGCTTTCACCCGCCAGCGCGCGGTTCAAGAGCTGCACGGGGTCGGTGCCGGCCGCCTCCGCCATCCGCTGGATGACCTCGTACACGCGGCGCGGCCAATTGCCGGGCGGGTGCCCGATGCGCGGCACCAAGAGGCGATCGATGAGCCGAGCGATGAGCGCGGTGTCAGTCATCGCCCAGCAACTTTCGGAGCGTCGCGCCCAGCTGCGCTTCACGGACGAGGCGCACCTTCGGGGAAGCCGCAGCCGCAGCGCGGGGCATGAACGGCGCGTGGCTGTCTTCTGGGTGTTGAACGAAGCACTGACCGCCCCGCTCCGCCAGCTCACCGAGCGCGAGCGCGCCGTCGTTGCCGAGGCCGGAAAGCACGACCGCCACCGCGCGGGGCCCGAGCCGCGCCGCCGAGCGCAAAAGGACCTCCCCCGAAGGCCGGTGCAGCGCCACCGGCTCCCCGATCGTGAGCGCGATGCGGCCCTGGGCGTCGAGGATCATGTGCTTGCCGGCGGGCGCGATGAAGACGCCCGGCAAAAGCGCGTCCCCGTGCAGCGCGACCCGCGCCGGGTAGGCCTCGTGATGCAGCAGGTGAGCGAGGTTTTCGGCGCGGCCGTCGGGCAAGTGCTGAACGACGAGGAGCGGCGCAGTCGTGCCACGAAGCGCGCGCGCAATCTGTTCGAGCGGGCCGATCGCGCCGGTGGACCCCACCACGAAGGCAACCGTCTGCGCCCGCGCCGCCGCGAGCTGAGCGGCGCCCTGCTTGATGACGCGCCGCAGCTCCTGCTGCGTGGAGGCCTTGGCCAAGCTGCGCTTGCTGAAGAAGGCGACCGCGCCGAGCGCGAGCGCTTCACGGGCCAGCGCCGAGCCTTCTTCCTCCGAGCTGATGGCGATGACCACCGCCCGCTCGGAGAGCCGCCTGACGAGGGAGAGCCCGCCGAGCTCCGGCATCAGCAGGTCCAGCAGCACCACCTTGGCGATCGGCAGCTCGGGGAGCTCGAGGAGCTCCTTGCCGTCTCGCGCCCTCCCGACGATTCTAATTTGCGGATCGCTCTCGCAGAGCTGCTCCAAGTAGGCGGTGACCAGCGCCGAGTCCTCGGCGATGACGACCAGCGCTATGCCCGCGTCGCTAGGCATTTTTCGACCAGTTGCTTCAGCTCGGCCTCGTCGAAGCGCTGCTTGGCCAGCACCGCGACCACCCCCAATTGCTCGAGCCGTTGACGGTTGAGCTCGGTCGCGGCGGTGCTGAGGACGATCACCGGCAGGCGCGCAAAGCTGGGCAGCGCGCGTAGCGCGGTTACCATCGAGATGCCGTCCAGGTACGGCATCTCGATGTCGGTGAGCAGCAGATCGGGAGGCTCCTCCTGAGCCATCGCCAGGCCCTCGCGACCGTCCATCG
Source organism: Myxococcales bacterium (assembly GCA_004193285.1). Lineage (GTDB taxonomy): Bacteria > Myxococcota_A > Polyangia > Polyangiales > Polyangiaceae > PMG-095. The sequence goes on along the minus strand of SECP01000007.1, from coordinate 105,803 downwards.
CCTCCCGCACCGAAAGGCCGAGCGAGCGCAGAATACCGCACAGCAGCTCGCGCGCGACGGGGGCGTCCTCCACGACCAGCGCCCGCTCCTGACGGGTCCGAGAGGGTCCCACCGCGCCGCGCGCCGAAGCGTGCAGTGCGTCCACGTCCAAGAGCAGGAGGACGCCGCCATCGGGCGTGGGTGAGGCGCCTCGCACCAGAGCCGACGCAAACGGCATCTCCTCCGCGCGTTGCACCGTGATCGGCCGAGGGTTGTCGTAGCCTTCCACGCTTACCGCGAACAGCCCGGAGGCGTGGAAAAGGATCAGCGCGGCCTCCCCCACCTTGGGACCGCTGCTACCGCCGAGCAGCGCCGCGAGCGAATAGAGCCGCACCAGCTCCTGCCCCGCGTCGGTTTCGAGGCGCAGGTAGTCGCCGCTCGCGGTCTGCTCGATCGCCTCCAGGCGCATGACCGAGTACACGGCCCGGGCCGGCACCGCGTACTGCTGTTGCCCGACGCTGATCGGCACCGCAACTTCACCCTTCAGGGTGGTGGGCAGATTGAGGATCACCCGCGTTCCCAGCTCGCGCGTGGATTCGATGCGCACCTGGCCGCCCGCGGCCGCGACCTCGCGTGCCACGACGTCTAGCCCCACCCCGCGGCCGGAGATGCTGGTCACTTCCGTGGTCGTGGTCACGCCTTGCTCGAACAGGTAAGGCAAGAGCTCCTCGCTCTTGAGCCCCTCCACGGATTTGCCGCGGGCGACCAAGACTGCGCGCAGCCGCTCCGTGTCCACGCCCGCGCCGTCGTCCGCCACGCGGGCGGTCACGCTGCCGTTGGTGTGGGAGAGCGTCACCTCGATGCGCGGGCGCCCGGATTTGCCGCGCGCCTTGCGCGCCTCCGGCGACTCCACGCCGTGATCGATCGCGTTCCGCACGAGGTGCAGTAGCGCCTGCTCGAGGCGCCGCTCGATGGCGGCGTCCAAGATTGCGTCGCCGCTGACGACCAAGTCCACGTCCTTGTTCAGCGTACGAGCCGTGCTCCGCCCGACGCGCACCACTTGGTTCAGCAGCCGCTCCGTGCTGACGACGGAGGCCTTGTTCACGCAGCGCTCCAGCTCGTCGAGCGTGAGCCCGACCGCAAATTCGCTACCGGACCAGCCCGCGCGCACGGCCGACATCCCCCGGTCTATCTCGGCGCCGTAGCCGAGCGTCTTGGTAATGCGCTCCACCAAGCTCTGCGGTGTGAGCCGCACGTCCAGCTCGCCGAGCAGGGCGCGGAGCATGCGCTGCATCTCGCGCAGCCGTTCGTGAAATACGGTCTGTTCGCCGTAAAGGCGGCGCAGCTCGTGCACGAGAGGGCGCACCTCCTCCGCGCGCAGAGCCGCCAGCTCGCGCTCCGGGGGGGCGGGCTCGAGCGGCGCTTTGGGCTCCTCGGCGGCCGGGAGAGCAGGAGCTTGCGCCGCGAGCGTCTCCAGCTCGGCGATCGCGGCGCGGAGCTGAGCCTTCAGCGGGTCCAAGAGCCGCTGGTCATCGTCCGCGCTTTCGGCCGACACCATGCCCATGCCCTCGAACGAGCCCAGGAGCGCGTCGCCGGTGAGCTGGGTGGGTTTGCCAACCTTGCGCAGCGCGTCCACCACGGACTCCGCGAGCTCGGCGAGGTCACCGCAGGTGACGAGCTCCAGCATGTGCGCCTCACCTTTGATCGTGTGCAGCATGCGGCGCAGCACCTGCAGGTTCTGCGTTCGTCCTTGCTCCACCCCTAGCCACAGCTCCGTCGCTTCGGCCACGCGCGCCGGCATCGAAGCAAAGAAGCTCGCGATCAGGTCATCCCGCGAGCTCATCCGTGAGCTCCGGGGATTCGGGCTGGCCGACGCGGAACTTCTTGGCGGCGAGCTTCAGCTCGTGGGAGAGCTGAAGCAAGCTCTCACCGTTGCGAGTGCTGTCCCCGCTACCGTTCAGCGAGTCGTTCACCGCGCCCACGATCTCGACCACCGCCGTCTTTACCTGCGTGGTGCCCTCGCGCTGACGAGCTATCGCGTCCGAAATCTTCGCGGCCGCGGCCGCGGTCTCGCGGGCGAGCTTGGTCCCTTCTTCTGTCGCCGCGACGGAGGCGTGGGAGGCCTGGTGCATGTCGGCCACTAACTTGCGGATGTCCCGCACGGAGTCCATCACGTGCTCGGACAAGCGACGCATCTCGGCGGCCACGAGCGAGAAGCCTCGGCCCACCTCGCCCGCCTTCGTCCCCTCGAGCGCGGCGTTGAGGGCCAGCAGGTCCGACTTGTCCGCGATGTTTTGGATGAGAGAGAGGATCTCGCCGATGCGGCTGGAGTGCGAGCTCACGAGCTGGGTCTGCTCCGCCGTGTGCTGAGTGCTCAGCAAGCTGCGTTGAGCCAGCTCCCGCACCATCGACGCGTCCTCCGCCACGTGCTCCGCGCTCACGGACAACGCCTCCACCGTGCGTCGGATCTCCTCCAGCGCGGCGTTTTGCTGCGTCGCGGCGGCCTCCTGCTCGCGCACGGACGAGAACATCCCGGCGGCGGCGGTCGCGACGGAGTTACTGCTCTTGCCGATCCGACCCGCGAGCTGGCGCAGGTTCTCGATCATGTTCCGGAAGGCGGCGAACAGCTCGCCGTCCCCATCGATACTTCCGGTCAAGTCACCGCTCGCGACCTTGACCGCGGTGACCTGCAGCTGACGGAGCTGCCCGTGCATGGCCTGAAAAGCCTTGGCCATGTCGCCCAGCTCGTCGTTCGAGAGGGTGAGCTGCAGTGTGCTGGAGACGTCCCCGCGGGTGATCTGCTTCGCGGCTTGCGTGATGCGCTGCATGCTCTTGGCCATGCGGTCCGTCACGATGAGCGCCAGCAAAAGGCCCAAGCCGACGATGATCGCCGCCTGCATCGCCATGGACTTTTGCGACTGCTCGCGGCGCTGCTCGATGCGCGCGCTCTTCAGTGCCACCGCGACGCTACCCACCGCGGTCGGACGGTTTTGTACGCGCACGTCGGCGGTGCCGACGAGCGTCTCCGTTTGCGTCGTTCGCTCCACGCTCTGCCGCGAGTCCGGCGAGCCACCTTCACCAACGCTCGTGAGCTTCTTGCCGCTCGCGTCGTACAGGGACACCCAGCGCACTAGCGGGTCGTTGAGCCCTGGACGCAGCGAGTCGTTCAGCGTCTCGACCGGCTGCTCCAGGTCCATGGCCACGCCGGTGGGGCCGGCCAGCACCTGCGCGAGCACCCGGGCGCGCTCGTGCAGCTCCTCTTCCTCGGAGCGCGCGACGCGCGTTGGCATGAGCCACGCGTCCACCCCCGAGAGAACGAAGGCGACGGACGCCACGAGCAGACACAGCTTCCACCGAATCGAAAACGAGCGTCCCGTCATACGCCTCTATCGCACGATACGTGCGAGCCTGAGCAACCCAGAGTCGAAGCGGAGCCCGGCCGCGTTGGCCTGCTTCAAGTTCAGAACGATTCGCGACTTTTCGCCGTCCAGCTCCACGCCGAGGGTGCAGCCTAGCGCGACATCCGCGCCGTCCGCGCATACCAAAATGCGCTTCACTCCTCCTGACTCGCCCGGAATGCCGCCAGACAGGCCCTCCAACCCCTTCGCGAGATACACAATCTCCGCGTGAGCGTTGGACAGCTCTTCGTTGGTGCGGTTGTTGCTTTCGTGCGTGATGGTGAGGACCCGAGCTTTGCGGGTACCGATCCGTGTTTCGTGAAGAAGTTTGGTGAACGTATCGGACATGGCCCGGCCGTCGTCCGCAGCGGATCCCGTCTTCCCCACCACCACCGCCAAAACTGCTTCGCCGCTGCGCTCGTTGAAATTGCGCTCGTAGCCGGCCGAACGCACGATGATGGCCGAACGCAGGGCGCTCGGCACGAGCGATCCAGCCAGGGCGGTAGCGCCGAGGAGGAAGAAGCCGGCGAAGGCCCGGGCGATCAGGCGATGCTTATTCACGCGGGATCCGTGAAATCGAGGGGTGGGGGATCCGTGAGATCGAGGGTTGGGGCCAAGGAAGAGAGACGCGCTCAGCTTACGTTGGATTCAATCAATTTGCCCCCGCGCGTTCCCCCGAAAACCGCAGTGGCTCCACCAACCACACGAGCTCCTCGCCGAGCGCGGCCAGCCCCACGACGTGGGGCAAGGTGAGCAGCTCGCGCAATACCGGCGTGAGCTTCTGTATCTGACTCGCAGTTATCGAAACGGCTCGAACGCTGGAGCCCCAGAGCCAGCGAGGGCCGTCGGCCGTTTCCAGGCGCAGCGAGCGTTCACCGAGCGCTGGAGCGGACGCCGCAGGCTCGTCCCCCTCCCAGAGCTGTACCGCCTCCTCGTACCTTCGCGCCTGCTCGGCGGTCAGGACGCGCTCCGCTGGCACGCAGCAACGGACGCCGCGGTGGGTCAGGCAAAGTACCTTAGACATCCTCCCCCCTGAACGGACGCTGCGACTCCCCGCGAGCCATGGCTCGGCGGACCGCGTCCGGCAGGCCCGAAAGCGCGCTCTTGGACACCGCTTCGTCCGCGCGCGCTTCGATGGCCAAGCGCGTCAGCTCCTCGTTCTTTTCGCCGGAGACGAGGACCACCCCCACGCCGGCCATGCGTGGGTTGCCACGAAAGAGCGCGGCCAGGCGATCCCCGCGCAAGCTCGGCATCTCGATGTCTATCACTACCGCGCACACGCTGCCGGTGAGGATGACGCGCGTCGCGCCGATGGGCGACGCCAGACCAATTACCTCGAGCCCAGCTTCCTCGAGCACGCGCATCATCTCCGCGCGAGATATGTCGCTGTCATCGATCACGAGCACGGCGCCTTTGCGCGCTGGCCGTTGGCTCACGAGCTCGCTCCGTACTCGAACGGGTCGACGTAGGTGAAGGCGCCGAAGGTAGAGTCGTGCACCGAGAGCTGCGACGGCTCGCTGGCGAGTGAAAAGTTGCCCACCGCTCGTGCGCTCGTGGCGGGCAGCCCGACGTGACCGCGCGCGCCGCTGCAAACCACGATGAGCTTGCCTTCTGGAGGGTTGGGCCCGGGGGTGACGCCAGCGGGATGCGCCATCAAGACGACGATCCGTCCTCGGTCCTGAATCGCCCCGTGGACGCGCGAGTCCGTTCCCGGGATCCGCGACGGTGCTCGCCATGGGACGACGGACTCGACGCGCCGGGCCTCCACCGCAAAACGGTCGCGACCGAACTCGAACACCAGCAGGTCACGCGGCACGCCACGGCTCGCGCGCCCGGCATGCGATTCCTGGGCGTCGGAGTCCACGAATGCGTCCAGGCTCGCCTCGGAGCCGCTGGCCGCGTTTTCCGGCCGCAGCTCAACCATAGGTCATTCCAGGCACTGAATCACGCCGGCGCAGCGCCCGGCGCACGACGGGCACCAGCTCGTGCAAATTGGCCTTCGATACGACCGCGTTGGCGCCGGACTCCACCGAAAGGCTGAGGAGCTCCGCGGCGCTGGCGCCCGAAACCAACACCACTCCCAGCTCACGCAGCCGCGGATTGCCGCGAAAGAGAGCGGCCAAGCGGTCGCCCCGCATGCCCGGCATCATGATGTCTATGACCACGACTCGAACTCCGTTTTCCAGGATCGCGCGGGTCGCGCCGATGGGCGAAGCGAGGCCCATCACCCGGAATCCAGCCTGCTCCAGCACGCGGATCATCTCCGCGCGCGCGACGTCGCTGTCGTCGATGACGAGGACCACGTCCGTGCTGGGCGCCGAGTCAGCCAACGCTGCACGCTCTACTGAACGGATCGAACGACATCGAGCCGGACGAGATTAAACGTGCGCAGGCAACTTGCACAAGGGCGATCGCGCACGACCTACGCCAAGGCACGCTAGCGCGAGCAGCCGTGGACGAGCGCGCATTCATCCGGCGTTGGCACGCGCCGTGCGACCAGCGACAGCTCGCGACGTCCGTTTCGTCCTCGCGTCGAGCGCGCAAATGGGCGCGCTCGCGGATTCCTTTCCGAGCAACTGCGCTCGCCTTGCGCCGTTTGTGCCGCGCGTCCGTTGAGGCTTCCGCTCTGGCGGTTATTGCAAGGCTTCGCGCCCCGGCATCGCTACCAGCTCGCATCTGCGTTTGCGAGCCGCGGCCCCCTTCATCGTCGCTCCGACCAACACCATCGCATTGACTGGCAATCACCAGCGTGGTGATTTGTACGAAATTACCGACCCTTCGCGCCTTTCGAACAACTGCATCACTTAGCGGACGCTCAGCCGACGGGCGCTCGAAACGTGCCGTGAAAAGCAGCTTGAGACGAGCAAAAGACCGAGTGAGCCTGAGCCGCAATTCTCAGGGTCCGAGCGCGAGGCCGAGTGTGCAGAGCGCGCACTCGCTCGCCCATAAACGACTGAGCGTCGTCTCATTTAAATTCACACCAAGGGGTTGCCTGCTCTATCTATCTGGATCGTTCTGGCGGGCGACCTGGTGATGGGCACGCCGCGGACTGCCTCGCAACACTTGCTTCCAGTCACTCATGCACGCTCCTTTGCCGCCTCTCGTTCGGTCACTCGTCACGCACAAGGCGCGCGGCTGCCGCGTCGCGCTCGCGCTCGCGTTCGGAGCCGTTGCCGGCTTCGGCGCGTGCGCAGAGGCGCGTGCGCAGGTACCGGCGGAGCCGACGCCGGCAGAGCCGGCCCCTGCGCCGCCGGCCGACGCAGCGCCGGCGCCTCCCGCCCCGCCGCCGGCGGTGGAGCCCACGCCGGCGGCGGTCGAAGCTCCGCCGAGCTCGGCGCCGCTCGGCGAGCCGGTGCTCGCTCCGCAACAGGGCGCCGACGTCACGGAAGGGTCGAGCACGGATCCCAAAGACCTCGCCAAGCTATCGCTCGAGGATTTGCTGTCCATTCCGGTCGTCACCGCTAGCGGCGGAGCCAGCGAGGAGCGTTCGCGCGCTGCCGCCAACGTCACCGTCATCAGCCGCAAAGAGATCCGGCAGAACGGCTACCGCTCGGTGGCAGACGCGCTGGAGAACGTGCCAGGTCTCTACCTTTCCGATGACGGCTCCGTGAAGTCGATCGGGGTTCGTGGGGTCACGCCGGGGCTGCGGGGCGGCACGCGCCTCGTGAAAATCATGATCAACGGGACCCCGGTGAACTTCAGGCCGGACCTGCGCGCCTTCATCGGGCCCGAGTACATCCCGATAGAGGCCGTCGAGCAGATCGAGATCGTGAAAGGGCCGCTCTCCGCGCTCTACGGCGCGAACGCCTTCATCGCGACCATCAACGTCATCACCCGCAAGCCCGGGGAGGGCACGACGGTTGACGCCGGTGGCGGCCTCGCGGTTGGAAGCGGCGACCCCGGCTACGGCGGCTCTGCGGTGGCGATGTACGCCAGCAAGCGTGCGCGGTTGCTCTTGGCCGCCGCTTCGGGGCGCGTGGATCGCTCTGGGCTCCGTATCCAGAAGACGTTCGACGCTCAAGACGACGCGAACCCGCGCTACGCCCCGCTGTTCGCAGACAAGAGCCGACGCGACACCTCCAACCCGGTTTCGGCGTTCCTACAGCTCGCGGTTCCCACGGAGAAGTACGGCGAATTCAGCGTAGACGCGGGGCTACAGGAGCTGGACTCCGCCGCCGAGTTCCAGCTCAACTCCGTGCTCACGCACCGCAGCCGCGAGTCCCTGCGCAACTACTTCGCGACCATCCGCCACGAGGCGAGCTGGACTGACCGCTGGTCGACTCGACTAACGCTCGGCGGTAGCGCGGGCGACACCGGTCCCAAGGACCGCTTCTACTTGACACGCAACCTGGCGCGCACCTTCATGCGCAGCTTCGGGTATCGCGCGTTCGACGCAGGTTTCTCGACCGCTTACGCCGTAGGCACGCGCTTCAACGCGCGCGTGGGGCTGGATTTCGAGGCAGATCGCGAGGACATCCTCTTCTACTCCGCGGTCTTGAACATGGACGAGGGCATGCGCCCCGCCGGCGCCGCCATCGACTTCGTCTCGAGCGATACGCCCCGTCAGCGAACGTTGACAGACATCGGCGCTTACCTCCAAGTCTCGGGAGCCCCCATCGAGTCCTTGCCCCAGCTCACGCTGCTGGCGAACGGCCGCGTGGACAAAGCGTCGTACGATGCCTTCGCTCCTCCTCCCCAAATCAGCGCTCGCGGAGGCATCATCTACGAGCTTTCGCCGGCCCTCACCGCGAAGGCGATCGTAGGCCGCGCGTTTCAGTCTCCGACCGGCGTGTTGATGTTCGCGGAGCCTGGCTTCGGGGTCGAACGAAACGTGATCGGAAACCTGACCAGCGGCTCCAGCGTCCCCCAGCTCGTCCCCCAGACGCTGACCAGCGGCGAGCTGACCGTCTACGCCGTGCTGTGGGACTACGCGGTGCTGGAGGTTTCCGGCTACGTGCAGCGTATCAACGACAAGATCGACTTCGTCTCCGCGGGGACGGACTACGTCGCGCGCAACATGGGTCAGGAGACCTTCGTCGGCGCAGAAGGCACGCTGCGCGGCAGCTTCGGTCCGCTGCGCCCCTTCGTGGGGGCCTCGTACATCAAAGCGACGGAAGGCCCACAGAAGGATGCGGAGGCGCTCACCGGCTTCCCTTCGTACAACGGCGTCGTCGGCGCGGACCTAGAGGTACCCAGGTTGCCCGTCTTCTTGAACGCACGCTTGCGCTTCGTCGGTGAGCGCGGCGCCTCTCAGTTCAACATCATCCTCAACGGCCGCGACAGCTACACGCTCCCCTCCTACCGGACCCTCGACGCGACGATCACCACCGCCGGCCTACCACTGCTCGGCGAGGGTGCGCTGACCTACTTCAGTGCGTCCGCCCGCAATCTCCTGGACGAGCGCTACTCGGAGCCTGGCTTCGGCGGGTTCGATATCCCGGCGCAGCGCACATCGGCGTTCTTCGAAGCGCGCCAGACCTTCTGAGCGGCTCGGCATCGGCTTTGGCGCGCTCCCCCCGCGCCCGATTCATCCCACGGAAAGGCACAGAGCATGATTCGCACGCGGACTGGACTCCTACTGGGCACCTTATGCGCGGCGCTGAGCATCGGCTGCGGCTCGGACGACGACGAAGACGCGAGCGCGCCGAACGCGATCCACATCGGCGCATTGACGGACGAGACTGGTCCCAGCGCGAGCCCCCTGTACCGCAACGCGGTGTCGCTCGCCTCCAAGCAGATGAATCAGGCCCTCGCGAACGCCGGCAGCAAAGTGCGCTTCGCGATCAGCTTCGCGGATTCGCAGAGCAACGGCCCGCACTCGCAAGAAAGCGCCACGGATCTCATCAACACGAACAAGGTCGTCGGCCTCGTCACGGACATCAGCGGCGACACCGTGAGCGTCAACACCCTCAACTATCAGGAGGAGCCGCTCGCGGATTACAAAGTCCCAATCACCTGCTACCTTTGCTCCGCCGCTTCCATCAACAACCCCGAGGCCAAAGACGCAGACCCGGCGCGCCAAGCCGCCCTTCGCGACGAAGACAACTGGCTCTTTCGCACCTTTTTCAACGCCAAGTACGAGGCGGCGGTACAGACGCAGATCTTGCTCGGCACCGACGGCGGGGACCGCAACGGGGATGGTCTGGTGAAGGTCGGCGTCTACGCGATCGACGACCCCTACGGTCAGTCTTCCGCCGCCGCGGTGAAGGCAGCCGTGAGCGAGCTCGTGACCGGCGAGAGCGCGGTAGAGGTCGTCTTCTTCAACCCGATGGAGGACCTCAACTCTTACGACTTCGGGGAAGATCTGGGGATCCTCACGGACGCGAGCAACGCCGACACCGGCGCCGCGAACGAAGGCGAGCCGGACGCCATCTTCCTCGCGCTGCTCTCCGGCTCTTCTTCGGGCGCAGTGAAGGCGTACCGCGAGGGGGACTATCAACCGCCCCTGTTCGCCACCACCGCCTTCCGTCGCAACGCGATCTTGAGCAGCTTGGGCTCTTTGGCCGAGGGCGTGCAGGGCAATTCGCCGCCCCTCGTCTCGGACGACGCTTCCGGCAAGGCCTTTCAATCCGCTTTCGAGGAGAACGGTGACCAGGCCGAGATGGGCTGCAGCGGGGCTTATGACTCGACGGTCGCGCTCATGCTCGCTTCGATCGCGGCCTCGGTTGATCTGGAGGACCCGAGCGAGGTGACCGCGGAGGCCGTGCGCGAGGCCATGGCTCGCATCAGTGATCCGGAGGGCGAGCCCGTGAGCGCGACGGTCGAAGACTTCCAACGCGCCTACGAGGTTCTCACCACCGGCGGCACCGTGCGCTACGACGGCGCGTCCGGCGCCACCAATTACAACGAGAGCGGCGACGCGACACCCGTGCTCGTGCACTGGGAGGTGGAGCAGAAGAAGTTCATCGAGACGGATGTATACGACTGCTCGTCCGACGAGCTCTGCGCGATCACTCCGTAGGCGCCGAACCCGCTCCAGCGGGAGAGGGTCGAAACCAGGCACGCGGCTCCCCCCAGGGGCTACGTGCCTGTTTTCTTTTGTTCAAATCCACGAATCGACTAAATCACTACTCGAGTTCTTTGAATAACACCTAAGTGTTACAGAAAGACACGTAGCCGCGAGCCCACGTGCTCCTGCCCTCACCTGGCCTCTGGTTTTTCGAGCTTATTTCAGGAGGAAAGAGCGCACTGAGCTCGCCTATAAAAACTACCAAGCACGGAAGAGCAACTAGACGACTGGCCTGTAAGGCGCTCGCGTACGGGGGAGTCTGCACTGCCACTTTCCTAGAGTAAGACAGCTGGAATTGTATTGACCGCAGTGGAGCTAATTTGAGACACCTAAGACCCAAGGGGCTCGAACGGAGAAACACGATGATGAAGTTCAGATCACTGCTGGCGATGCCGTTGATAGTTGGCGCGAGCGCTTGTGCCGTCGAGGCCGACGACGGCGGCGCGGCGCAAGAGGAGGGCGGTGGCGCGCAGCAACAAGCGATCGCCAGCGCCGCCAAGACGAAGCTGAAGCTCGGCGCGCTGGTGGACCAGACCGGTGTGAGCACCAGCCCGCACTTCACGTACGCCGTGGAGCTCGCGGTCAAGCAAATGAACCAGGCCGTCGACAACCTGGTCATCGGTGGCCATTTCGAGTTCGTGCCGGTTTTCGGCGACACCAAGAGCACCCCCGCGACTGCGCGCACCCTCGCCATCAAGCTCATCAACGAGGACCAAGTGCTCGGCTTGGTCTCGGATAGCAGCGGCGACTCGCTGCAGGCCTCCCGCCTCAACTACGACACGACCGGAACGACCATCCGCAAGGTGCCGATCACGTGCTTTCAGTGCTCCTCCGCGTTCTTCAACGACCCGACGTACGTGGACGCTGACCCCCTCAGCCAGCTCGGCTTCCGCGACCCGAACGACTGGCTGTTCCGCGTGTTCTACAACGCCAAGTACGAGGCGCTGGTCATGCTGCGCATCGCCATGCAGCACGGAGTCAATGGCGACACCAACGGGGACGGCGCGTTCAAGATCGGCATCTACGCGGACGGAGGCCACACGTCTTCGGCGGTCGCGGCCGTCGCGGCGCTGCCGGGGCTGTATGCGGGCACCTCCTATTCGGAGACGATCAACTTCACGACCGCCGCCGCGATCCCGACGGACCTGCCGAAGCTCGTGGATGACTTCAACGTAAGCACCAACGTGACGGACGCATACCCGGACACCGTGCTCGTGGCGGCGCTGCCCGGCAACGTCACGCCAGTGGTGCAGCAGTACCGCGCCGCCGGCTACACCATCCCGCTTCAGTCGGTCAACGCCTTCCGGCGGGACTACATCCTCGCCTCCGTCGGCGCCATCGCCGAGGGTCTCGAGGGCAGCTCGATCGCCGCGTACGACAACTCTCCGTCCGGCGCCGCGTTCTACAACGCGTTCGTAGCCGCGTACGGCGCGAAGCCGGAGGTCACCGCCTCCGGTGCGTACGACTCCATGGTCACCCTCATGCTGGCCACCCTCGTGGCCGCGCACGACAAGGGCGGAGTAAAGAAGGTAACGCCGGCGGACATCCGCCTCGGCTTGACCAAGATCAACCAGGAGTGCGGCGTGAAGATCAAGCCGACGGTGGCGGACTTCAAAAAGGCCGCGCAGCTCATCCGCCTCGGCCTACCCATCAACTACGAAGGCGCCTTCGACTCCATCGATTGGGATGCGGTGGGCGACATGTTCCCTCCGCTCGTGCACTGGAAGGTCGAAGGGGGTCAGTTCGTCGAGTACGAGCGCTACGCTTGTAGCCCGTCGACGCCGACTTGCCCCATCGCTCCCTGACCGGCGACGCTCCTTCCCCGTCGCGGCCAGCAGGCGGCTTCCCTCCGGGAGCCGCCTTCTCTGCGCCGTATGTGCTTGGAATCGCGCATAAAAGTGCGTGCCCTTAGCCCGCCAATGGCGCGGTCGTTGCGGGCATCATGCAGCGTACCCTCGCGACCTCGCGCAAACTACGCATCCTCGTCGTGGAGCGCGGCGCGCCCTCGCGAGGTGGGAGCGGCTGGACGGACGCGGACGGCCCGGTCTTGGTCATGCAGATGAAGAGCGAGACGCCGAGCGCCTTCGAGCAGCGCGTGCTGGAGAGGCTCGCGTTGGCGGAGCGAGACCTGCACCACTTCCACACCGCGACCTTGCTGACCGCGTCTTCGGAGGAAGAAGACACTGCCACCACTCGCGAGCGCATCGCGCTGGCGCTGGCAAGGCATTGCGGGGCGCACGACGCGGCAGAGCTGTTCCTGGAGGGTACGGTCGAGCACGAGCTCGGGGTCAGTACGCCGCTCTTGGCGCTCGCGGACACGGTGCGTGGTGCGCTCGGTGACCGGGCCATCACCATTCAGCTCAACCTTCGTGAACCGAGCCCCCCGCGTGCGGCCGAGGACAGCGCGTTTTGGCGGGTGGACGCGCGACGCTTCCGCGCGTCTTGAGGCCGGTCAGAGCTCCGCGTAACGCTTGACCGCGAACGTGTCGCACGTCCGTGCGTCGCCCCCTTCGAAGCCGCGCTTGAACCAGCGCTTACGCTGGTCGCTCGTGCCGTGCGTGTAGTCCTTTTCGTTCGAGTGACCGAGCGTGTCGTCCCCGATCGAGTGAGCCGCGTTCGTCGCCTCGGAAAGGTCTTCGTCCGTGATCGAGAGTGACGCTCGGGCGCTGTGTCCCCACACGCCGGCCAGGCAATCCGCCTGAAGCTCCAGCCGCACCGACACCTGATTCTTGGTCTCGCCGTCTACCTTCAGCCGATTGGCCCCGATGAGGTTTTGCACGTGGTGGCCAACCTCGTGCGCGATGACGTAGGCCTGCGCGAAATCGCCCGGAGCGCGCAGGCGCTTTTCCATGACGTCGTAGAAGCCGGGATCGATGTAGAGCTTGGAGTCCGCTGGGCAGTAGAAAGGCCCTACGTCCGACGTGGCGCTGCCGCAGCCGCCGGTGGAGACGGAGCTGGCGAACACGACGAGCACTGGCTCGCGGTAGGCGCCGGGAGCGGCCGCGTAGCGAGGCAGAGCACCACTCTGAAAGAGCGGCTTCCAAACGTCCTCCGTCGACGCCAACACCACGCGCGAGAAGTCGCACGCCTTGCCGTTGACGGCGGAGGCTTCACAAACACTGCCGGAGCCCTGCGCCGAGCCGCCCTCTGCCGCGCCGCCAGAGAGCGCGCCGAGCAGCTGCTGCTTCAAGCTCGCCGGCAGCACGAAGAAGCCAATGCCCAGCACCGCCGCGGCGATGAGGGTGCCCTTGATCCCGAGCAGGCGCACGAGCGACGACAGGCCCTGAACCGGTATGCCGCCCGCGCGGCCACCGCCGCCGCTGCCGCGATCTTCGAAATTGCTGGAGCGTCGACGACCTTGAATTTCCATGAGCCCGGTGCGACTTGTCGCACGGCTGCCACCAGCGGTCGAGCCAGCGCCTCGTGGCGGCTATTTTCGGCCGGCGCTCGCCTGAACGCGCGCTAGCAGCGGGTGCTGAGGGTAGCGGCGCGCAAAGTCGTCCGCCAGCGCCCTCGCTCGGCTGAAGTCCCCACGGCCGCTCAGCGCCTCCACCCGCAGGGCGAGCGCTTCCGGATGGAACTGACCTCGCGGGAAAGCACGGTCGTAGCTCTTCAGCACTTGCAGACCGCGGGAGTAGTCGCCTCGGGCGATGGCGGCGCGAGCACGCTCGATCTCGCGCTGCTCGTCGAACAACCGCGGGCGGCTCTGGGCCGCGCTGCTCGCTACGGGCAGCGCGCCACGAATGGGAGCAAGCTCTTTGGTTGCGGCAGGCGGCTCGGCCTCGGCCGAGATGACCGGCGTCGCTGGGTCTGGCGCCGCCGGCACCTCCGCGATCGCACTCGGGGCGGGGGCCGGCTTCGCGAGCCCCGGCGCCGGATGCGGCGAGGCCGTGATGGCCGGCGCCGCCGAACGGGGCTGTTCCCAGCTCGTGAGCGCCGACGACACCCCGAGCGAAGCCAGGCCGCCGCCTACGACTCCGACCGTGACGTACAGGGCGACACTCTTGACGAGCGACACGCTGCCCGCGGCGAACGCGGTGCCGCCGCCAGCCAGGTTGACGGCCGCAGCCGTGAACGCGAGCGCGCGTCGCCGCGCTGCGCGCGGTACGGCGAGATGGGAGCCGCGCATCAGCTGGCTCGCGGCTCCTCCGCTTTCGCGGAGGCGAGCAGGGTCGGTCATGGCGCACCGCCTTTCCCCAGCGCTTCCGTCGCCAACTGCTCGAACTTTTCCCGAGCACGCCTCAGCCGCGAAGCCACCGTCCCGGGCGGCAGCTCTAGGGTGGTTGCGATCTCTGCCATGGTGAATTCCTCGAGCTCGTAGAGCACGAACACCGCTCGCAGCTCGAGCGACAGCTGCTCCAGTACCTGGGCGAAAAGCAGCGTGAGCCGACGCTGCTCGGCCGTCTGCTCTGGATCGAGCTCGGCGCTGGAAAGCGCACGGAGCGGAGAGTCGTCCACCTCGCGTCGGCGCTTCAGCCGACGCCGAGTATCCGACGCGATCCGAAAGGCGGTGCTGAGCACGAAGGAACGTTCACTTCCGACCGTTACCTGGTCCAGCTTGCGCGCCAATACCAAGATGACTTCTTGAACGGCGTCATCGACGTCGCTCTCCGGCACGCCTAGCCGCCGGAGGAACCGCCACAGCGCGTCGAAGTTCGCGTCTACAACCCCGCGCAGCCTCGCCTCGTCTACCGGCGACGTCGCGGGGACGGCAGCTGAGGTCAACGAGAGGCGGTGCTGCAGCATGCTGACCTGCTTGAATGGTACCCCGCCGCGCATTTGATCACCGGCCGATACGAAATCCGACCCCTAGTCGACCTCCGTAAGCGAAGGCATTCGGGCGGTGCACCGTGCGCTCCGGCTCCAGGAACACGAACTCGTCGCGAATGACCGGGAACATGCCTTCTCCGCTCAGTCGGACGAACCAGTTGCCGAGCTCCAGGTGAACGGCCGCCGTCACGCCCGACGCGGCCCACCAGCGCTCCGCGGCCGTGGGCTCCACCCCTTGCTCGGTTCCACGTGCAGCGAGCCGCCCTATCTCACCCGCCAGGCACGGCGAAAATCCAAGCCATGGCGCCAGCCGCAAGTCCACCGGACACGCTTCCAGGCGGGCCATGGCCCAAGAGAAGCTGCCTAGGGCTGCGGCCGGCCCCGTGCTCCCGGTCTTGCCCCAGAGCGGCGTGAGCTGAAGAGTCGGCGTCAGCCAGCTCCCCCAAGAGACGCGCGCACCGAGACTGACACCGAACGTGACGAGAGGCTTCGGCGCGTACCCCGCGTCCACTCCAGCCACCGGTCCGAGCCATGCCACGAGATGCAGCGGGGGCGATTCTCGCCGAGTCGGCAGCGGAGCCGCCATCTCAGAAGGCGCCGCGGAAGGCGCCGCAGCCGGGAGCGGAGCTGGTTCCGCGGCGGAAGGCGCCGACGGCTCCTCTACCGGCACCGCTGGCGGCGGTTCCGGCAGCGCCTCCGTGCGAGCGTTCGGGTCCAGCGCGAGCGCGACCACGAGCGCGAGCGCCGAAGCGACCTCGCCGCAGGTCTGCGCCGTGAATTCGCGGAGCGTTGGCGGCGCAGCGGCGCGCGCCACCTCCAGCCGACCCGTGGCGAGACCCTCCGTGTGGCTCAGCGAGAGCGCCACGAGCACGCGCCCATCCGCCGCCACCCAATCGACGGGCCGCCGAATACGCGCGGTCACTTCGCGGACGAAGCTCTCCTTGCTTGGACAACCCGCGCTGCTCAGGTAATCCAGCTCGACCTGCTCCGGTGCGTATTCAGGCGACGCTGGCTGCGCTTGGGCGTTTCCCCCCCAAGCGAGCAGTACGAGCAGTCCTGCCAGAGCCTGCGACCCGTGGACCGCGCCGCCTCCGCCTGCCCTGAACGCCCAGCTAAACATTCGACCGAAAGAAGAGATCAACGTGCGGGCGACGTACCATCTACGGGTGGACTCATTGCAGGAGGCTGGAGGATGAGCGTGCGATATACCTACGCTGGACTCGGGGGATTGCTTTTAACACTCGCGTGCGGCTCGAAAGTGGAAATCGGGCATGGTCAGGGAGGGGATGGCGGCACCGAGACGTCCACTGCCGGCGCCGGCGCAGGTTCTGACGAGGAAGACGGCGGGCAGCCGAGCGGGGGCACGGCGGGGCAAAGCGGCTCGGGTGGGAGCACGATTGTCGGCGGGCCCATCCCCAAGGACGACGGCCCGCAGCAGGAGGTCGGCAAGGTGGACCTCCTGCTGGCCATCGACAACTCCCTTTCCATGGCTGAAAAGCAGAGGCTGTTCGCGGACGCCCTGCCGGAGCTCGTGGAGCGCCTCGTGAACCCGCGCTGCGTGGACGATGCCGGCAACGTGGTCTCCGCGCCCGCGTCGCCGAGCGCAGCTTGCCCCAGTGGCAGCCGCCGCGAGCTGAAGCCGCTTCGCGACCTGCACATCGGCGCCATCACTTCCAGCTTGGGCTCGCACGGTGCCAGCGGCGCGGGCGACGTGTGCACCCGAGCCGGCGACGACGACCACGCCTATTTGCTGCCGTTCGTTCGCAACGACGTGCCCAGCTACGACGACCAAGGCTACCTCAAATGGGATCCGGACGGCTTGTCCAACCCGCCCGGCGAGAGCGACGCGCAGCAGCTCGCAGATGCGGTGCGGGTCATGGTGCAGAGCGCGGGTGAAAGCGGCTGCGGCTTCGAGTCGCAGCTGGAGTCGGTCTATCGCTTTTTGGTGGACCCCGAGCCGTACCAAACCGTCACCCTGGATGCGGCGGGCTCACGCTCGGAAAAGGTGGGGGTGGACGAGGAGCTGCTGCGGCAGCGGGCTGCGTTCCTGCGTCCGGACTCTTCGGTCGTCGTGCTGATGCTGACGGACGAGAACGACTGCTCCATCATGGATGAAAGCTACGGCTGGCTGATCTCGCGCTCAAATGGGTCCGGGGTCCCCCCGATGTTCCGCTCGACCTCGCAATGCCAGGTCGATCCGAACGACACTTGCTGCCAGTCGTGCGGCGAAATAGTGGAGCACGCCGGCTGCCCCGCGATGCAAGCAGACGCGGAGTGCCTCAAGGGCAAGACGCTGCCTCTCGAGGACGACAGCCTGAATTTGCGGTGCTTCGAGCAAAAGCGGCGCTTCGGTTTCGACCTGCTGTACCCCACTGCTCGCTACGTGAGCGGTTTCGGTGGCGGCACGGTGCTGGATCGAAGCGGCGCCCTCGTGCAAAATCCCTTGTTCCACAGCGGCGGGCTCACCCGCGACCCGTCACTCTTCACGTTTGCGCTGGTCGGCGGCATGCCCTGGCAAGACGTCGCGACCACCGACAGCCTGAGCAGCGAAACCCTGCAGCTGCTCACCCCCACGCAACTGGAGAGCCAGAAGCGCTGGCCACTGCTGATCGGCAACGTGGCCTCGAACGTCCCCCCGCAGGATCCGTTCATGCGCGAGTCGATAGACGAGCGCAGCGGCACGAACCCGCTCACGGGCGAAGACATCGTACCAGGCAGCTCGCAAGACCCTTCCGCGAACTCCATCAATGGCCACGAGCACGAGACCTTCGCCACGGACCTGCAATACGCCTGCACGTTCGATCTCCCCGCGCCCATCGAGTGCAGTAGCGAGGCGCAGGCCGCGGATGTCGCCTGCGACTGCTACCCGGATGACCTCGAGCGCAACCGCCCACTTTGCAATCCGCCCGGCGGCGGAGCGCCGACCACCCTGCAATACAAGGGCAAAGCGTACCCGGCGCTCCGTGAGCTGCGGGTCGCCCGCGAGCTCGGGCGGCGCACCGTGCTCGGCTCGGTTTGCAGCCGCAACACGTCGGACGACGCGCGCACGGACTACGGCTACCGGCCCATCTTCAGCGCGATCGGGGAGCGTGTCGCGGCCACGCTAGAGAAACCGTAGGCCTCGTCGGTCGCGAAGCGCGGCCTCGCTAACCGGGGCTGCGCTTCGCCACATGAAAGGCGAGCCAAGCGGTGGGCATCGTGAGCAGGTCCGTCCAGTCCGCCGTGGCTCGTACGGGCCGCAGGGGCGGCAGCGCTTCGCTCAGGGCCCAGCGCCAGGCCGCTTTGAACGGCCACTGCGCCGCGCCGAGGCCGTAGCGGTAGGCGGCTTCTGCCGGAGGCCAGACTTCCGGCAGCGCGAAGACGAGCAAGGACAGCGCGAGGCAGACGCCGAGCCACCGATTGGCGGCCTTCGCGCTGAGTGGACGGTGCAGCCACTGCGAATGAACCAGCTCGACTACCCCGTGCAAGAACACCGGCAGGACCACCACGACCGCGACGTCCGAAAGCTTGCCGGTGAGCGGGCTTGGGCACAGTCGCTTGAGCACGTGGTCATTGACGACCAGGAGCAGCAGCGCTCCGAGCATCACCGGGTGCAGCAGCTGCGCCCCTGGGGCTCGCGGCGCGTTCACGGTTCGGTCACCTCTACCGTCCAAGGCGGCTCGACCGGACCGAGCGAGACGTCTTCCTCGGCGCCGTTTCGCGCGACTTGCCCGAGCGAGGACAGCGAAAAATGCCACGCGAAGGTGAGCTCGCCACCAGCCTCGCCGTCGTCCGTTCGCCGCACCTCCACCAGGAAGTGGGCCGCGCACGCCATGCCCGTCTGCGGGTTATTGCAATTTCCGACGAACGGGAGGGCGACCTTGGTCGAGAGGCTATCGACGACGGGCTGCTCGAAGGCGCTCTGACCATTCGTCGTGACGACTCTCACCGCCACCGGCGGGCGCTCTTGCCCCTCGCTCAGCCCGGCGGCTTCGACAGTACCTTCGATGAGCGCGTGCGCGTCCGTGGTCGAGACGACGTTTTCCGGGCCAAGATCGATAGCGGTGACGTTGACGAAAAACGTCGCGCTCGGCTGATCCACGCTGAGGCGAACGACGCCGCCGTCGATACTGTCGCGACGGAACTCGTAGCGGGCGAGACCCGAGGGGTGGTCGACGTCCGACGTGCCGAGTAGCGCGGCGCTGCTCGCGACGACCACCGCGGCCATGCCCCACAGCTGACGCCGTGCGACCGCGATGTCAGGGTCTGCGGCTCCCGACCCTTTCTTCTTCCGCCAAAAACCCAGCCATCCCTCGCGCATGTCGAAGACGATAGCAACCGGTGTGCCTGCGCGTCCGCTCGACTGACGTCGGAAGAGCTGCCGCTTGCTCCTCGAGTTGGCACGGGCGGGGGGATCCACGACGCCCGTGTCAGGGTCTGGACGCTAGGCGCGTGCGAGCGCTGACAGCGTCGAAGTTGCCGGGCCCGTCAGACGGCCTGATGCGTCGAGCGGCTCCCCACGGTAATTGAATGAAAGCGCAGTCTTAGCGAGCCAGAGGTCCAACCGGCAGCGCATCTTGCGCCGGCCGGCGGGCGAGAGCGCTCGCGCCGCCGAGTCCGTCCACGCGGCACGCGCCATGCAGTCACGTGTCTTCCCAAGATGGCCACCAAGCCCTACGTCATCGTCGTCGGGACGGACTATTCGTCTCACGGCTACCGCGCCGTGCGCGCGGCCGGCCGAGAAGCGGCCAAGCACCCGTACGCCAAGCTCTACGTGGTGCACGTCGCGCCGTCCTCGGAGCCGGACCATGACCTGCCCCCCATCGCCTTCGCGAGCTTCGGCAGCAAGCTCGGCACCGATCAGCACGGAGATTCCTTCGCCAAGCTGGACGAGCACGTCGCCGCCGCGCTCTCCAACCTACCGCTCCCGAGCGAGCTCTCCGTGGAGACGATGGTGCTGCGCGGCGAGCCCGCCTACGAGCTGATGGAGCTCGGCTGGAAGCTCCGCGCGAACCTCACCGTCGTCGGGACGCGTGGGCGCCAGTACAGCTCGACTTGGGCGCTCGGCAGTGTGGCGGAAACGGTCGTCAGGCAAGCGACCTCACCGGTGATGGTGATAGGCCCGCGCGTGCAGCTCACCCCGGGGGTTCAGGCCAAAGTCGCGCTCTCCTGAGGGCGCCCCGTCACTCCGCGGCGCGGCCGAGCTTCGCCGCCTGAGCGCGCTGTTGCTCGATGGCCCAGAACACGGCTTCTGGCGTGGACGGCGCGGCGAGCTCCACCACGCCCCCGCTACCGAACGCAGCCACCGCGGCGCGCAGCGCCTCGCGCACACTGATGGCCAGCATGAACGGCGGCTCACCGACGGCCTTGCTGCCATAAACGACCCCTGGCTCGGCCGCGCGCTCCAAGAGCTTCACGTTGAAGACCGGCGGGCAGTCGCCGAGGCTCGGTAGCTTGTACGTGGAGGCGCCGCTCGTCATCAGCGCTCCCTGGTCGTTCCACACGAGCTGCTCGGTCGTGAGCCACCCCACGCCTTGCAAAAAACCGCCCTCGATTTGGCCGCGGTCCACGAGCGGCGACAGCGACGAGCCGACGTCGTGCAGCAAGTCCGCGCGCAGCAGCCGGTATTGCCCCGTGAAGCCGTCCACCTCGACCTCGCTCACGGCCGCGCCGTAAGCGTAGTAGTGAAAAGGCTTACCGCGCCCGGTGTCGCGATCGAAATGGATCTTCGGCGTGCGGTAGTATCCAGTCGCGAACAGGGGCGTCCGCTCCAGGTACGCTTGCTCCACGATGCTGGGAAACGGCACGGCGTCCGCCGGGCGCTGCCAGGGGAGCACACTGCCGCTCTCGAAGACGACGTCTTCCGGCGCGACCTGAAAGCGCCGGGCCGCGACCGCGGTGAGCCGCTCCTTCAGCGCTTCGCACGCGCTCTGCACCGCCGCGC
Organism: Myxococcales bacterium; assembly: GCA_004193285.1. Taxonomy (GTDB): domain Bacteria; phylum Myxococcota_A; class Polyangia; order Polyangiales; family Polyangiaceae; genus PMG-095. Next base: position 84,724 of record SECP01000007.1, on the reverse strand, counting down.
CGTTCAAATCCGACCCGCTGGAGGCAGCCGTAGCGGACGTATTGGGGATCTTGTCGGTGCGGGTCGCCATCACGCGGATGGCGGTCAGCGGCAGGGCCAGCGCGTGCGCCGCGATCTGCGCGACCTTCGTGTGTAGCCCCTGCCCCATCTCGGTACCGCCATGATTGACCTGGACGCTGCCGTCTTTGAAGATCAACACCAGCGCGCCGGCCTGATTGAAGAACGCGGTCGTGAACGAGATCCCGAATTTTACGGGGGTGATGGCGATACCGCGCTTGTAGTGCAGGCTCCCTTCGTTGTAGCTCCGCACCTGCTCGAGCCGCCGGCCGAGATCGCTGGACTCACTCAGCTCCTGCCAGATGCGGAGGATGCGCTCCGCGTCTTTGATCTCTTGCCCGTAGTGGGCGGTATCGCCTTTGACGTAAAAGTTTCGCTCGCGCACGAGCTCCGGTGAAAGGTCCAGGTGCCGGGCGACTCGGTCCAGCACCTCTTCGATCATGAGCATGCCCTGAGGCCCGCCAAAGCCGCGAAACGCGGTGTGCGAGACGTGGTTCGTCTTGCAGATACGACCCGTGACCGAGACGTTCGGGAGCAGGTACGCGTTGTCTGCGTGGAACATGGCGCGAAACAGCACCGGAGAGCTCAAATCCAGGCTGAAGCCGCCGTCGCTGTACAGCTCGAGCAGGAGAGCCCGGAGCTTGCCGTCCGGCTCGAAGCCGACGCGGAAGCGCCCCAAAAACGGGTGGCGCTTGCCCGTCATGGTCATGTCCTGCGCCCTCGTCAGCCGCACGAGCACGGGGCGCCGCAGCTTGCGAGCGCCGAGCGCAGCCACCGCCGCCCACAGGTTGGCTTGCGTTTCTTTGCCGCCAAAGGCGCCGCCCATGCGCAGGCACTGCACGGTTACCTCGTGCTTGGCGATGCCGAGCACGCGCGCGACGACCTCTTGCGTCTCGGTCGGGTGCTGAGTGGAGGAGTGAACGAGCAGGGCTGCGCCGTCCTCCGGCAGGGCTAGCGCCGCTTGGGTCTCCAGGTAGAAATGCTCCTGTGCGCCGACGAACAGCTCGCCCGACAGCTGCTCCGCGGCAGCGCCCAGCGCCTGCTCCGGCTCTCCGCGCCGTAGTTGGTCCTGCGGCATGTGGTAGCTCTCTGCTGCGATGGCCGCCTCGATGCTCAAGATGGCGGGCAGAGGCTCGTACTCCACGCGCACTCGCTCCGCGCCGAGCCTCGCTTGTTCGGCGCTCTCGCCGATCACCCACAGCACCGGCTGCCCGTGATGCTCGACCAGCTCCGGAAAGAGCGGTTCGTCGTGTTTTACCGGGCCCACGTCGTTCTCTCCCGGCACGTCCTCCCGCGTGAGGCACGTGAGCACCCCTGGGCAAAGCAGCGCCGCGCTCGTATCCACGGCCAGCACGCGAGCGCACGCGTGGGGGCTCGTCACCGGCCAGGCGTAGCCGAGGCGGGCCACGTCTGCGGCCAGGTCTTCCACGTAGCTGGCCGCGCCCGTCACGTGCAGGCGCGCGGCTTCGTGACTGACCGGTTTGCCCAGCGCGCTCACTCTGCCGCCTCCGACCGCGACGCGGATTCGTAGTAAAACTTACGGAGTAGCTGGCCGAGCATCGCGCGTCGATACGGAGCGCTGCCGCGAAAGTCGGTCTGCGGCGTGCCGAGCCCGGAAGCAGCTTGCAAGAGGGCGGCGAGCGTGTGCTCGTTCCACTCTTTGCCCAACGCGAGCTCGGACAGCGCAGGAGCCGCGAGCGGCGTCGCCGCAATGCCGCCGAGGCCGACCCCGAAGCGCGTGACCTTGCCCGCTTCGTCCAAGCTCAGCGTGAACGCGGCCGCGACGGTGGAGATGTCATCCAGCAGGCGCTTGCTCACTTTGTAAAAGCGCTGAAAATCCGGAAAGGGGCGCGGCACCCGCACTGCGCGAATGAGCTCACCGGGCGCCAGCGCCGCGCGCCGGTAACCGAGAAACAGCTCGCGGAGCGGGAGCATGCGCGAGCCGGCGCGGCTCGAAAGCTCCACGCGCGCGTCCAGCGCGAGCAGCGCTGGGGCTGAGTCACCAATCGGCGAAGCGGTGGCGAGGTTACCCCCGAGCGTGGCGCGGTTTCGGATCAGCCGCGAGCTGAACAGAGGTAGCAGCTGTTCGAGCGCGCCGAGCGCCGCCCGCTCTCGACGAAGGAAGTGCTCGATGCGCGACAAAGGTACGGCCGCGCCGAGCACGAGCTCTTCGTTCGTGAGCGAAAGTTCCTGCAGCTCCTGCAGGGCCTCCACCGAAAGGAGCTTGGGCCAGCGCTCGAAGCGCTGATTGGCGTACACGAGCAGATCCGTGCCGCCCGCGATGAGCCGCGCCTCCGGCGACGCCTCCCACATCTCCCACGCCTCCGGTAGGGATGCTGGCCGCAGATAGCGGGCTTTGGTGTCACGACACGGTTCGGGGTCCGCGGCACGACGACCGAGCTGCACCAACCGCGGATCCTTCGGCGAAGGCGACGGCATGCCCCGCGCCGCGTCCGCAATCGGTCGGTAACCGGTGCAGCGGCAGAGGTTGCCGCTGATGCTCTCTGGATCGAAGCCCTCGCGCCCAGCGCGGTAATATTCGCAGAACAGACTGACCACGAAGCCCGGCGTGCAGTAGCCGCACTGGGAGCCGCCCAGCGCGACCATGGCCTCCTGAACCGGATGCAGCTCGCTCGGCGCAGGTGCGACGCCCTCCACCGTCACCACTTCGCGGCCCGCGAGCGCCGCGAGCGGCAAGAGGCAACTGTTCACCGGCTCGTAGTGACTACCACTTTCGCCGGGCGCGCTCGTCCACAGCGCCACTGCGCACGCGCCGCACTCGCCCTCGGCGCAGCCCTCCTTCGCCCCGTGAAACCCGCTGCTACGAAGCCACTGGAGGAGCGTAACGTGCGCAGGCGCGTCTTCTACCTCGACAGGGCTTCCGTTCAGCACGAAGCGGATGGCCATCCGCAGGCATGCTACCATGGCTCGCGCGCGGCGCGTTCGAGCCGCTCACGAAACCGCCGAGACTCATTTCAGAGAGCCAGTGCGAGAGATCCTCCAGGCCCAGCTCGAATTGCTCAGCAGCGGTCAGCGCGGCGCGCTGGCGACCGTGGTTCGTGTTTCTGGCTCGACACCGCAGCAAGTCGGCGCGCGGCTACTGCTCCGGGAGGACGGCAGCACGGTGGGCACGGTCGGCGGCGGTGCGATCGAGAAGGTAGTGGTCGAAGCGCTCGAGCGCGCTCTCTCGCTCGGCGCTTCCGAGCTCCTCACGCGAGACCTCACCCACGATCTCGGCATGTGCTGCGGAGGCCGCATGGAGGTGTTCGTGGAGCCGCTGCTGCCGGCGCCGCGGCTCTGGTTGCTCGGGGCTGGGCACGTTGCCAAGCCCACCGCGGTGCTGGCGCGCAGCGTCGGATTCGAGGTCGTGGTGGTGGACGAGCGCGAAGAGCTCAACAGCGCCGAGCGGTTCCCCCACTGCCAACTCTTGCTCGACGACCCGAGCGACGCGCTGCGACGGCAGTCACTCGGCGAGCGGGATTGGGTGCTGATCGTCACCCACGACCATCAGCTGGACGAGCGTGCGCTCGAGTCCGCCGCCGGCAATCAGGCGCGCTACATCGGGCTCGTGGGGAGCCGGCGCAAAGTATTTCGCCTCGTGGAGCGCGTGCTGGCCAAGCGCGGCGGTGAGGTGCCGGTCGAGCGCGTTTTCGCTCCGGTGGGTTTGGACATCGGGGCCGTCACCCCCGAGGAGATCGCGGTCAGCATCGTGGCGGAGCTGGTGGCCCTACGCCGCGGTCGCCCAGCTCCTCATCTACGCGCGCTCACGGACGAGCGCGTGCAGCGCGCCCTCCAGCGCGAGTTGACCTGAATGGGGGCCAACGAAGGAAATCCTGCGCCGGCACGAACGCTGGGAGGGCCTGCTCGCACGCCGAGCGCTCGCGCTTTTGGCGGCCGCGGGCTCGCGCCAGCCGCCGCGCACCGAGCACTTTAGCTCAGCACGAGCTCGCCGAGGCCGAGCGACACCGGCTGCGCGCGGTCCTCCCCCTCCGCAACCGCGCGGAGGGCCTGCTCCAAGTCGTTCAGCTCCGCCGCGTCGAACACCCGCTGAGCGAACGGGTCGGCGCGCCACGTCATGAGGTTCTGCAGGTGCAGCTGGGCCATGACCGCGGCCGAGCGCTCGAAGCGACGTATGCCCGCGTGCACGACCGAGAAGGGAGCCCCGGCTGCGAAGCGCTGAAGCTCGCGACCGATGTACAGGGTCTGCCCGTAGTGGGCCTGAAGCCTCGCCACGAGCTCGTAGTAGCGATTTAGCGCGGCATGGGTCGTCTCCATCGACGCCGTCTCCTGCAGCAGAAGTCGCCCGCCGGGCGCGAGGTAACCACGAAAGGCCGTGAGGGCGGCGGCGGGGTCCGCGACGTGGGTGAGCACGAAGCGGCAAAACACCAGCTCTGCCGCTGGGATAGTCCCGCTCGGACGTGTGATGTCTTCGCGGACCAGCTCGATACCCTGCCCCGCGCTGCCCCTCGCTTGCTCGAGGTACTTGTCGGACGCCTCCAGGCCTAGCGTGCGCTGCGCCGCGCTCACCTCGTGCACGAGGCGCGTGGTGAAACCAGGCCCTGAGCCCAGATCGAGGGCCAGCCGTGGCGCTCGAGGTGCGAAACGCTCGAGCAGCGCGCGGCTCGGCTCTTCGAAGGCGCGCGCTAGTAGCTCGAGCCGGGTTGCGGCACGTGCGTTGTCACCGAAAGTATAGTGGTTAGTGGTCGTCATGCTGCTTCGGCCGCATGAGGCGCCGACGGCACGAGACGCCGCGAGCGACCCACGAGGCCGCTCGCTCCTTTCCGTGATAGTGGCTACCGGGATAGAGGACGAGCGACCAGCCCCGAAAGCCACCAAAGCTTTCGAGCCACTGACGCAACGGTCCCGACGGTGAGAGCCACGGCCAGACCCTGCCAGCTCGCGCTGCGCTCGTCAACGACGCCGGAGAAAAATGGAACCTCATGCTCGCCTCTACAGCGCGGCCGCGCTCTACGATCTCGCCTTCAGCTATCGCGATGTCGGGGCGCAGTGCAGCTTCCTTCGCGATACGTTTCACGCACTCCGCGGTCGCCATGCGCGCAGCTTTTTGGAGCTTGCCGCGGGCCCGGCGCGGCACGCGCTGGAGATGAGCCGCTCGGGGCTCGCCTCTACCGCGCTCGACCGCTCGCCGGAGATGGCGGCCCTTGCGCGCGGCCGCGCGGCGGCCGCTGGACTGGAGTTGACCTACGTCGTGTCCGACATGACTCGGTTCCACGCGCCCTCGCGCGTGGAGCTAGCCGCGTGCCTGCTCAGCTCGACTAGTTACCTGCTGACGGACGAGGCCATGCTCGCGCACTTGGAGGCCGCGCGTGCGGCGCTTCATGAGGACGGCCTGTACTGGCTGGAGCTCACCCACCCCGTAGAGCTCGAAGGAACGCGGAAGTCGCAGACACGTTGGACGATGGCCGATGGCCGCGGGCGAGTCCTCGTCGACTGGCAAGGCGACCCGGCCCGCGCTCGCCATGGCATCTGGCAAACGCGCGTGCTTCTTCGCTACGAGCCTAGCGATGGAGGGCCCCCGATCGAAATCGAGGACGTCGCCGAGCAACGCGCGCTCACGGAACGGCAAGCTCGGGAGCTCGCGGCCCGGAGCGGCTGGCGCGTCGAGGCGACGTTCGGTGACTTCGATGCGAACGTGGGGCTCGATGACGCGCGCGCAACGCGCATGCTGTTGGCGCTCACCCCGAGCTCGTAGCGCAATGAGCTACCCGCCGTGAAATTCGAGCGTACCGTTCCACTTTCCGGGCTGGCGTAGAACGCCCTTGTCGTAGTCGTTCGAGCGCTGCTCGCTGAAGCGCCAGCGCCCGTTGCTGAACGAAAACCGGGTCTCCACGAACACCGGTTGCTCGAGCCCGGAGGGCCCTTCCACCTGGTACAGGAGGTCCTCCACCGAGCCTTTTTGCGGGCTCAGCGTCCACCTGGAGCCGAGCGACGCGGTGACCGCCAGCTCACGTTCCTCCCCGGAAGGGCTGGTCGCCCGAAGCCGCGACAACCGACCGTTTTGTACCTGGAACAGCACCGTACGCCACCCGCACCAATGCCCAGCCAAGCACGCGATGTGCTCGGTCGCGAAGAACGTGTCCGTGCCGTCACCCAACTGGCGGGCGACGACGTCCACCGCCGGGTAGAGCGTGAGCTCATCGATCACGGTGCCATCAGGACGGCGCAACTGAACCGAGGACGCCGAGCGTAGCGCCTCCTCTTCCGGAAAGTAGCCGCGGTCATCCCGGAGCTGCGAGTCCGGCAAGCGGGCGTCTACCATGACGACGAGGTCACCGCGGATGCCGTGACGAGCTTCGGTGAGAGGAAGGCGGCGGTGGAGGCGCAGCTTGGCTTCCACGCAGGGGCCGCTGCCGCTCAAGTCTTGCGGGGCGAGGCGGCAGCGACCGTGGTCCCGGCACAGCCACGAGGCGGCGCAGTCCGCATGAGTCTCGCTCCCACAGCTGCGCCCACCACCGTCATCCAGCAAGCGGCACATGCCGTCCCGACGACAGGCGGCGCTCTGGGCGCAGTGCTGCGCAGTGGTAGGTTCGCAGCCATTCTTCGTGGAGACGCACGCGCCCGCCTCGCGGCAACGCTCGCTATCCGCACAGGAATCGGGGGCGACGCGGGCGCTGGACGACGACTCGGCCGGCGCCACGCCCGCGCCGGAGGGCTTGGCGCGCTCGGCCTTGGAGCAGCCCGCGGCAGAAAACGCGAGGACGGAGGCGCACGTCAGAAAGAGCGCACGCGAGAGCGCTCGCCAGCGCGGTGCGCAAGGCGCGCCCAGGGCACCTCGTGACAGAGGCTCGGTGCTCGAGTTCGTTTCACGACGAAGGGCGAGCACGTGCGACCTATGCTTCCGTAGAGCTACTCTCATCCGTAACAATGCCCAGCTCGCTGCGGAGCTGCTCGGCGCCGTGACCAGCGCTCGACGATTGGTTCCAAGGTTCGTTTCTACCACCGTTCGCGTTCACTCGCAGTGCGAAGATGAATCGATCGACGACGGCGCGCTTTGGATATCGCTATGCGCGCAGCGACGCAATGGAGCATCGCGCGCGACTCGCGCATGCTCGCAGCCGCGCCTGCAGCTCGCATGCTCGCAGCTGCGTCTTCGGCGCAGCTTCGCGCTCGTCACAGGCTCGCAAGTTCGTGCCACGTCTCGCGCTGCACTCGCCTTCGTCGCGTGAGCGATCCTTTGTGTCGTGAGCACACGCCGCACTCGCACGTGGCGGGTAGTCGGATGCGCAGAGGCAGAGACCGAGACCGTGACCGAGAACGAGAACGAGAGTCGACGTCGCGCGCTCATCTCGACTCATCGAGAGACGACGTGGGCAGTCGCGCGGTCTCTACTCACTCACTCGATGACGAGAGGCCGGACTCCGCGCACGCCATGCTCTCGTCCGGCTGCCACACCGGCTCCGGTCACCGGGAATGATGTCGTCGCCTGCGGAGGGAGCCAACGCGGTGCGTTAGCTGTCGTCCTGCGGGCCGTGCTCGTTGCGTTCTTCGGGCCTCTCGTATCACGCCACCGTTGACGATGTCGTCACAATCGGGCTCGTTTCATGCCGAATTGACGCGACACCGTCCAGTTGGCCGAGTCGTCCTTCGACCGGCCAATGGTATGTTACGCGGTGCGCTGTGCTGCCTGGAGGCCTCGCCAGCGGTGCAAAACGAGCCTCGGCCGCACCACACCGGGCGCCAGCTCTTTGAGCAGCCCAGGACTTCGCCTTCGCGAGTCTGCTGCCGAGGGCCGACTTCGCGACGCGCTCGCGTCAGCAATTCCCGCCGGGCGAGCGACACGCAGAGCTCGCCATCGGTTACTAGCGTCTCGCGATCGCTCGCGAGCCTCACCGAGCCGCCGCGGCTCCCCCTCCGGTGAAGGCGACGGAATTGCCCGTGCGCCAGCTCAGACGAGACGTTCCGCCGTCGTTGAAAGATAGAGCCGGTGAGCAACGACGGCCAGCACCGGCGCTCCCTCTATAGAGAGCCCGGTCCGTTCGAGACGACGACGCTCATGTGCTGCAGCGCGCCGGCGGCGCATCCAGCGGGCCCCCTTCGGGCGGGCCGCGGTCAGAGGCAACGTCCTATCCTAGCGCGGCGTCCCGCCGGCCGATGGTCGTGGGCAGCCGGCGCGAGGGGTGCCAGCGCGAAGGGCGCCGCCGACAGGAGCGCCGGGCGGCGGTACGGCCAGCGCCGCGTGCCCGGCCCGTCTCCCCGCGGGGGACCCAACCGTCGCGGGGGCATCCTGAAGGTGCGGCGCGGCGGGGTCCAGCGGGCGAGCTCTCCGAGGGAGGGCCGGCCATCGTCGGGACGCGGTCGGGCGACCCGACCTAGCTCAAAGCAGTGACTTGAGGTCCAGCATCTCCTCGACGTCCGGCATGAGCACCAGCTCCACGCGTCGGTTCTTCTTGCGTCCCTCCGGGCTGTCGTTGGAGGAAATCGGATCGGTCTGCCCGTAGCCGGAGGCGCTCCACAGCCGAGGATTGAGCTCCCCGCCTCCGCGCTGGCCAGCGGCCTCCTTGGCGGCCGGCGCGGCGGGCGCGACGGGCGCGGCGGACCGGGCCTTCTCCGTCTTTTCTCTTTTGGTGGCGACCTTGGCGGGATGCGTCTCTGGCGTCTTGGCGCCCGACTTTTCACCGTCCGGCGCCGCTACCAAGAACACCAGCACCTGCCGCGCGCGCATCAGTGAAAGTCCCCAGTTGTCGTGGAAGGTGTCGGCGGCGCGCTTCAGAGGTTGGTCGTCCGTATGACCCGCGACCTGGTATTGACGATCGCGCAGCGCCGCGTCGCTTCGGATCACCTCCGCGATCTGAATCAGGATCTTGTTGCCTTCGGCGCTGAGCACGTCGCTGCCGGACGCGAACAGAACGTCACCCGGGAGCGAAATCACCATGCGGTTGTTGCGGATCTTCACGTCCAACCCGAGCTCGGTCAGCTTCTGCAGCTTCCGGCGCAAGGTCTCGAACCGCTGCTTGATGCGCTCGAGCGTCTCCGCGCGGGCCTGGTACTCCGCCAGCGCGGCTTTCATCTGCGCCACGTCCTGAGACAGCTTCTCCTTTTCGGTGCCTTCGGTGTCCAGCTGCACACCCATGGCCTCTAGCTGCGCCGCCAGCTCCTTGACCTTGCCTTGCTCGGCCGCCAGGCGTTGCTCGAGCGCGCCGTGGTTCCTCTGGAGCTCGGCGTATTTTGCGAGCTGGGCCTGCCACTCGTCCTCCGAGTGGCCACAGGCGAGAGCGAGTAGGAGCGGCAAAAGAGCGGCGGTACGAAGCGACAAGGCGACCTCCAACGAAGAGGCGCTACAGCTATCACGAAACGCCGCGCGGCCGCCCCCCCGCCAATCAGGCCCGAGTCACTTGCATTCCTTGAGGCCCTTGACGCTCGCCACATCACCCGTGCCGGCGACGATCTCTTCGACCGACATCTGCTTCTTGAGCTTGGTCCAGCGACAGTTGCATACCGCGTCCGTCCCGCCCGTGTTCTTGACGCACACCTCCAAGAACTCCTTCTTCGCGACCTCGGCCGGGTACTTGCCCTTGCAGTCCGTTACCATGGTCTTGCGGGCGGCGAGGCCCCGCTCGTCCGCCAGCGCGCTCTCGTTTCCGAAGTCCGCGATACTGAGCGTCTTACGGAGCGAGGTCCACGCGCACTCGCAGTAACCGCTCTTGGCCTTGTCTCCTTCGACGCAGGCATCCATGAAGCTTGCCTTCACCTCGGGCTCCGGGAGCTTGCCGGCGCAAGCCTTGGAGGTTTCGCTCTGGAGCTGAGCCACCCGCGGGTCCGTGTCGACGAGCGGCTTGGAGAAGTCCGCGTCTTTGAAGATGATCTTGAATTGCTCGAAGCTACACTCGCAAAACGCTCGTTGGTTCGTCTTCTGCACGCACGAGCCAATGAACGACTCGCGCTGGTCCTCTACCGTCTCCACCTTGGGCGCGGGCGTCTCGGTAGCCGGCGCTGGTGCAGGCGCGGGCGCCGCTGCGCTCGCTGCCGGCGCGGCCGCGGGCTCGGTGCTACCGCCGCAAGCGAGCGTCATCAGCGATGCGAGCGGAATCAGGGCAAGGACACTACCGAAGACAGAGCGGGACATGTTGGGCGGGACCATAACACCATCGCTGCCCCCGCAAAGGTGCGCGCACCCCGAGCTCGCGAGCCAGCGGGTGTGCTTCGCGTGAATCCGAAATGCGACCGCGATCTTCTCGCCAGCGGCAACGGTGCACCGCTCGGTGCGGCGCTGCCAGAGAGTCTCCGCGAGGGTGCGAGCACACGCGGGCGAGCTGTCCACACCGAGGTCGACTCCGTCGAGCCAACGGTCCGCATACCCCTCGATGATGCAGCCCTCCCAACGTACCCGGGGGCCGGAACTCCGTTCCACAATCCCAGTAAACGTTCAATGGAGTCCGACGACGTCATGGCGCGTGACCTCCGACCATCACGACGTCCTTGGCCCAGTCCCGGCAGAGCTGGCGTCGTGACCTGCCTCACCCTGCGGCAATTCTGCAGGTAGGAACCCAGCCCACAGCTTCCTCTCAGCGCGGAATTTGGGGCGTCAGTCGGACCGACGCCATGGCACCCTCCTTGCTGACTCACCCCCCGGTATGACGCCAAGCCGCGCGTTCGAGGGAGGTCCTTCCGGTGGGCAGTAGGTCGAGCATTCCGCCCGCCGGGCCCCGGCCGCGTGTCCTCTTGGTGGACGACATGCAGGCAAACTTGCTCGCGCTCGAGGTCCTCTTGGAGGGCTTACCGTGCGAGGTGCACCTGGCAAGCTCGGGCATGGACGCGCTGGGACTGCTCCTGCATGGCTCGTACGCGGTCATGCTGCTGGACGTACGAATGCCAGGCATGGACGGCTACGAAGTCGCGCGGCACGCGCGGATGCACTCGAGCTGTCGCGATCTGCCCATCATTTTCATGACCGCGGAGTCCCCCAGTGAGGAGCACCTGCGGCTCGGCTACGACGCTGGCGCGGTGGACTACTTGTTCAAGCCCGTGAGTCGAGAAATCTTGCGCGGGAAGGTGCGTGTCTTCCTCGAGCTTTACGAGAGCCGGCGCGAGTTGGCCGAGACCAACCAGCGACTGGAGGCCGCCAACACCAAGCTGCTCGAGCTGGTGGAAGAGCAAGCCGCCGCGACGAGCGCGCTACGCCAAGCCAACGACGAGCTGGGCACTGCCTTTCGTGGCCTACGCGCGACGCAGACGCAGTCCGAGCCCGCTCCGGTGGAAGTCCTTACCGAGCCTCGGGAGCCGCGCAGCTCCGGCGTTTCGCTCCGGAGCGAGGTGGAGCCGCCGCGCAACTCCGGCGTCCTCATGCGCCTCGAGCCGGCCCCCAACACCACGTTGGGCGAGCGTCGCAAGCGAACGCTGGCTTAGTCCTCGCCCGGCGCTGCTTCTGGGGTCGCGCCGCGTTTGACGCTGCGCCGAGCGTAGCAGTACGAACTCCATCGTTGAGTCGCCTGCCTCCCTCCCCCCACCCGACGCGGCCGGCGCTTCGTTTCGCGCTCGGTTTGCTGCTCGTGGCGCTGGGCGCCGCGGCGTTCGCGATCGTCTTTAGGGCCGCGCTCTCATTCGTCGTCCATCGCCTCGGCAATGGGCCGGACGTGGTGTCCGCGGCCCGCGCGGCCCCAGTGTGGCTGCGTTTGACCGCACCGGCCGTGGGCGGGTTGCTCGCCGGCACGCTCGGCTTGTGGGTTGCGCGCGCTCCCGCCGGTCAAGGCGTGGCGGATGTGATGGAAGCGGTGGTGCTCGGTCGCGTCCGTTTGGCGATGCCGGTCACGTTGGTCAAGTCACTGTCCTCCTGGCTGGCGATCGCCTCGGGGGGATCGCTGGGTCGCGAAGGTCCACTCATTCAGTTTGGCGGCGCGCTCGGCAAGTGGCTGAGTGACGTGCTCGCGCTCTCGATGAAGCGGACGCGAGTTCTGATCGCGGCTGGTACCGCGGCGGGCTTCGCAGCCGCCTACAACACGCCGCTCGCGGCCGTGCTCTTCGTTCTGGAAGTGGTCGTGGGCGTGGCGGCGCTGGACACGGTCGTTCCGGTGCTGGTCGCGACGGTCGCCGCCTCGGCCCTCACGCGCGCAGTCGTCGGGGAAGGTCCGATTTACGGGGTGCGCGCGTTCCACTTGGCGTCGCCCCTGGAGCTGCTTTGGTTCGCCGGCCTCGGCGTGTTCGTGGCGCTCGGCGCGCAAGCATTCATGCGCCTGCTGTCGTTCGGGGAGCACCTCTTTCGTCACCCGCGGCTCGTCATGCCCTGGCGCTCGGCTCTCGGAGGTCTCCTCGCAGGCGCCCTCGTCGCCGTTCTGCCCGAGGTGGCAGGGAACGGCTACGAGCCGCTGAACGCGATCCTGGACGGTCAGTACGGACTGCAGGGGGTGCTCTGGCTCTTGCTCGCCAAGTGCGTCGCCACGACCGCGTCCGTCTCCTCCGGGAGCCCAGGCGGCGTCTTCACGCCTACCTTGCTCCTCGGAGGCGGGCTGGGCTTCTTGTACGCGGGCCTGCTCGGTCACGCCGGCGCGAGCGTTGCGGCCGCCGGCGGTTACGCGCTAGTCGGCATGGCCGCCGCGACGGCGGCCACGACCCATGCCCCCATGATGGCCGCCGTCATGGCGTTCGAGCTTTCCGGGGACTACGCGATCGCGCTGCCCTTGCTGCTCGCCACCGCCATCGCGACCTCCGTTTCGCGGTGGCTCAGGCCGGACTCCGTGTACACGGCGGAGCTTCGAAAGCGCGGTGTCGCCTGGCACCTCACATTGGACGGTCGAAAGCGCGAGGAGCCGAGCCGCTCGTAGCGAGTGACCGTGCCAAGTGGCGGCGCCGCGCCAAAAGCTGGCGTTCTTCGCCGGGATTCACTTCTACCGCCAGCCGGATTAACCTGGCGGATCTGCGTTTGCGAACATGACCACTCCCAAGGCCAAGCCGAAGCGTCCCAAGGCCATCGTCCTCACCTCTCACCCTGGGGGTCACGGCCCGAAACCGGCGCCGGTCGTGTGGGGAGCGAAAGACGCGCTGGAGCGCGGTCCCCTCATCGGCACCGTCACGAACAAGGCGCAGCGCAACGTGATCGGCACGCACGCTGGCTCCTACTCGGTGTACCGGGCCGTAGCGGTCGCGGCGGGAGCGCTGGACCCGCTGCGCAAGCCGGACCTCACCAACACCTCACCCACCCACGCCATCGGCCCCTTCTCCCAGTGGTTCGATCCCACGAAGATCGTCTCGCTGGATCCGTGGGGCGCCCTCGTCAGCGATGTCTTCAAGCCGTTCTTCGACCAGGGCTACGACATTCGCCCGACGATCGCGATCACGCGCGCGCACATTCAAATGCCGGAGCTGGCCGACGCGGTAGCGGCCGGCCGTCTCCAGGTAGACGGCAAGATCTTGAAAGAAGGCGGCGCGATTCGGGTGGTCAAGGCGGCGCTCGAGCCGGTCTGGTACCTGCCCGGGGTAGCCGCGCGCTTCGGCTGCTCGGAGGCGGACCTGCGCCGCACCTTGTTCGAGCACACCGCGGGCATGTTCCCGGAGCTCGTGACGCGCAACGATCTGGAGGTCTTTTTACCGCCGATCGGCGGGGCCACCGTTTACATGTTCGGTGACGTGACGAGCATTCCGGATCCGAGCAAGCCGCTGGCCGTGCGCGTGCACGACGAGTGCAACGGTTCGGACGTGTTCGGCTCGGACATTTGCACCTGCCGCCCGTACCTCACGCACGGGATCGAAGAATGCGTGCGAATGGCGCAAGCCGGAGGCAGCGGCGTCATCGTTTACAATCGCAAAGAGGGGCGCGCGCTGGGGGAAGTCACGAAGTTCCTCGTCTACAATGCCCGCAAGCGCCAAGAAGGCGGAGACAGCGCCGCGCAGTATTTCGCGCGTACGGAGTGCGTCGCCGGCGTTCAAGACATGCGCTTCCAGGAGCTCATGCCGGACACGCTGCACTGGCTCGGCATCAGCAAGATCGATCGCTTCGTGTCGATGAGCAACATGAAGCACGACGCCGTCGTTCGGGCTGGCATCCAAATCACCGAGCGCGTTCCGATTCCGGACGACCTCATCCCGCCGGACGCGCGCGTCGAAATGGACGCGAAGATGGCGGCCGGTTACTTCACGGAGGGGGCGGTGCCGGACGGCAACGAGCTTGCCAAGGCCAAAGGTCGCGGGCTGGATGCCTGATACCGAAAGCTACGACTACCTCCAAACCACGGCCGCGATCCGCGCGCGCGCGAAAGAGATTCACGACGCGGGTCGCCGCGGCGACCTCGCGCATTTTCGCGTTCACGACGCGCGCCTGCCCGAAGTGGCGGAGCGGGTACTGCAGGTCACGCGCAGCGCCTACCCCGCCCCACGGGAGATTCCGTACCACGGCCGTTACCGCCACTTCGACGTCGGCGGCGTCCTCCGGCTCGAACGGTTTCTCAAGGGGATTGCCGACCTGAGCCCGGAGGACCAGCTCCGCGCTAGCACCGAGCTCGTCATCACCAGCGTGCTGCTCGACGCCGGCGCGGGTCCAGGCTGGCGCTACACCGAGCCGGACGGCAGGAGCTACTCTCGGTCCGAGGGTCTCGCGGTCGCGAGCTACCATCTCTTCATGTCGGGCGCGCTCGACGGCGATCACCGCACTGCCGCCGACGCGGAGGGGCTCTCGCGATTCGACGCCGCCCACCTTGCCTCTGCTTTTCAGGTGACGGAAGCCAATCCGCTCACGGGCGTCGCCGGGCGCGCCGGTCTGCTGCGCGAGCTCGGGGCAGTGGTGGGCAGCAGCCCGAAGTACTTTGGCTCGCCCCGGCCGCGGCTAGGCGATCTGGGCGTCTGGTTGCAGCGTTCGGCGCGCGGAGGCGAGCTTCCCGCGAGCGCGGTGCTGGCGGCGGTGCTGGACGCGCTCGGTCCGATTTGGCCTGGCCGCGAGCGCGCGGAAGGGAGGCCGCTGGGCGACGTCTGGCGGCATAGCCGCTTCGGTTTGGTGCCCTTTCACAAGCTCTCGCAATGGCTGAGCTACTCCCTACTCGAGCCGCTGGAGGCCGCGGGCGTGCGCATCGTGGCCATGGATGAGCTGACGGGGTTGCCCGAGTACCGCAACGGCGGCTTGTTCCTCGACGCGGGCGTGCTGGAGCTCGTGGACCCACGCCGCACCGAGATCGAGCACGAGGTCTCGTCGGATCTGGTCATCGAGTGGCGTGCGCTCACCGTATCGCTACTGGACGACTTGGCGGACTCGGTGCGAGAGCGGCTCGGGCTCAGCCGTCAGGAGCTGCCGCTCGCGCGCGTGCTGGAAGGCGGGAGCTGGCGCGCCGGCCGCGCCATCGCCAAAGAGCTACGTGAAGACGGCGGCCCGCCGCTGCGCATCGTCAGCGACGGAACCGTGTTCTGATGTCGGCGGAGAATCCATGAGCCAGAAAGTTACGGTCATCGATCACCCGATGGTGCAGCACAAGCTCACCTTGCTGCGTCAAAAGGATCGCAGCACCAACTCCTTTCGCACCCTGCTGGGCGAGATCAGCATGCTGCTCGGCTACGAGGTGACCCGCGACTTACCGCTGGTCTACCAAGAAATCGAGACCCCGCTCGCGACGATGCGCGCGCCGCTCATCGAGGGCAAGAAGGTCGTGCTCCTCAACATCTTGCGCGCCGGCACGGGAATGGTGGAGGGCATGCTGCGCATCTTGCCCGCGGCGCGGATCGGTCAGATTGGGCTCTACCGAGATCCGGAGACCCTCGGCGCGGTGGAGTACTACTTCAAGCTGCCGGGGGAGATGTCGGACCGGGACGTGATCATCGTGGACCCCATGCTCGCGACTGGAAACAGCGCCGTCGCCGCGATCGAGCGAGTGAAGACCGCTTCGCCGCGCTCCATCAAGTTCGTGTGCCTGCTCGCCGCGCCGGAGGGGTTGAACAACCTAGCCGAGACGCACCCGGACGTGCCGGTGTTCACGGCCGCCATCGACAGCCACCTGGACGACCACGGCTACATCATTCCGGGCTTGGGGGACGCGGGGGACCGCCTGTTCGGAACGAAGTGAGCTAGAGCGCGCGAGCCTGCGCGAAGCGCTCGGCAGGGAGCTTGCGTTTCAAGAGCAGGGTAACTTCCTCCGTCGTGTAGCGCGAGGAAAAGTGGCTGAGCACCACGTCCGTCTTCGGTAGCAGCTCATGGCGGTCCACGAGCTCGTCCAGATGAATGTGCCCCATGTCACGAGCCTGCGCGACGGGCACGCGCTCGTCCAAAAAGCTCGCTTCGATGACCAAGCATTCCGTCTGCTGTAGCTCGGGAGTCTGCTCCAGGACCTCGACGCGCGTATCGCCGGTGAAGGAGAGCAGCGGGACTTCGTGAGCCTCCGCGACCTCCACCCCGCGTCGGCGAAGCGCACCTAGCTCTTCGCCCGGCATACCGCGGAATTCGGCGCGCAACCGGGAGCGCGTCTCCCAGACCGTGTAGCCCTGGCTCGGTACGCGGTGAAAGGTTCGAAACGGCCGGAGCGTGCGGCGCTTGCCGAGCGGCTCATCCCGCCCGGGGGAGAGCGGCACGATGCGTCGCGGGATCACTTGACCATCCAGCGCGCCGGCGGCGTTGAAGAGCGCTTCCACTTGGGAGGCGATCTCGCTCGGGACGAAGTACTCGCCCTCCTCCATGCCAAGCAGCGAGCGGCGGGCGGCGTGCTGAGCGATCGCACCGATGTGGTCGAGGTGGCCGTGACTGATCAAGACTCGCCGATGGTTCACCGCGCTTCGCGAGCAGGAGCCCACGTCCAGCAGCAGCTTGAGTGAGGGAACCTCGATGCAAGTCTCCAAGCCGGCGACGCTACGGCCGCGCAGCTCGAGCAAGGTCTTCGTCGATGAGCTCACGAACGGCTCCGAGCGTACCAGCTTCCGCGCGGTCGCGGCCGGGCTCAGATGCCGTAGTCTGCGCGCGGCAATGCCGGCTTCGGGTGAGCAGCCCGGTTCGGTTTGCTGGCCCGCACCGGGACCGAGGGGGAGCTCGCGGGCGCCACTGATGCGGCCGGGGGCGCGCTCGGCGGCGGAGCGGCGGCGAGCGATGAAGACGCGGCCGCCGTCGGCAGCAGCGCCGGCAATGGCGCGGGCGCGGCCGCGCCGACTCTCGAAAGCTCCTGCTGCGCCACCGGTCGACGATATCCTGCGCTAGGCGCTTGCTGCCATACCCAGGCAGCGGCCACTGCCGCCAGCAGCCCCGCCACCGCGAGGGCCGCGCGAGCGCCCCTTCGCAGGGCGACCGAAGCGACGGGAGGCTCCTCGTCAGGCACGCTCATGATCGGTGAGACAGTGTCTGGAGCCGCCTCCGCTCTCACCGCCATGACCTCCGCGGCTGGTGGGGGTGCGGACGCGCGTAAGCTGGCGAGGTGCAGACGCGGCTGAAATACCGGGGTAGGGGCCTCTTCCTGCCAGGCCGTGTGATCCACACCTGACAGCTGTTGCGCGGCCGCCTGCGCGATCGCGCTAGCGAGCTCGTGCGCGGTCTGAAACCGCGCCTTCGGCTCGAACGAGACGGCGCGCTCCGCGATAGCGCACAGCGGTCTGGCCCAGGCCACGCGCGGCCCGAGCTGAATCGGCGGAACCTTCCGCGCCAGCACCGCCGCCAGGGTCGGATCCGGGAAGAGCCGCGCCCCCGCCAGAGCCTCCCACAGCATGACGCCGACGCTGAAGGTATCGACGCGGGCGTCTGGTGCGCTACCCAGGAGTCGCTCGGGGGCCGCATAACCGCTCGGTCGAGGTAGGAGGGGTGCCGAGTGCACGTTGAGCAGCGGCACGAGCCGCGCCGTGCCGTGCTCGTCGACGTACACGTTGCTTGGGCACACCTCGCCGTGGACGAAGGCCTCGCCGTCCGTCACTACTTCGTGCAGCGCTTGGAGCCCCGCGAGCACATCGAGCAAGAGCCGCACGACTTGCTCCAAATCGAAGCGCTTGAACGTGCCAGCCGGCAGCGTGAAGTCCGAAAGCTTGTGCGCATCTCCCAAGATCGGTTGCAGCCCGGCGCCGCCCGGTAGCGGCAGCAAGCGCGCCAGGTTGGGGTGCCGTAGCCGCGCCACTGCCTGCGTGCGGCGCAAGAGCCGAGCCTTTTCGGCGCCACTAGGAGGAGGGGAAGTGGTCGTCACCCTCCCAAGCACGGCCGCGCGCGAAGAAACTTGCGCGCGGCAAATCGCGACGCCATACCGCGCTAAAATCGCGGGTTTCTGCGACGAAGCCTACCTGCGCGCACCGTCCCTCGCGCGGCTTACTTGGCGGGCAGCAGACTCCCGATGACCGGATACCACGTGTTCGCCATCACCGTGTAGCCGGCGTCCTTCGGGTGCAGCTCGTCGTTCATGTACTCTGACTTGTAGCTCGCGTTCTTGGTGAACGCGCCGTACATGTCCACGCTGGTCACGTGCTTGCCCACGTCCGCCCGCGCCTTCACCAGCGCCGGGATGGCGTCGTTGTAGGCCATCACCCGCTGGTTTTTGCCGTCGTTGGTGGTGGGCACGATCTTCGCGACGACGACGAGCGCGTTCGGCACGGTCGCGGTGATGCGGTCGATGAGCAACCCCAGCCGCTTGGAAGCGTTGGGCAAGTCCAGCTCGATGTTCACGTCGTTCGTGCCAATCATCAGCGTCACGATGTGCGGGGACGTGGCGTTCAGCCAGCCCTCGATCTTCGGGTACAGCCCCTCACGGCCGCCGCCGTCGTCGATCGTCCACCCGCTGTGCCCCTCGTGATTCCTCGGAAACGGTGAGCCGTCTACCATCTGCGGCCCGTTCTGCCCCGAGCCAACGAAGGTGAGCTTCTTCTGCGCCATCAGCGCCAGGCGAAACAGCTCGTAGCGGTAGCTGGGTTTGTCCGCAGACGACCCGACGCCGTCGGTGATCGAATCTCCGAGCGGCATGAGCTTGCAGGGGTCGCCGTTGGTGGGGCACGGATTGTAGGCAGCCGCTCCGCCCATGCCTCCAGAACCGGAGGCGCCCGCAGCACCGGCAAACCCGGCAACACCGCCGCCTCCTCCAGATGCGCCTGCACCGCCGTTGCCACCCGCGCCGCCTGTGCCTCCCGCGCCCGCGCCGCCGCTTCCCACGCCTGCGCCTCCACCGCCCGCGCCGCCGCTGGCTCCTCCGGTCGTGGCGTTCCCCGACGAACCGCCTCCCGCTCCTCCGAAAGAGGTCCCGCTGCTGCCTCCCGAGCCCGCACTGGGGGTGCCGGCGGACCCACTGGTGGCTTGCCCGCCGCTCGGCACCAGCGGGCCGGAGTCGCCGCCGCTGCATCCCCCGCAGGCGACGAGCGCCCCCATACCGAGGCTGGTGACGAACGAAACGAAACGACGAGAGCGCGCGATAGTCATGCGAGTTCCTTCGAAGCGGACCACGACGAATGAGTGAGGATAGGTGTCGCTAGCCATTCCTCGGGTAGTCACACTTCGGTCTCGGTGTAACTTTCCAGGAAAAACGACGCGCCGGCGACGCACTCGGAGGTGAGCTGGCTACCCCGGGCTCTTGGCCCGCGCAATGCGCGGCCACGCCGAGGCGAGCCAGTCGTCGCCAACGAAGGGCGAGACCTCGGTCTCGCCGTCACTCAAGGTAACGCCCACGTTGAGCGGACCCGAAGAGAGCATGAACGCGCCGCGGGGCTGCCGCTCGCGCTTACTGAGATAGCCCTTGAGGCGCAAGTTACCGCTCGTGGCGTCCACGACTTGCACGTCCAGCTTCCCGGCGGAGACCTGCACGGCCGCCCGCGCGTCCAGCCCCTCAAGGTCCAGAGCGGTGGAAGTCACTCCACGCAACGGGCTACCCATCACGAGCGGTAGCAGGGCCTCTGCCGACGAAACATGTAGCCGCAGCTGGCCGCGAGCGTTGGCTCCTCCGGTAGGCTTTACGCGAAGCCCGGATGCGTCCAGGCGCGCAGCGAATGGTTTGCTGCGATCTTCGCCGCTGCGCAGCAGCGCGTTCGTGAGCTCGACAGTAGCTTTGTGTAGCTCCAGCGCTTCGCTCGACCCGCTTCGAGCGAACCCGAGCTCACCATGCAAGTCTCCGCTCGCGCCGAAGGCCTGACGAGCAAAGCTTGCGGCGCTCAGGCGAAGACGCGCGCTTCCCGTGAGCGAGCTGTCCTCCCCGCGCGCGGCCTCGAACGAAGCCTGAGCGCTGCCCGACAGCTGCGTACCCGGCTCGGCGAACCATGCCAGTGATGGTGCGCGCACGTCCTGAACTGCGACCTGAGCCGCTCCGAGCGAGAGCTCCTGCTTGAAGTCAGCTCCGCGAATTTTCAAGCTGCCCGCAACTCCCGCCGCGCTCGGCGAAGGCGCGTCCACCTGCTTGCGCTCGGCATTCACCCGAGGAGCGCTGAGCGCGATCGAGAGCTCCGGAGCTTCGTCCGGACGCCCAAAGCTGAGCATGGTGTCGGCGCTCAGGGTCGCGAAGGAATGCCGAACCGTGAGCGGCAGCGCGCGAATCTCCACCTTACTGCCGGGCTGCAGGACGCCCCGGGCGAGGTCCAGATCCACGTGCCAGTCCGCAGCCCCCGAGTAGCGCGCGCTGCCGAATCGGGCGAGGTAGGCTTGGAGAAACTCCAGGTTTCCGCCTCGCAGCTCCAATCGCACCCTCGCGAGGACGTCGCGCAGCACCTGCACTCCCTCTGTCTCGGGGACCCGCATATCCGGAATGTCGCAGACGATGCGCCCGCTCATCTTTGCGGCCACCAAGTGCTCCCCCAACTTGAACGTGCCGCGCTCGAGGTCGAGAGAAGCGGGCTCGACCTGCACCCAGCGCTCGGGTTGAACGACGAACGAGCCGGCGGCCACGCCTTGCCCCTGGAAGCGATATTCCATCACCCAGAGCTCGCTGACGCGCGCGACCACGTCCTGGATGCGTACTTCCCAGAGGTCGTAGTCTTCGGGCGGCGTCGAAGGAGATGGCACCCCCACGAAGTAGGGCGGGTCCGCGAAGCCCTTGATGGGCGGGTACGCGGCCACGCGCTCCGCGTCTTCGCCCACCACGATGAGCTTGTGCCGCATCCGAAAGCGAGTACCTTCGCCGCGCAGCTTGGTAGCGTGGAACTTCTTGAACGGAAGCTCGCTGATCGCGATGTCCACGTCCGCGGCGGCGAGCGCGACCTCGAACTGAATGTTGTAGTCCTCGATGCGGAGCGACACGTCTTCGACGTGAACGTGCCCCGGCCAAAGAGAGTACGCGGAGGAGAACTCCAGCGCGAAGCCCTCGGAAGCCCCGACTGCATTTTGAATGAGCTGTGACCGCAGGACGAGATTGGCGGCGGCCAGGTAGAGGAGCTGTAGACAAAAAAGAACGGCGGCGACGCCTGCGAGCACTTTAGCCAGGTCTAGTGCTCGCAGGCGCGCCGCCGTCCGGCGGAGCGTGTTCAGAAAACGCTCTGCACTCTCGGGACTCGCGGAGGCCCGCATACTGCCCTTCCCCTCACCGAGGGCCGCACCATCCGATGCGCGATGGGGTTGATGGGCGGCGGATCTTCATAGGTCGGAAGGGGCTCTTTCGACGGGTCGGGCGAGTCGGGAGTCGTGGGCTCCGGCGGAGCGGGCTGGTGCGGGTCCGGATTGGGAACCGGCGTCGGCAGTGAGGACCGGTACGGCCCGCTCACACCGCCTGCCATTATTTCGTCCCCGTGGTGCTCGAAGGGCCGCTGTTGTTGGCAGCCGCCTGAGCGGAGGTGGAGACCACTAGCTCGACGCGGCGGTTGTTGGCGCGACCCTCCGGGGTATCGTTCGAGGCGACCGGGCTGGCTTCACCGCGGCCAACCGCCCGCAGCTTCTCGGCCTTCACGCCTTGGCTCACGAGGTAGTCCTTCACCGCGTTGGCGCGATCGGTCGAAAGCTTCATGTTCATGTCGTCGGCACCGCGCGAGTCGGTGAAGCCTTCGATGGACACGAGCTTATCGTCGTCCAGCTCCTTGAGGCTCTTGGCGACCTGGTTCAGGCGGTCACGCGCGATGGGGAGCAGCTCGGCTTTACCGGTGACGAAGAGCACCTGGCCGTCCAGCGTGATGACGATACCGCGGCTCTCTTCCTTGACCTGCGCGATCTTGTTCAGGCTGGCGAGAGCGGCAGCCGCGCTCGCTTCCGCCTTTTCACGAGCGGCCTTTTCGGAGGCGAGCTCGGCCTTGCCCTGCGCGATCTCCTTGCGCGCATTCGACAGGTTGTCCCACGTGGCGGCGAGCGTGCGCTGCGCCTCCGTGGCTTGCTTCTCCGCATTGCGGCGCAGCAAGTCCTGCTTGTTGCGGTACGCCTGCTCGGCTTCCGTCTGGTCGCGGCGGTCCTTCTCGTAACTGCCGTAGACCGACGCGTACTGCGCCTTGCGCTGCGCGACGTACGCGAGGCTGCGTTCCTCGAACGAGCCGGCGTCGTCCGCATGGGCCGATTCGGCCTTCTCCAGCGCCTGCTTCGCGGTGAGCAGCTTGTCGGGCGAGTAGGTGGCGGCGTTGGAAGCGCGAGCCTCGTCGTACGCGCGGCGCGCGTCGATTAGCTCCGGCGACGGGCCGGTGGCGGCGCAGCCGATGGCGACCAAGAGTGAGAGCGGGCAAAGCGAGCTAATGAGTTTCATGAGTCTTTTCTCCTGTGGGGCGTCCGGCGGAGCCCTTACTGGTTCCGATTCTGTAGGCCGTCGACGTCCGCACGCGCCTTCTGCACGTTGGCGCTGGCTTGGGCCTCGCGAGTGATCATGAGCGCTACCTCGGCGTCGGCATCGGCGCGCATCAAGACGAGGCGGGCCTCGTCGTCCTTACCGTCCTCCAGCAGACCTTGCGCCTGCTTGAGCTGGTCGCGAGCCATCTTCAGGTGAAGAGCGGCTTGCGGGTTCTGGTCTGCACCAACGGCGGTAGCTGCGCTGATTGAAGACTGCGTGTCCGCGACTTTGGCGGGCGGCAGCGAGCTTCCACCGCAAGCGACGACCAATAGGGTGCACAGAGCGGTGCTAGCGAAACGAATCATCGTATCCTCCTTCACTCGGGATCGAGCAACGTCGACCCCTCAGCAACATCGATGCCATTGGGAAACCCTGGCTTTTCCGCGATAACCGCGAGCAACATGCCTCGTTCTTGCCCCGCATGGCAGGCGCGCCACGCCACATCGCCACGTTGCAACCAGCACCGCCCCTCGCCGACGAGCGAGGCCACAAAACGAACGCAGCCACTCTGGCGGGCTTAGGAGATGCCCGCCAGAGTGGCTGAAAGTAGTCAACGGCAGCTTCCGAGGTTGGGGCGGAAGTGGGTCTGCCGTTGGATGGTGTTATCGGATCAGGCGCGGCCGTTCGCAGAAACGTGACCGTTGGCCACCTGCGAAATCGAACGCATGGCCTCTTCCTTCTGTTCCTTCACGGCGTCCATGGCCGCGCTGCCGAGCTTGGAGGCCTCTTCGCCCAAGCGTCGACGAGTCTCGGTGCCGCTCGACGGAGCGAACAGGATGGCGGCGCCAGCGCCGACGATCGCGCCCGCGGCCACGAGCCCGAGGTTCTCGAGGAAGTGACTGCGGCGCCGCGAGAGGCCGACCGTGCCGAGCACGTCGTCCAGCTCGATTCCGGTGACCGTCCGGGCGATCCTGGATGCCGCGATCGCCGTGCCCAGAGACATCAGTAGCTTCTTTTGGTCCATGTCGGTTACCTCGATATGATTAGGTGGGGGAGACGGCCGGATGCGGCGAAGGTCGCAGCAAAGCGCTGCCCGCGCGACGTTCCGAGGGCTCGAAGGTGAGCAAGAACGAACCAAGTACCGAGAGGGCCTCGCCCAGCTCAGTGCCCAGCCGTGCGCTCAGGAACTGCGTGAAATCCAGCGGCAGCTCGCAGACCGTCGTGCTCTCGTGCGTCTCCGACATGCATTGGAGCAGTGCATCAAGCGTGCCGAGAAGACGATACCGGCGCCGGTGCCGTTTTAAGCGCGAGCCGAAGGCCAAACGGCGTGGCGGCTCCTCGCCGCGTGGCGGCAGTTGGATCACGCCGAGTCAGAAGGCCACGCGCTCAGCGGTGCGCGCAGTCGAAGCGCACCGTCACGCCGGCGTCCGAGCCCGCCGGAGTCACCTCGAGGCCGCCGCCAAGCCGCCGTGACAAACCGAGGCAAACCCAGAGCGTCTCCAGCGTGCCCGCGTCGTAGCGGAGGCCATGCTCGGGCGGCTCCAAGCGCTCGAAGCTCTTCGGCGGCGCTTCGAGCCCGGGGCACGCCAGCTCCAGCGCCACCATCTGAGGCCCGCGCTCGCTCGCGCTCAGCGACACTTTCTGCCCGGCGCTCGCCGTGCGCAGCGCGAGCGAGAGCAGCGTGGTCAGCACCAGGGAGGCAATCGCGCCCTCCACTTTCAGCGACTCGAAGCCGGAAACCGAGATTTCCAGGCCGACGTTCTTGCTGGCAGCCACCGGGGCATAGAGCGCGTGCGCCTCGCTCACGACCTCTCCCAACGTTTTGTCGGACAGCCCTGGGTCGGCGAGGCCGAAATAGTCGATGAGGCGCCGAATTCGCACGGCGAGCCGCTCCACCTGCTCTTCGATGCGCCTGACGTTCTCCTCGATGGCCTCGGGAGTCGGGTTGGTGCGAATGAGCGCCGCGCGGCCGGCGATCACGTTGAGCGGCGTGCCGACGAGGTGGCCCGCGACGGAGACCATGCGCGCGCTGACCGCCCGACGCTCGGCTTGGCGTAGGTCATCCATGCGGGCGAGTAAGGTCGACAGATCCAGCGGGTCGGTCAGGTTAGGCACCGAGCAGGGCTTCCAATGCTTCGGGCATGATCGGTTTGACTACGTAGGCGTCGAACCCGGCCGCGCCTGCGCTCTCACGCATGGCGCCGTCCGAATAGCCGGTGAGCGCGACCAGCCGGGTGTTCAGCCCCGGGGTTTCCACCATCACCGCTCGCAGGAGGCGCGCTAGCTCGCAACCGTCCACCTCGGGCAGCCCGATGTCGATGAGTGCCACGTCCGGCCTCTGATCTCGAGCCCGCGCCAGAGCCTCGGCCGCATTGGCCGCGGGGACGGCTCGGTGACCGAACGCCGCGATGAGCTCGCCTAGCATCTCGCGCGAATCATCGTCGTCCTCGACGATGAGAACGCACCGCTGTGCCTTCTCCCCCGGCGATGTGGATGGGTTACTCACCCCCGCAGGGTAGTATCAGCACCGCTGCCCGGCGAGGACTTACTTCGAGTCTTTTTGTCTCGCACCACTTCGCCTCACCCGGGATCGCACCGCGGTCGTTCCACGCAATAACCCGAGCAAATACGGTCGGCACGTCGGTTGCTTAGCAGGTGCACATGTCAGTAGAGCCATTGCGCGCGCCGAGCGACCCCGGCGATCTCCCGGAGCTACCGAAAGCCGGGGATCTGGTCCACGGGCGCTACCGCGTGGAGTTCGAGCTCGGCCGGGGCGGCATGGGCGTGGTCCTGCAGGCTCACGACCAGATGCTGGACCGAAACGTGGCCTTGAAGGTCGTTTTACCGCGAATGCTGCGGTCTCCCGAAGCCATCGAGCGCTTCGGTAACGAGGCTCGTAGCCTGGCGCAGCTGGAAAGCCGCCACGTCGTGCGAGTCCTGGATTTCGGGGCCATCGCCTCCCCTCCCTCGAGCGCGGGCCTACCCTTCATGGTGCTGGAGCTGCTCCGGGGTGAAGACCTCTTCACGATCGCGGCTCGAGAAGAAGGGCTCTCGCCAGCTCGCGTAGTCCGCTACGCCCTGCAAGCCTGCGCGGGTCTCGCCGCGGCCCACGCCCAGAGCATCATCCACCGCGACCTCAAGCCGGAGAACCTGTTTCTGGCGGTGGAAGCCGATGGCAGCGAGTGCCTCAAGGTGTTGGATTTCGGCATCGCTCGCAGCCACAGCCGCCGCGCGCTCACCCGCGGTCACGTCGGCGTGGGCTCTCCCGGGTACATGTCGCCCGAGCAGGTGGAAGGTACCGGGCATGTCGACGCCCGAAGCGACATCTGGGGTCTCGGAGTGGTGATGTACGAGCTGCTCGCGCATCGCCCTGCCTTCTTTGGAGACAACCCGCAGAGTCTGTGTCTTCAGATCCTCACCGCCGAGGTGACGCCGCTACTCGAGATCAAGCCGAGCTTGCCGCCGGCGCTCGTGTACATCGTGGAGCGGTGCATGGCGCGCGAGCCTGATCGTCGCTTCGCCAACGTGGCGGAGCTCGCGGAGGCGTTGGCGCCTCTCGATACGTGGAGCCCGGAGACGGACGCGGAGCGCATCCGCCGGCACCTCGACGCGAACGAATCGCCGGTGTCCGAGACGCGGCCCCAAAAATCGCGCCGTATTCCCAGCATGGACGTCGTGGTGACGCCCGTCCCCGCGCCTCGCCGGAATCGCCGCCGCATTGCTTCGTTCGTGTTGGCGGGCGCGGTGTTGCTGCCGGTCATCGCGCTGCTACCGCGCGTCGCCCAAGCTCCGGAGCTCGCCCCGGCTCGAGCCTGGTCGGCTCGCGCTCTCGAGGAATCCCAGGCCGCCTACTTCAAGGTGCGAGATCGCGCTCGAGAGCTGTGGATGAAGGAGCCGGGCGGCGAACCGCCGCCCGGTCATCCCTGAAGCCTCAGGGGACGATTCCAGAGCACTCGTCCAGACACACGAACGAGCCGCCGCACGACTTGTCTTCGATGCAGTCGTCGCACGCGCGCAGCTTGTTGCGACGCGCCTCGCTATTGTCCGCAGCGCTCTCGCAACGGTCTTGGCAAGCGTCGATGTCGTAATCGGAGTCTACGCAGTCCGCATACCGACTGCAGACCTGGTGACAGTCGACCTCGTCTTTGACTTCGTCCACGGTGTCGCTACAGCCGACGACGGAGACGGCAGACAAGCCAAAGCACAACAATGCGGCGAATTTGAAGCGGTTGTTCATGATGTTTCCTCGACGAGTCACGGCAAAAGGCCGCGCAGAACTGCGCGGCGTCGTCGGCGATTGCACGTGATGTGCCACGCAGTGGTGTTGGAACGGCCGATGAAGGCTGGAAGTGGTGCGTGGAGCTACTGCGACGTAGCGTTTGGCCTCGCTGGGTCGTTAACGACGTCCACCGGTGAGTTCTAGCCACTAAACTGCTGCGGATCGCAGCGTGTCGGATTTGGCACGCCTTCTGCTTAGCCCCTCGACGTCGGGTCGCGCAGTCTCGCGCACCAACATTCAAGGAACTAGACGTCATGTTGTACTGGGCTGCCGTATTTTTCGTGATTGCGCTCCTCGCGGCCGTGTTCGGCTTCGGCGGCATTGCTGCCAGCGCCGTGGGCGTCGCGAAGATCCTGTTCTTCGTGTTCCTCATCCTCGCCATCGTTTCCCTCATCTTCGGGCGCCGCGTCCCGACGTGATGGAGCCGCGCGTGGAGGCTCCGCGCCGCACCAGCACGGGCTCGCCGGAAAATCCTGGTGAAGCGCTGTCAGCGGTGATCGACAACGTCGGCGCGCTCGCGCGCGCGGAGCTGCGGCTGGCCGCGATGGAAGCCAGGGCGTTCATCGCTCGCATTGGTGCGGGGTTGGTGCTGCTCTGGCTGGCGCTTTTGCTGGTCCAGGTGTTCGCCTGCTTGCTGGCGCTTTCACCTGTTCTGTTCGGGAGCCAGCCGTGGCCCAGCGTCGTATGGATGCTGGGTATCTCTTTTGGGCTGGCGCTGGGAGTTTCCTTATTCGCCGTGCGCGAGCTGCGCCGGCTGAAAGACATGGGGCACGATGCCAATCACGGCGAGTCAAAGCGACATGGATGAAATTGCGCGGGCGGAGGCGGCGGTCGCTCGCGAGAAGGCCGAGCTCTCGCGCAGCCTGCGCGCGGTGGGTCGAAGCAGCGAGAACATGGCTCGGCGCATCGGCGGCGAGCTCAAGCCTGCCCTCGGGGCGGCCGTGGTCGTCGCCGGAGCCGCGGTTGCGGTGGGCGTAACGGTAGCGCTCGTGCGGCGCGGGCGGCGGCGGGACCGCTGGTTGTCTCCGGGGCAGCCGTCGGCGCTCTCCACCGCCGCAAAGACGGTCGGAATCTGGGCGCTGCGCTTGTTGGCACGCCGCGTAGCGCAAGAGGTCGTGAGCCGACTCTCGGTGCCGGGCGAGCCCGCGCCTGCGTCGCTCTCCGCGTCTGCCGCGTCGCCCGGTCACTGATTGAGCTCGTCCAGAATTTGAAAAGGAGCGGGGCCAACGACGTTGGTCCCGCTTCGGCACGAACGCCGCCTAGCCCTGGTTCTCACTGAAACCGACGGGCTGGCAGGGGCTTCAAGTCTTCCGCGTCGCGCCGCTCACACCCGTCAACCTCCGGCCGCCTCGTGTCTGGCCGTGGACGCCGGGCGAAGATGCTACGGCGCGTTGACTCCCATGCCGAGCCGCCGTCAGTACCGTTTACGCCAGATGAGGTCCAGCGCGGTGGCGCCTCGGTCGCCGAAGAGCGCAGAGAGGGCCCACGCGCGACGCAAGCGGAGCTCGAGCGTCAAGAAGGTGCGGTCCTGACTCTCCCCTACCGCAGGGGTGCCGATTGCGCGGGTGACCTTGGCCGCGACGCGCGGCGAAACCTGGAAGACGAGCTCCGGGCGTGCAGAGCCGGTGGTCGTGTCGATGCGCGCGCTGACGTCCAGATTGGTGAAGTCGTCCAGCACCTGATTCAGGCCCTTGGCGGCGGTGTCGCCGACGGCGCTCACCGCCAGCGCCGCGTCACTGCCGCCGCTCGTCGCGCCGGCGTTTCCATCGGGGCTCCCGAACAAGAGCAGGCTCGCGATTTCGCTGTCCGTGAGCGGCGGCTCCGAGTGCAGCTTGATACGTCCGTTCTGCACGT
Source organism: Myxococcales bacterium (assembly GCA_004193285.1). Taxonomy (GTDB): domain Bacteria; phylum Myxococcota_A; class Polyangia; order Polyangiales; family Polyangiaceae; genus PMG-095. The sequence continues at coordinate 55,993 of SECP01000007.1, read as the reverse complement.
CACCCAGGTATTCCGCATAGACAGTGTAGCCGGGAGCGTCCCAGCGAGCCGTGGCCGTGATGGTCGGGTTGGCTGGGTCATTGCCGTCGAACGTGATGACGCCGCGCTCGATATCGAACGTCTTGCCCTGCACGTCGAGCTTGCCACCGCGCACCTCGATACGGCCGTTGATCTGGGTATCGCTCGTGACGAGCACCGCGAGCTGGCCCGTGAGCTGGACGGTGGCCGTGCGCCCGCGCTCCACCGTGACCGCATTGCCGAGCTTCACCGTGATGCGGAGCGGCTGGGGCGGCTCGCCGGAAGCAGCCTCGCTCTCACCGGGCTCGAGCGGCTGCACCGGAAGCTCGACGAACTTCCCGTCCGCGCGGCGCACACCGACGTGGATCTCCGGGTTGGCCTCCAGGCTCTGCAGGCTTCCCCCGCTCGTCTCGGGCGTAACGAGATGAAAATCCGGGACCGAGATGTCCAGCTTGCGCTCACCTTCGGGGGGCGAAGCGAAGCTCGCGTCGATGCTGCCCCACGCGTCTCCGATCGCCGCGCCTTCGAGGGTGAGGGGCAGCGCTTCGTCTTTCGCGATGCGTAGCTGGGCGTTCGCGCCGCGCAGCTCGAAGCCGTCCAGCTGCGCAGCGCCCTTGGCCGTGACACGCCCGGTGGTGCCACGCGCCTCCAGGTGCTCGAGCTTGAACTGATTGTCCGCCACCCCGACTCTCGCCCGAATGTCGCTGAAGCGCTGCCCCAGCGCCGGCAGCTGCAGCACCCCTTGCTCGAGCTGAGCCGAGCCGGAAAGGCGAGTCGAGTCGGGCGTCACTGCGATCTCCGTGTTCGCGTCGAGCACGCCTCCGAGCTCGCTGACCACTCCGCCGAGCAGCGGGCTGAGCGTCTCCAGCCGGAAGGCGCGGGTCTGCAGGCGCACCACGCCGCGGTGCTCGAGCTCCGGCAGGGGCCGGTTGCCCCAATGCATACCGGCGTCCAACGTCGCCTTCGAATAGCCGGACCCGACATTGAGCCCCAGCTCGGCTACGAGCTTGTCGGCGTCGGTTCGCGCCTGGAGCTCCAAGTTCGAGATCGCGATTTGGCCGACCGTGAGCGTCGTGGACCTGAGCTTGGCTTCGACGTCTGCGTCCTTCCCCCAGTCCTTGACCTCGATCGCGCCGCTGATGCGACCGTTCACTTGACGATCCACGATCATCGGTACGACGTCGAGCGGGAAGTTCTCGAGCGCGATCTTCGCGCTGCCGCTAAGTCCGGTCTTGCCGGTGGCGAGGTCGCCCGCCTGCCGCAGATCGCCTTGCCACTTCGTATCTACGGTCAGGACCGCGGCGCCGGTACGGGTCATCTTCGCATCGACGCGGGCGTCGCCGCCTTCGGGCGTGTAGGTAACGTCCGCGCCGAGGTCCACTGGCGCTCTCGAGCCGGCCGCGCGCAAGGAAGACAGCGCGACGTGCACTTTCACGCGGGGCTCCAGCACACTGCCTTCGAGCGAGCCCTCCAGCATTCCTTGGCCGAGCAGCGCGTCGGGTCGCACCAACGGGGGAAGGCGCTGGATGCGCCGCTTCGGAACCTCGAACGTAGCGCGCAGCGGCGCACGTGAGAGCGCCGCCACATCCGTCAACCCGTTCGGCCAGAGCCCCGCGAGCTGCAGCTCCGCCTGAGCGTCGAGCAACGTGCCGCCTCGGTCCCGAAGTATGGCAGTCGCAACCGCTTCGCCGGTGCTCGGCCAAGTGCGAGCTGCGAAGTGCAAATCAATGCCCTCGATCGCCATCGGCTCGGACGCCATCGCGTCGGCGGTCGTCTTGATTTCGTCGGGTGTTCTTCGCTTCTCCACGACGCGAAAGGCGTTCGTATCGATGGAAGCCGAGAGCTCCAAGCCTTGCGGATCATCGGCCCGGTTCTTGGCCGCGACCTCGAAGCGCAGCTTGCCCCCGACGCGCTCGATCGGCGCGCCGGCCTCCGCCAGCAGCGGGGTCAGCCGATCGAGGTCCAGCTTGCCGCGCGCGGACAGCTCCCCCTGGAGCGTCCCCAGTCTTGCGAGGTTGGGCGCGCTCGGAGGTACCTGCAGCTGCTTCGCGAGCAAGCTCACGCTGCCCAGCTCGCCGAAGTCGACCTTTCCCGTGGCGTCTAGCTCGTAGACCCGCGCGGGGGCTCGGCGGGTCAGCGAAGCGTCCAAAGCGAGCGTGCTCTGTCGCACCGGGACTTGCAGGTCCAGCATGTGGGCCAGACGGATGAGGTCGATGTCGGCGAGAAACAGCTCGAGCCGCTCGCCCTCGGGGCCGTAGTCCAAGTCCGCGTGAGCGCGCCCGGAGAGCGCGTCCACCGTCACGGCGGCGTGCGCGCGTGGAGCCTGCAAGGTGCCGGCAGCCTCGGCGCGTAGCTCCACGTTGCGGAGCTGGATCTGCGCCTGGTCCACCCGCCTCAGGCTCGCGGAAGCCTTCGCGTCGATGACGCCTGACTGCAGCCGCAGCTCGCCCCGGAGCGCGACCGTGCCGGCGGTGCGCAGACCAAACGGTGCGAGCCGAGCCGGGTCTTCGAGCCGTGCCTCGAGAGTCGCCGAGACGCGCCCCTCACCTTCCTTCGGCAGCGACACTCGGTAGCTTCCCAGCACCGAAGCCCCCGATTCATCCGCGCCGAGCTTGCCCGTCGTCTCGACGCTGCCATCCGCGTCGAGCGCGGCGTGGCCGGTGAGCCACAGCGCGGGGGTCACCTCTGCCTGCACGCGTCCGGGCTCGACGTCGACCCGGTACGCGCCAACGTAGCTGTCCTCGCGATCTTCGAGGAGCAAGACGTTGGCTTGCAGCGAGAGGTCCGTATCTGGTCCATCTGCGACGGCGCGCGCGGCGTTGACACGCGAGGTTTGCACGGTAGCGCCGAGCTCCATCCCTTGCGCCACGACGGCGTAGCCGACCGCGGTCACGTGCGCGGCGCTCGCGTCCACGTCTACCCAGAAGTCCAGCTGTGGAAGGGGGCCGTCAACGTCTGCCAGCAGGGTGACGTCGCCGTCCAGCGCGAGCCCGGGTGCCTGCGCGTTGACGAACGCCGCTGGCACTCGCGTGGCGTAGACGAAAGCGTGCACGTCGTCACCGACCCAGCTCGCTTCCAAGGCGAGCGGGGAGCCGGCGGCTCGCCCGTCGAGCGTGACCTCGAGCCGGAGCGGAGCCGTCTCCTCGGCGGGAGCTTGAATCAGCCCTGTGACGCGCCCACTCGGGTCCGCGCCGGTTGGCAGCCCGCGCGACACCAGCTGCACTTCAGCCAAGTCGAGGGTGACGCCATCGACCGGGGACTGCTCGAGACTGGCGCGCAGGTCGTGGAGCTCGGCGTCCAGGTCCGGCGATCCGGAAGCGCGCCCGTGCGCCCAAACGCTGCCGAACGTGACGCGCGGAAGGTGCACGCGCGGGCCATCTCCGGGAGGAGTAGGCTTCTCCGGCTCGCTCGTGTCCCGCGGCAGGAAGGTGCCGGCAAGCGTGACTCCTAGCTCTTCGTCCTCGCGGAGAGCGACGTCTGCGTGGTCGACGTGCACGCGGGCGACGTACAGCTCGGGCCGGTCCGCGTTGGTCACGAACTGCCAAACCGTGCGCGGCACCGAGAGCTCCGCGCTGATGCCCTGCGCGCGAATGACCTGCGCACCCTTCGGGTCGAAGACCCGAACGTCGATTCCGGAAGCGCCCCAGAGCCCGACGCGGCCAATGCGATCGATGACGAGCTTGCCTTGAAACAGCTCCGCCAAAATCCCGTTCACCTGCGTTCGCACCTGCTCCCGCGCCAAGGAGGTGCGCAGGGAGACGAACAACAGCCCGACTAGCGCGACCAAGCCGAGCACGAAGTACAGCGGCCAGCGCCACCAGCGGGAATGCCTACGCGGAGCCATCAGTAGGATTCTCCAATCCCGAAGGATAGCGCGACCGGCACGCCGAACGGCCCGTCCTTGGGCTTGCGCTCGTCTGGCGCATCAGCGGGCGCCTGCAGCCCCGGGACGCGGTAGCCCAGGTCCAGCCGGATGGGTCCAACCGGCGTGTCGTAGCGGAACCCGAAGCCCACGCTCAAGTGAGGCCGGAACCGGAAGTCGACGCGGCGCGCCGAAACGTCCGCCGCGTCCGCGAACAGGTTGCCCGCCAAATCACCGACTAGTGGAAAACGGAGCTCCACGCTCGCCTCCCACAGCGTGAATCCTCCCAACGGCAGCGAGCACACCGAAGGATCCGCGTCCGCCGCGGCGCAGTTCTGGCCCGCGGTCGACTGCCCGTAGTTGTAGAATGGCACTCGCCCGTGCGGGCCGATCTCGCGCAGTGAGTAGCCTCGGTTGGAGCCAGAGCCACCCGCGAACAAGCCGCGCATGAACATGACCTGGATGTCGTGGATCCACTTCTCGTCGTTGTTGGCCTCGTAACCGGCCGGCGGCTGGCGCGTGAGGCTGTTGCTCTCCACGGTTTCGCCGTAGTTTTGCGCGAACAGCAAGCCGATGCCCACGCGCGAGGCCAAGGTCACGCGCTTACTCACCGGAAGGTAGACGCGCGCCTCGGGTTGGATCTTGATGTCGCGCGCATCGCCCCCGACCCCCGCGACCTCCAGCTCGTTGCCTAGGTACAGGCCCTTGTGCGGGTGGATCGGATCATCGCGCAGGTCCAGCGTCGTCGTGAGCGCCGGGTAAGAGACCCAGACCAAACCGAGGGACGGGTTCTCGCCGTCACTCGGCTTGTAATAATAGAAGGGCACGTTCACCTGCACGTTGTGAGACACGTAGGTGTACAAGCGCCGGAACGTGCGCTCGAGCCCTGCAGAAACTCGGTTGTCGAAGTAGCCAATGATGGGCACTTTGTCGCTCGCGTCGCCCGGCCACAGCACGGGGCCCGCTCTCACTTGCCCCCGAAGGACCAAGTTGGTGCGACCCGTAATGAACCCAGGCTGGCGAAATTCCGTACGAAACGTGGCCTTGGGGAGCAGTTTCGTCGGGGCTTGAAACGTCGGAAACCGCGTCGGATAGAACACGACGCCGGGCTGCACCTGAAACTGCAGCTTGCGCATTCCGCCGAGGAAGCTCTGGTTCTCCCAACCAAACGTCAAGTGAGCATCGCTCTGGAGCGCGTCGACCAGAGCGCCGCCGCCGACGTGGATGCTGCGAAGCTTCGCTTTCTCGACCTTGACCAAAATGGGCACGCGAGGCTTGCCGTTCGGTCCGGGAGTCGCCTTGTCCACTTGGGGCTCGATTTCCACGGACGCAAACACGCCCAAATCGAGCAGAGCGCGCTCGGCCTCGTCGAGCTCGGATTGCGAGTACGCCATGCCTGGCTCGAGAGCGAGCGCCTGGCGCACCTTGGGCTCCGGCAAATCCTGCAACCCCTGTAGCGTCACCTCACCCAGCTCGGAGGGTTGACCGGCGTTGACCCAGAAGCCCGCTGCGGCGGTGCGTTTCGGGAGGTTGACGTCCGCGCTCTTCTGGACGACGGCCTGCGCATAGCCGCTATCCCCCAACATGCGCGCGAGCGCCTTGGACGCGGTGTCGAGCTTCTCTTCTTCGAGCGGCTCCTCCAGCGGCATCTCGCTCAGCACCGCGCTTCGGGCTTCGGCACGCAGAGCTGGCGGCAGTTTCTCCAAGCCGTGCACGTCCACCCGACGTAGCAGCACCGGCTGGCCTTCCTCGACGACGATCTCGACGCGAACTTTCGCGCCATCGCGATACACATGGGCGGCGCGAGCATGGGCTTCGTAGTAGCCGCGGCTGCGGTACAAGCGCTCAATCCGCTGCAAATCCCGCTCGAGAACGAAGCGGTTGAAAATCTCGTAGTCGTAGATGACGCCCGGAAACAGCCCGAGAAAGCGCGGCGTTTCGCGCGAGGCGATCCGCTCTTCGATCTCCGCGTCCTCCAACTGGGAGTTGCCGGTCACCTTGAGGCTCTGGAGGTTGAACCGCTGCGAGGGGGCGCGGGTGCAGCCGAGCGCCAACGAAACGACGAGCAGCAGGAAGAGCCACGCGCCCGCCCTTCGGAGCAAGCTGGCGCCATCACGATTCACGGCACGGCAACTGCAAGGGTTGGGCCACCCCAATGAAGCGATGTTCGCTCGCGCTGGCTCTTCTTCTTATTGGCTGCGGCGGCAGCCTGCCGGCTCCCCCTCTGACGGAGCATCCACTCGCTGCCTATGCAGAAGTGCCGTATCCCCCTCCGGCGGCTCTCGCGGAGACGGTGCCTGATAAGCCCAAAGCCGACGTGGTTTGGGTCGACGGAGAGTGGGTTTTCCACGGCGAGGGCTACGTTTGGCGCAGGGGCGGGTGGGTCACCGCTCCGCCAAAGAGCAAGTTCGCCCCGTGGCATTCTTGGTACCGGAGCGACGGGCGCCTCATGATGGCGCGGGGGACCTGGTACGACGAGCAGCGTCAGCGGCTGCGTCCGCCGAGGCCTGCCACCCCCGCGGAAACCCCGCCCAATCAGGTCACCTCGGAGTTCCAGACCGGCCGCTGAGGCAGGCTCAGCGGCAGGCCCGGTGAGGCTCAGCGGATCCCTAAGGCGCCGGTCGCAGGCGGGTCGCTCGCCGGAAATGATTGCCACGAGGCCTCGTCAACCAGGTCCCGCTTTCCTTCACCGAACCGGTGAGTGTGCGGCCGCGAGAACCAGCGTTCGACGCGGTGGGCGGTTTCCTTGAGTGGGCGATCCGTGACCCCCCGCACGAACAACGCCGCGCCGCCGAGCACGAAGAGGGGCGCCAAGCTGCCTCCGCGCAGCAACCCTGCTGCCGCGACGCCGATGCCGCCCAGGATGCGCGCGGCGCGCTTCCGCTTCACACGTGAGTCCACGCGCTTGGCCATGCCGATGATGTCGAAGGTGTTGGTTTCCACGTGTTGCTCCTTGTCCGGTGTTGAAGCAGGCGACGTGCCAAACGATTGCAGGGCGCTTGCGTAGCACGAGCGCCGGAAACTCGAGGCACCGTGTCCCACCGAGGCAGGTCGGATTGCCACACTGCAAGTGTGGTCCGCTTCCTGCAACTTCGTCGTTCCTACCTTTCATGGGAAGCGGCGAGCTTCATACCGAGGAGTTACTCATGCAGAACATCGCGCACGACCAATCGGACACGATCAGCCAGTTGAACTCGTTCCTTCGCGGGGAGCTCTCCGCGGCAGAGACTTACCGCCTGGCCTTGGAACGCTTGGAGCAGAGCGAGTTCCGTCCCTCGCTGGTGCAGTGCACGCGGTCGCACGAAGAGCGCGCCCGGCTGCTCACCGAGGCGATTTTGGGCCGAGGTGGCGAGCCGGCGGATAGCTCCGGTGCGTGGGGTTCCCTCGTGCGCATGATCGAACGCAGCGCCGCCGCCATCAGTGAGAGCGCGGCGATCACGGTTTTGGAGGAGGGTGAAGACCATGGGCGCGACGACTACCTGCGCGACCTGGACAACCTAGAGCCCAGCGCGCGGCAGCTGGTGGAATTCGCGATCTTGCCGGAGCAGCGCCGGACTCACGATACGATCAAGGCGGTCAAGCGCTCGCTCTCGTGACCGCTGCTTCGTGGCGAGGGAGCCCTGCAGCCGCGCTGGCTTCAGGGCTCATCCGCGCTCCGCTACGAATTAGAAGACGAGCGCGGCGTGCGCACCCAGCGTGACGAACTTGAGCGCGGTGCCGTCATCCTTGGGCATCATGACGTTGTAGGCGCCATGCAGACCGAGATCGATGAGAGGCAGTATGGTGAGGTCGAGCGCGACGCCTGCGTCCAGAAGGGGCGCCGTGCGTGGAGCGACCCCCTCCAGGCGCCCGAGGCCGACGTGACCGAACACCGAGGGCTCGATGATCTTACCGATGCCCAAGCGACCACCGATAAACCCTGAATACAACTTGGCATCGCTGCCTCCACCGAAGCCGTGGTAGCCGCCGCCGAGCTCCGGCGTCAGGGAGACGAGGAGGAGGTCGTACTTTTGCCCCAGACGGAGCGCGCCGCCACCGCCGGAGTCGGTCGAGTCCTCGTCCACCGCAGTCGTGAAGTCGAAGTCCACCGCGATGTGCGTCTTGCCAGCCCCGCGCCCGCCGGCAGCGAGAGCGGGCGTAGCCACCATCCAGGTAGCGGCCCCTAAGAGACCGAAAAGAACCTTCTTGGAAGCGTAACCGAAGCGAAGCGTTTGAGGCATGGCACGGGTCGAGAGCAACGTCCGTGCCGCGCTCTAGCGCATCAGTCCGAATCCCCACTCCACAGGCGCAGCTTGGCGTGGGACTCGGTCTCGCCATCGAGCTCGTGAGGGTCGTCCAGCTTCTGGCCGGAGACGTACGCGCGCGCGGCTTGGAAGACGTACTTGAGGCCACGCGCGCCAGAGTTGTCCCAGTACTCGGCGTCGAAGGACGTGAACCGCACGAGCACGATGTCGGGGTCGCGGTCACTTTCGTACCAAACTCGGTACTCGCTCTTCCAGAGGGCGCGAATCTGGTCGGGGTCGAACACGAGCTCGGCGCTGCCGTTGACGCAGACGAACCGAGAAGCGCTTTGCAGCGTCACCATGGCGCGCGAGTCCTCCGCCACCTCGTCGACCTTCGCGGACCCCACGCTCGTGATGAACCAAAGCGTGGCATTATCTTCCACGCGTGCGATGGCCATGGGGCGGCCGTGCAGGCTACCTCCGCGCGAGCGGGTGACGAGCGTGGCCGAGTCGAAATCCCGCAGGAGAGAGACGAGGTGGAGCACGGTTTCGGGGGTGCTCTCCTGGCCGGCGACCGCTTGAGTCATGTGGAGAGAGCTGCAACCGCCATGCCCCGGCACCCGTCAGAGGACTTTTTTGGGTGGGGCTTTGATCGCTTTGCCCGATACTGCGCCCCGAAAGCTTGAAACACGACCCGATGACAATTCAGCAACCAATTCGTAAATTTGTGGGCTCGCTGTTTGCTGGAGCGCTCATCCTGGGCATGGCGGCCTGTTCCGGAGGTGACGACCCTACGGAAGGGCCAGCAGCAGCGGGCAGCGGTGGGTCGAGCAGCGGTGGGTCCAACGCCGCAGGAACCAGCAGCTCTGGGACCGGCAACGTCATCCCGACCGACCCGGACCAGATCGTGGGCACGTTCGCGATTCAGATCAAGGTCGACAAGAGCATGACGGCGGTGGTCGGCCAGGTCGGGGATGGGCCGGTGCCCTCCAACCTCGTGTGGACGGAGAAGTCGAAAGAGGGCGACTGCCGGCTGAAGACACCGAAGAGCCCGTTCTGTGAAGAGCGTTGCGAGGGCGGCGTGTGCGTCGCCGATGGTAAGTGCCAGCCTTACGCCAAGCCGCACTCCGTGGGCGCGGTCACGCTGACGGGGGTCAAGGTCGAAGGCGGCGGCAGCGAGATCGCGTTGAAGGAAATCGCCGCCGCCTACCAGCCGCCGGCAGGAACCGTTCTGGCGTACCCGCCGTTCGGAGCGGAGGACACCATCGAGGTGCACGCCGTGGGCGCGGACTACCCTGCGTTCGATCTCTCCGCCGCGGGCGTGAACCCGATCGACCTGGCGACGACGGACTTCGCGCTTTCCCCTGATAAGCCCCTGGTCCTCGAGTGGGACGCAGCTCCGAGCGGCGCCGCATCCCAGATGCACGTCAAGATCGACCTGAGCCACCATGGCGGCGTCAAAGGTCTGATCGAGTGCGACGCCCCCGACACCGGCTCACTCACCATCTCTCAGGAGATGATCGCGGAGCTGATCGGGCTCGGCGTTGCCGGGTACCCCAGCGTGGTACTGACGCGGACGTCGATAGACACCGTTCAGTTGGACCACGGCCGGGTCCAGCTCGAGGTATCCGCTCTAGTAGAGCGCTACCTGACCACGCCCGGTGTGGTCTCGTGCACGACGAAAGAAGACTGTCCGGACGGACAGCTCTGCGAGTCCGACGCCACTTGCCAGTAGCCCTCACGGGCTCCCGAGATCTTTTCAACGGCCGTTTGCCGACCGCTAGAGGTGTCCCGATGTTCAAGCAATACCTGACGGCTTCGCTGATCGCGCTTCCCACGTTCGTCGTCGGCTGCAGCGACGACAACCTGGTGGTAGACCCGGGGGTGGCCGGTCAAGCAGGGTCCACGAGCGCGGCTGGCAGCGGCAACGGAGGCAGCAGTGCCGGCACGGGCAGCGGCGCTGGCACGAGCAGCAGTGCCGGTACGGGCAGCGGCGCTGGCACGAGCAGCAGCGCTGGCACCACTTCGACCAGCGGCGGGTCGCAAGCGGGAGGCTCTAGCGGCAACGCAGGCGCGAGCGGCAGCGGCGGCATGACTCCGAGCTCGGAAAAATTCAGCTTCTTCGTCACGAGCCTGAAGGCGATACGCCTCCTCTCCGGCAACGACGACGGCTTCGGCGGCGACTTGACCTACGGCGAGAGCGGCGACGGCGCGGGGCTCAAGGGCGCCGACAAGATCTGCACCGCTATCGCCGAGACGAGCATGCCCGGCAACGGCAAGACTTGGCGCGCCTTCTTGAGCGCGACGCGCGGGGAAGCAGGTTCTCCCGTCGACGCCGTCGATCGCATCGGCGAGGGCCCGTGGTACGACCGAACCGGCCGCTTGCTAGCGGAGAACAAGACGAGCTTGCTGACGACGCGCCCCACCGGCGCGGACGCGGCGATCGTCAATGACCTCCCCAACGAAGACGGTGTGCCGAATCACGCGCCTGACGTCGGTGCCGGTCAGGTCGACAATCACGACGTTCTGACGGGTACCAACGAACAAGGTAAGCTGTTCAGCAGCAATGCGGCCTACACTTGCAAGGACTGGACGAGCAAGGTGGGTGAAGACGGCACCCCTCACTGCGGGCACTCGTGGCCGCGCGCTGGCGGTCCAGGCGGCGGCAAGCCAGGCGGCGGAGGCATGGGTAGCGGTGAAAACTGGATGTCCGCGCTCAACGAGGCCGGCTGCGCGCCGGGAGCTTTCATCATCGAAGCCGGTCCACCTGGCGCCAACGGCACGAAGAGCGTGGGCGATGGCGGCGGCTACGGAGGCATCTATTGTTTCGCACTGACTCCTTGAAAGGCAACGTGGCTCATCTTCTCAACCTCGCCGGCGCATTCGTCCTCTTCACTTGCATGGGCTGCGGAGAGGACTCCTCGCCCGCCCCGACCGGAAGCGGAGGCAGCAGCGGCGCGCCCGTGACCATCACGGAGGGGGAGTGCGAGATCGAAGGCACCGGGGAAGACGCACCGGACTCGGTTCAGTCACTGCCGTGCAAAGCGGACTTCGATGCGATGGCCTCCGAGCCGCTGGACGCGAGCCTTCCTGGCGCGCGCTCGGCCAAGGTGGTCCTCGACCAGTACGACGGCTCTCTCTATTTCCAGAACAGCACGCGTTACGCGATCCACTACGAGTTCGTGAGCGCGCACCTCTCAGGCGGAGACTTGCCGCTCGTGACCGAGCTCGCCAGCTTCGAAGCCACGGAATACTACCGGCCCGATCGCCGCTTCGTGCTCGGCGCCGTGAGCTACTACGAGGCGCCGGGAGTCTGGGCGCTGGAGCTGTCGCCGTACGACACCGCCTCCCCGGAGATGATCACCAGCTTGTACGAGGCGGTGGCGAAGGTCAGCTATTTCGGCCCGGCTCTGCAGTTTCATCCCACGTCCGAGGCCATAGAACGAGTCGCGGAGAAGCTCGACAGCAAGGTGCAGGTCATCCCGACTCGGGACCTCTACGGCAAGATCGTCTACCAGCCGCTCACCCTCGGCTCCACCATCGGCCGCATCCACTTCGCCAAAGCCGCCGAGCTGGAGGACATCTACCTCGGTTACCAGGACATCGCGGTGCTGGACGAAGCGCCGAACGACATCGCGGTCGTTGCTGGGCTCATCACCGAGCAATTCCAAACTCCCCTCTCGCACGTGAACGTGCTCTCGCAAAACCGGCACACACCCAACATGGGTCTGCGCGGCGCGTTCGAAGACGAGAAGCTGCGCGCGCTGGACGGCAAATGGGTGCGCCTCACCGTGGGCTCCACTGACTGGAGCGTCAACGAGGTGACCGCGGAGGAAGCCCTCGAGTTTTGGGAAAGCAACAAGCCCACGCCGGTGGTGCTGCCCGCCCTGAACCTGGAAGAGAAGCGTTTACTCCCGATCGAGGAGGTCACGCCCGAGGCGGCTGGGGTCTCCCTGCGCGACGCGATCAAGGAGTCCGTCCGCGCCTGGGGCGGCAAGGCCGCCCAGTACTCCATCCTCGCGAAGACGGAAGGCGTGCCAACGCCCCAGGCCTTCGGCATCCCGGTCTTCTATTACAATCAGTTCATGGCCCAAAACGGCCTGTTCGAGCGGGTGGACGCCCTGCTCGAGGACGAAACGTTCGCCGCAGATCCGGCTCGCCGGGAAGCGGAGCTCGCCGAGCTTCGGGCGGACATGCTGGCGGCCCCGGTGGACGAGGATTTTCAAGCTCTGCTCGAGGCCAAGCTCGCGGCGGATTTTCCGGACCTCACCATGCGCTTTCGCACGAGCACCAACAGCGAAGACTTGGACGGTTTCCCGTGCGCTGGCTGCTACGAATCGCAGACCGGCGACCCCGCCAATTGGGAGAGCGTGCTGGACGCCGTGCGCGGCGCTTGGTCCAGCATCTGGCTGTTTCGCACCTTCGAGGAGCGCAGCTACTACGGCATCGACCACCACAGCGTGGGGATGGCGCTGCTCGTCCACCACAACTTCCCGGCCGAGGAGGCCAACGGCGTCGCTGTCACCAACAACCCGTTCGACCCGTCGGGCATCGAGCCCGCGTTCTACGTCAACGTGCAGTGGGGTGGTCAGGCGGAGGTCGTGCATCCGCCCGCCGGCGTGACGAGCGACTCCTTCCTCTACTATTTCAGCAACCCGAACCAGCCAGTGACGTTCTTCGGGCACTCGAACTTGATCCCGGACGGGGAGACCGTGCTGACCTCCGCGCAGACGTACGAGCTCGGCGTTGCGCTGGACGCGATCCACACCAGGTTCTCCGCGGCCTACGGTCCCAAGGCGGGCAACAAGAGCTGGTACGGCATGGACGTCGAGTTCAAATTCGACGACATGGATCAAGCCGACGGCAAGCCGCACCTGTTCATCAAGCAGGCTCGCCCGTACCCTGCGCGCGCCGCCGAGTGACCGCGCGCGCGGCGAGCCCGGACGCGCGCGGGGTTTTGGCGGGCGGCGCTGCGTGGCGGAACCAGCGGAAATCCTTCGATCAATTGAGCGTCCGCGCGAGCCGGTGATCGCTTTTGGCTGCGGCAGCCTACGATAAAGACGAGTGAGCCGCCGATCCGACCCTCAACCCGCCGCGCCCGCCGCGCCCGCCGCGGCGCCTGCCGGGCTCCCGTCGAACGAGGAGAGCGCCCGCGAGCTCGCGACCCGAGCCGCCGCCGGGGACTTGGCTGCCACCCAAGAGTTTCTCGCCTACGTGTGGCCGACACTCAGCCGCGTGGCGAGCGGCGTGCTCGGCGCAAAGCACGCGGACTTGGACGACGCGGTGCAGCAGTCGATGATCGCGCTGGTGCGCGCGCTGCCTGCCTTTCGCGGTGAGTGCCACCCGGCTGGCTACGCGTCGCGCATCACCCTGCGGGTCGCGCTGCGGGTTCGCAAGGGCAGCAAGCGCGACGCCAATCGTCGGGAAACCCTGAGCCAGCTCGGCCCGAGTGAGGAGCACGCGCCGGCCGCGAGCGAAGCCGCGCTGGGCGCCCGGCGCCGCGAGCTCTTGCGCGAGCTGTTGGAAGATCTTCCCGAAGAGCAAGCGGAGGCGCTCACGCTCCGTGTGGTCATGGGCTGGAGCTTGGAAGAGGTGGCGCGGGCGAGCGGGGCGCCCGTCAACACCGTGCGGAGCCGGGTGCGCTTGGCCAAAGAAGCGCTGCGTGAACGCATCGACGCTCAACCGGCCCTCGCCGAGCTGAAGGTGACGCCATGACCGTCGTCGATCTCCACCCGGAGGAGCTATTCGACAAGATGCTCGAGGGCGAGCTCTTGCCGGCGGAGGCGGAGCGTTTGCGGCAGCACTTGCAGGGCTGCAAGGTCTGTCGCTTCGAGTACGCGGCGCGCCTAGATTTTCAAGACGAGGCGCTGCAGCTAGCGTCTTCCGCGCCTCCTGCGCTGCCGCTCCGGCCGCTGGCGCTGCCTAGCCGCGAGCCAGCGGTGGGCGCGCGCTCGCCTGCACCGCGTCGCCGCGCGCGTCGACGTTTGCTGATGATCGGGGTGGCGGCGGCGGCGCTCATCACGGCCAGCGCCGCGGTGGCCGCTAGCGTCAAGAGCCGGGCGCCCTGGTCCGCGCTCACCGCGTTTTTCTCCGACCGTTTACCACGCGCGGCCGCGCCGTCCCCGCGCGAAGGCAAGCTCATGACGAAGCCGAGCGCAGCTCCCGCCCGCGCGCCTTCGGCAGCGATCGCCCATGCCACGGCGCCAGTGGCGGCGCCGTCGTCAGCGCCTGCGCCCGCGCCCGCGCCCGCGGGGTTGAAGAAGTCGAGCGTCGCCGCTCACCAAGCGAGCGTCACTCGCATCGAGCTGGCGGAGCCCCCGCGCAACGGCACGAGCGCGGCCACCGACTCCGCAGTCGTAGAAGCTCCGCCGAAGGAGCCCACGTCGGCCGCTAAGTTGTTCGGAGATGCGAACCAGGCCCGTCGCTCCGGCGATATCGGTCGTGCCTCCGGTTTGTATCACTTGCTCCAAGAGCAGCACGCGGGCTCCCCCGAGGCGGAGCTCTCACGGGTGACGCTCGCGCTCCTCCAGCTGGACAGCGGCGATGCGCAAGCCGCGCTCGTCGGCTTCGAGCGTTACCTGGCGGGCTCTTCCCGTGGCTTGGAGGCAGAAGCGCTGGTCGGTCGCGCGCGAGCGCTGGGTCGGCTCGGCCGGCGCGATCTCGAGATCTCTGCGTGGCAGGAGGTGCAGCGTAAGTACGCACGCTCCATCTACGGGCGGCAAGCGACCGAGAGGCTGTCGGCTCTGGGTCAGCCGTGAAGCGCCGGCTGTCTTGCTACGTGCTCGCGTTGGCGACGCTCTCATCGCCGGCGGCCGGCGCGCTCGAGTCGGCTCGGGCAGCATCCACCGCGACCGCGCGCGTGGTCGAGCTCCGCGTCAGCGGCGACGCGGCGGCGGTCGCGCGCGTGCGCGTGACGGCTCGCGAGCTGCTATCGCGCCTGGACGTGCAACCGAGCGTCAAAGCGATCGACGAGCCGGAGACGAGCGCCGCAGAACCACCTCCGCTCGTCGTCGCCTACTTGGATCTGCGCACCGTGTCTTCGCCCAGCATCGACATCGAAGATGGCCAGACGCGTCAAGAGCTGACCCGCCGGCACTTGTCGGAGGTGCCGTCGCTCGAGACCGGTGTCGAGTCGCTCCTCCATGTGCTCTACCTGACGGTGGAATCGGCGCTGCAAGTCGCAGCCGCTCCCCCTGCGCCGGCGCGCGTGGCTCCTCGCCCGAAGGCGCGCGCGGCGACACGCCGCCCTGTCGCGCGCCCCGTATTCGGCTTGGATCTCGGAGCGCTTCTCCGCGTCAGCTCTCTCGGCGCTTCGCGACTCGTTCCCGGCGGCGGCCTCGTCGTGGAGCCTCGCGTGAATCTGGGCCGCAGCCAAGCCGGCGTGATGCTCTCCGCGGCGCTTCACGCCAGCTCGGGGCTCACCTTCGAGCGCGGCGAAGCGACGGTCCGCCCGCTGCAGCTACGGGTCGTGCCCACTTGGGACTGGCTCGTCTCGTCGGATGTGTCTGGGTGCGTAGGCCTCGGCGCGGGGCTGGACTCGCTGATGGTGGAGCCCGTCCAGGCGCCAGACGTAGGCTTCGCCGCCGGCGCTCAAACCGCCCTGGATCCGGTGCTGAGCGCGCTATTGGGCGCGCGTCTACCGATCTCCGGGCGCGCATTCCTGTCCGCCCTGGCATCGCTGGACTATGACGTGGCCCCAACGTCTTTCGTCGCGCGCGACGCGACGTCGTCGCGGCCGCTGCTGCAGTTGCCGCGGCTGCGCGCTGGTTTCACTCTGGCGCTTTCGTTCACGGCCGCGGGTGGGCGCCGATTCGCTGCCGCCGGAGTCGAGCAATGAGTAGCGCCTGGGCAAGGCTCGCGCTGCTCACCGCGCTCAGCGGCTGTGAAGGGCGCGAGGTCGCGGTGTTCGACGTCCATCCTGGAGTGCCACAAGCCGGCACGTTCAGCGGCGCGAGCGGGTCTGGCGCCGAGGTGAGCCCCGGCGGAACCAGTAGCGCCGGTACGTCCAGCGGCGCCGCGGCGGTGATGGGCGGCGGCGGTTCGGGCGGCACGATGCCGAGCGTGGCCGAAGGCGGGGACTCCTCGTCTTCCGGAGCGGGGCCCGCGCCGTGCGCGGCGGATTTCGAGTGTGACAGCGGCTGGGTTTGCGAAAAGCCGGGTTGCGATGAGCCCTTGGGGCAGTGCGTGCCGTGGCCGCCGCTCTGCCCGAGCGATCCGGATCCGGTTTGCGGGTGCGATGGAGTGACGTACTGGAACGACTGCGTCCGTCTGAGCTCCCCGTCGCATCCTCCACTTGCAGGCTTGGGCCAGTGCCGAGCGACCGCCTGCACGTGCAACGTGGGCACTGACTGCGACGTACCGTACGCCTCGTGCAGCCACTTGATGGCGCCCGGCGAGATGTGCGGCCACGGGACCGGCTCCTGTTGGGTGCTGCCGCCTCGCTGCCGGCCCAGTAGCGACGAGAAATTATGGCGCGAGTGCCGGCCGCCGGATTCGGGGCTACCTCCGCCCTTCTGCGTGGACACGTGCTTGGCCATCAGGTCCGAGCGCCCACACGCAGAGCTGCGGCGCAGCGATACGTGCAATTGAGCCGTCAGTCGAACTCGGTGGGGAGCTCGGGCGCAGCGCGATGGCGAAAAGCCAGTTGAATCATCGCCTCCGACACGCGCGTCAGGGACAGCGGGGGCAAGTCGTCCAGCCCGAAAAAGCCCGACTCGGACGTCTCCAAGCTGGGTTTCGGCTCCCCGCCCAAGAGCTCGCACCAGAACAGGAGCTTGTACACGTGGAAGAGCTGCGGCACCGGAGAGTGCCGGCCCCAGTCCACGACCGCGATCAACTTGCGCGGCGCGCATTCGTAGCCTGACTCTTCGCGCACCTCGCGGGCGGCGGCGTCGCCCGGTGCTTCCCCGAGATCGATCCACCCGCCGGGCAGGGACCAATTGCCGTCCGCCGTCTCGCGAACGAGCAGCACGCGGTCGTCCCGAAACACGGCCGCGCGCGCATCTAGCTTCGGGCTCGGCGGGCCCAGCTCCAGCCGCAGCGCCTCTGAAACGCGCGGACCGGGCTCTTGCGTAAGGCGCAGCGCAAGCTCCTCGCTGATCGCGAGCACTTCGCGAAATCGTTCGAGATCATAAGGATCTTTCGAGTACGTAAGCCCGTACTGCGCCACCGTTCGCAGCCGCCGGTACCAGTCGGTGAGCTCGCTGTCGCTCATGGTCTCTCACTTCGCACGGGCGGCGGAAAATCGGAAGGTCGTCGCGTAGCCTCGCGGGGCGAGAATCAGGGTCTCGCCTCGAGATCAACCATTTTCGGTCTTGAAACACGTTCGGCGTCTCGCATTGATTCGGCCCGCGCGTCCGCCCACTCCAATCGAGCGCGCGGCAGCGGAGCCGGCGATGACGCTGGAAACCGCCGATAAACGCGAGTTTACGAACAAGGCGGACACAGCGTGTCAGCCCTGGGGGTGGCGATTCTCGACGGCGTGTCCTAGGGGAGCACGAGCCATTGGCGCGGCGCTGAATAGCTCGCGGAAATTGCCAAGAAACGTTAAGTCACGCGCCTCGCCTCTCTCCTTTCAAGTACAAAGCCATGCGCTACGTCATCGTCATCCTCGGCCTGGTCCTCCTCATCGGAGGCCTCGTCGCCATCAAAGGCTCGCAAATTGGCATGCTCATCGGCATGGGCGAGGCCATGAAGAAGTCCGGTCCGCCGCCGGAGGTCGTGAGCACCGCCATCACCCAAAAGCAGGTGTGGGAAACGACACTGAGCGCCGTGGGTAGCGTGGTGACGGCGAAGGGCGTCGCGCTGAGCAACGACGCGCCCGGGTTGGTCTCACGCATCCACTTCGAGTCGGGTGACACCGTGAAGCAGGGCGCCGTGCTCGTGGAGCTGGATACGAGCGTAGAGCGCGCGCAGCTCGCGTCGCTGCAAGCAAAGAGGGACCTGGCTCAGATCTCGGTCAAGCGCTCCACCGCGCTCGCGACCTCGGGCGCGGTCGCGCAGTCCCAGGTGGACGCGGACGCCTCCTCCTTCAAGAGTTTGTCCGCTGACGCGGGTGCGCTCTCCGCGCAGATTGCGCGCAAGGTCATCCGCGCTCCCTTCAGCGGTAAGCTCGGCATCCGGCAGGTGAACTTGGGCCAGTACCTGTCGCCCGGCACCACCGTGACCACGCTCGAAGCGGAGAAGGCCATCTTCGTGGACTTCTCGCTCCCCCAACAGGAGCTAGCCAAGCTGCGTGTGGGCATGACGGTGCGCGCCATGCAGTCCGGGTCCACGGGCGCGCTCGGGGAAGGCACCATCAGCGCCATCGACCCCGCGGTCGATCCGATCACGCGCAACATCAAGGTGCGCGCCAGCTTGCCGGACATCGAAGACAAGCTGCGCCCTGGCATGTTCCTCCGCATCGACGTCGTGATGCCGGAAAAGTCCGAGGTCGTGGCGGTGCCCCAAACCGCGATCGTCCACGCCTCGTACGGGGACTCCGTCTTCACGGGGGAAGAGAAGCCCGGTCCGGACGGCAAGCCGCGCAAAGTCGCGCAGCAACACTTCGTCAAGGTCGGCGCCGCGCGCGGCGACTTCATCGCAGTGGTGGACGGCTTGAAGGAAAATCAAGAAGTCGTCACTGCGGGAGCTTTCAAGCTCCGCAACGGCATCCCGCTCACCGTGAACAACAAGGGCGCGCCGCCGCCGCAACTCGACCCCCGTCCAGAGAATCGCTGAGGCAAGGGCAGCATGAAGCTCACGGATCTTTTCATTCGCCGGCCGGTGCTGGCAATCGTCGTCAACCTGGTGATCATCATCGCCGGCTTGCAGGCAATCCGCACGCTGAACGTGCGGCAGTACCCCAAGCTGGAGAGCGCCACCGTCACCGTGCGCACGCCGTACGTCGGCGCCAACGCGGACCTCGTGCGCGGCTTCATCACCACCCCGCTGGAGCGCTCCATCGCCGCGGCGGACGGCATCGATTTCATCGAGTCTCAGAGCACCCAGGGTCTGTCGACCATCAACGTGCGCCTGAAGCTCAACTACCCCGCCTCGGCCGCGCTCGCGGACATCAGCGCGCGCGTGAACCAAGTGCGTCAGGAGCTACCTCCCGAGGCGGAGGTCCCGGCGATCAATCTGGAGCCTTCGGACTCGCAGATCGCCGCCATGTACATGAGCTTCGAGTCGAAAATCCTCGAAGAAAATCAGGTAACGGACTACCTGATTCGCGTCGTGCAGCCCCGCCTCTCGGCGATGGCCGGCGTGCAGAAGGCCGACATTTTGGGAGGCCGCCAGTTCGCGCTGCGCGCCTGGCTCAAGCCGGAGCGCATGGCGGCGCTGGGCGTGAGCCCCGCCGCCGTTCGTCAGGCGCTCGCTTCCAACAACTACTTGGCAGCGGTCGGTCAGACCAAAGGCCAGCTGATTCAAGTGAACCTGACCGCCACCACGGATCTACAAAACGTGGAGGGCTTCCGAAGGCTCGTCCTGCGCGAGGACAAGGGCACCCTCGTCCGATTGGAAGACGTCGCGGACGTCACGCTCGGCGCCGACAACTACGATCAAGACGTGCGCATGAGCGGCAAGAAGGCCGTGTTCATGGGCGTGTGGGTGCTCCCCAACGCCAACTCGCTGGACGTGATCGGTCGGGTCAAGAAAGAGATCGAGACCATCCGTCAAGAGTTGCCGACCGGCATGAACGTGACGGTCGCGTTCGACTCCACGAACTACATCAACAACGCGGTGAACGAGGTGACGCGCACGCTGACCGAGACGATCGGCATCGTGGTCATCGTGATCTTCCTGTTTCTCGGCTCGCTTCGGACCGTGCTCGTGCCGATCGTCGCCATTCCGGTGTCGCTCATCGGCGCCATCTTTTTGATGCAGGTCTTCGGCTTCACCATCAACTTGCTCACGCTGCTAGCCATCGTGCTCGCGGTCGGGCTCGTGGTGGACGACGCGATCGTCGTGGTCGAGAACGTCGAACGCAACATCCAGGAGGGGAAAACCCCGATGGAGGCTGCCATTTTGGGCGCTCGCGAGCTGGTCGGCCCCATTGTCGCGATGACCATCACCCTGGCGGCCGTGTACGCGCCGATCGGGTTCCAAGGTGGCCTCACCGGCGCCCTGTTCCGCGAGTTCGCGTTTACGCTCGCCGGCGCGGTGTTCATCTCCGGTGTGGTGGCGCTCACGCTGTCCCCCATGATGGCGTCGCGTTTGCTCAAGGCCGAGCACTCGCACGGCCGCTTTCCGCAGCTCATCAACCGCGGCTTCGAAGCGGTTCGCCGTAGGTACGGCCGCTTGCTCGGCGGTACGCTGCGCGCGCGCGGCTTGGTGTACGCGGTGTGGATCACGCTCACCGTGCTGATCGTTCCGCTCTACATGTTCTCTCCGGCGGAGCTGGCCCCCAACGAGGACCAGGGCGTGGTGTTCGGCGCCATCGAGGTGCCCCCCAACGCGACGCTCGAGCAGCTGGAGCCTTACACCCGGCAGGTCTACGAGCAGTTCTCCTCCGTCCCGGAGTTCGCGAGCAGCTTCCAGCTCACCTTCCCGACTCAAGGCTTCGGCGGCGCGCTGATGAAGCCCTGGGAGGAGCGCAAGCGGAACATCTTCGGCATCCAAGGCGAGCTGTTCGGGAAGACGTCCGGCATCGCCGGCATCCGGGCCCCCGTGTTCTTGCCCGCGGCGCTGCCGAGCGCCGGCTTTTTCCCGGTAGAGTTCGTGATCGCCTCGACCGAAGATCACACCAAGCTCCTCGGCTACGCCCAAAAGATCGTGGAAGAGGCGAACAAGAGCGGTCAGTTCGCGTTCCCTCCCGCGCTAGACGTGAAGATCGATCAAGCCAAGGGCGAGATCGTGCTGGACCGCGACAAGATAGCGTCGATGGGCCTGACCATGCAGCAGGTGGGCGCGGACCTATCCTCCATGCTCGGCGGCAACTGGATCAACCGCTTCAGCATCGACGGCCGCGCTTACAAGGTGATCGCTCAGGTGGAGCGCACCGCCCGCCTCACCCCGGACCAGCTGCAGCAGATTCACGTGTCGGGTCCGAACGGCACGCTCATCCCGCTCAGCACCATCGCGACCATTCGTGAGGGGGTCGAGCCGCGCTCGCTGAACCGCTTTCAACAGCTGAACGCCGTCAAGATCTCCGGCGTGGCGCCGCGGTCCGTCAACGAAGGGCTCAAGGTCCTGGAGGAAGCGGCGGCGAAGGTCATGCCGCCAGGCGCCCGAACGGACTACACC
Source organism: Myxococcales bacterium (assembly GCA_004193285.1). Taxonomy (GTDB): domain Bacteria; phylum Myxococcota_A; class Polyangia; order Polyangiales; family Polyangiaceae; genus PMG-095. The sequence continues at coordinate 34,666 of SECP01000007.1, read as the reverse complement.
GGCGAGTCCCGTCAGCTCCGCCAAGAATCGGGCAAGTTCCTGCCGGCAATGGGTCTGGCCGTGCTGCTCATCTTCTTGGTGTTGGCGGCGCAGTTCAACTCCTTCCGCGACCCGCTGGTCGTGCTCGCGGGGTCGGTGCCCCTCGCCATGTTCGGCGCGCTCATCTTCACCTTCCTGAAGTTCGCCGGCCCGCCCGGAATGAGCTTCAAGCTGACGCAGGGCTGGACCACGACCCTCAACATCTACTCGCAGGTCGGTCTCGTCACTCTCGTCGGTCTGGTCGCCAAGAACGGCATCCTCATCGTGGAGTTCGCCAACGCCCAGCAGGCGGCCGGGCATACGAAGCTCGAGGCCATTCAAAGCGCGGCGCTCACACGGCTACGCCCCATCTTGATGACGACGGTCGCCACCGTCGTCGGTCACTTCCCACTCACGCTGGTGACCGGAGCTGGCGCCGTGGCACGTAACTCCATCGGCATCGTGCTCGTGGGCGGCATGACCATCGGCACCCTCTTCACCTTGTTCGTGATTCCCTCCATCTACATGCTCATCGCCCAAGATCACGGGCACGACCTCGAAAAATCCGAGGCGGATCCGCACCGCGTGCCGAGCAGCTCGGGTCACGACCTCGCGACCGAGCTGGAGCCGGAGCTGCAAACGGGCTGAGCTCTACGCCGCGCAGAATCCGCAGCTCCGCGCTGCGGATTCTGGCCTCGCTTCACGGGACGGGAGGGTAGTCCTGCTGGTGCAGCCGGCGTAGCGACTGCACCGCTCGTTCGATGGCCCGCGCATCGGACACCGCTCCGATGTTGCGGTTCTGACTAGCGGCCCAGTTGGCGGCCTCCGAAACGCTGTTGTGCACCGCGTGGGGGAAGCTGGGCCGCGAAAGGGCCGTCACCCCCATCACGATGGCGCGCACCGAAGCAGCCTTGAAGCCGCTGCCCTCGTGCGTCACCGAAAAGTGCGCCACTCCCGGCCACTTCATGAACTCGGTGAAAGCCTTGCGCGCCTCTGCGTCCGGAGGGACGGCGTCCACCTCCACGAGCTGCATGACGCCGATGCCCTTGGGGTGCTTGCGCGCGTGCTCGGTCGCCAGGACCATCGCAGCTCGGTAGGCGTCCGGCATCGTACGGCGTCGCCAGACGAGCAGGACGAGGTTGTAGGCGACACCTTTGGCGTGATCGTAGTCGGTCTGGACAATGCGCAAGGCGGGATCAGGCGCTTCGTTCACGGCGACGTCTGCTGCGAAAGGTATCGCGCTTATCCAGGAGCGGCAACGCTCGTCCGTCGCCCGTCCCCGAAGCGAGTTTGCTAGTCTGCTCGTCTCGATGCAGGCAGTGGCACGTTGGCGTTGCGCGATCGCGGGAGCGGCGTCGCTGGTCTTGGCCGCGCCGGCCCCTGCCGCCGCGAGCCTCGAGGACGTGCAGAGCCGCGGCGAGCTCCGGTGGGGCGGAGACCTCCAAGGGGGCGAGCCTTACGTATTCGAAGACGAAACCCAGCCCGGGCTGCTGAAGGGCTTCGAGGTGGATATAGCGGACGCCTTGGCGCGCCAGCTCGGAGTGCGAGCCAAGTTCACCCAGAACGACTGGTCGAACCTCGTACCCGCGCTGGAGCGTGGAGATTTCGATGTCGCGCTGAACGGTCTGGAAGACACGCCTGCGCGCCGCGCGCGTCTCCTGCTGAGCGACCCGTATTACACCTACGGTGAGACCCTGACGGTCCGACGAGGCGCGCCCTACACGCAGCTCGCTCAGCTCGCCGGCAAGCGAGTGGGAACGCTGAACCAAACCGTGGCCAGTGAGCTGCTGCGGGGCGCCGGCGCCGAGGTCGTGCTGTACGAGGGTCAGCAGGAGCCATACCTGGATTTGGCTAAGGGCCGCACCGAGGCCGTGCTCTTGGATCACGTGATCGCCGAGCGTTACGGCTGCGTGCTTGCCGACCTCACGTGCGTTCCCACCGACCTCGCCCGTGGCAACTACGTCATCGGGCTACGTCGGGACGACGTCGAGCTCGGTCGAGCCCTGAACGGTGCGCTCGCGTCGCTCAAGAGCAACGGCGAGCTACGACGCATTCTCGAGCGCTGGAAGCTATGGGACGCGCGCCAAGAAGAGGCTCCGCGCGCCGCCGCGGCTCCGGGTCCCCTGGCGGACCCCTCGCCGCGGAAGTTCGTGGCCGGGCATGCGCTTCTGTTTTTGCAGGGAGCGCTCGTCACGCTCCTCGTCTCCGCGCTCTCGTTCGCGCTCGCCTCGCCGCTCGGCTTGGCGATCGCCGCGCTTCGCTTGTACTCGGGGCGGGTTGGGCGTGCGCTGGCCGCCAGCTATGTGGAGCTGTTCCGCGGCACGCCCCTACTGCTACAGCTCTACGTGCTCTACTTCGGCGTGGCGGACGTCGTGCGCCTGAGCCCGCTGACCGCCGCGGTGCTGGGCCTGGCGCTGAATTACGGCGCCTACGAAGCGGAAGTTTACCGCGGCGCGCTGCTCGCGGTGCCACCGGGGCAGACAGAGGCGGCGCGCGCGCTAGGCATGAGCCGGTGGCAGTCGCTGCGCTACGTCGTATTTCCGCAGGCGCTGCGGACCGCACTTCCCGCCGTGACGAACGACTTCGTCGCCCTGCTCAAGGACTCCTCGCTGATCAGCGTCATCACCGTCGTGGAGCTGACGAAACGCATGACGATCTTGGCGGTGGAGCTGCGAGATTGGATCACCCCCGGGCTGCTCTGCGCGGGCCTCTACTTCGCGATGAGCTTCCCACTGGCGCGCCTCGCCCGGCGCATCGAGCTCCGCCTGGAAGGCACGAGCGGGAGGACCCCAGCATGAAACAGCGCTCCGTCGTGCTGCGCGCGGTCGGCAAGCGCTTCGGCTCGCGCGAGGTCCTTCGTGGCGTTCACGCGGAGGCCGCGCCGGGTACGATCGTTTCGCTGGTTGGCAGCTCCGGCTCCGGGAAGACCACGCTGCTGCGCTGCATGAACGGCCTGGAGAGCATCGACGCGGGGCGCATTCATATCGGTGGCCACCTCGTGGAGCCGAACCTCGGTGATGCAGCCTTGACTCGCTTGCGCGCCGATGTAGGCATGGTGTTTCAGGACTACCAGCTGTTCCCCCACCTCTCGGTCCTGGCCAACCTGTGCCTAGCGCCGCGAGTGGTGCGCAAACGCTCGCGCGCCGACGCCGAACGGCGCGCCACGGAGCTGCTCGAGCGCGTCGGCCTCGCCGATCGCAAGGATTCACGCCCGAGCGAGCTGTCGGGCGGTCAAAGGCAGCGCGTCGCGCTGGCCCGTGCCCTCGCTCAAGACGCCAAGGTTCTGCTGCTGGACGAGCCGACGAGCGCGCTGGATCCGCATACCCGCGAGGAGGTCGTTCAGCTCCTGAGGGAGGTCGTCAAGCGCGGGGGATCTCCGCTCACGCTCGTCCTCGTGACCCACGATCTGCAACTGGCCGAAACTCTGTCGGACGAAGTATGGCGGCTGGTAGACGGCCGCCTCGGCGAAGATACGCCTGCCTTCGTCCCGAACCCTCCATGAACCTCTTCCTCCGCTTGCTCCTGCTGCTCCTGACTCACCGGTTCCGGCCGCGCTGCGAGAAGCTCGGGCCCGCGCGCAAGGGGTTCATCGTTTGGCCGCCGGATCTGGACGTGCTGTGGCACGTCAACAACGGCGTTTATCTATCGATGTTGGACGTAGCGCGGGTGGATTGGATGCTGCGCTCGGGCATGGCAGGTCCGATTCGCCGGCGCGGCTACTACCCGGTGGTCGCCGCCGAGACGATCCGCTTTCGTAAATCGCTCCAGCTTTTTCAGCGCTTCGATGTGGAAACCCGAGTCCTCGGCTGGGACGATCGGGCGTTCATCGTGCAGCACCGCTTCTTGCGCGGTGAAGAGCTGGTTGCAGAGGCCATCGTTCGCGCCCGCTTCCTGAAGCGGAAGGGCGGAACCGTGAGCAGCGCAGAGCTGCTCCAAGCGATAGGGGTGGAGGAGCCGTCTCCGCCCCTGCCCGACTGGATCGCGGCGTGGAACCGCGAGAACGCGGCGCGCTGAGGGCGGCCCGCGGCGCGCAGGGCGCCCCAGAAAACCTCGCCCCCCGAAGCTACTGCTGCTGCTTCAGCTTGCGGTAGAGCGTGCGGCGATCGAAGCCCAGCACCTTGGCGGCGAGGGTCTTGTTGCCGCCCACCGCGGCCAGCACCTTGCGGATGTAGCGCTCCTCTACGACATCCATGCTGGGGAGCTGCTTGGGGTCGTCGCTCTCTGCGTAGACCTCCGTCGGACGGTGCTCGCGGATCTTGGCCGGTAGGTCATCGATCGTGATCTCGTCGAAGCGAGCGAGCGCGACCGCGCGCTCCATGCAGTTCTCGAGCTCGCGCACGTTGCCGGGCCAGTCGTAGCCCATGATGTGCTCGGCGACCGCGCGCCCGAGGCGCGTCACGCTCTTGCCCGAACGGCCGCTGGCGCGATCCAGGAAGAACTGTGCGAGGAGCAGGGCGTCATTACCGCGGCGGCGCAGGGGCGGCACGTCCACGCGCACGACGTTGATGCGATAGTAGAGATCTTCGCGGAAGCGCTTGGACTGAACCTCGGCCTCCAGATCACGGTTGGTCGCGGTGACGATTCGAGCGTCGAACGGGACCTCCTGCGCAGCGCCGAGCGGGCGGACCTTACGCTCCTGCAGGGCGCGCAGCAGCTTGGCCTGCATGCCAAGGGGCATCTCGCCGATCTCGTCCAAGAAGAGCGTGCCCTGGTTGGCCTCGACGAAGAGGCCACTGCGAGAGGTGCGCGCGTCCGTGAACGCGCCGCGGGTGTGCCCGAACAGCTCGGACTCCAGCAGGTTCTCGGGAACGGCCGCGCAGTTGATGGCCAAGAAGGGACCGCGACGACCGCTGCGCTCGTGCAAAGCGCGGGCGACCAGCTCCTTGCCGGTACCGGACTCGCCGGTGATGAGCACGTTGGCGTCGGTCTCCGCCACTCGCGAGACGATGTCCGCCATGCGCTGCATCGCTTCGCTGTCACCGATGACATTGGGCAGCTCGTGCTCGTCCACGCGGCGGCGTAAGCGCTGCAGCTCGTCCGTCATGGCGCGGTGGCGCATCGCGCGGTCGATGGTCAACGCGAGCGCGTCCATCGAGACCGGCTTGGTGATGAAGTCGTACGCTCCAGCACGCATTGCGCCGATGGCGTGCTCCAGCGTGCCGAACCCGGTCATCACCACCACCACCAGATCCGGTCGCTTCGCGAGCGCGGCGCGGCACAGGTCCAGCCCGCTCATCCCCTCCATGTGGATGTCTACGAGCAGGATCGAGAAGTCCTCGTTATCGAGCTGCGCGAGCGCCTCGTCCGGCGACAATCGCCACGACACGCTGTAGCCGCGCTGGCTAAGCCCGGCTTCCGCCAACTCGCACATGTCACGGTCGTCGTCGGCGATGAGGATTTTGGGCGCCGTTGCAGTCGCCCGAGCGTCGGAAGAGGTACGATTTTCCACAACTGCAAGAGCGCCGTTCATAGCCCCCGGTAAGCACACCCCGTGCCCACAACCGCCACGGCAAAAAGTCCGTGAATGTTGCACTTAGGAGCGGGACGCACCGAGGCATAGTGCACCACACTCACGGAAAGGCGACAATATGTCTCACCTGTCATAACACCCGGCTCTGGGGCCGCAAGTGCCTCGCGTCCGCCGCTCCGTCAGGTGTAAGACGCGGAGATGCCCCGCCGGGGCCGAAGGGCATGCCCCGCACGAGGGTTCACACACCCCGCCTCGAGAAGTTTACCGCCCGAGATGAGCCCTTGTGGCAGCGCGGCGGGGCGGTACGCGACTTGCAAACTCTTGGCTAAGGCCAGGCGACATGGAGCTCGTTTCCCTCCCGCTTTCGAACGTGATGCTTCACGCGCTCGCGGCGCTGCGCATCTCGGATTCGGTGTCCGTGGCGCTGGGAAACGCGCGCGAGCTCGACGTCCATCACCTCTCCGTGTGTCATCGCGGGCGCGTGGTGGGAATGGCGTGCACGTGCGACCTCGAGCAAGCGGCGCCGGACCGCATGGTGGGAGAGGTCATGCATCCCGCCGTGCTACTGCCCGCGGCGCGCTCGGTCGCAGACGCCGCCATGTTGATGCAAGGCGCCCGCGTAGGCTCCGTTCTGGTGACCAACGCAGAGGGCGAACCGACCGGCGTCATCACGAGGGCGGACATGAGCGCGGAGCCCTCGTTGGCCGCGCTCTTCCAAGACTACCGCTGCATCGATTGCGGCTCGCTGCATCACCTGCATCAGCGCGGGGATCGGCGGCCGTGCTTTTCGTGCCGGCAGCGGCTACCCGAGCCCCGAGCCCGTATGACGGGCGGCTCCGGTGAGTTTTCGATGCGTGGGGAATGAAAGGAAGAGACATGAAACACCCGCAAACTTTCGTCATGATCATGATCGGCGTGAGCGTCACCTTCGGCGTGCTCATCTGGTCGGGCTCGCTTTGGGGCGCGCTCGGCGCGCTCATCGCAGGCTTCGCGCTCGCCTTCGTGATGTCGATGGCTTGGCTGTGGTCGCCCAAGTCCGGCGTCGCCAAGGGCCGGCGCCCCACCCACGACTCGTTCGCCGGCCTGAAGTAGCGGCCCTCTTTCGCCGCTCACCCATCGACCGTCGACCCTCCTAGGGTCGGCGGTCGCGTGCATTTCGTCGAGCGGAATGAGGCGAGACCGCGAGCCATTTCGCTCTCTCGGCCGCGCCTCTGGTCGCTCTGCCTATTCGGCGCTCGACACGTGGCTCGTCGTGACCCCGGCTTGCAGCCGCGGCGCGCTGTCCGCGGCTTGGCCCATGACCACGTTCACCTGGTGCCGCTGTCCGTCATCGATGAGCGGCACCTCAGCGCCCGAGAGCTCTCGGCCGTCCACCTCGACACGCTGCACGCCGGTGGCTACCCCGCCCGGGTTCTGAAAGGAGATGAGGAGCTCGCTCTTGCCGTAGCGGTAAGTGACTTGGAACTGCGTCCAGCTAGGTGGAACGCAGGGCGCGATGTGGAGCTCTCCTCCACGCCGCTGCAGACCGAGGATGTGCTCTACCCCGATGCGGAACATCCACGACGCGGAGCCGGTGTACCAAGTCCAGCCGCCCCGGCCCATGTGCTCGGGCGAGGCGTACACGTCCGCCGCGAGGACGTAGGGCTCCACGCGGTAGCGCTTGACCTCTGCCGGGGTGGTGGCGTGACTCACGGGGTTGAGCAGCGAGAAGAGATGATGCGCGCGCTCGCCCTCACCGAGGAGGCACAGCGCCTGCACCGTCCAAAGCACCCCGTGGGTGTATTGCCCGCCGTTTTCGCGAACGCCGTCCGGGTAGCTGCGTATGTAGCCCGGGTCGTGCTCGAGGTGCGTGAAAGGAGGGACCAGCAGACGCATCAGCCGGTCGTCCTCTTGCACTAGCTCGTTCAGCGAGCTCTCGAGCGCCTGGCGGGACCGCTTCGGATCCGCCCCGGCGATGACGGACCAGGATTGAGCGATGGCGTCGATGCGACAGTCTTGGTTTTCGTGGGAGCCGATGGGCGTGCCGTCGTCATAGTAGGCGCGGTGGTACCAAGCGCCGTCCCAAGAGTGAGCCTCGATGGCCTTGACGACTCGTTCCGCGTCCGCGCGGCAACTTTCGACGCGGGCGTGGTCGCCGCGTGCGCGCGCAATCGGCTCGAAATCCTTGAGGGTTCGGACGAGGAACCAGCCGAGCCAAACGCTCTCCCCGACTCCGGCTTTGCCGACGCGGTTCATGCCGTCGTTCCAGTCCCCGGTGCCCATCTTCGGAATGCCGTTCGGCCCCGCGGTGGTCCCGCGCGTGAGCGCCCGCACGCAGTGCTCGTACACGCTCGCGGTCTCCGCAGTTTGGCGCGGCGAGTTGAAGAGGTCGTCCTCGTCTTGCTTGAGCTCGCGCTCTTCCAGGAAGGGCGCCTGTTCGTCGAGGATGGCGGCGTCGCCCGTGGCTCGAACGTAGGAGGCGACGGCGTACGGGAGGAATAAGAGGTCGTCGGAGCAGTGCGTGCGCACCCCTTCGCCAGACTCCGGGTGCCACCAGTGCTGCACGTCACCCTCTTTGAATTGCCGCGCAGCGGCGCGCAAGATGTGCTCGCGTGCCAAATCCGGACGAGCGTGTACCAGCGCCAGCACGTCTTGGAGCTGGTCGCGGTAGCCGTAAGCGCCGCTGGATTGGTAGAAGCCAGAGCGAGCCCAGAGCCGAGCGCCCACCGCTTGATAGAGCAGCCAGCGGCTTACCATCAGGTCGAAGCTGTCGTCCGGCGTCTGCGCGCTGATCGAGAGGATTTGGTCCCACGTCGGGCCAACCGCCTCGAACGCCTGCTGCACGTTCGCCGCGTCCTTGAACCGCAGCGCGAGCTCGGAGGCCAGCGCTTGGGAAGCGGCGTGACCGATGACGACGCAGAGCTCGCGGCTCTGGCCCGGCTCCAAATCAACGGACAGCTGCAGCACCCCGCACGGGTCCAGCCCTACGCCGGTTCGGCCGGAGAGCTTCGTGCGCTCGAGCGCGGCGGGCCGCGCGCGGGTGCCTTGGGCGCCGAAGAATTCCTGGCGGTCCCCGGTAACGCTCACGACGGGCAAGCTGCTGGTCACGAAGGCGCGCGCCTCCGGGTTCCCGACGAACGGGTTGCTCGCGTAGATTACCCCCTGCTCCGCGTCGTAAGTGGAGCAGACCTGCAGGCGAGTCGCTTCGCGCGAAGGGCCGAGCACCCACTCCACGACCGCGTAGACGGCGAGCCGGCGCGCGCGCGAGCCGCGGTTCTCGAGCCGCAGTCGCAGCAACTTCACCGGGTCGTTCGGGCTGACGAACGCAGTGAGCTCGTGGTGCAGGTCACCCTGGACGTGGGAGTAAACGGTGTAGCCTTGACCGTGGCGGACGGTGAAGTGCGCGCCCGCGCCGGCCGGCTCCGGCGTCGCCGACCAGGAGCTGCCGTCTTCACGATCGCGCAAGTAAACCAGCTCGCCCGAGGCATCACCCACGGGGTCGTTGCTCCAGGGCGAGAGGCGCTCGCGTTGGCTATTGCCGAACCACGTAAAGCCGAGACCACTCTCCGAGACCACGCTGCCGAACGTCTGATTCGAGAGCACGTTGCACCATGGCGCCGGCGGGCGGGCACCGGGCCCGATGCTCATGACGTATTCGCGGCCATCGGCACTGAACCCACCGATACCGTTGAAATGCCGCAGATCTCGGGCCGGCGCGGGCGCGGTGAGCCCGCTCGGCGCGCGCCGGCGAACGACCGGCAAGCGCTCCGGCAAGGGGAGCGGCTCGGCGGCCTTGCGCAGCTGCTGGGAAAGCGAGCCCGCCGACGCCTTGAGCACGACGCGGGCGGCGCGCCGCACCAGGACTCGCTCCTCCGGCGAGAGCTGCCCCGAGCGACGCAGGAAGATGCCACCGGGCTGGTTTTCGTGGCCCTGCGCCGGGCTCGACCGGATCAGGTCCTCGAGCGCCATTTGCAGGGGCTGCATGTAGCCCTCGGGCTCGTCGTTCAAGATGACGAGGTCACACGTCACGCCGTTGAGGCGCCAGAACTCGTGCGCGAGAAGCAGCTCGCTGGTGAGCTCACCGAAGTCCGCGCTGTCGATGCAGAGCAACAAGATCGGCAGGTCTCCGGAGATACCTTGAGACCAGAGCGCGTTCTTGCCGCGCGTGAGCGGCATCGGCGCTTCCGCGGTTTCACGCAGCGCGGGCGGCGCGAACATGACGCACGAAAGCAGCCGCTGAAAGCGATGGGAGCGCGCAGCCGTGATGCCGAGGTGCTTGAGCTCGACGCGCGCGTCCGCCCACGCCAGCTCGAAGGCGCGGTTGCTGGAGTGGGGCGTCATCACCAGCTCCAGCAGCTCCAGCGCGGCTTCGCGCGTCGCGGCGAGGCCGGTGGTGAGCGTGAGCCGCGCGCGCTGGCCCGGTGCCAGCGTGACCGCCCGCCGCAGCGCGAGCCCCGGATCCAGCACGTTGCCGGCGGTGCCAGTGAGCTGGTGGCCAAAGCGCAGGCCTTGCGGCTTTTGCAGAGAGCCGCCACGACCCAGGAATTCGGCGCGCGACGAGTCCAGCTCGGCGGGTCCGAAGCCTTCCCCGTCCGGAGTGAGCACCTGCACGAGCCAGCTCTCGGGCTCGTGCGAAGACCGCGGCCGACGCCGCACCAGGATCGCGCCGTGCTCCGGCAGCAGCTCTGTCTCCAAGAACATACTGCTGAAAGCCCGGTGCGCGACGTCCGCGCCGCGGGGCGCCAGGACCGGCTCCGAGTACGAGGTGAGATCCAGGTCCACCGGTTTGGTGCCGTGGTTACTCAGCGTGATGCGGCGCACCTCCGCCGGATGTTCCGGCGAGACGACGATCTCCATCACGGTCTCCACCGCGCCGTCGCGGCGCTTCAGCTCCACCCGGTCGATGGCGAACGAGGCGTCATAGTATTCCGGGACCGCGCCCGTCGGCTGCTGCCCGGCAGACCAGACGCGCTCGGAGGTCAGATCGCGCACGTAGACGAAGATGCCTCCCGCATCCAGCGCCGCGTCTTCGCGGAAGCGAGTGACGTCCATCCCCTTCCACGTCGTCACGCCGGCGCCGCTCGCGGTGATGATGGTGGAGAGCTCACCGTGACCGAGCAAGTGCACGCGCTCGACGCCCGCGTTGCCGATGCCCACGTGGTCCGTCAACCGCAGCTCCGGCTCGCCCAGCAGCGGTGACGCCACCTGCTCGGCGCGGACCGGCACGTTCGGGGCCGAGAGGGGCACGCGCTCTTCCAGGAGCAGTGCGCTGGCCCTGACGCGCGCGTCCGCGAAGAAGCGACGCTGCATCGGCCAGTTGCACAGCACGTTGCAGAGCGCGACCAGGCTCATGCCCTGGTGGTGCGCGAACATCGCCTTCACGATCACGCTCCGCCGCTCGGGCGGCACATGGCCAGGCGTGTAGTCGATGGCCTCGTAGTACCCGAACTTGCCGTTCAGGCCCTCGCGATCCAGGGCCTCGAAGTTGGCGAGGGCGAGATCGGGACGGACCATGGACGACAGCACGGTGGCGTAGGGCGCGACGACCAAGTCCTCCGCCAAGCCGCTCTTGAGTCCCAGCCCCGGCACGCCGAACGCGCGGTACTGGTAGTTCATCGCCAGATCCATGACGTTGTAGGCAGCCTCGGAGATACCCCACGGCACGCCCTGCTCGGTTCCGTAAGCTTCCTGTCGACCCACCGCGGAGCGGCAGGTCTCCCAGAGCAAGGTGTCGCGGCTGGCGCCCGTCACCAAGAGCGGCATCAGGTACTCGAACATCGAGCCGCTCCAGGAGAGCAGCGCGCGGCCGGCGGTGGTGGCGGTCCGAGGACGCGCCAGCTTCCACCAATGTTCCAGCGGGGCGTCACCCTTGGAGATGGCGACCAGGCTCGCCAGCCGGGCTTCGGAAGCGAGCAAGTCGTAGTGCGAGCCGTCCAGGCGCGCGCCGCTCACGTTGTAGCCGATCGAAAACAGCCCACGCTGCTGGTCGTACAAGAAGCGGAAGTCCATGCCGTCCGCCAGCTCCACCGCGGCGAGCGCGACTTTGTCCGCCCGCACGGAGAGGGCCTCGCAAGCGCGCTGAGTAGCGGAAAGACGCGTCGTGAGCTCCTGCAGGAAGGCGGTCGCGGTCTCGACCTCGCCCACGCTACCGGTCGGCTCGACGCTCGCCACCGCCTCCAAGCAAATTGCCGCAGCCGCCCCGAGCTCGGCCGGGGTGCGCGCCTGCTTGATGCGTGAGACGAGCTCACCGAAGCCGGCGTGCTCGCCGAGCGTGCTCGGTACGGTGGCCAGCCAATCCAGACACGGCGCAAGCTCGGTGGCTTGGACGCGCGCGTGCCGAATCACGGCCGCCGCCTGCTCCAGCCAGTAGCGGCGCTCGGTCTCCGAGTTGAGCGCTGCCGGACCCTGAGAAAGCTGCGTGAGCGCGGCCTCCAGCCGGGCGAAAACGTGAAGCGCCTCCACCGAGCTCTCGTCCAGCCCGACTTGGGCGGAGGCGAGACGAGCGTCCAGCTCCGAAAGCTCTTTGGAGGACGGTGCGCCCGCCAGCCACAGCGCGTCGCGCGCGGCTTCCAGCACTTGGGCGTCGAATAGGGGCATCCGCGCAAGCTCGGCGCAAGCCTCGCGCAGCGTCCACAAGTAGCCGGCGAGGTTGCCGCTATCCACCGTGGAGACGTACTGCGGCTCGAGCGGCTGCAGGTTGGTCGTGTCGTACCAATTCAGGATATGGCCGGAGCGGCGCTCCATGCGCCCGAGGGTACCGAGCGTGTTTTCCAGGCGCGCGAGCGTCTCCCGAGCCGTCACGAAGCCCAGGTCACGCGCGGCCACGACCGAGAGCAAGTACAGCCCAATGTTGGTGGGCGAGGTGCGATGCGCCACAACACCGCGCGGATCTTCCTGGTAGTTGTCGGGCGGCAGCCAATTGTCCTTGGCCGTCACGAAAGTATCGAAGAAGCGCCAGGTCTTGCGGGCGACCACGCGCATACGGCGGCGCCCCGAGTCGGAGATCTCGGCGTCCGGCTTGGGCTCTTCCTCGAGCTTGCCGAGCCAACCGATGAAAGCCGGCGCCGCGAGCCAGGCGAGCAGCAGCGGCAGCGCGTAAGGCGCTGTGTCACGCGACAGCGCCACCACGAGCACCGTGCCCAAGAGCGCGAGCCACGCGCTCGCGCTGAAGCGTCGGGAAGAGCGCGAGCCGCCGCGCTTGTGACGACGAGCCGCCTGGCTCATCGTCGTCCACTCCAGCATGTTCTTGTGCGAGACGAACAGCCGGAAGAGCGTGCGCAAGATGCCGTCGAGCGACATCAGCGCCTGGTCCAGGAGGACCATCACGCCGAGCACCATCTCTTGCAGGTTCTTGAGCAGCGCGCCCCCGAGCGGCCCGAGCTCGGGCCGGGCCGCGGTCGCCGCGCGGACCAAAGAGAGCACCTGACGCGTGATGATTGGCCCCAGGCACAACCCCGCCAGCACCAGCAGAGACCAACTGGAGAGCCGTGGAGACAGCAACCAGCTGGACGCAAGGAGGAGCACCATCGCCGGCGCCACCAGGCTCCGACGGAGGTTGTCGCTCAGCTTCCACAGGTCCAGCAAACGGAGGTCGCTCGGGCGCTTTCCGCCACCGCGAACGGGCACGGACGGCAGGAGCCAGGGCAGGAGCTGCCAATCACCGCGCAGCCAGCGATGCTCGCGGCTCGTGACGACCTCATAGCTCGCCGGCTGGTCGTCGAGCACCTCGATGTCCGTCACCAGCGCGGACCTTGCGAAGCTGCTCTCGAACAGGTCGTGGCTGAGCAGCCGGTTGTCCGGCACGCGCCCGTGCAGGGCGGCCATGAAGGCGTCCACGTCGTAGATGCCCTTGCCGACGAACGAGCCCTCACCGAAGAAGTCCTGATACACGTCCGAGACGGCAGTGGTGTACGGGTCGATGCCGGGCGGCCCGGCAAAGATCCGCGCGAAGCGTGAGCGCCGCGAGCTGAGCGGCAACGTCCCCACGCGGGGCTGCAAGATCCCGTAGCCGCGCACCACGCGCTGGCGCGTCGGATCCAGCACCGGGCGATTCTGAGGGTGCGCCATCGTGCCGACGAGGCGCCGCGCCACTTCGCGCGGGAGCTCCGTATCGGCGTCGAGCGTGATCACGTAGCGGATGCTCGCCAAGAGCTCTGCCGGCGCAGTCGCGACCGCAAAGGTGGTGGCAGTGTCGCCGCGCAAAAGCCGGTTCAGCTCCTCGAGCTTGCCGCGCTTCCGCTCCCAGCCCATGAAGCGCCCCTCGACGGGGTTCTCGATACGGCGGCGATGAAACAAGAAATAGCGAGGCTCGGAGCCGTCGTGACGCCGGTTGAGCTCCGCGATGCCGAGCTGCGCGACCTCGAGCAGCTCGCGGTCGCGCTCCGTTTCGGCTTCCGAGGCGTCGGTGAAGTCAGTGACCAACGCGAAATAGAGGTTTCGGTCCGGGTTGGCGAGCGCACGAACCTCGAGGTCCTCCAGCAGCTGCTGGATGCCGGCCGGGCTCTCCAGGAGCGAGGGCACCACCGCCAGAGTGCGGTGCTCATCCGGAATTCCGTCTTCGAAGTCGAGCTTGGGCAGCAGCCGCGGCTTCACCGCGAACACGACGAGAGCGTGCCAGAGCGACAGCACGACCTCGCTGGCCGGCAGCGAAAACAAGACCGTGAGCGCGATGACCAACCACGGGCTCTCGAGCTCGCGGCTCAGCAGCGAGGCCGCCCCCGCGCACAGCAAGCCGACTCCGACCGCGACCACGCTGAGGTAGAAGGCGGCCGGGTACTCGAGGATTGGCCGCGAAAAGCGCTCGGAAAGCTTCGGCCGGTAGTGGATGACGCGCTCGAGCGCTTTCCGGCCGGTGTCCAGGAGGTAGTAACCGACGTGCTGCTCGGCGGGCGTGCTCTTGGAGCTCCGCGCTCGCTCTTGCGCCAGGGCGAGCGCTTGCTCCGCGACGCCTCGCTCGTCCACCTTACTACGCCTAGCTAGCTGCTCTACCGCGTGGCGGCAGCGGTCGCGCGAGGGTTGATCCATGTGGGCGTAGGCGCCGGACGGATCCTGGTGCAGCACCTCCTCCACGCCGCTGGTGAGCTCGAAGAACTGAGTCCAGTCCAGCGCCGCGATGGCGCGCATGCTGGTGATGGAGTTGCCGACCGAAACCTGATCGGCGGCTTGCCGGAGGTGCTCGCGACGGGTCAGCTCTTCCGGCGTCGTGTTCATCTGCGCGCAGCGGGCGGCGATGAACTCGAGGACGGCTCGCAAGGGCGCGTCGTGCTCGCGGACGCGCTTGAGCAGCTGAACCAAAAAGCCGGCGCTCAGCTCGTCGTCCGAGAGCTTGCCGAGCTGCGCGAGCGTGCGCTCGAGCTTCGTCTCGCTCTGGCCGTCCACGATCAGCCGGTCCGCCCACTCGTCCGCGAGCTCGCGATCCTGGGCTCGCGCCTCCGACACCGCCAAAGAGCCCACGATCAGCGTAAGACCGAGCCGAAGCATGATCGGCACCGCCCACAGCTCACCGATCGTCAGCGTCGACACGCGCTGGTATGCGACGACGTAGTCCGCGAGGCTGGTCAGATCCACTCGCGCGTCCGTGTGGCGCAGGTAATCCAAGCACAGGCCGTAGACGCGCGGGTAGCCGCGCATCTGCCCGCTAGAGATGCGGGGCAGCTGAATCAGGTAGCCCCACGGCAAATCCTCCTGAATTTCCCGAATCTGGTCGTCGACGACGTGCGAGTTGTCGAGTAGCCACTCCTCGGCCGGGCTCGGATCGCGCTTGTTTTTCGCGTCACGAGAGAGGATCTCGTAGGCAGCTTTGATCTGGGCTCGCGCGGCCCCGAAGCGCTTACGCAGGGGGCCGGGCGTGCTGGAGAGCGAGGGCTCCCCGTGCGCGCGCGCGATGTCCGCGGCGTGGCTTACGAGGTGGTCCTTCGCGTAAAGCTCTCCTCGCAGGGCGTGCACTTCGTCCCACGACACTCCGATGGAGAGCCCCGGGCACACCGCACGCTGCGAGTCGCTATGAGGCTCGCTGTTCCGCTGCATGATTACAGCCGAAAGCCGTTACCGCTCGCCACGGGGTTGATGCGCCCGAGCAGGTCCGCGGCCGCGACGGCCCCCGAAACCTGCACGCGATGCAGCCACGATCCGTTGGTCAACTTCCAGTCCGAAGGCTCTCTTGCGCAGCAAGCGAATGGATCGGCGGTGTGGACACTGCAAGAGTCGTCGGCCCCACACACGGGACACGGGCGCTCTTGGCTCACCATTCTCCAGTCAGAATCGATGGCAGCAGACAGCACGGCCCTAGTCATGATGAACCTCGCGTGCCTAAACAGCGCCCGAGCGCGTGTCACGAGCGTGACTCAGCGCCGTCCGGGCCCGTCTGGCGGGTTAGTGTGGTGCGGTGTCGCATGCAGCCTCTGTGCCACGCGTCCACGCGCGAAAATGCCGCTGATTCGCGATTGCGCCCCGTCGGCCGGGACGCGTTATGCCACCGCGAGGAAAATGATCCCGCCCAACGTGCGACGCGCTCGATCAGGATTGTACAAGATTGCGACCACGGTCCTTCGCCACGTAGAGCGCGCGGTCAGCTCGCTGCATCAAGGACTCGGACGGCTCGTTACCTTGCAGCTGCGCGACGCCGATGCTGACCGTGATCTCGATCTCACGCGAGTCCCCGCTCGGCACGCGGCGCGCAGCGACGGCGGCCCGCACCCGCTCGGCGAGCACGGCCGCGCCCGCCAGGTCCGTGTCGGGCAGCAAGATGCCGAACTCTTCGCCCCCGAGCCGCCCGAGCACGTCTGCGGCGCGCAGTTGGCTTTGCGCAGCGGCAGCGATGGCGGCGAGGACGTGATCGCCGGCAACGTGCCCGTAACCGTCGTTCACGTGCTTGAAGTGATCGGCGTCGAGCATGCACAGCGCGAGCTTTCCTTTGCTGCGTAGGCATCGTTCGCGCTCGCGCTCGAGGAGCTCGACGAAGTGGCGGCGATTGGCGGCGCCGGTCAGCGAGTCGCGCGTGGCCAGCTCGCGCAGTTGCGCCTCCAAGTTCTTCTGCGCGGTGACGTCGTGCACACCGACCAGCGAGCACCGCTGCCCGTCCAGCTCCACGATTCGGCCGGACATTTCCGCCCAAAACTCCTGACCGCCGCGCTTTTTCAGCTTCACCAAGTGCGAGTCGAGGTAGCCGCGCACCAGCAACTGCTCGATCATCCGATCGCGCTCTTCTGGCACCGCATAGTAGTCGCGCGTGCGCTCTCCCACGACCTCCTCCAGAGGGACGCCGAAGAGCGCGGCGCAGCGCTCGTTGGCGAGCACCACGTGCTCGTCCTTGAGCCGCGTGAGCACGAGCGCCACTGGAGCCGCGCCCAGCACGATACGGAGGTTCTCGCCGCTGCGACGGAGCGCTTGCTCCACGCGGGTCAGCTCGTCCACGTGCTCACGGTACTGGCCCAAGGTGCGCTCGGCCCGCAGTCGATCCGCGGCTTCGATCACGCGCGCCACGAAGTCGGCCATCGTCCCCGCGAGCAGCTCCTCTTCGAACTGCCAGCGGCGCGGCTCGCCCACGTGCTCGTGGCACACGACGCCCACCATGCGCCCCCCCACCCAAATCGGAGCGTCCAACATCGCCCCGATGCCGAGCGGCGCCAGGTACGGCGCGAGCTCGAGCGTTGCCGGATCCGTGGCGGCGTCATGCGCTGCGATGCAGCGGTTCTGCCGAAGGGCGCGAAAGTAGGACGGTACTGCCTCGCTCGTGAGCACCGCTCCGCCCGAGTGACGTCGCGACGACCATTCGAACAGATCCACGCATTCCAGCTGCGCCCCCGCCGCATCGAAGCGCCAGACACTACCTCGCTCCACGCGTAGGAGCGTCGTCATCAGCTCCGTGACTTGGGCGTACCCGGCATCGATGTGTTCGCCCGTCAGGGCTTCGGAGCGGGTGAGTCTCGAAAGCAACTGGCGATGCGTACCGAGCCGTTCGGAGACGCGCTCGCCGTCGACGCCGAGCCGCCCGGCCGAGACCGCAGAGGGAGGAGTTTCGGGCGAGCTCATCAGGCGCTAGTTTCGACGTATCACGACCCTTTTCGAAAAGCACCCCGCTCACCTGGCTGTTATACCGGGCGCCTGATGCGTAGTTCGGCGCCCGCTCGGCTCTTGGCTCGGCTTTTGGTTTTGACGGTCGTGACGCTCACGCTGGGCTGCTCGGCGGTAAAGCCAGTCGGCTCCTCCGCCCCCGCCTCCTCTGCGCCCGTGCTCACTGGCGCGGAGGCGCAGGCGCCCGCCGCGCCGCAGACCGCAGCGGCGGTCAGGCCCGAGCACGCGCAAGCCAAGGTGCCCGTGACCGCGGAGGACCCGCAGTGGGGCGATGCAGACGCGCCGGTCACCATCGTGGAGTTTTCGGACTTCGAGTGTCCGTTCTGCTCGCGCGTGAATCCGACTCTGGAGCAGCTGAAGCGCAAGTACGGCCCGCAGCAACTGCGCGTCGTGTTCAAACATTACCCGCTGCCCTTCCACCCCCAGGCCCGCCCCGCTGCGGAAGCGGCCGCCGCGGTCTTCATGCTCGCGGGGAGCCCTGCTTTTTTCCGCTTCCACGATCAAGTGTTCGGCAATCAACAGAGCTTGTCGCCAGAGAGCTATGAAAAATGGGCGAGCGACGCCGGCGTGCAGGGGCCGTCACTGAAGACGTGGCTCGGCTCCGGGCGGCCCGCCGAAAAGGTGGACCAAGACCTCGCGCTCGCCAAGGCGGTGGGCGTCACCGGCACCCCAGCCTTCCGCATCAACGGCGTGGTCCTCTCGGGCGCGCAGCCAATCGAAAGCTTCGTCGCGATCGTCGACGAGCAGCTCGCGGCGGCCAAACAGCTCACGGACGGCGGAGCTCCTGCGCGGCTCGTCTATCGGGCGCTAACGGACAAGAACTTCGTGGAGCCGGCGCCCAGCCCGCCGCCAAGAGAAGAGGCCGAAGACCCGAAGGTATGGGCGGTACCGGTCGCGGCCGACGACCCGCAGCGAGGCGACAAGGACGCCCTCGTTACCATCGTGCAGTTCTCCGAGTACCAGTGCCCCTTCTGCAAACGCGTAGAGCCCACTCTGGAAGAGCTGCGCCGCATCTACGGTAAAGACCTGCGCCTGGTATGGAAAGACAACCCATTGCCCTTCCACCCCCGCGCCATGCCGGCCGCGCTCGTAGCTCGCCAAGTCTACAAGTCGCTAGGAAACGAGGCCTTTTGGAAGGTGCACGACGCGCTCTTCGAGAGCCAGCCGAAGCTGGAGGACAGTGACTTGGAAGCGGTGGTGAAGGCGCAGGGCCTCGCGTGGAAGCCGCTGAGCGCGGCCCTGACGAATGCTCAGTTGAAGGCGCGCCTGACCGAGTCGGTGGAGCAGGCGGGCGACTTCGGAGCCCGGGGTACGCCGCATTTCTTCATCAACGGCCGGCGCCTGTCCGGGGCGCAGCCGCTGGACGCCTTCAAGAAGCTGGTGGATGAAGAGCTGGCCAAAGCGCGCGCCCTCGTGGAGCAGGGCACGCCGCGCGGCAAGGTTTACGCCGAGGTCATGAAGGGCGGCGCGCTGCCGCCGCCGCCCGAGCGCAAGCAAATCCCCTTCCCGGCGGGGGCCGCGACGCGGGGTACGCCGAACGCGCCGGTGGTGATCCAAATCTTTTCGGAC
The DNA here is from genome assembly GCA_004193285.1 of Myxococcales bacterium. Classification (GTDB taxonomy): domain Bacteria; phylum Myxococcota_A; class Polyangia; order Polyangiales; family Polyangiaceae; genus PMG-095. The sequence goes on along the minus strand of SECP01000007.1, from coordinate 15,558 downwards.
TTTCAGTGCCCCTTCTGCAAGCGCGTGGAGCCTACGCTGAAGGAGCTGGAGCAAGCTCATCCAGGTCAGCTCCGCTTCGTGTGGCGCCACCTGCCCTTGCCGTTTCATGCCCATGCTCAGTTGGCGGCAGAGGCTGCGGAGGAGGTGCTCGCGCAGAAGGGCGCGGTCGCATTCTGGAAGTACCACGACGCGCTCTTCGAGGCGCAAGGCGTGGACGGTGGGCTCTCTCGCCCCAACTTGGACCACCTGGCCGACGAGCTCGGGCTGGACATGGCGCGCTTCAAGAGCGCGCTTGACGCGCACGTTCACGCGGCCAAAGTGAAGGCCGACGCGGATGCCGCCGAAGCCGCGGGCATCAACGGCACCCCCGCCTTCGTGGTGAACGACTACTACCTCAGCGGTGCGCAGCCCGCGGCCGCGTTCCGCAAGCTCATCCGTTTGGCTCTCAACGACCGGCAACGCAAGAAGCCCTGACCGCATCGCTCATGTCATTCCCCAAGCAGTTCACGTGGGGCGCCGCCGCGGCCTCCTATCAAATCGAAGGTGCTCACCAAGCCGAGGGCAAGGGCGAGAGCGTGTGGGACATGTTCGTGCGCAAGAAGGGCGCGATCTTTCAAGGCCACACGGGGGACGTGGCCTGCGACCACTACCACCGCTACGCGGAGGACGTGGCGCTGTGGCAGCAGGTGGGGCTCCAGGCGTATCGGCTCAGCGTGAGCTGGCCTCGCGTTCTGCCGGAGGGCACCGGCTCGGTCAGCGCGGGGGGCCTCGCGTTCTACGATCGCTTGGTAGATAGCCTGCTCAGCGCTGGCATCACCCCTTGGGTCACCTGCTTCCATTGGGACTTCCCGGTGGCGCTGTACCACCGGGGCGGCTGGCAAAACCCAGACAGCGCGAGCTGGTTCGCGGACTACGTGGCCATCCTCTCCGAGCGCTTGTCGGACCGCGTGCGCCACTTCATGACCTTCAACGAGCCGCAGTGCTTCCTGCTGATGGGGCTGGAGACGGCTGCACAAGCTCCGGGCGACAAGCTGCGTGAGCAAGAGGTCGTCCGGGCGCAGCACAACGTGCTCGTAGCGCACGGCAAGGCAGTCCAGGCGCTGCGCGCGCACGCCAAACAGCCGCTGCAGATTGGCTACGCGCCGGTGGGAGTCGTGTCCATCCCGGCCACCGAAGATCCGCAGGACGTGGCGGCCGCGAAGCAGCGAATGGCCACCGCGGAGGGCAGCCGCTGGGACAACGTGAGCTGGTACGATCCGGTATTCCTCGGCAAGTACCCGGAGAGGGACGGCTTGCTCAGCAAGCTACCGCCTGGTTTCGAGCGGGACCTGCCCCTGATCGCGCAGCCCTTGGACTTCTGCGGCACCAATATTTACTTCGGCGCGAAGGTGCGCGCGAAAGAGAGCGGCAAGCCCGAGATCGTGCCGGAGGCGCCGGGCGCGCCGATCACCGCCTTCAATTGGCCGGTGACCCCGAGCGCGCTCTACTACGGGCCCCAGTTCTTCTGGGAGCGTTACGGCAAGCCCGTGGTCATCACCGAAAATGGCCTCTCCTGCCGCGATTGGGTGTCGGTGGACGGCGCGGTTCACGACCCGAACCGAGTGGACTTCATGACGCGCTACCTGCGCGAGCTGCACCGCGCGGTCCAAGAAGGCGTCAATGTGAGCGGCTACTTCCACTGGTCCATCATGGACAACTTCGAGTGGGCCGAGGGTTACAAGGAGCGCTTCGGTCTCATCCACGTCGACTACCAGACGCAGAAGCGCACGCTCAAGGACTCCGCGCTCTGGTACGCCAAGGTCATCGCCTCGAACGGTGAGGCCCTATTCACCTAGAGGCTGGAGGTACCGCTTGCTGAGCTGGACGCTCTCTGTATACTGAACACATGACCAGCTCGGAAGGCGTGAACTACGACGGCACCCCGGTGGCGGAGACCGCGATCGACGGTACGGAGTACCGCATCGACGCCGGGAAGGCGGGCACCGCCATCTGCGTTTCTACGCGGCCCGCCGGCTCGTGGGATTGGTCGTTCGTGTGCGAGGCCCGGTGGGACGGGAGCGAGCTCCGCAGCAAGGAGCTGGAGCGTGGCGTCCGCATCGAGCTCTCCCGCGCGCTAAGCAGCGCCGTGCAAGACGCGTAGCTCCGCCAAGGGCGGCTACCCGCTGGCGCGTCGTCCGATCAAAAGCGCTAGGCTCGGCGCGTGAGCGTCGACGTCTTGGTATTCGGAGCTGGTTTCACCGGCAGCGCAGTATGCGAAGCCGCGCGCCGCGAGGGCCTGAGCACGCTCGGGGTGGTCAGAACTGCAGCGAGCGCTGAGGCGCTACGTGCCAGAGGGCTGCCGGCGACGGCGGACCCGTGCGAGCAGGTGGCGCGCGAGCACGTCGGGCCGCAGACGCACGCCGTAGTCACGTTCCCGGCCAGCGCTCCTGGTGAGCTGTCCTTTGCGCCGCTGCTCTCTAAGGCGCGCGCCGTTTCCTACCTTTCGACGACCGGCGTCTACGGAGACCTGGAGGGCGAGATCGACGACGACACCCCCCTCCCCTCGGCGCCATCACCCAAGTACGCCGCGGTGCTCGCCGCGGAAGCGGCATTTCGCGAGGTGGGCGGCGCCGTGCTGCGCTCACCCGGAATTTACGGGCCGGACCGCGGGATCCACGTTCGGCTGGCGCGGGGAGATTTTCGACTCTCCGGGGATGGCAGCCGCTTCAGCTCACGCATTCACGTGGAAGATCTGGCCGCGCTCTTGCTCGCCAGCGCGCGCACGCCCGGCGAGACCTTCGTCGTGGGGGATTTGGAGCCGTGTCGTCAAATCGAGCTCGTGCGCTGGCTCTGTGAGCGCCTCCAGCTGCCCCTTCCGGCGTCCGCACCGCTGGAGTCCGTCCACGAAACGCTGCGTCGCAACCGCCGCGTGAACGCGTCACGCGCGCTGGAGCGGTTGAGCGTTCCCCTCCGCTATCCCTCGTATCGTTCGATGTTCGAGCGCTGACACTTCGCCTCCCTCCGTGCCCTCCATGACCTTAAGCACCATCTTGCTGCTCGTCGTCTCCAACGTCTTCATGACCTTTGCCTGGTACGGTCACCTGAAGCACCATCAAGCGTCGCCCGCCTGGCAGGTCGTCCTCGTGAGCTGGGGCATCGCGTTCTTCGAGTACTGCTTCCAGGTGCCGGCCAATCGCCTCGGGGCTCGAGCTGGGCTCGTCACGGCGCAGCTGAAGACGATGCAAGAGGTGATCACGCTGGTGGTGTTCGTCGCGTTCGCGACTCTGTACCTAGGCGAGAGCTTGCGCTGGAATCACTTCGTTGGCTTCGGGTTCGTTGCGGTGGGCGCGCTCTTCGTGTTCAAGCCGTGGTGACGTTCACGCTAGCGGTGAGCTGAAGTGAAAACGGTCCGCGTGCTACCTTCCTGCCGGAGCACATGACTACCGAGCTCGAACGGCAAGCCGCCAGCCTGTTCACGGTCGGCTTCCACGGAAAATCCGTCCCGGAGGAGCTACGGAGGCTCCTGGCACGCGGAGTCGGTGGCGTGATCTTCTTCAAGCGCAACGTGGGTACGGCGGCGGAGGTGCTGGAGCTGACCCGTGACATCAAGCGCGTCGCGGCGCGGCCGCTGCTTCTCGCCGTGGATCAAGAGGGCGGCCAAGTCGCTCGTCTGCGAGCCGGCTTCACCGAGCTCCCGCCGATGCGCGCGGTCGGGGCGACTGGCAGCGCCGCGCTCGCGCGTCACCTCGGGCAGCTCATCGGCCGTGAGCTGCGCGCGGTTGGCTTCGACATGAACTACGCGCCGGTGCTGGACGTCGATACCAATCCGCAGAACCCCGTGATCGCCGCGCGCGCCTTCGGGCGCACGCCAGAGCTGGTGACGGAGCTCGGGCTCGCGCTCGCCGCCGGGTTGCAAGAGGCCGGGGTCGCCGCTTGCGGCAAGCATTTTCCCGGCCACGGTGACACCAGCCAAGATTCGCACTTGGAGCTGCCGATCGTGCCGCATTCGCTGGAGCGGCTGGAGCGCGTGGAGCTCGCACCGTTCCGTGCCGCGGCCGCGGCTGGCATCGCGGCGTTCATGACCGCGCACGTCGTCTTCCAAGCCGTGGACGCGCTGCACCCCGCCACGATGAGCCGCGCGGTGCTGACCGGTATCCTGCGCGAGAAGTTCGGCTACGACGGCCTAGTCGTCACCGACGACGTCGAGATGAAGGCGATCGCCGATAACTACGGGGTAGAAGAGGCGGTGCGGCTCGGGTTGGAGGCCGGCGTCGATCACTTTTTGTGCTGCCATACCGCCGAGCTCGCGCACCGCGCCATCGACGCGATCGTGAACGCCGTGGAGACCGGCAAGCTCGATCGAGGGAGGTTGGACAGCGCCGCTCGGCGCTTCCGTGCGGTGTGCGCGCGCTATGAGCAGCCGGTCGGTAGCGCGGCTGGCCTCGCCACGCTTCGTTCGCCCGAGCACCTGCAGCTCGTGGCGCGCATCCTGACGGGGGTGGAGGCTTCGGTGGCGCACGCAGGCGCGGCGGATCCTACCGAGGTCATGGAGCACGTACGCGAGCAGGGGCGCTCCGGGCGCGACGCCGGCTGAGCGGTCAGAGCGGCTGCAGCTTGCCGTCCAAGCAAGCAAAAGCGCGCGCCTCGAGCCGGCCGCTGGTGACGGAAGCGACGACCAAGCTTCGCCCCGTCCACCCGGCGCGCCCTCCCGACGGTACGAAGCTCGCTGGCAGCACCGACTCGAGCCGAGCGCGAGGCTCCCGCAGCTGCAGCACGAAGCGACCTTGACGCACCTCCGCGCGTTCGGGTGTGCAGGTGATCTGCGGCGCGTCCAGCGGCTCGGCTACGACTTGCTCGTCCAAGCCGGGAATCGGCGCCGCGCGTCGCTTGCCGTGGCAATCCGCGATGAGCCAGGGCCGCTCGCCGGCCTCCACCGTGCCGAGCGGAAGGCAGCCTTTCAGTAGCGGCTCGGCGCGCGCGTACTCTGGCTCGTATTGGATGCTGAACATCGTCGTGACGGGCTCCGCCCCCTCCCGCGTGCACACGCCATATTGAAAGCGCCCATTGGAAGCGGAGAGCTGCACCGAGTGTGAAGCGCACGGTACCGGCACCGATAAGGGAAGCCCGGTCGCCTCTGCGCTGCCGGGACGCAGCCGGCGGAACGTGAAGGCGGTGCATGGCGCCGGCTGGGGCGAGATGCAGGGCGCAGTGAGGCCGCGCCACATCGCGACGGCGCGCCCCTGTTCCGGCTCCGCCACGAGCGCCAAGTTTCCGCGCGCGGATTCTGCGACGAGCGCGGCGGCGCCGAGATCCATCAGCTGCACCGAAGCGCCTTCGGCCGTGAACGTGGCGATCGCCCGCGCTTCGCTGTTGCCCTGCTCGAGCCAAGCCAGCGCGAGCTCTTCGCCCACTTGCGCGGCGGCGAGGTCGGTTACCTTGCGCAGCGTGCGGGCGGGAACCGGGAGGCTACGCGGCGCCGCGCGTGGAGCGCCATCCTGGCCGAGCTCAGCGAGCTGCAGCCAGCCCGCGGCGCTGCTCTCCAGTGCCCAGAGCAAGCGCAGCCCTTGCGAGCTCGCGACCAGCTCGAACGCGGACGACGAGCTGAGCGAAGGTGAGATCACGCGCGGCGCAGCGGGGACAGGCGCGCTCGGCTCTGGAGGTTTGGCGCGCTCGCAGGCCGCGATGCTCAGCGCGAGCCAGCACCCGAGTAGGGGACGGAATAGCGACACACTCGAGACCTAGTGCGGCGAGTCGTCCGCCGAAATCCCCGGCTGACCGGGCGCAGGGCCGGGCCACCCCCGCAGGCTAGGCCGTCGGGTCGTCGATGAGCCGGAGCAGCTCATCCGTACCGACCTGCTCGGCTTTCGCGCCGCCGTCCAGCAGCGTGCGGGCGAGGTTGCGCTTCTTCTCGTGGAGCTCGACGATCTTTTCTTCGATCGTGTTCTTCGTCACGAGCCGGTACACGGTGACGCGTCGTTGCTGCCCGATGCGGTGCGCGCGATCCGTGGCTTGCGATTCGACGGCCGGGTTCCACCACGGGTCCAGGTGGATCACGTAGTCCGCGGCGGTCAGGTTCAGGCCAAAGCCGCCCGCCTTCAAGCTGATGAGGAACAAGCTGGCGCTGCCGTTTTGAAACGCGTCGACGCGCTTCTGCCGCTCGGCTTGCGGGGTCGACCCGTCCAGGTACTCGTACGCGATGCGGCGCTCTTCGAGCTGCTCCCGCACCAAGCTCAAGAAGTCCACGAACTGGCTGAAGACGAGCGCGCGATGACCGTTTTCGCGCAGCTCCTCGACCAGCTGCAGGAAAGACTGCACCTTGGAGGATTCGAGATCCGCCTCGGGGAAGACGAGCCGGGGGTGGCAGCAGAAGCGACGGAGGCGCGTGATCTCCGCTAGGACCTCGATCTTGTTTTCGCGCTTGCCCGACGGGGTGAACAGCTTGTCGTGGATCTGCTTGCGCAGCACCGCGTAGCGCGCGGTCTCGTCCTTGGAGAGCTCCACCTCGTGCGACACCTCCGTGAGTGGTGGCAGCTCCGTCAGTACGTCCCGCTTGAGGCGCCGCATCACGTAGGGCCGAATCACGCGCTGGAGGAGCGCTTCCGGCGATTCTCCTCCCTCGCGCTCGATGGGCTTGACGAAGCGACGGTTGAACTCCGTGAAGTCACCGAGCAGCCCCGGGTTCACGAAGTTGAAGATGCTCCACAGGTCGGCGGCGTGATTTTCCACCGGCGTGCCGGTGGCCGCGATGCGCTGGGCCGCGTCGATCCGAAACGCCGCCTGCGCGCGCAAGGATTGCGAGTTCTTGATGAACTGCGCTTCGTCCAGCACCGCCGTCCCGTAGCGAATCTCGGTGAGCTTGGCCTGATCCTGCTGCAAGAGCGCGTAAGAGACGATGAGCAACTTGCCGCGGCCATCGCGCTTCACGGCCTCCAGCAGCTCGTCTCGAGCGTCACCGGTGTACTCCAGCACGTCCAAGCTCGGCGCAAACCGCCGAGCCTCGCGCGCCCAGTTGCCGCAGACGGACGTGGGCGCGACCACCAGCGCCGCGCCCTCTTGCTGCCGCGCGAGCAGTAGCGCGAGGAGCTGCACGGTCTTGCCGAGGCCCATGTCGTCGGCCAGGCACGCCCCCAAGCCGAGCTCGGCGAGCTGGCGCAGCCAACGGTAACCATCACGCTGGTAGGGCCGCAGCTCGGCATCGAGCGAAGCCGGCAGCTCGAACTCCTGCCGAGAGACATGCCGGACGCGCTCCACCCACTGCTCGGCGCTTTCGTCGAGCTCGAGCCCACCGCCCGAGAGCTCGTCGAGCGAAGCGAGCGCGCCGGGATGGAGCCGCAAGGGGCCGCGACCTTTGGCCCGGGCGCTCGCGGACAACGCGGCGATCACGCGGCGGATACGCTCTTCCAGCTCGACGTAGTCGCCGTTTTCCAGGCGGACGAAGCGCCCGCCGGCGAGCGCCGGTGCTTGAACCAGCTCGGCGAGGGTGACTTCGTTCACGTCGTCCAGCCGCAAGCCGCCGGTCGCTAGGTACCAGCCCTTGTCGACACGGAGCCGCCCGGTCAGGGCCGAGCGACCGTCGCCCCGGAGTCGCATTCGGTTGCTCTCCGGCCACTCCAGCTCGTGCTGGATGCCGCAGATCCGCAGCTCCGCGAGCAAGACGAGCACGCCTTCTTCGCCGAGCACCCAGTTGTCGGCCTCGTGGGCGGGCCGCCCTTCCTTCTCCTCGAGGGCGCCCTGCAGGCTAGGACACGCCGCCACCAGCGCGTCCACCGCCACGCGCTCGCGCTCGAAATCGCGCTCACAGCGCATGCGCCCCTGGGCGCCGACGAAGCTCACGCTGGAGCGCCCGATGCCGGCCACGAAGAAGCGGCCCTCGCTGCCGAACGGCCGCACCCCGGCTTGAACCATCCAAGCGCCGGCATGAACGGCGAAGCGCAGGCAGGGGGTGGCGTTTGCCTCCACCGTGCGCTCGGCGCCAAGCTCCGAGCTTTGCACGTCCACGCTTTGCGACAGGACGCCCAGCACCTTGAGGAGCTCGCCCTTTTGCGCGAGCGGCACTCGCACGCCATGCGGCAGCACCGAGATGACCCGCTGCATCGCCTCGCTGACGCGGTAAACGAGCAGCCGATCTTCGCCCTCCGGCACGACATTGACGCCGAGCTTGGCGCCCGCCGGCTCCACCACCACACGGATGTACCCGGCGTCTTCTTCGGCCTCGACGCGGCACGTGCCTCGCAGCACCTCCACCCGAGCGCCGCGCGCGCCGTTGAACACGCGAGGGTGACCAACCAGCCGCTCGTACGCCTCGGGCACGAGCTCGCGGCGCCCTTCGCCGAGGTCCCGCGTCGCGTCCAGCATCCGCCGGTCTTCCTCCGGCAGCTGCTCACGGTATTGAAAGAGCTCACCGACGGTGAGGCGCCGCCCCTGGCTCCAGCCGCCGCCGTCCAAGCGGTGCTCGGAGAGCGCTGGCCGGCTCAAGCTGCCGTCGACCATGTCCACGTACCAGACCGCGCGCACGCTGGCCTCGGCCGCCTCGCCGACGCTGCCCGCGACGACCGACAGCGCCTGAAGCGTCTTTTGCCACTCCGGCTTGGGCGCTACCAAGTCCCACAGCGACAAGCTGGAGGCTCCCGCCCCGATCGTCGCGCCCAGTCGCTCCAGCTCGAGCCCCGCGTACTCGGCGCTCAGCGAGCGCGAGAGCGCCATCGCTTGCTCGGCGATCCACCCATAGCCGGCGGAGTGCCAATCCATGGCGCGCCGCACCACGTGCTGCGCCCAACGAGCGCGCACCTCCGGCTGCTTCTGGTGCAGCTCTACGTTCAGCGCGGAGAGCAGAGTCTCCCACAGCGCGTCTGCGCTCAAATCGTGAACGTCGATTCGCTCGTGCTCGCTCTCCGGCTCTTCCAAGTAACGCAGCAGCAGGCGAAACGCTCGCCCGGCGGCGCGCTGCGGCTCGCTGCTGCCGACCGACAACAAGCGCTTCGCCACCGCGGTCGCGGCTTCGTCGTCTCGGCTGCACAGCAGCAGCGCCAAGAGCGGAGCCACCGCGCCTGCGTGCGGCAGCGGCCCTCGCCGCGCGCCTGCGCCCGAGCGCAGCGCGGCCCCGAACAGCTCATCCAGCCGGCTTTGCGCCAACGGCAAGTCCCCGGTCAAGAAGGCCCAGGCCGCCGCGTGACCGAGCGCGGTCCCCCGCGGGAGCCGCGCCGTGTAGCCGGGAATGCGCTCGACCTCACCGCGCAGGGTGGCGTGCTCGCAGAGCAGCTCGGCGAGCTCCGCGTGCGCCTCGCCCTCTGGCAGGTCCTGGAGCCGCGCGTCGAGCCAGCGATAGAGTGCCGTGCACTCGCTGCCCGTCTCCACGCTGCTTTGCAGGACCCGCACCGCCATGGCGTGGGCCTCGTCGCCCCACGTCGCCACGAGCCAGCTCGCATCGAACGGCTCACACAGGCTCACCCGCAGCCACTCGGCCGCGCTCCGCAGCGGGATCTGCCGGGGCAGGCGCTCCACCGAAAAGCGTCGCGCAAAACTGCGGTAGTCCCCGAGCTGCAGGGCCAACCCCAAGTCGCTGACGGATCGGCCGCCGAGTAAACCGTGGGTGGCCAGCGCCACTTCTTGGAGGGCACCGCGCCGAGCGAGCTCCCGCAGGACGAGCTGGGCAAGCTCGGGCGCGAGCGAGTAGCCAGGCTCGCGGGTCGGGGCGCTGCTCAAACTCAGGGCTCGGGTCGGGCCCACTGCTCGAAGCAGGCCTGACGCTACGCTCTGCTTGAGCCAGGCATCGAGCGCCTTCGTGTCCGCTCCCTCCCCGGCCAAAGCCACTAACACGCTACGGGAAAGGCCATGCTCGAGCCCGATGGCGCCGAGGTAGCGCCACTCGAGCGCGGTCGCCCTGCCCGTGAGCAGGCTGAACCTGTCGGATTGGGGCACTGCGATCACGTCACCGCCCCGGTAGCTCTCACGCGACGCCCGCACAAGGCTTTTCGCGTCTGAGGCCTCCATCCCGAAACATGCCGTGGCTAGTCTGGCGCCGCCGCCGCATGTCCGAACCTGCCCCATGCCCCAGCACGAGACCGGTGTACCCGGTGCTGGTCCTCCTCTGCTCGTCCTTCTTTTGGGGGCTCACCTGGCTCCCCCTGAAGTACTTCGGCGGGTTCGGGCTCGAGGGCGTCAACGTCACCCTGGTGGGATACGGCTCCGTCGGCGTGCTGGCGGTGCCGTGGCTCCTCCGTCGTGCCTCGATTTTGCGCCGGGATAGCGGGGGAATCCTCCTGCTCTCGCTGCTCGGAGGCCTCGCAAACCTGGCCTTCGCGAGCGCCATCGTGAAGGGTGACGTCGTCCGCGTGATGGTGCTGTTCTACCTGCTTCCGGCGTGGGGCGTCCTCGGGGGGTGGCTTCTGCTCGGGGAGCGGGTGGATCGGGCGCGCAAGCTCACGGTCGCGGGCGCTCTGGGCGGGGCGTTTCTGATCCTCGGCGGGCCCAAAGTCTTCGTTCAAAGCCCGAGCTTGGCGGATGCGCTGGCGGTCATCTCCGGCCTGGCGCTAGCGCTCAACAACGTCCTGTTTCGAAAAATGGACCGGGTGGCGGTTCCGGACAAGGTGGCGGCGATGTTCGCCGGCTGCTTGCTGTGGGCTTTGCCACTGACCCTGCTGGGGGTGCAACCGCTACCGAGCGGGGTTCCGGGCGAGGTGTGGCTGGAGCTGGTCGCTTTCGGTCTGGTGTGGCTCTTCGCGGCCACGGCCGGCACGCAGTGGGGCGTCTCGCACATGGAGACCGGCCGGTCCTCCGTGCTCATCATCATGGAGCTCGTGACGGCCGTCATCTCCGCCGCGCTCATCAACGGCACGCAGCTCCGGCCCATCGAGTGGCTCGGCGGCATCCTGATCGTCGCTTCCGCATTCGTGGAGGCCCGACGGCCCGAGGCCTGACCGCGGGTGCGGCGAGGCCTCACAGACCTCGCGCGCACCCGGCAAGCCCTCTGCTCAGTGAGTAGAGGCCGCAGACTTACCGCTGATCGTCACGTCACCGTACTCTTGCCGGATCTCGGCATCCTCTTCACGGAGCTGATCGACCGGCTCTTCCGCGCTCGCGAGCTCGATGTCGATGACCGGTGCCGGCTCGGGCTTGTCCGGCGGGATCATGCCGGTTCCCCCCATGGACGGCGCGCCGGCCGTGCCGACGCCTCCGCCGGTGCCGACGCCTCCGCCGGTGCCGAAGCTGCCCCCAAAGCCACCGCTGGTTCCGCCCGTACCACTCCCGCCCCCGTCGCACGGGTTCGGCACCACGTTACCGAACGTCCGAGCGAGCACGTTCATGCGCCCGGGCAAGAAGACGTCCGTCAACGCATTCGACGGCAAGAAGCAGCTCTCGCTCGGATCGTCACCGCACTGCGTGGGCACCTCGACCACCATCGGGAAGTCCTGAGCCCCGGGCGATACCACCCCGTCGCCCAATGACAGGCCACGTCCCTCCATGTGGCAGCCGATGCACGAGCCGGCGAAGCGCGCGCGGCTCGCGATGTTCTCTGGCGACAAGCTGCTGCCGACCGACAGCAGCTTGTCTTCCAGCTGTGAGCGGAAGCCGGGCGAGCTCTTCAAGTGCGACTGGTAGTCCTCGGTGAAGAAGTCGTTGCGACTCTCGGAGTTTCTGCACGCGCCATCCACGACGAACGCCATGACGGACATGTCGTTGGTGAGCACGCCGTCCAGGGCGGTGAGGAAGTTCTCGCGACACGCTTCGCCTTGCGGCAGCCCGCTGTTCTCGTCCCAAAGGAAGCCATTGGGCGACTCCGCCACCGGAAACGGGATCGCGCTCAGGGTGTCGCCGTCGAGCGCGAGCTTGAACTCACGCAACGTCCACGGGCCAGAGTTGAACGTGTTCAGGCGAATCTGCCCGCTGCCGACCGTCAGGTTCTCGGCTCGGAAGAACGGCCCGAAGTCCTCGAGCCCGGGCGCGCCGCCCACCAAGAACGCTTGGCGGAGGCGCTCACCACGCTCGCTCGGGTCGTCGATCGCGTCCTGCGCGATCCAGAACTCGGCCAAGGGCCGGCAGCCTTCGATACCGAGCTCCGGATGCGGGTTCGGGACCTGTGCCTCCAGGATCATGAGCGAGCGGGGGAAGGATTGAGCAGCGAAGATCATGCGCTGCTGGCCGCAGTGCGCGCCGTTGGCCGCGGCCAGGTCGATGCGGTTCACGAAGGCAGAGGCGCGGAAGCCGTCTAGCCGCCCCACCTGCACGCTTTCGCTGCGATCGCAGTCGATCGGGAAGCCGTTGAGGCTCGGCTGACCGTCTGTCGTTTCGTCCCCGCAGTGCTTGGCTTGAGGAACCTTGCCCGGAGCTGAAGCGAAGCTGTCGTAGATCTCGTTGAAGAGCAGCTCGGGGTTGCCGGCGAGCCCGCCGTTCGTGGACAGCGCGCTGAAAGCGTCGCGCAAGCTCACCGCGCTCGTCGTGGTCAGGTTGGTGTCGAGCAGCACACGCTGCGGCTTGGTCACGCCCTCCGGCGGGATGCATGCCGGCACGTCATCCACCGTGATCGAGATGTGCAGGTTGCCCTTGTTGAACTCGATGACCTCGTCACCTACTCGGAAGTGATAGTTGATGAAGTTGTCACTCTGTGGCTCGATGAAGACGAACTGCGTTTCCGGGGTGAGCTCGGTGACCAAGCGCACGCGCTCCGAGGGAATGATCACGCCCGAGCCGACCGGCCCTGTTCCGCCGGTCCCGGTTCCCCCCACCGGGCCTGACCCAGCTACGGGTCCGACGCCGCCAACCGCCGTACCGCCGGTGGAAGACACGCCGCCTTTGCCGGCGATTGGCGGGTCCACGGGTCCTTCACCCGCTGTGAACACGCCGCCGCTGCCCACGTCCTGGGCGAAGGCTCCGCCGATAGGGACGGGTGTCTTGCCGCCGAAACCAGCGCCGCCGCCGGTGCCCGGCGCGCCGCCCATGCTGGTGGTTCCCCCCGACCCGCCGCCCTCGTCATCGAAGCGCTCCAGGAACCAACCATCCAGCAACGTGACGGCGTATTGCGCGTTGGCTGCCAACCGAATTGTCAGCAGCGAGTCGTCCGCGAGTCCTTCCTCGGTAGAGAGGAACTGCACGTCACCGGTATTGAAATTTTGAATCTGGAAGAACGCATTGCGCAGGAAATAGACCTTTCCCGTGCTCGAGACGGTGCGCAGGGGAAGCGCGAGCGTGCCCGTGCGCTGCTCGTCTGATGGCTTGTCTCCCCGATCGGAAGAGCACGCGATCAGCGTCGTCAGCCCCATGCCCGCCATGAGGGCAAACCTCGACCACCATCGAATGGATGTTTTCAACTGTTCCTCCTAAAACCCGTCCCCAACCTGGTACGGCGTGACTGCAATCAGCAACCGCCGTACCAAGTTCGCTACACGCGATCTGCCCGAGGAAACACGGTATCCAATGTGTCAATGTGCCAACTGGCCGCACAGCTGATCATGGGCAACCCACACAAAGTGGCCAATTTACGGCAAATCTCGATGCTTTGCTTTGCGTCCGGCAACCGTCAGACGCAGAGTCAGTCGACTGACTGCTACTCGTCGCCTCGCGAGCGCGACAACGGGAGGGCTGATGGGCAATCGCGTACGGCAGCGCCAGAGCGCACGGAACTTGGCCCACCCCAGCCCGGCGGGAGCACGCTGCCACCACCATGCAACAGCGCTGCGAAGTCTGCGAAAATTTCCGGCCTGAAGGCGACCTCAAACCCGGGCGCACGCTGGAGGCCGTCAAGTATGGCTCGCGTCTCGTGCTGCTGTGCCGCGCCCACGCTGGCATCGCAGAGAGCTCCGGCGTCACGAGCTTCGAAGAGCTCCGCGAGCTCTACACGGAATCCGACGGGCTCCGCTCGTACGTTCCCCGCCGAGCGCGCATTGCTCCCGCCGACCTGACGAGCCGGCGCAAGAGCGCAGCCCGCAGCGCCGGTCGCCGTGCCAACGACGCGGGCTGAGAGCCAAGCTCGTAGCTTGGCGAGGCATCACGCTGCTGCTATCCGTGCGCTGCCCGCGTGCTACCCAGCCGGGCGGGTGCCGTCCACGCGGTAGCGCGCTTGGTCGAGGTGAATGTGGTCCTTGTGGAGCCCGTCGAAGAACGGCGTAATGACCACGGAGAAGGTTCCCTCGTCGTAAACGCGCCGAGTCACGTCGCGCCAAAAGCGCGCCTCCGCGCCGGTGGGCTCACCCTGTAGCTGACCGAAAGTACCGAGCACGGTGAGCTTTCTTCCGCTCGTCAACGTCACGCTGCGGATGTCGATCGCGTTCGCGTAGCTGTGCTCGCTGACCAGGTCGAAGCGGGCCATCTTTCGGCAGTTGTACGTGCCGCCCTGCTCGATGCGCACGATCGGCTGGCCCAGCTGCCGCTCCGCCTCTTGGCTCAGCACTTGCTCGAAGCGAGCGAGCCCCAGCGCCATGGAGCAGCTCAGCACCGGCGCCGAGTTGTACCGGATCTTGGCCGGCCCGCGCTTGTACACCACTGCCTGTTCGATACCGCACGTCGGCCGTTGGCGAGTCGCGAGCTTCACCGGCAAGGCCGCGGGCGCGAACTCCACGCCCGCTTCCCTGAGCCTCGACTCGCAGTCCGCGAGCGGCGCTGGCGGCGCTACGACGAAATCGTTGTCCGGGTCCGAGTCGGCGAGCACGTGGGGAGGGGGCACGGCCGCGGCCTCTGCCGCAGCCATCAGCACGACCCACCCCAGCCTACCGCCGCTCCGGCTCATCCACGGTTAGACGGAGCGCGCGATAAAAGCTTGGCGCGGGGTGTCAGCCGACCTTGGCTTTGATGCTCGCGATGGTCTGCTTCATCCTCGCAAGGTCTTGGGCCAGCTTGGTCTTCGTCGCGCTCAGCTGGTCCAGCGGGGCCTTGTCGAACGCAGCGAGGTCCTTGCCGATGTCCTGCTGGACCTTCACGATGTCTTTCATCTGCTTTTGGGCGGCGGGCTTCACCTTCGCCGGCGCCTTCGCGACCTTGCCCGCCAGCTCCTGCACCTGCTTGTTCAGGGCGAGGAGCTCCTTCCCGCCCTCCGCCTTGTACGCAGCGCGGGCTTTCTTCAGGGCGTCCTCCGCGGCCTTCGCCTGCGTCTCCGCGTCCCCCTGGGCCTTGGCGATGGCCTCATCCGCCTCTGCCTTCAGCTTGCTCGCCTGCGCCTCCGAGTCCGCCTTGAGCTGATCCAGCTGCTTCTGAATCGCGGCGACCTTTTCGTTCGCCGCTTGCTCGGCCTTCTTCAGCTTCTCGTCGGCGATGCGCTGCACCTCGGCCAGCTTCGCAGCCTGCACCTTGTCGTCGTCACACCCGGCGGCGCCGAGCAGAGCCCAAGCAACGACGACACCCGTCCAACTCCGCTGACGAATGCGCATACCGCTCAAGCTACATCACCCTGCAGGCAGGTGCGCGCCGTGAATGATTCCAGCCACCCCGCCGCGGCGCGCCCGGCGAATGATCCAGGCCTGCCCGCCGGCCCGTACTCCGGACAAAACAAAGCCCCAGTGAGTTAACACTGGGGCTTTGAGGGAATTAACCCGGCACCGTCCTACTCTCCCACACAGTTGCCCGTGCAGTACCATCGGCTCCGAAGAGCTT
>SECP01000056.1 GCA_004193285.1 Myxococcales bacterium | reverse complement strand
GGTCGGCAAGATCTCCATCGTGGACGCCAACGTCTCGCGGGCCCTGGAGTCGCAGCTCCTGGCGGCGCAACCGGAGCTGGCAACGCCGGCACGGGCGGGGAGGGAGCGGCCGCGCGGGGCGCCGGGTCCGCCCTCACCGCGAACGCAATCAGCACCCCGACGCCGACCACGCTGACGACGAGGTTGGTGATGCCGAGCCCGATCCCGGCGCTGGCGAGACCTCGGCCGCCGAGGCGCCCCCCTGATTTTTCGATCTCGGAGTGCGCGATCCAGCCCAGGGCAATCGCTAGCACCCCGCCGAGGCCGAACAGGCAAACGAAGGACAGCACGCCGGCGCCCAAGGCAAGCGTCGCGGTTCCACTCGTTTTTTGAGGGCCAGGGAGCTCGGGCCACCCTGGAGCACCGCGCGGCTTACCAGACATCGCTTGGACTTGCAGAGAGTATAGGCCGCCGGCGTCGCACGACAATCCGCCCGGCGTGAGCGCCGCGCGAAACCGCGAAGCTTCGGCTATGGTGCGCGGGTGCTCGGTGCTCGCCTCCGCCTGCTTCTTGCGCTCGGGCTCTTCGCCGGCCTGACGAGCTTGGTACCGCCGGTCGCCGCCCAGGTGCCGGTGGGCGCTGCCGCAGGTGACCGCGAGGAGACCGAGACGGCGCGGACCCACTTCGACCGTTCCCTGGAGCTGTACCGGGCCGGTCGATACACCGAGGCGCTCGCGCAGCTGAAGCGAGCGGCGGAGCTCGACCCGGGGGGAAAGGATCTCTTCTTCAATCTGTCCCTCGTCCACGAAAAGCTCGGCCAATTGCCGGCCGCCATCGCAGCCCTCGAGCGCTTCCGCGAGCTGGAAACGGACCCGAAAGAGCGAGAGCGGGCGCGCATCATCATCGAGCGGCTCCGGGGGGCGGAGCAGGCGGGCGTCACGGCGCCTTCGGGCCCGGCGCCCTGCCCCCCCACACCCGCGCCCCCCGTCCAGGCCACCGGACCTAAGCCGCTGCTGAGCCCTGTGCAGATCGGAGCGGCGTCGATCGCGGTGGTCTCCGTCGTGACTTTCGCGGTGTTCGGACTCAAGGCGCTGGCCGACGACGTGAGCGACGAGCGGACGTCGGCATCGCTGTCGGTCGAGCAGCTGCGGGCGCGCGGCCGGCGGGCGGAGCGTGAGGCGCTGGTCGCGGACGTAGCGCTCGCGCTCGGGGTGGCCTCGTCAGCCACCTTCGTCTCGCTGTGGCTGCTGACGCCGCCCGAGCCGAGCGCTTCCCGCGGCGCCGGAATCACTCTTCGGGGTTACTTTTGAGCGCGGGGCGCTGGCTGGGAGCGGGTTTCGCCCTCCTGGGAGGGTGCGTGCTCTCGTGCTCTTTGCTGGTCGCCGGGGAACCGGAGCCGATGCGGTGCTCGCTCGAGGGCCAAGTGGGGCCGCCGGCGTGTGACGCTGGCCTGACTTGCCGAGGTGGCGTTTGTCGCCTGGATGCGGCGCAGGGCGGGGCCGCAGGCTCGAACGACGAAGCCCCGGGCGGCGCCGGAGCGGCGGGCGACCCGAGTCGAGACCGGTACGACGGTCGGTAGGTCAGGAGCGGCGGCGCTCGCGCGAGTGGAACCACTCGCACCAGTTCGAGACGCCTCAACCACCTGTGGAGTAGCGGGGGTGAGGAAGCTTGCCTCTTGCGGTTTGCGCGCCGTTCCCGCCAGGATCATAACGTACCTCCCTTCGGGTCCGTGTCCTGATGCCAGCCACTGCGCACGACTCGACGCTACCGCCGCTCTCGACGAGCCTCGCGCGGGTGTGCCCGCGCTGCCGTTCGGCCGCGCCGGAGGGGGCGAGCTGGGACGCGCGCTGCGATGAGCATGGCCTTGTTTTCGTGGAGGCGCGCGCTCTCGTCGACGGCAGCCAGGACCCGCTGCTCGGCACGACGCTGGCGGGCCGCTTCACGTTGCTGTCGCGAATCGGGAGCGGGTCGATGGGGTCGGTGTATCGCGCTCGCCAGGCGCCGATGGGTCGCGACGTCGCCCTCAAAATCGTGCGGCGCGATCGCGCGTACGACGCCGAGACGAAGGTGCGCTTCGAGCGCGAGGCGCGCGCGGTCTCGCTGCTGAAGAGCCCCCACACCGTGACCGCGTTCGACTTCGGTGAAGCGGAGGACGGCTCGTGGTTCCTCGCCCTGGAGATGCTCGAGGGGGAGACGCTCGGTGAGCGGCTGCGGCGCGAGAAGCGCCTTCATTGGGTAGAGGCCTTACGCCTGTCCTCGGAGGCGCTGCACAGCTTGGCCGAAGCGCACGCGCAGGGCATCATTCACCGCGATTTGAAGCCAGATAACCTGTTTCTGGCGCGCGTTCACGACCCCTCCGGCGATCGCGAGGTGTGCAAAATCTTGGACTTCGGCATCGCCAAATGGGTGCGCGATGAAGAGGCGCCCGTCGACCAGCTGGAGACGCTGGCTGGCACCGTCTTCGGCACCCCGCGCTACATGTCGCCGGAGCAGGCGCAGGGCGCGCCCCTCGACGCCCGGTCGGACTTGTATTCGCTCGGCGTCCTCTTGTTCCAAATGCTCACCGGTCGCGCGCCGTTCGTGGACGACGACGCGGTGGTGGTGATGGCCAAGCACATCAAAGAGCCTCCGCCGGAGCTCGACGAAGCCGCGCCGGGCGTCGACATTCCACTGCCGGTCGAGGCGGCCGTCCGCCGCGCGCTCGAGAAGCTGCCGGAGAAACGGCCGGCGAGCGCCGAGCAAATGTTGAGCGAGCTTTCGCAAGCGCTAGCCGCTTCGCGCGCGGTGGAAAGCGGCGTGCGCCCGCACTTCGCGGCGGGTGAGGATTTGCCGAAGAGCCTACGGCTCGCGGAGCGCCGCATGTGGCTCTTGGGCGGCTTGCTCGGCGCGTCCCTCGTCGTCGTGCTCGCCCTGGGCCTGCTCGTTTGGCGGCGCTCGCACAGCGCTGCACCTACACCGGTGCCGGCGGCAATGAGCGGGGGAATACTGGAAAATTCCGCTTCAAACGCGCTCTCCGCGCAGGAGGCCCCGCTGCCGCAAAGTGCAGCGTCCGAGGCGGCGCTGCCGCTGGCTTCTAAAATCGAGCCGCCGCTGCCTGCTGAGAGCGCCGAAGCGGCACTACGTCCGGGACCGAGCTCGCTCCCACTCGCGCCGCGAAAAACGCCGCCCAAGGGCAAGCCGCCGGCGCCGCTCGAACGCCGAGGAAACGAGCGCTACGGCCGCTTCGAGTGAGCGGTGGCGCGTCGCGTTGTGTTGCGCGTAGCGCAACGGCGGCACGAGCGATCACCAATCGGGAGGTGGCAATCGACGGGCCGGACGAGACCGCCCGCGTTGCAGCCTCGGAGATCCGCGTGTTAGCGTCCCTTACAATATGGACCCTCGGGAATCGGAGGCTCTGGTCCAAAGACTGGTCCAGAATCCGCACGACCAGGACGCGATCACGCAGGCCCATCAGGCCGGTCAGAGTGACCCTAAAGCGTACGCGCTCTTGCTTGAAAAAGTCGGCACTGCAACGAGTGATCCGGCGTTTGCGTGCCACTGGCTGACGGAGTCGGCCAACGTCTGGACCACGACGCTCGGGGACGCGCATCGCGCGGCGCGCGCGCTCATGATCGCCATCGATCGTGACCCGACGCAGTCCACCCCCGCGGAGCGCTTGGCGGAGCTGTATCGAGAGAAGGGCGACACCAAGGCGCTCGTCGCGCTGCTGGAGCGCCGCGCCAAGTCGCTGTCGGTCGTCGCCCAGCAAGATCCGACCCTGCGGCCCCAGGTCGCCGCCATTCACGAAGAGCTCGGCCAGCTGTGGGCGGCTCCGCCGCTCTCTCAGCCCAAGAAGGCGATCGACGCGTACAAGCGCGCGGTCGAGCTGGACGAGACGACTCAGTTCTCGATTTATAGCGTGCGTGAGCTGCTGAAAGGCGAGAATCGCTTCGCGGAAGCGGTCCCGTTCTTCGAGCTCGAGCAGCGGCTGGTCACGGACTCCGAGCGGCAAATTGCGCTCTATCAGGACGAGGGTGACGTCCGAAAACAAGCGGGGGATTTCGTGGGCGCGGCAGAGGCGCTGCGCAGCGCGCGCCGGCTGGAAGGCGGAGCGGATGCATCCCTCAAGCAGCAGCTCGCGACGGTCATCTTGGAGCGCGTCCAAGCGCGTCAAGCCGTGCCCGAGGCGGAGCTCGCCGAGGGCGCCGAGCTGTTCGTTGAGCTGAGCGAGGCGTACCCCGGCGACCACGGCTTCAGCTACGCGCTGTGCGCGCTCGAGATCGACGGTAAGCACGACCGAGCCATGCAGCTGGCGCTGTTTTACGGCGAGCAGACGGGGCGCACGCTGGAAGCCGCGGCCCGCGCGGCGGCCTACCTCAGATCCAATCCGAGCGGGGCGATGGCGGCGGACGCGCGCAAGCTCGTCGCCACCGCGGCCGAAGAGGGTGGGGACGACTCGCTGATTGACGCGCTCGCGCCCGCGCCGGGCGCGGACGTGAGCGACCAGGTGCAAGGCTTGGTGGAGCAGGCTCAAGCCCTCGTGCGCAAGGCCAAGAAGAACGAGGCCGCCGCCAAGTACCGCGAGGTGCTCACGCTGGATCGCTCGAACGAGGACGCAGTGACGTTCCTCGAGCCTTATTTGCGTCAAACGCGCAAGTTTCAGGACTTGCGGGACGTACTGCTCACGGCCGCGCGCGACAGCACCGCCGACGAAGAGCGACGCAAGTCGTACCTCCGCGAGGTGGCGGGGCTGTGCGAGACCCAGCTGCGCGACAACGAAACCGCCGCCACCGCGCTCAAAGAATTGCTCGCGCTGGACGTGACGGACGAGGGCGCGCGCTCGCAGCTGAAGCGTCTGCTGGAGAAGGCTCAGCAGTGGGACGAGCTGGCGCTGGTGATGGCGCAAGAAGCCGAGCAGGTCTTGGATATGGAGGCGCGCATCTCGCTCGAGAAGTCGCTCGCCAAGCTGCACGAGCAGAAGCGCAAAGACCCGATCGCCACCGGCGAGGCGTGGGCCCGTATCGCGGGGCTCACTTCTGGCGACGACGAGGCAATCAACACTGCCGTCGGCTACTTCGAGAAGGGCGAGCGCGCTGACCTCGCGGTCGCGGTGTTGACCGAGAACCTTCCCGCCATCTCGGAGGACTCCACGCGCGCGGCGCTGCTCGCGAAGCTGGGGGCGCTCCGGGGGCAAACCGGCGATGCGCTCGGCTCCGGCGAAGCTTTCTCGGAAGCGGCGACCCTCACGAAGGGCGCCGCGCTTTGGGAGTCTGCTCAAACCGCGTTCGTCGCGGCCGAGGCGTGGGACCAAGCGGCGACTGCGGTGGACGAGCGCGCGCAGCTCGCGACCGAGCCGAGCGCCAAGGCCGCGCTGTACGCGGCGGAGGCAGAGTACCTGATCCGCGCCGGCGACGACGCCAGCGCAGTGCTCCGTTTGGAGCAGGCGACGGAGCTCGACCCCAAGAGCGAAGCGTACTCAGCGGCGCTGGAGGAGCGCTACCGCGGCGCGGCGCGGGTCGCCGACCTCACTTCGTACTTGCTACGCCGCGCGGAGAAGCTGGACGACAAACCGAAGCGCGCCAGCCTTCGGCGCCGCGTCGCGCAGATTCAACAGACGGAGCTGAGCGACGCGGACGGCGCGCGCGCGACGCTGATGCAGCTGCTGGAAGACGGAGACGACGCGGAGGCGCTCGTCTACCTCGCGGACGACGCCGAGGCACGTAACGAGTTCGCGGACGCGGTCGACTACCTCGCGCGGCTCGTCAAGATGTCCACGGAGCCATCGGCGAAGATCGCCAGCTCGATGCGCCAGGCGCGCCTCACCTCGGAGGGCCTCAACGACGCGCAGGCGGCGATCGATTTGTACGAACGCGTGCTCTCGGAGCTGGACTCCAAGCACGAAGACGCCTTGGCGAAGATCGCCGAGCTATACGAGCGCCAGGGGGACGCCAAGGGGCGCGCCGCCGCCCTCGAGCGGCTCCTCGCGATCGTTCAAAATCCGGAGCCCAAGCTGGAGGTGGCCGAGTCGCTGGCGCAGCTCTACGAGGGGCCGCTGGACGACCCGAAGGCCGCCGTCCGCGTGCTGGACATCGTACGCGAGCTCGACCCAGAGAATTTCGACGCCGTTCAGCGGCTGTGTGAGCTCTGCGAAAAGCTCGGCGACTGGCCGCGCGTCGCCACCTTCCTCGGCACGCTGTCCGAGGTGGAAGGGGACGAAGCGGAGGTCAGCAAGATGATCCGCCGCATGGCGGAGATCCTAAGCGAGAAGGTCGGAAAGAGCGACGAAGCTCTGGCCGCTCTGATGGAGCTCGCGGACCGCGGCGACGAGCCCTGTCGACGAGAATACGTCACCCTCGGGGACAAGCTCGGCTGGAAGGGCGTCGTCGCGACCAAGCTCGTCGAATGGTACATGGACGCGCCGCTCGGCGCCGCTCGCAATGCCGCGCTGAAGGGCGCTTTCGAGCGCTTCGTGTCGGTGGGCCGTGAGGCGGACGCCGCGAGCGTCGCCAAAGAGCTTGCCCGCACCCGCGGCGCGGACCCGGACATCGCGAAGCAGTTGGAAGAGATCGCGGTCAGGCTCAAGGATCTGGACGCGCTCGCGATCGCCCACGACTTGATGGTCGCGGAGCTCTCCGGGCCAGCGCGCGCGGAAGAGATGGTGCGTCAGGCCGAGGTGCTGCTGCAAGCCGGCGTCACGGTCGAAGAAGCGCTCCAGCACGGTGAGCAGGCGCTCACCAGCGTCGCACCCAGCGAGGTCGAGCCCCTGCTGGCGCGGCTCGCAAAGCTCGCGCCTGAGCCGGCGCAAGCGATCGGCATTTACGAGCGCCAGGTTTCTCGGTGCAAGGCGCCGGCGGACAAGCTTGCGGCGCTCGGCCGCGCCGCATCCATTGCCGCCGAGCACGGCGCGTACGAAAAGGCGCGCGCCTTCTTCGATCTCGCGCTGGGTAGCGCCGCTCAAGACGAAACCCTCGCCGCGCTGGAGGACGTCGCTCTCAAGAGCGACAAGCTCAAGGGCGTGGACTCGATGCGCCGAACCCTCGCTGACGCGATGGCTGCCGGTGGCCAGGGCTCGCGCGATGGCGGGCGCACACGCAGCGTGCTCCTCGGCCGCGCCGCCTCTCTCGTTTACCGCGAGCTCAAGGACGTGGACCGAGCTTTCGGTTGGCTGGGCGACGCCATCGTCACTCATGTGGACGACGAGCGGCTGGAAGCGCTGGAGGCGCTTGCGGTGGACGTGGGCGATCCACGCCGCGCGGAGACCGTGCTCACGCGAGCGCTCGAGGAGGTCTTCGATGGGCCGCTCGTGCGCAAGCTGCTCGCGCGCCGCGCCTCGCTGCGCCGCGACAAGCTCTCGGACAAGGTCGGCGCCGCCGGCGACTTGAAGCGGCTGCACGACCTCTCGCCCTCGGACATGGCGGTGATGGAGCAGCTGTCGGAGCTGTACACGGAGCTGCTCGATTACCGCGGCATGGTTCAGCTGTTCGAGGACCAGATCCTACGCGGCAAGGATCCGACATCTCGCGCGGAGCTAGCGCGCAAGGTCGCTCGTCTTTGGGAAGAGAGGCTCGACGACCCGCGCGAGGCCGCGGACGCTTGGCGTCGCGTGCTGCGAATGAAGTCGGGGGACGCGGAAGCGACGGAAGGTCTGGAGCGCGCCAAGCAGGCGATGCTCAAGCGGCCGAAGGAAGACTCTGCGCCGCAAGCTGCGGCCGCTCCACCGAATCCGGTCGAAGCGGAAGCCAAGCCGGCAGAGGCCGTCGAAGCCAAGCCGGCGGAAGCCGCCGAAGCCAAGCCGGCGGAAGCCGCCGAAGCCAAGCCGGCGGAAGCCGCCGAAGCCAAGCCGGCGGAAGCCGCCGAGGCCAAGCCGGCAGAGGTCGTCGAAGCCAAGCCGGCGGAAGCCGTCGAAGCCAAGCCGGCGGAAGCCGTCGAAGCCAAGCCCGTCGAAGCCGTCGAAGCCAAGCCCGTCGAAGCCGAAACCAAGCCGGTCGAAGCCGAAGCCAAACCGGCAGAAGCCGTTGAAACCAAGCCCGTCGAAGCCGAAGCCAAGCCCGTCGAAGCCGAAGCCAAGCCCGTCGAAGCCGAAGCCAAGCCCGTCGAAGCTCCGTCCGCGGACAGCAACGAGCGCCCGCACAAGCTCGCACCGCCGCCGAAGCCGAAGAAGAGCAACACCAACAACGCGGTGCCGCTGCCGGCGGCCGAGGCAGAGCCCGCTCCCACCGACGCTGTCCCCGAGTCGGGGCCGCGCCAGAGTCCGTCGGCCGCCCCCGCTTTGGTCGCGCCGGCAGAAGCGCCCTCGGCTCCAGCCGGGTCCAAACCCCGCGTCTCCGTGCCGCCGCCGCTCCCCGGCTCTCCAGAGCGCAAGAACGCTCCTCCGCCCTTGTCCTCGGCAGTGAAGGGGCCGCCTCCACCGCCGTCCATGCGTCCGCCGGTTCCGAGCAAGGTGCCGCCGCCTCCGCCGAAAGGTGGCAAGGCACCGCCGCCTCCGCCCCCCGGAGCGCGCGCCAAGGCGGGGCCTGCGCCTGGAGCGCAGAGCGCGGCCGCTACCGCGGAAGCGAACCCGGCGTCTGGCTACGTCGCGGGGCACTCGGACGTCACGGAGATCCGCCCGCCCGTGGAGCTGGCGGATGCGGACGAAAAAGAAGAAGAATCGGGCGAGTTTTCCGTCGACGACGACGAGCTGATCGACGATCAGCAGCCCAGCTAAGCTAGCGCACCCAGCCGCAATAGCCCCTCGTCGGCGTCGAGCTCCGCCTCGGCGCCGAGCAGCAGCGGGTCGTTCGGCAGATCGTGGCCAAACGGGAGCCCCGTGACCACCGGTACGCCCAGCGCCTCCAGCTCACGCGCCAGCACTTGCTCGACCGGCACCCGGTAGATACCCGGCGTGCAATCCGTGAAGCCGCCCAACGCGACCCCGGCCACGCCGCTCAAGTGACCGCCGAGCCGCAGCGCGCTCAGCATGCGGTCGATGCGGTACGACGCCTCGGTCACGTCCTCGAGCGCCAAGATCGCCCCCTTGGGCATGCGCCAGCGGCCCGTCACTGCGCACGTGAAAAGCACGGTCAGGTTGCCGCCGACGAGCGGCCCACGCGCGCGTCCGGGTCGCAGAGCCTTTCCGCGGAGTGTACGCGGCAGGAGCGGCTCCTCCAGCGCCGCGATCCAGCGCTCTCGTGCGTGCGCATCGCCGCGACCCAGGCCGGCCGCGTGGTGGGCATGCATCGAGGCGACCCCCACGGCTTGCGCCTCCACGTGCAGCGCGGTCACGTCCGAAAAGCCGATCAGCCATTTGGGCGCTTCGCGCAGAACCCGGAAGTCGATCTCACTCGCGATCCGGGTGATGCCGTACCCGCCGCGCGCGGCCAGCACGGCGGCCACGTGGGGCGCCTGGAGCGCGCTCTCCAGCTCCTCACGCCTTCGTCGGTCAGAACCGGCCAGAAAGCCGTCTCGCTCGAAAATGCGCCAATCCAGCTCGACCCGGTAGCGCTCGCCCAAAAATGCCATGCCGCACAGCGCCAGCGTGCGGTCGAACGGGCTGGCCGGCGCGATGACGCGCACCGTGGCGCCCGGTCGGAGTGGCGGGGGAATCACGAGCGGAGCCAAGCGCTCTCACGCTAACATGCGCCCGTTCCCGCATGCAGCAGCGCAACGCACTCGCTCGCCTGTCCGACGTGGCTCAAAGCACGCTCCCGTTTTTAGCGCGGGTGGCGCAGGCGGCGACTCGCGCAAAAGACGACCTGAAGCTCCGGCTCCTCGGCGAAGACTTCGAGGAGCGCGTGAAGAGCCTGGAGAAGCGCTACGTCACCCTCGGGGGAGACCCGTTCGGCTTCGACCCGCACACCGCGCGCCAGGCCGCGATGCTCATTGCGGTGTTTCATCGCCTCTATTTCCGAACCGAGGTCTTCGGCATCGACCACGTGCCGCCGGGCCGTGCGCTGCTCATCGCCAACCATTCGGGGCAAATTCCGATCGACGCCGCCATCATCGGTTCGGCGATGTTTTTCGATGCGCGGCCGCCGCGCGTGACCCGCGCCATGGTCGAGAAATGGACGGCCACCTTGCCGTTCGTGTCCGCGTTCTTCAGCCGGGTGGGGCAAGTGGTCGGCTTGCAAGAAAACGCGATGCGGCTTCTGGAGATGGGGGAGCTCGTGCTCGCCTTTCCGGAGGGCATGAAGGCGATCAACAAGCCGCTGTCGCAGCGCTACCAGCTCGAGCCGTTCGGGCACGGCTTCATGCGGTTGGCGCTGAAGACGCAGACGCCGATCGTACCGGTGGCGGTCATCGGGGCCGAGGAACAATACCTCAGCTTCGGCAACGTCGAGTGGGCGGCCCGGGCCCTCGGGCTGCCGGCTTTTCCGCTGGTTCCGCAGCTGCTGCTGCCGGGCGGAGCGATGCCGCTCCCAACCAAATACCGAATCTACTTCGGTGAGCCGATGCGCTTTTACGGCGATCCGGACGACGACGACAGCGTCATCGCAGACAAGGTGTGGCTCGTGCAGCAGACCATCAACGACCTGCTACGCCGCGGCCTCTCGAGGCGCCGCGGGGTGTTCTTGTGAGCGAGCTCGGGCCAGTCGTGGTGACGGGCGTTTGCGGCCGGCTAGGGCGGGACCTATCGCGCGTGCTCCACCGCAAGCGCAAGGTCATCGGGGTGGACCGGCGCGCGTTCGTGGATCCCCCGGGGGACGTCGAGCACCACCAGATGGATATCCGCAGCAGCCGCGCGAGGGAGATATTCCGGCACGGCGTCTCCGCGGTCGTGCACCTCGGGGTGATGCACGACCCTCACGAGAGCTCGGTGGAGCACCACGACTTCAACGTGGTGGGCCTGCAAAAGGTGCTGGAATACGTCGAGCTGTACAAAATTCCCAAGCTCGTCCTGCTCTCGAGCGCCAACGTCTACGGCCCGCGCCCGGACAACCCGCAGCTCATTCGCGAGGACGCACCCCTGCTCGGCGCCGGCCCCTTCAGCGACATCCGGGATTTGGTGGAGCTGGACATGCTCGTGAACGCCTTCTTCTGGCGCGCCCCGACGACGGAGACGGTGATCCTTCGGCCCGCTCACATCTTGGGGACGGTCAAGAACGCTCCCAGTAACTACCTGCGCTTGGACGTCGTCCCCACGTTGCTCGGCTTCGATCCCATGATGCAGGTCGTGCACCAGCGGGACGTCGTGTCCGCCATCGAGCGCTCGCTCGCGCCAGGCGTCCGTGGAATCTTCAACGTGAGCGGGCCAGAGCCGCTGCCGCTTTCCAAGGCCATCGCGGTCCTTGGCCGCCGCATGGTCGCCGTCCCGCATCCGCTGGCGAAAGCCGCGGTCAAAAACTTGTTTCGCTTCCGGCTCACCAAGTTCCCGGCGCCCGAGCTGGATTTCATCCGCTTCGTCTGCATGGTGGACGACTCGAAAGCCCGCGCCGAGCTCGGCTACGAGCCCGCCCATGGGCTAGAGGCGACGCTGCGCGCGGTGGACGAGGAGCGTTGGCTCTCGTGAGGAGCGCGCTGCTAGTTTCGGCTCTCGCCCTCTTCGCTTGCTCGGCCTCACCGACCGAGCCGCCCCCACCGTCGCGCAAGCCAGAGCTCGTCCCGGCGCCGCCCCACGCCCGGGGCGCCCGCGCCGCCGGCACGGACGCCGCGCCCAAGCCGGACCTGGGTCTGCCGACAACGGCTGACGGCCTTGCGCCAGAGGCTCCCACCGAGCCTGCGCCGGACGCGGGCGCACCCGACGCACCCGGCACCGCCGCCACCCCCGACGCCGGGACAGCTCTATGATCTCGAAATCGCGCACTTTATTGGTTTGCCTCACGGTCTGCGCTTGCGGCTCTCCGGGGCGACCCGTCGGTCTTCCGCCTCCTGAATACGTCGAGCCCCAGGTGGAGCCATGGCCCGCTGCCTCGTCGGAACCCGCCGCGGCTTCGTCAGCGCCGGGTGCTCCGGCGCCCGCTTTGCCCGCTTCGGGAGGGCCAGGGGTCACGCCAGCGCCTGAAGAACCAGCGGGCGCGGGCGGAAACGGTGGCGGAAGTGGTGCTACGCTCGCGCCAGGCAGTCATTGACCACCGGTTGGGACCAGACACTTTCGACCTCGAACCCGCAAGCTGGAGAGCCGGTGAGCCCACTCGCGTGGGCTGCGAGCCATCGGGCTGGGTCGAGGCAAAGCCGCGTGCGAGCCAGAGCTCGCGCCGGCCGACGTGAGAACCGCGCGCAAACATGAAGAAGAAGCTGAAGGCACTCAAGAAACCAATCCGCGTCACGCAGAAGCCGACCCCGCTCCGCGCCGCCACCAAGCCCGTTCGGGACTCGAGCGACGCGCAGCGCATGGCGCTCGCCGCCGCGGCCGCTGGTTTGGACAAGAAGGCGATGGGCGTCGAGATCATCGATGTCGCCGGCAAGGTGGACTACGCGGACTACCTGGTCCTGATGACCGGGCACGCGGATCGCCACGTCGCGGCCATTGCTGACGCGGTTGACGAAGCGCTGGGCAAGCAGGGCTACCACGCCATCTCGATCGAGGGCTTGCCGCGCGGCCAGTGGGTGCTCATCGACTTCGTCGACATCGTGGTCCACGTCTTCCTCGCGGAGACGCGAGCGCTTTACGATTTGGACGGGCTGTGGATGGACGCGAAGCGCGTCCGCGTCCCCGGCACGTGACCGCCGCTCGGCGCCTACCGTCTCTTCCCCGTCGCCCTGGCGCGCGCTACGCCCTCGGTCTCTCGCTGCGCCTGACGTCGGAGCGAGAGCCCAAAATCCCGCCGCGCCCGGCCTCGCCATGAAGCTGGTGGTGATCGCGGCGGGGCGTATGAAGGAGCGCGAGGTGCGGGCGCTCGCGGACGACTATTTGGGCCGGATTCGCCGCTACGTGAAGTGCGACGAGGTGGAGGTAAAGTCCGCCAAGGAGCTCGCGGCGGCGGTCCCGACCGGTGCGCTTTTGGTCGCGCTCGAGGTAGAGGGAGACGCGGTAACGAGCACCGAGCTCTCGCGCCGGGTGGAGCGCTGGGGAAGTACCGGTAAGGGCGTCGTCGCGTTCATCATCGGGGACGCAGACGGAATCCCCAAGGAGCTCTCCAAGAGCGCGCAAGCGCGCATCAGCTTGTCCAAGCTCACGCTACCGCATCGCCTTGCTCGCCTCTTGCTGCTCGAGCAGCTGTACCGCTCGCTCAGCATCCTGCGCGGCGAGCCCTACGCGCGCGAGTAGCCGTCACCTTTGCGGGGACGTTACGATGCGAACGCGCGCCCGGCGTGCGCGCGACTACTCGGTGGGCGTGGGCGCTTCCTTCGCGGCTTTTTCCCGCGCGACGGTGATGGCCCACGCGACCGCGATCGACACGCCGTAGAGGCCGATCAGCGGCACCGCCATCATCACCTGGCTCATCGGATCCGGCGGGGTGAGCACGGCTGCGATGACGAACGCGACCACGATGAAGTAGCGGAAGAATTTGATCAGGTGCCGGTGGGTGATGAGGCCGGCAACGGTGAGGAACACCGCGAGGATCGGCAGCTCGGCGGTGGCGCCGAACGCGATGAACATGCGCGTGACGAACTCGATGTAGTCGCCGATCATCACCATCGGCTGGACCGAAGCCCCGTGGGGCAGCTTGCTGGCAGCGTCCGCGATTTTTTCGGGGGATTTAGTGCTGAAATCCAGCAAAAACGTGAACGCGGCGGGAAAGGCGAACCTCCAGCCGAACCAGCCACCGAGCGCGAACAGGCCGCACGAGCTCACCACGAACGGAATCGCGAACTTCTTTTCCCGCGAGTACAAGCCGGGGCCGATGAACGCCCACACCTGATACAAAATGATTGGGAGCGCGAAGATCAACCCCGCGAGCGCGGCGAGGCGAACGTAGGAGATGAACAGCGCGGCAGGGGCGCCGAAGTTCAGCGAGCACTCACCGGGGAGGCCGGCGTTCTTCCAGGCGACGCAGTAGGGCTCCGTGAGCCAAAACAACAGCTGCTCGCGGTAGATCCAACACACGATGGCGCCGATCGCGAACGCGATCGCCATGCGCACGATACGGCTGCGGAGCTCTTCCAGGTGCTCCCACAGCGTCATCGTTCCTTCCTCGCCCTCCGGCGAGTCTTCCTTCGCTTTGTCGTCGCTCAAGGCCTTGACCTCAGCCGCTACCATTCACGTTGCCGGAGCGGGGGGGAACACCGGCCGGAGTGGATTCCGGCTTCGCAGTAGGGGGGCTCGAAGATTCCGGGCGAGGGGGAGCCGAAGCGCGCCGCGGCGGCGGGGGAGGCGCAGAAGATGGGCGCGGCACGCCCGCCCGTGACGGAGGCGGCGGCGGGACCGAGCGAGGCGGAGCGGCGGCTGGCGCGCTCGCGGAAGGCGGCTCCGCAGCCGGCTCCGGTGCCGAAGCAGCAGGCTCCGATGCCGAAGCAGCGGGCTCCGATGCCGAAGCAGCAGGCTCCGGTGCCGAAGCAGCAGGCTCCGGTGCCGAAGCAGCAGGCTCCGGTGCCGAAGCAGCAGGCTCCGGGGGCGCCGCTGAGGCGATGGGCTCCTCCGGCGGGAGGGGAGGACCAGGCGCGGGGGCGGCCTCGGCGGAGGGCCCGGGCTCGAGCAGGTCGTCGGGCAGCGCGCCGTAAGCGTCCGCGCCTTCGAGCGGGTACTCGCGCGTCGGATCCGGCTCGAGCTCGCCGTAAGGGTCCTCGTAGCGGGTCGAGGAGCTGGCGGCGACCGGCGCGGGCGTAGGGTTGACGACGGGCGCGGGCGTGGGCGCCACCGGCGCGTGGTAGCCGCGCATCAAGCTGCGGAGCTCCGAGAGTTGAATACCCTCGGCGCGGAGCATCTCGTCGATGCCGGTTTGCTGCCGCACGTCCATGGTCATCTGGCGCAGCTTGCGCACCCACTGACCCATGGTCTTGAGCATCCCGGGGAGCTTTTGGGGGCCTACGGCCACCAACGCCACCAAGGAGATCACCATTATCTCGCCGAACGAAAACCCAAGCACGCGCTAGTTCCTGCCGAGGCTCTTAGCATACTTGGGCACGCTGGCCCGAGCCTGGTACCGTCTCGCCCGTGGTGGCACTCCTCGCGCTGCTGATCGTTGCTCCGACGGTTTTTTTCTACTTTCTGGTGATCCGCGGGACGGACCGGTACGAGCCCGAGCCGTTCTGGCTGCTTTCCGTCGCGTTTTTCTGGGGGGCGGTCGTCAGCACGCTCACCTCGCTCGTGTTTAACGAAGTGGGGCAAGGGGCCATTCAGGCCAGCCTCGGGGCCGGCCAGGCGGCATTGGTCGAGGCGTCGACCGCCTCTTTCGTCGCGCCCCTGGTGGAGGAGACGAGCAAAGGCTTCGGGGTGCTCGTGCTCTGGGCGATTTCTTCGCTCTGGGTGCGCGAGATAGACGGCGCGCTCGACGGCGCCATCTACGGCGGCGTGATCGGCCTTGGGTTCACGATGACCGAGGACGTGCTGTACATCTCCAGCGCGGGCGCCCAGCACGGGAGTGAAGGTTTCTTCCAGGTCTTCATCCTGCGCACGGTGCTGGCGGGGTTGGGTCATGCGTCCTTCACGGCGATGACGGGTTTGGGCATCGGCATCGCGGTGGAGAGCGGCAGCGGCCTCATCAAGGTGCTGGCGCCGATCGGCGGCTGGTGCGCGGCGGTCGGCTTGCACTTCGTGCACAACTACTTGGTCACGTTCCTTTACGACGACGGCAGCGGCTTGGTGCTCAAGCTGCTCCTGTTTTGGACGTTCGACGCGCTGTTCTTCGTCATGATCATCACGCTCGCGGTGCGCGATCGCGCGATCGTGCTCAAGGGTCTGATCGACGAGGCCGGCCGCTTGCTGCACCCCAAAGAGCTGGCCCGCACCGTGAGCTATTGGATGCTCGTGCCGTGCTGGAACCTTTTTTCGTTGATGAGCAGCCCCAAGGGCTACGGCGAAGCGCGCCGTAAACAGCTCGACCTCATCGAGCTGTCCTTCATCAAGAACCGGCGGCGCCGCGGCGAGCGAGGTGCGCAGCTGGACGCGCGAGAGCAGGAGTTGCGCGCGCGCATTCACATGTCCAATCAGGCCGGCGTCTTCATCGGAGCGCGCTCGTGACCGCCAAGCGCTGGGTCCGCCTGGGCGCGCTGGGGCTGATGATGGTCGTGAACCCTCAGCTCGCGTGTAGCAGCGAGCCCGGCAGTGACTTCGATTATTCGGAGGAGCAGATGCAGCGGGCGGTGCTCGGCAGCTGGCAGGGCAGCGCGCTCTTGGACGGCGAGACGGTCCCGTTTTCGCTGACTTTGGAGCAGGGGCGAGCCGTGAAAAATAGCCTCGGCAGCTCCCGCCAAGACTGCGCGTCGCGCTCTTTCGTCAAGCCGGCAGCCGCATGCGTGGCGCTGACTCGGGATGCCGGTCGTGGGAGCGTTGACCTCCGAGAACCCGGCTCTCAACGGGGCGGTGGATGGCGAGCTCGTCGCGTTTCGGACCCTGGAGGACGTGGAGCTCTCGCTGCACGTCGAGGGCGGCGCCGTGCTGAGCGGTAAGGTGGACGACGAGGCCGTGAAAGACGGTCGCATCCAGGCGCAGCGCGGCGGCGCCTTCTCGCTGCAGCGGCCGTAGCCGCCGGCAGCGAGAAGCGGCGCGGGGCCTTTACTTCACCAAGCTGCGCGCGATGACGAGGCGCTGAATCTGGCTGGTGCCCTCGTAAATTTGGAGAACCTTCGCGTCACGCATCAACTTTTCGACGGGGTAATCTTTCACGTAGCCGTTGCCGCCGAAGACCTGCACCGCGTCGATGGCGGTCTGCATCGCGCGGTCCGCGCCGTAAGCTTTGGCGTAGCTGGAGACGATCGGATCGCGCACGCCGTTGCCCAAGTTCCAGGCGGCTTTTTGGTAGAGTAGGCGCGTTGCTTCCGTGCTGATCGCCATCTCCGCGAGCATGGCTTGGACCAGCTGGTGCTCCGAAATCGGCACCCCGAACGCTTTGCGGTCCTTGGCATAGGCGACCGATTCGTCCAAACAGCGCTGCATCAGCCCCGTGGCCATCGCCCCGATGTCCGGCCTTGTTTGGTTGAACGTCTCCATGGCCACTTTGAACCCGGCGCCCTCCGGCGCGAGCAGGTTTGCCTTCGGCACCTTCACGTCTTCGAAGTGAACGGCGGCGGTGTCGCTCGCGCGCTGGCCCATCTTGTCTTCGTGCTTGCCGACCTTCACTCCCGGAGAGTCCCGGTCCACGATGAAGGCGGCGATGCCCTTGTGGCGCTTGGCGGGGTCGCTCGTGGCGAACACGACGTAGAACGAGGCCAAGCTCGCGTTGGTGATCCAGCACTTCTCGCCGTTCAAGACGTAGTCGTCGCCCACGGCTTTGAAGGTCGTTCGCATGCCGGCCACGTCACTGCCGCCCGTCGGCTCCGTCGTGCAGTAGCTGCAAAACAGCGGCTCCGAGGTGAGCATGCCGAGGTACTTCTTTTTCTGCTCTTCGTTACCGGCGAGCAGGATCGGCGTCAGAGCGAGCGTGTTCGCGAGCAAGCTGGTCTGAATGCCGGTACAGGCCCAGGCGAGCTGCTCGGCCATGAGCGCGTTGTCCAGCTCGGGGAAGCCGGCGCCGCCGTACTCCGGCGGCACGGTGGCGTTCACCAAGCCCAGCGCGTGCGCTTCGGTGAAGATCTCGCGCGGAAAGCGGCTCTCGCGATCGCACTCCGCGGCGATGGGCGCGATACGCTCGCGCGCGAAGCGGCGCGAGGTCTCCACCAAGGCCTTCTGCTCATCCGACAGCTCGAAGCTCAGCATGCTGTTTCTCCCGAGAGGGCTGGCACACGCCAGCAGACCTCGGGAGCGTAGCGCATCGAATGCGCTACGGCGCGCTACTTCTTCGCCCGCGCTTTCATGCGGGCCATCTCCGTGCGAACCGCGCGGGCGCCGAGGACGAAGCCGATCGTGACCCCAACCAGGAGCACGCCCGGGATGAAGATCACGTGCTCGATGGTCATGCGTCGGGGCGTTTCGGCAGCGCTCGTTCCAGATCGCCGAGGCGCTTGTCCACTGCGGCCTGGCGCCGGAACGTGACGAACAGGAAGCCCATCAAGATTGCCCACATCAGCACATAGGCGGTGATGAGCAGGGCCTCCGCGCTGCTCGTCTCCGTGCTGCTGCCGGTGACGGCCTTGAATTCTTGCGAGCGATCTTCGACGGTGCCTGTCGCGGCCGCGGGCTTGTCTTGCTTCATGACCTAACCGTTCGTGTCCGGAGCGAGCTCCTCTGCACGGAGCAGGCGAGCCTGGGAGAGCGCGAGCTGCGCGCGAAGCGTGAGGAGGAGGGCCGCCAGCAGCGTCATCGCGAAGAAGCCACCGAGGAGCGCCTGCACCATGGCTGGGTCCTGCAAGCCGCCGCCGCCGTTGGCCTTGAGCACCTTGGGGTGGTTGCCACCCCATAGCTGCACCGAGTAATGCACGATGGGCAACACCGCGGTGCCGAGGATGCCGAAGGCGGCCGCGAACTTTCGCTCCGCCTCCCCGCTACCCGAGAACGCGCGCAGCACGACCAGCGCGACGTAAATCAGAATGCTCAACAGGAGCGACGTGAGCCGAGGATCCCACGTCCAGTAAACGCCCCACGCCTTCTTGGCCCAGAGGGGGCCGCTCACCATCACCATGGCCCCGAAGGCGGCCGCGCACTCCGCGCCGGCTTTGGCCCAAGCGTCCGCCCTGTCTGTCGGGCTGTACAGGTAGAAGGCGCTGCCCAGGAAGCAGACGCCGCCGCAGACGTAGAGCGCGTAAGCGGCGGGCACGTGGAAGTAGAAGATCTTTTGCGCAAGACCGCCGGCTTGGGGCTGCGCCTCCGGCACCTTCAGAAACACGAACAAAATGAGCGCGAAGAAGGTGAGGGCCGTGACGGCCCAGGCGCCGGTAATGAGCCCGCGGGGACGCATGCGCCGACCATAGCGCGGGCCCTGAAACTTTTGTTCCCTTTTGACCGCGTTATTTTGCAGTTATCGGCGGAGCTCGGCCGCGCTCAGACGTCGCAGGTAGAAAGCGCCAGCAACGCCGCGATCTTGGCGCGGAGCACGTTGAACTCCTTGATGGTGTAGTCCAGCTCCGCCTCACGCAGCCGGCGCGCCGTATCCACCAGGTCGAAGCTGGTGGCGCTGCCGTTCACGTAAGAAACCTTGGTCAGGCGCGCGGTCTCGGCCGCGAGCTCGCGGGTCTTTGCCGCGACCGCGAGCGTCGCCTCTGACGAGCGCACGGAGCGGAACGCCTGAATCACCTCGAAGCGAGCGCGGCGCTTCACCTCGTTGAGCTGCTCGTTGAACACGCGCGTCTCGGCCGTGCGCTGCTCCTTCGTCGCGTAGCGCAGCCCGCCATCGTACAAAGTCCAATTCAAGACGCCACCCACCGACCAGGTGACGTGCTCGTTGTTGATCGCGGAGACCGGCGACCAGTACGTGAGGCTGGATACCGCGTCGATGGTGGGCCAGTACGTGCGCGACACGCCGCCCTCGTTGCGCTTGGAGACGCCGAGCGAAGCTTCGGCGGCGCGCACGTCCGCGCGGGTGAGCACGTCCGTCGGGCGGCAGGTGCTCTTCGCGTCGTCGGCCAGCGCGTCCACCCGAATTGCGGGCGTGACGCCCCACGGCTCCGGCGAGCCGAGGGTTGCGCCGAGGTTCTCCCGCGCGCGGAGCACGCCGTCGTTTGCGGAGACCACTTGCGAGCGCGAAAGCGAGACCTCTTGCTCGATGCGCAACACGTCGATCGTGCTGGCGGCGCCGAGCGCGGCCCGGCGCTTCGATAGGTCCAGCGTGGAGAGCGCGCTTTCCAGCGAAATACGGCTCACTTCTGCGAGCCGCTCGGCCGTGACCACGCCGACGATGGAGTCCGCGACGAGCGCCGCGTTGACTCGCTCCGCCGCCTTGGTGTTGAGCTCCGTCACTTCGATTTGCTGAAGCGCCGTGCCGCGATTGTACCAAGTGGACAGCGCGAGCAGCGGAATCCGCAGGTTGAGACCAGCCTGCCAGGTGGTAGCCGGATCCGGAACCGTTCCCGTTCCGGTGCCCAAGAACGGCGGCTGAGGGGAGAGCGTTTGAAATTCACGCTCGCCGCGCAGCAGGTGACGGGTCACGCTGGCCTGCGCACCGAGGCTCGGCAAAGCCGGAGCGAGCGCCTGGCGAGCGATGGCGCGCTGCACGTCTTCCTGCGCCCTCAGGCTCTTGAGCTGCGTCGAATTTTGGCGCAGGAGGCGCACCGCGTCCCGCCAGTCTTGAAGGACATTCGTGGCCGGCGGTACGGGTGCCAGCATGTCGTCAGTCACCTGGGGTAATACCGGCTCGGCCGGAGCTGCCGCTGCGGCATCCGCCGGCTGCGCTGCCGGAGGAGGCGCGGCGGGACCTGCTGGAGCCGGACGCTGAGCGGGCGCGTTCTGCGCGAGAACGGTACTACTGGCTAAAAAGAGGGCGACACCGACGGACCGCTTCAACATGCTGGGCGTCTAATAGTTCCGCGGCACCCGCTCGGGAACCCCCATCCGGGCCAAAAATGCTCAGCGCCGTCGAGCCAGCTCGGCGCTGGCCGTCTGCCCAGCGATCACCGCGCCGTTCAGCGCCGCAACCGCGCGCTCGATCATGTCGCCCCGCACGCCAACGAAGGCATGGCTGTGGCGCACACGAATGTAGTCCGGCTCGCCCGTGATCCCATGCTGAGCGAGCAGCGATTGAAAGTCGCTCGGCTTGGCGCCATCTCGGCGGCCAACGTTCACGAAGATCTCCTGAATCGGGTCGCTTGCTTCGGCTTCGGCCGCGACTCCGGTCGTGGTCGCGGGATTCGGCGAGCCGGAAGAAGGCTCCACCACCTCGGGAGGGGGCGGTTCCTTGCGCACGGCCGCCGGGAGGTCCAGGCGCGCACTCTCGAGGGTGCGGTGCTCGTCGATGCGGCGCTCCGAGGGGCGTTCCTCGCGGAGCCGCTGGGGCCGCCGCTCGCGCTCCCGCGGACGATCATCACGGGGGCGTTCGTCACGCGGCTGATCCTCACGCGGCCGATCCTCGCGCGGCTGATCCTCACGCGGACGGTCCTCACGCGGACGGTCCTCACGCGGACGGTCAATGCGGGGGCGGTCCTCACGCGGGCGGTCCTCACGCGGGCGGTCCTCACGCGGGCGGTCCTCACGCGGGCGGTCCTCACGCGGGCGGTCGACGCGAGGACGGTCGTCGCGAGGACGGTCGATGCGGGGGCGGTCCTCACGAGGACGGTCAATGCGGGGGCGGTCCTCACGCGGGCGATCGAGGCGCGGACGGTCCTCCGGCGGCTTGTCTTCCCGTGGCCGATCCTCGCGGGGGCGCTCGATGCGAGCGGGGGGCGCTTCCGGAGCGGGCGCAACGGGCGCCGCGGCGGGGGTGGGGGACTTGGCGCGGCGTGCGGCCGTCGCCTCGTCCAGCGCGTCAGGGCGCGCCCCGAGGTGATCGCGCAGCAGCATGGCCAGCACGCGCTCGCCGGTGTCGTGAGTCATCATTCGGCGCGCGAGCGCGAGATCTTCCGAGTGGATGGGGCGGGCGGCCGCCGCCTCCACGAACACTTGCACCAAGTCCGCCTCGGCGCGCGTCTTGCGCTCCCGGGCCGACGGCAAATGCCGCTCGATGGGGCGAATCTTGTAGGTGAGCCGCAGCAGGTAGAGCGCCCCGATGTTGCTGGGAGCAATGAGCGAGATCGCGGTCCCGGTGCGACCGGCGCGGCCGGTGCGGCCGGTGCGATGCACGTAGCTCTCCGCGCTCTCCGGGAAGTCGAAGTTGATGACGTGGGTCAGGTGCGAGATGTCGATCCCGCGCGCGGCCACGTCCGTGCACACCAAGAACCGGAGCTCACCCTTGCGGGTTGCGGCCATCACCGACTCGCGCTCGTTCTGCGCCAGGTCCGCGTTCAGCCAGTCCGCCTGGTAGCCTTGCGCCTGCAGCCCCGCCGCGACGCGCTTCGTGTCGTCACGCGTGTTGGAGAAGATGATGGCGCTCTCCGGGTTCTCCGTCTCGATGATCGCGATGAGCTCGGCGAGCTTGTCGGTCATCGTCATGTAGACGAAGTGCTGAATCGACAGCGCGCCGATGTTGTCGCCGCTGAGCGTGATGTATTCCGGATTCTTGAGGCGTGTCTCCGCGACTCGTTTCACGTCCGGCGGCAGGGTTGCGCTGAACAGCAGCACCTGGCGCTGCTCCGGTAGGTAGCTCCAAATTTCGCTGATTTGCGGCAAGAAGCCCATCGAGAGCATCTCGTCGCTCTCGTCCAGCACGAAGGTTTTGCAGGCGCTCGTATCGAGCGTACCGCGCCG
Source organism: Myxococcales bacterium (assembly GCA_004193285.1). Taxonomy (GTDB): domain Bacteria; phylum Myxococcota_A; class Polyangia; order Polyangiales; family Polyangiaceae; genus PMG-095. The sequence goes on along the minus strand of SECP01000056.1, from coordinate 35,560 downwards.
GAGATGGTCCAGCACACGGCCGGGGGTGCCGACCAGGATCTGAGCGCCGTCCTTCAGCTGCTCGATCTGCTTGCCCATCGGCGCGCCGCCGTACACCGCGACCACCTTGGTGCCGCGGTGCTTGGCGATGGCGGTGAGCTCGCGCGTGATCTGCAGCGCAAGCTCACGCGTGGGGCAGAGCACCATCGCCTGCAGCACGGGCTTTTGAACCTTGACGAGGCTGTCAACGAGCGGCAGACCGAACGCCGCTGTCTTCCCCGTGCCGGTGCGCGCCTGCACGACGAGGTCGCGCCCTCGGGCGGCGACCTCGAACACCGCGCGCTGTACGGGGGTAGGGTGCGTGTAGCCGAGGTCGTCGATGGCCTTGCGAACATCGCTCGTCAAGGGCATAGCGTCGAACGTGACGGGCGGGGTTTCTTCCGCAGACTGTGTCATCGGATGCGTTTCGTTTACAGGGAGGACGGCGGCGTCCCCTTCAATTTGCGCCGAAGCGGCGCGAGGCCGAGCGACTCATACCTCACCGCATGCTCCTCGGCATAGCGCAGAGCGACCACGTCCTTCAGGCGCTTGCGCCCGGCCGCGTCTTGGAGGCAGGCGGCCTCGACCGCTTTGCGCTCGGCCCACTCCGGCTCGAGGGCACCACGGTAGCGGGCCAACGCGGCGCGCTCGTCCTCTTCGCCCGAGCCGGTGGCGTAAGCGAGGCGGGCTCGCTCCACCGCTCGCTCCAGCTTGCTGGTCCCTGCCGCGCAGCCGGCAGGGCTCGCCGGGGCGCTGCCCCACACCGTGGTCAGGATCTCTATGGTCCAAAGCAGCGTCGCCCCCGATACCAAAGTAGCGAACAGGGCGATTCCAACGCGCCGGCCAGTGAGCCGACGGCGCTCGAGCGGCGTCATCGGAGCGCGGGATGAGGCGGCCATCAGAGTGCCTTGTGCCGGAAGGACGGTCGCCCGTCAAACCCCTCGTTGACCTTCGGTGCAGCCTACTCCATACTGGTTTCACAAGAATTTGAAAGCTCAGAAACTCGAAGATAGTTCCTCGCTGGGCCTCGGACCGGGCATGAGCGTGCTCGGTACGGCCGCCGCGTCGCACGTCGCCGAGGACCTCCGGCTCGAGCGCCGGATTCAGTCCGTGCAGGAGCTTCTGGCGGACGATCTGAGGTGGGTGGAGAGCACACTCCACGGCGCGGTTTCTGCTGGCCCGGCGCCCGGGGCGGATGCAGCCCGCCACCTGGTCATGCGCGGCGGCAAGCGGGTGCGACCGATCGCGATGCTCCTTAGTGCGGCGTGCTTCGGCGGCATCAACGACCAAGCGCGTGAGCTCGCGGTGGTCTCCGAGCTCGTTCACTCCGCCACTCTGCTGCACGACGACGTCATCGACGAGGGCATGGAGCGTCGCGGCGCGCCCACGTCTCGGCTGCAGTGGGGCAACGGGATCAGCGTGCTCGCCGGAGATCTGCTGCTAGTCAGCGCGCTGGACCGCACCGCCCGGCACGCACCGGCGGTCATGCCGGATCTCATCGGCACCCTACGGCAGCTGGTCGAAGGCGAAATCATCCAGCTGCGCGGCCGTAGCGAGCTGGACGTAACGGAGGCGACCTACGAGCGCATCCTCCGGGACAAGACCGCTTCTCTGTTTGCGTGGGCCACGCGCAACGGCGCCCGCGTCGCGGGAGCGAGCCCGGCCGATCAAGAACGTTTGAGCGGCTTTGGGGAGCGGCTCGGGATCGCCTTTCAGCTCGTGGACGACGTGCTGGACTATTCGGGTGAGCACACCGGCAAGTCACTCCTCGCGGATCTTCGCGAAGGCAAGCTCACGCTGCCGCTCGTGCTTGCAGTGGCGCGTCGCCCGGAGCTCGCGCAGTCGCTGCGGCGCATCCACGCCGGCGACCGCGAGCCGGTGCAGCTCGTGAGCCAAGCCGTGATCGAGACCGGGGCCTGTGACGAAGTGCGCCGCCGGGCCAGCCACTACACGCAGACCGCGGTCGACGCGCTGAGCTCACTCGTGCCGGGGCCGGCGCGAGTGCTGCTCGAGAACGTCGCCTCCGAGCTAGCGCGCCGCGCCGCCTAGGCTTGGGCCTGGGTTTGCGTTTGCGTTTGCGTTTGCGTTTGCGTCGGTGACGAAGCCGGCTTCGCCTTGACCGGCGTCTGCTTGGCCGCCGCTCTCGCGTTTCGGATGAGCTCGTGAACGAAGCGAACCTTTTCCTTCACGGGCGGCGTGATCGAAAACGGATACGCGTCCGGCAAGCCCATGCTGCGGTTCAGTGAGTTGAGGGCGACCGTGAGCCGGTACCACTCGGTCATCAAGCCTTCGAAGTCTCGCGTGGAGCGGGGCGGAGTCGCGAAGCCGTACTGCTCGGCGGTCTCCAGGGTGTCCATCATGTGCAGGTAGTGCGCGAAGGTCTCCGCGAAGTCTTCCCATGGATGCGAGGCCGCGTAATGGCTGATGAACTCCTGGTAAAAACCGGGGTTCGGCCCCTTCGAGTAGTGGGCCTTGAGCGCCTCCGCGTAGTCCGCGCGCTCGTCGCCGAACAGCGCCCGAAAGGACTCGTGCTTGCCGGGGTCCGCCACCAGCCGGTCCCAAAAGTAGTGGCCGACCTCGTGCCGAAAGTGGCCCAGAAGCGTGCGGTACCGTTCCTTCAGGCTGAGCCGCATCTTCTCGCGCTGTGCCGCGTCCGCTTCGCTCAGGTTGAGAGTGATGAGCCCGTCTGCGTGACCCGTCAGTACTCGCTCGCTCTCGGTGCTGGCTTTGATATCGAAGGCGAGGCCATGCTCCGCGTCATCCGCCTTGGCGAGCACGGGAAGACCCAGGCTGTCCAAGCTGTAAATGAGGCGGCGCTTGGCGAGCTCGGTCTCCTGCCATAGCTCGCGATTGGCCGGCTCGTTCAGGTCTGGAATCACGTTATTGAGGCGGCACGCCTGACAGAGCTCGTCGTCCGAGGAGGCGGGGAGCAACCAGTTGCACACGCCTTCGCGCGAGTAGTTGGCGCACTTGCGGTACTGGCCGTGCTTCGTCTCGATCACGTCCGAGGCGTCAGCGGTGAAAGCCGACATGTCGAGCTGGTCCGGCAGGAAGCCCAGCTCTCGACTGCAGCTCAGGCACATCGAGTTGTTGAAGAAGATGGTGGCCCCGCACTCGCACTGAAAGACGCGCATGATTGCCCCGCGCTTTGCACGCGCCGTGCCCGCTCGAAACCCCCTCTATTTGCGCTGGTCGCGTGCCGTTTAGCAGCGATGAGGCAAATTGCCGCGTTCAGTTCAGCGTGCCCGGCGACGACGAATCAGTCCGCTGGGGCTCGATGAACGTGGCGGTGATCTCGCGCTCGAGGGCCCCGCGGATCTCGGCTTCGATTTGATCGATGGAGGCCGCCAGCCGCTCGACATTGCGCTGGTAGACGAACACGCGCGCGCTGACGGAGCTCGGCTGGCCTTCGTTGCCAACCGCGTCGATGAGAAGCAATGCCCTGGGATCCACGCCGTCCACCACGACCTCCACCCCGGGCGCGTCTGCCGCGTATACCTCTTGCTCGCGCACGTACGCGCGGAGCATGGGCGAAAGCGCGGCGAGAGCGCGCTTGGCGGTCAGCTCGAACGTCTCCCGAGACAGCACGGGGGTGCTGGGCTGGGTGAGGTCCAAGTCGCGCGACCGCAAGAAAGCTTCCGTCGCGGCCTGGGTGTCTCCTCGCTCGTCGCGGACGAGGCCCAGGTAGTACCAAGCCTCCGCGTTCTTCGGCGACCGTTTGACGGACTCCTCGATGAGGGGAGTCGCGTTCTCCAGGTTGCCCACCTCGTACAGAGCGCGGCCGACCAGGAAGGTGTGCTGAGGGTTGTCGAACGGGCCTTCCGGGAAGCGGTGGGACAGCTCCGTTGCTCGGTCCACCTCGCCCTTGCCGAGCAGGGCGTCGAACATCAGCAGGAGGGCGTCCACCACTTCGTCGTCTGTCTCTGCCAAATCGAGGGCCAGCTCGCACAAACGGATGGCCTCGTCGAAGTCCGACAGCGGATGCACGTACACCTCGGCCGCGTTCAACATCGCTTCCAGGTAGGTGTCGTCCAGAGCGATGGCTTGACGGTAGTGCTCGACCGCTTCCTCGAACTCGCCCTTGAGCGCGGCCACGTAGCCGAGCAAATTGTAGGCCTCGGGCGACTGAGCGTCGATCTCCAGAGCGCGCCTCGCGGAGAGCTCCGCCCCGCGCGGGTCCCCGCGCTGCACGAGATCCCAACCGCGATCGAGGTGGGCCGAGAACTGGTCCATGGTCAGGAGCAGCTATTGACGTGCCCACGCCGCACGGTCAACCGAAAACTAAGCTCATTTCAGTCGTGCACGATGACCCGCGAGCCGGCCGCGCTCTCGTTGGACCAAACGCCGTGGAAACCTTCTGGCAGGTGTGGACCAGTGAAGAAAAACAGCCACTTGGCGTCGAGCGGCGCGAGGTTCACGCAACCATGGCTCATCTGCACTCCGAAGTTGGAGTGCCAGAACGCCGCGTGGAGCGCGAAAGAGCGATGGTAGTACTGCACGAACGGCACGTCCTCGATGCTGTATGGGAGGTCGCCCGCGGCGGTGCCGTCGCCGTCCATGGTCGTGGTGATGTGCTTCTCGCGAATGCGCCACTCACCCGTTGGGGTGCTGTGATCCTTCTCCTTGTTTTTCGAGTGCTTGCCGCTGGAGATGAGGGTCGCATACACCGCGCGCCCACCCTCGAAAGCGACGAGCGTTTGCGAGCTCAAGTCCACGTCCACGTAGCGCTCGCCCTCGGCCAAACCTTGCGGCGGCGGGCCGGGCTCCGTGATGCGGATTTGTGACTTCTTGATGTACGTGCCGTCGGTCAGCTCCGCGTACTCTTTGCCCTGCAGCTCGACGTACTTCCCGGTGAGCGGCAGCGCCACGAACCGCTCCACCGTCTTGGCGTTTTTGATCGTCTTGGCGTCGACGTCGATATTGTACGTACCTGCGCTCTTGTTCCCACCGTACACCCAGCCGAGGGGCAGCTTGTACGTCGTGCCGTCCAGCTCGACTCCTTTGAAGGAGGAGCCGGACGCTTGCCACATACGGTCCGAGGGCGCGACGAGGCCCTTCGTCGTCTTGTACCAACTGCGGCCATTCCAGCGGAACGTCTTGTCCACCGCGACGTAGAAGCCGCTCACCATGCGCTTGGCGAGAATGTCGTCCGAGTCCGCGCTGAGCGAATCCAGCTTCATCTGGTGCAGGCGATCTTTGATGTCTTCCTGCTGCCACCAGGGCTTGTCCGGCTCCGGGTCTTGGGTGACGGGCGAGGGGACGAGCTGGGTTGCGCCTTCCTGCGCCGCGATCGGCAGCGCGGAGTCCGGCGTTACCGCCGCCGCGGCTGCTGCCGCCGCGCTCCTCGCCACCGCGTCCGCCGCCGCCTTGGCCATCGCGTCCTTCTCTGGAGCTTCTTCTTTCGGCTTCTCCTTGAGGTACGGCTCGTACTTCTCCATCTGCTCGCGCGAAGGCACCGTCTTGTAGAGCGGGGTGCCGTTCTTGGCGTTGCGCGCGTAGGGGTACGGCAGAATCTCTTTGAGGTTCGGCTGCGAGGTCGCAAACCTCACGTCGGGGTGGTTGAGATCGGTCGTACCGTAGTTGCCGCAGACGTAGCCCCCGCTGTGGACCTTGTACCAACCTCCGGTACAGTTCTTCTTCTCGACCTTGCCCGGCTCGACTGGCGTGCGGCCGCCGCTGCGGATGAAGCCGGTCTTCTTGCTGCGCTCGAACGACATCTCGCTGTAGATGCCGGCCGCGGGTGAGGTCACCGCGAACCACGGGCCTGTCCAAGGCCCCTCCGGCGCCGCCGGCACGCCGGGCGCTTCGGCGGGAGGCGCCGCCGCCGAGGTCGGCGCGCGTGGCGAGAGCTCCGGAGGCAAGACTGGCGAGCCGGCCCGAGGCGCCTCTGCCCGCTCCTGCGCGTCGGTCGCGCCGGGCGGTGGCTCCTTCTCGCAAGCGAGAGCCAGAAATGCGAGGGCCAGGGCGATCCTGGAGGTCGTGCGGGGAGCCTGAACGTTCACTGGGTCCGTGTCTTTCCACAGCCGCGCCGCGCGAGCCAATTCTCTACGCGCACGCGCCAGCTGGAACGCATTGCCACAGCCGTGCCACCGGCCAAACCGCCGTATTCGCGCAGGTCTTCGCGAAAGGCTATGGTCAGGGCGTGGACCTTCGGACGCGCCGGCGCGTGCACCTCGACACGACGCCGAGTCGGATCGGGCGTTTCCTGGCCCTGGCGGTGGTGCTGCACGCGCCGCTCACGCCCATCGCGGGGCTGCTCGGTCTGATCAGCTTGCTCGGCAACCGCGACACGGCAGGGCCGGAGCTCCCACCGGTAACGGAGATCCCGCTCGACATCATCGAGGACGAAGGCTCACCCGAGGGCAAGCCGGGCGACACTCCGGCCGCGGCGCCCCCGCCTGCGGAGCCCGAGCCGGTCGCTACCGAGCCCGATCCGATCGCAGCCAAGCCGAAGCCGCCCAAGAAGCCCGAAAAGAAGCCCGAGCTGCCCGACGCGGGCGCTTTGGACGCCAGCCCCGAGAGCGACGCCGGAACGGAGAAGGACGCAGCGGCACCAGGCGACGCCGGCAAGACCCACAAGCCGGGCGAGGGGATTGGCAGCCCGGTCGCTGGCATCGGCGACAAGAAGGTCGTCGATCCGAACGCGAACGTGCAGCTCTTGGTGCACACCGATCGGGTGCGGCAGCATCCGCTCGGCGCACGCATCGGGCCGCTCCTCCGCAACGTCTATCAATGGCGGGATTTTTTTGGCCCGACCCAGATCGACCCGATTCGGGACGTCGATCGCATGCTGGTCGTCGGCTCTCAGCTGCGTGACTCGCGCGACGTCGTCGCGATCTTGCAATTCAACGTTCCCGGCGAGCGGCTGCGCGGCGCGGTCGACCTCCTCGTTTCGCGCGACCCGGAGGGCGGCTGGGTGGATGGCGGGGTGCCCATCGCCCACGCGCACGCCGATCGCGGCGAGCGCGCGTTCGTCTTTCCCTCGCCGCAAATCCTGGTCGTCACGCCGCCGAGCGCGGAAGCCAGCGCCGCGCGCCTACCCAAGACGTTTCGCTTACCCCGACCCAAAGGCGACGAGATTGCGCTCGCCAAGCTGGCGACGCCCTGGCGCGCTTTCCTCGGCCTGCCCATCGTGATCCCCAAATCGATCAAATCCGCCGAGCTTCGGCTCACCGCGCGTGACGACGGCGGCATCGTCATCGACGTCTTGGCTCACGACGAAACGGAGCCCCTCGCGAAGTCGGACGCGGCGGCGCTCACCGCCGCCCTGACCGCGGCCACCCAGCTGGACCTTGGCTTGCTCGGCTCGGTGATGTTCGGCTCGAGCAAGAAGAAGTTCATCGAGAAGGGCGACTTCGAGGCCGACGGCACCGACATTCGTGGCGAGATCGTGCTCACTCGCTCGCAGGTCGAGACCCTGCTGGAGCTCGCGGGCGGCTTTTTGGGCGGCGGCGCGCGCTCGCCGCGCCTTCGTCCATCGGCTTCGGCGCCTCCCCCCGCCGTCTCGACGGAAGAGCCGCCGCGCAGCTCGCCTTAAGCGCGCGCCGCTTCCGCGATCGTGGACAGCATCGCGTCGGCGCGAGCCGGGTCGAGCGAGCCGAGGCAGAAGACGCGCCCTCGCTGCGGCACGACGAGCATGCGGCACTTACCGCGCACGGTGTCCGCCGCGTTGGAGAACGTAAAATCCAGCGCAAGGCCGAGGACCATCATCAGCACCGCGAGCCCGAAGAGCGAAGCCGAGCCGCCGGGAACACGGATCGCGTCCACGAACAAACCCATGCCGAAGTAGGAGCCGACCACGAGCGCTACGAGGCCTACGTACATCCCGACGCGCGCGTAGCGAGTCTCGCGGGTCACGCGCACGAGGCTGCCGAGCGGCACCACGATCGAGCGCTCGCGTAGAACCTTGCCGAGCAGCTCGGTGCGCTGGTTCAGCTCCAGACCATTCGGGCCGATGCTGATCGAAGCGGGCCGCTTGAAGGCCAGCACCCACCGCAGCACCACGCGACCCACCTGCAGCGCGAAGAGCACCAGCGTCACCGTGAGCAGCGCCGTCACGACCGGGCCGAACGGCGGCAGCGACATCTCGCCGTCCAGCCGCTCGGCGTTGGCGGTCACCGCGCCCGACGCCAGCGCGCGGACGCCGCTGTCGGTCGCGGCGTGGCTCAGGTGCAGCCGCGCGCGGTGCGCGACCTCGCTGCCACTGACCGCGATGGCGGCGGCTGCGATCAGCGCCTCCGCGCGGCCGAACTCCGGCGCGATCGCCTCCGGATCGCGAGCGACGTGCGCGAGCGCCTCCCACATGCCGGAGGCGCCCTCTTGAAGAGCGGCGTCGAGGAAAGCCAGCGCGTCGATGGTGGTGTGGGTCGCGAGCCACACCAGGTCCGCCGCCAGCGCGTCCCGCCCGCCTTCGCCTTCTGGGAGCCCCTTGGAGACGCCGATGGCCAGGAGCGCGCCCAGCAGCTGACGCTCCGCCGGACCCTCGGGCCCATGCTCCAGCGCGGTGAGCGGGTTCCCAAACGGAGTTTGCGCCTGCTCCGCGCTGATGCCGGCTGCCTGCAGCGTGGCTAGCGACTCCGCCGCCGGGGCGTGGAACTTGGACGCCAAATCCGGCCGGCGCAGCACCGCCGACGCCAGGGAAACCCTCGTGACGAGCCCCGAGAGCGCGGCGATATCCGGTAGCTCGCGGAGCTTGTCCACGACTTCGGACGCGCTATCAACCACCATCTTCCGGGTCGTCTTATCTGAAAACGCCCGAAACTGCCAAAGCGTTCGCGGTTTTTACCGCGCGCCGCTCAGGAGACCACGCGCAGTGAGTTCAGCACCGGGCCCGGCAGCTCCTCGGAGTCGTCCGCGGTTTTGCGGTTTTGCGCGTCCACCCGCACCACCACCGGCCGGTAGCTGCGCGCCTCTTCCCGCTCCATCTCCGCGAACGTCGCGAGAATGACTAGATCCCCCGGCTTGTTCAGGTGCGCGGCGGCGCCGTTCACGCAGATGGCGCCCGAGCCGCGTGGCCCTGGCAGCGCGTAGGTCATGAGCCGCGAGCCTCGGGTCACGTTCCAGATGTGGACGGCCTCGTACGGCAGAATTTCCGCTGCATCCAGCAAGTCGCTGTCGACCGTGACGCTGCCTTCGTATTCCAAGTCTGCGTGCGTGACGGTGGCACGATGGATCTTGGACTTGAACACATTGAGCCGCATGGCTGCACTCCTGATGCGTCGCGTCATGCCGGCCCAAAATGGGTCCAGCTGCCGGACTTACGGATCAGCATAGGAGCGGCCGCCCACCCAGGCAAGGTCGCCGGGCCTCGTCTTCGACCATAACAGTTCGGTGTCGCCCGCAAATTTGGCCCGCAAGCGGCTCTTTCATTACCCATGAGCCATGGCGACGCAGAGCAACTACGAGCTCCTCGAAAACCTCCGCAGCATGGTGCGCGACATGCTGAAGCTCCGCACCGACGGCGGCCCTTACGCGAAGCTGGCCCGCGCCCACGGCTACGTGGACGGCTACATGCGCGTGCTGCTCGAGGCCGGCATCGCCGACCACAAGTCGCTGCTCGCGCTCGTCGCGGAGGAGCGACGCAAACACGACGGCCCCGCCACCACCGCCGTCCGCGCGTCCTCGCTCGAAGAAGCGGGGCTCGACGACGCGGAAGACGCGCGTATCGTCGCGGCCTGAGCTCACTCGACGCGTCGTCATCCTTCAGGGTGGGCTGCCACATCGCAGCCCACCTCGCAGAAGCTGCCGTGACGACCTTCGGCCGCGACGGCGCGCCCGCTCAGATCGCGTAGTCGTCCACGAACACCTTCGCGGAAGTGACGTCTACCATGACGCGATCGCCAAGCTGAATGCCGAGCTGGTCCAGCTCGACCTTCGAGAGCTGCACCGACATGGCGTCGCCGCTCGGCAGCGAGACGGTGAGCTTCACGTTGCCGCCGATGCGCGCGAGGCGGTCCACCGTGCCCGCCTCGAGCGCGGCGTCGTTGGCTTGGGGCTTGGCGAGGCGCACGTCGTGCGGGCGAACGAACTTGCGAACTTCGCGCCCGTCTTGGGCGCGGCTCCGAAGCACGTTCGCGCCCCCCAAGAAAGAAGCCACGAACGGGCTGGCCGGGTGATCGTAGAGCTCGTGCGGTGCACCGGCTTGCGCGACGAGGCCCTGGTTCAAGAGCACCACGTGCTGCGAGAGCTCCAGCGCCTCTTCCTGGTCGTGCGTGACGAGGAGCGTGGTGACGCGCGTCTTTTCGTGAAAGCCGGCTAGCCACTCGCGGAGCTCCACGCGAACCTGCGCGTCCAGCGCCCCGAACGGCTCGTCGAGGAGGAGCACCTTCGGCTCGGTGGCGAGAGCGCGGGCGAGCGCGATGCGCTGGCGCTGGCCGCCGGAGAGCTGGGCCGGAAAGCGATTTTCGTAGCCCTCCAGCTGGATGAGCGCGAGCAGCTCTTTGACGCGCGCCTCGATCTTGGCCTTGTCCGCCTTGCGGATTTCCATGCCGAACGCGATGTTGTCGCGCACGGTCATGTGCTTGAAGAGCGCGTAACTCTGGAAGACGAAGCCTACCTCGCGCCGCTTGACCGGCACCTTCGTGACGTCCGCCCCCGCGATGCTGATTCCGCCCGAGTCCGGCACCTCTAGCCCCGCGATCATGCGCAGCAGGGTGGACTTACCGGAGCCGGAAGGGCCCAGCAAAGACGTCACCTTGCCCTCGGGGGCGGTGAACGAGACGCCGCCGACCGCCGCCACGTCCGAGCCGCGCGAGAAGTTTTTGACGAGATTTCGAGCTTCGACCGTCATGCGAGAGACCTTTGTTGCGCGGCGGTGCGGCGCAAGGATTCGGGAGCGAGCGAGCGGCGCTCTTGCTCTGCTTTGCGCGCCATCCGCCGAGCTTTCAGCGCGGAGTTGAGCTCGATGCTCTTCTTCACGATCAGCGTGAGCAGGGCGAGGGAGGCTAGCAGCGCGGCGACTGCGAAAGCGCCGACGAAGTTGTACTCGTTGTACAAGATCTCGACGTGCAGCGGCAGGGTGTTGGTCTGGCCGCGGATGTGGCCGGACACGACCGAGACCGCGCCGAACTCGCCCATCGCCCGCGCGTTGCACAAGATGACCCCGTAGATGGCGCCCCAGCGGATCTTCGGCAGCGTGATACGGGTCAGGATTTGAAAGCCGCCCGCGCCCATGGTGAGCGCCGCTTCTTCTTCGTCCGAGCCTTGCGCTTGCATGACCGCGAGCACCTCCCGCGCGACGAGCGGAAAGGTGACGAAAGTGGTCGCGATCACGATGCCCGGCACCGCGAAGATGATCTTGATGTCGTGCTCGGAGAGCCAGGGACCGAAGAACCCCTGGGCGCCGAACAACAGCACGAAGATCAGACCGGAGATGACAGGGGAGACGCTGAACGGCAGGTCGATGAGCGTGATGAGCGCGCTCTTGCCCCAAAACTCGTAGCGGGAGACGAGCCACGCCGCGCAGATGCCGAAGACGGCGTTGAGCGGCACCGCGATGCCGGCCGTGAGCAGCGTGAGCTGGATGGCCGAGAGCGTCTCCGGTTCGACGAGGGCCGCCCAAAACGGACCGATGCCCTTGGAGAACGCGGACGCAAAGACCACGGAAAGGGGCAGCAAGAGCGCGACTCCCAAGAACGTGGCCGCGATACCGATCAACAGCCCGCGCACCCACGGGGACTCGACCGCGACGTCACTCTCCCGGTGCTGCGAGCCGCGCTGGCGGCTGGTGACGACTCCGGCCATTAGCGAGCCTCCGAGCGGCGCGCCCAGCGCTGTAATAAGTTGATACCGAAGAGCAGCAAGAACGACGCCCCGAGCATCACCGTCGCGATCGCAGTGGCGCCCGCGTAGTCGTACTGCTCGAGCTTGGTGACGATGAGCAGGGGCGCGATCTCCGTCTTCATCGGCATGTTGCCGGAGATGAAGACGACCGAGCCATATTCACCGAGAGCCCGCGCGAACGCGAGCGCGAAGCCGGTCAAGATGGCCGGTACCAGGCTCGGCAAGATGACGCGCCAGAAGGTGAGCCACCGGCCCGCGCCGAGCAGGGCCGAGGCCTCCTCCACGTCCGTGTCCAGCTCCTCGAGCACGGGCTGAACGGTTCGCACCACGAACGGAATACCGATGAAGGTGAGGGCGACGATGATCCCGAGCTGGGTGAACGCCACCTTCACGCCCAGGCTCATCAGCTTGCTGCCGACCCAGGCGTTCTCGCTGTACACCGCGGTGAGGGCGATGCCGGCCACCGCGGTCGGGAGCGCGAACGGTAAGTCCACGAGCGCGTCCAGCAAGCCCTTGCCCGGAAACGTGTAGCGCGACAGCACCCACGCGACGATGACGCCGAATACGGCGTTGATGCTTGCGCCGGCGAGCGCGGTCGTGAAGCTCAGCCAGTAGGCTTGCAGCGCTCGCTCGTCCGTCACCGCGTTCACGAACGACGCGAGACCTTGCGTGCTCGCCTTGAGCACCATCGCAAACAGAGGCAAGAGCACGAGCAGCCCGACGTAGAACACGGTGTAGCCCAGCGTGAGCCCGAAGCCCGGGAGCACGCCGCGGCGTTTGATCGAAAAAGAGCGAGCGCTGGCCATGTTTGGCTTATTTGCTCGGCTTGTAGATCTTGTCGAACAAGCCGCCGTCGTTGAAGTGCGTCGGCTGCGCTTTGCTCCACCCGCCGAACAACTCGTCTACCGTGAACAGCGCGACGGCTGGGAATTGCTCCTTGTACTTCGCGAGCACGTCCGCATTTCGCGGTCGGTAGTAGTGCTTGGCGGCCAGCTCCTGACCCTCCGGGGTGTAGAGCTCCTTGAGGTAAGCTTCCGCCACCTCGCGCGTCTTGTGCTTGTCCACGACCTTGTCGACCACCGTGACCGGCGGCTCGGTGAGGATGCTGACGGAAGGCGCGACGATCTCGAACTTGCCCTTGCCCAGCTCTTTCACGCTCAGCAGGGCCTCGTTTTCCCAGGTGATGAGCACGTCACCGATGCCGCGCTCCACGAACGTGGTCGTCGAGCCGCGCGCGCCGGAATCCAGCACCGGCACGTTCTTGTAGATCTTCTCCACGAAGGCCTGCGCCTTGGCGTCGTCCCCGCCCGGCTGCTTGAGGGCGTAGCCCCACGCGGCGAGGTAGTTCCAGCGCGCGCCGCCCGAGGTCTTCGGGTTCGGGGTGATGACCTTCACGCCGTCCTTGGCGAGGTCGTTCCAGTCCTTGATGCCCTTGGGGTTGCCGGCGCGCACCACGAACACGATCGTGGAAACGTAGGGCGCGCTGTTTTGCTCCAGCCGCGACTGCCAGTTCTCCGGAATCAGCTTGGCCTTGTCGTGCAGCTGGTTCACGTCGTAGGCGACCGCCAAGGTCACCACGTCCGCCTCCAGGCCATCGATCACCGCGCGGGCCTGCTTGCCGCCTCCGCCGTGGGACTGATTGATGGTCACCTTCTGGTGGTGCTCGGCTTCCCACTTCTTGGCGAAATGCGCGTTGAAAGCCGTGTAAAACTCGCGCGTCGGGTCGTAGGAAACGTTCAGCAGCGTGACCGGAGCCGCCTGTTTCACCGCCGCCGAGCTGGCCCCGCTGGTGGACTCCGACGCTGGTGCAGGGGACTTGTTGCAGCCTGCGAGACCGAGCGCGAAGCTGGCGAGCAAGAGGGAACGACGAGCAAGAAGAGAAACGGTCGGGATCATTGGTTGGATGCTTCCAGTTGCGGGACGATCAAGTCTGCGAGCGTCAAGCTTTCGAGAACACGCTGGGAGGCGTTGCCCATCTTGTTGAGGACGACCTGCGCCGCACAGGCGCCGGGGCCCGGACACTCCGCACAGCGCGTCGGGTGGATTGGGTCCAAGCAGGCAAACTGTGAGGCGTGGCCGTCCACGATGTCGATGATGCGAGCGATGGTCAGGTCACGCGGCGCCTGGCGGAGCGAATACCCGCCGCCCCGCCCGCGCTTCACCGACAGCACCCCATGGCGCGACAGCTCACGCAGGATTGCCTCCAAGAAGCGCTGAGGAATGCCCTCCTGCTCGGAGATGCGCGAGGTGAGCGTGAGCTCTCCTCCCGTCTCGGCGAGGTGCTTCAGCGCCCGGAGCGCATAGGTGGTCTTACGCGTGATGATCAATCTAGCTCGCCGATAGGCTTTATGCGGTAGATAGGGCTTCTGTCAACCGGCCGCGTTAAATGGTTAATTTGATTGGCTTATCGCGCTAGCCAGACACGACGAAACGGACCGTCTTCCAGCTGAGACCGCCCCGGGTGTCGCGAATCACCAGCCACACCGTGGCCGGACCCGGGCGCGCCGGCTGCCAGACGTTCTCCGTATCGGTGCGGCGCTGGGCCTCGTTCTCGTCCAAGCCCGTCTGCTCGCTCTCGAAGCGACCGTTGGACGTGTACCAAGCGACGCTGATGCCCTCGTGGCGCGGCGCGACCCGCTGGTTCTCGCGGTCGTACCAGACGTACGGCTCGGCGCCGGTGCAACCGTGGGGGGCTTCGCAGTCCTCGGCGCAGGTCGCTTTGTCCTCCCGTTCGGTGCAAAGGCCGTCGCCGCACGCGCTTTCCGTCGGGCACTCGTTCCAGCGGGCGCGCAACCGGGTAGGGCCGAGGGGCAGCTCGAACGCGGCGTCGTCCGGCACGAGCGCGTCGTCGCCAATGCTGACGCTCGCGATACGCGGGGCTTCGTTCGGCCGGTAGCGCTCCTTGTACTCGAGCGCCTGGTCACGATTCACGTTGATCGGATCGCAAGTGATGCGCACTGCCCCGAGCGTGACCGAGTCGTCCAGCGTGCCGACCACGGGTTGATAAAAGCCACCCGTAACGTCCGCGTCCACCGGGCGACCTGCGGGTTCCCCCGGCTTGGGGGTGGGGCGCAGCGGCCCGAAGGACCGGCACACGTCCTGATCCAGCGCAAACTCGGCGCTATTTCCCGGTGGCAGTCTTTGCACGTCTGCCGACGCCGGCCGCGGCTCGAGGCAGGCCGGACTGACCGGGCCCAGCTCCGTGAGCGCCTTGCGGGCAAGGCACACCCGCCAGTCCAGCACCGGCGTGGGCTCACCGTCGGGCCCGACGACGAGCGCGCTGAGCGTCACGGTTTGACGACCGGCTGCTTCCGCGGGCGAGGCGGCGATGGCGAGCACGCGAGGCGCGCTGATTTGCGATAGGTCGGTGTCGAACTCCGGCACGCAGGCGCCGACCGACAACAACGGGAGATACGAAGCCAAGAGAAAGAGAAACAGAGCGCGGGCTCGCATGCTCAAAACTCCCAGCGGAGGCCGACGACGGGCAAGAAGGGCAGACCGCGGATGTTGCGGCGCTCGCCGTAGGTTTGGTTGTACGCGAACTCTTCGGCGTTGTGGCGGTTGGTCACGTTCTGGACGTCCGCATAGACTTCGCCCTTCGTTCCGCCGATTTTGAGCGTCTTGGAGACGCGCACGTCGAGCTGGGCAAAGTCCGGGATGCGGATCGAGTTCTTGGCGCCGAGCACCGGCTCGTACAAGTTACGGCGCGAGTCGTAGTAGGCGCCGATCACGGGCGTGCGCGGGTAGCCGGTCGCGTAGCGAAAGCGCACGCCGACGTCGAAGCCTCGCCCGAGCTCGTACGAGGCGAGCGCGGTGAAGACGTGGGTCTGGTCGAAGTCGAAGAGCCGCCAGGCCTGGCTCGGGTCGTCCCGGCGCTCCGCGCGCATGAGCGTGTACGCGACCCAGCCAAAAAAGCCGTGGTCCAGCTGGCGCCGGATCAGAAACTGCGCGCCGAACGCCCGACCTTCACCGACGCCGACCAGCGCTTGCCCGAGCAGCGGAGCCGCGGCGGGGTTGCGCACCGAGAGGCTGTCCGAGCGAGAGTAGAAGGCGGTGGTCTCTGCGCTCAGCTTCTCCGTGATGTTCACGGCGGTGCTGGCCAAATAGTGGCTCGCGTCCGAGGTGCCGAGCAGCGGGTTGCCGAAGACGGGCGACTGGTCTTCCACGAGCGGCGCCTGAAAGTAGCGACCCCAAGCGAGCTTGAAAGACGCGCGCTGGCTCGGCGCGTAGCGAATCGAAACCCGGGGTTGAATCGCCAGGTCCGAGACGTAGGCGCCGGTCGCCGGCACGTCCGGCGATTCTGGCTGGCGGTTGTCGATGGAGATGAAGTAGGGCTCCACGCGCAGGCCGGGCACGACGTGCAGCCTGCCTCCCAGTAGGGAGAAATCGCCTTCCACGTAAGGCGCCACGCTGCCGCTCAGCGTCTTCCAGTTGCTGCTGTTGATCTCGCTCGCGGGCGGCTGGCCGAAGGTGCGCGCGTCGCCTTCGCGCGGCGGCGTGCTGACGGAGCCGGCCCGGTGGGCATCGCTGCTCTGCACTTCCAGATCCAGACCCACGTTCGCCGTGAGCGCCTGCGTCACGCGCGAGGCGTACACCATGCGAACGCCGTAGGAGCGACTCTTCACGCTGAGCTCCGTCGGGGTCCCGCCGAAGCTAGCGACCAAGCTCGAACGATCGAGTCCGAACCAGGGCGTGACCCGCACCTCGGTGCCGTCTTTTCCGGTGGCCACGTAGCGCCCGTAGACGCGGCCCCAGCCTAGCTCCTTCGTCTCGGACTTGCGCTCGGCGGGGTCGCTGCTGCCCACCGTGCGCGTCACGCGATCCGAAGAGAGTAAGCCGCCAACCTCGGCGTAGCGCTTCTCGCCGAGCTGGCGCCTCACGCGGAGAGAGCCATCGTAATAGTGCGGGATGGGGAAGAACTCGCCCACGTCTTCGTCGGTGGCGATGTCCAGCGAGCGGTGCAGGTGGCTCTTGCGCGCGGAGGCGGTGACGGTCCATTCGCCTGCGAGCTTGCCGTGAGCGGCGGCGGAGGCGTCCAGCACGTCCAGCTGAACGGTGCCGTGCAGGCGCTTGGCGTCCGGCTCTCGCAACGAGACGGTGATGAGGCCGCCGAGGCCGCGGCCGTAGCTCGCGCCGTAGCCGCCGGGAATGAGCTCGACCGACTGCACCAGGTCGGTGTGCATCACGGAGCGCAATCCCCCGAAGTGGTAGAGCAGGGGAACGCGCACGTCGTCCACGTAAACGCGGGTGTCTTCCGGCGAGGCGCCCCACACCACGACCTGCCCAGAGCCCGCGCTGGCGCGCGCGACGCCCGGCATGTTTTCCACGATTTTGAGCACGTCACCCTGGGTGCCCGCGACGCGTCGCGCTTGGTCCGCTTCGACCTTGACCGACACGACCTGCTTCGTCAGCGTGGGCAGCACCACCACGATCTCGAGGTCGTCGGCGTCCTCACTCTCCGCCGCCGCTTCCGCGGGAGCGGGGGCGAGATCGACCTCATAAGTGGCCTGCAGCTTCTCGCCCGCGACCACCGTCTCTTGGGTCTGCAGCCCCTTCAAGTCGCTGCGCGACAGCGTGACGGTGTGCGGGCCTGACGCCAGGTCCTTGAACGCGAAGCGCCCAGCTTCGTCCGTTTGGACCGATTGCCCGTCCTCGAGCGCAACCGTGACGCCGGCAAATGGCTCGGTGCTGCCGCGCTTCTTGACGACGCCCTCCAGCTCGCCAGTTGTCGGTACCGCTTCCTTCAGGACGAACTCGTAGCGGTACTGAATCCGAATCGGCGCCGGCTTTCCGTCGAGCTCGGCGGGGTCGAACAGGAAGGCGCGCACGGCCTCCAGCGCCGCTTGGTCGAACGCCGGCCCGGCAGATTGAATGACCTCCGCGCGGTCCACGGTTCCGGTCGCTGAGATGGCGATCTGAAGCACGACGGAAGCCTGTTTCCCGGCCGATTTTTCGGAGTCCGGGTACGGCGCTTCCACGAATTTCGTGAGCCGCGGAGGCTTGGTCAGCTTGGGCCGGCGCACTTCGTCGCCCACGGAAGGCGCCGCGGCTTGTTGGGCGAGCGCGTGCGGTGCGCACAGCAAGGCTAGCAAAAGATGACGAGCGTAAAGACGAGACAAGAGAGCGAGCTTTCGGAGCGAGCTTACAGAGTGAAGCGCATCGAGATATTGAATGTGGCGCGTGTCGGCTTACCGCAGCGCACGGCCGGCTCGAACTCGGCGCGACGCGCGGCGGTCAGAGCCGCTTCGTCCAAGCCGTAGCCGAGGCCCTGCAGCAGCTTCACGTCCACGACGTGACCTGTCTCGTCGACCGTGAGCTGCACGCGCACTTTGCCCTCGACCCCCGCGGCGCGCGCGGCTTCCGTGCCGAGAGGCTGGGGAACGCTGCGGGGCTTGGGTTTGGCGGCGGGCTCCTCGCACGGATCCAGGCCGGCGGCCGCAGCGAGCGGGGTGGCCTTTTTCGGAGACGCGGCTGCTTTCGGCGCCGCGGCAGGGCGCAAGCCGCGGCCGAGACCGTTCCCGGTGGGCAGCGCGATGCCGGTGCCGTCCACCCCGCCGCTCAGGGCGACGCCAAAGTCCGGCAGCTCGGCGATCGGCGCGGTGACCGCGGGCGGAGGTGCTTCGAGCGGAGGTGCTTCGGGCGGAGGTGCCTCGGCCGGCTTGGGTGCGGCGACGCGGCGCTCGCGGGAGGGCGGCTCCGGCTTCTTGGGCGGCTCGAGCTTCGCCGGAGGGGGCGGCGTCTTCTTCGCCGGCTTCTTCACGTCGGCGATCTCGATCGCGGTGGCGGCGCGCGTTTTCTTGACCTCGATGGTGTCGATACCGTACGCGGCCGCGACGTGCGCGACCAAGCTGAAGGCGATGAACGCCGTGCGACCGCTGATCATGACGACTACTGCTTCGTCTCGACGTTGATGGCGAACTTCGTGATGCCTTCGACCTTGGCCACGTCAATCACGCCTACGACCGCGCCGTGGCGCGCTTGCTCGTCAGCGGTGATGACCAGGCTCAAGGCCTCGTTCTCGGCCTTCGCGCCGCGCAAGAGCGCCGGCAGCTCCGCCTTGCTCGTAGGCTTGTCGTTGAAAAGGTACTGACCCTCTCTGGTGATGGTCACGACGTACACCTTGTTGACTGCCTCGTCCGAGGAGGCCGTCTTCGGGAGCTCCACCTTCAGACTTTGCGACACGATGTACGTGGCCGAGACCATCATGATGATGAGCAGCACGAGCACGATGTCCACCATCGGCGTTACGTTGATGCCGACGATGCCGCCGCGGCCGCGCGAGGACGAAGAAGCTACGGACGCCATCAGGCTGCTCCCGCCACTTCCACGCGACCCTGGGAGTCCTCGTTCTCGCTCTCCACTTCGACCTCGGCTTTGCGCGGCGCGCCGCGGCCCGCCTTCAGGTAGGCGCTGATGAGCTTGGTGAGGGAGGCCGCTTCCGTCTCCACCTCACCGATGCGCTTCTGAATCGCGTTGTACGCGACGACCGCCGGCAGCGCGACGAACAGCCCCACGCCGGTGGCGACCAGCGCTTCCGCGATGGCGGACATGACACCGCCCATGGCGCCGTTGTTTTGGCCATTCTTGCCGAGCGCGCTGAACGCCATGATGACGCCGAGCACGGTGCCGAAAAGGCCGACGAACGGCGAGTTGTTCCCGAGGGTGCCGAGGAAGTTCAAGCCGCGCTCCAGCTCCTTTTTGGAGCGACCGAGCTCGCTGTCCACCGCGTCCGCCATCGCCTCCGGACCGCTCGGCGCCCAGCGCAGAGCCTCGCGCGCGATGCGCGCTTCGACGGTGCGGCTCGCGTCCAGCACCTTGGTGGCGCCTTCCAGATCGTCCTTGTCCAGCAGCGGGCCGAGCTTCTTGCGCAGCGCTTCACCATCACCGCTGAAGCGGCTGAAGTAGCGCCAGCGCTCGACCATCGTCGCGATGGAGAACACGGACAGCACGAGCAGGAGGTACAGAATCCATTCGCTGCCGAGCAGCGCGACTTTCAGCAATCTTTCGATGAGCATAGGACTTTGCCTTTCAGAAACTGAGGGTCGTCATTCGATGACGAACGCGGTGATGTACGTGCCGAGCCTCGCGCCGCCATCGGCCTCCACCGCGCTCAGCTGACCGGCTTGACGGAACGTTTCCAGGGGACGCACTCCGTCGTTCGTGGAGCTCGCTACATGGATGGACACGTCGAACGCGACCCCTGCCTGCTCGCAAGCGTCGAAGAGGCCGGCGTAAACGAGGTACGTACCGGCCGGAGGCGTGTCTTGAAACACCAGGCTTTCGCGACGGAAGCCGTCGCCGAAGCAGCCGGCGTAAGAGTCCTTGTCCACCCTGCCAACGCCCTTGGCGGTGGGGTTCACCTTGTTGTCTTCGTCCCGATCGGCGGTGGTGGGGTGTTTGGGATCCACGACCTTGCCGGTGGGGGTCACGACGCGCAGATCCAAATCCACGGCCGCGTCCCACCCCAGGCTCACCACCACGTCGGGCGGCCGAATCGAGGGGTCGCAAGCGCTGCCGTTGTCGGGGATCTCGGGCAGCAAGCAGAGCGGAATGGTCGTTTGAGTTCCGGCTTTTCCGCTCGAATCGAACGCAGCCAGAAGAACTTGCTGCGGGCCGCTCGGGAGCCCTTCGCCGAACGCAGCGCGCAAGCTCCACTCCAAGTTCCCGCTGACCGGGTCCAGTGAACGAGTGGGGAAGAGCCAGTACCCCGTACCCAGGTCCTGGAAGCGCACACCGATCGCGGCCGAATCCGGCGTCGCCTGCCCGTTGATGCCGCGGCCAGGCTCACGCGGCTGGACGCCGACGTTGTTGAGGAGGACGCCGGTGACGTAGGGCCGCTCGCCCTCCACGCCCGCCTGCGCCTCCTCGCGCGTGAGCGGTGGCCGGCCTGGCAGCGCGCCTTCGTGGAACTGCGCGTTCTGGATCCTCAGCGGCTCGCCGAGCCCCGGCGTTTGCGACTCACCGCTGCAAGCGACGACTAAGGCGGAGGCGACCATCACGAGCGCAGAGCTTCGCGCCTTCATAGCTCCACCTGCAGGCGCAGAGTCATCTGGTCGTTGTCGGCGTCCGTGGGGACGCCCGCTTCGTCCCGCGCCAGGTAGTCCCGGATGAAATCGTACTGGAACAAGAGGCGCGCACGACCCGGCAGCACCAACCCCACCAGCGGCGAGAAGGTCTTGATGGTTTGCTCTTTCGGGACCGCCTTCGCCGCGCGCGTCTCGATGATGTCCGAGTTGGGGTCGTAGATGGCAGCGCGGAACCCGAACATGCCGTAGCGGGTGAGCTCGTGGGTCAGAGCCACGTAGCCGCCCGCTTGGCGAGCATCCACGCGGGTTGCGACCGGGTCCGAAGGTACGAAGCCGCGGTCGTAGTTGGAGGACACGAACGCTTCGCCGTACAGGTGCGTGCTACCGAGGCGGGTCTGAAGCTTGGCGCCCAAATCCAGCCCGATCGCCCAGCGCTCGAAGCTCTCCGAAGCGACCGCGGCGCTGCCGGGTACGCCCACGAGCTCGCCCGGTTGCATCGCGCCGTCCTCGTTGCCATCCAGCCAGGCGACGGTCGGCTTGCCGGCGGTCGCCCCCGGATGGAAGCCTTTGCCGTACGCCAGCGAGCTGCCGCCTGCTATCGCCAGTTGCTTGGTGGGTTTGCCTTCGGCGCCGAAGCGCGCGATCAGGTCTTTGTGATTGTTCGGATCACGCGGGAAGCCGCGCTCGTCCAACGGCTCGCCGTTCATGAACGCGACCGCGTAACGAAAGAACGACACCGCGCCCCACAGCTTGGCACCTAGGTCCGGCTCGGTCGGAAAGAGCGCGAGGTTGCCCTGCGAACGCTCCATGAACCAGCGAACTCGCGCTGATTGGCCGAGCTCGTAGCCGAACGGAATGTCTTGCACGCCCGCGGTCAGAGCCACGAGCGGGGGAACATCCTCAGCGTTGTCGCCACGATAGAAGAGCGAGGCTTCGGCGCGACGAATGCCCACGCGGGGACCGCGTACGGTGTTGGCGTCCAGCTCGACGGCTGCGGACGCGAAATCCCACGTGCGATCGACGCGGAGGCGAGCTCGCCGTACGAGAAACTGGTTCTGATTGAGCGGCGCGCCGCTCTGGTCCAACTGGTCCTCGGAGAGGCGGCTTCGCTGGTACTGCGCGTGGATGTAGCCGCCGAAGCGGAGCCCACCGAAGGGCTCGGCTCGCGTTGCCGGAGCGGGAGGCGGCACCGGCGGTAGCGCTGCCGGTGGCCGCGCTTCGGCCGCGGCAATGGCCGGCACGCTCGGCGCGGCGGGCGCAGCCGGGGGAGCTTCAGGCTCGCTGGAGGCCGCCGACGAGGGTGTCGTCGGCGCCGGTACAGTGGCACTCGGCGTCCCCGCCGGTGTCGCGGACGCCGGAACTTCCAGATCCTCGTCGTCGGAAGGAGGGGGCGGGGGAGTTTGCGCGACGGCTTGAGCCGACCAGAGGCTGGCGGCCAAGACGAACAGCGGCACGGAGGCGAGTCTGAGTCTGAACAAAGGACGGTCCGATGAGGCGGGATCGAAAGCGCACCGCGGCGCCAAGACGTGCTGCGCCCCGCGCGGGGAGGCGCAGAGAACAGGCGAGCTGGGCGACCACGGTGTGCATCTCGTTGGTTACGTTGAAGGGTTCAGGTCGGCAGCGGAGGCAGCGAGCCGTCCGCGTTGAGCAGCTCGACGCGGTCGTTGTCGAAAGGCTCGCAGTCGCTGTCCACGCAGCGGTTGAGCCACTGCTCCGTTTCGCCCTTTTGCGGGCAGTTGAAGCAACCGTCCTCGCCCAGCTCGGGCAGGTCGCAAGCGGGCGTGGGGGGCGCGCCGCCTTCTCCGTTGCCACCGACGTTGTCGCCGCCACCGGTGTTGCCGGTGTTGCCCGTGTTGCCGGTGTTTTCACTGCCGCCGGCATTGCCGGTGTTGCCCGTGTTGCTAGAGCCGCCCGCCTGGTCCGGCGAGCCGCCGGCGTTACCGGAGCCGCTGGAGCCGCCGGTCGGCTTCACGACGGGGGGCGGCTTATCGTTGCCGCCCTCGTCGTCGCCGCAGCCTTGCAAGGCGGCCAGGAGCGTGAGGCCGCTGAGGAGCGCGTAGCTCAAAGATCGCTTGGTTTTCATCAGCCTTCCTCCTGCCCATCAGCCCGGTAGGGCTCGCAGAAACCGTAATTGCAGAACGGCGATTCACCGCTGCACTCGCTGTCGGCCTCGCACGAGTCGTGCTCGGTGGCGCCCGTCGCGACGAACTCGTATCGACCCGTGCAGGGCTTGGGCGGCTGATACGAAAAGAACGCGCCGGCCGTGTCCTCACGCAGCGCTTGCATCGCGCACGCCGGGACGTCTCCGGCCTTGATGATCTGGTCGAAGGCGCTCACGGTCGTGCCCGCCGGCTTGGTGGAGTCGTCGGCCCAGCCGATGAGGTTGGCGACGTGCTCGTTCGTCGGCTTACCGCTGGCATCCACCGCGGTGAAGTAGTGACCTTGCGCCCAGAGGGGATACTTGCCCAAGCGCACGTTCAGCTTGTCGAAGGCGGTGGGGGTGGAGTCCGGGTACACGCCGCACTCGGCACCGAAGCCCTGGAACGCGAGCGTCTTGATCTCCGAACGTCGCTGGTCCGCGGTGCTACCGGAGATGTAACCCAAGCTCTGCGCGGCCTTGGCCTCATCCGTACCGACGTAGGTGCCAATCTGCGTGATGACGTCGCCGTTGGTGCGGACCGCGGCCTCATCGTTGACAGCCCACTTGCCCGGGCCCTGAAACTGCGTCGGGGTGAGGTTGACGTGGTAACCGAGCACGAGCGTCACGAACGAAGTCGACTGCCGCGCGAACACGCCCGCGCCGTCCGTCCAAGGGGCCACCTGGCCGCTCGGTCCGAACCCGTAGATGAAGTACAGCGCCTCGGCGCTGATGGAGGTCTCGTTCGAGAGCGGGTGAGTGACGACGTTCGTCGACTGAATGGGAGCCGCAAAATCGCCGATGCCTTCCGGTACCTCGGGATTAGCTACGCATTCCGCGGCCGCGTTGCCCATGTGCGCGAAGTCGAGCGGCTGGCCGCCAGTCTTCGCCAAGCACAGCTTCTCGACGACCGTCGGCTTGCCGTTGGCGACGGGACCTGCGACCCAGTAACGGAACGTGCGGGTCGATTTACCCGTCAGGTAGTCGCCCCAGCCCACGCAGGCGACCGGATCCGTATAGAAGATGGTGAGCTTCTTGGTCGGGTCGAGGTTGGGGTCGTTGGCGATCGCGCCCTGAATGGTCTTGAGCGTCGCGGTGACCGCGCTGCCGCCCGAGCCGTAGATGCGCGGACCGGCCGTGACCACATCCGTGTCGCAGACATCCGTAACGGGAGTCTGGGCTTGAGCCAGCGTAGGCGCGAAGACGCCACTGAGCGTGAGCGCGCAAGCTAGTTGATATTTACGTTTCACGAGCATCACTTTTCTCCAATGAAGGATCCGAATCCAAAACCTGCGCCGCCTTGGACGAGCAGGAGCAAAGACATCACCCGCCCACGCGCTTCCACGCCGCGCCGGGCGTCGAGATCTCGGACAGCACCGACGCGAACTTCGAGACGCCGCAGCGGGCGACGAGCATCAGCTGCTTCCTGCGCAGCTTGGCCAGCTTGCGCGCGCGCCATACCGCGCCGTGGCTGTTCACGGACGTCACCACGATGATCAAGTCCGAGCGCTCGACCATCGACTCGAGCGTTCCCGCGCCGCGACCCGCTAGGTCGCCCGTGTGCCACTCGATCGAATGACCCGCACGCTCCGCGAGCTGCCGATACTGGGCTTCGCTCCGGTCCAGCCCACCTACGAGGCCGATGTGCATGCTGTGTCTCCATAGTCCAGTTAGTAGAGCGGTATAGTAGGGTGATAGGGTATGCGAAAGTCGACCCGGGGGCCGCCTTTGCAGATTCAGGCTAGAACAGGCTGCGCTAGCGACAACAGCGCACGCATACGGCGCAAAACCCGGCAAAGGGCGACCGCTGGCTGCGTTTGTTGGCTGGAATCAGCATTGCTCGAAAACCCTACTTGTCCGGTATAGTGGAGGAGGGTCTGCTGCCTGTCAAGCAAGAATTCCCGAAACGTGCGACTGAAATGCACACGAACTGACCCCTCGCATGTTCATGCGAGAGCTAAGCATCGAGCCGCGTGGAGCGTCGCAAGCTGCTGTAAGCGTTCGGATTTGCTGCGCACCTCGCGGGCCGTCAGAGCGACCGTGACGGCTCGCCGCGCTGCGCACCGCTCGCGATGCCCGCGCAGCACCCAAAGACGATTGCTCTTGTGTCTCTCCAGCGGGACAGGTGCTCGTTAGACGAGCACCACATTGCGGCGATTCGCGCGGCTACGGGCGTCACCCCTGCCGGATGTTGGCGCCCGTAGAGCTCGCTTTTCGCTCAGCCGCCCGTTTTCGTGATCGAGCGCAGCGCTTCTAGCCGCATCATCACGTCCGCCCGCTGGACGACCTTGAGCTTGGCGGCGCCGACGCCCTCCACGCAAAAGGACGCCACGGCGCTGGCCAGCCGCAGACCGCGCCGGAGGGAGGGGCCGTCGAGGGTGCCCGCCGCTGCCAAGTAGCCGAGCAGCGCGCCGGCGAAGCTGTCGCCCGCCCCGGTCGGGTCGATCTCGTCCTCGAGCGGGTAGGCGGGGGTGAAGAAGACGCCGTCCGAATCGAACAGCATGGCGCCGTATTCGCCGCGCTTCACGATGAGGCGCTTCGGGCCGAGCTTGAGGACGGCGGCGGCGGCGCGGCGGATGTTGTGGATCTCGGAGAGCTGACGCAGCTCTTCGTCGTTGATCATGAGCGTGTCCACCTTGGACAGCACCTCGCCGAGCTTCTTTCGCTCGCCGGAGATCCAGAAGTTCATGGTATCCGCCGCGACGAAGCGCGGCGTCTTCATCTGCGAAAGCACGTCCAACTGCAGCTGCGGCTGGATGTTACCGAGCAGCACGAACTGCGAGTCCGTGAACTTGGCCGGCAGCTTGGGGCGGAAATCCGCGAAGACGTTGAGCTGCGTGTCGAGCGTCTCGCGGCTGGCGAGGTTCGAGGCATAGCGACCCTTCCAGCGGAAGGTCTTGCCCTGCGCGCGCTCCACGCCGTCGCAGTCCACGTCTCGCTCTTGGAGCTCTTCCAGCACCGCGCGGGGAAAGTCCTCGCCCACGACCGCGACGACGCGCACCGGTGAGAACAAGCTCGCCGCGTACGCGGCGTAGGTGGCCGCGCCGCCCACGACGTCCTTGGCGTTGACGCTCGGGAGCTCCAAATCGTCGAAGGCCATGGAGCCCACGATCAGCACGTGGTCGGCGGTTTCTTTGCTGCGGGTGGCGTACATGGTCATGTCCTCGGGCTTTCAGGGCTTGGGCAGAGGCGCGGATCGGAGCCGCCCCTCCGCGAGAAATCGCTCGGCGAGCGCCGCGACGCGGCTGCGCCGGCACTCTTCCGCTAGGAAGATGGAGGTCAGCTTGCGCGTCGCTTCCTCGAGCTCCGCGTTCACGAGCACGTAGTCGAAGAGGCCGTAGTGCTCGATCTCGCGCTTGGCGACCCCGAAGCGGCGCTGCACCGTCTCTTCGTCCTCGCTGGCGCGACCTCGTAGCCGCTGCTCCAGCACGGCCATGCTGGGCGGCAGGATGAACACCGCCACCGAGTCCGGCGCCTCGCACTTGATCTGCCGCGCCCCCTGGTGGTCGATGTCGAAGACGATCCCGCGGTCGCCTCGGCGGCCGTCGATTTCGGCCTTGCTGGTTCCGTACAGGTTCCCGTGAACCTCGGCCCACTCCAAGAAGGCGCCCTGCTCGATGAGCTTCTCGAACTCGCCGCGGGAGACGAAGTGGTACTCCTTGCCGTTCGTCTCGTTCTGCCGTGGCTTGCGCGTCGTGTGGGAGATGCTGAAGGTCAGGCCTTTGACCTCCGACAAGAGGCGCGCCGTCAACGTGGTCTTACCCGCACCGGAGGGCGAGGAGATGATCAAGAGCAGGGGACGCTCATTCGACATTTTGTACCTGCTCTCGGAGCTTTTCGAGCTGACTTTTGATCTCGACCACGAGGTGGGAAAGCTTCACGTCCTGGCTTTTAGAGCCCAGCGTGTTCGCCTCCCGGGACATCTCCTGTAGCAGGAACTCGAGGCGACGCCCGATTGGCTCCCGCTCCGCGAGAAGCGCCTGGAACTGGTCGAAGTGACTGGCGAGACGGACGAGCTCCTCGGTCACGTCGCTGCGGTCCGCGATGAGCGCGAGCTCGGTCTCGAGCCTCGCGGCGTCCGGCAGGGCGGCGGCATCCGCCAGTAGCCGCGCAACTCGCTCGCGCAGCCGACCCAGCTGGCGCTCGGCGGCACCGAGGCTCAGCTGCTTGGCGTCCGCCGCAAGTTGACGGAGCATGGCAAGCCGATCAGCGAGCTCGCGCGAGAGAGCGCGACCCTCGCGCTCGCGCATCTCGTCCAAACGGCGGAGCGCGGCGCTGAAGGCCGAGTCCAGCGCTTGCTCCAAGCCGTCGGTGTGGGAGCGGCGCGCCTCGACCAAGAGATCCGGGAGCGATGCGAGGGCTGCGATGGGCACGTCCGTACCCGGCGCCAGCTCGTCGCGCAGCTCCAGCAGACTTTGATAGACGGCGCGCGCGCGCACGGGGGAAAACCGTGGAGCCGCGCCGCCGTCCTCCAGCCTCACGCCGATGTCGAAGCGGCCGCGGGAGAGGCGCTCACGCGCGAGCTGCTCCACGAAAAAAGCGTGGGACTGGAGCTCTTCCGGCACTCGCACCCGGACGTCCAAAAAGCGGTGGTTGAGCGCGCGCAGCTCGCAAGTCAGCTTATTGCCGTCGAGCTCCGCCTCGCCGCAGCCGAAGCCGGTCATGCTGCGCATGGCTGCATCCGAAGCTTACAGGCCCTTGCGGCGCTTGATGTCGTCCATCATGCGCCGGTACTCCACTTCCCACACCGCCGTGCCTTCCTTCACGTGCTTGATCTTGCTGCGGACCTCGGTGTCGATGTCTTGATCGACGGCGGCTTGCTTGCGCAGCGGGTCACGCAGCTTCCGGCGCAGCTCGAAATCTTCCGCGAAGATCTCCTCCACGTTGGCGGAGTGCATGAGCATTTCGACCAGCTGGTCGAGCAAGTAGTCGATGGCGTCGTCCCCGAGCTTGATTTTTCGCTCGTCCGCCAGGAGTTTTTTGATACGCCCGAGCTCGCTTGGGGGGAGGCCGCGCTGAGCCAGCACGTCCTTGGCTTTGTCGCTCACCTCCTGCTCGTCGGTGATGAACTGGTTCAGCACAGCCTGAACGTCGAGCTCCACTTCTTTGGGCGACTCGGTCTCGATGTCACCGGCAGACGTGAGCGCGTGCACCATTTGATGCGAAATCTCGGAAACCTTGGCGCTGTGCAGCCGCATAAGGGGGCCTAAGTACTCCAATTTGCATCGCGACTACAGCGAAAGCCGCAGTAAACGAGCGAAAAACGGAGGGAGGCGGGTGGCCCTCGGGAGACGCGTCGCGAAGCGAGGCCCGCGGGAGGGCCTCGAATTTACTCAGCCTTCTTGGGATCCGGTCGCGCGCCGAGGCGTAGACGCCGGAATACGGCTTCGCGCTGGCGATGCTTGTAGGCGTCGTGGCTGGCGTCGCCGGTTTCGTTGTGCGCTTCGCTCTCGGCGTCCAGCACTTGGAACTCGCAGAGCATGTAGACGATGGGCCCCAGGTTCTCCGAGCCGGCGGGAGCAGACTCCATGAGGTGGGGGGGGACGCGCACCGGCACGTCCGTCACGAACTGAATGACCCGGTAGTTGGGCGCCGTGAAGCGGTTATCGCTCGGCAGCGGACCATCCAGCTCGCCCTGGAACTGGGTCACGAGGTCGGCCAAGTGCTCGTTCTTCAGGCAATAGCCGCGGAAGTCGAAGATGGAGTTCGTGCTCTGCTTCGGCACCACGTAGTTGAACGGAAAGAGCTGCTCCGTGAGGTAATTCAACACCGGGAGCACGTGGTCCGGCGTGCGGGTGACGATGCGAAAGCGCAGCTTGTCGTAAAGAGCGGCCGCCGTCGCCTCCGGCTTGGAGAGCAGCTTGGTGTACGTGGAGTCCAGGTTCTTGCGGCCGCCGACGAACTCCGTGATCGGGAAGCCCTCGCTGAGCATCGTCCCCACGACGCGGTAGACCTTCTCCTCCACCAGGTGGAAGAGGTCCCGATCGGAAACGGGCAAGCGAAAGAGCAGCTCGCGCCCCGCCATGTGATTGATGATCTGCACGACCTTCAAGATCGTGCAGGCGCACACTTGGCGGTGGCCTTTACCGGAGGCGAGCAGGAGCAGTTGCTCCACGCTGGCCTCCTCCACCGGCTTGGGGATCGCGAATGCGAAGTGACGCCGCAGGTAGCTGACGGCCTCCTTCTTCACGTGATCGATGAAGGCCCGGTCCTTCGGCTCGGCCGGGTAGAGCTCGTGATTCTCGATGAATCTCCGCGCCTCCGCCTCGTCCACCAAGTTGAGTCGGTGCCAGTCGATGACCGAGCCGCCGCTCAGGATGAGGCGCAGCGCCTCCACGTCGTGAAGCGACAGATCCTCGAGCCGCTTGAGGCGTGGGGGGTGGGGCAAAGCAGGGTGCGGTCGGCGCGGCGTTTCGCGGTCTCGAGCCGTCAGTGTTGCGTCGTGGTCGCGCCGCTAGGCTCGGGACGACCCAGGGCCAGTGTGCCGAGGAAGATACCGATGGTTACCCCCAAGACTGCGATTTGGGCACCAAACTGGCCACCGGCCAGTAGGGCCACGGGAATCGATGCTGCGAGGTACCACGGGGAAAGCTTCATGCTCAGCGCGCTCCAGGGGTGACTTTGAAAGTATTGGTTGAGGCAGCTAACAAGGTAAGTTGATGTAGGATAAGGTGCCACAACGGCGCGAAGAGGGGCAAGAGTTAGCCAGGTGGGGCATCGCGTTCAAGCCCCAATCGACGTGGTGCGTTATTTATGTGGGTATGTGCGAGTAGCGGGCGCACCTAAGTGCGCGTCCATGGAAGATTAGAAAGAGGCTCGAAACCAAGCATCCACATTGGCCCTTTGGGGCTCGAGTTTTGATAGCGTCAGGTACGTGCTCGGTCGTCCAACCCTGATCGCCGCCGCGTCGCTGCTCGGTGTCGTGCTTGCGACGAGCAGTTGCGGCGACGACGGCCTGCTTCCCACGAGCGTCGACCCTGGCGCGAACTTCGTTCAGGAGGACGTCATCTTCGATGACGAGTTCTTCTACTGCCGGGTGGAGCCGATGCTGTTCGAGCAGAGCTGCGGCTCCGGCGTCGCGGGGCAGGACCCCGAGAATGGCTGTCACTTCAGCGTGACCAAGTTCAAGCTCACGGACTATTCGCCGCGCCTCTCGGACTCGTGCACGGGCGCCGCGCTCGGCACGCCAACCGATCCGAACCCCCTCGTCCCGCCCGCCGCGCAGCAGAACTACACGGCGGCGCAGGCGCGCATGAAGCGCGACCCGAGCCTCGCTGCGCTCTTGCTCCGCCCGACCGCCAAGGCCACGCACCCTCGGCAAATTTTCGCGGAAAATAGCGACCAGGCCGAGATCATTCGTCAGTGGGCCACCCAGTTTTCCAGCCAATGAAATCCGCGCTCCTGCTGTGCTCGCTCTTGCTCGGCTTACCGGCGCTGGCGCACGCCGCGGAGAGCGACGAAGACGCCTACGCCCGGGTGGTGGTCGCGGAGGCGGAACTGCGCGCCGGCCCCGGGGTGTCGCACCGGGTCATTTACCGCGCCCCACGGGGTGAGACATTCCTGATCGCGACCCGTGAAACCGCAGGGTTTTGGCTGCAAGTGACGCTGCCGGACGGGCGGACGGGTTACGTCCTGGGAGACACCGTGGAGCCGGTCGCCGCCGGCGACGACACGTTCGAGAGCTCGCGTAAGCCGGGCTTCTTCGCTCCGCCGGCTCTGCAGGACGCGCACGCCGGTTTCGCCATGATGGCTGGCGTCTACGACGGCGATGGCTACGTGGAGCTTCGGCCGGCGTGGGTGATTGCGCCTGCCATCGCGCTCGAGCCGTACGTCGGCCTGGCCCTCCAGCAAGACAGCCGGCGGATCGTTTACGGCGGAGCCGGCACCCTCAACCTGCTTCCGGACAAGGCCATTGCCCCCTTCGTCAGCATCGGCTGCGGCGGCATGTACGAGCAGCCGAAGGACGAGTTCCTGCGCGACGACCGCAAGTGGTTCCACGCCCGAGCCGGGGGCGGCTTGCTCATTAGCTTGCGCTTCCGGGTCTCGCTACGACTGGAAGCCGCCAACATGGTGCTGTTTCAAGAAGACGACTACCACAACGTCCAGAGCTACGTCGCTGGGCTGGGGACCTACTTTTGATGAAGGGGCGCGCCATGAAGCATCTCGCGTTCGTGCTCTCGCTGGTCGCCGCCGCTGGCTGCGCCACGGTTCGTCCCGAGCAGCGCGCCGTGCTCGCGGACCCGACCATGCAGTTCGACAATGATCCCGGCGACGGCGCCGCGCGCGACCATGTGCTGGAAAATCGCGAGGGGTCGAGCGGCGGAACCTCGGTCAAAGGTGGAGGCTGCGGTTGCAACTGAGGCAGATTCTTTCCTGCCTGGCCGCCGGGTCGAGCCTGCTGCTCGGCAGCGCCGCCCGCGCCCAGGTGGTGGACGTCGCGCCCCGCGCGACCGTGTACCTGGAGCCCTCCAAGACGAGCAAGCTCCTCGTCATCAACCCCAGCGCAGCTTTGCAAGTCACTCCTACGGAGTGGCTGGACGTGCACGCTGGCTATGAAGCGGACATCGTATCCGGCGCGACCGAATCGCTGAAGGGCGGCCGGCTCAGCCCCGTGGACATCGTCAGCAGCGCCAC
This sequence comes from Myxococcales bacterium, assembly GCA_004193285.1. Taxonomy (GTDB): domain Bacteria; phylum Myxococcota_A; class Polyangia; order Polyangiales; family Polyangiaceae; genus PMG-095. The sequence goes on along the minus strand of SECP01000056.1, from coordinate 3,964 downwards.
TGATTTCAAAGACACACGTCACCAGGTCTCGGGCGGGTTCGGCCTCAAACGCGACGACACCAAGCTGAGCGCCACGTACACCTACGGCACGGAGAGCGACTACCACTCCAACGCCTTCTCCGTGCAGTCTGGCACCACGTTCTTGCAGAAGAACACGGAGCTGACGCTAGCCTATGGGCGCGGCTTCGACCGCGTGTGCACCTCGGGCTTTTCGGTCAACGACTCCGTCTCGGTGCGAACCGCGCTGGACAGCTCGAAGGGCTGCTTCACGCGAGCCGAAAACCGCGCGACCCGTAAGGTCGACCTCGACAACTTTCAAGCTGGCTGGACCCAGACGTGGACGCCGCTCCTGGCCACGCAGCTCGTCCTGTACGGGGCCCTTCAGCATGGCTTCCTGGAGAACCCTTATCGCGGGGTGGTGATTGCGCCCGCCGGCGACGAAGCGCTCGAAAATCACCCGGAAAACCGCTTGCGGCTCGCGGCTGCGCTCCGCGGCAAGTACTACCTCAAGCCGCTGAAGACCGCGCTCTCGGCCGGCGTTCGCCTGTACCGCGATACTTGGGACATCCTCGGCCAAACCTACGAGCTCGAAGCCGAGCGCTACGTCTTGCCGGACGTACGAGTCCTCGTTCACGGCCGTTACTACACGCAAAGCGGCGCGCTCTTCTGGAGTGACGACTACACCGGGGGTGAGCCGCAAGACGGCCCCCGGGGCCAATACTGGACGGGCGATCGTGAGCTCTCGCCGCTCTCCAACTATTTGCTGGGCGGCCGGATGCTCTTCAAACGCAATGGAGACCCCGAGCACCGCATCGCCGGGGTCATGCTCAGCTTCGAGACCTCCGTGAGCTTCGACCTCATGAGGACTCATCTGCGGGAGTTCACCTGGGGCGGCGTCAAACCCGACGACACGCTGGCGATGTTGCTCTCGATCGGCGTCCGCGCGAACTTCTGAGCAGCCCGCGGCCGCCTGGGCGCGGAGGGCAGGTGAGACTAGCCGCGATCGCCGCGCAGGCCGTGCTTGCGCGCGAGGTCGTACAGGTGCTTGCGATCCATCTTGGCTTCACGAGCGGCGGCGCTGATGTTGCCGGCGTGGCGATCGAGGAGCCAGGAGACGTAGCGGCGCTCGAAGTCGGCCTCGAAGTCCGTGCGAACCTCGCGGTAGCTCTTGCCCGCGGAGAACTCGCTCAGTGGCTCGCGTGAGGAGCCGGGGCCGCTCGCGGCGGAGACGGGTAAGTCCAGCAGCCGCACCTCGCGCTCGCCGCCTGCGGTGGCCATGTAGATGGCGCGGTCGAGCACGTTCCTCAGCTCGCGCACGTTGCCCGGCCAGTCGTGCGCGGAGAGCGCGGCGATTGTCTCGCGGCTGAGCGCGATGCTGGCGGCTGGGTCTCGCTTCTTGGCGACCTCCACGAAGCGATCTACCAGCGCGGAGATGTCTTCGCGACGCGTACGGAGGGGAGGGACCGTGATGGGCACGACCGAGAGCCGAAAGTAGAGGTCTTCGCGGAATTTGCCGCGCTCTACCTCCTCCTTCAGGTTGCGCTTGGTGGCCGCGACGATGCGCGCTTCGGCCTTGAGTGTCTTGTTGCCGCCGACGCGGCGGTATTCGCCGGACTCCAAGACGCGCAATAGCTTCGGCTGCACGTCGATGGGCAGCTCGCCCACTTCGTCCAGGAACACGGTGCCACGCCCGGCGAGCTCGAAGGCACCTTGACGTGTCGCTACCGCGCCGGTGAAAGCGCCGCGCTCGTGACCGAACAGCTCGCTTTCGATCAAGTTGTAGCTGACCGCGCCGCAGTCCACGACGACGAAGGGCTGCTCCTTGCGGTGGCTCTGCTGGTGGATGGCCCGCGCCAGCATGTCTTTGCCGGTGCCCGTCTCTCCTTCGATGAGCACGGATGCGTCCGTCGGCGCGATGCGCTCCAGTACGCCGAAGATGCCGCGCATCGCCAGGCTCGGACCCAGCACGTCCCCGAAGTGAGGCGATTCGCTCGGCAAGATCTGAGCGCGATTGGGATCGCTTCGCACCACGAGCTCTACGCTGCCGACCGTGAGGGTGGAGCCCGGATCGATCAGGGCCTCGCGTATGGCGGTGCGACCGACGCGCGTGTGGTTGGTAGAGCCGAGGTCGCGCACGAGAATGCCGGCCTTCGTACGTTCGAGCTCGCAGTGGTGACGAGACACGGTGTCGTCCGGTAAAACCAGGTCATTGTCCTGGCTTTTACCGACGCGCAGGCGCTGTCCCATTTTGACTCGTTTGCCCCGCGCGCCGCCGGAGAGGACGACCACCAGCAATTCTTCGGGGAGTCCGTCCCCCAATGGTTGGGCCCTAGTCGCGATGTCCGAATGCGGAGAAGGCTGAGTCACGGAGAGGGTTCAATCCGGCGAGACGATCACTTCGCCACCCGCCAGGCTAACCCGTCGCTCAAAGGTTGTCTCGATGAGTTTGGGGCGAAGAGCCTCTGCCCCGGAGCTCTCCGCCGCTTGGGCAGGACTCGCCGAGCTATCGACTCGCTCCGACCAACTAATGACTACGATGTAGGTTCCGTTCGGAGCGGAGAAAGGGTGGCGAACGAGGTGCGGCGCGGGCGAAGCGGCAGAAAATGACTGGGAGAACCCTGCCGTCGGCTCGTCGTCACCGACCCTCGTGACGACGCCTTGTATGCGCTCCACCTCGCGACCGCTCAGCCGCACCGCGACGACCTGATCGTGGGGCGCGCTCTTCGAAAGATAAGTGCCCACGAACGCCGCCCCGCCGAGGAGCACCACGCGCGCGAGCAGGGACCGCAGCTTGGGACTCACGCGCGCGGCCTTCAGAGCGGCGGGGTCGTCGCAGGCGCAGGCGCGGTTTTCGGTGCGGCCGGCGCCTTTGCCGCGGAGCTGGCGGACGGGGCAGCGCGCGGAGCGCCCGAAGCCGAGCCGCCAGGCGCAACCGACCCGCTCGGAGCGGCGGCTGCGTGAGCTTGCAGGCGCGCCAAGCTCATCATGCGCACGAGCTTCACCAGATTTGCGATCGTGACGTCCGGCAGTTGCTTGAAGGATGGCATTGCGCCGCGACCGAGCTTGATCGCGGCCGCTATCTGCTCGTCAGTCACCGAGTCTTGCCAGGCCGGGTCCGAAAGGTTCGTTGCTCTGAGCATCGGCCCGCGCGGACCATCGCCGCGACCGAGCTGGCCGTGGCACTGAGTGCAGTTTTGGGACCATGCGACGATGGTCACGTCTTCCAGCCCCGGCATGGCCGAGCCCGCCGCGCTCGGGTCCACCTGGCCTTGCTGCGCGGGAGGGGCGTCGCTCTGGTCGTGATCGCTCACGCGCCACTCGCGCAAATCGGTCGGGCGCTCGTTGCAACCTCCGGTGACGAACGCGGAGGAAAGCAGCAGCGGGAACAGAGCGCGCCGCACCTTCAGGGCCACGGCGCGCAGACACGTCGATTGAATCACTCGAAGACTTTACCGCCGCCCGTCGGATCGAGGCCCAAATACTTCTTCCCGCCGAGCTCGGCGACGTGGAACTCGGTGCGACGGTTCTTGGACTTGCCTTCGTCCGTCGTGTTGTCTGCGATGGGCTTGTTTTGCCCGAAGCCGACGGCCAAGAGCCGGTCTTTGTTGATCCCCTTGGCGACGAGGGCGGCCTTCACCGCCAGCGCGCGCTGGCCGGAGAGTGTCTCGTTACCCTCAGGGGTGCCGGTGTTGTCGGTGTGACCTTCGATCCGCAGCTTGGTGACGCGGGGCGTCTCGTCCAGGTATTGCTTGAGCTGGGTGATGGCCGCGTCGCTCTCCGGCTTGAGCACGGCGGAGGCGTTCTCGAACACGATTTGACCCGGGATCTCCAGGCGGTCCTTTTTGAGGACGGGCTTGGCGTTCGGATCCGTGGTCGGCGCGGTCGTTGGCGTGGGCGCGGGGGTGCTGGTCGACGCGGTCGGAGTGGGCGCCGGGTCCGTCGTCGTGGCGGGAGGGGGCGGAGG
>SECP01000107.1 GCA_004193285.1 Myxococcales bacterium | reverse complement strand
GCCCGAACCGCCCACCCAAGCCGAGGCCCGAACCGCCCACCCAAGCCGAGGCCCGAACCGCCCACCCAAGCGCGAACCGCCCACCCATGCGCGAACTGCCCGGCCCGTTGGGGGCCTCCGATCGAAGGAGAGGGCCGCTCCGGCTGAAAAGACCTCCCCGCTGCGGTGGGCCTGTTGCGGGGCGGCACGCTAGTGCGCGCGGCGGAGCGAATGCCTCAAGCGTGCGACGAGGAGAGCGTTTTGGACTGCTAGCGATGAGCGCCCCGCCAGAAACGGGCGGCGACCTCCTCTGCCGATCATTGCCGTTGCTTCGATCTGAGATTCCCAAACGAGGCTGTCCGTCGGCCAGCCTGCCGCGGGTCGGCTGGGGACGATGTCGAGCGGTGGGATCGAACGGTGCTGGACGGACGAGCGTTGGGTAGTACTGTGGGAGCCATGCGCGGTGCCGAGCGCCCGGGTGAGCCAGAGCAGATCCTGGTTCTACCTTTGCGGAATTCCGTTTTGTTTCCCATGTCCGTGGTGCCCATCAACGTGGGCCGGCCGCGGAGCGTGCGTTTAGTCGAACAACTGTCGGGGCAGGAGAGCGCGCTCGTCGGCGTGCTGACGCAGCGTCATGCGGACACGGTCGAGCCGGGGTTCGAAGACCTGTATAGCGTCGGCACGCTCGCGCGGGTCGTGAAGGTCATTCGGCTCGGGCCCTCCAATTACAGCGTCGTTCTCAACGGCCTCGGCCGCTTCAAGCTCAAAGAGCCGCTCGGGCTCGACCCGTTCATGAAGGCGGAAATCGAGCGCATCGCAGAGCCGCTCGAGGTGGGCAACGACTTGCGCGAGCTGGGTCGTAAGCTGCGCGAAAGCACGCGGCAGGTTTTGGGGTTGCTCCCGAACTTGCCGAAAGAGACAGCCAGCATCCTGGACAACGTGCGCGAGCCCGGCGCGCTGGCGGATCTCATCGCTTCCAACTTTCCGGAAGAGCACGCCAGCATCGCGGTGCGCCAGCGCATCCTGGAGGCGTTCGACGTCAAGGATCGCGTCGGCTTGGTGCTCGGCATGGTCGAGCGCCAGCTGGAGGTGCTGCGGGTCAAAGACGAGATCTCCTCGCTCGTGCAGACAGAGCTCAGCCGCTCGCAGCGCGACTACGCCCTGCGCCAGCAGATGAAGAGCATCAAGGAAGAGCTCGGCGAGGCGAGCGACGACGACGAGGTGGAGGCGCTGCGTGACCGCATCGCGCGCGCTGAGTTGCCGCCGGACGCGGAGAAGGTGGCGCGTAAGCAGCTGTCGCGGCTCTCCAGCATGCAGCCGCAATCCGCGGAATTTCAGGTCACTCGCACGTACGTGGAGTGGCTTGCGGATCTACCGTGGACCCGCACCACGCCGGACCGCTTTGACGTCAAGGAGGTGCGCCGCTGCCTGGACGAAGACCACTTCGGCCTGGAGACGGTGAAAAAGCGCATCGTCGAGTACTCGGCGATCCGCCAGCTTCGTAAGGACAAGAAGGGACCCATCCTCTTGTTCGTCGGCCCGCCCGGCGTCGGTAAGACCTCGCTCGGTCGCTCCATCGCGCGCGCCATGGGCCGCCGCTATGGCCGCATCTCGCTGGGTGGCGTGCGAGACGAAGCGGAGATCCGCGGGCACCGTCGCACCTACGTCGGCGCGCTCCCCGGGCGCATCATTCAAGCGCTCAAGAAGGCGGGCTGTCGCAACCCCGTGCTGGTGCTGGACGAAGTGGACAAGATGGGCTCGGACATGCGCGGTGACCCCGCGGCCGCGCTGCTCGAGGTCCTGGATCCGGCGCAAAACGACACCTTCCAGGATCACTATATCGACCTGCCGTTCGACCTCTCCGAGGTCACGTTCATCGCGACCGCCAACTACAAGGGAGGGATCCCGGAGCCGCTGCGCGATCGCATGGAGATGATCGAGGTTCCCGGCTACACGCGCGCCGAGAAGGCGGCGATCGCTCGCCAATTCCTGGTCCCCAAGCAGATCAAGGAGCACGGCCTCACTCCGGCTCAGCTGGAGTTCGCACAAGAAGGCATCGAATGCCTCGTGGACTTCTACACGCGTGAAGCCGGCGTTCGTAACTTGGAGCGCGAGGTCGCGGCCGTTTGTCGCGACATCACGGTGAAGATCGCGGAAGGCTCCGCTCCGCCGCACACCAACGTCACCGCCGAGCTCGTCAGAGAGCTACTCGGCCCGGAGAAGTACCGGCCGGAGCTTTCCGAGCGCAAGCTCGCGCCTGGCGTCGCAGTTGGGCTCTCGGTCTCCGGCTCTGGCGGCGACCTACTGATCATCGAGGCCACGCGCATGCCCGGTAAGGGCGAAATCTTCATCACCGGCAGCCTGCGCAACGTCATGAAAGAGTCCGCGGCCACCGCCGTCTCCTTCGTGCGCTCCCGCGCCGAGCGCCTGCGGCTGGACCCGCAGTGGCTCAAGTCGATCGATCTTCACCTCCACGTGCCGCGTGGCGGTTCCGCTCGTGACGCCGCGAGCGCCGGTGTGGCGATGTTCGTCGCCGTGACTTCGCTCCTCCTTCGCGCGCCGGTCAAGCCGCACGTCGCGGTGGCGGGCGAGCTCACCCTCCGCGGCAGCGTGCTCCCGGTGGGCGGCATCAAGGACCAAGTCCTCGCCGCGCACCGCGCCGGCATCCGCGAAATCATCCTCCCCGCGCAGAACGCTCGCGATCTAGACGACGTGCCCAAAGAGGTCAAAGCCGACCTCCGCTTCCACCTCGTCAGTCGCCTGGACGAAGTCTTGCCCCTCGTGCTCGCCGAGCCGGAGCCAGACCCCGATCACGACGACGCGGTTCCGCCCGCCACGCCCGAAGCCCACGTGTGAGCCCGCCGCCCCCGGGCAAACCTCGCCCTGCGCCCGGCGCTACCGGCTCACTCAACGCCACCGGCTCGCTCGACGCCACCGGCCCCCTCAACGCCACCGGCCCCCTCAACGCCACCGGCTCGCTCGACGCCACCGGCCCCCTCGACGCCACCGGCCCACTCGACGCCACCGGCCCACTCGACGCCACCGGCCCACTCGACGCCACCGGCCCACTCGACGCCACGGGCTCGCTCAACGCCACGGGCTCGCTCAACGCCACCGGCTCGCTCGACGCCACCGGCTCGCTCGACGCCACCGGCTCGCTCGACGCCACCGGCTCGCTCGACGCCACCGGCTC
>SECP01000055.1 GCA_004193285.1 Myxococcales bacterium | reverse complement strand
GAGTTCTGGCGGAGGCGAGCAGCGCGGGGGCGTGCAGCGCGGGGGCCTTGACGTGGACTCGCGTGCGCGGTGCGGTGGCGAGCAGCGCGGAGGGATGTTGAGCTAGAGTCGCGCCGCGAGGGCGGACGCGCTCTTTACGGGGCGGCGCCCCTGAAACCTAGCTCAGCGGTCGGTCAGAGCTTGAGGCACTGCTTGTTGTCGCAGATGTAGCCCTCCGGGCAGTCTGCGTTGGCGTAGCACTTGCCGTCGTTCGGCTTCTGAGGCGTGCCTTCGTCGCCCGCTTCCTTCACGTGCTCTTTGAAGGTGGAGCGGCTCTTGTCGAAGCGCTCGGAGCCGCCGTACACGTCCTTGTTCAGGTCGTCGAGCGACTCTTCCAGGCGCTGCTTCCACTCCGGGCTGAGGCCGCCGCCATGCTGTTGATCGATGGCTTTGGCGACGGCGAGCCAGTGCCGCGAGTCCGCCCGGAAGCCGAGGCGGTAGTCGGTCATGCCGCGCAGGTAGGCGTAGCGGGCCTGCTCGTTGAAGCTCAGCGAATCCGAATCGGTCTCCAGGACGCGCCACACGGCGAGGGCGCGCTCGTACTGGTTGTCTTCGTACAGGCGCTGGCCGCGGTACAGGTCTTCTCGATAAGTGGCGCACCCGGCGCACGCCAGGATCAGAGCGAAGGCCGCACGAAGTCGCATGGTTGCGGGCAGGCTACCCTGGCTATTCGCGGCAGAGCAAGCCGCAGCGCGCGCCGGCTCCGGCAAGGCTGCGCGGCGGCTTGGTGCGGGCGCTACCCGGCGTGAAGGCGCGACTCGCTTACGGTTTACGGTAGAGGAGGCGGTGGATGGGCAGGCCGTCTTTCATGGCGCGGTGCTCGCGGGGGCTGCGGGCGAGGAATGGATTTTCCTCGAGGCGCGGGCCGCCGGCCACGGGAGTCAGGCCTTCGAACGCGTCGATGGCCGCTTGATACTCGGCGGCGCGATCCTCGACGTCCGTTTGCACGAAGAGCTCGCCGCCGGGCACGAGCGCGCGCGCTACGTTGGGGAGGAGGGTCGGGTTGACGACGAGGCGCTTTTCGTGGCGCTTCTTCCACCAGGGGTCCGGGAAGTGGATGTAGATGCGCGAGAGCGACGCGGCGGGCAGGCGCGGGAGCGCAACCCGAGCGTCCTCCGAAAAGACGCGCGCGCGCTCGCCGAGGCCGGCGGCTTTGAGCTTGTCGTCCACGATGGTGGCCCACTTGCGACGGATCTCGAAGCCGAGCATGCAAAGGTCCGGCACCGCGGCGAGGCGCTCGAACAAGAAGCCACCGCGACCTGGACCTATCTCCAGCTCGATGGGAGCGCCAGGCCGCACGAGGTCCGCGAGGCTGATGGGATCGGCCTCCGGCAGGCGCGGGGCGTGCGCGTACGAGTTCGGCTTCGGCGTTTGCTTCGTGTTAGGAGCGGACGACATGGCGCTTGGCGACGATGGCGGCGGAGCCGTAGCACAGAGACGGCTAGATGCGGCGTGCGTCGTTGCGATGGGGCTGGGCGCGCTGGGTCTCGCGCTGTGGGCGTACCGTGAAGTGACGGCCGCGACGGGTGGGCCGCTCGGGGCGCCGCTGGACGACAGCTACATTCATTTCCAGTTTGCCCGCAGCTTCGCGCGGTTTCGGCCCTTCGAGTACGTGGCCGGCGCGCCGCGGGTGGCCGGCGCGACGAGCCTGCTATGGCCGGCTCTCCTCACGCCGGCGATCTGGTTGGGGGCGTCCGCGCAGGGGCTCATCGCGCTGACTTGGGTGCTGGGCTTCGGCGCGCTGTTCGGGCAGGCGGCGGAGGTGTTTCTCTCGGGGCGTCGCTTTTTGAGTCGGCCAGCGGCCTGCGCGGGCGGACTCGTGGTGTTGACGTTTTCGGCCAACACGTGGTTCGCCGCGAGCGCGATGGAGGTGGTTCCGCTCGGCTGGCTCCTTCTGCGGAGCGCGCGGCGCGCGGCCGAGTACGTGGAGGTGCCGCGCTGCGTGTGGCGCGAGCGGGAGTTGGTCGCGCTCGCGCTGCTTACTTCGTTGATGCGGCCGGAGGGAGCGCTGGCCGCGCTGTGCATCGGCGCAGCCCTGGCGTGGCGGAGGCGCGCGCTCCTGGCGCTGATGACGCTCGCAGCGCCGCTCACGGTGCCGATCGTCAATTGGCTGCTGACCGGCCACGCGACGCAAACGACGACGCTCGCCAAGTGGCTGGTGACGAACCCGTATTACGAGGGCCGCGTGTGGTCGTCGGTGCTCGCGAACGTGGAGCTGCTGTTCGGCACGCTGTGGGACGGGCGGCAGTGGTCGTGGACCTTCATCCCCGAGGGTTACAAGCTACTGGGGCTCCTCAGCTTGCCCGCGCTCGCGGCCGTCGCGTGGCTGCGCGGGGCCAAGGTGCTCGGCGCATTCCTGTGCGTCGTGGGGCTCGGCATTTTGATACCGACGTCGTACGAGACCTTCCTCGTGAACCGGCTCCGTTATTTGTGGCCGTTCAGCGCGCCGTGGCTCTTGGGGCTCGCGGCCCTGGGTGAGCTCCTGGCGCTACCGCTCGCGACCAAGCGGCGAGAGCTCCTGTGGCTGGGCTTGGCGCTCCCGGCGGCGGCCGGCGGCGCCTTCGCGAAGCTTTCGCCCGTCTCGGTGAGTGACGTGGCGCAGAGCGCGGCCGCCATCACCGCGCAGCAGGTTTCGCTCGGCCGCTGGGCGGCCGCCAACTTGCCGCGCGACGCGCGCATCGGCGTCAACGACGCGGGCGCCATCAGCTACTTCTCCGAGCGCCGCACGTTCGACATCGTCGGACTAACGACGCTCGGTGAAGCGCGCTTTTGGGTGGGCGGCGCCGGTTCGCGCTTCGAGCACTACGAGCGGATGCCGCGCGCGGAGCTCCCGACGCACTTTTTCGTCTACCCCGAGTGGTTCGGTGTACCGAGCCTGCTCGGCGAGTGCTTGACCGAACGGCGCGTGGAGGGAGCCACGATTTTGGGGGGCCCCCTGATGGTCGCGTGCCGCGCTGATTACGCGAGCCTCGGCTCGGGAGCGAAGCCGCTCGTGGACTTGCGCGGGCGGCCTGCCTTGGACGAGCTGGACGTCGCAGACCTGGAGAGCGAAGCCGGGCACGGCTACGTGCTGGGCGCGGCGACGGCGCAGGAGAACTTGGTCGAAGGGTGGCAGGGCCGGTTCGATGGCGGGCGGGGTCGCCGCTACCACGAGCGGTTTCGGCTTCGGGTGCAACCGGGCGGCCTGCTGGTCGTGAGGCTCTCCGCCCAGCTGCCGGGCGAGCTGCGCCTGTTCGTCGCGGGCGCGCAGGTGGGCGGCGCGCGCTTCGAGTCGGGGCAGTTCCAGGAGCTGCAAATTCCAATCGCCGAAAGCGCAGCCGCCGGTCTCCAGGCGGTGGAATTGCACGGGAGCCAGCTGCTCACGGTGCTCCATTACTGGTCGTACGGTCGCGTGCTATAGCCGCAGCATGCGCCGTCGAACGCTTGGAAATACGGGCATCGAGCTGCCGGAGCTCGTGCTCGGCACCTGGGGCCTCTCGGGCGACGGCTACGGCCAGGTGGACGAGGCCGATCAGGAGCAGGTCATCACGCGCGCGCTCGGGCTCGGCATCGACGCGTTCGACACCGCGGACGCCTACGCCAAGGGCAAGATGGAGGAGCGCCTGGGCCGGCTGCTCGCCGAGCGTGAAGGCGCCGTCGTCATCACCAAAATCGGGACCGACCGCGCCGCCACCCCGCCGATCAAGCGCTTCGACGCCGAGTACCTGCGAGAGGCCGCGCTCGCGTCCAAAGCGCGCCTCGGCCGGCGCATCGACGTGTTGCTCCTCCACAATCCTTCCACGCTTGCCCTCGACAAGCCTCACGTCGCGCAGACGATGAAGGACCTGTGCGAGGAGGGCGTGGCCCGCGCCTGGGGCGTGAGCATCGGGGACGCGGCGATTGGCACCCGGGCCATGGAACAAGGCGCGCAAGTGCTGGAGCTCGCCTACAACGCCTTCCACCCGCAGGATTTGGCGGGCGTAGTGACGCTCGCCAAAGAGAAGCAGGTCGGTTTGATCGGGCGCTCGGCGCTCGCGCATGGGCTTTTGTGCGGGCAATGGCCGAGCACGAAGCAGTTTCCGCAGGGGGACCACCGCCGAGACCGCTGGACGCTAGACGACTTCAAGAAGCGCATCTCCCAGCTCTCCGCCTTGCGACCCAGCGTGCGTGGGGACGTCACCAGCTTGCGGGCGGCCGCGCTGCGGTTCGCGCTGTCGGAGCCCGCGCTGAGCGCGGTGGTCATCGGTCCGCGCAGCGCGGTTCAGCTGGATCAGCTGCTGCGCGAGGCCGGCAAGGAGCCGCCGTACTTGGAGGAGGACGCCCGGACCGCGCTCAAACACCGGCTGGTGAACGTGGGAATCTTGCCGTGAACGCCGAGCTCTCGCTCCTCCGAGCCATCGCCGCGGACGCAGCGCGCTTGATCATGGAGGTCTACGCGCGGCCGTTCCAGGTGGAGTACAAGGCGCCTCAAGATCCAGTCACGGAGGCGGACCGCCGCGCCAACGATTTGATCTGTGAGCGGCTCGAGCAGGCGTTCCCCGGCGTACCCATCGTCGCGGAAGAGAGCGACCCGCAAGCTTTTTCGCACTACCGCAGCCACGACCGCGTATTTTTCGTGGACCCGGTGGACGGCACGCGCGAGTTCGTGGACCGCAACGGCGAGTTCGCGGTGATGATTGGCGTGCTCGAGGGTCCGCGCGCCGTCGCTTCGGTGATCGACGCGCCCGCGCGCGGCGAGGTATTCGCAGGCTGGGTGGGCCACGGCGCCATTCGCGTCGCGGACGGGAAAGAGCAGCCGATCAACGTGAGCCAGGTCGCCCAGGTGCGCCAGGGCGCGCTCGTCGGCTCTCGCTCGCACCGCAGCCCGCAGCTGGAGCGTGCCCTGGCTGACCTCGCGCCGCGCGAGATCCGGGTGATGGGCAGCGCCGGCCTCAAGGGCACGTTGGTCGCCAAGGGTGAGGTGGAGGCCTACGTAGCGCCCGGCTATGCCGGCAAGCGGTGGGACGCCTGTGCCGCAGACGCGCTCGTGGCCGCCGCGGGCGGCATCCTGACCGATACGTTCGGCGACCCCATCGACTACCGAGCGCCTTCGCTCAGTAACGATCGCGGTTTGCTCGCCAGCAACGGGCGGGTCCACGAAGAGCTGGTCCGCGCGCTCGAAGCGCTGCGGTAAGCTGAGCGGGTGAGCGTTCGTCCCCTCCCCGACGCGGCCGACGTCGTGATCGTCGGCGCGGGCATCATGGGCCTGGCGACGGCGTACCACCTTGCCAAAGATCACCCTAAGCGTCGCATCTTGGTGCTGGACGCCGGCTACCTGTGCGGCGGCGCGAGCGGCCGCAACGGCGGCGGCGTACGTGCGCAGTGGTCGAGCGAAGCAAACGTGCGGCTCATGCAAGAGAGCCTCGCGATGTGCAAGGACTTCGCGCATGAGCACCGCATCAACACGTGGTTCCGCCAAGGCGGCTACTTGTTCCTCGCGCGCGACGAAGCGCGGGCGAGCGAGCTCGAAAAAAGTGTGAGCCTGCAGCGCCGGCTCGGCCTCGGCACGGAGCTGATCGACGGCGCCCAGGCCAAGCGCATCGTGCCGCAGCTCGAGCCGCACGGCGTGCTGGCGGCGAGCTTCAACCGGGAGGACGCGGTCGTGTTTCCCTGGCCTTTCGTGTGGGGGTACGCGGAGGGCGCGCGCGCGCTGGGCGTCGACATTCACACCTTTTGCCGCGTGCGCGCGGTGGAGACGTCGGGCGGCGCCGTCTCTGGAGTCGTGACCGACCGTGGCACGGTGCGGGCCCCCATCGTGGTGAACGCGTGCGGTGCGTACAGCCCCGAGCTTGCTCGGAGCGTGGGTGTGGACTTGCCGACGAAGCCGCACCGCCATGAAATCTGCGCCAGCGAGCCGCTCAAACCCTTTTTGGGTCCGCTCGTCGCCGAGCTCGGCAGCGGCCTGTACTTTTCACAGTCGACGCGCGGCGAAATCGTCGGCGGCATCGGCAACCCGAAGACCCCGGAAGGCACGAGCCAGGCGTCGTCGGTGCGCTTCCTCGCGCTGTATGCGCGCGCGCTCATGACCGCCTGCCCCCCGCTTTCGTCGCTCAAGATCCAGCGGCAGTGGGCCGGGCTCTACGATCTCTCACCGGACCATGCGCCCATCGTCGGACCGGTGGACGAGCTTCGCGGCTTCTTCCTCGCCAGCGGCTTCATGGGGCACGGCTTCATGATGGCGCCCGCGGTGGGCAAGCGGCTCGCGAGCCTCCTCGCGACCGGGGAAACGCCGGAACCTTTCGGCGCCTGGGCTCATCGCCGCTTCAAGCTGGGGACGACGCCTTCGGAGGCGATGATCATCGGCTGATGAGCCGCTTCGGTCAGCGCAACCCAGATCGGGCGGTGATTCGCATAACGCGCCGCGTTACCTACAGTGTCACTGTTAGCGTTCGTTGACAGGCTGGACGCGACCGGCCTAGCTTGTTGCGCTCTAAACCTAGGGATTTTGCGCGAGTTTCTGCGCAAGCCTCGGGTCCATCGGGTCCTCTAGCTGTCCTATCGCCTATCCGTCTCGGGAGGAATTTCCATGCTGCGCTCCTCGCGTACCGTCGCGTCTCTCGTCCGCTCGCTCATTTTGGGCACCGCCGCCACCACCGCTACGGCGATGGTCGCTACCACCCTCGTCGGCTGCAAAGACGAGAGCCAACCCGAGTACTGGGTCGAAAAGCTGAGCGACCAAGCGTGGAAGGCGCGCGCGGTCAAGCGGCTGGAGCAGTTCTTCGAGGATGCCGTGACGCGCAACGGCAACGACATCAAAGCGCAGGGCGTTCAGGACCTGGTGAACAAGACGGTCGAGCCGCTCACCCAGGCGTACGTCACCGACTACGACAACCTGGACACGAAGACGCGCGTCTCCTTGATCAAGCTCATCGCCTCGTACCGCGACAAGCGAACGGAGCCGGCGCTCAAGAAGGCGTTCGAGGAGTTTGCGAAGAAGCCGGCGACGGCCAAGGACGAGAGCGACATCAAGTGGGCGGCGCAGGCGGCCGCCGACATGAAACTCGAGTCCGTCGCGGTGCCGATGGTCGAAGCGTTCACGAAGCTCCGCGCCAGCACGATGCTCGGCGGCGTGACGTACAAAGACTACGCAGACGCGATGCTCGACATGCCGAGCAAGGCCTGGGTCGGGCCGCTGAGCGCGCGCTTGGAGCAGGAAATGACCCCGCCCGGCAAGGACAAGAGCGCCATCGATCCTTTCCGTGACCAGCAGTTTTGGCAGGCAACCGCGGCGCAGCTGCTCGGCATGATCGGCGACCCCGCGGCGGTGGAGCCCCTCATGAAGGTCCTGCTCGATCCCAACAAGGCCGACCTCCACCCCACGGCGGTGCTCGCGCTCGTCAAGCTCGGGAAGCCAACGGTGGACGCCGCCTCCAAGCTCATCGCGGGCAAGGACGAGAAGCTCGTCGCCTACGCGATGCAGCGCATCAAGGAGATCACCGGCAAGCCTGCGACCGGCACGCCGTACGTGGCGACGGCCGCGCTCATCCTCGGCACCAGCGGCCGCGCGGACGCGACCGCGCCGCTCGTCGCCGCGCTGAGCGCCGAGAAGGATGCCTCCACTCGCGCCGTCATCGCGCGCGAGCTCACCAAGGTGCCCGCGACGGAAGAGTCCAAGGCCGCCTTCAAGGCCGCCTACGAGTCGCTCACGCTCGAGACCGAGATCCCGCCCGGCGGCGGCGCGCTCGAGGCGCTCACGGAGGCGTCCGGCCAATTCTACGATCCGGGCATGGTGGACTGGCTCCTGGATCGCGCCGCCAAGGCCAAAGGCACCGGCGACGACCTGAAGGCCTATCAAGCCGGCGTCACCGTCACTGCGATGAAGCTCGCGAAGGCCGACCAGCTCGCCACCGTCGGCGCAGCGGTCGACCGCTACGGCAGCGCGGACATCGAGAAGAAGGCGTTCAAGCTGGTGGAAGGCCTCGTGAAGGCCTGTGGCGACCGCGCCAATTGCTACGTCGCGGCGATTCAGAAGCCGGAGAACCAAGAGCAAGCCAACCAGTTCGTCGGCATGAAGGCGGGCTACATGATTGGCATCCTCGGTGACGACGCCGCTCGCGACGAGCTCGTCGGTAAAATCGATGGCATCGCGAACGCGGCCGTTCGCTTCACGGCTGCGCAGGCCATCGACCACCTCACGCCCAAAGGCAGCAAAGAGGTCTCGGCCAAGTTGAACGCGATCATCAGCAAGAACGCCAAGTCCGCGGACCGCTCGAAGTCCGCGGGGGATGGGCCGCTCAAGCAGGTGATGTACCGCATCGACGCCCGTAACTGAGCGCGGCGCGCCTCGCCATGTCGCGCATCCGGATCGAGATCCTGAGCGGTGAAGACGCCGGCAAAATCTTCGAGTCGGACGCGGACGTGGTGCGCGTGGGGCGCGCGCCAGACAGCGAGCTTCGGTTGGCCAGCGCCGAGCTCTCGAGCCGCCACGCCCGTATTTTCGCCGGGCGCGGCGGCTTTTTCGTCGAGGACGACGGCAGCGCGAATGGCAGCTGCTTGGTGCACGGCGAGCAGCGCACGGAGCTCCGTCTAAGCGACGAGCCGCACGCGCTCACGAGCGGAGACGAGCTGGAGCTCGGCGGTGACGCGGGCGAGCCGACGCGACTCCGCGTCACGCTCGGCGACGAACCGCCGCCGCCGGAGGTAGTGACCACGCGCAGCTTGGAGGAGCTGCAAAGCGCGCCCCTCGACGCCAAAGTCTGGAACGCAGTGCTGGCTGCGCTCGGCGCGGCGGAGTCGCTCGAAGCGGTAGTGGCGGAGGTCGCGGACGCGGCTTTACGGCTCTCCCCCCGGGCGACGCACGCCACCGTCGCGCTGCTGGACGACTCGCAATCACTCCTCCCGATGAGCACGCGAGTGCGCGGGCCGGGCGGCGCGCCGATTGCTCCGGAGGGGCCGGTGCCGCTCACTCGCAGCGTCGCGCGCCGTGTGATGGAAGGCCGCGCCGCGGTGCTGGCCGCGGACGCGCCGCGCGAAGCGCTCGGCTCCGAGTCGCTGCTGGGCGCGAACATTCGCAGCACCATCGGCGTGCCGCTGTGGAAGGGCGACGACATCCTCGGCGTGCTGCAGGTGGACAACCGCGACGCCCCCGCCATGTTCGACCGACGTGACGTGGAGGCGCTCGGCGTGCTCGCCCGCGGCGCTTCCTTGGCTGTCGTCAGCGCGCGGCTCATCCGACGCCTCACCGTTGCCGAAGAGCAGCTACGTAAAGAGAACCAATTCTTGCGCGGCCGCGAGCGCTCGCGCGCGGGGGAGCAGCGCATCATCGGTGAGAGCCGCCGCCTCGAGCAGGTGCTGAGCCAGCTCGGCAAGGTGGTCGACACGCGCGTCACCGTCCTCATCGAAGGCGAGACCGGCACCGGCAAGGAGCTGTTCGCCTCCGCCATTCACTACCGCTCACAGCGCCGGGAGAAGCTCTTCGTCGCCCAGAACTGCGCCGCTTTTCCGGAAAATCTACTGGAAAGCGAGCTCTTCGGGCACAAGCGCGGCTCCTTCACGGGCGCGACCGAGGACAAGAAAGGCCTATTCGAGGTCGCCGACGGTGGCACGCTGTTCCTCGACGAAGTGGGCGAGATGCCGCTCGCCCTGCAAGCCAAGCTGCTGCGGGTCCTGCAAGAAGGCGAGGTGCGCCCTCTCGGCGCCGCGACCGCCCGCCGCGTCAACGTGCGCATCGTCGCGGCCACGAATCGTAACCTCGAAAAAGAGGTAAGCGAGGGGCGCTTCCGCGAAGACTTGTACTACCGCCTCAAGGTCTTCCCGCTCCGGGTGCCGCCGCTACGCGAACGCCGCGAAGACGTACCGCTCCTCGCCAAGCACTTTTTAGAGCGCTACGCGCGTGAGTACGGGCGAGAGCTACGCGGCTTCACCGAGCCCGCGCTCGCGGTTTTGCGCGCCTACGACTGGCCTGGCAACGTGCGCGAGCTCGAGAACGAAGTGCAGCGAGCGGTCATCCAAGCCGAAGGCGAGTCCTTCGTCACGCCCGAGCTGCTGAGCGCCAGGGTACGCAAAAACGAGCACCCGTCTGCGCCGCCCCCGACTGCTCCCGCTACCCCTGAGCTCACCCAGGAAGAAGAAGACCTCACCGGCACCCTGCGAGAGATGATGGATCGCGTCGAAAGACGCATCCTCACCCGCACCTTGGCGACCCACGGCAACAACAAAACCGCCGCCGCCAAAGCTCTAGGCATCACCCGCGAAGGCCTGCACAAGAAGCTCAAGGGCCTCGGCCTGTAGCGGCGAGCTGTCCGGCAGCATCACGCGGGTTTTCCCGGGCGCGCGTCAGCCGACCCGGACGCTCATCGCCGGGAGAGCCCGTCCTCGGCGCGATCCCTTCTTCGGATCCGAAGACTGGTTCTTGCGCCGCTGCGATCGCACCAGAAGGCCGTGCGTCGCTCGCCAGCGTCTCGTCGTCGAGGCTCTCGAAGCCGATGAAGAGGGCTCTGAAAAGCGTGGGTCTGCTCCACCATCGCTGACTGCCGCGCCGAATGATGACCCCATGGGGATGGTACGGCGAGCTTCGAAGGCTTGCGAGCGTTGGAGATGCTGCTGCAGAGTCGCGTAGTAGCCGCGGCGAGGCGCTTGGCGATCAGAGCTGCAAACGCGCGCGCTGGGTTTTGCGCGCGGCAGCGGTGCCGGGGGCCGGCACGGGAGTTTCTGCGATGGGGGCTGCGGCGCGGCAGCCCTACCCTCGAGGTTTATTGGATACCGTACTCGCGGAGGCGCCGGTAGAAGGTGCGGCGAGGGATACCGGAGAGCTCGGCGGCTTTGACGCGGTTCCAGTTGCAGGAGCGGAGGGCCTCGATGATGCGTTCGCGCTCGTCGCGGCGATGCTGGGAGGTGGTGCCTTTTTTCTGCGGTTTGAGGACGCTGGGTGAGCGTTCACCGCTGACGGGACGAAAGCCGTCCGGCACCTCGAGGTCTTCGGCCGAGAGCTCTTGCTCTTCGCTCATGACCCAGGCGTTGAGCAGCACGTGCTCGAGCTGGCGAACGTTGCCGGGCCAGCCGTAGGCTTGGAGGCGGCGGAGCGCGTCGCGGGAGACGGTCTTTTTTTCGCGCTTGTAGCGCGCGGCGAAGATACCGAGGAAGTAGTCGACGAGCTGGGGGATGTCTTCGCTGCGTTCGCGCAAGGCGGGCAGGTGAATCTCGACGACGTGGATGCGGTAGTAGAGGTCTTCGCGGAATTTGCCCGCTTGGACCATCTTTTCGAGCTCGCGGTTGGTGGCGAAGAGGATGCGGACGTCGACCGGGTCTTCGGTGGTGCCGCCGACGGGGCGTACGCGCTTTTCTTGGAGGACGCGCAGGAGGCCGGCCTGCATTTTGACCGGCATCTCGCCGATTTCGTCCAGGAGGATGCTGCCGCCCTGGGCTTCGCGGATGAGGCCTTTGCGGTCGCGATCCGCGCCGGTGAAGGCGCCGCGAACGTGGCCGAACAGCTCGCTCTCGAGCAAGTTCTCCGGGATGGCGCCGCAGTTGACGCCGAGCATCTTGGATTTGCTGCGCGCGGAGGCGTTGTGGATGGCGCGCGCTACGACCTCTTTGCCGGTGCCGGATTCGCCCGTGATGAGGACGGGCACGTCCGTGTCTTTCACGCGGTCCACCAGGGCGTAGACCTTGCGCATGGCGTTGCTGGTGCCGACGAGGCCCTGGTAGCCGAAATGGCCGTACAGGGTGTCGCGAGCGTCGCGCAGCTTTTGGCGAGTGCGCTTGAGCTGCTCGGTGCGACCGTCCAGAAGCTCGCGCAAGTGCTGCTGGGCCTCGGCGAGCTCCGCGTTCGCGACCGAGAGCTCGTCCGCGCGGCGGCGGTTTTCGTGGACGAGGCGGGCGTTTTCCAGGGCGATCGCGACTTGGTCGGCGAAGGCGCGCAGCGTGGGCAGCTCGCGTTCGAAGTGCCGACCGGGGCGACCGCGCGTCTCCAGGTACAGGGCGCCGATGGCGAGGCCGGAAGGGCCCGAGATGGGCACGCACGCTACCGATTCCAGCAGCAGCTGGTGCACGGACGCGAAGGATTTGAGCCGCTGGTCGCCGCGCGCGTCTAGCGTGACCACCGGCTCGCGTGACGCGACGACTCCTTCGGCGATGGAGCGCGAGAACTCCGCGCGCGCCGGATCGCCGCCGCCGCCGCGGGCGGCGTGAACCGTGAGGGAGCCGTCTTCCTCTGCCAGCAGCACGTAGCCCCGCTCGGCGCGCAGCAGCTCCACCGCGTGCCCGATGATCTTGGAGGTGAGCCGCTCCAGGTCGAGCTCCCCGGCCAGGTCCGCGTTCACTTCCAAGATGCGTGACAGGCGCTGTTCGAGCGGCGTGAGCCCGCCGATCTGCGACATGGAAGAGGTAGCGCTGGACGCGCGCCGGGCCGCAGAGAGCGTGGGGCCTGCCGCCGGCAAGGCGCTGAGCGGCGCGAACGGCAAGAGCTCCGTCGCCGCGTGCCCGACCGCGCCGGACACCGTACCGCGCAAGGACTTGCGGCGCGGATCGTTCCAGTAAACTTCGCGCAAGTCGCGCGGCAACCGGGCCCCGATCTCCTCGAGGACCGCGAGCGCTTCTTCCCGATCGCGGCGCGCGAGGAGCGGCTGCCCCCCGCGCTCTTCGAGCTCCGCGCGCGCCTCCAGCGAGCGCCAGAGCCACTCGCGTTGATGCGCGCTGCGGGCGGCCTCAATCGAGGCGTCCAGCTTGTCGCGCGCGGTGAGCTCGTCCCCCAGGATGCCCGCTACGCGGCCTTGAGCCAGGAACAACAGCGGGCGGTGCGCGGGCGTGCCCTCCAGCAGCAGCTCGGCGCGTGATAGCTCGGCGCGGAGCTCCGCGTGGCGCGGGTGCTCGACGCGGGTCGCGACCAGCACCGCCTCCAAGCGAGCCTCACCCGCGTCCAAATTTCGGCGAAGCTCGCCGTACGCTTCGCCGCACGCGATGAAGCGAGCGGCAGCGCCTTCGTGGTCGCCCTGGCGCGCGGCCAAATCCCCTTCTAGCCCGAGCAGCTGCGCGAGCATCACCTTCGGAAGCTGCGCGCTTTGCTCGCGCAAGGTGGCGATGTTGCTCTGCGCGCGCGACATGCGGCCCAAGTACAGGTCGGTGTTGGCGAGGTTGAGCAACGCTTGGCGGGCGGTGGAGCGGCGCCCGCTGCGGCGGCCCATGTCCACCGCGGCCTCGAACAGCTCGATGGCTCCCGCGATATCACCGCGCACCTTGAGCAAGCCGGCGAGGCTGGTCTGCACCGTGGCGAGGGTTCCGGCGTCTCCGGCGCGCTCGCAGGCGCTCAGCGCCTGGCGGTACGTGTCCCGCGCTTCGTCGATGCGATCCGCCCGCTGCAACACGAAGCCGAGCGAGGCCAGGCTCAGCGCCTCCACTCGTAGCAGCTGGGCGGCGCGGGCTCGGTCCACCGCCGAGATGATTTGTCGTCGCGCCTCGTCGTGGTCCCCGACGAGCGAGAGCGCGAGGCCCAGGTACGTTTGCGCTTCCGCGCCCAGCGCGTCATCTCGCTCTTTGAGCTCGGTGAGCTCTTCCAGCGCGGGCGCATACTCGCCCAGCCCGAGCCGCGCCCGCGCCCGGAACAGGCGAATCGCGGCCAGCTCGTCCGGACCCAATTCGGGGCGCTGGGCGAGCAGCTCCAGGCGTTCGAACGCGCTTCGCTCCTCGCCGAGGCCCAGCTCCAAGCGCCCGCGCGCAACGCCGACCTGGACGCCGCCTTGCTGGCGCTCGGGGACGGCCGTGAGCGCCGCCGATGCGTCGTTGAAGCGGCCGCGATCGAGGAAGTAGAAGGCACGCTCGAGCGGCTCGGTGGGGACCTGGCTCTCGCTGAGCGGCGCGTTGCCGACGACGCGATCGAAGTCCGCCGCCGACGCTACCGCCTCGGAAGCCATCAGCCGCACCAAGCGCCGCAGCGGACCCGGTCGGCCCTCGGCGGCTTCCACCAGCCGGCGCTGCAGCCCCGCGGTGAGGGACGGCACTGCCCGACGCACCAGCTCCAAGCAGACCGGCTCCGAGAGGGGCGGGACCAGCAGCTCCTTGGCGCCCTCGAAGCGCGCCGCGCCGACCAAGACCAAACGCGCGCCGGCTCGAAGCGCGGCTTGCACGGCGTCGAAGCTCTCGTCGTCCAAGCCGTCCGCGTCGTCGATCAGCAGGAAGGCGCCGTCCAGGCTC
This sequence comes from Myxococcales bacterium, assembly GCA_004193285.1. Classification (GTDB taxonomy): domain Bacteria; phylum Myxococcota_A; class Polyangia; order Polyangiales; family Polyangiaceae; genus PMG-095. Next base: position 44,013 of record SECP01000055.1, on the reverse strand, counting down.
GCGTGCGCGCCGAGCTCACCTTGCACGGTCGCCGGGCTCGAGCCGTCGTCCACGAACGCGACCGCAGGGCCGAGCAAGCCGAGCGACCACGCCAAACGGCGGATGAGCGCGCTGCGACCGGCGCCGGGCGGCCCCTGCAGCCGCAGGGCTTGGCCGGCGCCGAGAGACTGCGCCGCCTCCAGGAGCTGGCTCGAGATCGTGTCGATGCCCGAGATCGGCCAGAGCACGCTGCCCGGCGCCGAGGTCACGTCCGGCCCGGGCGCGCCGAGCACCCGCCGCACCTCGCTCGAGAGCTCGTCCACGGAGGGGTAGCGCTCTTGGGGCGCGCGAGCCATGGCGCGCTCGGCGACCTGGCCGAGCTGCGCTTGCACATCGCTGCCGAGCGAGAGCGCGCCGTTCTCCAAAATCTCGCCGAGCACCACCCCGAGCGCGAACACCTCCGCGCGCACCGTGATCGGCTTGCCCTCGAACAGCTCGGGCGCGGCGTAGCGCGGCGTCAGCCCCTCCGCGAACGCACCCCCTTCGCGCCAAGGCGCGGCCAGCCCCAAGTCCACGAACACGACCGAGCCCTCTGGCTCTACGATGATGTTGGCCGGCTTCACGTCGCCGTGGAGCAGGCCGGCGCGGTGCAGCACGGTCAGCTGCTCCGCCGCGCGCGCCAAAATCTCCAGCGCGGCTCGCGTGTCCGGCCCGCTCGCGAGCACGGCTTCGAGGCTCTCGCCCTCGACTATCTCGCGCACCAGGTACGGCCGCCCGGAGCCGGGCAAGCGCCCGAAGCGGACGACGCGCGGCACGCCCAGCCCTTCCAAGCCGCTGAGCGCGACTGCTTCGCGCACGAGCGCCGCCATCTCCCGCTCGCTCGCTTCTTCCGCGAGCAGCTTGAGCGCGTAGGCGCGGCCGCTCGCGCGGTCGCGCACTGCCCACACTTCGCCGCCACCTCCCCGGCCGAGCCGCCTGATCGGCTCGTAGCGAGGTGGCAGCGAGAGCTCTTTCAGTTCAGCCAAAAGACCCGTACCCCCGCGCAAAGATCACAAGCCGTAGTCGGCTCCGATGCCGAGGAAAAAGCCGCTGGTGCCGAACCCCGCGTCGAAGCGCGCCGCGAAATTCTTGTGCGGCTTGTAACGAAGGCCCGTCTGCAGGACGAGCCATGGAAACAGGATTGGCTTGGAGCCGCCGTCCGTCCAGCTCTTCTCCGTGTAGCCGTTGTAGTGGTTGTTGTCGGTGTCGCAGTAGTCCCCCGGGTCCTGCATGTCCGTGTCGCTGGTGCACGCGACGAAGCCTTCACCCGTCGTCGGGTTGCCGTTCGCGCCCGGCTTGGCCTGGGTGCGGTAGAGGTCACCGAAGATGATGCCGAAGCCGCCCGCCATACCGTAGTTGAGTGAGAACTCCGGCGAGAAGTCCTGGCTCCACAAGAAGTCCGCCGTGATGAACACGCTCTTCAGGCGGCTCTCCACGATTTCCCACGCGCGCGCCGGATCGTCCTTGGCCTTGAACGCAGTCGGGCTCATGCCGTAGCCGGCGTACCAAACGCTCAGGTTGTACTCGAACGCATTTTTGCGGATCGAAAACTCCGGACCGAAGCCGTGCGCGACGACGGTTTTGCCGCCGTCCCCGAACAGGTTCATCATGAACTTGGGCAGGATGATGGCGCGGTAGCGCGCACCGACGAACAGGTAGGTCTTGCCCGGGAGCTCCACCGGAGAGCTGCCTTGCTCCGCGTCCGCGACGAGCGCGGAGTCCTTGTCGGGCGCGGTGGCGCTCGCCACGTCCGCCTTCGCATCGGGCGAATCCGCGGCGGGCGTGGTGGCCTCGGTCGCCGCCGTAGGAGCGGCGTCCGTCCCCGGCTCGGGGTCCGCCGCCCAAGCTACGGACGAGCACACGCTCAGCGTCCCAACCACCAGCGACGAAACAACCTTGCGCATTCGAGCCTCCAAAAAGCGATGAGTCGGTAGGGGGCTGGCGGGGCTGTCCCACCCGGCCCGTAAAGGTGGGCGCATCGTGCCATGGCACTGTGCCAAATTGCAATTCCCCTTTGATTTACCCAACAATGCGTGTGTCACGGACTCGCCGGTGGTGGCCCATCAGGAGACCTGAGTAGGCCGAAGTGAGACGAGATTGAGCTCCACCCGTCAGAAGGTCCGAGCGTGGGGGCGGGCGCCCGTGTACCCTGTGAATAAATGTGCAGCGAAGCCGTCCGTCCGCGCCGACGACGCCCGCGCGCCCTGGCGCTCGTGGGGGCCTCGCTACTCGCATGGTTGAGCGGCTGCGGCGCGCACTTCGTGTCTCGCGGCAGCTCCCTTTACCAAGATGGGCGCTACGTCGAAGCCGCAGAGGTGTTCGAGCAGACCGAGCAGCGCCTCGAGGATTGCTCGAGCCACGAGCGCGCTCGCTTCGGGCTCTACCGCGGCGCCACGTTCCTGAAGCTCGGTGACGCACAGCACGCCACGCGCTGGCTCGGCTACGCTCGCGCGATCAAGAGCTCGGAGCCGAGCTCGCTCGATCGGCAAGACTCCGCGCTGCTGAACGCGTCACTGGAGGCTCTCGGGAGTAGTGAGCCAATGCAGCCGGCGCGGCGCGACGGCTCCGAGGTCGCGAGGGCGCCCGCGGACGCGCGCCCCGCGCCCTCCCAGTAGGCTCGCTCCGGGGCTCACCAGGGCACGGTCCCGGCCGCGTCTTGGAACGTGCCGCTAGGGCCGTCCTTCCCGATGGTGGCGAGCCGAACGATGGCGTCCGTCCCCTGCTCTACCGTTTGCGGGCCCGAGTGATGATTCAGATCCGTCGCGGTGTAGCCCGGGTCCACCACGTTGATGCGCATGCCCGGTAGGCCCTTGGCGTATTGCACCGTGAGCATGGTGACGGCCGACTTGGAAGAGCAGTAGGCGAGCGCGGGGACGCGCGATTCCATGCGGTTCGGATCGAGGACGACTCCGAACGAGCCGAGCCCGCTCGCCACGTTGACGATGACCGGGTTCTGCGAGCGCTCCAGCAGGGGCAGCATCGCCTGCGTGACGCGGACGATGCCAAACACGTTGGTTTCGTAGACGGCGCGCACGTCCGCGGCGGTGGCGGCGCGAGGGTCCCCGATGGTGCCCGCGATGCCTGCGTTGTTGATCAAGACGTCCAAGCCGCCGGGCTGTTCGCCGAGGAGCGCAGCGACGGCCGCGACCGACGCGTCGTTCGTCACGTCCAGCTGCACGAAGCGGGCGCCCAAGCGCTCTGCGGCCGCTTGCCCGCGCTCCGGGTCGCGCGCGCCCAAGTAAACGGTGTGACCGAGCGCGATGAGCCGGCGAGCGGTTTCGTAGCCTAGGCCCTTGTTGGCGCCAGTGATGAGGGTGTTCGTCATGCGGTCAAGGTACCAGTCGCGCATTCATGAACCAGCTAATAGTATTCATGGAACTCATGAATGGCATTCATTCCCGCCACTTGGATTTGAACCTGTTGCCGGTTCTGATCGCGGTGGCGGATACGGGCTCGGTGACCGCCGCCGCGGCTCGCCTCTACCTCACCCAGTCTGCAGTAAGCGCGGCCCTCAGCCGATTGAAGGCCGCGGTCGGCGAGTCGCTCGTAGCGCGGCACGGGCGGGGGGTGGTGCTCACGGAGAGAGGCGCGCGCCTCGTCGCGGAGGCTCGGCCGCACCTGGACGCGGTCGTGCAGGCGGTGCTCGTGCCGGCGCGCTTCGACCCGAAGACCGCCGACAACAAGCTCCGCCTCGGCTTGTCGGATATTCTGGACGAGTGGCTGCTGCCGCCGCTGCTTCGGCGGCTGCAGCGCGAGGCGCCCCAGCTACGTCTGATTTGCACCCCCATTCAGTTCCGGACGGTGGGAGAAGCGCTTTCTACTCGGCGGCTGGACGTCGCGATCACCGTCGCCGACGAGCTGCCCGCGTCGGTGGCGCGTCGCCCCCTCGTGCAGAGCGACTTCGTCTGCCTCTTCGACCCTCGGTTCGTTCGCCTCGGTGCGCGGCCGAGCGAGGAGGCGTACCTGGCTCAAGACCACGTCATCGTCTCGTACAATGGCGACCTGAGGGGCGTCGTCGAGGAAACGTTCGGCCGGCAGCGCCGCATCCGTTGCTCCGTCGCCAGCTTCGGAAGCGTCGGCGCGATCGTGGACGGCAGCCGCATGGTCGCCACCATCCCCTCGCTGTTCGCAGCCCAGATCCTGGAGCTCAGGCCGCACCTGCGGGTCGCCAAAGTTCCCTTCGCCCACGAGCCCGGCGACATCGAGCTGCTCTGGCCAACCGCCCTGGAGGGCGACCCCGCCTGCGACTTCCTGCGCGAGGCCATCATGCGCGCGGCGAAGGAGCGTAGGCCGCCGCGGCGCCGCTCCAAGGGCTGATGCCCTACAAAGACCGAGCGCCACGCTCGGCTCGACGCGAGGTCGAGCCAAGGTGGCGCCCAGTTTAGCCGGTCAGCTCGCGCTCAGGTCTTCGCGTCGCCGCGAGCGAAGATGGAGGCGACGTAATTCAAGACGTCCGTCGCGCTGACTTCGTTGTAGCCGAAGTAGCGGATGAGGCGCGCCTTGATGATGTCGATCTTCTCCTGGGTCTCGCGGTCGACCACCGCGCTGACCAGCGTCTTCAGCTTGATGCTGTCCTTCTGATCCTCGAACAGCTTGAGCTCCAGCGCGCGGCGCAAGCGCTCGTTCGTCTGCCAGTCGAACTTTTTGCCCTCCACCGCCTTGGCGCCGATGAAGTTCATGATCTCGCGACGGAAGTCGTCCTTCCGGTTCTCCGGAATGTCGATCTTCTCCTCGATCGAGCGCATCAGCCGTTCGTCCGAGTCTTCGTCCTGACCGGTGTACTTGTTTTTGACCTTCTCCCGCAGGGTGTAGGCCTTGATGTTGTCGATGTAGTTCGCCGCGAGCTTGCTGATCGCTTCTTCGTCCGCGCTGATGGCCCGCTGGACTTCGTTTTTGACGATCTCCTCGTACTCGCGCTTAACCACGCCGATGAGGTCACGGTACTTCTTCTTCCCGTCCTCGCTGGTGATGAGCGAGTGGTGGGTCAGCCCCTTCTCCAGCTCGTTCAAGACCATGAACGGGTTGATGGTGCCTTCCCCCGAGTCACTGACGAGAGCGTTGCTGATCTTGTCCTGCACGTAGCGCGGGCTGATGCCCTCCATACCCTCGCGCTTGGACTCCTTGCGCAGCTCCTTTACCGTGTCTTGCGTGTAGCCGGGCAAGACCTTGCCGTCGTACAGCTTCATCTTCTGAAGGAGGTGCAGGTTGTGCTTCTTCGGCTCTTCCAAGCGCGACAGCACCGCCCACATGCTCGCGACCTCTAGCGTGTGGGGGGCGATGTGACGGCCGCGCACGCGCTCGTGGTTGAAGTCCTTCTCGTAGATGCGAATCTCGTCCGAGAGCCGCGTGATGTACGGCACGTCGATCTTGATCGTGCGGTCACGGAGGGCCTCCATGAACTCGTTGTTCAGCAGGCGCTTGTACTCGGCCTCGTTGGTGTGGCCGATGATGACCTCGTCGATGTCCGTCTGCGCGAACTTCTTCGGCTTGATGCGGTGCTCTTGGGAAGCGCCGAGCAAGTCGTAAAGGAACGCGACGTCCAGCTTCAGCACCTCCACGAACTCCACGATGCCGCGGTTCGCGATGTTGAACTCACCGTCGAAGTTGAAGGCGCGCGGATCCGAGTCCGACCCGTACTCCGCGATCTTGCGGTAGTTGATGTCGCCCGTGAGCTCCGTGGAGTCCTGATTCTTCTCGTCCTTGGGCTGGAAGGTGCCGATGCCGATGCGGTCCTTCTCCGAGAGGATCATGCGCTTCACACGGATGTGATTGTGCACGACCTTGCCCCAGTCCCCGTCGTACTTGAGCATCAAGCCGTTGAAGATGAAGCGACTGGCGGGGTCCAGGTCACCCTCGACTTTGACGCGGAACTTGTCGTTCGACAGGTTCAGCTTGGCGATGGACTTCTCCCGCCACTCTTGCGGGATGAGCCGGAGCGGCTCTTCGTGCATCGGCGAATCGAAGCTGTCCGCCTCGCTGCTGGCCAAGCCCATGCCGGCCAGATTCGTCCACTTGAAGGTGAAGAGCGCGCCCTCCGGGGTGGTGGAGTAGCGCTCGATGCCCTTCTTGAGCAGGCGCGCGATGGTGCTCTTGCTGGAGCCGACCGGCCCGTGCAGCAGGATCACGCGGCGCTCCGGGCCGTAGCCCTCGGACGCGGCTTTGAGCACGTTCATCAAGCGCATCAGCGGGATGTCCAGCCCGAAGATGCCGTCTTTCCCCTCCTCGATCTCGTCGCGGAAGAAGTTGTAGCGGATGAGCTTCTTCTTGTTGTCGATGTACTCTTCGGTGCCGTACGAGATCACCATGTCGTACAGGCGCTGGAAGGCGTTGCGCGTGACCTGGGGACGGTCCCGCACGATGGCGAGGTATTCCTCGAAACTGCCTTCCCAGGCGAGGTCGCGATAACGATCGAAGTCCTGCATAGCCGCGATTTGCGCGACCATGCTCGTGTCAGGCGGCGAGGCGAGCGTCTCCGTCATCGTGCGTCCCTATCTCCTCTTGCGAGCGTTAGCGTGGCGCAAGCTAGTGACAAGACCAAAGTAAACCACACATTTGCACGGTCGGCACCGGCTCAGCGGTAGCGGGCGATCCGCGCCAAAACGGGCTCCCAAGCGGGCTTGTCTACACTCGCGCCCAGCCCGGCCCGAAGACCCATGGAACAACGCGCCGCCGCGCGGATGTTTCGGACTGCGGCGCCGCCGCCGAACCTCGCCGCCTCCGCTTCGCACTCGGGCGCGGCGCGATCACCCAGGCCGAACAAGCCGAGAAACGACAGGGCATCGCGTCGCTCGTCCAGCGCCGCGAAGAGCGCCTCGTAATAGGCGAGCTGGGCGTCCTCGTTCGAGCCAGCGTCTTGCGAGCTGGGGTAACCGACCTCGAGCAAACCGAGCTGGGCGCGCGGCCCCGGTAGGCCGGCGACCGCCTCCAGCGCCGCAGATAGCTCCTCGCCGATCGCAGCCGGCTCCTTGAGCTTCGCGCCCGACCCCACGGGGTCGTAAACGGCGAGCAGCTCGTCTGCGACGTTCAGCTCCGCGAGTGGCACGTCGCTTTCAGCGCTGAAAGCCCCCAGCGACAGGGAGACGCCGATGGCGGTTCGGGTACTGCGGAGCGGATGAGCGCTGGCATACTCGACCGACTGCTTCAAAAATTCCTGCAGCTCTTGGCGCTCGGCGGTGGTGGCGCTCACCCAGTAGCGGTCGAGCTCGTAGCCGAAGCACAGGTGCGAGAGCACGCCGCCGTAACGTGACAGCGCTTCGTCTACCGTTCGCTCCATCGCGCTTCGGGCCGCTTCGCTGTCCAGCCCACCCGCCACCGGCCAGGCGGGCTCGGCGCGGTCCACGACGCCGATGCACAGCGAAAGCCGCCCGCTGCGCGCGCGGTAGGGCTCGACCATCGCGTCCAAGCGGTTCCAGGTCACGCTGAGCGGAGCGCCGCTCGCGCCGCTCAGCGCGTCCCAACGCTCGAAGAGCGGCAGCGCCGCAGAGCCAGCCGACAGCGCGGCCACGCTCGCGGTCACCGCTTGGACGTCACGCGAGCGACTCGGATCGTCGACGAACGTCGGCCACAGACCGAGCTCGAGCGAACCGGGGTCACCACCGCTCGGCGACGGTCCTTCGTCGCCGCCCGCGCCTCGGCCAGCCTGCACCGACCCGGCGCCGCCCGCCGACTGGCCCGCAGCGCCTCCTTCTTCGGGCGGAGGGGGCGGAGGCGGCTCCGTTAACTCCACGCGCGTGCAGGCAGCGAAAGTCGCTCCCAGGGTTGCGAAGAGCAGGGCGAGCTGACGGAGCACCACCGCCGCGGAGCGTAGCGCGAAATGCATCGCGGCCAGAACACTGTGACTTTTAGGTGCCAGCAGCACCACAAACAGGGCACGGCTCGAAGACAGAGCTAGGATGCGGGCCTTCCCGCAGATGACCTTCGTCCCAGAGCCAAGTCGCGGCGCACCCAGCGTACCGGCCAGTGTCCCGGTAGCCCCCCACCCCCCGCGCTCGGACGACCCCGCGCTTTACATCAACCGGGAGCTTTCCTGGCTGGAGTTCAACGCGCGCGTGCTCGCGGAGGCGAACGACCCTCGGGTTCCGCTGTACGAGCGGGCGAAGTTTCTGGCCATCTTCGCGTCCAATCTCGACGAATTTTTCATGGTGCGCGTCGCCGGCCTTCAAGCGCAGCAGTCCGGGGAGGTGGAGGAGGCGACCGCGGATGGCATGACTCCGCTCCGCCAGCTCGCCGCCATCAGCGCCCGAGCTCACGAGCTCACGGCCGAGAGCTACCGGGTGTGGAACGAGGTCCGGCCGCAGCTGAAGGGCGAGGGAGTGGCGCTCGTTTCCGCGAGCGAGCTGGACGCCAAAGAGCAGGCCGCGCTCGACGAGTATTTCACGCGCGAGATCTTCCCCGCCCTCACTCCCATCGCCATCGACCCGGTGCATCCGTTCCCACACGTGCGGAACAAGAGCATCAACGTGGGAATGATCTTCGAGAAGCGGCCGCTCTCGCACGAGCCTTCGTTCGGCTTGGTGCAAGTGCCGCAGATGATCCCTCGGCTCATCCGCGTGCCGCTGGGCGGCGCGCGCCGAGCCTTCGTGGCGATCGAAGAGCTCATCCTAAGGCACACGAAGCTCATCTTTCCCCAGCTGCGCGTGACCGGTCAGTACGCGTTTCGAGTGACGAGGAACTTCGACCTCCAACTCGACGACGAAGAGGGAGAGGACCTGCTGCGCTCATTGCAAGCAGAGCTGAGGCGGCGCGAGCGCGGCAACGCGGTGCGGCTCGAGGTGAGCGGAAGCGCGCCTCAAGAGTCGTTGAACTGGCTGTGCCGCGCGCTCGAGATCGATCCGAGCCGGGACGTGTACATGGTGGACGGCCCGCTGTTCCTCGGAGACATGACGGTGCTGAGCGCCGGCGACGAGCGGCGGGACTTGCGCGACGAAGCCTTCGTTCCCCAGTACGTGCCGCCCCTGCGGGACTCGGACGACTTCTTCGAGACCATCGCCGCGCGCGACGTGCTGCTGCACCACCCTTACGAGTCGTTCGAGGCGGTGATCGACTTCCTTTCGCAGGCAGCCGAGGACCCGCGCGTCATCGCCATCAAGCAAACTCTGTACCGCACGGGCGGAGAGTCGCCGCTCGTGCGCGCGCTGCAGCGCGCGGCGGAGCTAGGGAAGCAGGTGACGGCGCTGGTGGAGCTGAAGGCGCGCTTCGACGAAGAGAGCAACATCTCTTGGGCGCGCGCGCTGGAGCGCTCGGGCGTGAACGTGATGTACGGGCTGCTCGGCTTCAAGACGCACGCCAAGGTGCTCATGGTCGTGCGCCGGGAGCGCGCGGGGCTGAAGCGCTACGTGCACCTCGCGACCGGCAACTACAACCAGCAAACCGCGCGCCTCTACGAGGACGTCTCCGTTTTCACGGCGCGCGAAGACATCGCCGAGGACGCGACCGCGTTCTTCAACATGCTGACCGGCTACAGCGCGCCGGCGCGCTGGAACCGCCTCATCGTTTCCCCCCTCGGCTTGCACGAGGCGGTGCTGGGCCTGATCGGCCGCGAAGCCGAGCACGCGCGCGCCGGGCGACCCGCCGGTATCGTGGCCAAGCTCAACTCCTTGGTGGACGCGGACGTGATCGCCGCCCTGTACTCGGCCTCTCAAGCCGGCGTACCCATCGACCTCCTGGTGCGGGGCATCTGCTGCCTGCGACCGGGCATCGAGGGGGTGAGCGAGAGGATCCGCGTGCACACCGTGATCGATCGGTTCCTCGAGCACGCGCGCATCTTCCATTTCAAAAATGGCGGAGCGGACGAAGTATTTTGCTCCAGCGCGGATTGGATGCCGCGCAACTTCCGCCGACGCGTGGAGGTGATGTTCCCGGTGCTGGACGAAGCGCTCAAGCAGCGCATCATGGAAGAGATCCTCGGCAACATGCGCAGCGACACGGCCAAAGGCTGGCTGCTGCGCTCCAACGGTCAGTACGAGCGCGCTCCGGAGCGCGAGGGCCTGCGCAGTCAGCAGCGCTTCATGGAGCTGGCGCGCGAGCGGGCGCGCGAGCAGGAGGCGATTCGGGGGCTGACCTCCAAACCGCTGACGATGCCTCCGCCGCCGATCGAGCGGCTCCGCCGCCGCGCGGAGAAGAAGCGCAAAAAGCGCCGCCGCGACGAGTAGCCTAGCGGCGCCGCTTTTCGCTCTTCACCTTTTCGTAGGCGGCGCGCAGCTCCTCCCGCACTGCGGAGGCTTCTTCACCCCGCAGGTGCTGAGCGCGGAGCTCCGCCATGAAGCGGCGAAGCAGCGCGGGCCCGCCCTGCTCCAGGAGCTCTGCGCGAATGCTGAGCGCTTTGGTGGCGGGGAGGAAGCGCCGCCCCCATGCGCCGAGCGCGATGAACACCGGCAAGAGCTGGATACCCATCTCGCTCAAGCTGTAGATTTGCTTTTGCTTGTGGGTCGGGTCCGCAGCGCGCGTCAGCACGCCCAGCTCCACCAGGTGCTGTAGCCGGTCCGCCAAGATGTTCGAGGCGATGCCCTCCTCCGAATTCGCGAGCAGCTCCCGAAAGCGCCGCCGCCCCCCGAACATGACGTCACGCACGACGATGAGGCTCCATTTGTCGCCTAGCGCCTCGAGCGTCAGGTTGATCGGGCAGCCGGAGCGGCTTGGGTCGGTCATCGAAGAAGGCTCGTTGCGCAGGGCTGACAACCGGTAGTATCTTGCAACTGGTTGCAAACTGCAACCAGTTAGGAGACCCATTGGCAGGCCATATTTTCTATTCGTTCGCGGTCTCGGCAGATGGTTACATCGCGAGCGCGGAGGCGGGCGGCGACGTAGGGCTACCGGTACCGGAGGAAGCGCTGCATCGGCACTTCAACGAGGCTCAGGCGCGCACCGCGCTCAACCTCTACGGCCGCAACATGTACGAGATCATGCGCTACTGGGACGAACCCCCGCCCGAGAGCGTGGCCTACGAGCTCGAGTACGGCGAGGCCTGGCGCGGGACGCCGAAGGTCGTTTTTTCCTCCACGTTGACGAGCGTGGGGCCGGGCGCGCGGCTCGTGAAGGACCCGGCGGAGGTCGAGCCCACCGTCCGCCGGCTCAAGGCGGAGACGAACGGCGACATCGAGGTGAACGGGGCGAAGCTGGCGGCGAGCCTGATTCGCTGGGGCTTGGTGGATGAGTTTAGACTGTACGTGATGCCGGTCGTGCTCGGCGGCGGCAAGCCGTACTTCGAAGCGGGGCTGCAGCTGGAGCTCGAGCCGCTCGGGTCGGAGAGCTTGCCCCAGGGCTGCACGCTGCTGCGCTTTCGCCCGAAGCAAAAGTCGTGAGCGGCTCGGCCGCGGGCCGGCTAAGCTGGACCGCCATGAAGCGATGGCAGCGGTCGTTCTGCGCGCTGGGGCTCGCGGGGTGCGCGGCGCCGGCTCCCGCGCAGGTGGCGTTGCGACCTGCGCAGGCGGCGCCGGCGGAGGCGGTGGTGTTTTGCGCCGGGACGGTGACCGAGCACGAGGTGCATCGGTGCGTGTGGCAGCTCACGTCCGAGCAGCAGCGGCATCGCTCGTACAGCCAGCGCCTGCTGCTCAGGCGCGGAGAGTTTTCGCGGCTGGACACGGTGAGCGGGTCCGGCGCGCCGCAGGAGCTCTCCAGCGTTTACGAGTACCGGGGCGGCCGGGTCCGAAGCTGGTCGCGGGAAAACCGCAACGGCGTGGTGCGCGGTCGCAACGTCCTCGCGGACGACGAGCGCTGGGTTCGCTGGTTGGACGAGCAAGATCGACCGCGCGTTCGCGCCAAGACGACGATCAGCGGCCTTCGGCGAGTCCTCTCCGCGCGCGGCCGCGTGGAGAGCTTCAGCTCGGTGAACTGGCTCGGGCAGCCGGCGGCGGAGGGCGCCGTTCACGAGACGCGCGTGCTGCGGAGCGCCGCTGGCGCGGTGCTCGAGCGCCGTTTCTTCGGCTTGCGCGGCGAGCCGGTGCAGAACGAAGACGGCTCGCATCGCATCACCTTCGAGGTGGACGAGCGCGGCGTCGAGCGGGAGCGTCGGTACTTCGACGCGGCGGGCGCGCCGGCGCTCGCTTCCGGGGTGCACCTGGTTCGAACCCGTTCGAACCGCTTCGGCGAACCGGAGGCCGTCGCCTACTTGGACGTGCAAGGCGCCCCCGCCCGCGAGACGCGCGATGGCGCCGCCGGCTTGCGTTACGAGCGCGACGAGCGCGGCAACGAGCTTTCGCTCACGCTGCTGGACGAGCAAGGCCGCCCTCTCGTGGGCTCGAACGGCTGGGCGATGCGCAAGCGCCGCTATGACGAGCTCGACGCGGTCATCGAAACCGCTTTCTTCGACGCGAGCGGAAGCCCGGTGCGGGAGCGGGAGCGCGGCGCGGCCCTGGTGCGCGAGCCGCGCGGTGAGCGGGGGAACGTGACGAGCGAGCTCTTCTACGACGAGCGGGGCGAGCCCGCGCTCGGCACACAGGGTTATCATCGAGCCGACATCGAGTACGACCAGCGAGACAACCCGGTGAGCTACGTCTACTCGGACGTGAAGGACGTTCCCCTCCGCTCCCGCCGCCTCTACTACGATGGGGACCGGCTGATCCGGGAGGAGCACACGGATGCCGCCGGCAAGCCGCTGCTCACCGCTCAAGGCTACGCGAGCTACGAAATCTCCTACCTGGAGGACGGCAGCGAGGGCATGAAGCGCTACTTCGACGCGAGCGGCGGTCAGCAGGTGACGTGCCACGGCGCCGCCCCTCAGGCACTGCAGAGCGAGCTGGCCGAGCGCGCGGGCTCCCTCCGCTCCTGCTACGAGCGCTTGCTGCGCTACGGTTCGACGGAAGAGGGCAAGTTGATGGTCGAGCTCTCGGTAGACGGGCGCGGCGCGGTGCTGAACGCCGCGCTGGTCCAAGACGAGATCGACGACGGCGATTTGACCAAGTGCGTGCTGGAGACGATGCGCGTCCCCTACCTGAACAAGTCCGAGGGCGACTGCGCGACCGTCCGGGTACCGGTCGTGTTCCGGCAAAAGCGATGACGGCTAGAGAGGAAGCGCGCCGTCCAGGGTGACCGAAGCGAACGGGCCGGACGTCTGCGCGATCAGGACGTCGTCCGCGTAAGCGATGGGCCCCCGGCCGTAGCCCAGCTCGGCCCCCAAACCCAGGCGAATAGAGCCGCTGAGCTCCAGTTGGTAGCGAGCCGTCCACGCTGCGTCCAGGTACCAATCGTGGGCGTCGTAGGCGGTCGCGGCGCCGGTGGAGCGGGCGCTCATGAACGTGTGACCGACGCCGAGCCGCGGCCCCGATTCGAGCGCGGCGCCTACGGCACTACGCCAGAGCGAAAAACCGTAGCCGGCTTCCAGGTGAGCGAGGCGAGTCCACACCGAGCCGGACGACGCCTGAGTGCGCGTCATGAGCAGACCCGCGCCGTAGCGCAAGCGGGCGCGCGACAGTTGCACCTGAGCGCCCCACAGCGCGGTGCCGCCGAAAAAGCGCAGCTGAGGCGCGACGCCCAGGTACCAAGCAGCGTGCTTACGAGACCTCGTCGGTCGATCTTCCGGCAGGGTGCCGGAAACTGGACCGGACGACGTTTTCGTCGGCTCGGGTGGGGGCTTCTTTGCCGGAATGGGCGCGGCCGAGTCAGGCGGCGGCGGTGGTGCCGGTGTCGGTGGCTCCGCCTGTGGCTCCGGTGATGGCAACGGCGGCGAGGGGTGAAGCACGAGCGAGACGAGCTCGGTGAGCGCGAGGGAGAGAGCGCGCGGGCGCTGCTCCGCGGCTAGCTCCGAGAGCCGCAGTTTCCGGCGTTGCCGCTCTTGGCCGAGCTCGGCGTGCAGAATGAGCTCGTCCGGCGACGCGCAGCTCGCCTCGACGAGCAGCTGGACGTCGCGCCCGGGCGAGAGCTCACCCGGCGGCGCCAGCACGACGTCCTCCAGCCGCAAATCGAGCGCGACCGCTTCGCGCAGCTCGTTACCGCCGACGCCGGGCAACTCGCAAGCCGGCAAAAGTAGCGCCACCCGGAGCGGCTCCGAAGCGAGCGAGGGCACAGCCACGAAAAGCGCGCCGAGCGCGGCTCGCAGCCTCACGGCTCGGACCAGCGCTCGACCTCCCGCAGGCGCTGACCGGCCGGGAACAGCCGCCGGTACTCCTCCGCCGCTTGCCTGGCCCCGGCGACGTTGCCGGCGCGGCTCTCTGCTTCCACGAGTCGAGCTTGGGCGTCTTCGCGCAGCGCGGGGGGCATGTCCGTGAGCGAGCTTCGCAGAACGCGCGCGGATTTGGCAGCATTACCGGCGCCGAGGAGACGGCTCAGGCTGAGCGCGGCAAGGCCGCGCCGCGAATCGCCGGGAGCTGCGCTGGACCATGCGGCTTCGAAGTGTCGCGCTGCGCTCGCTGCGTCGCCGCGGCGCCGCGCGTCGTCTGCCTCCGTGAGGTGCCTCGCGACCGGGTCGACGGGGGTCAGCGGTGCGCGCGCGGTGCTTGCGACGGGCGCAGGCGGCGCCAGGCTGGGCGCCGGAGCGAGAGGCGGCGCCGGCTCCGCCGGCTCCAGCGGCAGGAGCTCGAAGCTTTGGCCGGCCGTGAGCCGCACGCTTCCGCCCCGAACTCGCTCGCCCCGGACGAGGACGACGCCGTGCTCCACGCTCACGCGCGTGGCTTGCGGCTGCCTCTCCACGCGGAAGCGCGTGCCGACTACCTCCACGCTGAGCTCCCCGGCTTCGATGACCCAGTGCCGCTTGCCACCCGGCACGACGTCGAACGTCACGTCGCCACGCCGCAGGGCGGTGACGAACGAGCGCGCGTCGTTGCGGAGCACCTCCACGCGCGAGCCACGCTCCAAAGTCATTTGAGAGCCGTCGTCGAAGCGCGGCGCCTCGGCGCGCTGCTCCGCGAACAGCACGACCGGGGCGCGGCCAGATGAGAGCGCGAGTTGCCCAGAGCTCGGCGGCAAGAGCCAGCGCGAGAATCCGAACGACGCGAGCGCGACCACCGCCGCCGTCGCCAGCGCGAGCCAGATGCCGCTACGTCGGCCCGGCGCGTGATCGATGCGCTGCCACATGCGCTGCACGCGCGCTTCCGCGAGATCCTCGCGCAGCGCGGGGGCGAGCGGCTCGGTGGCGCCGCCTTCCGGCGTGATCCGGGGCGCGCGTTCAGAGGTCATGAGCTGCCTCCTCGGTGAGAGCGGCCTTGACCCGCGACTGAGCGCCGGCGAGGCGGCGCTTCGCCGTGGCCAGCGAGCAACCACATGCGTCTGCCACTTCCTCCAGGCTGTGACCCTCCACGTAGCGCAAAACCCACGCAAAGCGCTCCCCGACCGAAGCGCCCTGCAGCGCGCGATCCACCGCGCGCAGCTCCAGCTGCTGCTCGGCCGTCGCCCCGTGATGCAGAAGCTCCTCGAGCGGCGCGTCGTCGATACTGCGGTCGAGCCCCAAGCGCCGGAACAACTTGCGACGGCGGAAGCGGCGGTGCGCTTGGTGCACGGAGATGCGCAGGAGCCAGGGCCGAAGGGCGGCGTGCATCCGGAGCGCGGGTAGATCGCGCAGCGCCTCCACGAAGGTGTCTTGCACGATGTCTTGGGCGTCGGCCCGGTTACCCACCATGTGCAGCGCCGTCGTCCACACCACCTTCACGTAGCGTCGGTAGAGCGCCTCCTTCGCCCACTGGTCGCCCCTCGCCAGCCGCTCCACCAGCTCTTCGTCCGACGCCCGCGGCTCGATCCGCTCCGCCGGGGTGACCGGCTTGGTTGCCGGAAGAGGGCGGACGGCAGGCTTCATCTGGAGTCTGGGGCCCTGAGCCGAACATTTCGGCTCACGGGGGTCGATCTTGACTCTTTTTGCGAGCCGTTCCACGTACGTTTTGGCCCTTGCTGGCGATGCGAATAGGACGGCGGTCGCTGGTGCGGGTGGGTTTGGCCCTCTTGCTCGGCTGTTCCCCACAGTACGAGGTGCTGCGGCGGTCTTCGGCCTCCGGTGAGGCGGGGAGCGGCGCCGCCGGCGGCTTGGACCTCGGAGTGCTCGGAGGAACGGAGTCAGGTGGCTCGAGCGGAGGCCTCAGCTTCGGTACCGCCGGCGAGGAAGATCCCCCCGCCGCCGGCTCCGGGCCGATCGGCGGCGCTGCGCAAGGCGGCACGGCCGCCGGCGGCACCTGCGCGAGTCACCTGGATTGCGGCGCAGGCACCGTGTGTAGCGCCAGCCAGTGCGTGGCCTGCCCCGCGAAGCCAACGGCATGCGCGGGCCCCTGCGACAACGGCTTCCAGCCACTGCTCGCCGAGTACAACGGCTGCGCGGTGTGCGAGTGCGCGCCCGCGTCCGAGTGCACCAGCAAGGCCGAGTGCCTCGCGGGGCAGGAGTGCTATCCCGGCGCTCAATGCGAGCCGGGGTGCAGTGAGCCGAGCTGTTGCTCTGGCAACCGATGCGCTGCCGCGGGCTGTGAGGGCTCGCCGATTCCGCATTGCCTCGCCGCGGGCTGCGCCGGGGGCGCGCTTTGCTTGGCCGCGTGCAGCGCCGTGACGTGCACCTGCGAAGGCTCGTCGTGGCAGTGCGCCGAGAGCCCCGGTGCAGCGGGAGCTCCCGGCGAATCCTGCCCTCAAGCGTGCGTCTCTCCTTAAGGTTCCGTGCTTTCGCAGTCCGCCTGCATCGCCGCGCACACATCGACGATCTGGTCGCAGTCCGAGCCCGGCGAGTAGGCGAAGCAGTTCGCCGCGGCGTCGAAGCAGTGCGACACGTTCGCGAGGCAGCTCAACTCCGAGCCGCCCCCGCCCGTTCCCATACCGCCTTGGCTCGCGCCGCCTTCGCCGCCGATCGGACCCGCGCCGCCCGTGATCGTGCCCGCGTAGCCGCCTGTCCCCGTGCCCGCGTAGCCGCCTTCGCTGGCGCCGCCCTCACCGCCGACCGGACCGGTGCCGCCCGCGAGCGTGCCCGCCGTCGCGAATCCGCCATTGCCGCCTTCGGAGACCCCTCCCGCGCCGGCAGTTTGGGGTTGCTCGCCGCCCACCGCCTCGCCCGCGCTGCCATACGGCGGCAAGGCCAAGCTGCCACCCACGCCCCCCGTGGAGCTCCCCGCGATTCCACCCGCTTGCGGCGGGGGCTCTCCACCGTTCCAACCGTCCCAAGGCTCCCCCGCGCCACAGGCCACGAGCGAAAGCACGCTAGCCATCATCACCAGCTTCATCGTCATTGCGTCACCTCATCCTTCCGCCGAACGAGGGCCCCCACCTCGCCGGAACGGCTCACGGTGCGCTGCAATGAAACGGCACCCCGGATACTCAGGATCTCCGGGGTGCCCACCAGCTTGCTCTGCGACCCAAGATGCTACGCAGCGCGGAGTTGATGTTTTGGCAGTGGACCACCTCCGACGTTTCGTCCCGCTTTCCCCGGGCTTTCCGGCGGCGAGTGACGCGCATGACTCGCCGGTTGGCCCTGCAGAAATGGGTCGGGCCCTGTGTCACGTAGACACAGGGCCCGACCTCGATCTGGATTCTGCGAACGCGAGCGGGTTACTCGGCCGGCGCGGGAGCCGGCGCTTCCGCGAGCGGCGCCGGCGGCAGCGACGCGGAAGCGCCGTGCCCAACCGTGGAGAGGAAGTCGTAGGCGTGCATGGCGTGCTCGCCCGAATCGAGCCCTTCGATCTCTTCGTCCGCGCTCACACGTAGACCCATGACGGCTTTGACGGCGAAGAACAAAGCAGCCGAGGAGACGACGGTGAAGGCCGCGTACGCCGCGATGCCCATCAACTGGATGCCGACGGTGTGGGCCGGGTTCGTGGAGAACAGCCCGACCGCAAGTGTGCCCCACGTGCCGCACACGAGATGAACGGAGACGGCACCCACCGGGTCGTCCACCTTGATCTTGTCCATCAGCACGACCGAGCCGACGACGAGACCACCGGCGACGGCGCCGATGACGATGGAGGAGAGCGGCGACACCACATCTGCCCCCGCGGTGACGCCCACCAAGCCAGCGAGGATGCCGTTGAGCATCATCGAAAGGTCCGGCTTGCGAGAGATGAACGAGTAAGCAACGAGCGCGCTGATGCCGCCCGCGGCGGCGGCCATGCACGTCGTCACGAGCACGATGCTGGTGAGCGCCGGGTCAGCCGACAGCACCGAGCCGCCGTTGAAGCCGAACCAGCCGAGCCAGAGCAAAAACACACCGATGACCGCCATTGGCATGCTGCTACCCGGCATGGGATTGACGCGGCCGTCCTTGCCGTATTTGCCGAGGCGCGGCCCGAGGATGATGGCGCCCACGAGCGCGCCCCAGCCGCCGACGGAGTGAACCAGCGTGGAGCCGGCAAAGTCATAAAAGCCCGCCGTTTGCAGCCAGCCGCCGCCCCACTTCCACGAGCCCGCAATCGGGTACACGAAGGCGACGAACAAGGTCGCAAAGAGCAGGAAGCTCCACACCTTGATGCGCTCCGCGACCGCGCCCGAGATGATGGTCGCGCACGTCGCGGCGAACATGCCTTGGAACAGAAAGTCCGTCCAATACGTGTAGCCGTGGGTCGCCGCGTAGTCCGCGGTCATGCCGTTTGCCGGAGGAGTGAGCCCGAAGCCGGAAAAACCAAGGTAGCCGTTGAAGGTGCCCGGGTACATCAAACCGAAGCCCACGATGAAGTACGTGAGCAAACCGATGAGTGGGATCGCGGTGTTCTTGAACAGGATGTTGACGGTGTTTTTGCTCCGGGACATGCCCGATTCCACGGCTGCGAAGCCGAGGTGCATGATGAAGACCAGCCCCGTGCAGACCATCATCCAAACGTTGTTGGCCGCGAATTCTCCAGGGGTGATCTTGGGCGCGTCTTCCGCCAGCGCTAGCGCCGGAGTCAGTGCCCACACCATGGCCATAGCCAGTCCCGTGACGTGTTTTCTGCTCATCCGTATTCTCCTGGTGGCGTAGCCGGCGTCGTGCCGACACCTCCTCTACGAGCACTAGCTAGGTCGCTCGATCGGGGTGTCGCGTTCGTTTCGATGTAGCGACGTCGGCGTTGCACGCCTCGAAAACTCAATACCGTTGCTCGAGCCACCAAAGGCCCAGCGTGGTGAGCAGATGAGCCGGCAGCATGACCCCCAGCGCGAACGCCGCATAACGCAAAAAGCTCGGCATTTTGTGACCTGCGCGCTCGGCGATGGCCTTCACCATCAAGTTGGGACCGTTGCCGATATAGGTCGAAGCACCCATCACGACCGCGCCCACGCTGATGGCAGTGAGTCGAAAGGGATCAATTCCCGCGACCGTGGGCAGGGCGCCGGGCGGCAGACCGCGTGCCAGCGCCGTGAACGCCGAGTACGTCGGAGCGTTGTCGAGCACCGCCGAGAGCACGCCCGCGCCCCAGAACATCTGCCAGGCTGCCTTCACCGGAAGGCTCGGGGCCGCCTCCGAGAGCGCCGCTTGAACTGGGCCGAGGCACAGGAAGAGCCCCGCGAAAACGAGCGCGACGTCCACGATGGGCGTGTAGCTGAAGTCGTTTTTGCCGTGAATGGCGCGCGGGGTAGCGAGCACGGAGGCCAGCGCGATGCCGACCAGCACCAGCTCTCTATAGGGTGTGGGCAGCATCGAGGCCGGCACCACCGCGAGCAGCAAGCTCACGTTCCGCCGACCGAGCACGGCGAGCGGAGACCTCGCGAGCTCGTCACGTTTTTTGGACTCCATGGTCTCCTTCGCGTAGGCGCGCCGCTCCACCACGTAGAAAATCAGACCGACCGAGACGGCGTACACGAGCCAGCACGGCAGCAGGCGGAGAGTCCAGAAGAACGGAACCCCTTCGATGTAGCCGACCAGCAGCGGCGGATCGCCGAGCGGCGTGAGCAGGCCCCCGGCGTTGGCCACGATCACGATGAAGAAGGGGACCAGGTGAGCGGTGTGCGCGCGCTGACGATTCGTGCGCAGCAGCGGGCGAATCAGCAGCATACTGGCTCCCGTCGTACCGATGACGCTCGCCAGGATCGCGCCCAGCAGCAAAAACGTGAGGTTGACGCGCGGGGTCGCGAGCAAATCCCCCGAAAGGTGAATGCCGCCGGAGGTGATGTAGAGGGCGGCGAGCGTGGTGATGAACGACGCGTATTCGTGCGTCGCTTCCCACACCTCGTGACCGAGACCGGTAGCCAGCGAGAACAGGACGACCGGGGCCGCGCAAGCGAGCACGACGGTCGCTTGAAAGACAGGTTTCTCCCACCAGTGCGGGAGCAGCAGCGGTAGCGCCGCGATGCCGAGCACGAGCAGCGGAAAGGGCAGGAGCGTCCAGAGGGGGTACACGGACAACGGCTACCGGCTAGCAGTCGGCACGCTTCTCGTGCAGCACGCGGTCGTGTCTTCGTCGTTTCGTCGGCTGCGCCAGTTTGGCCCACGCCCTCGCTGCCGCCGGCTCCCCCCGAGCCGAGAGCTCCCGCAATTGAGCCATTTTCCCCGGCATTTTCCGGCTGCTACCGGCATGCCCGCGCCCCGAGCGCTTGCCTTCCCTGTCCAGAGGAGAGAGTCTCGGAAGCTCTACTTGGGTTGAAAGCATGCTGAAGCGCTCTTTGGGTATCGGGCTGGGTCTGTTCCTCTCTACTGTCTCGCTCACCACGTTCGCGGCGGACGCGCCCATCAGCGAGGAGGCGCGCGCGCACTTCAGCGCGGGCGTGAACCTCCTGCAGGATCCGGACGGCGCGCGCTACGAGGAGGCGTACCGGGAGTTCAAAGCCGCCTACCGGGCCTCCCCTTCGTGGAAGATTTTGGGCAATCTCGGCATCTCCGCGTACCGGCTGGAGCGAGACGGCGAAGCGCTGGCCGCCTTCGAAAAGTACCTGCAAGAGGGCAAAAAAGAGATCGACGGGAGCGAGCGCGCTCAGTTCGAGCGAGACTCGCAGACGATCCGCGCGGGGCTGGTCAAAGTGTCGCTCTCCTCGGACCCGCCGGGCGCCACCGTGACGGACGAGCGCCTGCCCCAATCCGGGGCGGCCGTGCGCAACCCGTACCCGGCTCTCACCGCGCCCACGGAGCTGGGCGTGCGCGCTGGTCGTCACCGCTTCACGGCCAGCCTGCCTGGTCGGACCGACAGCGTATGGGAAGTGGACCTCGAGCCAGGCCAGAAGGTCGAGCACGTGTTCACGCTCGCAGAGCCCGTCGCCAGCGCTCCCGCCCCCGCTCCGGCTCCCCCGGCCGCGACCCTGGCGACCGATTCGAGCACGGTCGCGGACGCGAGCAGCAGCGACCCGCTCCGCACCTGGTCTTACGTGTCACTCGGGGTGGGCGTGGTCGGCTTGGGGGTGGGCACGGTGTTCGCGCTCGGCGCCAAGAGCAATTACGGCGACGCCAACGACCTCTGCCCCTCCTTTCCCTGCAACTTGACGCAGCGGCAGGCGAGCGAGCGCGAGAGCTTGGAGTCGGACGGCGACAGCAAGAAGACGCTCTCCATCGTCGGCTTCGCGGTCGGCGGAGTCGGTATCGCGACCGGCGTCACTCTGTTTTTGCTGAGCGGGAAGAAGAAGGAGCCGGCGACGGCCGGCTTCTCGATGCAGCCGCTCATCGGCTTGGGCTCCGTCGGCGTCTCGGGAGGTTTTTGATATGTCCGCAAAACGTTACGGCAAGGTACTCGGAGCTCTCTTCGTCGCGGGCACGGTCTCGATCGCGTGCGGCAGCGTGAACGAAGGCCGCATCAACATCGTGGACGAGGACGGCGGCGCGGACGGCAACGGCGGAACGAGCGGCACTGGCGGCAAGAGCAACGGCGGTAGCTCCGGCAAGAGCCCCGGCATCGGTGGGGACGTCGGCGAAGCGGGCGAAGGCACCGTTCCGGTACTGCCGGAGCCGCCCGTCGTCGTCGCCATCTCGCCGGACACCGGCGAAAGCGAAGTGGAGCCGACGGGCACCATCCGCATCGAGTTTTCGGAAGGGCTCGACCCGGCCACGGTCACGAGCGACAGCATCATCATCTACTCCGGTGAGACGCCGGTCAGCGGCGCCCTGGACTACTCCGGCGTCACCGCCGAGTTCACCCCCGACGAGCGCCTGGACCTGCTCGGCGAATACGACGTCGTCGTCACCACCAGCATCACGGACGCGAGCGGCACCGCCATGGAGGAAGACTTCTCGTCCTCTTTCACAGTGCGAGACGGCGTGTGGAGCGAGCAGGTGCAGGTGGACGGCACGGCGGGCGAGCTCTACGGCACGCTCGTGAGCCCCGTCATCGATGGCGCGGGCAACGCGCTCATCGTCTGGGCGGAATACAAAGACGCAGAGACGTTCAACAGCGTCTTCGGCCGTTATTTCTCGCCGGGCGTCGGCTTCGGTGAGCCCTTCGAGATCGACGAAGCCAACGTCGACTGCAACCAGGTCAGCGTGGCGACGAACGCCGCAGGCGAGGCGGTCGTGGCGTGGACCGAAAAGCATGGGACCACGGACCAAGTCTGGGTGCGTCGCCTCAGCCTGGGCGAGCTCGGCTCGGCCCCGGTCCGCATCGACTCCGTGGCGGTCACCCAGGTTTGGCAGACGACGAGCGCGGTCAGCGCAACCGGGGAGGCGCATGTCCTTTGGTCCTACAATGACCCCGGTGTCACCAAGCAGAACCTGCTCGCGAACCACGTGGCTCCGGGAGGGGATTGGCTGACGACGCCCGACGTCGTTTACAACTACGTGGAGACCCTCTCTCCACCCGGCGTCGCTTTCGATGAGGACGGCAACGGCTTCGTCTTCTTTGCGTTCGATTCGGACGGCACCGACGAGACTCCGAACCAGCTCTACGCGCGGCGGTACCTAACTGCGAGCGCGCAGTGGGGTAACGGCATCGCGGTGGAGGGGAGTGACGGCATCGATGGGTACCACGCGCCTAGCGTCGTCACGGATGCCAAGGGTGGTGCTCGCGCGGTCTTCGCGGCAGGCAAGGACGTCAAAGCCGTCACCTTCTCCAAAGGGGGGGGCTTCAGCGTCGCGAAGGTGCTCGATACGCTCGAAACCAGCCCCCAATCGCTGCCCCAGCTCTCGTCGAACGGCCGGCAATTTCTAGCTTCTTGGTACCAGTCGGCCAGCTTGAACACGAACGCCTACTCGGCGCTCTCGGAGGGCGCTGACTTCGCGGCGCCGGAGCTACGCAGCAGCGGTGACTTTCGAGTCGGCTACTACGGAACCGCGGTGTCGGGCATGGACCGCCAGGGCAACGCGCTCGTACTCTTCGAGCAGGGCAACGCCACGGACACGGTGGACATCGTGTTCAGTCGCCTCGTTGGCATCAACGGCGAATGGGCGGAGGGCTCGGTAGTCAACTCCGCGGCCGGTGAGTACCAAGACCCTCGGATCGCGGTCGCGCCCAATGGGGTCGCGGTAGCGGCATGGTCCCTGGGCATCCGGCTCTCGGCCAACGCCATCTACGTCAGCACGTTCGAATGAGTGCAGCCGCGTAGAGCGTGGGGGGTAGGCCTGTCTCCCGGCCCAGCTGGGCCGGGTCGCTACGAACGAGACTGGGCCTCCCCCACCCGCGTCGACCGGATTCTGAGCTCACGGCGCGCGCGGCTCGAAGCCGGTGACGAAGCTGCGAATCGCTTGTGCGACGAGCAAGGGCTCGTCTAGCTGCAGCCAGTGCCCTTCCCCGCCGACCACGCGGTGAGGAATGTCCGGACGCAGGCGGTGCAGAGCGTTCTCGTTGTCGTTCGGCGGCGTGACCAGGATCAGCGCAGAGCCAGCCCAGGCCCGGAGCGCCGGCTCCGGGTTCCACGTGGCGAGCGCCTGCCCGATGCCGGCGCGCGCCGCTGGCGACGTCGCCTTGCAGTCTTCGAGCACACGCTCCCGCGTCACGGGGTTCTGACCGGCGATGCTGCGGTAGTAGTCTTGCTGCACCTGCAAGCTGTGAGGCCCCGCCAAGTCCCGCACGAAGCCTTCGCGGATCTTGGGCGGCAGCGCTCGCGGGTCCGTGGGCGGCTCCACCAGCAGCAGCCCCGCCACTCGCGTCGCTTGCTGCGCCACGAGCTCGAGCGCCACCGCCGCGCCACCGCTGTGCGCGACCAGCACGCAGCGCTCCCACCCGAGCGCGTCCAGCACCGCTAATGCGTCCCCGGCTCGCGCGGCATAGCCGTAGTTGCCATCTCGAGCGGGCTCGCTGTTCCCGCTCCCCCGAAAATCGAAGGCGGCGACGGGCCGCTCTGGAGCCAGCTCCTCTGCTACTTCCCGCCACTGGTCGGCGCGGCCGGAATCCGCATGTAGAAAGAGCAGCGGCAGGCCGTTCCCTTGGCCGGCTTGCGTCACTGCCAGCTGGCCCTGGGGACCCGCCACTTTGAGGGACGACAGCATGCTTCCCACTTGGGGCGCGAGCAGCCGCCGTCAAGTTACCTGGCAGCCCCGCGGCGCAAGAGCACGTGGCGCCTGGTCACGGCTGGAGAGCGCGGCTCGCGGACCGTGCGCAGCCTGCGTTCGCGGCGCGCACGGTCGCGGGCGGCGCGGCTTCAGCTCGCTGCTTCTTTTTCGCTGGCGGACGTGAACAGCTTGGTGAGGCGCTTGGCGAACGCGGCCGGATCTTCGATGGGGCTGCCCTCGGCCAGCAGCGCCTGGTCGTAGATGAGGTGCATCCACTCTTGGATGCGCTCGGAGCCGGGCGATGCGTCCTCCAGCTTTTGGAGGTTCTTGAGCAGCGGATGCTCCAGATTCAGCTCCAAGATGCGCTGGGACTTGGGGAGCTCGCGGCCTTGGGCGCGGATGAGGCGCTCGATTTGAGGCGGCAAGCCGCCGTCCGGCACGATGAGGCAAGCGGGCGAATCCAGCAGGCGAGAAGACGCCTTCACGCTCGACACTTGGTCCTTCAGCACGGCACCGAAGCGCTCGAGCAGCGCAGTTTGCTCTTTCGTTTGCTCTTCTTCCGGCTTCTTGTCCGCGTCAGCCTCGAGCTGCAGGTCCGGTGAGGCCACGGAGACGACCTTCTTGCCGCCGTACTCGGTGAGGCCGGAGACCGCGAACGGATCCACCGGATCCGTCATGAGCAGCACGTCAAAGCCCTTTTGACGGACCTTCTCCAAGAAGGGGCTCTGCGAAGCGACTGCCTTGGAAGGCGCGGTGACGTAGTAGATGGCTTGCTGGTCGGCAGGCGCCGCCTCCAGGTACTGGTCCAGGCTGACGAGCTTGCCGGTAGCGGCGCTCTCGTAGCGGAGGAGCTTGCTCAACTTTTCGCCCGTCTCCGGGTCGAAGTGCAGGCCTTCTTTCAGCACCGCACCGAACAAGCCCCAGAACTTTTCGTACTCTTCCGGCTTGTCTTTGGCGAGGTCCGACAGCGCTTCCAAAACCTGATTTTGGACGGTCTTCTTGATGGTGCGGACGATCTTGGAGTCTTGCAGTAGCTCGCGGGAGACGTTGAGCGGCAGATCCTCCGAATCCACCACGCCGCGCACGAAGCGCAGCCAGCGGGGGACGAGCTCCTCGCAGCTTTCCATGACCATGACCCGGCGCACGTGCAGGCGAACGCCGTGCTTTGCGTCCGGCTCGAACAGGTCCATCTGCTGGCGACTCGGCACGTAGAGCAGGCCGCTGAACTCCTGAGTGCCTTCGATGCGAAAGTGGCGGTGCACGAGCGCGGGCTGCCAGTCGTGGGTGAGGTGCTTGTACAGCTCCTGGTACTGCTCCTCCGTCACCTCTTTGGGCGAGCGCTGCCAGAGGGCGGTGCCGCGGTTGATCGACTCGAACTCGTCCTCCTTGCCGGTCTTTTGCAGCTCGATGGGGTACGAGAGGTAGTCCGAATAGCGCTCCACGAGCTGACGAAGGCGGTACGGGTCCGCGTACTCCAGCGACTCCTTCTTCAGGTGCAAGATGATGCTGGTGCCGACCGAATCACGCTCGGCGTCGTCGATGGTGAAGCCGCCTTCGCCGGTGGACTCCCAACGGTGCGCCTTATCCGCCCCCGCGGCGCGGCTCACTACCTCCACCCGGTCCGAGACGAGGAACGCGCTGTAGAAGCCGACGCCGAACTGACCAATGAGCTGAGGGAGAGCCTCCGCGCTCTGCCCCTCCAGCTTCTTCAAGAACTCACGCGAGCCGGACCAGGCGATGGTGCCGAGGCTCTGCTTGAGCTCCTCGTCCGTCATGCCGATGCCGTTGTCCCACAGAGTGAGGGTGCCTTGCTCCTTGTTCGGGATCAGCCGCACCTTCAACGGCTCGTCCCCGGTCCACAGCTCGGGGCGCTGCAGCGCGGAGAAGCGCCGCTTGTCCAGCGCGTCCGAAGCGTTGGACAGCAGCTCGCGCAGGAAGATCTCCTGATTGCTGTAGAGCGAATGAATGACCAGGCGCAGGACCTGGCTGACTTCGGCTTGGAAAGAATGGTTCACGGCGCTCATGGGGCGTAGTTCCTCGGCGCGTAGGTATACACGCCTCAGGGACTGTCAAGGGCCTCAGAAAAATTAGCGGGGCCGTAGGAGACCTGGGCGAGCCGGCGTCGGTCACTTTGAAACGGGCTGGAACTCAGCCGCTAGGAAGAAAGTCACCATGAACACCACCAAGCGTTTCTCGATTGCGATCCTGTGTGCCGCCGCCGCCCTGGGCACCTCTGCCCTGGCCTTTGCCCAAGCGGGCGACGCCAAGCCGCAATGTGACGGCAAACATGAAGGCAAAGGCGCCGGCATGTTCAAGAAGGGCGACAAGAACAGCGATGGATTTTTGACCAAGGACGAAGTGGGCGACAAGCGCTGGGAGCGCATCAAGGTCGCCGACGCGAACAACGACGGCAAGGTCAGCCAGCCCGAGCTGCAGCAAGCCAAGAAGGACGGCAAGCTGCCGCACGGCAAGCGCGGCGCGAAGGCGTGAAGAGCGGCTACTCCGCGCTAGGAATGAGATCGACGGGATTCGACGGAGCGCCGTTGTGGACCGCTCCGTCGCCTACCCAAAACAGGAACTTGTTGGCGGCGCCGTCGTCGAGGAACACGTCCACCTCGATGCCGGCGCCTGGTTCCGTTTGGAAGTCGAACCCGTCGAAGTCGTCGCCCGTGTACGCGAGCAGCCGTAGCCGATTGACCTCGCCGAAGGTGAGCGAGTCGTCAGCCTCCAGATCGAACGGCGAAATCGTGAGGATGGGCGCGCCGTCCAGCGGGGTGACGACGATGTCCCACAGGCAATCCACTCCGGACGAGACGTTGCAGCTCGTGGTCACGTGGTAGGTGCCGCCGGACTCGTATTCGACGAAAGCGCCCGCACCCTCCCCGGGCTCCGCGTCTAGCAGCTGGTCCGCGTCGATGGTCGCTTGCTCGATGGTGCCAGCGGGCGGCGGGCTCGGGTCGTAGGAGTCGTCGTCGTAGTAGCCGTGACGGCGGGTGTCCCCGTAGCCGCAGGCGGGCACGAGCGAGAGGGTGAGCAGCGCAAGCGCCAAGGTCGAAGAGCGAAAGAGCGGCATCGGCAGGGTATTTTCTAGCCAGGGAAGCGACGCGGCTTCAAGCCTCAGCGGCGACGAAAGCCGCCGCCGTGCGAACGCGGAAACGATGACGGGCCGAAGCTGCGCGCCGGTGAAGGCGAAAAGCTGGGCGATGGAGAGAAGCTGCGGGAAGGCGCCGGCGAGAAGCTGCGCATGGGCGGCGCCACGCTACGGGACGGCGCGGGCGAGAAGTCCCGCGACGAGGGCGTCACTCGGATGCGGTCCGGGCTTACGGTGCGCGGCTCCGAGCGCATGCGGCTCGGCGCGCTGGCGCGCGGGAAGCTGGACCAGGTTTGCGATTGAGAGGGCAAGGTGCGCCGCACCGGCTCGCGCGGGACGACTTGCCGAGCGTCCATGCGAGCCCGCGGGTCCGCACCCGAGCGGAACTGTTCGCGCTGAAAGGGCGAGGCATTGCGGGCCGGCGAGAGTCGCATGGCCGCCGCCGGAGGCGCCGTGCGCACGGCGGGCACCGCGCTGGCAGGGACGCGCGCGGCGGACATGTCCGGCCCGCGCGGAGCGACGCTCGGCCCCACCCGCGGCGCGCGCTCTGGCGTGGCGGGCGTGCGCATGCTGGGCCGCGCGGGAGCGCGGTACGGCGTGGGGTACACGTGCGTGTTGGAGGCGATGGTGCTCACCAGATGACGGTCCCGCACGATGTGCGAGTGCACGTGGTGGTTGAACACGTAGGCGCTGGGGCAGAACACGTACGGCAGGGGCGGCGAATACCAGAGCGAATACGAGTAACCGAAGCGCCAGCCCCAAGTGGGCGGCATGGGCGCCCAGCCGACGTACGCGTAGCCGGGGCTCGGCGTGCGCCACACGACCCAGGCGTTGGCGTAAGTGCGGCCGGGCACCCACGCCCAGCCCTGGCCGGAGATCCAAACCCAGCGGCCGTAGTGGAACACCGCCCAACCGAACGGGTAATCGCTCTGCCAGATCCAGTCGTTTTCCACCGTGAGCGCCCAGCGGCCCCGGGACACGTAAGGCGCGAAGTCCGCGCCGACGACCGCGCTGTTGGGAACCCAAACCGTGCCGTAATTGGAGTCATCCACCCAGGAGCCATACGGGTCCAGGGCGGGGCGGAAGGTGGTGAGCGCGCTCGGGTCGTTGTCCGCCACTTCTGTCTGGGGGGCGGGAGCCGGCGCGGAGGTGGGCTGCGCGCCGGGGCTGGTGGCGTACGGCTCGGGCAGCGGCGCCGCCTCCGGCTCGGGCGGCGAATCGAACCAACCGGAGTCCGGGTTCGGCGCGCTCTGCGCGAGCGCGACCTGCGTTGGCAAGATCGCAGCGAGCGACGCCAAGCCGAGCGCGAGCAGCCGCGACCAGCGCGCGAGCGGAAATGGCCGAGGCCTGCGATGCAGAGAAGACCCGTTCACGAGAAAAAGCATGGTACGGGCCGGACGGGCGGGCAAGGTAGCGATAGGCGACATCGTTCAAGGAGCGGGAGGCTGTGTCGATTAGACGCGTCCTTCCCTCTTCGGCTTCAAGGGCGAGCGAGTTGCGAGCTTCCCGAGAGATTTGTAGGGCGAGCTGAAACCGCCCTACACTCCCGCAAATGTTGGACTTTGAGGTCGCTCGCGCGCGCATCCTCGAGCAAGCAAAACCGCTCGCCAGCGAGCTCATTCCCACCCAGGACGCGGACGGGCGCATTTTGGCGCAAGACCTCGTCTCGGACGTCGACCTGCCTCCTTTCGACTACAGCGCGATGGACGGTTACGCCGTGCGCTGCTCGGACTTCGACGGCGATGGGCCGTGGCAGCTGCCGGTGAGCGCCGAGCAGCGCGCGGGGGAGAGCGGACAGCGGCTGGCGCCACGCAGCGCGGCGCGCATCTTCACCGGCGCGCCGCTGCTCGAGGATTCTGACAGTGTCATCATGCAGGAGGACGCCGAGCGCGCAGGCGACGCGGTGACTTTTCGAGCTGCACCCCGGCTCGGCAACCACGTTCGCAAGCGCGGTGAGGACTTAGCGCGTGGCGCGGTGGCGCTCGCCCGCGGTACGCGGCTCAATCCATTTCGCATCGGCTTGGCCGCAGCGCTGGACCGCGCCGAGCTCCCGGTGTTCCTGCGCCCTCGAGTCTTGCTCCTCTGCACGGGGGACGAGCTCCGTGACCCCGGCTCGGCGCCGCGCCCCGGCTCCATTCCGGACTCGAACGGTCCGAGCCTCGCCGCACTGGCGCGTCGCGCGGGGGCCAACGTGCGCGTGCTGCCGCGGACCGGTGACGACTTGAGCGCGACCCGCGAGGTGCTGAGCCGCGCGCTGGACGATTGCGACTTGCTGCTCACGGTCGGCGGCGTGAGCGTGGGCGACCACGACGTCGTCAAAAGCGCGCTCGAGGCCGAGGGAGTCGGCATCGACTTTTGGAAGGTGAAGATCAAACCCGGCAAGCCGCTCGCCTTCGGTCGCCGAGGCGACACGCTCGTCCTCGGGCTGCCGGGCAATCCAGTTTCGGCGCAGCTCACGCTCTCGCTGTTCGGCTTGCCCCTGCTCCGTGCTCTGCAGGGCGACGCCAACCCGGTCCCCCGCGTGCTCTCGGTAACGCTCGCCGCGCCGCTCTCGCAAAAGCCGGGGCGGCTCGGCTTTTACCGAGCGCGCCTGGTAGACGGCGTGGCCCACGTGAGCCGCAACCAGGCCTCCGGCGCGCCGACCAGCATGGCCCACGCGGACGTGCTGCTCCTCATTCCGGCGGAATCGGAAGGAGCGCCCGCGGGCGCGACCGTGAGCGCTCTACGTTTGGACGACCTGTGATGCTCGTCGTGGGCCTCTTCGTGGGCGGCCGCGGCCGGCGCCTCGGCGGCGTGGCCAAGGGGCTGCTCCCGGCGCCCGGCTCCGCGCAAACGCTGCTGGAGCGGCTGGTGGGCGAAGCGCGAGCGGCGCTGGGCGAAGCCGAGCTCGTGCTCGTCGGCGACGCCGCGGCCTACTCGGCAAGCGGGCTAACGGCGGTGGACGATGCGCCTCGTGGAGTGGGCCCGCTCGGGGGACTCGGCGGCTTGCTGCACCACGCGCAGCAGCGCGGGGCGACCCACGTGCTGGCGCTCGCGTGTGACCTGCCTTACGTCTCCGCGCCTTTGCTCGCGCGGCTCGCAACCGAGGCGCCCGGCGCTGCCGCTCTAGCGGCGCACGGCGGCGGCCTTCGCAATCCGCTCGTCGCGCGGTACGAAGTAGCTCGCGCACTACCGGCTGTGCAGAGCGCGTTGGCCTCGAAAAAGCACGCTCTGCAGGCGGTTCTGGACGCGCTCGGCGCCGAGCTGCTCACGATGACGGAGGAGGAGACCCGAAGCCTCCACGATTGGGACACGCCGGAGGACGTAGCTCGCTAGCTACTGCTGGTGGTGGTGCTCGTGCTCGCCGCCGCAGCGCGCGTCTTCCCAGCCCACCCAGTACGGGCCGTCCGGGCCATGCTCGCGCTTCCAAACTGGCACGCGGTGCTTGATGCGGTCGATGAGCTCGCGGCAAGCCTGGAATGCCTCGCCCCGGTGCGCGGCGCCCGCCGCGCAAACGACCGCCAAGTCGCCCACTACCAGCGACCCGATGCGATGGTGCGCGGCCAAGCGCACGCCCGGCATCTCGCGCATGATCTCGTCCGCGATGCGCGCCATCTCCTTTTCCGCCATCGACACGTAGGCGTGGTACTCCAAGCGAGTCACCGCTCGGCCGTCGTTGTGGTTGCGGACTAGGCCCAAAAACACGTCCACCCCGCCAATTTCAGGACCGGACACGGCGGCGATGGCTTCGCTCGGGTCGAGCGGGGACTCCAAAACGCGGAACGTGCTCATGCTCTATAGTCTCCGCTACGGCCGCCGGATTTTTGGAGGAGCCGTGTGGGGCCGATCACCATGCCGCGGTCGAACGCTTTGAGCATGTCGTAGACGGTCAGCGAGGCGACGGACGCGGCCGTGAGCGCCTCCATCTCCACGCCGGTGCGGTCGAAGCATTCCACCGCGACCTCCACGTGAACCGCGCTCGCCACCGCGTCCAGCGACAGGGTGACGTCCACCTTCGTCAGAGACAACGGGTGGCAAAGCGGAATGAGCTCGGAGGTGCGCTTGGCAGCCATGATCGCGGCGACCCGCGCCGTCCCGAGCACGTCCCCTTTCGGCGCGGTCGACTGACTGACGCGCTCGAACGCGTCCGCATTCATGACGATACGGCTCACGGCTTCGGCGCGGCGCAGGGTGGGCTGCTTGCCGCCGACACCCACCATGCGAACGCCGCCGCCCGGCGCCACATGGCTGGAGAACGCGCTTTGCCCGATGATCTCCGCGTACGCCGGCTCCAGCCGCTCCGGGGTTTTGCCGCGCGCGACCTTTACGAGGGCGTAGCGGTCCAGTGGGCTCAGGGCCGACCAGCTCGCGGGAGGAATGGGCCGGCCGCTACCGAGAGCCGCAAGCAGCTCATCCGTAGGCGCGATGGGTGATGGGTCTGGGCTCGGTGCGATGCGGTCCGCAGCAGGCTTGGCGCTGAGCGCGATCGTCGTCACCAGCGTGACGTCCACCACGTCTTGCGAGCCGAGGCGCACCAGCTGCTCGCGCTCGGTGAATGGCAACGAGCGAAAGCCCTCCAGCGAGAGCTTGCAGCCGGCGTGGTCCAGCGCGCGGCGCGCCGCGAGCGGCAGCAGGTCCAGCGAGGCGTCGGCGCCATCGAATGCGTAGAGCTTCACGGAGCGCAGTATAGTTCAGTCGGCGAACGGGTCACTCTTGCGAATTTGCACCGCGCAGTGCTTGTAAGAAGGCTGGCGTGAATACGGGTCGAAGGCCGCGAAGGTGAGCTGGTTCGCCTCCGGGTAGTGCATGGGCACGAAGACTTGCCCCGGCTGCACCACGTGGGTGACGTGCACCCTCGCCCGCAGCTTGCCCCGGCGAGATTCCACGATCGCGTAATCGCTCGGCGAGAGCCCGTAGCGGCGCGCGTCCTCCGGATTGACCTCCACGTAGGCTTCCGCGGGGTACAGCTTCTTGAGCACGGCAGATTTGCCGGTGCGAGTCTGCGTGTGCCACTGGCTGGAGGTTCCCCGGCCGGACAGCAAGATGAGCGGGAAGCGTTCGTCCGTGGGCTCGGGTACGGGCCGGGGCGCCTCGAACAGCAGCCGCGCGCGCCCGTCCGGGTGATAGAACTTGCCGTCCTCGAACAGCCGGCGCTCGGCTTGAGCGGCGACGTCTTTCCCCTCCGGCAGCGGCCACTGAATGCCGCGTCGGTCTTCCAGCATCGCGTAGTCACGGATGCCGGTGATGTCGCAGGGCTGCCCGCGTGACACGCGCTTCATCAGTTGAAAGGTTTGCTCCGGGCTCTCGAACTGCCGCAGCAAGTCCGCGCAGCCCCAGGCGTCCGCGATGAGCTTGAAGATGTAGAAATCCGCCAGGGCTTCGCCGGGCGCGCGCGACACCTTCTTGAGCAAGCCAATGCGGCGCTCGGAATTGATGAACGTGCCTTCCTTCTCCCCCCAGCCTGCGGCGGGCAGCACGAGGTGCGCGAGCCGCGCGGTCTCCGTGGACGTGTACATGTCCTGGACGACCAGGAACTCAAGCCGCTTGAGCAGGTCTTGCACGTCCCCCTGGTTGATCCAGGAGTGCGCGGTGTTGGTCGCGACGATCCACAAGCCCTTGATCTTGCCGGACAACACGCCCTCGAGGATTTGATCGTAGGCGAGGCTCCCCTGCCGCGGAATCCGCGCTTCGTCGATCCCCAGCGCGGCCGCCACCTTGGCGCGGTCCTCCGCGCTGGCAAAGTCGTGCCCGCCCATGAGGTTCGTGGTGTTACTGAACAGCCGCGAGCCCATCGCGTTACATTGGCCGGTGATGGAGTTCGCTCCGGTGCCGGGCCGGCCCATGTTGCCCGTGATGAGGGCGATGTTGATGAGCGCCTGCGCGACCCGCACCCCCTCGTGGCTCTGGTTGACGCCCATCGTCCACCACAACGAGACGCGCTTGCCCTTCCCGATCGTCTCCACCAGCTTCTCGATGCTCTCCGCAGACAAGCCGGTATCCATCGCGACGTCGGCCAGGGTGAAGCTGGCGACGTGCCGCGCAAGCTCCGCAAAGCCGGTCGTGTGGGCTTCCACGTAGGCGCGGTCCACGTAGCCGCGCTCGATGAGCAGGTGGGTGATGCAGTACAGGAGGCGCAGGTCCGACTTCGGCCGAAGCGGCACGTGCTGCGTCGCGGCCATGGCCGTCTCCGTCTTGCGCGGATCGATCACGACGATTTCGGGGCGGTGCGGATTTTTGCAGACGCGCTCCCACATGATCGGATGAGCGATGCAGGGATTCGCCCCCACGAACACCAGCACGTCCGACTGTTCGAAGTCGTCGTAGGTGAACGGTGGCGCGTCGAAGCCGAACGCCTGCTTGTAGG
This sequence comes from Myxococcales bacterium, assembly GCA_004193285.1. Classification (GTDB taxonomy): domain Bacteria; phylum Myxococcota_A; class Polyangia; order Polyangiales; family Polyangiaceae; genus PMG-095. The sequence continues at coordinate 10,353 of SECP01000055.1, read as the reverse complement.
CGACGACCGCGGTGGCCATACACTGCCGAGTGTTGCCGTCCCCGTGGAGCATGCCCATGCCGAACTTGGCGAGTGCGCCCAGGAGCGCCATCTCCTCGCTCGGGATCTGCCCGGTGCTGATGAACGCTACGGAGTGGGGGCCGTGCTTCTGCTGGATCGCCTTGAAGCGCGAGCAAAACGTGCCCAGCGCGGTCTGCCAGGGCACCTCCTCCAGCGCCCCGCGCGCGTTGCGCAGCAGTGGCCGCACCGCGCGATCCTTGGCGTAGAGCGGCGTCAGCGCCTCCCAACCCTTCGGGCAAGCCGCGCCCTTGTTGACCGAATAATCACGCGCAGGGGAGAGGTTCACGGCCTGGCCGTCCTTCAAGTGAACCTCGAGCCCGCAGCCAGTGGAGCAGAAACCGCACACGGCGGTGGTGGTCGCGTCCGGCTTCAAACGGGCCGGCACTTGGCCGAGTCCAAAACCTCCGGGATCGCGGACGAGCTCGCGGGTGAGCTTGCCGGTGCGCTGGAACAGCAGGTCAGCGACGACCTTCGGTGCTTTGAGCTTTTGACTCACTTCCGTTCCCCTTCGTCAGCCGACCGCGCCTGGCATCTTCGGAGCCGAGAGCGCCTTGAAGAAAAGCATGCGCTCCAGGAGCTCCGCCATGACGAGTAGCGCAAAGCTGCTGCTCGTGAAGACGAGCTGACCGGTGCCGGTCAAGTTGGTGAGGCTGCCCAGGAGCAGCAGCGGGAGCAGCACGCCGCCAAGCGCGCCGGCCGCGAGCCGCACCGCGAAGAGCTTGGCCAGCGGCCCCCGGAGCAGCAGCGCGGTGCGCTTCAGCTCGCCGAGCTTGCGGTCGTACAAGTGGAGAAGAACCGTCGCTTCGCCCAGCAGCTTGCTGGCGCTCAGCACGATCTGCAGCCAGCACAAGGTCCGAACGGTGCCCACCACCGCGTCCCCACGACCGAGGCCGCGGGAAGCCGCGACGTAAGTCAGCGCGGTCGTGGCGGTGCCCAGCACGCCGGCGGTGAGAAAGAACTTGAACGTCGTGCGGCCGCCGCCCCACCACTGGCGCTGAGTCACCTTGTAGAGCATGACGGAGCACCCGACGGCCAAGGCACCGACCACCGAGACCGAAGCGCCGAGCGAGGTCGCGAGCTGCTCGAAGCGTGAAGCCGAGAAGGGCGGCAAGCCGATGAAGGCCAAGAGCGGGGCGCTGAGCTGCAGCGCTGCGTAGACGAGCGCGAGCTTGGCGAACAGCGCGAAGCCCAGCGCCTCGCGGCTGAGCCAAGAGGTGCGTATGCCCATCAGCGCACGAAATGCGAGATGAGGACGGCCCAGGTGCAGCGTGCTGGCTCCAATCGCGAGCAGGCCGAGGCCAAGCGCTACCAGAGAGTGGTAAGTGCGAACTCCGCCCAGAGCGCTGCTCCAGCCTGCCTCATGGAGGCCGAAATCCACCCAAAAAGCGCCCGCGGAGAGCTGAGTGAGCACCAGCATCACGACGAGCGGCAGGTGCTGATGCCCGGCTCGGACCGCGTAAAAATCACCAGGCAGCAGATTCTTCGGCATGACCCGGCGCGTTTTGTACTGGGTGGAAGGAACCGTGATGCCCGACGACGGCGTTCCAGGAAGCAGCCCTTCGGTCTGTGCCTGCTCCAGCAGCTGCTGCGTCTCCACGATTCGAATCGAGATGGCCTCGTTGGGGCAAGCCTGGACGCACGCCGGAGCCTCGCTCTCCGCCAGGCGATCGCTGCACATGTCGCACTTGCGCACGATGCCGCGACGCTTGCTGAACTGCGGAACCTCGTACGGGCAAGTCAACGTGCAGTACTGGCAGCCGATGCATTGGTCGTCCAAGTGCCGAACGATCCCCGTCACGGGATCTTTTTCGTAGGCGTTGACCGGGCAGCCCTTCATGCATGCCGGGTCCACGCAGTGGTGGCAAGCGGTGGTGACCGTCTGCTGGACGGGCTCGTTGGACGTGCCGCCGTGGAGGAGCCCGACCGTACGCCACGTCTCTGCTTCTTCGTCGTCCAGCCCGTTGAGGCGGTGGCAGGCGGTCACGCAGGCCTTGCACCCGGTGCACGCGTCCAAATCTACTTGAAACGCGTATTGCTGCCCCTTGCCTGGCTTGGACAAGGGAATCAGGTCGCGGAAGAGTCGCTCGTTTTCGGGCAGCTCTCCCTCTTCGTGGCGCCGAGCGAAGCGCTCGACCGCGCTGAGATCTTGCTGCAAGTCCAGCAGCTGGTGCACGAGGGGCAGGCGCACTCGCGAAGGACGGTCCGGGGCGTCCTCCAGCAGTGCCGTGGCTTGAAGGGTCATTCCGCCGGCAAGGCCTCGACAGGAGCGGCGGACGGCACGGAGACGCGACCGAAGCGGATCGTCGCGGCGAGCGCAGCGGAGACGATCACCGCGCCTCCCAGCCAAAGCAAGCCGGTTTGCGTACTCTGCCCACTGCTGCGGAACAGCAGCCCAGCCAGCACCGCGCCCACGTTGCCGCCCGCGCCGACGATGCCGGCGACCGCGCCCACGCCGTTGGGCTTGATGAACGGCACCACCGAGTAAGTCGCGCCAGCCGCGATGTGCACGAACAAGCCGAACAGGACGAGGGTGACTGCGGCCGGCACGACCGCGTTCATGCGCGAGAACACGATGAGGCCGATCCCTTCGAGCAGCAGCATCGCGGTGAGGAAACGGCCTCGCCCGTCCAGCCCGAAGCGGCGCCCGGCGCGATCACCCAAGTAGCCGCCCAGCGACCGTGCGAAGATGGCGAGCACGCCGAAGGTGCCGGCGAGCAGGCCCGCTTCCTTGAGGCCGAGCGCGAAGCGGTCGTGGAAGTAACTGGCGGCGATGTTATGAATCGTGAGCTCGACGCCGAAGCACGCGCCGTAGCCGACGAACAAGGCCCATACCCGCGGATCCTGCGCGGCCTCCAGCAAGGAGCCTTTGGCTTTACCGGTGTTCGCCTTCGCGTCTTTGCTCTCCGGCGAATCCTGCGTGAAGCGCAGGTACAGGACGGACATCAGCAGCATGAGCCCGCCCGGAACGAGCATCGCGTAGCGCCATGATTGGCCTTCCGTGAGCCCAAAGCCAACCAGCGCGACCACGACGACTGGCATCACCATCTGTGTCACGCCGCCGCCCAAGTTGCCCCAGCCGGCGGTGGTGGCGTTGGCGGTGCCCACGACGCTCGGCGCGAACATCGCCGAGGTGTGGTACTGCGTGATGACGAACGAGGCGCCGACCAAGCCAATGAGCACGCGGCACACGAGGAAGCTCGTGTAGTCGTGCACCAGCCCAACGCCCATGATCGGGAGAGCTCCGAGCGCGAGCAGCCCCGCGTAGACCCTGCGCGGCCCGAACTTGTCGCACAAGTAGCCGACCAGCAGCCGAGCGAAGATGGTCCCCGCGACGGAGGCGATCACGCTCGTCGCCACCTGCTCTTTGGTGAGGTGCAGGTCCGCTCGGACCAGGGGCATGAGTGGGGCGAGCCCGAACCAGCCGAAAAAGCAGAGGAAGAACGCGATCCACGTCATGTGGAAGGCGCGCATCTGTGGCGTGTTGAAGCTAAATAGACGAATCCGGTCTGCTTTCATGGCTGTGCCTCGCGTCGCTGAAAAAAACGGTTCACTCAGCCGCGGAGGCGGCTTCTTCGTGGAGATCGCAGCGCGCCTTGATGGGCATCAGCTTTTCGATCTCGGCTTCACTCGGTAGCTCCAAGAACACCGCGCCGCCCTCGACCTTGACCGGGAAGGTGCGGACCTTGAGCTGGTCGCCGCTCAAGCACTCGCCGGTCTTGAGAGAGAAGGTCTTCTTGTGCTGTGGGCACGCGACCTTGGGAACACCTTTCTCGTCGCCGATGAGACCGCGCGCCAGCACCATGTCCGACATGTGCGGGCACTGGTTTTGGCACGCGTACCACTCGCCGCGCGATGCGAAGTTGTAGAGCGCAATCTGCGCCTGCCCGTATTTGATGGCGATGCCCCCTTCCGGCGGCACGTCGTCGATGCTCGCGACCTTGACCCACTGGGTCGTGATGAGCGGCAAGTGGCGGCGGTCACGGATGGCGGGCGGGGCGGGGAGCTTCTCCCAATCCCGCGGGCGGCGTTGACCGCGCTCGTCCACGAGCTCAATCGTGTCGTCCGCCTCGCCGGTGTTGGCAAAGTGCCGGAATTTGGCGCGGCGGGCGGGGTCCTTGATCGTCTCCGCCCATTCGCACTTGAAGGTGCTCACCAGGTACTGCAGGTCTTGCTCGAGCTCCGCGCAGATCCCCAGCTTGTCGTCGATGATCACCTCGCGCAGGTGCTGGATGCCGCCGTCCATCTTGTCCAGCCAGGTGGAGGTGCGGGTGAGGCGGTCCGCGGTGCGGATGTAGAACATCAAGAAGCGGTCCACGAGCTTGATCGCTTCGTCTTCACTGAGGTCCGAAGCGAGCAGGTCGGCGTGGCGCGGCTTGATGCCGCCGTTGCCGCACACGTACAGGTTCCAGCCCTTCTCCGTCGCGATGAGGCCAAAGTCCTTGCTTTGCGCTTCCGCGCACTCACGCGTGCAGCCGCTGACCGCGCTCTTCAGCTTGTGCGGCGCGCGGATGCCCTTGTAGCGCTCCTCGACCCGGATCGCGAAGCTGACCGAATCTTGCACGCCGAAGCGGCACCAGGTGCTGCCCACGCAGCTCTTGACCGTGCGCACGGCCTTGCCGTAAGCGTGCCCGCTCTCGAAGCCCGCCGCGACGAGCTCGTCCCAAATCTCCGGCAGTTGCTCCACCCGCGCGCCGAACATGTCGATGCGCTGGCCGCCGGTGATCTTGGTGTAGAGCCCCCACTTTTTGGCGATCTCGCCCAGCGTGATCAGCTTCTCGGGCGTGATTTCGCCGGCGGGGATGCGCGGAACCACGGAATAGAGGCCGCTGCGCTGCAGGTTGGCGAGGTAGCGGTCATTCGAGTCTTGCAGCGTGTCGTGCTGCAAGATCATGTCGTTGTGCACGCTCGCCAAGATCGAGGCGACGACCGGCTTGCACACCTCGCAGCCATGGCCTTGCCCGTGGGTCGTAAGCAGCTCCTTGAAGGTGCGCTGCTTCTTGACGCGGACGATTTGATACAGCTCCTGGCGGCTGAACGCGAAGTGCTCGCAGAGCTCCTTCTTCACCGCTTTGCCGGCCGCGGCCAGCTCGGCGTTCAAGACGTCCGTCACCAGCGCCATGCAGCCGCCGCAGCCAGTGCCAGCCTTGGTCGCCTTCTTCAGGTCCGCCAGGTTGCAGATGCCGGAGCGCACCGCCTTGCACACCGTGCCTTTGGTGACGTTGTTGCAAGAACAGATCTGCGCGCTGTCGGAGAGGGTGAGCTTGGTCTTGCCTTCGCGAGCGCCGAACAGCAGCTCCTCCGGAGCCGCCGGCAGCGACTCGCCGCTTCGCATCAGCTGGGTGAGCGCCGCGTACTCGCCGGCGTCACCCACCAGTACGCCGCCCACGAGCTTGGTGCGGTCCGCGCTGACGACGAGCTTCTTGTACACGCCTTTCACGAGGTCTTCGTAGGCGATGGTTCGCTCGCCGTTGGACTCCGCGAAGGGGTCCCCGAAGCTGGCGACGTCCGTCCCGAGCAGCTTGAGCTTGGCGGATTGGTCGACGCTCTGGAACGAGGCGTCCGCTCCCGTGAGCACCCGCGCACAGACCTCCGCCATCTGGTAGCCGGGGGCGACCAGGCCGTAGAGCGTGTTCTGATGCAGCGCGCACTCGCCGATGGCGAAGATGTCTTGGTCGCTCGTGCGCAGCTTGTCGTCCACGAGGATGCCGCCGCGCTCGCCCAGCGCCAGACCAGCTTCGCGAGCCAGCTCGTCGCGCGGGCGAATGCCGGCCGAGACGACGATGAGGTCGCACTCGAGCGTCTCCCCGTCTTTGAACGCGAGGCCCTCCGCGCGCTCCTGACCCAAGATGCTGGTCGCGGCCCGCGACGTATGCACCTTGACCCCGAGCGTCTCCACCGCTTTCGCGAGCAAGCGGCCGCCCGCCGCGTCCAGCTGCCGAGGCATCAGCCGGGGCGCGAACTCGATGACGTGCGTCGGCAGGCCCAGGTCCAGCACGGCCTTGGCCGCCTCCAACCCCAAGAGGCCGCCGCCCAGTACCGCGCCGACCTTGGCCGTCTTCGCGTGCTCGCGGATGGCCTCGAGGTCTTCGATGGTGCGGTACACGAACACGCCCGGCTTTTGCACGCCGGGAATCGGCGGAACGAACGGCGCCGAGCCGGTCGCGATGACGACGTTGTCGAACCGCACCCACTCGCCGCTGGACGAGAGCACGGCGCGGCGACCACGGTCGATGCGTACCGCGCGCTCGCCGAGCAGAAGACGAATCTTGCGCTCCTTGTACCAGTTCGCGTCCGCCAGCAAGAGCTCGTCCGCGCTCTCCTTCTCGAAGAAGCTCGTGAGCTTGACGCGATCGTACGCGGGGCGCGGCTCCTCGCAGAACACGCTGATGTCGTAGCTCTCACCGTGGTCGTACTCGCTGAGCAGCTCGCACAGCTTGTAGCTGACCATGCCGTTGCCGATGACCACCAAGCTCTTGCGACGCGTCTTCGCGCTCTTCCCAACCGACATACCTTCTCCTGATTTCACCGTTCCGGCACGGAACACGGTCATGAAGTCGATGCCGCGAGGCCTGAGCAGGCTCGCGCGCTCCACCACCCCACTCGGGGGCACGCCCCGCTCACTGAGCGCCCGCGCCACCGCTTGCCCCAGCGCGACTGGGTTGCAGCGCCGGAGGGCGTGGGCCAGCTCCGCGCGCTGTGAAGGCGCGGCCGCCTCGAACAGGCAGTCGATCTCGCGGGAGGAGCCGAACGCCACGGCGTCGAAATCCCGCCCCAAAATCCCGGCCAAGAGCGCGCGAGGGCGGCCGTCTGGAGCGTCCTCCCCCGCGAGAAGGCGCACGCTGGCGCCCCGCGCGGTTGCGGCGGCGATGAGCCGCGCATCACAAGACAGCGCCGCTACTGCCAGCGTGCGGCCCGAAAATGAGGCCGCGCCCAGCGCGTCGATCAGCGACGGCGTGCTCGTCTCGTCACCGAAGATGACGGGGCGGAGCCCGATCTCCGCGAGCGCCGCGCGGGTTTTGCTGCCCGAGGCGATGATGCGAACGTGCGACAGCGCGCCCAGGACCTCGTCCTCACGCCCACGCTGGTGCGCAAACTCGACGAGCACCCGGACGCCCTGACCGGTGAGGAACAGCACGTCGTCGAACGCGCCTTCCATGAGCTCGGAGATCCACGCCTCGAGCGAGCGGGTGGAGCTCTGAGCGGAGAGCTCGGTGCGCTGCACGTCCGCCCCCAGGTCACGCAGGTGACGGGCTACGCTGTCCAGGTCCGAGGGACCGCACAAAAGAATACGCCGATCGGCGAGCAGTCGTTCGCTACTCATCGCTATACCTCTAGCGAGCCCGGAGACTCGAATTCATGTCGGCCGTAGCGAGCAACGGAGTTGCTCCAAGCGCCCAGTCGACAATCCAGTAATGAACTCCTGCGCGAAGAGGGTCAACGCAGATTGTGTCGGCAATACGATGAAAAATGGCCCGAGATCACGTGCGGATCGGATCGAGAAACAGCCCCGAAAAGTCGTGAAACGCTCCCGAAACTTCGCTCAGAATGGCAATCGAGACGAAACGGTCCGGCCACACACGGCGGTAGCTTCGGTTACGTGCTACGGGAAGCCACTCGGAACGAATGAGCTCTGGTCCCCCCGCCCCGACTTTCCAGGACGCGCTCGGCCGGCCACTCGGCGACCTGAGGCTCAGCGTGACGGATCGATGCAACTTCCGCTGCCGCTACTGCATGCCGAGGGAGAAGTTCGGCCCCGAGCATCAGTTCCTGCCGCGCGCGGAGCTGCTGAGCTTCGAGGAGCTAGCGCACTTCGTTCGGCTTTTTCGCGGGCAGTTGAGCAAAGTGCGGCTCACCGGCGGTGAGCCCTTGCTTCGGAAGGACCTCCCCGCGCTGGTCCGGCTCCTCAAACGAGATACGGGGTTGCCGCTGGCGCTCACCACGAACGGCGTGCTGTTGCCGCGCTTTGCGGCCGAGCTCGCTGACGCAGGGCTGGACCGACTGACGGTGAGCCTGGACGCGCTGGATGAAGCGGTGTTCCGACGGGTGACGGACGCGGACTACGGCGTCTCGGACGTGCTTTCAGGGCTCGCTGCGGCGGAGCGCGCGGGCTTCTCGCGAGTGAAGGTGAACTGCGTGGTGCGGCGCGGCCACAACGAGAGCGAGGTCGTGGCGCTAGCCCGGCATTTCCGCGGCAGCGGCCACGTGCTGCGCTTCATCGAGTACATGGACGTGGGCTCCACCAACGGCTGGAGCGCGGCGGACGTGGTGAGCGCCGCGGAGATCGTGGCGCTCATCGATCGCGAGCTGCCGCTGGAGCCGGTGGAGCGCGCGCTGCCCACGGATGTGGCGGCTCGCTACCGCTACCGCGACGGGAGCGGCGAGGTCGGCGTCATCGCGAGTGTGACGCAGCCGTTCTGTGGGTCCTGCTCGCGCTTGCGGCTTTCCGCCGACGGCCAGCTCTACACGTGCCTGTTCGCAACCAGCGGGACGGACGTGCGCGGGCCGCTACGAAGCGGCGCCAGCGACGACGAGCTGGTGGACCTGGTGCGGCAGCTTTGGGAGCGGCGCGTGGATCGCTATTCGGAGCAGCGCACCCAGCTGGTGATGCCGCGCCGCAGGCTGGAGATGTCCTACTTGGGCGGCTGAGCTCGGGGCCGCGCGTAGCCCCACGCCACCGGTACCCCGTCGAAGGTGGCGATCGCTTCGGGGGCCGTCGTCTTGTACGTGAGCCAGATCTGATGCTCGACCCGGCTCATGTGCGGCTCGTGGTGGTAGAGCGCGACGTCCGAGAGCGCGATGTCGAGAGAGCCGCGCAGATCGCGCCGTAGCCGCCCATCTCGTTGCAGCATGGCGAAGCTAGCGAGCGCGGTGTCGTGCACGTAGACGGTGCCGCGCCGGGGAGCGCGCGAGTTCACCAGCGGAGCGAGGCTCTGCGTCGTGTAGCCCCAGAAGGTGCGGTTCAGGCCGAGGCTGGCCGCGCCCGGTGCCCCCCCGACCAGCGGCGTGTAGGCGCTGAGCCCGAAGGGGTGCGCGTGCAGAGCCATCACGAGTGGCGGCGCGACCACGCAAGCGCCGAGCAGCGCCGGGTGGGCCACGCGCGGCGTCGCGCTACGGACCGCCGCGACCACGCGCGAGAAGCCAAGCCCGGCGAAGAGGCAGACAAAAGGATACGCGGTCAGCCAGTGCTTGGTTCCGCCAAAGATAGGAGTGCCGCTCGAGAGCCAGGGCGCGTAGCTCACTGCGATGCAGAGCCCCCACAGCGCGAAATCCGAGCGACGCTCCGAAGCGAGCCAGCGCGCGACGCCCACGCCCGCCAGCACGAGCGTCACTGCCGGCACCGTGGCCGCGGTCATGAGCGGCGCGTACGCGCGAGGCATGGGCGGCTTCCAGTAGGTCCGGCCCAGAAATTCCATGTTGTAGTACTCGTGCCCAGTGTGGAACAGGGCGTACTCGCGCAGCCGGGCGAAGGTGTCGTGCCAGAGCCAGGGCCACAGCGCGAAGCACAGCGCGGGGCCGAGGAGCAGCATGCAGGGCCACGCCTTCGGGATCTTGCGGCTGCGCGTCACCAAAAAATGAGCGCCGAGCACGAGTGGGAGCAGCCAGGAGTTGTGCTTCGTATCGAGCAGCAAGCCGTACGCGATGCCGGCTCCGAGAGCCCAGGCCCAGCTCGGCGAGGTGAGCGACCGACTGTAGACGTAGACAGTGAGCAGCCAGAGCGCGCACACCGGCATGTCGAAGCACGCCAAGTGCGAGTGAAAAAAGACGCGCGGCAAGAAGGCGAAAGAGAGGGCCGCGACGACCCCGGCGCTTCGCCCCAGCGCCCGGCGGCCCCAGTCGTAGGTGACCGCTACCGCCAAGCTAGAGAGGACCATGGCCGGAAATCGGAAGCTGGTGCTCGTCTGCGAAAACCAGCCCGAGAAGAGGCGATTGGAGAGGGCGAACAGCAGCTTCAGCAAGCTGGGGTGCTCGTGATTCACGGACCAATGGCGGTCGAGCACGGCGCGCGACAGCGCTTCCGCGGGGCTTCGCCCCAGCAGCTCCAGCCAATCGCCGTAAACGCGAGCGGCTTGGAAGTAAAAGCCTTCGTCGCGCATGAACCCCAGCGAGGCCGAGGTCGCGAGCAGCAGGGCCAAGTAGCCGAAGAACAAGGCCGCGGTGAGCGCGCGGTCCACGTTCAGCCAGCGCTTCATCGCGCCTCCAGCGCCAAGCAGAAGTCACTCTCACTGGCGGCCAGGCGCTCGACCGCCACTTCCAGCGCGCCCCCCTCCGTGCCCCCGAGCGGCCAGCGCGCCC
>SECP01000054.1 GCA_004193285.1 Myxococcales bacterium | reverse complement strand
CGCTTCGCGTCCCCGCGCTTCGCGTCCCCGCGCTTCGCGTCCCGCGCTTCGCGTCCCCGCTCTTCGCGCCCCCGCGCTTCGCGTTCCCCGCGCTTCGCGTTCCCCGCGCTTCGCGTTCCCCGCGCTTCGCGTTCCCCGCGCTTTACGGCCCCGGCGCTTTGCGTCCCCCGCGCTTTGCGTCCCCCGCGCTTGCGCTCTCGCGTTTTGCTGCGGCAGATCTGCAACAGACGCTCTGACGCTAGAAAGAAGCCACTCCTGGGGCCCCATTGATACTTCGGATCCGCAGAATGGTGGTCGTCCAGTGCCGGCGGAGCTCTAACTCATTGAACAAGCCCGTGATTTCGGCGGCACCAGGCTGCGTCAGAGCCATTCTGCGGATCCGAAGAACGGATCGAGGCGAGGAGGGCGACCCTTTTCTGCGTCAGAGCCATTCTGCGGATGCGCCGCCGCGCGCGTGGATGCGTGGCGCGCTGGCTGCGTGGAGGCGTAGAGCGTGGAGGCGTAGAGCGTGGAGACGTAGAGCGTGGAGACGTAGACGCGTGGAGGCGTAGAGCGTGGAGGCGTAGAGCGTGGAGGCGTAGAGCGTGGAGGCGTAGACGCGTGGAGGCGTAGACGCGTGGACGCGTAGACGCGTGGAGGCGTAGACGCGTGGAGGCGTAGACGCGTGGGCGCGGGTGGACGCGCGGACGCGCGGACGCGCGGATGTGAGCACCCACCGAGTCGAGCACTCGTCTGGCGGCGCGCCTGCTCCTGGCGGCGGGGCGCCGGCGGTGCATTGGGGCGTCAGAGCTATCGGGTCCGGGTGCGAAGAACCGATCGAGCCTCGGATCCGAAGGGCGGAGCGAGTCGAGGACAGGGTCCAGGAGTCTCGGTCAGTCTTCGGATCCGAAGAGGGGATCGAAGCCGCGCCTCAGTCGATGCCGCGGCAGAGCAGGAAGTCGAAACTTTCACACACGCAACCGGGCTCACCGCCCTGGCACTCACAGTCTGCGCCGCAGCTGCAGTTGATGCCGCCGTAGACGGTTTCGCAGTCGCGCCGGTTAGAGCAAGCGGACTCGCTCTCGAGCTCCGCGCACGTCTCCTGGTCACTGGGCTGGCACTCGCCCACCTCTATGTCGCAGTTGTAGCCTGGGTCGCAGTCGCGTTCCTCGGCGCACGTAGGCAGGGGCTCCGGGGGCGCGCCGGCCGCGCTGCCGCCGCTGGTCGTTGCTCCGGTGCCCGTGGTGCCGCCGCTGGTCGTTGCTCCGGTGCCCGCGGTGCCGCCGCTGCTGGTGCCGCCGCTGGTGGTGCCGCCGCCGTCGCTGCCGCCGGTCGAGGCTGCTTTGCCTGCGTGTGAGGAGGCTCCGCTGCCGAAGCCATCGTCGTCCTCGTAGTCACTCTCGCAGTCGTCGTAGCGCTCGTAGGTGCACCCAACGAGGCCAAGTAGACACACGATCGCCCAACCCTTCATCGACGCTTTCATGCTGTTTTCTCCCGTGCGCGACTTTGCAAAAAGCAAAGGGGCGCCTGCCCGTCGCGATGCGCGTCAGGTAGGTGAGCCCGGATTGTTGTCCGTGGAGGTGTGCCCGGTCGCTCAGCGACTGTTCACGCGTCGGCGCTGATTTTCATCTCCGGGCGCTGGGGCCGGAATCCGAGAGAAAAGGGGTAGGTGTGAGGCGGAGGGAGGAGCCGCAGTGCGGCGGGGGGAGTGGGTGAGCCGGATTGTCACAGGTCGCCGCGCTAATCTTGATTCGAGACGCGGCCGTATCGTCACCCATGGCAGTGAGTAAGCCGCACGAGCCGGCGAGGCCGCCCGTCCTTCCGGCGGCCGAGCTGCGCCTGTCCGACTCGGTTCGCGAGCAGCTGTGGTTCGGAGACGAGGATCCGGCCCGAACTGCGCTGGAGGCTTCGCGGTCGCTCGCGGCGGCGCTGTCGAGCGCGATGGGGCTGAAGCCATTTCCGGCGGTCGCGCAGCGCGCCATCACGCTGCTCAGCGATCCCGAGACACCACTTCGTAAGGTGCGCGAGGCGCTGGAAAAGGATCCTGCGATCACGGCGGGGTTGCTCCGGATCGCCAATTCGGCGGCTTATCGGCCTCGTCAGCCGCTGAGCTCGGTGGAGGAAGCGGTGCAGCGCCTGGGGTCGCGCCACGTGCTGGAGATCGTGACGTGCGTGGCGGCGATGGGGCTCTTCAAGGATGCCAAAGGGGTTGGCCTGCCGCTGCGCGACCATTGCTCTCGGGTCGGAGCGCTCACGCGCGTGCTCGCTGCAGAGTGGCACCAGCGCACGGCCGATAGTCCATTCTTGTGCGGCCTGCTCCACGACCTGGGCAAGCTGCTGCTGATCCAGGTGAGCAGCATCGATTATCGAACCCTCGACCCCAAGGCGCTCACTCAGCCCGACGAAGCGTTCGTGCACGAGCGCGCGCTGCTCGGCTACGACCACGCGGTCTTGGGAGGGCACGTGCTAGACGCCTGGAAGCTACCCGCGTCCGTGGCCGAGGTCGTCGCCTGGCATCACCAGCCCGGGCGAGCCTACGAGCGAGGCGGCGAGGTGGGCCTGGGAGTCTCGCTGGTGCGCCTCGCCAACCTGATCGATTACCAGATGCGCCGCGAGCCGGCGGTGAACGAGGCGTTCATCGCGGCTTTGGCGCAAGACGGCGCCGCGCAGTACGCCGGGTACTCCGAGGCGGTGCTGTGCGCCATGTGGCCCAAGCTGAAGCAGGCTGCCGACGAGATGCTGAGCGCTATCGGCAGCTGAAGGTTAGCCGTTTTCGGAATCAGCCGCTGCGGGCGGCGGCGTGACCGCCGGCGGAGGAGGCTCTGCCTTCGGCTTGCGCAGCAGCAAGTAGGCGATGGCCGCCAGGGCGAGGCCGAGGATGGAGCCGGCGGCGATGTAGCGGGTGCTCTCCGAGCGCTTGGGCTCGCCGCGTTCGAAGCGCGCGAGCGCCGCCTGCGCGCGCGAGTTTTGCGGATCTTGCTCGATGGCGCGCTCGAGCAAGGTGTTGTCCGCGATGCCGCGCTCCTCGAGCGTCTCCGCCTCCAAGGTGAGCCGCAAGCTGGTGGCGTCTTTGAGCGAGGGGTCGAGCCGCTCGGCTCGGCGGAGCGCGGCGATGGCGGCGTCGCGCGACTTGTCTTGGCCGGCTTTGGCGAACGCGACGTAGCCTGCGGCGAGCTCGGCGCGTTCCTCGAAGCTCGGATCGTAGGCGAGCAGCTTGTCGAAGCTCTCGCGCATCTTCTCGAGGTTGCCGGCGGCGCGCGCCGCTTTGCCTTCTTCGAACAGCTTGCCGACCTGGGCGACGCGCAGACGGTCGAACTCCGCGAAGAGCTCTCGCGCGGTGCGCTCCCACGACCAATCGCGCGGCGGCTTTTTCCCGACCACGTTCTCGTAGGTGTCACGCAGCTGCCAGGTACCGACTTCGCCGAGCATCGCGACAGCTTGCCGCGCCGCTTCGCGCACCTGGGCGCGCTCGCTGCTCACGAAAGAAACGACGATGCGCACCGCGTCCGGGTTGCGGGTGCGGCCGTAGGCGCGCAGCACGTCCGCGAGCACGGCTTGGTCCTGCGTCTGCACCGTCTCGCTCGGGATGCGCTTACCGAGCATGTCCAGCTGCCGCACCGCCCATTTGGAGATCTTTTCGGCGGGGTGGCGCTCGGCCTCGATGAGCGCGGGCACTGCCTTGTCACCCAGCCGCGTCAGCGTGTTTTGAGTGGTGATGCGCACGAACTCGCCGAAGCGCGCGTACACGTCCACCAAGCCGCGCACCGCCTCCGTGGTGCCGATGGTCTCCAACATGCGCGAAAGCGCGAGCACGGAGACGAGGTTGCGCCACGCCTCGGACTTGGGCTCGGCGGCTTCCACCAGGCCGGCCAGGTAGTCCACGCCACGTGAGGGCGCGTCGGACTCCTCGTCCTTTTTGCCGAGGAGCTCGCGACGCGTCTTGAGTAGCGGGCGCTTCATCGCCTCCTTGTCGGCGCCGTCGGCCACGCTGCCGATCCGGAACCGGATGGCGCTCACGTGCCGAGGCTCCACCTCCAACAGCTCGCGCACCGCGCCTTCGCGGTCGGCCGCCGCGTCGCCCACGATACGACCGAGCAGCGCGTCGACCTCGGAGAGCTCGGTGGCCTCAGGTCGCTTGAGCTCGATCGTCGGAGGGGTGGGTAGCTCCGGGAGCTTGCGATCGGCGGCGGGCGCCGGCTTGGTCGAGGGGCCGTCCGCTCCGGTGGCCGGCAACGCCAGGGCGCTCAGCGCCAGGGAGAGCCCGAGGACGCGCGGTCGACGCATCAGTCCAGGATGCGAAAATCCGGAAAGTCACCGGTGAAGCTGCGCCAGCGCGTGTCCACCCGCTCCACGCGCGCGGCGCTGGGACCTTTTTGCGCCCAGCCGTACAGCTCGCGAATCGACACCTCTTCGCCCTCGGCGACGATCTCGACGGTGCCGTCGGCGCGGTTCTTCACCCAGCCCGTGATCCCGAGCCGGCGCGCCTCGCGCTGCGTGGACGCGCGGAAGTAAACGCCCTGCACGCGCCCGCGGACCAGCAATTGTAGCTGCTTCAAAGCCATCCGCCGAGAAGCTTTGGCAAATCTTCTGCGGCTCCGCAAGGGGGGCGCCGACCGGGTAGAAAAGCGCCCAGGTTTCGTGGTTCGATCGCCACCGTGAGCGGCTCCTTCGGTAACGAGGTTCTGGCGCAGCCCGAGCGCGGGCTGGCGGTCGAGCGCGCCGAGCTCCTCCAGAAGCTGCGCCACGCCGAGCGGGTCTCCCAGGCGCTCCGGGAGGTAGGCATCGCGCTCGGGACCACCTTCGATCTGGACGACCTGCTCGAGCTCATTCTGGGCAAGCTCACGGAGCTGGTGGAGGCCGATCGCGCCACGCTGTACTTGCTGGACGAAGCGAACGACGAGCTGGTGAGCCGGATGGTCGTGGGCGAGGAAGTCCGGTCCATTCGGATGAAGGTCGGCCACGGCATCGCAGGCTTGGTGGCGCAGAGCGGCGTGCCGCTCCGGGTGCGCGATGCTTACAAGGACCCGCGCTTCGAGCGGGACTGGGACGTGCTGACCGGCTACCGCACCACGAGCATCCTCGCGGCGCCGCTCAAGAACCACGTCGGCCGTACCATCGGCGTGATTCAGATCCTGAACAAGCGCGGCTCCATCGAGTTCACGACGGAGGACGAGGCCATCTTGTCCGCGCTGTCTACCCAGGCCGCGGTCGCGATCGACAACTCACGGCTGTTTTTATCGCTGATTCAAAAGAACAAGCAGCTGCTGGACACGAAAGGCGAGCTCGAGCGGCGCCTGCGCGATCTCTCGCTCTTGTTCGAGCTGGAGCGCGCGACCGGCCGCGCCAGCACCCTGGAGGAGCTGGCGCAGCCGCTCTTGAGCCTCTCCGCGAAATCCACGGAGGCGCGAGGCGCAGCGCTGCTCGTCGCCGAAGAAGAGTCCGGCGACCTGGTCGAGTACGTGTTCGACGCCGAGTCGCCGGAGACGCTCCGTCGCATCGGGGTCAAGGCCGGCGAGGGGCTGCTCGCCGCTGCGATGTCGCGGGGGGAAATGCTGCACGTCAAGCCGGGCGCCCGTAGCCCGTACTGGCACGAGCGGGTCGAAGGAACCTTGCCGTTCTCGGTCGACGCGGCCCTGGTTTTGCCGCTGGAAGGGGACGGCGCGTCCCTCGGCGCGGTGGCGCTCTTCGGCAGCGCCGGGTCGCGGTCGTTCACGCGCGAGGACGAGAGCTTGATGCAGCTGGTGGCCGCAAACGTGTCCACCGCGGTGCGCTTGTTCTTCTCCACGCAGTCGCGCGAACGCAGCGAGCGGTTGACGTCCATCGGTCGGCTCTTGTCGCAGGTGATCCACGACTTCAAGACGCCGATGACCGTGATCAGCGGCTACGTCCAGCTCATGGCGGACGCGGGCGACGCCAAGAAGCGCCACGAGTTCGCGGAGGAGGTGCTGAAGCAATTCGACGTGCTCACCGGCATGCAGCGCGAGGTGCTGGAGTTCGCGCGCGGGGAGCGCACGCTCTTCGTTCGCCGCGTGTATCTACACAAGTTCTTCGGCGACCTGCGGCGCCAGCTGGAGCTCGAGCTGAACGGCCTCCCCATCGAGCTGAAGCTCGCGGTTGACACCAAAGTCGTGGCACGCTTCGACGAAGCTCGCGTCGCGCGCGCCGTGCACAACCTGGCCCGTAACGCGATCGAAGCCATGGAAGCGGGCGGTGTGCTCACCCTCGCCGGCAGGCTGGAGGGGCAGGACCTGCTGATCGCCGTGAGCGACACCGGTCCCGGCATTCCCCCCGCGATCGAGCACCGGCTGTTTCAATCCTTCGTGACCCTGGGCAAAGAGGGGGGCACGGGTCTGGGCCTCGCCATCGTGAAAAAGATCGTGGAGGAGCACGGCGGCAACGTGAGGGTGAAATCCAGCTCCAAAGGCGCGACGTTCGAGCTGCGCCTGCCCCAGCCGGAGTTGATGGAAAAGAAGGCCCCCGCCCGCAAGACCGCTAAGGGTCAGCGCTCCACGCCCTGACGGGGTAGAACTCACGCAAGATGAGCAATCGCCACGGCTTGCCCTTGCTGGCGCAACGCGAAGACGAGCTCTCCAAGTGCGCGTATTGCCCGAAGCTGAGCCGGGCGACGTGTATCGTCTCGGAGGCGGAGCCGCGAGAGGCGCTCACCCCTTGGGGCAAGATGACGAGCGCCTTCGAGGCGACCAAGAGCGGCGCGGACCCCGAGCGCGCCGAGCTCGCTTGGGGCTGCAGCAACTGCTTTCACTGTCGGGAGGCGTGCGATCATCGAAACGAGGTCGCGCCGACCCTCAACGACGCGCGAGCGGATTACGTGGCGCTGGAGCTCGCGCCGCCGCGCGTGGCCGCGCTACTCGAGCGTACGGAGGCGATCGAGGCCGAGCACGTCGCCGCCGCGGAGCGGCTGGAGCAGACTCCGGGCGTGCGCTCGGACGCGAGGCAGGCTCTGCTCCTCGGGTGTCGCTACGCCAAGGTGTTCCCCGACGAGGCGCGCGCGGCGATTCGCTTGGCGGTGGCGCTCAGCGGCCCGGTCCGGCTACTCCGCGGCTGCTGCGGCGCCTGGCAACGGGCGGCCGGGGCAGCGGAGGCAGCGAACGCGGCGCAGCGGCGGCTCGCGGCGGAGCTGGGCGAAAAAGGCCGGCTTTTGGTGCTAGATCCTCGGTGCGCCCTGGAGCTCTCGGAGCTGCGGCCGCTCACGTTGGTGGAGCTCGCGGCGCGTCACCCCGAGCGCTTCGAGCCGCCGTCGTCGCGGCCCGAGCCGGTGCGCTACCATGACAGCTGCGCGCTCGGTCGGGGGCTGGGAATCTACGAGCCGCCGCGACGGTTACTGGCTCGTGTGACTGGCAGCGCACCTCTGGAGCTCGTAACTTCGCGGGAGCGCGCGCGTTGCTCGGGCGCGGGCGGCATCTTGCCGGTCAGCATGCCGGACATCTCCCGAGCCGCGGCCGCGCGCCTCACGGACGAGCACCAGGCGCTGGGCGGCGGCGCGCTCGTTACCAGCTGCGCGTCCAGCTTGTCGCGCCTGCGCGGGGCGGGGGTAGCGGCCGTAGATCTCATCGCCCTGCTCGAAAGCCGGCTCGGCGCGCATGGCTGAAGGCGCGACTCCGCGCAAGCGCCGGCCGGTCGCGGCGCGCGTGTTTGCATCGTTCGTGGTCGTGGTGCTCGCGTTCGCGGCCGCGGCCGGCTTCTCCGTCTTCGCGCAGCGTGAGGCGGTAGAAGAAGCCAACCTGATGCGCGCGCGCTACTTTCCGCTCGCCCTCGCGCTCCGCGACGTCGTCGCCCGGCAGGACACCTGGAACACCCAGCTGAATCACAGCACGAGCGCCAAGAACCCGGTGGACATCCGGGCCTGGTTCGGGGCGGCGCGCACGGTGGAGCGTCCGCGGCTCTTCAGCCGAGCTCGGACCGCGGTTTCCGCGGCCTTTTTGGAGCGAACGGACCCGGAGTCGCGCGCTATCGGTCGCGAGCTGCTGCGCGAGCTGGACGACGCCGAGCGCTTCGTCGCCAGCGACGGCGGTCGCCTGGACCGCCTGTTCGAAGCGCTGGACCGTCGTGATCCCGCGCAAGCCGAGCGGCTCCGCGACGAGCTCGTCACGCGCGGCGTGGAGGAGAGCCAGCGCTTGGCGCAGATCGAGCAGCACGTGGAGCGAAGCGTGGACGGGCTCGTGGCGCAGGCGCGGCGGCGTGAGCGCATCGCTTCGTGGCTCCTGGTTTCGCTCACGCTCGCGACGCTGCTGACGGGCGCGGTGATGGCGGTCTACGCGCGTCGGATGCTGCTCCCGCTCGGCCTCGTGACGGAGCGCGCCAAGGCGGTCGCGCGCGGGGACTTGAAGCCGCGTTCGGCCGTCGTCTCCAACGACGAGATCGGCGAGCTCGCGGCGACGTTCGAGAGCATGGTGAGCGCGATCGCGCGGGCCAACGAGCAGCTGCTGGTCTCGGAGCGCCTCGCGACGATTGGCAAGATGGCGGCTCACGTCACCCACGAGATCCGCAATCCGCTCTCGTCGATCGCGCTGAACCTGGAGCTGCTCGAGGAGGAGGTGCCTTCCTCGGCCGACGAAGCTCACAATCTGCTGCGCGCGATCAAGGCCGAGGTAGAGCGCCTCTCCGCGCTGAGCGGGCAGTACCTGTCCGTGGCGCGCCAGCGGCCGCAGCAGAAACAACCAGAAAAGCTCGTGGAGGTGGTGGAAGAGGCGTGTGAGTTCGTGCGCCGCGAGCTTTCACAAGCCGGGGTGCAGCTCGAGCTCGCCATCGACGCGGAGGTCGCGGAGCTCATGCTGCCGATGGACGAAGCTCAAGTTCGCCAGGCCCTCCTCAACTTGCTGCGCAACGCGCGGGAGGCGATGCCGAGCGGCGGGCGGGTGGTGGTTCGGGTCGTGCGCAGCGACGGCGGGCTGGATCTCATCGTGGACGACGAGGGAGTCGGCATGCCGGCCACCACGCGCGAACGTCTGTTCGAGCCGTTCTTCACGACCAAGCAGCACGGCACCGGCCTCGGCCTCGCCATCACCCGGCAGATAGCGGAGGCGCACGGCGGCGGCATTCGGGTGGAGCCGCGCGAGCCGCGCGGCACGCGCATCGTCCTCCACTTTGCCGGAGCTTGACTCAGTCCTTCGTCGGGAAGAGGTCGAAGTGGCCGCCGATGTTCAGCGTCGCCCACGCGTGGCCGTCTCCGGCGTCTTCGGGGCGAGTCCGCGGTAGTGAGCTGCCGCTCGGCGCGACCGCTCGCACCTCGCCGAAGCCGCCCACGCCCACGGTGACGAGGGCGGACCAGGTGACCAGGCGACTCGTGCGCAGCTCCGCGCCCAAGCCGAGGCGCGCCTCGAACGGCGCGTCGGTGAAGCGGACCTCGGCGCCGTTTTCGTAAAAGCTGCGGGCGCGTCGGTAACCCACCGCCACCTCGGTGACGAAGCCGAGCGCGTCCGGGTTGGAGGAAGCGCGCAGCCCCGCCGCCCAGAAATCAGTCTCGGCGCCGTCTGGCTCGCCCTCCGTGCGATCGTCGCCGGAGCCGAGCTGCGCGCGCTCCCAGAGCGCGAAGAGCGCGTAGGAGCGTGACAAGCGCACGCCGGCGTTGAGCTCGAGCATCGGCCCGGAGGACGCGTAGTCTCGCCACGGCACGCCCTCCAGGACGTAGCCGGTGCCGCCATTCGTGGATACCGGGCGGGCTCGCGCCCACGCGTTGCCGAACGGCACGAACCAGCCGACCCGGGCCCCCACGTACAAGGACCGCTCGGGCGCGAAGTGATGGATGTATGGCGGGGGAGGGGGCTCGAAGTAGCCGCCGGGCGGCGGTGGCTCGAACGGTGGGGGAGGCTCTGGCGGTCGGACCTCGGTCGGCGAGGAGGGCGCCGGCGGCGGCTGCTCCACGAAGTACTGGTCGCCTGGCGGCCCCGGGGGCGCTTCGGGAGCCGAGGTCGCGGGGCCGGGCGGGCTCCCCTCCGGAGAGGCTGCGGCCGGCGCCGGACTCTCACCGGCAGGGATCAACGGAAGCTGGGCCAGAGCGGCTTGCGGTAGCAGTGCCGCAGCCGCGCCTAGAAGAACGGCAACGCGCTTCATCCGAGCTGGACCATAGCATGCAGCGTGCTACTGCCCGCCGCGTCGCGCCCCCCGGCACGGCTACCGCTCACTCCTCGAGAGTCGTCATCAAACCGCCGCCCGTGCAGCAAGACTGGAAAGCCCTCGGAACCTACGGGACCTTGGGCATGGAGATCGCGCTGAGCGTGGTCGTCGGCTTGTTCGGCGGCCAGTGGCTGGACAAGAAGCTCCACACCGGCGGCGTGCTGACTTGGGTCGGCTTCGCTTACGGACTTGCGGCCGCGGGGCGCGCCATCTATCGAGCGGTGCGAAAGTCGAACCAGCAGGCCGAAGAGGCCGAGCGGCGCGACCAAGAAGCTCGGCAAAAGTACGACGACGATGCCCCGAACGGATGAAGATAGCGGCCTTCGCGCCGCGCTGTGGGCGGTCGCCATTACGGGCGCGCTCTTCACGGCCGCGTCGCCGTTCGTGCTCGGCAAAGGCGCGCCTCTCGGCGTCGCGATCGGCGCGTTCGTCGCCGCCTTCAATCTGTGGGCGCTGGCCCGCATCGTGCGCGCGTTCATGAACGGCGCGGGCCTGCCCTGGGTGCTGCTCGCTGCGTTCAAGCTGGTCGGCTTGCTCGCGCTCGTGGCGCTCGTGCTCAAGCTGGAGGTCGCGGCGGTCGTGCCGCTCGCGGTCGGCTACGTGGCGTTGCCGGTGGGCATCGTCTTTGCGCAGCTCGGCAACGCGCGCTCACGCGCGGTCACCGCTCCTGAAACTCACCCCGGAATCGAGCCTGATTCTGGTCCCATGCCTCGCGACGGACACCTCAAAGGTTGATAGATGCCCGAACATTCCTCTTGGCTCACCCTGATCCTTTCGCACTTCCGCGAGACCCTCGAGCACAACGCCGACGTGCTCGGGGAGAGCATCGTCGGTAAGCAAGCGCCCACGTGGCACGGCTTCGAGCCGCTCGCGGCGTCGCTCTTCATCACCGTGCTCGTCTTGCTGATGGCCGCGCGCACTCGCTCCCGCCTGGACAAGACGGATGAAGCCATCATCCCGGAAGACAAGCTCACCCTCCGCACCTTCATGGAGGCGTTCCTCGCTTACTTCTACGACCTCGCCAAGAACGTCATGGATGCGGAGCGCGCGAAGAAGTACTTCCCGCTCATCGGCACCTCGGCGCTGTTCGTGTTCTTCGGCAACCTGATGGCGCTCATCCCCGGCATGCCGGTGGCGACCAGCAGCCTCAACATCACCCTCGGCAGCGCGCTCGTCGTGTTCGTGCTCTTCAACGCCTACGGCTTGATGACGAACGGCTTCGGCTACGTGAAGCACCTCGCCGGGCCGGCCTGGTACCTGGCTTGGTTGATGTTTCCCATCGAAGTCATCTCGCTGTGCGTGCGCCCCGTCACGCTGGCGGTGCGGCTCATGGTGAACATGGCCGCCGACCATTTGATGCTCGGCTTGTTCATGTCGCTGGTCGCGCTGTTCGTGCCGATCCCGCTCATGATCCTGGGTTGCCTCGTGGTGATGATCCAAACGTTGGTCTTCACCATGCTCACGTGCATCTATATCGGCCTCGCGACCGAGCACGAGGCGCACGGCCCCGGCCACGCGCATCACTGACGCTCGCCTTCCAATCAGCTCGGAAACAGGAGACCCGCTCACCGTCGAAAGTACCCGCGCCCTAAAAACGAGTGGCACGGGGAACGAAAACGAACTAAGAGCGGGTCGCGAAATTACCCCGTGCGCTTGCACGGCGTGTCTTCGGCGCAACCAGCGCCACGCGGAGTACAAGGAGTCCTTTTTATGTCGAAGAACAAGCTCAAGCTTGCCAGTGTTGCCCTCGCCACCCTGACCGCCAGCCCGGCCTTCGCCCAGGGCGAACCGGCGAGTGGCGCGAGCTCCGCTGCTGCGATTGGCGCCGCCCTCGCGATTGGCTTGGCGGTGCTCGGCGGCGGCCTGGCTCAGGGTCGCGCTGCCGCGGCCGCTCTGGAGGGCATCAGCCGCAACCCCGGCGCCGCCCCCCGCATCCAGACCCCGATGATCTTGGGCCTGGCCCTCATCGAGTCGCTGGTGCTGTTCGCGTTCATCATCGCCTTCTTGCTCACCGGCAAGATCTGAGCTGGCGAGCGCTCCGCGTTCCCGCGGGCTGAGCCGAAAGCACGAGTCTCACTCGTCGCCGATTTGGCTCAGCCCAGCGGATAGTCGCGAGCGCAACTCCAGCAAGTCGAAAGCGGTCGAGGCGGACCGCTGCGCGATGCCGCGCACCGCGTTCTGAGCTCGTTCGCGCGACACGCGCGAGAGGCCCAGCCGGTCCCCGAGCAGCTGCAGCATGGCGCTCTCGGTCTGCGATGCCGCGCCGTCTACCTCGGCCATCCAGAAGCAGGTGGCGTAAGTGAAGAGCCGCGTGAGGCGATTCATCCGCACCGTCTCCACCTCGTCCAGCCCGATGCGGCTTTGCAGCGCGCGCTCCACGTCCGAAAGGTCCTGACCTTGCACCTCCAGGTGCTTCGTCGCCTGGCGCAGCGCCTCGGCCTCACGGGGATCGATGGAGCCATCCGCCCAGGCAATGGCGGCAATGGCGAGCAGGGTGTCGCGACCGATTTTGAGCTCCATCCGTTTTCTCCAGGTAGGGCGAGGCGCCGGGAGTTCTACTACCGGACGCGCACCAAGCTTCCTCGTTCGTAGACCGTCGGCAGCGCGGCTGTCCAGCCGCTCGGCAGCCGCGGGCTTGCCAGCTCGAACAGCCGCTCGGCGTCCGCCGGGCTGAGGTTCACGCAGCCGTGGCTCTGCACCCGCCCGAAGGCGCGGTGCCAGAAGGTGCCGTGGAGGCCGTAGCCCTTCTGGAAGTACATGACCCAGGGCACGGCCTGGATGGCGTAGGTCTGGCTCGCCTCGAGGTTCTCCAAGTTGTCCATGTCGCTCTGGGCGAGCTTCACCCAAATCCGGTGGATGCCCTTGGGCGTTGCCAGCTCGCTGCCCTGCGCTCCGCGGCCGGTGGAGACCAAGGTGGCGAAGAGCGGCTGGTCCCCGACGTAGGCGGTGAGCGTCTGTGAGGCGAGCTCCACGTCGAACCAACGCTCCCCGGCCTTCACCTCCGGCGGCTTGGGCGCCGGCGTCGGCGCGCTGACGTCCGTTTGCGGCAGCCACGCGTCTTGACCGACCCGGAGCCACTTCTTGCCGGCGAGCTCGCGCGTTTCCAGGACCGTGAGGCGCGTTTGGCGGGGCAGCACATCGCGCGTCACGCTGCCGCCCGGTGCCTGGCGCGGGCGTGCCTTGTCCACGTTCACCCAGGCCACGTCGAGCGCGCGGTCCAGCCCTACGCCGCGGAACAGCGGCGGCATGACGCGCCGCAAGTCGCGGAGCGGGATCCAGTAACCGTGGGTAGACAGGCCGTAGCGCTCCCCGCCCGGCTTCTGCCCTTCGCGCGTGATCGCCACGCCGAAGCCCGGCAGGAACTGCGTCTCCGGAACTCCGTCTTCCGCCACCAGCAAGTCGCCGTAGCCGAAGGAGCCGTCTGGCCCGACGAAGTAGTACGCGTGGGGCAGGCCGTCCGCGCTCGGCTCTCGCGCACGCTCAGGCGGCGGGGTCGCCGCGGAGGCCTCCGCGCCATCTTCGCAAATCCACGCGAGCGGCCCGACCGAGAACCAACGCGCGCTGCAGCCTCCGCCGCGCGCCAGGTCGAACACCGGCAGCGTGGCGCCTCGCTCCGCCGCCCCGCGACGAGCCGCCCCCTTGTTCGGCTCCGTGAACAGCGGCTCGTCGCGCCGCAGCACGATGACGCTGCGCACGCCCTCCAGCCTGTCCGGAGCCGCGCCCGTGGCGCGCGGGCTGCTCAGCGTGGTGAGGAGCCCGAGCGCCAGTGAGGCCCAGCGCAGGAGCCCCTCAGCTGAAGCTGAACGTCAGCTCGTGGTCGCACACCCGGAAGGCGTCGCCTTCCGAGATCACTTTGCGCTGCACGCGCTGGCCGTTGTACTCGACGCCGTTGGTCGAGCCCATGTCCACGATGTAGTACTGGCCGTTGGAGAACTCGATCATCGCGTGCTGGCGCGAGACGTTCGGGTCCTTGATGGTCAGGTCGCTGGACTGCTTGCCGCGGCCGATGATGAAGCGGTCCTTGGTGACCGGGAACGACTCACCCTGGTAGCTGATGGTGAGCTTCGCGCCTGCTGCGCCTTGAGCCGGCGCGGGGGTGGCTCCCCGCGGAGGGGGAGGAGGCGGCGGCATGCTGCGACCGCCGCCGCTCGGCATGGGCGGAGGAGGCGGGCCAGGGGCGCGACGCGTGGGCGCCGGAAGGGCCGAGCCACCGGGCGGCGGCAGCGGCGGCGGCGCGAGCCCAGCGGGCACTGGCGGGGGCGCCGCGGGCACCGGCGGCGGCGCGACCGGGCGCTTGCCAGGGGCGGGCGGCGGCGGCGCAGCCTTGGGCGGCGCGGGCGGCGGCGGCACCGGAGCTGCGGGCGGCAGACCGGTGCTCGGCGCGGGAGCCGACGACGGCGGCGAGGCCATCGGCGGGATCGACGGCGAGCCAGCGGCCGCGCCGTAGCCGCGCTGACGCGCGTACTGCTTCATGGCGTCGTTGACCAGGTAGTCCACGGAGCATTCGAGCTCGCGGGCCATCTGCTCGAACTTTTGCCACAGGGCGTCTTTGCACTGGAACGTGCGCTGAGTCTTCTTGTTCGTATCCGCCGTCATCGGTCTTCTACTTTAGCGACTTGCGCTTTTCCATCGCGGGCTTGACGCAGTGCTCGACGAACTCGCCGAGCGTCGTCACCTCTTTGGTCTCCGAGCCCTTGTCGGTTTGCACGTCGCATTTCCAGTCGCAATCCTTGGCGTCTGCTTTGCACTTCGGCGCCGCGGTTCGGTCCGAAGCATAACCCGAGATCTTGGCCAAGTCGGCCTGAGTCCCGACGTTGTAGTAGTAACCCAGGGCGGTTAGACGGTTCTGTACGGAGTGTCCGCTGGCGGCGTACTTTTCGGCTACCTGCGCCGGGGTCGGCGTGCCCTTCATGTTGGCAATGAGCTGGCCATATTTCAGCGGCTCGGTGATGGCCATGTTCTCGGCCTTGTCGAGCTTGCTGAAGAACTCCGGCAGCTGCGGGGTCTCGCTCATCTTGAGCACCAGCTCCGCGGCGACCCAGCGCACCTTCCAGTTCGGATCCCTGAACAAGTCGTAGAGCTTCTCGATGACGAGCGGGCGCGGGAGCTCACCAACTCGCGCCAGCGCGACCTCGCGCACGGCGTCCGGCGTGTCCGAGGCGCCGGCGACCGACATGACGGCGGCGGCGTGGGCCGGGTCCTTCTTATCGAGGTTGCCTTGCAAGGCAGCGAGGGCGGCCGCACGGCGCGGCGGGTCCTGGGTCTTGTCCTGGGCGAAGGCGACCAGGTACGCGACGACCGGCTTGCCGCCGACCTTCTTCATCGAGGTAAAGACGCGCAGCAGCTCTTCGTCTTGGTACTTGGTGAGCTGGGCCTTGAACTGCTCCGGCTTCACGTTGATCTTGGAGGCCTTGTTCGCTGCCTCCACCCCGGGCGCCTTCTGCTTGATCCAGGCCTCGGAGTTGACCTCTTTGGCGACCGCGACCAGCTTCTCGCCCGCCTTCGCCTTGGTGGCGTCGTCGCCGAAGTCCGCGATCATGGCGGAGATGCGGTCGATCTTGGCCGCGCCGGGGGCGATGAGATCCGGCAGCGAGCGCACGCCGTCCGCCTTCAGCTCGCGCAGCACCTGCTCCATGCCGAACATCTGCGACGTGTCGTCCAGCCGCTCGGCGAAGTTGGTCGCGGTCCACGTGGCCAGCGTCGTGCGCAGGCTCTTGCGCAGGCCTTCGTCCGGCAGCAGCGCGCCGTCGTCGTGCGTGAGCAGCGCGAAGGCCGCGTCCTTGTACGGGACGGTCGGGTCCACCACGGCCTGGCCGGCCTGAGCCGAGGGCAGCGGCTTCATCATCTCTTCTTGCAGCTTCGGCACCAGGCGCGAGACGATCGTGCTGCGCGAGGCCGGCGGCATTTGAGCCAGCGCGTCGATGAGCCCCGGCTGATCGTCGGTGCCTTGGATGCCGATGCGCCGCCCGCCTCGCGGCTTCATGCTGATCAACGTGAGCGCGGCCTCGATGCGCAGCTCGGTCGGGTACTTGTCGTGGGTCAGCACGGCCACGAGCTTGCGCGGCCCCTGACTCTTGCTGGCCCAAGCCTTGATGTTGTCGCTGTCGGTTCGACATCCGGCGCTCGTCGCAGCGAGAGCGCCGAGCAGGACGAAAGTAGGTAGGAGACGTCCGCGCATCATTCTCTTTGAATTTCGCCCTGTTTGGCCGTGTCCCAACATGGTTCTTACTTCGCCCCTGGGCCGAAAGACCCGTCATCGTACTCTCGCGTGCGAGCCAGACTCAAGCTTGCGGCTGTGATCGGCCGGGGTGCGCCAGCGCTTAACGAAGTCGGCAACCTTCGGCCCGCGGCCCCCACGCGCCTCCTCACACCTGGGCCTACCCGCGGACCCTTAACTTGCCGGTGGTGGTAGGGTGATGTAGGTAAAGGTAACCAAGATGGGTGTTCGACTGTTTTCGCCGCGAAATGCGTTCGAGGCCGGCACTTCGCCGGATTCTTCGAGACCGCGCCATTCGAGCCAAGTCCGGCCCAATGGTCAACCATTTCACGGCCGGCTGCTCGAGGCCGCGGCGCTACTCCTCTTCTTCGCGGCGGCGTTCGTGGCGCTCTCATTGGCCAGCTACCGCATCGACCCGTTCGATCCCGCCCTCCGGGGCAGCGATCTGGCCGGGGCGACGGGCGCGATGGTGGCGGCGGTGTTGGTGCAGGGCTTCGGCGTGGTTGCGTGGCTCTTGCCCGTCGACTTGGTGCTGCTCGGGGCGCCGCTCTTTCGCGGGCGCGTGCCGGAGAACCTCGGCTACCGCGTGGCCGCGGACGTACTGGTCGGCGTGGTGATGGCGGCGCTGGTGCAGGTGACCGCGCCCGAGCTCACCGCCTTCGGCTCCGTGTCCGCCGCGGGCAACGTGGGCATGCTGTTCGGCGAGCTGTCGCGCCAAGCGTTCTCGACGCTCGGCTCGTTCTTGGTCGGGCTCACCTGCGTCGGGTTGATCCTCATCGGCCGCAGCAGCTTTTCGTTCATCGAGTGGTGCCGGCGCTCGTCGGATTGGTCGGCGCTCCTGGTTCAGAAGCTCGTCGGTCTGTTCACGAAGATGCACCTCGCTTGGTCCAAGGCGCGCGAGCTGCGCCGTGCGGATCGCGAAGCGGCGACGCAGCGCGAGGCGCCGCGCATCGAGATGCACGACAAGGACGAGGCGATCTTGATGCACCTGGAGGACGACGAGTCCGACTGGATCCCGCTCGACACGACCGGTGAGCCACCGCTCGCCATCTCCGCGGCGCTGCGCGCGGGGCTCGCGGATCGCGCGGCGCTCTCCGGCCTCGAAGAGATCCTGACCGGCTCGCCGCCGCGCGTCGCGGAAAAGGCGGAGAAGCTCGAGAAATCGGCGAAGCCGCCCAAGACCGAGCGCCGCCGCGCCAAGAGGCCGGTGGAACCGGAACCGGAACCGGAACCGGAACCGGAGCTTGAGCCCGAGTCCGAAGAGGAGTCGGAACAAGAAGAGGAGTCGGAAGAGCCGGCGGCGGTCGCGCCGGCGCCGCCGATTGCAGCCGTTGCCCCCGCACCGACGCCCGCCGAGCCCAAGATTGTCGCCAGTAACCCCGCCGCCGAGGTGAAGAAGGCCAAGGACGCCGAGAAAGCTCAGCGGCGCGGAGAGTTCCGCTTGCCGTCTTCCACCCTCTTCGATCCACCGAGCGAGCAAGCGCCCGAGATCGACCGCACCAAGATTCTGGAGCACGCGGAGCAGCTCGAGAAAACGCTCAAGGACTACGACGTCTCCGGCAAGGTGGTGGAGATCCATCCCGGCCCCACCGTGACGACCTATGAGGTCACGTGCGAAGCGGGCACGAAGGTGAGTCGCGTCGCGGGCTTGGCGGACGACCTGGCGCTCGGTCTTTCACGCAAGGTGCGCATCATCGCGCCCATCCCGGGCAAGAGCCGCATCGGCTTCGAGCTACCCAACGACGAGCGCATCCCGGTCAACCTCCGCGAGCTCATCGAGGACCAGCGCTTCGAGAAGCTGTCGGAGAAGGCGCCCTTGCCGGTGGTGCTAGGGCGGGACATCGTGGGCGCCCCGTTTTACGCCGATTTGGCCTCGATGCCGCACGTCATCGTGGCCGGCGCGACGGGCGCCGGTAAGAGCGTCGGCCTCAACGTGATGCTCTCCAGCTTGCTCATGCGCCGCACGCCGCAAGAGCTGAGGCTGCTCATGATCGACCCCAAGGTCGTGGAGCTCGCGCCCTTCGACGGCATTCCCCACATGCTGCTGCCGGTGGTGACCGACATGAAGCAGGCGGCCACTGCGCTGCGCTGGGCGGTGGACGAGATGGAGCGGCGCTACCAGCTGTTCGCCAACGCCGGCACCAAGAACATCACCACCTACAACGGCTGGGTGGACAAGGTGCGCCGCGGCGAGCTCCCGGCGCCCAAGGTGGAGATGGTGCAAGCCATCAACGCCGATGGCGAGACCGTCACGGTCCCCCTCTCCAAGGATCAAGGCGACGGCCTCGTGTACCCGGACCCGCTGCCCTACATCGTCATCGTGGTGGACGAGTTCGCCGACTTGATGATGCAGCAGGGTAAAGAGGTCGAGACGAGCGTGGCGCGCTTGGCCCAGAAGGCGCGCGCGGCCGGCATGCACGTGGTGCTCGCGACCCAGCGCCCGAGCGTGGACGTCATTACCGGCATGATCAAGGCGAACTTTCCGTCGCGCATTGGCTTCCGGGTGGCGCAGAAGGTCGACAGCCGCACCATTTTGGACGAGATGGGCGCCGAGCTCTTGCTCGGCCGCGGCGACATGCTCGTGAAGCTCAACGGCGCCACGGACACGCGCCGCGTGCAGTGCCCGTTCGTGAGCGAAGAAGAGGTGAGCGGGCTCACCGACTACCTGCGAGCGCAGGGCACACCGGAGTACAACGAGGCCATCCTCAAGGCGGCCGAGGACGAGCAGGACGAAGACGGGGGTGACGAGCCCTTGGACTCACGCTACGACGAAGCGGTGCGCATCGTAGGCGAGACCCAGCGCTGCTCGACCAGCTGGCTGCAGCGGAAGATGACCATCGGCTACAACCGGGCTGCCAAGATCGTCGAAATGATGGAAAAGCGCGGTGTGGTCGGGCCGCCGAACGGGGCGAAGGACCGCGAAGTGTACGTGCACGCGCAGTGAGCTCGCCCCGGGCTTGCCCCAAGACCAAAGTGTTCGTGTAAAAGGCTGCTAGATGATCGAAGGGTCGCCCGTATTCCCGGCCGCGAAGGACGACGACGACGACGACGTGGCTTGGGCCCTGTCGACGGCGCTCGTGCAGTGGAAGCGCGGCTCGCAGGCTGACGCGGTGGTCTGGCTGCGCCGGGCCATCGACTCGGCCGTGTCGGTCGGCGCGACCTGGCGTGCGGCCGAGCTCACGCGGCAGACGGACGCGCTCGAACAGCACGTCATGCGCGGCGGCCCCTCGGCGCCTCCGCCGCGCTCCGCCCCTCCGCCTCCCTCGGCGCCTCCGCCTTGGGCTGCGCCTCCGCCTCCCTCGGCGCCTCCGCCTTGGGCTGCGCCCCCGCCTCCCTCGGTGCCTCCGCCTTGGGCTGCGCCCCCGGCTCGCTCTGCGCCTCCGCCTCCCTCCGCGGCCGAGATCGACGTGGACGACTTCGACGGTACGGACATCATCGACGAAGAGGCGATGTCGCTGCCGCCGGACGCGGACATGAACGCGCCCTCGCTGTCGCCGCTGCATGCGGACGCGACGGACGAGCGCACGGACGTCACGACCGAGGTGGCGCAGGACGACGAAGAAGAAGCCACGGAGATCGAGCCCGAGCCGGACGACGAAACCGAGATCGAAGAAGACGACGTCCTCGAGATCGAAGAAGACGACATCTCGGAGGAAGAGCTCGGCGACGAAGACGAGGCGCTGCCGCGCTTCGCGAGCGAGGCTCCCACCGCCAACGTCCCGAGTCCCGGCTTCAAGCTCCCGTACGAGATCGAAGAAGATCCGGCGGAGTCCGAGGTGCCGGACACCGTCTCCGAGCCCATTCCGGAGACTCGCTCGGAGCCGCCTCCCGCCGCGGAAGAAGATACGACGCGCATCCGCCTGGGCGCCGCCGACGCCATCGAGGCAGAAGCGCCGGAAGACGACGAGATCGAGGTCGAGCCGGAAGTAGAAGCCGAAGCTGAAGCCGAGGTTCAAGCCGAAGCCGAAGCCGAACCGCGGCACGCGCCCGTCGTCGAGCCGCCCGTGATGGGGCCGCCTTCGTCACGGCCGCCGGCGTCGTCACGTCCGCCGGCTTCGGAGCTTCCGCCGGAGGCCCGCGCGGCGCTCCCCTCGGAGATGGACCTCAAGTCCGCGCCGGATGCGCAGCCCGAGCCGGAGCTGCCGCCGCCGTCACGGCAGAGCGAGCCGTTCGTGGCCGGCATCTCGCTCGCGGAGATCAAAGGCTTCGAAGACTTTCCCCCGGAGACCCAGCTGTCGCTGGCGAGCGTCGCGCGAGTCGAGCGGCTGGCGACCGACGAAGAAGTGGCCGGCTTCGGCTTGGCGCTCGTCTTGCGGGGCTCCGTGAACGTGATGCCGACGGTGGCGGACGTGGCCTGCGGCGCGGCCAGCGATCGCGACCTCGTCTACGGCCGCGGCACCTTGCCGGAGGGCGTCGCGCTGCGGCTCGTCGCCACCGCGCCGGACACGCAGGTCGCGATCTGGGATTTCGACGCGATCGAGCCGCCGCTCGCCGCCTGCCCGTGGGTGCTGGAGGAGCTGCAAGCGGTGGCAGATCGCTACCAAGCGCTCGCCGGCGTCTCGATGGGGCCCATGGGCGACCGCCTCGACGACTCCTTGCGCAGCATGGTGCTCTCGCGGTGCCGCCTGGTGAAGCTCTTACCGGACGAGGTGCTCGTGGAGAAGGGCAAGCCGGTGAGCGGGCTCTACATCGTCGGCGCCGGTCGCTTGAAGCTTGGCAACGAGTCCGAGCTGGGCCCGGGGGACTTCTTGTTCGCTCAGCAGATCTTGGGCGGCGGCTCGGCTCCAACCACCGCCCGCGCGGGCGGCGCCGGGACCCTGCTCATGGTGGCCGAGCGCTCTGCCGCGCACGAGCTGATGCTCAGCGTGCCGCCACTGCTGGAGCTTCTGGCAGGCTGACCGCGCGCTCGGAGAGCCGGCCGTCCTCCAGCTCCCAAATCACTTCTTCGTAGCCCTGCGCTCCCGCGAAGCGGAGGCCGAACCAGCGCGCCGCGCCGGAGATGGTCGGGCGCCCGTCCACCCGAACCCGCGGAAAGCTGATGCGAAACGAGCTCCGCCAGGGAGAGGTGTACGGAAAGTACGTGAGCTCGATGGCCCCGGGCTTACGGATGCTGTCGATCTCCGAAGGCGCGGTCTCCGTGCCTTCGTCGTCGATGAGGCGCACGATCCACGCCGGCTCTTTCGCGGTGAGGTCGTTCCACTTGAACTTCTGCGTGTAGAGCGAGACGTAAAACTGGTGACCTTCGCGCGCCTCGGTGAGCGAGCGCTCGAGCAGCTGGTGGCGCTGGTCCACCGTGAGCCGGTAGTCCTCCGCGTAGCGGACCACGTAGGCCCAGCGAAAGTCCCAAGACTCGTAGGTGGCGGTGACGGACAGCACGTTGTCCATCACGTTCACGTTCGTGAACTGCTTGTCGCGAGTCCAATGCTTGAGCACCGTCTCGTAATCCGTGGCGACGTACTCGCGGGGACCTTCGTCCAGCCGCACCTTCGGGGTAGAGCAGGCGAGCGCCGTAAACCCCAGGACCGCGACTGCGACGAGCGACTTCATGACCGGCCGCGAGTCTAGTGCAGCGCGCCGGGGAAAGAAGCAAGAACAGCCGCCGCCGCGCTAGGGAGCCGCCTTCTTCTTCGGAGCCGCGCTGGCAGCCG
Organism: Myxococcales bacterium; assembly: GCA_004193285.1. GTDB lineage: Bacteria > Myxococcota_A > Polyangia > Polyangiales > Polyangiaceae > PMG-095. Next base: position 36,220 of record SECP01000054.1, on the reverse strand, counting down.
GCGACTCGTTGTGCTCGCTGATGACCTTCTTCGTGTCCGAGAAAGTCACGATCGCTATCAGGGTGAGCAGCATCGCGAAGCCGAGCGCGTGGACCACGACCTCGATGCGCGCGTTCGGCTTGCGGCGCGTTACTGCCTCATAGGCCAAAAATGCGAGGCGCCCGCCGTCCAGCGCGGGGAAGGGCAGCGCGTTGAACCCGCCCAGGTAAGCGCTCAGGGCGCCCAGGAACCAGGTAAAAGAGAGCCAGCCGTCGCGCGCGGCCTTAGACGTCTCGCTCACGATCCGCACGGGACCGCCCAGGTCCGGCTCGTCTTGCAAGGTGATGACGCGCGCCAACTGAGTGATGGAGCTCTTCACGACCAGGTACGGCGTGACGAGGGACCGAACGGCCGCCTCCTTCATCGACACCGGCATGTAGGGCGCGTACAGCGTGACGCCGATGCGGCCCTCCTTCTTGTCAGCCTTGGGGGTGATGGTGAGCTGCAAGCTCTCCTTGCCGCGCTCCACGTCGAACACGAGCGGCTTGCCCGGGCTCTTGACGACGACCTTGCGCATGTCTTCCCAGTTGGAAACCTTTTCGCCCCCGACCGCGGTGATGGTGTCACCGGTCTTGAGGTGAGCGGCTTTGGCGGGACCGTCGTCCAGCACCTCCACCGTGGCGCGGGTGCTCGGTTGCTGGACGCCGCCGACCGCGTTGCAGATGAAGAACAGCACGGAGGCGAACACGTAGTTGGCGAGCGGCCCGGCGATGATCGCGGCGATGCGGGCGAACAGCGAGGCGTTGGCGTACGAGCCCTTGTCCTCCGGGTCGATTTCCTCGAACGGGTTCATCCCCGCGATTTGCACGTAGGCCAGGAAGGGGATGAGCGCGATCTGGTAGAGCGTCTCGCTCTTCTTGCTCTGGTAGCGGATGAGCGGCGGACCGAAGCCGATGCTGAAGCGCACTACCCGCATGCCAGAAGCGCGCGCGGCGAGCAGGTGCCCGGTCTCGTGCACGACGATCAAAAGCCCCAGGCCCAAGATGCCGGCCAAAATGTGCAGGAGACTCACGCGCTCATTTATAGCGTGCCCAAGGGGCGGGGGCCATCAGCCCTAAATGCCTACAAAAGGAAGGACGCACCCACGGAGAACGCCGGGTAACCGAGGCGCATCGTGAGCGTTACCTTGTCCGAGAAGTGGTAGCGGCCGCCGAGGTAGAAGATGAACGGCTCCACGTCCACCGCGCGGGGCCCGTCCCACCCATGGTACGTGAGCGCGATTCCGGGCTCGCCGAAGACGGACCAATTGCGGCTCAGGAAGAAGTTCCACTGCAGCACGACCGGGAAGTAAAACTCGTTGAATCCGTCTATCCGGCGCCGGTCGCAGCTGGAGACCACTCCGCCGTTGCGGCAGTAGTCGCCCGCGCCGTAGCGAACGAAATCCATCCCGAAGCCGATAGCGACGCTGTTGTTGATGCTGGGGATGAAGCCGTTGCGGACCAGCGGTATGGAACCGCGGAAACCGAGGCCGAAGCCGGCGCCGGAGGCGTAGCCGGGCGGCTCGATGAACCCGAGGACCACGTGCGGCTCGAGCTCGAAGCTGTAGCGGGGGTGATCGCCGGGGTTCTTGATGATGAGCGTATCGGCGCGCGCCTCTTCCGGCAGCGCGCACAGCGCCAGAGCTGCCAGGGTCACGCCGGCCAGGCCGCGGGAGCTGAGCTTCATGGCCGTACTATCGCCGGCCGGTGACGAACCGACCAGCTTCCGGAAATTTTCACGCGGCGGCCTGACGCTGCGGCGTTTGTGCGGGGTCTGGTGCAAACCCCGGCACAATGCTAGGGAAGCCGGCCAATGTCCGAGCCGAATCTGCCGAGTGGGATCGACGCGTCCGCCAATTTGCAGCTCCAAGGAGGCGCCGCCATCGTCGCCCCGGTCAGCGCGTTTCCGGGCGGCGTTCCGGGCAACGCGCTCGTCGTGCTGCCGCTCAGCAAGCCGTCGGATGACCTGCTGGACTCGCTCAAGAAGGGCCCCGTCGCCCTCGAGGTGGACCAGATGTGGAAGCTGCTCGGCTTCAACGGCCCCGCCGTGCAGGTGCAAGACGCGGAGGGCCGCCCCATCGCGATCGGCTTGGAAGACCTGCTCGGCGGTCTGGACAAGCACTGGCAAGAGAACAAGGAGGACGTGAACCGCGGCCGCCTCTACGCCCAAGAGCTGATGAAGTACAACCGCTTCGAGCAGGCGGAGAAGGTGCTCGGCCGCCTCGTCGCGCTCGGCGGCACCGGTGACGACTGGCTGGCGCTCGGCATCGCCCAGCTGCAGCAAGAGAAGTGGGAGAAGGCGGAGGGCACGCTCAAGGGCGCGCAGAACCTGCTGCCCAAGAACCCGTTCCCCACCCTGCACCTCGCCAAGGTCTACCAAGGCAAGAAGGAATCCGCCAAGGAGCGGGAGACGATCGAAGCCGCGATCGCGATCGAGCCGAACGCGGTGGACGCGTGGGCCTACCTCTACTCCGCGGTTCGTCTGGCGGAGAGCGAAGAGGCAGCCATCCAAGCCGTCGCCACCCTCGCGGATACGGACGCGAACAAGCGCAGCGCCGCGCCGTACATCGCCCTGCAGGGCCTCTACGCCAACGAAGAAACCGGCCGAGACAAAGCGGTGGAGTTTGCGAAGAAGGCGGTCGAGCGCAACGACGCGGATCCGCTCGCGCTCATCTGCCTCTCCGCCCTGTACGGCCAAGCCGGTGATTTGGACTCGGTCATCGCCCTGCTCTCCAAGCACGAGCAAAAGATGACGAGCGACGTACGGCTGGCGAACAACTACTTCGAGGCGCTCTTCCAGAAGCGCCAGATCGACCGCGTCACCAAGCTGCTGAACGCGCTGGCCGGCTCGCAGAACCGCGAGGTCAAGCAGTTCGCCATCGAGCGCTCGCGCGCGGTCGCGCAGTACCTGCAGCAACAGCAGCAGCAGCTCGCGGCCGCGGGCGGCGGCGCTGTCCCCGGCCTGCCCAAGCGCGGCTGAGCTCGTTCGTGATTCCTACAAACCCGCGTGTTTTGCGCCTTCTGCGCGCGGCACGCGGGGCTTTCCGCGCGGGATGCTAGCCTGCCGGGCTTCGCGATCGCCCTGTCATGCTCCTGCTCGTCCTCGTCGTACTCTGGTCGCTCGTCGTCTCCTTCTTCTGCTCCGTGAGCGAGGCGGTCGTCTTGAGCGTGACCCACGCTCAAGTGGAGGCGCTCGGCCGCTCCCGCGGCGCTCAGATCTTGCGCGAGTTCAAGCGCGAGATCGACTTGCCGATCGCGGCCATCGTCTCCTTCCACACCGTCGCGCACACGGTGGGCGCCTCCGTGTGCGGCGCCATGTACGTGAACGTCTTCGGCGAGAAGACGCTCTGGGTGTTCTCGGTCGGCTTCACCGTCGCCGTGCTCGTCTTCTCCGAGATCATCCCCAAGACGCTGGGCGTCACCTACGCGCCCGCTCTCGCGGTGCCGGTCGCGTACTCGGTGCGCGTGCTCGTGGTCGTGCTCAAGCCCATCCTCTGGCTGACCAGCTTGTTCGCGGGCCTGGTGCGCGGCGACCACGCCAATCCGGTCACCTCGGTGGAGGAGATCAAGCTCCTCGTCGCCTTGGGCCGCACGGAGGGCGCGGTCGCCGGCCGCGTCGCGGACATGATCGAAGGCGCCACTGCGCTGCGGGAGCTCACCGCCTACGACGTGATGGTCCCGCGCGCGCGCGTCGTCTACCTCTCGGGTGAGCGCGACCTCGAGGAAAACTTGCAGGTGGTGCGTGAGTCCGGCCACAGCCGCTTCCCCTTCACGGAGGACGGCAACCCGGACCGCTTCGAGGGCATGGTCCTCGTCAAAGACTTGATGTTCAAGCTGCGCGAGACACCGGAGGATCCGGACTGGAAGGCGCTCGCGACGCCGCTGCTGGTCATCCCCGCCGCCGCCCAGCTGGAGCGCGTCCTCCGCACCTTCCAAGAGCAGCGCCGCCACCTCGCGCTCGTCGTGGACGAGTACGGCGGCACCCAAGGCATCATCACCCTGGAAGACGTGCTCGAAGAAATCGTTGGCGAAATCGAAGACGAAACCGACCGCGTCGACCAGAGCATCATCCGCCGCGCCGACGGCAAGCTCGTCTGCCGCGGTATGGCGGAGACGCGCAAGCTCTTCGAAATCCTGGAAGTCGACGAAGACTCCGAGATGGTCACGGTCGCCGGCTTCGTCGCCGAGCTCGTCGGCCGCGTCCCCCGCATCGGCGACAAAGTCGAGTGGCACGGCTGGCGCTTCACGGTCACGCGCGCCACCGCCCGGCGCGCCGAGCGCATGGAAGTCGAGCGCCTCACGGACGAGCGCCCCAGCGCGCACAGCAAACGCGCCCGCAGCATCCCCGCCGACAGCTGAGCGCGGCGGCACGCGCCGTCAGCGCGCACCTAGCGGCCGCGAACACCCGCAATTCGCAGCCGCTTCCTTGACGCTGACGGCGTCTTCTCGGATGCTCCCGCCGCGTTGCTAAAGGGGTAACACATCATGAAAAATCTTCGTCAGCTTGGATTCATTCTCGGCGCCGGCACTCTCGCCGCGCTCTCTCTCGCCGGCTGCGGCGACGAAACCACGCCTCCCGCGTCCACCGCCGGCACCTCCAGCGGCGGCACCGCGGCGGGCGGCACCGCGGCGGGCGGTAGCTCCACCGGCGGCACCTCCGCCAGCGGCAGCAGCACCGGCGGCACCGGCGGCAGCGCCACGGGCGGCACCGGCGGCAGCGGCGGCAGCGGTGGGGCCACGGGCGGCACCGGCGGCGCAGGCGGCAGCGGCGGGAGCGGTGGGGCCACGGGCGGCAGCGGCGGCGCGGGCGGCAGCGGCGGCACGGGCGGCAGCGGCGGTACCGGCGGTGGCGGCGGCGCGGGTGGCGGCGGCGGCACGGGCGGTGGTCCGAGCGCTGACTGCACCAAGTGGTGCTCCGGCGCGATGGGCCTCATCACCGTCTGTGCGGGCAAGCTTCCGATGCAGAACGACAGCGAAGCCGAATGCATCAAGCAGTGCAAATCAACGGAGGCGGCGGGCGAAAAGGGCCTCAGTTGCTGGATCACCCACCTCGAGAACATCACGACCAAGGGCCAGAGCAAGGACACGCATTGCCCGCACACGGCAGGTGCCGTCGGCAACGGATCCTGCAACGAGACGAAGGTTCAGCAGTAACGAATAGTCAGTCGCGTTGATTGCCGAAGGCGTGGTTTCGCGAGAAGCTACGCCTTCGGTCATTTGACCTTTCGACGATGAACACCATCATGTTCCTCAGCGGCTCGAAGCTTACCTGCGCTTTCGTGTTCCTCTCACTAACGCTCGGTTGCGCGGACGACCCCAGTGTGGAGCGCAAGGGCGGCCCGCTCCCGGACGCTGGTAGCGGCGGCGGCCTAGCGACGGGCGGCTCAGATGGGGGGGCCACGGTCGGCGGCGAAGCGAGCGAAGAAGGCGTTTCGTTCTGCAACGCCCTCATCGTCATTCGCAACAAGTGCCAACGCTGTCACGGCGACCCGCTCCGCAACTCTGCTCCAGTACCGTTCTTGACGTACGAAGACACGCAAGCGCGCTACTACATGTCTAACAAGCGGTGGTGGGAGATCATGATCCCCAGCGTCGAGCAAGACTTCATGCCGTACGTCGCACTCAACGACCCGCCCGGCATCATGCCGCCGGTGGAACCGCTCACCGCCGAAGAGAAGGCGACGCTACTCGGCTGGCTCGAGCAAGGCGCCAAGCCCGAAGGCGGCACGGACTGCCCGTAGCGCAATCTGACGCTGTGCCGTCATTCCGACCGCACCCGGATTGACGTCCAGGGGGCCGGGTGCGAAACACAGCTCGAGATGAAGACGCGGGCGGCGAAGCAGGCGGGGGCGGGGATGGTGATAACGTTGGCCATCGCCGCGGTTCTTGTGCCTTCGGCTTGCAACGAGCGCTTCAAGGTCTGCCATGGCGGCGCGGAGTGTGACGCCTCCCGCGGTGGAGAAGGCAATGAAGGCGGTAACTCTGAAGATGCAGGGATGACCGGTGGGGATGCGTCTGGTGGCGGTGAGACGCGTGGGGTAACCGGCGGAGGCGAATCGGGCCAGACGACAGGAGGTCCGGTTGGAGGCGAGGCGGGTGCTGGCGTCGGCGGCCAGCAATCCGGTTGCGCCGAGGGCTACACCGATTTGCTATCCAGCAGCTTCACGTTTCCCGACGGCGAGGCGCTAGGGACCGCGGATGCTCCGTCGTTCCCATGGGCCAAAATCGGCGGCGTCGCCATCGCTGATGAACGGCTCACAGGCGCGGGTACAGCCATCGTGGGTCAGGGCCGCCGCTTCGCGCTCGAAAGCGCCAGGCTGCGCTTCCGAGCGCGCTTCACGGCTGCCGCTCAACAAGCAGCCGTCGCCGTCAATGCCGCGGCGGATGGCTCCGGCGGCGTCCGGCTGGCGGTCCACGCATCCGGCAAGATCGTCCTGAGCGAGGGCATTCAGATCGTCGCTGAGTCTAGCGTTGGCGCTTTGAAGACCGGTTCGGACTACTTCGTCGAAGCCCGATTCCAGGACTCGGGCACGGAGGTCGTTCTCAGCACCGTGAGCTACGGCTCGGAGGGTGATTCGGTCAACAAGGGCATGCTGTCGGCAGGCCCATGGCTAGCCACCTCGAGTGGTTTCAAGACATCCGTCAACTTGTCCGGTTCACCGGGAGCTGATCCATCGATCGACGACCTCGCCTTCTCAGAGTGCGGCGCCGATGCGGCTGCGTACGAGCCGGTCTTCGTGGATACCTTCGAAAGGCCGGACTCAACCAGCGTGGGCACGCCGGACTTGCCCGCAACTCACGCTTGGACAGCGTCGAGCAGCGCCGCACGAATTGTTGGCGGTGCGCTCGAGTTGAGCCAGCTCGCATCCGCGCGTGTGCTGGTGAACGACTTGCCCCTCGACGGCCTTCGCATCCGAGCGACCGTGAGCATGGTCGGTATGCTCTGGATGGATATCAACTACAATGTTGCCCATGACATGACGACTGCAATTGTCGCTCAAGGCTTCTGGGTTTGGGGGCCGCAGAGTGATGCAACGTTCGCTAGCATCTTTCGTGGTGCACCAAGTCCTGAGACCTTTGCTGGGACCACGTTTGTCGATGGTCAGCCGTACTTCGTGCAATTCGATCGCGACGGAGGCGTCGGCTCCCTCACCGTAAGGTCTGGCTCGTACGCTGGCCCAATTATCTCAACGCAGACGGATCCATCTCTGTTGGACACGGACAGTACGGGCAAGTATCTGCGTGTTGCGACTGAGACGGGGATTGAGACGGCGACGACGCGCATAGAAGAGCTTCGCGTTGACCGCTATGGTCGTAATTAGACGACGCTTCGGACTCACGAGCGCCAATGCCGGGTTTCGGCTCGTGGAACAACCGCTCAAGGCGAGCTACTGATGTTCAAATTGGGATGCCTTTCCGTGCTCATTCGTCCAGTATCCACATTGGGCGGCGTCACTGCCGTTCAATGTGAACGTTGGCCAGTAGGGCCGAAGTAATGCGACCCGGAAGCCCGTTAACGAAGTGACCAATAGTCGGCACGGAGTCGCCTTTTCGAGCAAGTCGATGAATGCGCCGATCACGAAGCTCAGCTCGCAGCGCGCCGCAGCTGTGGTGGACAGCGAATACAGCAGCGCAGGGCTCCCTTGAGACGCCACGCCCTTTCCAACGCGCGACCGGTCACGCGAAATCCGCCAAACGCCGACGGAGCCGGCGCTTGATCGCGCGGATCGGCGTCGTGCTCGTGGTGCTGCTGGGGCTGCTTGCTGCGTATCACTTTGGGGTCTTTGCCCAAGTGTCGGATCCGAAGACGCTGGCGGATAAGCTCGTGGCCATGGGGGGGTGGGGTTACCTGCTGTTCGTGGTGGCCTACACGCTTCTGCAGCCATTTGGGGTTCCGGGGACGATCTTCATCGTTGCTGCGCCGCTCATCTGGCCGTGGAAGACCGCCTTCGCGCTGTCGATGGCAGGGACCATGGGGGCGAGCGTGGTTGGCTTTTCGTTTGCGCGTTTCCTCGCCAAGGACTGGGTATCGGCGCGCATTCCGGTGCGCTTCCGCAAGTACAACGAATCGCTGGAACGAAGCGCGTTCCAGACGGTGGTCGTGCTGCGGCTCCTCTTCTGGATGCCGCAGCTCCTGCACTCGTTCTTCGGCGTCTCCAACGTGCCGTTTTGGACGCACTTCTGGGGCTCGATGGCGGGCTATGTGCCGCCACTGCTCGTCGTCAGTTACCTCGGCGCGCGCATGTTCGACGCCTCCGGCAACTTCCAGCCCGACGCCTGGCCGATCATGGCTGGCATGCTCGCCGCGTCGCTGCTCATCGCCGCGCTCGCGCGCAGGTCCGAACGCAGTCGCCTCGCCGCCGCTCGCCGCGAACCTCCGGCCAATGCCCCGTGAACACGCCACCCGCCGAAGTCGTCGCTCCGTAAATTAGTGAGGTTTGCGACTGCTCTGGCAAGTGACCTCACTGCCTCCCGGCGGTCGCGTAGGCCGAGCGTCAGGCTTACGCGACCGCCGGTGCGGCGATCACTTGAAAGCGTCGGCTTTCAAGGTGGCGCGAAAGTTGGCGTACACGACTGATTCGTTGAACGCTTCGCCGGTGACGGTCCAGCCGTCCAGCGAGAGGCCGCTGGGTACGATGATGGTGTCTGCGGGGATGTTGATCAGGTCCACCAAGCGGCGGAAGCCATGCGGGCGCGTCCAGATGAAGAAGTCCTCATTGCGGTTGACGAGCAGCACCTGGGCGCGTGAGCTCCAAGCCACCGCTTTGCAAGCATCGACGCAGTCGATGATATCGATGCTGCCTTCGCGCCAAATGCCCAGGTGCGTCTCGTTGTAGTTGTAGACGATGCTTTCGCCGTCGGCGGCCACGTACGGAGTGGGAGCGGTCGTGGAGATGTCGGCATAGCCTTCCAGCGGGCGCCAGCGGAAGGTCTTCGGGAACGTGCAGCTCACGGTGTAGCAGCTGCTGATGCCGAACGCGGTCAAGCCGTCTGCTGACAGGCTGTATACCGAGTCCAGGATGAGCGATTTCTCGTTCCCGTTGATGTCGTGCCACTCAGTCCAAGGCCGGACCTGATCGCGAATGCCGGTGAGGAAGCTGATGGCGGTGCCGTCTTCGGACAGGAGCAGGTCATCGTGGAAGAGGCCGGGGCTTTCGTTTGGAACGCTAAGGCCAGAAACGTTGCTGTAGATCCAGCCAGTTCCGTCGCGCTGCACGCGCACGCGGTCGTCGCAATTCGTCAGGTACGTGGTTGGCTCGTTGAACGTCGTGAGCTCGATGCGTATCTTCGCGTCGAGCTGCCAACCCACGACTGGCTTCCAGCGGACGAAGAACGCCGCGTAAGCGGTATTGTCGTCGTAGGGTGGATTGGTGTGCACGCCGACCGCGGTTTGCCCATCGCCGCTCCAATCAGTCAGCCAGCGCTGATCTTCGGGCTGGCCCATTTGGTAGTGCATCTCGATCACATCAAAGACACCTGGCGTCTCCTTGCCGCTGACGCCCGTGACGCAACCGAGCAACGGCTCCACGACGCGGTCGCTAGGCGTTTCGCCGCCGGCTCCGCCCTCGGCGCCGGCTGCCCCGGCTGCGCTTCCACCCTGGCCTGCTTCTGGGCTCGAGCCTCCTTGCCCGGCTTGCGTTCCACCTTGGCCCGCCGTGGTCCCACCTTGTCCGGCTTCCGCGCTGGAGCCGCCTTGTCCGGCTTCTGCGCCGGAGCCGCCTTGTCCGGCTTCCCCCGCGGAGGTACCACCAGTGCCCGGTCCTCCGGGTCCTTCCGGTTCACAGGACCTGGGCAAGACGCCGAACACGGGTGGAAAAAAGCCGAGCATGCCAAGCACCGCGTGCCACGACTTGGGATGAAACCAGGAGCGGAGGCGCGGACTAGAAGGTAGCGAAAGCGTCATGCGCCGGCGCCGAGCACGAACCGGGCCGCGCTTCCTCCGCTCATCGCCATCATGCGCGCCATCCGCATCGTCGGCGCCATCCGACGCGCCATCCGCATCGTCGGCGCCATCCGACGCGCCATCCGCGTCGTCGGCGCCATCCGACGCGCCATCCGCATCGTCGGCGCCATCCGACGCGCCATCTGCGTCGTGGGAGCCATCCGCGTCGTGGGGGCCATCCGCGTCGTGGGGGCCATCCGCGTCGTGGGGGCCATCCGCGTCGTGGGGGCCATCCGCGTCGTCCGCGTCGTCCGCGTCATCCGACGCGCCATCCGCTCGTCGGCGCCATCCGACGCGCCATCCGCTCGTCGGCGCCATCCGACGCGCCATCCGCATCGTCGGCGCCATCCGCATCGTCCGCATCATCCGCATCGTCCGCATCATCCTTCGCGCCATCCGCATAATCGGACGCGCCATCCGCCTCATCCGCGCGATCCGCGCGATCCGCGCCATCCGCATCCTCCGACGCGGACGACTCCACCCGCATTGCGGTTGCCGCATGACTAGGGTGGGGCGCTAACCAAGACGCAGCACCGGCACGGGCAACGCCGACAGTCAGCTTTCGAGTGACAGCTAGCCGAGGACAAGGGTGTTTTGACTTGGCGCGAGCTCGATAGCGGGATTGCGGCAAGCTCCGGCCTGCAGCCGACCGGTGCCGCCGTTCGAACCTACTCCAGCGAATGTCGTCGAGCGGAACGCAAGCTGGGCCTCGGGGATCCCGACCCGGCGCGGCTTAGCGGACGCCGCGTTGCCCGCGACGTTCAGCTTCGGATCAAGCTGGAGCCGCGCTGCTAGACCTGGGGACGCCACGTGAGTTTCTGCCGGTTGTGCCGCGTCGCTGGCAGCCAACCCGAGAATTTGCGCACCTTTCGAGGTGCGGCCGTTCCCCACCCTGCCAGCACGCACGGTGCGTCTGCGCTCACGGCGTCTGCGCTCACGGTCAGCGCGCACGCCTGACTCGACACGGTCGCCTCGCTCGAGCAATTTCGCGGCGCAAAGCGACTGCGTTAGCTGACGCGAGACGAACGCCGACGGCTCTACCGCGTGCTGCACTCGAGAGCCACTCTCCGCACGTCCGCCGCGCCCGCCGCGCCCGCCGCGCCCGCCGCGATTGCGGAGTACCCCGCTGAGGTGCCGGACGGGCCGGCTGACGCTGCTCGGTGGGGTACGACCGTTGCTAAACGCGGCGCGTGTCGAAGCCGCCTACGGGCCGGAGCGAGCGATGAACCAGCGAGCGGTGAACCAGCGAGCGGTGAACCAGCGAGCGATGAACCAGCGAGCGATGAACCAGCGAGCGATGAACCAGCGAGCGATGAACCAGCGAGCGATGAACCAGCGAGCGATGAATACCTGGGGCTACGCACGGCTCATCGTGCCGATGGCTTTGACGCTGACACTCATAGGTCTAGGCGGCTGTGAAGGTGAGCCTGAGTGTGGGGACGGCCTGCTGACGGCGGGTGAAGCGTGCGACGACGGGAATCGAGCGAACGGCGACGGGTGCAGCGCGAGCTGTGAGCCGGACGACGACTTGAGCACTCCGGGTGACGATCGCTCGGACTTCTTCTACTGCGCGAACAATGCGCTTGAGCCGGGGGTGACTTGCCCGGTGGGTACACTCTGCTGCCTCACGACGGGACCCAGCTGCGCAACCCCAGAAGAAGGCTGTTTGGACCCGATCAACGTTGCGTTGTGCGATGGTCCGGAGGATTGCGCAGGCGGCGAGGAGTGCTGGCGCATGACGCATGACCGGGCCTGCCGCTCCGAAGGCATCCTCGCGTTCTGTCACACGGACGGCGACTGCGCGAGCGTGAGCCCCTGGCTGCCAGATGGTACGTGCACCCCCGAAGGTACCTGCGTCTTCGATACCGGCGGATAGAAGGGCTTGAGCGCGCCGCTCGCGGTGAGTACCCTGGCTGGTGCTTTGAAGTCGGTAGCATGGCTCTCGGTGCTGGGTTTGGCGGGGTTCACGGTCTTTCAGGCGTGCGGGTCGAAGGACGACAAGCGCAAGACCGAGTCGGAAGAAGGCGGAGCGGCCGGTCAAGGCCACATGGCGGGCGGCGCCCCAACAGCTCCGGGCGCAGCGGGCTCAGCGGGCGCAGCGGGCGAGAGCGCCGTGAGCGACGGTGTAGCGGGTGAGGGCGGCCACGAGGGCGTGGCGGGTCAGGGCGGCGCTGCGGCGTCCGCGGGAAGCGCGAACGCGTCGGGCGAAGCAGGAGCCGGTGCGGGCGGCGCGGAGGGTGGAGCCGGCGGCGGAGGTGATGGGGGCGCGACCACGGAGGTCAGCTGCGAGCGTGCAACGACGTGCACCAACGACTTGAGCGGGCTCGGTTTGGCGGACTTTTCGATCGCATTCTCGATCCAAACGACGGCGACAGTCGGCTCCGGGATCCTCTCGCAGCGCGCCATCTGCATGCACTCGCAGTTTTGGGACATTCGCTTGCGCGGCGGCGGCACCAGCATCTCGGTCGAGCTGGACGACGCCGTCAACTACACGGATTTGACCGCGCCCATGGTCATCAACGACGGCGGGGCGCACGAGGTGCGGGTGTGCCGCAAATCAGGTCACGTCTACGTATTCGCCGACGGCGAGCTCGTGACCGACGCGGAGGACGCGGCGGAATTTACGACCTTGCCGCCGCTCGCCACGAAGACCACCCTGTGCACATCGCTCGACGGCACCATCGCTTTGGATGGCACCGTGGCGGACGTCTGCATCGGCGCGCTGTAACGAACGCCGCGCTCCCCGTCACTGCTCCAGTAGGCTTCGCTCGCCGTTGAGTTCTTCGGGCTGATCCGGTGTTCGGATTGGTTGCGACAACGTCCGGTGGCGGCGTCGCGCGTCGGCTGGTCACGCCGCTGTTGAACGGTGGATGACGCGCGCGGTCGTGGAGGGGATCCGGGCACTCCGAACGCCTCCGGGTTCAATCCTCATTCTCGCCGGGAGGCACTGTCCTCGCCTCGATCCGTTCTTCGGATCCGAAGAATGGATCTGACGTCGCAGCCAGACGTCCCTTTTTGCGCATGTTTCAAGGAGCTTAAAGGCCCGCCTGAGCTGCACTAAATACATCCTTCGCAGGTGGGAGTTGAGGCGATGTCAGTCGCAGGTGGGAGTTGAGGCGATGTCAGTCGCCGGTGGGAGTTGAGGCGATGTCAGTAGCAGGTGGGAGTTGAGGCGAAGTCAGTCGCAGGTGAAAGTTGAGGCGATGTCAGTTGCAGGTGGGAGTTGAGGCGAAGTCAGTCGCCGGTGGGAGTTGAGGCGATGTCAGTCGCCGGTGGGAGTTGAGGCGATGTCAGTAGCAGGTGGGAGTTGAGGCAGCGTCAGTAGGACGAGAGTTAAAGGAGGGGCCAATCGTAGGCGTCCCTGGGGACGGTGGCGTAGAAGGGGCGCTCTTCCCAGGTTTCGGGGTCGTAGGCGAGGCCGGTGAAGGCTTGGGCGTCGTTGGACATGGCGGTGGCGACGAGGGCGAGGCCTTGGGTGTCAACTCCGTAGGGCTCGATGAGCTCGTTGAGGGTGCGGTAGCCAGTGTCCGTCAACAGGAAGGAGCGGGGCACGCCACCTTCCACTCCGTAGGCAAGGAGGACCTGGCCGGTGCCGCTGAGATCGGTGGGCGTGCAGTGGCCGCTCGGGCATTGGCCCTGTACGAATCGGCTGCCCCGAACCCAGCCGAAGCTGTCGTTGTTGTGCAAGCTAAAGGCGTAGGCGGTGCCGTCTGCGCTGACGACGAGCTCGGGCGGGATGCCGAAAGCTCCGGACGGCCAGGACCAAGGCTGCGTCTTGCCCACTGCCGGCTCGAAGCGAAAGATGTGTCGGATATCGGCGCCCACCATCCACGCGGTGTCGTTGCCGACGCGGTAGATGAGCGTGTTTCGCAGTGGCTCGAGCGGCCGCCAGCCGCCGCCAGGGGTCCACTGCGCCGGGTTGGGGCCGGGGTGTTGCGCGTTGTCTAGATTCGCCACGACCGTAGTCCCGTCGGGTGAGAGCGCGAGCGGGTAGGCCGTTTGCTCCGAAGGAGGGACGATTTCGCCTCCGCCGCCACCCGCTGTGTACACGTGCCAGACCGCTTCGGTGGCCAAGTCGCGGAGCAGGACCGTCGAGCCATTGCAATCGAGCCGCTCGGGTACGAGAGGTAGCGCGTGGAGGGAGCCGAATAACACGTCAGGGTTACAGTAAACGGGAAGGCCGTTGTAAGTTCCGGCAACGACGCGACCGTCACCACTGATGGCAGTGGGCCGGAACTGAGCGCCTGGCGTGGACCAATACGTGAGCTCTGCGTGGTGACTGACCGGCTCGCACCCGATGACCTCGTCGTACCCCGGCTGCTCCGGGGAGCCCGCGGCGCCGCCCGTGCCTGCAGAGATGGTCCCCCCAGCGCCGCCAATACCCCCGACGCCGCCAATACCCCCGACGCCTGCAATACCGCCGGTGCCTGCAATACCGCCGGTGCCTGCAATACCGCCGGTGCCTGCAATACCGCCGGTGCCTGCAATACCGCCGGTGCCTGCAATACCGCCGGTGCCCGCGGCTCCGCCGTCAGTGCCGCCGGTCATGCTCCCAGCGCCTGCGGTGGCCTCGTTGCCCGCAGTGCCGCCGGAGCCGCCGCCGTCCACGCCGCCGCCGCACGCCAGGAGCAGGAGCGCACACAGGGGCGCGTAGCTTCTTTCGATCATGATGCGCGGAGTGTGAGCGTCAGGTGCGGAGTCCGACAATACGGCATTGTGGCTCCTACCAAGTCGCCACTATTCCCGTAAGCGTCGGCGGCGCACCCTATGGACGTTGGGAGGGCGCTCGGGCACTTCGCCGCGCAGTGCTCCGACCGTGGAAAGGGTGCATCTGCGGCGCCGGGCAGCGTGCATCGGCATCGGCATCGTCGCATCGGCAGCGCCGCATCGGCAGCGTCGCATCGGTGTGCGCCGCATCGGCAGCGTGCATCTGCGGCGCCGGGCAGCGTGAATCGGCTGCGCTGACAGCGTGCATCGGCTGCGCTGACAATGCTGCACCCGCCCGTGAGGAAGGGCGGTGGAATTGAGTCAGAGGTGCCGCCCCAGGTGCACCGGCTGCGCCGGAGGGACCGGGACGGCGCTTCTCGCGACGTGTTCTCATCTCCGGGCGACGTGGGTTCTCGTCTCCGGGGAACGTGGGTTCTCGTCTCCGGGGAACGTGGGTTCTCGTCTCCAGGGAACGTGGGTTCTCGTCTCCGGGCGACGTGAGTTCTCGTCTTCGGGGGACGTGGGTTCTCGTCTCCGGGGGACGTGGGTTCTCGTCTCCGGGCGACGTGGGTTCTCGTCTCCGGGCGACGTGAGGTTTCGTCTCCGGGCGACGTTTTCTCATCTGCGGGGGACGTGGGTTCTCGTCTCCGGGCGACGTATGGAACGGTACAAATAATACTGAACGATTTCGCGACGCGGAGGCGCCGTCAACAAGATGTACCGAACCGTACATGTTTGGGGCCGAACAAATAGTCGTGAAGACGATCGTGATCGACGCCTACCGACGGGGGGTACCGAACGGAACAATCCTGTTTCGGAGGATGGGTGGCGCAGTCAGAGGCCAAGATTTATGGCACCGTCGCATCTCGTTCTTGGGAGAGCGGGTCGTACAAGCAGTCGCGAAGATGCAGCGCGGTGCATGTCGTTGCTCGCCGGGAGTCGCGCAATCAGCCGCGACGACTGACGATCGGAACATGTCGTTCCTTCCGGGAATGGGACGCGCAATCAGTCGGGAAGATGTATCGAACGGTACATCTTGTTTTTCGGACGTTGGGGTCGCGTAATCACTCGAGATTATTTGTACCGAACCTTACGTCGCTGCGAGGAGGCAGATAGGGCTCCCGCGCCCGAGCCTGCGCCATGCATGTAGCGCGGTGCATGTCGTTGCTCGCAGGGAGTCGCGCAATCAGCCGCGACGACGTACGAGCGGAACATGTTGATCTTCCGAGGATGGGACGCGCAATCAGTCGGGACGATGTACGAGCGGAACATGTTGATCTTCCGAAGATGGGCCGCGCAATCAGTCGGGAAGATGTACCGAACGGTACATCTTGTTTTTCGGACGTTGGGGTCGCGTAATCATTCGAGATTATTTGTACCGAACCTTACGTCGCTGCGAGGAGGCAGATAGGGCTCCCGCGCCGAGCCTTCGCATGCCGCCACTCCAGCAGAAGCGGCCGCTTTGCCCGCCGGCGTCAGGCGCAACGGAGCGTAAGAAGTCGCGAGTGGATCTTCATTTTTGGCAGCATGCTCCGCTTTGCGCGATCGCGCTGCTGGCACCTAGGTCGTCGCTTCGGCCTTCACCGATCCGCTCCCATTGCGCGGTGGGGCGCCCGTCCGTTCGGAACTGCGCTCCCCGCTCGTCGAACTTTTTGGGCCACCCCTCCGGCGCCTGCTCCCAGTGCTCCTGCCGCCCGTAGACGACGAGGTCCATGAGCCCGTAAGACGGCGCCATCACCTCGGTGCCGCGCCCGGTGCGCCAGTACGTTTCGTAGACTTTACCAGCGTCGCGCAAGTAGCAGGCAATCATGCCGAAATCGCGCCCAGCGAGGAGCGGCCCCACTGACTCGGGCGGCACGGAGTACCAGGGCTGCGTCCACCCCATGAAGTCGCGGTAGCGCGAGCTCTCTTCGAACGGGCCTTCGCAAAAGGTGGCGAAGGTGATGGCGCGTGTGTGCAGGTACGAGAGCTCTTGCACGTGGGTCGTGAAGAAGGTGCAGCCTTCGCATTGCTGGGGCGCGGCCTTGCCGAGGTGCCACATGTGAAAGTATACGATGAGCTGCGACCGACCTTCGAATGCATCGAACAGCGACACTGCGCCGCCCGCGCCGACGAGCTTCACGGATGAGTCGACCTCCACCATCGGTAGCGAGCGACGCTCGGCGGCGAGCGCGTCCCCAGCGCGAGTGTGAGCCTTCTCCTTGACGAGGAGCTCATCGAGCTTGGACTGCCATGAGGCGCGATCAGTGGCTGGCGGCATCGGCATGCGGCACCTTTAGGCTCCGCTGCGCCCCGCCACAACCCGCGTATGGGACGCCTCGTCGGCCGCGCTGAACGTACCGGTGCGAACCTCGCCGCCGTCGCCGGCGTGGATCCGCAGGGCGCGTGCGTAAGCAAAGTCCGTGAGAGCGGAACCCCGCGCGCAGTTACGACCCGGACCCACATCATGCGCCGCTATTACAACAGCGCTTGTGGCCGGCGAAGAGCGCAAGCTTCGCCGCGAAAAATTCCTCGAACGCCACGACCTGAGGCCCTTGACAGCTTCGAGTGCAATTCTTACCCGAAAATCAGAAAGGACCTCACGAAGGAGAACGTCAATGCTTCGCCACGTCGATGTGACCTTCCTGGACGACGCCGAGGAACCCCCCGCCGAGCTTCTCCGAGCGCTCCCTGAAATTCGGCACGAGCTCACCCCTGCACCGGCAGACGACGACCTCGGTCTGCGCAGCCTCCTGGAGCATCCGGAGCTCTTCACCCACGACTGGTGGCGCGCTCAAGCAAGCCGCAGCACCGCCCGTCCGCGGCCCCGGCGCCCAACGCCTCACCGCGCCGCCTGACGTTCCAAACGGGACCTCAGGCGGCGATCGGGGCGCGATCCGAGCAGTCGCGCCCTCCTGGTACGCGATTTGCTCCGCTGGGGATGTGAAGCGAGATCTCAGCGCGTGAAACAAACCCTCTGCGTCAGCGAGGTGATGAGCCGGCCTGTAGTGGTCCTACCGCCGGATGCGAGCGTTGCTCGTGTCTTCGCGGAGGCCAAAAGCAAGGGTGTGCATCACTTTCCGATTCTCGATGGCGAAAAAGTTGTCGGCTTCGTTTGCACGTGCGACCTCATCCACGCGCAGGCCGACGAGCCCGTGCTGCCATTGGCCTGGCACCATCCAGCCTCGGTGTCGCCGGCTTGCACCGTGACGGACGCCGCGCGTCTGCTCCTCATGCACGGCGTCGGCTCACTGCTCGTCATGGCGCCGGGAGGCCTGCGCGGCATCGTGACGGCCGACGACCTGCGCGAAGTGAGCCCCGAGCTCGCCTCCCTGCTCGAGCCCGCGCGCTGCACGGTTTGCCGGGCCGGCGAGCACCTGCGGCCGGGGCTCTATGGGCGGCCCATCTGCGCCTATTGCAAGGCGAAGCAAGCGCGTGCAGCGGCCGACTGAGCCCGCGTCCGCCACCGTCGCCGCCGTGAAAGTCGGCCTGTGCGGCTTCACGATGGCCATGGCCGAATACCCGCGACACTTCCGGCTCCTGGAGGTGCAGCAATCCTTCTACGAGCCGCCCGCCGAGCGCGTCGCGCAGCGCTGGCGCGACGCGATGCCGCCGGATTTCGAGTTCACGGTCAAAGCGTGGCAGCTCATCACGCACGAAAGTAAGAGCCCCACCTACCGGCGACTCAAGCGCGCGCTCAGCGAGCAGGAGCGCGCAGACTGCGGGCGCTTCCGCGACACGCCGATCGTTCGTGAGGCGATGTCGCGCACTCTCGCGACCGCGAACACCGTCCGCGCCAGTACGGTGCTCTTTCAATGCCCCGCGAGCTTTGGGCCGAGCGCGGAGAACGTGCAGAACCTCCGCCGCTTCATCGCGGACATCGCCAGGCCGCAGTGCTGGCCCGGATTGCGGCTCGCCTGGGAACCGCGCGGCCCCGCATGGAGCGCGCAGAGGGAGCTCGCTTTGCGGCTCTGTGAGGAGCTGCAGCTGATCTACGTCGTCGATCCCTTCGTGGACCCCATTCACGTGACGAGCGCGGGGCCCGCGTATGTGCGTCTCCACGGCATCGGCGGGGCCCGGCACGTGTACACGGACGAAGAGCTCGCGCGACTGGCGGAGCAGGTGCCGAGCGGCGCGTCGGTGCTCTTCAACCACTTGCCGAGGGTCGGAGACGCGCGGAGATTTCACGAGCTGATGAAGAGCCGATAAGAAGGGGCTGCTGCAGCGCGGCCCGATTGCACAAGGGTCACGGGGCGGAGCCAGGTGCAAACGTGTCGGCTCTGGTCGTCGATGCGCGTCGGTTTTCGCGAAGATGCGCGCGCTGCGCTCGGGGGCGGCTACGCCGAGAAGGGTGAACGGCCTTCGGCCGGGGACGGCTACGCCGGGAAGGGTGAACGAGCTTCGCTCGGGGGCGGCTACGCCGGGGAGAGTGAACGAGCTTCGCTCGGGGGCGGCTACGCCGGGGAGAGTGAACGAGCTTCGCTCGGGGGCGGCTACGCCGGTGACGAGCTTCGCTCGGGGGCGGCTACGCCGGTGAACGCGCGGCGCGCGGCGGCTACGCCGGGGAGGGTGGACGAGCTTCGCTCGGGGGCGGCTACGCCGGGGCGTGATGCGGTGCGCGCGCGGCATCGGATGGGAGCCGGGCGGCGCGTGTCGGAAAACTTACGCGATCGCGCGAGCAAGCATGGATACGAAAGTGCTTCGGGGAGTAAGCGCGAGAAAATCAGAACACGGTCCTTAAGGTGCCCAAGGCGGTGTCGTGTAGCTCGGAGGCCGTTCATGTGCGCGTGAAGGTTTCTTATGGAAGTGGGCACCATTCGAGCGCAAAGCGGCCGCATTCGCTTGAGCACATGCGATGGGCCGGCAGGCCGCGGAGGTGCTGTCAGGCAGCAGGCTACATGTCAGTGCGACTCTGTAGCTTCGTAATGTCGATATTGATAACGAAGGTGTGGAAGTTTGTACGAATCGATTCGTATGCTGTGAGAGAAAGCGAGGAGACGCATGAGTCATTTC
This sequence comes from Myxococcales bacterium, assembly GCA_004193285.1. GTDB lineage: Bacteria > Myxococcota_A > Polyangia > Polyangiales > Polyangiaceae > PMG-095. The sequence continues at coordinate 16,561 of SECP01000054.1, read as the reverse complement.
TTGGCGGCGGGCTTGGTGGTGGCGGTAGGGATCACGACGTCTGCGTTGGCGCACGCGCAGGAAGCTGAGCCGGATGCGGCGGGGGATCCTGCAGCGACTTCGGCGGAGCCAGCGGCTGCTCCAGTCACCGTACCGGCAGCGGCGGGGGCGGATGCCAGCGCGAGCACCGCGGTGGAGGACGGGGCTCGGTTCCGGTTCGGCGTCGCGGGCGGGATGGGGTTCTTCACGGCTGCGAGTGAGGTGGGGACGGCCAAGGTTTCGTGCACGTACTACGGGGTGGATTTGCGTTTCGGAGCTCAGATCAACAACATGTTCGGCGTGTACGCGCAGCCCACGCTCGGCTACTACACGGTCAACGGTGGTGGTGCGCTCGCGGCGGGCGGGCTCATCGGTATGGCCGCCATCGTGGACGCTACGTTTGCGGACCGATTCTTCGTCGGGGCAGGTCTGGGGTACACCGTGTACAACAACCCGGCGGGGCTCACTCCGCTCCTGCGTGTCGGCGGCTATCCGTTGATGAGTCGCAGTGAAACCAAGGCACGCCGCAAGGGCCTCATGCTCGGCATGGACCTTCGCTTCACCAGCCTGGAGGGGTTGAAGACCATCGTCATGCCGACGTTCAACATCGGCTACGAAGCGTTCTGATGGCGGGTCGCTGAGACGGCAGGCGTTACGCAAGGGTTCTGGGGCCGCACCAGGTGCAAGCGCGGAGCTTTGGGCGTGACGCGCGTCGTCGGGGTCGCGCTGCACGCCCGATATCGTGAAAGAGCTTCGGCTGAGGGTGCTTCGCGGGTACGCCCTCACGGCCACGCCCTCTGCGGCGATGCCTTCGGCGGGTACGTCTTCGGCCGGGGCCTGGGCGCGGGAGGACGTGACGGCGCTTGCTTGGCTTAGTCGCCCGGCAGGCGCTCGAGCTCTTCGACATCGGCTAAGTCTTTGTAGCGAGCGGCGGACTTCTTGTTGGCAATGAGTGCGGCTTTGCCGATGTACGGAACCTGATAGCCGTCCAGCTCGAACGTTCTGGAACCTTGCAGAGCCTCGACGAATGACACGCCGCTGATCTTCGTCAGTATCTCGACTTTCAAGGGAGCGACGCCGAAGCGGTACGCGTCACCTTCGTTCGCGAAATGGCGCGCATGCACCCCGTGTGTACGAAGTGGCGCGCCAAACGCTTCGAGAGCGGCGTACACACGCTCGGAATTTTCTGGCGAAGCGCGCACGAAGATGTCCATGTCGTCCGTTGAACGGACGTGACCATAGAGAACGACGGCCCACCCACCCACGAGAACAAACTCCGCTTTGGCGTCCAGTAGCGCGATGAGCAAGTCGCTGAAGTCCTGAGGGAGCTTAGTCACTCCGCACCGATCACGAACTTCTCGCCCGGCCAAGCCGCACGGGGAAGTGGAACGCGAGCGCCCCGCAGCGCTTCATGGTGCTCGATGAGGCGAACGGCGGCTGCCAAGCGTTCGTCGGGAGTGCAATGAGCGTAGGGGGACGGTTTACGCTCCCCCAAAGAGACGACCTCTATCGTCATGGTGGCGCGTCGCACGGCGGCTCGGGCCAAGCGGGCGGCTCTTTCTTCTTCGACGCTCACGGCGCAGATCATACCACGGGGCAACTCGATCCAGAGGAGCCCGCGAGCGCTCGCGCTTCGGCGGTCCGGCGTCGCCGCGCGCCCGTCGCCCGGCCGCGCGGGGCTGAAGCGGCGGCGCGCGCTGTTCGTGCCGCTGCGGAACGGCTTCGTTGGCCCCCCATCCGAAAGGTTCGAACCCTGGACGAGGAAAGCACTCCTGAGGACTCGCGTGCACGGCGCACCTAGCGCGGGCACAGAAGTTGCTCGGCAGGATAGCGAGAACAGCTACTTCAACCTGTCCGATGACAGACCGTGATCCTAGCCCGGCAAGGAGCAAGTGAGCATGCGTGACGTGGTTCTAATCATGACGACTTCGATTGATGGCTACGTTTCGGCGCCTGACGGGCTCGCGGTCGGCGGGCTGCCCGAGCCGACCGAGCTCAAGCGGTGGAAGCTCGAGCGCATCCGCCGCGCCGGCACACACCTCATGGGGCGGGTGACCTACGAACAGATGGTCACGGTCTGGCCTACCTCCAAGGACGAGTACGCCGCGCCGATGAACGACATCCCCAAAGTGGTATTTTCCAAAACGCTCAAGGAAGCGAAGTGGTCAGGGGCCTCGATCGCCAGTGGCGAGCTCGCAGAAGAGATTGCGGCCCTGCGAAGCCAGCCTGGCGGCGAGATCATTGCCTGGGGCGGCGCCGGCTTCGTGCAGTCGTTGGCGCGAGCTGGGCTCATCAACGAATATGCCATCATCACTCAGCCGGTGGCTTACGGCGGCGGAAAGCCGCTTTTCAAGGAGCTCCCGAAGGCGCTACAGCTCGAAGTCACGGCGACCACCGTGTTCGCCAGCGGCACCGCTCTCCATCTCTACAAGCCGCGCTGAGCCGCAGGGCGTGGCCCGTCAAAAGAAGGAGATGGGGCCGATGCTGGAGGGCAGCTCGTTGTCGCCGACGTTGACGATACTGCCCTGGCCGAGGATGCCGTGCACGTTCCAGCCCCAGCACTTGGCGTGACCGTCTGACAGTCGCGCGCAGGTGTGAAAGGCTCCGGCGCTGAGCTCGGTGACCCAAGCCTCGTCACTATCCAGCACGCTGACGAGTCCCGCCTCGGCGAGATTCAGATGCTTCGGCTCGCCGTAACCGAGCTGCCCGTACCCGCCATTGCCCCAGCATTTGACGGAGCGGTCGGACAAGAGAGCGCAGGTGTGAAAGTAGCCGGCTGCGAGCGAAACGACGTGCGTACCACTCGGCGCGATGAGCTGGGGAGGCAGGTCAGCCGGAGTCTGAACGCTGGGTGGTGATGGGTAGTCTTCGCTAGCGCGGCCCCAGCATTTCACCGAAGCGTCCGAGAGCAGAACGCAGGTGTGGGCGTAGCCCGTGACAATCTGAACGGGTACTACCGTCGAATCATTGCTCACCCGCACATCCGGCAGCGTGGATGGCAGCTCGTCGTCACCCACGACGGTCGTGTTGCCATAGCCGAGCTGCTGCGAGTCGTTGTCGCCCCAGCACTTGATGGTGGCATTCGAGAGGATGGCGCAAGTATAAAACGCGCCGGCGGAGAGCTGCGTCACCGTCACGCCGGGCTCGGACGAGCCGCTGATGGCAGGTAGCGAGGAAGGCAGCTCGTCATCGCCGATGTTGTCGACGCGCCCTTGCCCCAGCTGGCCCCGATGGTTCAGGCCCCAGCAGCGCACGCGGCCCGAGGCGAGGCGAACGCAGACGTGATTCTGACCGCTGACCAGCTGCTCAATTGCGTCATCAGCATCGTTGCCGACTGCGATCGACGCGATCTCGGCAGGGTCGTGGAGCTCGCTTGCGGTGCCCTGACCCAACTGGCCGGCATTGTTCGCGCCCCAGCACTTCACGTCCTGGTTGCTCAGCAGCGCGCAGCTGCTCCACACCCCCGTTGCCACTTGCACGACCGTCACGTCCGGGTCCGTGCTCACGGTGACCGCGCCCACGGCCGACGGCAGCTCATCGTCGCCCACGTCATTGACGATCTCCCCGTTACCGAGAGCCCCCCACAATCCCCAACACCTCGCACTGCCGTCGTCGAAGCGAGCGCAAGAATGGTAGTAACTGGACGCGACCTGGGTCACCGCGATCGGAGCGCACTGCGCTTCGTTGTCGGCTTTCGTCGTGCTGCCAGCGGGGCAAGGAGCACAAAGCCGATCGCGCGACGCGCCTGGCTGCTGCAGCACGTATTGTCCGCGCTTGCAGCTGGACCAGGGCACGCACGCACCCGACCCGCTCGTTGAATAGGTTCCTGTCGCGCAGCCGTCGCACGCGTCCCCCTCGCACCCGACCTCGCCAGCGCTGCCGCCCTCTGCCGCTCCGCCGTCGCCAGGCTCGCCGCCTCGTCCCGGCGCTCCACCCATAGGACTGCCGCCCGTCGCCGGGGCGCCGGCAGCCGCGCTCCCAGCGGCCGCGCCGACGGAGCTGCCGCCTGTTGTAGCGCCTCCCTTCGAGCCGCCCTGACCCGAGCCCCCGACCGCCGCACCACTCCCACCATTGCCGTCGGCTCCCTGCTCGACGAGCTGCTCGAGCCCGTCCAGCCCGCTTCTGCCGCAGCCAACGAGCAAGCCACCCGACAGCGCGAACACCGCCCACCTCGACATCGTCACGCTTGTAGCAGAGTGCTCGGGAAAACCGAAAACTCGACGTACCCAGCCGCTAAAGACGCGGGGGCCGCTGAGACGCAGCACGCCTGGCGCAAGGGTACCGCGCCGGCACCAGGTGCAACCGTGCCGGCTTCATACGTTGGAGTGAGTCTTAGTGACGGCGCTACGCGAGAGAGCGAGAGGGTGAACGCGCTTCGCGCGGGGGCGCCTTCGGCGAGGGCGGGCTTCGCCCGGGGACGCCTTCGGCGGGTGCGCCTTCGGCGGGGACGCCTTCGGCGAGGGCGGGCTTCGCCCGGGGACGCCTTCGGCGGAGGCGCCTTCGGCGGGGACGGGCTTCGCCCGGGGACGCCTTCGGCGTGTGACCGGCTTCGCCGGAGGGCGAGCTTCGCTCGGGGGCGGCTTCGGCGGAAACGCGCTGCGCGCGGAAACGTGAACGGCCTTCGGCCGATTCGGTGAACGCGCGTCTGGCGCGCGATCCCGGCGCAGCCGGTGCACGAGCTCACCAAGGAATCGTCCCAGCCTCGTTAGAAAAAGTCCCCGTGTCCCCGTCGTCCCCCAGCAAAGCGAGCCTCACTGGCTCCGTCGCAGCTTCGTCCACGGTGCGGTGCCCGCTGTGCCCGTTCAGATCGGTCGCGGTGTGCCCCGGGCAGGCGGCGTTCACCTTGATGTTCGTCCCCGCGAGCTCCTGCGCGAACGCCACCGTGATGGCGTTGAGCGCGCTCTTCGAGGGACCGTAGGCGACGCCGCCGATGCCGCGCATCGGGAAGGCAGGGTCGGTGATGGCGGTGAGCGAGCCGAGGCGGGTGGAGAGGTTGACGATGCGGCCGGCGGGCGCCGCGCGCAGGAGCGGCAGCAGGGCCTGTGTGACCGCGATCACGCCGAAGACGTTGGTCTCGAACACCGCGCGCACGTCCTCCACGCGCGTCGTGCTCGCGGTGCCGAACGTGGCGATCCCAGCGTTGTTGACGAGCACATCCAGCCGCCCGAGCTCGCGCTGGATGCGGCTGGCGGCGGCTGCGATCGAGTCGGCGCGCGTGACGTCCAGCGCCCAGGCGCGAGCGTCTCCGGCGATGCCTTGGGCGGCGGCTTCGCCCCGCGCGGTGTCTCGCGCGCCGACGAGCACCGTGAGCCCGCGCGCGGCGAGAGCGCGCGCGATGGCGAGACCGATACCCTTGTTGGCGCCGGTGACCAGCGCGACCTTGTTTTGGTGCATGGCCTACACCTAGCCAGCCAGGCCCGCCCCGCCTTGGCGATTCTTGGCAGGAAGTTCCGCGAACGAGTCTACGGCGAATCGACCCCTGCCGGGCCAAGGCTCGCTGCAGATTCACGGGGCACGGCAGATGCTCCTTGAGGTTTTGGGGCCGCTGAGACGCGGCACGCATGGCGCAAGGGTTCCGTGTCGACGCCAGGTGCAACCGTGTCGGCTCCATACGTTTACGCGCGTTGTCGCGACGGCGCGGGGCGGGCGAGAGGGTGAACGGGCTTCGCCCGGGGCGCTGCGCGGGGACGCCTTCGGCGAGGGCGGGCTTCGCCCGGGGGCGCGCCTTTGGCGAGGGCCGGCTGCGCCGGGGGACGTGAACCGCCTTTGGCGGAGGGCCGGCTGCGCCGGGGGGCGTGAACCGCCTTCGGCGGAGGGCCGGCTGCGCCGGGGGCGAGCTTAGCTCGGGGGCGGCTGCGCCGGGAAGGTGCGCGGCCTTCGGCCGGGGCGGCTTCGCCGAGGGCCAGCTTCGCTCGGGGGGCTACGCCGGGGGTGAGACGCGTTCGCGCTTCGCTCGATGAAGGCGCGTTGCCCTCGAGCTCGGCCTCACCGTCGAATTCACCAAAACGCCTATCGCGCTGTAACCCCGCGAGAGTCCCTCGACTAAGCGCACGAGGACGTTTTCGTCCGCCGGATTTTCTTTCAACGTAGAGGTGTTCCATGCGCGACAATTCTTGGACCGTAGGCGTTATGTGTGCACTCGGCGTGCTTGCTCTCGGCTGCGGCGGCGACGACAGCTCGTCGACGAGTGACGCACCGGCGGCAGAAGAACCCAAGAGCAAGGCCGGAGACGCTCAAACCCCGCCGACTACGAACGGCGCGGATGTCGAAGAGTGGTTGAAGAAGGGCGACTACAAGAATTGGACTTGTGAGAAGGCCGAGCATCCGCAGATCAAAGTCTCGCCCCACGGCTACAACCGCGTCTGTTCGAACGACCTTGCGGCTACCTTCACGGGCAGCGTGGATGATGAACGCCCCGTCGACACTGCCTCCGTCAAGGAGCTCTACGACGATTCGTCGTCGCTCGTGGGCTACGCCGTTAGCGTCAAGGTCAAGGCTGCGAGCAGTGGCGGCGACAACTGGTACTGGTACGAGCGCGTTACGCTCGGCAGCGCCGCGCCCCCCGAAAGCAGCGGAGTCGCCGCGGACGGACTCGGAAGCGATAGCGCCGTAAAGAGGATTTGTGTGGGGTGCCATGCGGGCGCTGGGTCCGATGCCCAGCACGCCGTCACGGGCTCGTCCGACTACGTCTACCTGCAGGCCGAGGCTGCCGACGCCCCCAACCCCGACGGCGACTAGCAAACACCACCCCCGCGCTCACGGTGCTCGTCGGCGCGCGGGACGCCGCGCGGGGCGAAGTTTGCCAGGGTCTGTCGGGTGCGTCGGTGGCGCCGGCTTCGTCGTCACTGCTGCCTCGAAGGAGCTGCCGGTAGTCGGCGTCCTGCATATCGCTTCGAACGGCCTCGAAGGCGCATGAGGCCCGCGCCGCACTGGCGATTCTTGGCGGGAATCGATCCAGATGGCGCCAAGAATGTCCAAGCCGCCCGCGCGCGCGGCGCGTAAGATGGTCAGGTGCCGGCTCGCAAGCACCTCCTCCCCGTGTCCGTTCCCGGCCTGCGCGCGCTGCGCTGGTCGAGCGACGAGCTCTACGTCGGGATGAAGGAGGCGTACACGATCACCCGCGTCGAGGCGGGGCGCTCCTCGTTTTTGACCCGCGGCAAGGTGTGGTCGAGCGCGCCCGGCTCGCTCCGCATCCAGGCCCCCGGGGACGTCGTGCGGGACCTCGCGCGAGACGGCGCCGCCACTTATCAGATCGTCGTCTTCTCGCCGAGCGCGGTGGACAGCGTCAACGACAACGTCCGCGTCCATTCGCACCTCGAGGCGGGCGATCCGCGCGGCGCGGCGTTCCACCGCTTGCACGACGCGGTGCAGGCCGGCGCGGGCCGGCTCGCGCTGGAGGTCGCGGTCACCGAGGCCACCCTGGCCTTCGCCGCCATCCAGGGCGCCAGGTGCCAGCAAACCCGCGCCGTGCGCCGCGCGATCGAGCACCTGCGCGACCGACTCGACGCCGAGGTCACGCTGGACGCGCTCGCCGACCACGCCGGCATCGACAAGTTCCACCTCTGCCGCGCCTTCCGGGCGGAAGTCGGCTTGCCGCCCCACGCCTACCTCACGCGGCTCCGCATCATGCGCGCCAAGCAGCTCCTCGCCGCCGGCATCAAGCCCAGCGAGGTCGCGCCCAGAGTCGGCCTCTACGACCAGAGCCAGTTGAACAGGCACTTCAGGAGACACGTCGGAACCACACCCGGAGCCTACGCACGCGCACACACGGGGTGAGATTCACGGCGCTGAGCGCGGATCTTTGAGGTTGTGGGGCCGCTGAGACGCGGCGCGACTGGCGCAAGGGTTCCGTGTCGGCATCAGGTGCAACCGTGTCGGCTCTATACGTTTACGTGCGTTGTCGTGACGGCGCGGGGCGGGCGAGAGCGTGAACGGGCTTCGCCCGGGGGCGCTGCGCGGGGACGCCTTCGGCGAGGACGGGCTTCGCCCGGGGGCGCGCTTGCGGCGCGGGACCGGCTGCGCCGGGGGACGTGAACCGCCTTCGGCGGAGGGCCGGCTTCGCCGGTGGACGAGCTTCGCTCGGGGGCGGCTTCGCCGGGGGCGTGAACCGCCTTCGGCGGGGGCGAGCTTCGCTCGGGGCGCGAGCTTCGCTCGGGGGGCGAGCTTCGCTCCGGGGCGAGCTTCGGCGGTGGACGAGCTTCGCTCGGGGGCGGCTTCGCCGGGGCGAGACGCGCTGCGCGCGGGACGACGGAGCTATACGGGCGAGAGGGGCTTGCTCGCGGCAGAGCGATTGTATCCGTGTGCTCGGCGCCGTCGAGGCCAAGCCGGCTGCGCCGGTGCCCGCGAAGACGCGGCCAGCCCCGACTGCGCCTGCGCGCACGGTTGGTTGAGGGCTGGTTAGGGCGAGCAAGCCCGAGAGGAGCAGGCCATGAAGTTTTACGCCGAAGAGCTCAGCATCCAATTCATCGAAACCCTCGTGCCGTTGATGCCGAAGATCAAACAGCGCGATAAGTCGCTGGAGGATCAGCTACGGCGCGCCTCGTGCAGCATTGGGCTGAATTGCGCGGAGGCCGCCGGGAGCGATCCGGGGAACCGACGGGCGCGGCTGTTCACGGCGGCGGGGAGCGCGCGAGAGTCGCAGCATGCGCTAAGGCAGGCGATCGCTTGGCGGCACATCAGCGCGGGGGAGGCGGAGGCGGCGTTGAGGCTGGTGGGGCGCATCGTGGCGATCCTTTGGCGAATGACGCGGTAGGTCGGAGGTTCAGATCGCGGGGGCGATACCCTGCGTGGACAACGGCTATTTCGGTGCCGATTGAGGTCCTGGTGGCTTAGCCCTCCGGAACCCCGCCTGCTGCGGCCCTAATCTGATGAGGCACGAACGCCTGGGGATTGGCATAATTGAAGCGCGGGTAGCACCGCAAGCGCGCTACGAAGCCACATCCGCAAACTCGGGCTCGACAACAGCGGGCCAATCGTTGCAGCCGCAACGCCGCCCGCGATCCAATGCTTCTGTTGCGTCATCGGGGCGCAATCCTTCGTGAGCGCTCCCGAGTCTTCGATAAAGCCACGAGTTTTGCGTGCTCAGCAACATCTGATCGCGTTGCCGAGTCACGCGATCGGCCACGCGATCGATGCAACCAGCATCATCGTCCGCCTCCTAAATAAACTCCTAGTCCGTTCATGCGAGGCATCGGGCATCACCAGCGCCACAAGATTAAAGCACTTGAAGTTGCTACACGGTTTTGCGATGGTGCGATCGTGGCGAAATCCCTACGAGGGTGAGCCTTCAGCATGGCAGGGACACTCACTCGGACAACACTCGCCAGGTTTCAAATCGCTGCGCGATGCACCGTCGTGCGAACCCCGGTGGAGTCTTTCACAGATTTTGCGGAGGTAGTCGCCCCCTGGGCGGAGGGAGGGACCCTTTGGTTTCGGGGACACGGGAACGCGAGGTGGTCTCTTTGCCCTGGCGCGCTTCGGCATAGACGCGCTGCCAAACGGGCAGCGGCTTTGGACCTATTTGACCGATTCCGTGAGCGCGCCTTGTCTAAACTCGCCAGCCCACCGGGTCTCGACGACAACCTACAGTGGGCCGGAATCGCCCAACACTATGGGCTCCCGACGCGATTGCTGGATTGGACGACGAAACCGTTTGTGGCGTTGCACTTTGCGCTGGAGCACCCCGACGAAGATGGGGCTGTATATATGATGAACCCCACTGAGTTGAACCGAGCCGCTGACCCGCGGCACCATGGAGTTCTCAGTGGGTCCAAGGATCGTCTGGTCGCCGAGAAGTACCTCGGACTCGGCGCGACTCTGCAACCGGGAGGTCTTCCGCCCATAGCCATTCGGCCCCTCTGGAACTGCCCACGAATCGAGGCCCAGGACGGAGTCTTCACTATTCACGGAGACAAGTACTTTGCAATGACGGGAAGACTCGTTCCTTCTTTAGTCTGCATTCCTATCCGCCGACGATTCAAAGCGAAATTGTCCAAAAGCCTTGTCGCCGTCGGCGGGCTTTCACTCACCAGCATTTACCCAGAACTCGAGTACCTCTGCAGAGCGTTACGGCACGCCGCTGGGGTTTAAGGAACACGTCCACGCATGTCAGCTATTCCCTTCATCTCGTCGCAATCCGACGCCGAGCTGGCGCGTAAATACTTCCCAAATCCGCCATACTTCCGCGTGCCGCTGCCAACGGCTAACAAGATCGTGCCGAAGCTGGACAAGGCAGCCCCGCTTTGGGTTGACCTCTGTGCCGATGGCTACCCAGACTTTGATGGCGGTAGCGACTGGGCGCAGTTCATGTCGGGAATCCCAGGACACGCGAAAATGTCTGAGGCAGGTTTCCTCAGTAAACCTGAGGAACGAATCGTCGAGAAATTTGTAAGTAGCCTCGTCGATGAGGCGTTGAAGCTAAAGCCGAAGGCCATCAGCGTTCCTCAGCTGGCTCACGCTAAGGATGTTCGGCACAACGCAATAAATCGCATGCTCGCCAAAGCGTTCGCAAAACGGATGAAGAACGTGCGACCGCTTCCGCTCGTGATTTTGCCGGTAATCCTGACGCAGCCCGTGAACTTGAAGGTGGAGCGCGACAAGAAGTTAAGCGTTCTCACTAAGTGCTATACGCAATCGAATGCGCGCGGCGTGTGGGCCGTCGATTGCAACCTCGCCGACCAGCTCGGTACAGGTAACTTCGAGACGACGCGGTTCCCGGGGATGCTGCGATTCCACGAAGAGATTGGAAGACTTCCTGCACTGGCCTTCCATACGGCCGGGCCGTACTGGGGGCTTAACCTGGTACTTTGGGCGCGAGGTCACATTAGCAATCCGGCTTCCGCACTCGGCGCCGGATTTCAGTATTATCGTTCCGGTCAACGCGCGAGCACGCCAACGCCGCGCGTCGCGTTGGCACCGCTTCGGCGCTGGGCGCGAGCCACTGTCGAATTTTGGCCATGGCTTGACTCCGTGATCGACGCCCTCGCTGTTCGTGATCCTGCTCGCGCCGCGTTCCAGGAGCTTCGCAAGCAACACAGTGCGTTTCGCGTCGACCCAAAGCTCCACAAGGAACAGATCGCGAAGTTCTACGCTGAATGGGTATCATCAATAGCAGCTGCACCCGCGGCGAGTCGAGCGCTCTTTCTCTACCAAGACTTGTCATCGGCACACGTTATAGGATCACCGCTTCCGGAGATCCCTTCAGAGACTGGTCGCGCGCGCCACGCCAATGTCGTCGCACGCCAACTCATGCTCAACTGCCTCTAGGCAGGCATTGCCAAAATCGTTCAACGGCGAGAAGTTGCGCCAACGGATCCAACACACCGGCCCCAAAGTGGGGCTTCAAGAACACGCGCACGCCGTCCAACGAAACACCGATTAGTCCTAAGCCAGTCGACTCGAATTCGGCGTGAGCGCGGCGCTTCGCGTCGATAGCAACCTCCAACGGGAGGGCCACGTATGCATAGTCGGCAAACTCGCGATACCTGACCGCCTGGCGGATAGCGTCGAGGGTACGGCTTAGCTTGAGTTCGACCGCGATCAGTCTTCGGTGCAAAGGGAACCAGGGTGCATCGCGATACACGGCTCGCCCCTCCTTCGCCAGGATTCCGCGAGCAACCATCCATTCGAGCTCTCGCGCAACCTGAGTCATGCCGAAGGTCGGTCCGTATCTCGCGAGCAACCCGCTGACACTGGATGCCGCCTCCTGCTCATCGCCGATGTCGCACCAAAGCGCAGCGCTCAATCGTGACCGAAAGCGAAAGGCGCCTACTTCATCCTGCCGAAGTCGCACCCTTGCTCGGCGCCATTGGCATGCGACGAGATCCGCGATGCCCTGCGACGTCTGGAATTCGGGAGTGACTTGAAACCCCTGGGCACTAAGCCATCTGCCGACGATCGGCTGCATTTGGGCCTCGTACCGGAACTCGGGCACGTTCCGAGGCTATCACTGCTCGGCCGTACGCGCAGCGCGAATGCGCCGGCCTCCGAAGCATCCAGACCCCCTCAGCGCGGGCTTGAGACCGTTCAGCCGCGGCCGGACCGTTCCTCGCGGGGTTCCTCCGGTCCGCTCGACCGTAAAGGGCGAGGTCAGTACCCTGACTTCCTCGCGTCTGGCCAGTAGAGCCGGCGGACGGGACGGGGACGATGGCACAGGTGTCGCAGTGTTACCGGGCGCGGAGGCGCCTCGCGTTCATTCGTCCACCCCACCTAGCTCGCGTTCGATCTGCTCGATGCTCGGCAAATTGGCTTCCAAGTCCTTGGGTAGGGCTTCGGCGAGTTGGTATTCGGCAATGCCCATCTGACCAGCACCCTGCGCGACCAGCCGTATTGGATGGATGCCCGCAGGTACCAGTCACGCTCGGCCGGGTCCTTGAGCTTGTCGAGGATCGTGCACAGGTGGAACCGCGGCATTTGTGCAGCAGCTGCTGCACAAATGCTCGGTCAGGCCACGCCTCCACCAACCCGCGCATATACTTGAGTTTTCGCGGCGAGAAGCCTTTCACCTCGGGGAAGGCCGCCTTCAGATCGTGTGCCAGCCGGTCGGTGACCTTCGCGCCCCGCCCTCCCTGCCCTGTTGGTCGAGGATGTCGCGCCCAAGCTGCCAATAGAGCTGCATGACCTCAGCATTGACCGCCAGTGCCGCGCGCTGCTGCGCGGCGTGGACGCACGCCTTCACGTCAGCCAGCCACTCGGCGTATCCCGCCGGCACGATCATCAGCGCGCCGGCGCGTCGTCAGGTTCATCGGCGTTCACTACGCCACCATCTCCCGGACGACAGCCTCCACGAGCCTCGAGGCGCGGTCTTCGGCGCGGCGGAGCTTGGCTTCGAGGTCGTCGCAGAGCGCCAGTAGCTGCTGGCTCTTGGCAATGATGAACTCCTGCACATCGATGGGGGGGAGTGGCACGGCAAACTTTCGTACGTCTCCCACGTTCAGGTGAGGCGATGCGGTGCCGCCGGTAAGCGCTTCAACTCTTGCGATTGTCTGCGGCGCATTCAGAACCAATGCCAAGTACTGCGGGAGGCACCTGGCCGTATCTGGGCGCATCAACAGCATTCTCTGACCAAGGCAAACGGTGCACCCGGGGGGAATCACGCAGGCAATTCCCAGAATGCCGCCCTCCCGACTGTACACGACGTCCCCCGGCTCGGGCTTCAGGCGGACGACGCGCTCCTGGTAGGTACTGCTCGAGACGTACCGGACGACTGAGAGATCAAGACCGCTGACGCGAAAGTTGGTGGTGCGTAAGCAAACGATGCCACTGTCGGTCCAAGCCGGCGTGGTGTGAGGGCAGTCAACAATTTTGACGGTGACTGCGTCCACCGAGGTCGTCGGCCAACGTCCGGGACGAGGCGCGAGCGCACCGGAATGAACGAAGCCTCTGATAGCTCGCTTAAGCTCCGTTACCCTTCCCGAATATCGTTCAACCACCCTCAAGTTGCCGGGCGGCGGCGTCAGCGGTGTCTTCCGGCCGCGTGTTGAACGCGATGGTCGCGTTCGGCGCGGCCTTGCGGATGATGTTCACCACGGTCTCGAACAACGCCAGGTTTTTGGGGGGCAGCCTCAGGCCGCCGCCGATCACCACACAATCGTAGGCGGCGGCTTTCAGCGCACTTTCCAGCAGGGCGGTTCCGGCCGCATCGGGCGTGATCATGCAGGTATCGCCTAGCCACCCCCGTTTTTCGATCTTCGAGACGCCCAGCGCAATCCCAACGTTCGACTGCGCTGCGCTGCAGTCGCAGCGGACGCGGCGTCCTGACCCTCCGATCGAAGCATTCGCTCCGCTGAACGATCACACGCCGCGAGCAACAAGGACCCAAGCAGCAGCCTCTTCATCTTCACGATTTGGGAATGATACTCACGGGCCGAGAAGAGCCTTGCTCGATTCGCAAGGCCGCAGGCGCAGCATCGCCTAGGGTAACGGACGTCCACGACGCGGACAGACGTCCTCGGCTAAATCGCGCGAGTTCACGGCAAATACTGAGTCGTGCGCGGTGGCCCGTTGCTTGCAAAGAGCTCGATTCGTTCGATCAAGCAGGAGTCTCCCCAATGCCCAATCTACGTTACGCCTCGCTAGTCAAGTTGATGTGTGTGTCCCACGCGCTGCTCGCGTGCGGGGGCAGCAATACTGGCGACGACTCGAGTCATGCAGAAGACGTGCAGCTCGATGCCAAAGACCTGGTCGAGATCCAGCGGCTTGCAGATCGTGCAGTGGCCGCCGGCATTCCCGGAATATCCGTGGCCATGATCCGAGATGGCGAGGCCACTACCATCACGAGCGGAGTTTCAGATCGCGAGACGGGGTCCCCCGTATCCACCGGTCATCGCTTTCGCATGGGCAGCGTGGCTAAATCATTTACCGCCGCTATGATCCTTCAGCTCGTCGACGAAGGTCAGCTGAAGCTCGACGATACGCTCGAGATGTGGCTACCGGGTCTGCTCCCCGCGTCAGCACAAGTGACCATCGAGCAATTGCTGCGCCAAGAGTCGGGCATCTTCGACTTCGCCAACGACGAACGCCACATGGCTCCGTACATTGCTGGGCACATGGACTTTCAGTGGCAACCCGCGGAGCTGGCGGCGCTGTCGGCGGCGCATCCGCCGACTTTCGAGCCCGGGACACAGTGGGCGTACTCGAATACCAATTTCATGTTGCTCGGCATGATCATCGAGAAAATCGACCTTGAGAGCCTGGAGCTCGCAGTCCAGCGTCGCGTCGGCGAACCGCTCCGGCTGAGCGCGACGACGATGGAGATCGACTCTGACATGACCGCGCCGTTTATGCGCGGTTACCTGGTGGGCCAGGGCGAGCCTATGGATGTCACGCGGATCAGCGGCAGCGCCGTATTCGGCAACGGCAATCTCGTCTCGACGCCGCTCGACGTCGCGCGCTTCTTCCAAGCGCTCGTTGCGGGTGACGTCGTGCCGAAAGAGCTGCTGCCGCAAATGCTCGCGCTAGATCCTGGGGTGCCCTCGGAATACGCGATGGGCCTATTTCGCTTCGACGACTTTTTCTCGTGCGGCACCTTCATTGGGCATGATGGGCAAACGCCTGGCTACGACAACATCGGCTACTCGGCACTGGATGGCCGGCGTCAGGTCGCGGTGTCGGTGAGCTCTTCCACCATGGATGACAAGGCTGGAGACGCAGCGGCCCATCAGGCGTTCGCCGACGTCGTCGAAGCAGCAGGTTGCCTCTGAGCCGCAGCACCAGTGCCCTCGCCTTCACGTTTCAAGGCGCTGGTGCCGCGCAGTATTGGAAAGACCTTGGAGCGAAGACACGCCGGCACGAGCACCGGCGGCCGTTGCTTCGGATCCGAGGTCGAAGCGCTGAAGCTCAAAATCAACAGCAGCGGCGCGCGTCGTTCGACACATCTTCACGCTGTACGGCGAAGGGCCTCGGGTATGCCGCAATAGCCGAGCGGACGAACGCCGAAGGTGTGCCCGAGCCGCGCACACGGCGCCGCGCTGGCGCGGGTTGGCTGCGGTGCGACGACTTTTCCGCTCAGCGAGAGCCCGAACGCCCTTCGTGCACCGTACCGAGTGGGGCTGACTGTCAGGGGGAGAGCTGTTGTGCCAGCCTGGCCGTGCCGAACCAGAGCTTCACGCTGGGCGGCCAGGTCGAGACGCCGACGGCCGAGGCCACGGTCAGCGGTTTTGAGCTCGACAAGTACGAGGTCACGGTGGGGCGCTTCCGAGCCTTCATCGCCGGCTACGACGCTTGGCGCAGCGCTGCGCATCCGGCTCCAGGCGCCGGCGCGCATCCGCTCATTCCCGATAGCGGCTGGCGCCCCGAATGGAGTCTTTTCGAGACAGCCGCCGAGCTCGAGAGCGAGGCGGGGATCCAATGCAGCTCGCTCAGCCAGACCTTCACGGTCGGCAGCGCCGAGCTGCCCGTCAATTGCGTGACTTGGCTGGAGGCCTTCGCGTTTTGCATCTCGGACCGGGCGCGCTTGCCAACTGAAACGGAGTGGGAGGCGGCCGCTTACGACTGCACCGGCGACGGCAGCGCCGCGCAAGACTGCGCCATCACGGACGTTCTCGACGTCGGCTCCAAAGCTGCTGGCGCCGGCCGCTGAGGACACCAAGACCTCGCGGGCAACGTCTGGGAATGGGTGCTCGATTCGTCTCGTGCCTACCCACCCGTGGCGCGCGACTACGCCCATGTCACCGCAGACTCGTACCGCACGAATCCGCGGCAGCGGATGGGCTTCCGAAGCCGCCGACCTGCGCTCGCCGCTCCGCTACAACAGCGCGCCGACCGCACGACGTAGCGAATTCGGATTTCGCTGCGCGGGCGCACAATGAGCGGCCTCTCACCGGCTTCGAGTCAGAGTCTAACAAGGGTTTGGGGTCGCTGAGACGCGGCGCGACTGGCGCAAGGGTTCCGGGTCGGCACCAGGTGCAACCGTGTCGTCTCCCTTACGTCGATGCGCGTGTCATCAGGACGGCGCGCTGTTGTAGCGGAGCGGCGAGCGCAGGTCGGCGGCTTCGGAAGCCCATCCGCTGCCGCGGATTCGTGCGGTACGAGTCTGCGGTGACAT